>CAWJBB010000076.1:0-50769 GCA_963840855.1 uncultured delta proteobacterium
GAGTATCACCGCCATACTTACTTGCTCCGACCGAAGAGCTTATCGACGAATCCGGCTTTTTTCATTTCGTCGACGAATCGGAGCTCGACGAAATCTTCAGGTTTCGCTTTGGTTGCGCGTGGATCGGTGAGCGCCTGGATTTCAAGGGTTTGCCTTAGTCCTTCCAGCGTCGGGTAGGTGTCTTCTACCAAAAACTCGACATTGGCCGCGTAGGCGGCGTCGAGCACGGCGCGGTTTACACCGCGAGTGTATTTTTGCGCGATCTTGATGGATTCTTCCTTGTGGGTTTTGTAATACCATCCCGCCTCGGCCAGCGACCAGACGAGCCGGCGCGCTTCATCGGGATTTTCCCTGATCCGCTTGCGCGTCGCCACGCTGCAATTGAACTGAAACGGCACCCTGAGCTTGGCCATGTCGATGATCACTTTGAGGCCTGATCTCTCGGCTTGATTCTTTTCGCCTTCGCTCACAATGGTGAAATCCGTATGGCCGTTCATCGTCGCCGACAGCCGCGCCGGGGCGCCGCCGATGGTCACCGCTTTGATGTCTTTGTAGGCTATTCCGGCTTTCGACAGCGCGAGCCTGATGGCGAAATCCGCCGCGGTGCCTGGAATATGCACGGCCGCTGTTCTTCCTTTCAAGTCTTCCGGCGATTTGATGTTCGCGTTGCCGACGATGAAATAGGGCAGGGTGTTCACCTGGCTCTGGATGATGGCGATATCCGCGCCGGCCAATTTTGCGTTGATCACCGCCGTCCCCACCGCGCCGCTGTAGCCCAGATCGCCCGCGACCAGACTCTGGATCCCGCGCACGCTGCCGTCGATAAAGATCGTGTCGAGATCAAGGCCATGTTTCCTAAAGATACCCGCTTCTTTCGCGACCCAGTAGACGACCGACGAACTCGTGGAGTCGGAGATGTAGGCGATGTAGCTTTTGGCGTGAACGCTAGTAGCAGAGAACAGCATCAGCGCCGCAACGGCAACGGTTGAGATCAAATTCATTTGGGCTCCTTTGGTTCACTAATCAGACTGCAACGCTGACCGTTTACCGCGTCCTTGGATACGTGGCAAGGGCCGGCTCTATTTGCACGAAAGGCGTGACTTCTGTTGACATCTGTCAGGGTGCTTTGATAGCGAAAATTCATACTGCATGGAGGATTCCAACAATGGGCTTATTGGACGGTAAGGTGGTGATCGTTACCGGCGGCGGGCATGGCATCGGCAAGGCCTATTGTCTAGGAATCGCGCGCGAAGGCGGCGCGGCGGTCGTGGCCGACATCGACGAGAAAGCAGCGCAAGGAGTCGCAAAAGCTATTCAAGACAGCGGCGGCAAAGCCCTGGCGACACGAGTCGACGTCGCGAACTTTGAAAGCTGCCAAGCGATGGCGCAGCAAACCCTGGACGCTTACGGTAAGATCGATGGGTTGATCAATAATGCCGCCATTTTTATGAGCGTGCCCGCGGAGCGCGGCAGCTTGCAAACCATCACCGAGGCGGAATGGGACAAGATTATGGCGGTAAACGTCAAAGGACTCTGGTTGTGCGCCAAGGCGGTGGTGCCCGCGATGCAACATCGCAAAGAGGGAAGCATTGTCAATATTTCTTCCAACATGGCGTTTAACGGCGGCTTGGGCATGATGCACTATGTCGTTTCCAAAGCGGCGGTGATAGGATTCAGCCGCGTGCTTGCGCGGGAGATCGGCGGCGATAATATTCGGGTAAACACTTTGGCGCCGGGTGCGACTATGAGCGAAGAGAAACCGACCGACGAAGCGCTTGTGAATTACGAGCGAACTGCGTCTACGAGAATTCTCAAACGGATCGAGCAGCCGGAAGATTTGGTTGGCACGGCGCTATATCTATTGTCGGACTTGAGCAAGTTCGTCACCGGACAGGTGATTCTGGTGAACGGCGGGGCGGTGCTGCATTAAGTAGGCAGTAGGCGCGAGGCAACAGGCAATAGTAAAAAAAATGGAATTCAGAACTCAGGATTAAGAAATTAACAATTCAAAAGCCAAAAACTAAAATTCCTAGACGGAGGCCATTGCCATGGGATGGGTAGACGCAGACGCGCATGTCGTTGAAAGTCCGCTGACCTGGGACTATCTGCTTCCTTCCGAACAAAAATTTCGCCCGCAGCTCTTTAAGCCGGAGGGCGATACACAAAAGGCCCACTGGGTCATCGACGGCAAGATTCGCGGGCTTTTCCGGTTCACCTTCAGCGCAGAAGATGTCGCGAAAAAATCCGCCGCCATCGGCCGGGAGATGACGACAACCATGGCAACCCGTGATCTTGCCGATGTTGCGGCTCGGATCAAGCATATGGACGAGCTGGGCATCGATATTCAGGTGCTTTACCCAAGCATTTTTCTCGATCAGTGCACGGAGCGGGCCGACACCGACGTCGCTCTTTGCGGCGCCTACAACCGCTGGATGGCGGACGTATGGCAGCAAAGCAAAGGACGCCTGCGCTGGATGGCGACGCTGCCGCTTCTCAGCATGCCGGACGCGCTGGACCAGTTGAAGTTCGCCAAGGAGAACGGCGGCTGCGGCATCTTCATGCGCCCCCTCGAAGGCGCGCGGCAGATCAGCGATCCATATTTCTATCCGCTATACGAGCAAGCCGAGAAGTTGAACTTTTGCATCGGCTTGCACCAAGCCAACGGCAGCGCAGCGGCTGTGGATATGATGGTCAATCCCGACGGCAGCCGGGACTTTTTCAACCAGTATCGAATTTTTAACGTCGGCGCCTGTTTTCGCTTGATCAGTTCCGAAGTGCCAAAGAAGTTTTCCAAGCTCCGCTTTGGTTTCATTGAAACCGCCGCATCTTGGATGCCCTGGGTAATTTACGAATTGCGCCGCCGCTTGGAAACAGTGGACTGTAAATTGCCCGACGATCTAGTGGAGCGCTACGGTATCTTTGTGACCTGCCAGATCGGCGACGACGTGCCGTATTTGATCAAAAGCTGCATGGGCGAGAACACACTGATGATCGGTACGGATTACGGCCATGCCGATTCATCGACGGAATTGGACGCGTTGGCGACGCTGAAGGACAGCGGCGGAATTACGGCCGCGATGCACAAGAAGATCGTGGAGGACAATCCGCGGGTGTTCTACGGGCTGGCATAAGATCTGGGGAAAGTTCGATTTAATCACAAAGCGCACAGCGCGACGACGCCGCAGCCAAAATTGAGCCAGACCTGAAAAAAGGATTCACCACGAAGGCACGAAGTTCACGAAGTTTAAGAGCATAAATATCCGAACCCCTTCGTGTCCTTCGTGCCTTCGTGGTGAGGCCGTATTTTCTCGTCTACTCACCAGGCTCTTGTGAATCATCGCAAGACACGCCCCAATTTAGCGAGTACTTCCTCGATGTCATCGAGTGAATTCTGCCGCGGCGAGCCGCCGAGGTGCGGGCTGACGATGACGTTGGGGAATTTGATCAGAGGGTCGTTGGCATCGCCGGGTTCTTCATAAAAGGTATCGAGGCCGTAGCCGCCGAGCCTTCCTGAGGCGAGCGCCTCTCGCAACGCTTCACGCTCCACAAGGCTGGGTTGCGACACGTTGATCAGAAACGCCCCCGGTTTGATGGCCGAAAATTCGCGCGCGCCAATGAAGCCGACGGTCTCCGGACTGCGCGGCAAATGCAGGCTCACACAATCGGAAGTCGCGAGCAGTTGATCCAAACTTACATAGCGCGCCCGATATCGCCTCTCCACATCCACCGGCAGACGCGCGCGTTGCGTATAAACGATCTTCATGCCCAGGGCGATGGCGCGGAGCGCCAACTCTCTGCCGATCTCACCCAGGCCGACGATGCCCAACTGCCTTTGGTAGAGCGTAACCATTCCCGGTATCCGCGCCCAGTTGCCGTTGGGAGTGTGCTCGCGATTGTAAGTCGTGGGCTCGTAGCCTGCGGCCTTGAGTTGCTCGATGCTGATCAGATTAGCGTTCCGTGTTATCTGGCGCGCCAGCGCGAGCATGAGCATCAAACCCTGTTCGGCTGTGGAAATATTCGCGCGTCGCCTGATGGTTAATATCTCAATTCCGGCGTTCTCACACGCGGCGTGGTCGATATTGCGCGTGGTTAAGCCATATTTATGGACGACTCGGAGCGAGCCTCCCGACGCGGCGACTTCCTCCGCGCCCAATTTCAATTCTTCGACGACCGCGACGGTTGCGCCTGGGAGGTTCGCCCGGAGTTCGCCGTTATCATCGACCAGATGAACGTCAGCGGGATAAATATTCTGAACCGGAGCGCGCACTTTCTCGCACCAGCCGCGAAAGTCCGGAAGATCGTGCAAACAGAAATGGGCGAAGGCTTGGAATCGTTCCTGCGGCGCCGAGGGATCGAGGACGACCTGGATCAAGCGCAGAAAGGTGTCGTTTTCGACGACGAATTTTAGCTTCGGCGATGGGGGCATAATTCGCGTTCAAGGTTCAAGGGTTCAAAAGTTCAAGGGTTCAATCGGCTCTCCGACGTTGAACATTGAACCCTTGAACCTTGAACTATTTGCTAGGGCTCGGGATCGACCTGCAAGGCTTTCAAGAATCTCGTGAGCATGTTGTAGGCGCTTATGAGCATTGTCAGCTCGACGGTTTGCCGTTCGCTGAAATGTTTTCTGACCTCGGCAAAGACGTTGTCCGGCACCCTGATGTCACGTGTCATGGCGTCGCTATACGCGAGCAGGGAGCGCTGCTTGTCGGTGAATAAATTCGATGATTGCCAATCCGCGATGGCCGTGACCTGCTGCGGCGTCAGTCCTTCCTTTAACGCATACGCCGGGCCGTGGGCGCGCTGGACGTATTCCACGTCGTTTAGAATGGCGACGCGGATCACCGCCAGCTCGCGGCATTGGCCGTCGATTTCAGTGCCGTAGCGCACCGCTTGATTTAAGTCGAACCACGCGTTCGCCAGCGCCGGGCTATGTAGCATCAAGCGATAAATATTAATCAGCCGGCCGCCACGGGCGCCTTTGATCCTGGCGATCGATTCGGCAAGTTCTGGATGTTCTCTTTCTTCGATCAATTCTACGCGTGCCATATATTTATTTTTACTGCTGCTTCTCCAGTTTGCGTAGCCCGGATGAAGCGCAGCGTAATCCGGGGTTTTCGGATCCCGGATTCCGTTTCACTTCATCCGGGCTACAGTACTGCGATTAATTTTACGCGTGCCATAATCGGATCTAAATCCCCCCTAAGTCTCCCTTTTACAAAGTGGGATACTTGAAATGGACAATGTGCAAAGCATAGCAAGAGATCCAGGGTATTGCTCCCTCCCTTTGTAAAGGGAGGTTAGGAGGGATTTTCTGCATGCAATGTAAGTATGTTGGTTTCATTGTCGTTTTTCCAGGCGCAGCGAAAGATCGCCCCGGCGGATATAGACGCTGTTCTGGCGCGGGCGTTTGGTAAGTTCCGCAACTAGATTCAATACCCGATTCCCATTGCTTGCATAACTCCGCGCCGGCCCCGCCGCTTTCATTTTGTCCACGTCTTCTTTGCTGGAGAAGAACCGCAGCAAAACCTCCTCGTCGCTGACCCCCGGGCCGCCGTATTTGCGGCGCAAATCCTGGAGCGAATCGGTAGGGTGTGGCCGCTCGGCTATTTCCTTGGCGCGCGGGCGGTTTAGAATCTTGTCTTTGACGTTTGCATCCATGTACAGCGCGCCTTCTTTGCCCCATATTCCCATGGCGTATTCGATGGTCTGGTCGGTGACTTGTTTGTAGCGTTCGCCAATAATGACGTTGATGGCCGCCTGGCTGCCGACGAATTGCGATAGCGGCGTGACCATGATCGGGTAGCCGAACTCAGCGCGTACTTGCGCGGCTTCTTCCAGCGTCTGGTTGATTTTATCTTCCATGCCGACGCGGCGCAGTTGGTGGCGCAGGTTGGAAATCATGCCGCCGGGAATCTGATGGACATATTGGGCGTAGTCGTATTCGGGTGTTTTGCCGATGGGCAGGTTTTCCTGCATGGCGCAGGCCGTAAAATGTTTCGCGACTTGGCGGAGCGGCTCTTCGTCAATCGATGTTTTGTAACCCAGGGCGCGCGCGTTCATCGCGACGTTGAACACGGACGGATTCGATGAGCCATCAGCGAGCGGGGGAATGGCCGTGTTGACGTTGACCATGCCGGCTTTGATGGCTTCCAAGCAACACAGCGTACCGAGTCCGGTCGTGCAGTGCGTGTGCAATTCCACCGTCGTGCCGTTGGCGGCGTTGAGCACCGCGGGAGCCAGAGTTTTAGTGCGCTCGGGAGTGAGAATACCGCCGGGGTCCTTCAGAATAACGCGGTAGACGTCCAAGGCAATTGCTTCCCGGGTCTTCTGCGCAAAATGCTCGTCGGTATGGCGCGGTGAGACGGTGTAGATCAGATTGATAATCGGTTTGATGCCGGCATTCTTCGCTTGCTTGACGCGCCATGCCCAATCAGCGGGGTCGTTCCAGGAATCGGAAATGCGAACTTCCGTAACTCCCGCGTTCGCCATGCAGGTATCATAAAGCTGATGGAGGGCGTCGGGATAAATGGCGAAGCCGCTGCGCGTGCCGTGGATAAGTCTCAGTGGTGTCTTCTTGAATTTCGGGATGACCAGCCGATAGCGCTCCCAGGGATTTTCCCGCAACTCTTTGATGCATTTCGGCAATTCCACGGGGCCGCCGAGCTCGATGGCCTCGAACCCAGCATCGTCCAATGGCTCGGCCACCGGCACCATCATGCCGGTCCTCATGTTGTAGGCCCAGAGGCTCTGCTGTCCATCGCGCAGCGTGGTATCGACAAATCGTACTTCGGTCATCGTGCGGTCGGTATGCGGCAACGGGTTTTCAGATCGACGCGATGTTCGGCCGCGCGACTCACTGTAGTTTTGGAAAAATCTCCTTGGACATCAGCTCCAGAGTTCGGCGCACGTCCGGCATGGGCAGGCCGCCGAAGTTGACCATGCAGATGACGTGGGTGACGCCGATCTTTTCGTAGTCCTTTAGAATTGCGACTGCATCCTCAGGACTGGTGAAGACGGCGAGTTTTTCTTTTTTTATGTTGTCCAAATCAAGAAGCCTAGATCCCGGACGCCGATATTTTTTCAGATAGTCAACAACGCGATCAAAGTGCGGACGGGCTAACTTAACCGCATCTTCTTCGCCTCGTTGCAGACAAACGTGCAGAGCCACGATGATATCCGGAACTTCCTTATGGCCCGCCCGAAAATACGATTCCCTGAAGAGGTCATTCTTTTCCTTGACCTCGAGTATATTGCCTGATCGGGCAAAGGGAATGCCCATAATGGGAAGCCCGAGTTCGCCCGCCTTGATCAAGGTATCGTCGCTGGAGGCTGCCATCCAGGTCGGCGGCATCGGTTTCTGCAGCGGCTTCATATAGAGTGAGACATTGTCGAATTGATAGTATTTTCCTTGGTGGGAGAACTCGTCTTGTCTCCAGGCTTTAAGAATTACGGCCGTTGCTTCCCAAAATCTTTCCTTCGCTTCTTCTATGGTCATGCCGAAGGTCTTGAATTCCACCGGTGAGAAACCGCTGCCCAGCCCAAAATCTAACCGGCCACCGCAAAGATTATCCGCAAAGGCATACTCCTCGGCCAGGATGAGCGGATTGTGAAAGGCGGGAACCGCCACGGCAGGCCCTAGACGAATTTTCTTTGTTCGCTGTCCTAAGGCTGCGATTACCATGGGTGGAGAAACACAGGTGCCGTACCAGTAAAAGTGATGCTCGCCGAGCCAGAACGAGTCGAAGCCCAACTCCTCGGCCCATTCGGCCATGGTCAGAACTTCCTGGTAATAGCGCTGGTTCGAACGCCCCAGGTCCGGGTGATTGTCGCCAAAGACAAAGATACCGAACTTCATCGCAAACTTCCTCCAGTGTTCGTCCTTATTATCCCATGGCGGCAAAAATATCCATCTCGCCGCTCGATCCGGAAAGTTCGGCGGCATTCAAAAGAGCCGATGCGGATTTCCTGGAAGATACGTCCCCATGGCGGGATTTAAGAGCCGCGGTTTTTTGTCGATATCAAAGATTGTCCAGGTCAGGAAATTTGCGACCCCGCAATCGCAGCCGTTGGAATACCTTATGATTAAAAAAGTCAACGCTGAACAGTTGAAGCCCGGCATGTTCGTCCACGATTTTAATTGTGGTTGGCTGAATCACCCGTTTTTGCGCAACCGCGTGCTCCTGAAATGCGTTGCGGACATCGAGCAAGTCCTCGAGCACCGCATCCGTGAAGTTTACATTGATACTGACCACGGCCTCGACGCCGATGATGCGCCCACTCAAGAATTCGTGGACGAAGGCATTCAAACGGAGATCAACAAACTCGAACCCAAGAAGCCACGAGCCGGCGGCCCTGTGCCGCTGGGCGAAGAGCTCGGTAAAGCCAAGTTGCTGTTGGGCGAGTCCAAACAGCAAACCGAAATTTTGATGGACGCCGTCAGAGTGGGCAGGAAACTCGATCTGCCGCAGGTTGAGATTGTCGTGGAAAAAATGACGGAGTCCGTGCTGCGCAACAAGGACGCGCTAGTAAGCCTCGCCCGGATCAAAAACAAGGACGAATATACCTATCTTCATTCTCTTTCCGTGGCGGCGCTGTGTATTTCCTTCGGTCAGCACTTGAACTTGGAGCCCGGGCAAATCAAGGCTCTGGGCATCGGCGGGCTGTTGCACGATATCGGCAAGGTGAGAATGCCGCTTGGGGTGCTCAACAAGCCCGGCCCGTTGACCGAAAAAGAATTCGAGAGCATGAAAACCCATGTCGCGCACGGCTACCGCATCTTACAGGATACCACCGGCGTCGACGATTTCTCGATCTGCGTGTGTCACCATCATCACGAGCGCTTGGACGGCACCGGCTACCCGGACGGATTGAAGGGTGACCAAATTAGCAAGTTCGGCCAGATCGCAGCCATCGTCGATATCTATGACGCGCTGACATCGGAACGTTGCTACAAAGACGCGATGCCGCCCACCGACGCTCTAAAAAAACTATTCGAGTGGAGCGAGAGTTATCTCAACCGGAGCCTGGTGGAACAATTTATTATACACATGGGCATCTATCCCGTCGGTACGCTGGTCCGGCTGCGCAGCGGTTTTATCGGCGTCGTCGTCGGGCAGAGTGAACGAAGTTTACTCGATCCCGTGGTGCGGGCGGTCTTCGATACGAAACGAGACAAGCTCGTCACGCCTTTCGCGATCAATCTGTCGAGCCGGCCGGCCGGACAGCGGCTGGATGAGATCATCGGTTGCGAAGCGCCCGATTCATGGAATTTCCAACCTGAGAACTACCTCGCGGCTTAGGGCGCGTTCAAGGTTCAACGTTCAAAGTTCAACGTAGGGCAATTCGGACTGGATCTCCGAAACCTTGAACCTTGAACGTTGAACGCACGATGTGCTTGACTCCTTCCTGTCTTGCACGCAAAGTGAGAAAAATCATTTCATAGGTAGCGCATCGGAGTCATTTGTGCTCGTCAACTGTGTCGCCTATAAAGATGGCCGCAAGCTCGCTGACATTTCGATTAACGAGATTCACCTCTTTGTCAACGAACATGACTGCTTTGTTTGGGTTGCCCTCCAGGATCCTGAACCGGCTGAGATCGAGGTGATGCAGCGCGAGTTCGGGTTGCACGAGCTGGCTGTAGAGGACACGCAGCACGGTCATCAGCGCCCTAAAGTAGAGGAGTACGGCGATTCGCTGTTCGTCGTACTTCATATGATCGAAGCGGAAGGCGAAGAGCTTGCCGTCGGCGAAGTCAATATTTTCGTCGGCGCCAACTATGTATTATCGGTGCGCCGCCGGGCGCGCCACGGCTTTACCGATGTGCGCGCGCGGTGCGAACGCGAACCGGAGCTCTTGCGCCACGGCGCGGGCTATGTGCTCTACGCCTTGATGGACGCGGTGGTGGATCGTTACTTTCCCATTCTCGATGGGCTTGAAACCGAATTGGAAGACATCGAAGAACGGATGTTCGCCAACCAGGCGACGCGCGCCAATATCGAGGCGCTTTACCAGCTCAAGCACAAACTTATGGTGCTCAAGCATGCCACCGAGCCGCTTATCGAAGCAATGGGACGGCTCCATGGCGGCCGCGTCGTGCCGCTGTGCGTCAGTCTGCAAGAATATTTCCGCGATGTCCACGATCATCTGGTCCGGCTCAATCAGTCCATTGACAGTCTACGGGAAATGCTTACGACGGCGACTTCGGTGAATTTATCTTTGATTACGATCCAGGAAAACGAGGTCGTCAAACGACTCGCGGCCTACGCCGCGCTTGTCGCTGTGCCGACGATGATCGCCGGAATTTACGGCATGAACTTCCAGCATATGCCGGAGTTAAACTGGATCTACGGCTATCCTCTGGCTGTAATCTCAATGGCCGCCATCGACATTTATCTTTTCTACCGTTTTCGCAAGGCGAAGTGGCTGTAGCGCTGGCGATGATTCCGGCATTAGGCTCTTGCTAACCTATCTTCGACCAGTTGGCCAAAGTTACGATCAGGCCCACCGCGCTTAGCCCGGCCATTATCAGATACATCCAAGTGAATCCGAAAAGATCCACGGCGCCGCCGGCGAGCAATCCGCCGACGCCGTAACTTAGCGGGTAGAGCCATGGCACGGCCCCGCCGTTCCATGGGCGCTTTTTCCATGGCCAGGGCGAGAATACGCGAAGTGCTGCCCGTAGCCGAAAAACTGGACGGCGCAGAGCAGACAAACGTGCGGCTGCAGATGGAATCGGAATTGGAATTTACCACCCTTTATTCTCCTTCGCCGAATACCTCGCAGCTTGCTGCGAGGATGAAGGTGAGGAGAACCCTCCGTAGCCTTGGCGAAGGAGGGTTGAAGGGCTTCGAAGAATTTCGCAAAGATACCTCGGAGCTTTGCTCCGAGGAGCTTCATTTCAACTTTCCGCGCCGCGTTAGAGCAAACAACAACCCGGCGGCTTGCAGCGCTGCCAGAGCGAGAAACATGGTCGCGTAACCTGCGGCTTCGACCATGGCGCCGATGAAAATCGAGCCGACGCCATAGGCGAGTGGATAGGAGAGAGAAAAAGTCGCCATGGCTTTGCCGCGCCGGTGCGGATCCGCGCGCTCCATGGCAAGGGCCAAGGTGGCCGAGCTGCCGATGGCGTTGCCGAGCATGTACAGCGCGCCGGACATCATGATGCCTGCCAAAGCTGTGACCATGACCACCAGCACCAGGGCGCACATTTGCAGCGCAAAGCCCAAGGCCACACAAACGCCGCGGCCGATGCGGTCCGAGGCGCCGCCCAGCAATGGCCGGGCGAGCAAGCTGGTAGCGCCGCTTACGACGAAATAAGCGCCGAGGTTTTCGATACCGATCGTGCCGGCATAAAGGACGATAAAGTTTATCACTGCGGGCCAAGTGATGTTGAGCCAAAAGAGCAGCCCCGATGGCAGCAGGATCTCCGGCTCGACAAAGCGGAAAAGTTCGCGCCACCATTTGGTGTCGTCCCGGGAACGGCGATGGGCAACCGGCGGCGTCTGCCGGGCCACGGCCCAGCCTGCTAATGCTCCCGCGAACGAGAAGAGCGCCGTCGCCGTGAACACCAAGCCGAATCCGCCCCAGCTTGCCGCGACCAGCCAAAGCGCGAGGGCTGGAAAAAAAATGTTGGAAGCACTCTGTACACCGCTGTAATAACCCGACGCTTCACCGCGTCGCGTTTCCGGTGACGTTCGGGCGAGCAGAGAATACCCGCCGGTGTTGAGCGCTGCCCAGCCAATGCCGCGTAGCCCGTTGGCGAGCATTGCGGCCTCGGCCAGCGGAATCAAGCAAAAAAAGATGGTGACGCCTTGAAAGAGCAGCCCGGAGATCATTACGCCGGTTTCGCTCCAGCGGTCGGCCCAGTGGCCGACCGCTGGGCGAATCAAGACGCTGGTGGCGGCGAAACAGAAAAGCACCACGCCGACGATGAACGGCGAGCCGCCGAGTTGGGTCACGTAAAGCGGCAGAGCAGGCGACAACATGGCATGTTGCGCGTAGCCGAGGAACTGCACAATGCAGAGCAGCACGAAGGCGCGCGTCCAGATGGAGTCGGATTTTGTCGCTGTCATGCGTTTGGAGATTGGCAAGCGGATTGAACCGGCGCGGATCTTATGGTCACTAACCCGCGCTGCAATGAATAGCAAGGCTTGGTAGTGGAGTTTAAAGTTCCAGGTTCAGAGCTCAATGTCCGGAGTAAAAAAAGGCCCGGTCTCTTGCGAGCCGGGCCTTCGAACGCGGAACAAACCGGTTGCGATCAAACTTCAGCGCCTACCTGAGCGAGGAGTAATACGCGGCCAGGGCGGCGAGATCGGCTCCGCTGAGCGGTTTCAGCATCGCTTTCTTTGCTTCATCGACCGCGGTGTCGTCTAACTTGCGTTTGTTATCTTTGAGAATCGCAAGCTGGATCTGGAGGTAGCCGCCGGGCTGTCCTTGAATCGCCGGGACGGCGCGAAAGGCATCGCCTTCGCCCTTCGACCCATGGCAAGCCGCGCACTGTGCGGCGAGCGCCGCGCCGCGCTTGACGGCGTCGGGGTCCGGCTTAGTCCTGGGCGGTTGCTTCTGTTGCACGGCGAAATAATCAGCGACCTCATCGAGACCAACTTGCAGCACGTATTTCGAGTACGGCTCCATTTCCGGTGACGGCCGTTTCCCCTCGGCGTAGTCTTTGATCGCCTTCTTGAAATAGCTGGGCGGCATGCCCGCGATGATCGGTATGGTATTCCCCGGACTGTTGCCCGCGAACCCGTGGCAGGCGCTGCAGACCATGGACTTCTGCGCGCCTGGAGAGTCCAGCGGGCCGGCAGCGGCGTCGAAAGTCGCAAATATGAGAGCGAGTGTAACAAGTAGATAAGTCAGCATGAATCCATCCTTTCTAACCCAAGACGTCATTCCAGATACTGGTGCGCCAAACGAGCGAATTCTGGGCGGTGATTACGCTCTTGCCCGGCGTGAGCTTCTGTTCGATCTGCACGACTTTGCCGTTTTCGATCTTGTAGGCGTTCACCACCGCGATGGCTTCCCTGTCGTTGACCCAGCTGTAGCAGGTATTGCCCGGCGGGATTTGCGGCGGTTCTTTGCCGTTGAGGAGGCTCACCACCGCCGTGGCGCAGACCTTGCCCATGGCATTGGCCACGTTGCCGGACTTCGGCACCGGTAAGCCAATCGTGGAGTCGCCGACGACGTGAATGTTTTTGTGTTTCACCGATTCGTAAGTGACGTGATCGACTTCGCACCAGCGCTTGTCTCCGCCGACGAGGTCCGCCTCAACGGCGATGGCGCCGGCGCGCTGCGGCGGGATGAGATTGATCACGTCGTACTTGACCTTGTCGCCGGCGTCGGTCGTAATTTCCTTTCCACTCACGTCGATCTTCTCGGCTTTCTGCGCAGGGCGGTAGTCGAGATTGGGATAGTCTTTGAATACCGCCTTGAACAGGCCCGTTTTCGACACGATATCCTTGTTGGCATCGAGGACGATCAGCTTCGCCTTCGGCTTTTTCGTCTGCAAATACCAGGCAATCATGCTGGCGCGTTCGTAGGGGCCCGGCGGGCAGCGGTATGCAACCGGCGGCACGGTCATGACCACCACGCCGCCATCGGCCATGGACTGAATTTGCTTGGCAAGCTGGACGGTTTGCGGCCCGGCTTTCCAGGCATGGAGCACAGTATCTTTCGCTTGGACCAACCCGTCGACTTGTTCCCACTGAAAATCGATGCCCGGCGACACGATCAAGCGGTCGTATTCGAGGGAGTCCTTGCCGACACGCACGCGCCTCTTGTCGGCATCGATGGCGGCAGCGGCTTCGTGGCGAATTTTGACGCCGTACTTTTTCAGCCCGTTGTAATTCATGGTCAAAGTCTTCAGCGACTCGACCCCGGCCAAAACGAGATTGCTGAACGGACAAGAAACAAATTCCTTGTTCGGCTCAAGCAGTGTCAGTTCTATGGAAGGATCGGTGAGCCTGATGTACTTCGCCGCCGTCGCTCCGCCCCAACCACCGCCGATGACGATCACGCGGCGCTTGGCTTCGGCGGCGAAGCTGGGAAAGTTGCCGATACCCAGCGTGGCGACGCTGAGCCCTGAAACTTTGAGAAATTTTCTGCGGCTTATGTCATTCATGACTTGTTCCTTTCGTTTGGCTCTGAGCTTCCTAGAATAGCTGGCGAAAAAGCGCGTCTAACCAGATTGAGTGCCGAACCCGCGCGAAACCATTCAAGTTGCGCCGCGCTGAACGAGTGATCGAGCCACAGTGTTTCGGCTGTGCGATTCGGAGTCTTCACAACACACTTAACCGGCTTACCGGGGGCCATATCCGCCAAGCCAACCAGACTGATACGGCTATCCTCGTGAATCTGTTCGTAGGCCGCCGGGTCGCAAAATTTCAGGGCCAAGAGTCCCTGTTTTTTCAAGTTCGACTCGTGGATGCGCGCGAAGCTGCGGGCGATGATCGCAGCGCCACCGAGTAGTCTCGGCGAGAGCGCCGCGTGTTCGCGGCTGCTGCCTTCCCCGTAGTTATGGTCACCGATGACGACCCATTTGATGCCTTGCGCCCTGTAGTACCTAGCGATTTTAGAGAATGCAAGTGTTTTTTCGCCCGTCACGACGTTCTTCCCTTTGCCGGTATCACCGGTGAAAGCGTTGGCCGCGCCCATAAACAGATTGTCGCTGAATTTGTCCAGGTGGCCGCGCAAGCTCAGCCACGGGCCGGCGGGGGAAATGTGGTCCGTGGTAGTCTTGCCCCGAGTCTTGATGAGAACCGGCAGATCGACAAAGTCCTTGCCGTCCCACGCCGGCCAAGGCTTCAGAACTTGCAGCCTTTCACTGCGTGGAGAGATCTCTACTTTTGTGTTCATGCTGTCTTCAGGAGGAGCGACATACAAACTGCGACCACGTTCAAAGCGCTTTTTGGGCACCTCGGGTGCTCGCTTGGGAGCCTTTAGCCGGAAGGACTTGCCGCCGGCGCCCTTGAGTGAATCGGTCAGCGGATTGAACGACAATTTTCCAGCCAAGGCGAAAGCAGTGACGATCTCCGGGCTCGCGATAAAGTTCATCGTCGAAGGGTGGCCGTCGTTTCGGCGCGGAAAGTTGCGGTTGTACGACGTTACGATGGTATTAGGCTTGCCCGTCATCTCCTGAGCTCGACGCCATTGACCGATGCATGGGCCGCAGGCGTTGGCTAAGACCACGGCGCCGACGTCATTGAGCGACTGCATCTGACCATCGCGCTCAATTGTGGCTCGAACCTGCTCGGATCCTGGCGTGACGAAAAAGGGCACGGCCGCTTTTGCGCCGTGGGTCTTTGCTTGCTCCGTGATATCCGCCGCGCGGCTCATGTCTTCGTAAGAGGAGTTGGTGCAACTGCCAATCAGCGCAGCGGAAATTTCGTCGCAGAATAAGTTGCTTGGATCGGCGATTTCACCGGCGAGCTGGGAGATTGGACGGGCGCGATCAGGCGTGTGTGGTCCGACGACATGGGGCTCGAGTTTGGCCAGATCCAGCCGGATTACGCGGGTGTAGAATTTCTCAGGATCGGCCTCGACTTCCTCGTCAGGCGCGAGCAGGTGGCGATACCTTTGAATGCTGGACACGAAGGCGCCGCGTCCCGTCGCCTTTAGATATGAAACCATGCGTTCATCGGCGGGAAACATCGAAGTCGTTGCGCCAATCTCCGCTCCCATATTGCAGATTGTGGCTTTGCCGGTGGCGCTAATGGTTCGGGCTCCCGGGCCGATGTACTCCACGATCGCATTGGTGGCGCCGCTGACGGTCAGCTCGCCGGCCACGTAAAGAATCACATCCTTTGGCGCGGTCCACCCGTTCAGTCGGCCGGTCAGGTAAACCGCGATGTGATTCGGATAGAGTAGTTCCCACGGCAGGCCGGCGATTACCTCGACGGCGTCGGCGCCGCCGACTCCGACGGCACATGCCCCAAGTCCGCCCGCGTTAGGCGTGTGCGAGTCAGTGCCAATAATCAACGCGCCGGGGAAGGCGTAATTTTCCAGCACGACCTGATGGATGATTCCCGCCCCGGGTTGCCAAAAACCTATCCCGTACTTGGCGGCGGCCGAGCGCAGGAAGTCATAAACCTCCCGGTTCTCTTCGAGGGAGTCGAGGAGATCGGCTTCTCCGGCAAGCCTCGCCTGGATCAAATGGTCGCAGTGAATCGTCGTTGGCACAGCGACTTTGTCGCGGCCGGTTTGCATGAACTGAAGCATCCCTGTTTGACCCAGCACGTCCTGGAAGACGACCCGATCGGGGCGAAGCGACAAGTAACTTCGGCCTGGTTCGAGCTCCTGGTTTTCAGAATCCTGGAGATGGCCGAGCAAAACCTTGTCGGCTAACGTTAACGGTTTGCGGAGTCGCCGGCGCGCGACCTCAAGATTGTGCGTCATCGTCTGGTAGATTTTCGCTGCCATCTCGGCAGTTGATTCGACACTAAACATGCTCAGGTATTTCTTGTGTATTCGCATGGATCATCCTTTCTCGCTCAATTTGGCTGACTCACGGCACAGTCGCAATGGGACTGCCGTCCCGATCGTGCAAAAATATCTTTGTCAACCGCGGGAAAGTGGGACTACAGTCCCGGAGGGTGAGTCACTCGGGGTTTTTTCCGAAGCCGGCATCGCGGGCGAGGACGATGGCTTGGGCGCGAGTTTCGACTTTGAGTTTGGCGAAGATGCTGGTGATATGATTGCGCACGGTTTTCTCGCTTAGAGAAAGTTGCGCGGCGGCTTGGGTGTTGTCCAAGCCGCGTGCTATCAGTTCCATGAGTTCGCGCTCGCGTGGCGTGAGGTCGGCAAAGGCTGGACCGCCGATGACCTCTTTCGGCAGGAATGCCCGCACTTCGTCAAGCCAGCGTCGCCATGCCGATTCCTGCTCCAGCAAGATTTGATTGCGGCTGTCGAGCGGAACAAACCTCGCTCCCGGAATCAGACTGGCCATCAACCGGCCCTCATCGAACGGCACCCTTGCGTCCCCGGTTGAGTGCAAGATCAACGTCGGACAGGAGATCTTATGGGTGAGCGCGGCGACGTCGACTTGATAGAGAATACGGAGAATCCGCGCGGCGTTTTCCGGCGAGGTTGACATACGTTCCAGTTCGTTGAACCAACGATGCTGCTGGGGTGTGCCGTCGGGGATGAATTGAGTGGTGAAGAGCTGACGGAACGCAGGATTTTCTTTGCCCCAGCCCAGCTCGATGAGCCGGGCCATGCTCTCGTCCAGTTCGCGCTGCTGCTGCGTGGTTTTTCGCTTCAAACGGCCGCGCGCGAAACCGCCGTGCAGGATCAAGTGACTGACCCGCTCCGGATGGCGCGCGGCGTAAGCGATGGCGACCGCTGCGCCGCCTAACATTCCGAGGAGTGGAAAACGTTTGACGCCGACCGCGTCCACCACGGCTTCCAGATCGCCCACCCAGGCGTCGAACGACTGTTTTGAAACATCCCAATCCGAGAGCCCGCAGCCGCGAACGTCGTAGCGGATAAACATGTGGTCGCGGGAAAGCTCAGTGAGCCAGCTGCGCCATACCGGGCTGTTCCAATCGAACTCTAGATGGGTGAGCCAGTTGGCGGCTTTGACGAGTGGTGGCCCATGCCCCGATGTCGCGTAGGCGATACGCACCCCGTCGGCGGTTTTGCAGAAACGAATACGTTGATTGGAGCTTGTCATCGGCAAGGGCTCCGACGAGATCGGATTAGATCGCAAAGCCTGGTTGCGGTCAACTTGCGCGACGAAGGCCGCAATTAATGCGCTTGAGAGAAATTTGACACTGATCCTCTACCAAGAAAACGGACGGGTTGATTGACTGCGCCGAATTTATTAGATTTGTTGACAGCGTTTATGGATTTCACTGAACTTTTCAAAGATGACGTCCGTATCGGCAGAAGAACATTTTTGCGGGTGATAACCGCGGTGCTCGCGTTCGTTGGCACCGCGAAGGATATTCTCTTCACCGCGAGAGCCGACGCGCAAAGCGTTGCTACGGGGCTGCCGTTGCCCGACGAATTGATCGAAGCGACAATGAAGCGGTTGTTCGGCAACCGGACTCTCCAACCCGGTGCCGGCAAGATCAAGTTAGACCTGCCGCTCATCGCCGAAGACGGCGGAAACGTCGCCGTGACTATCGAAAGCGACCTGCCCTTGGGTGGCGCGACGCACCTTAACCACATCTACATAATCTCAGACAAAAACCGCCGCCCCATGCTGGCCAAGTTTACTTTCACGCCTGAGTCGGGCAAGGCTTTTGTTTCCACGAGCGTCCGTTTGGCGACAAGCACCGACGTGCGGGCGATTGCGGAGATGAGCGATGGGACGCTTTATGCCGCCAGCAAGAACGTGCGGGTGACGATCAGCGGCTGCGATGTGCCGCCGCAAGGCTAAATATGCTCGGCAGTTCAAATCGTTCAAGACGTTCAAGCGGTTCAAGTCGTTTAACCCTAAAACGGCGATCGGATGTTATTTGACGGGTTGAGGATATGGCGGAAGTAGGCAGAGTCAGCATTCGTATTCCTTCCAGCATCAAGCAGGGCGACGTCGTTCGCGTGCGCGCGCTGGTGATTCATCCGATGGAAATCGTCCAGCGGGACAAGCAGGGAAAGATCATCAGTAAGAACTACCATTTCATTCATTCGCTGGCCGTCGCCTTCAACGGCAAGGAAATCATGCGCGCGGAAACTACCCAGGCGATCAGCCAGAATCCGTCCTTTACGTTTCCGCTTAAAGTTGACAAACCGGGGAAGCTGACGATCACGTTTTCGGATACGACGGGGAAGAGTTACGAGGGCAGCGAGGAGATCAAGTTCGCTTAGAGGCCCGCGCTATCATTCCCGCCACTGCACCGATTCCGGCTTCAATCATGGTCTCCAGACCGATGACGTTCGGCGGTTTTCTCAGCGATCAGCAAGCGAGAATCTTTGGGCAACCTTGGCCCGTTATTCCATCGGCGTTGGTTATCGCCGCCCTCAATGTTTTCCTTTTCGCCTTCGACCGGCCGTGGACGGCGTCCGACGGCCTGCGCAACTGGGGAGATGCGTTGCTGCAAGTCATGGGCGTGATTAATCAACCCGATCTCCTGCCGCCGCTGCTTTACTCCGGTTCATTGCTGAATCTCGGTGTGATGCTCGGTGGCCTGGTGGCCGCGTTGTTGAGCCGGGAATTTGGCATTCGAACTGCGCCGCCAAAGGAACTTCTCAAAGCCACGTTCGGCGGTTTGCTCATGGGTTGCGGAGCTATGCTTTCCTTCGGCTGCAATATCGGCGGCTTCTTTAGCGCGCTATCGGCCCTGTCGGCGAGCGGCCTCTCCATGATGGCTGGGCTCTCCGTCGGGGCTTATTTCGGAACGCGTTACATCATTCGTGAACGGATCAAACTACTCGACACGGGTCAAACGGGGTTCCTCTCTCCCTGCGAGACGCCGACGCGGCCAGCCGTTGGTTCAACTGCTTTCCGGGTTCAGCCGGTGCTAGGAACTATCCTGCTACTGGCTCTAATCGGCGCCGCGTTCGTTTATCGACAGCTGGGGCATGTACCATTGGCCACGTTTCTTTTTTTCGGACTCGCTTTCGGTTTCGTTTTCCAGCGGTCGCGCTTCTGCTTCGTTAACGCTTTTCGCGAGCCGTTTTTGAGCGGCGAAAGCCTGCACGCGCGGGCCGCTGCTCTAGCTCTGACGCTGAGCATGATTGGCTTCTCGATATTGAAGGCCACAGATTTGAGAGACGCCTCCGAATGGGTTTTTCCTTCCTTCTGGTTTGGTTCATTTGTTGGCGGGACTCTTTTTGGGTTGGGCATGGTGCTGGGTGAAGGTTGCGGCGCCGGGTCGATCTGGCGCGCCGGTGAAGGTCACATCAAGCTTTGGGTGGCGCTTTTCTTCTTCGCGATTGGCGCGTCCCTTGCGAGGTTAGTGCTCGTGGGGTCGGATCTGATCAGCCATTTGGGTATGCCTGTCTTTCTGCCGAATATGATCGGATGGGCAAGCGCGCTGTGGAGTGTTGTGCTTTTCATGGTGATCTGGTATTTGCTCTCCGCCTGGAATGAACAACGCCGGAGCGCTGGCGTGATAAAGCTCTGATCGTCAAGCAAAAGCAATGAGAATCGCGGCATCGAAGCCAATTCGCTTCACCGTCAACGAAACAGCCGGCAAAGTTTCCGGCGTACTGCGCGCGCCGCATGGGGCCAACGCGTTGCTTGCGCTGGCCCACGGCGCGGGCGCCGGCATGCGCCACCATTTCATGGAAGACGTGGCCGACAAATTTGCCGGTCTCGGCATCGCCACGCTGCGCTACCAGTTTCTGTACATGGAGAAGGGAATTAAAAGGCCCGATAGTGAAGCGTTGCTGACTACAACGGTTCGCGCTGCCCTGGCCGCGGCGCGAGAACAGGGACCGGATCTGCCGCTCTTTGCCGGTGGCAAATCGATGGGTGGACGCATGACGTCCATCGCCGCCGCCAAAGGGTTCCTCGAAGGCGTCCGCGGGCTGGTTTTTTTCGGCTTCCCGCTGCATGCGGCGGGAAGGCCCGGCGCGGAGCGGGGTAAACATTTGTTTAACGTAAGAGCGCCCATGCTTTTTCTCCAGGGCTCGCGGGACAGCTTGGCCGATTTGCGCCTGCTCGAGCCGGTATGCAAGGGCCTCGGCAAAAAAGCCGAGCTGTTTGTCGTCGAAGGCGGCGATCATTCGTTTCACATGCTCAAAAGCTCGGGACGTTCGGACGACCAAGTGTTGGATGAAATAGTGAGCAAAGCGGCGGCGTGGATGAGAGGGCTTGCATAGGCCTCTGGCCGTTCAAAGTTCAATGTTCAAGGTTCAAAGTCCGCGCCTTCGGATTCGACCAATGCATGCGGTGGTGGACGCAACGTTTGCGGCAAAATGCTCAATCGCCGGAGAAGCGCGAGCCACGTTCGGAAAACCTTGAACTTTGAACCTTGAACCTCGAACTGGTATTTGTTCGATGTGATTCATGTACCCCACGACTGAAAAGGAAGCGCTCGAGGCGCTGAAAGGCGACGATGTTGAGCTAGCCGCCACCGCCGAGGCGATTCTCTGGCGCACTTGGTGCCGTTCGGCGAATTCTGAAATCGACAGAATTTTTCGCGCCGGTGTCGATGCCATGCAAAATCGCCGGCTGGAAGACGCCGAGTCATTCTTCGCAACCGTCATTGACGCGGCGCCGGAGTTTGCCGAGGGCTGGAATAAGCGAGCGACGGTCCGCTACATGCGCGATAACTTTCACGGGTCGATCGCCGATTGCCAAGCGACTTTGGTGCGTAACCCAAACCATTTTGGCGCGGCGTCCGGTCAGGGACTTTGCCATCTGTCGCTGGGACAGTATCGTGAAGCCGCGATTTGTTTCCGCCGGGCGTTGGAGATTCATCCGCATTTGCACGGCGCGCGCCATAACCTGGCCCTCGCGGAAGCGGCAGGCGGAGGCAGCGGCTATCTGCATTAGTCGCCGGAGATGGCTGGGATTTGGTGCTGGCACCGGATATCAGGAAGCTGCGACTCTCCGGAGCTCCACACTCCGGACGTTGAACTTTGAACTCCAATTATGATGTCGAAAAAATGTAAATACGCGCTCAAAGCACTGATCTGCCTGGCAAAAGATTATGGCGGCGGCAGCCTCTTTATTGACGATATTGCCAAGTCGGAGCATATACCAAAAAAATTTCTCGAATTGATTCTTCTCGATCTAAAACACGCGGGATACGTGCGCAGCAAGCAGGGCGCAAAGGGGGGCTACCGACTGGTCCAGGATCCGAGCCAGATCAGCCTGGCGGAGATTTACCGGTTATTCGACGGCGCCATTGCGCTGGTGCCATGCGTGTCGCAGAAGTTTTACGAACAATGCGACGATTGTCCCGACGAGAAAACCTGCCGCCTCAAGAAAGTTTTCATCGACGTGCGCGACAAAACCTACGAGTTGCTGTCGGGCATTACCATTGAATCTTTCCTGAGCCATCCCCAGTCGCGCAAGTTCTTGAGAAACAAGAGCAAAATTTAGTGGCAATTTTCTTGCTGCCGGGTGCTTGACAGAGCTGCGTTAATTTAATATCTAGTAATTCAATAGAGTTAATGGAATCACTCGCAATTTAGCTAACGTAGACGTTTTGAACCGTGCTGTAGAGGGTTCGAAGATGACTCAACTGCAACGACCCGGATGGAAAATGGGAAGACTGCTTCAGGGCTTGTCGAGCCAGACCGATACCGAGGGTCCGGTTAGCGCAAAAACGGACGCGGCGGTTGTGCGGCTGATCGATTCTCCGCGCCGCGCGCCGGCTACGCCGATCGAACAGCGGCTGATATCCACGCTCAGAGAAACCGAATCGGTTTCATTTGCGAGGCTCGTGAACGCGGTTTCGGCGGATCTTTATGCCGAAGAGTTACGCACGGGTGCCGGAGCCTTGGACATCGGATTGTTCGGCAGCCGCTTGTTTAATGGCGACGTCATTCGAGAGTTGAAAGCTGGGGATGGAATCTTGTGGAAAATAGGGGAACTAAAGTGACTTCTAAACAATTGAGTTTGCTACTAACAGGGCTCAGCCTCTTGTTGGCAGGTGAGATCTACGCGCAAAAGACGCTGCTCAACGTTTCCTACGATCCCACGCGGGAACTTTATAAGGAATTCAATCCAGCCTTTATCAAACACTGGCAGGCCAAGACGGGCGAATCGATTTCGTTCAAGCAAGCCCACGGCGGCTCCGGCTCCCAGGCACGGGCAGTGATCGACGGCCTTGAAGCGGACGTGGTGACGTTGGCTCTGGCTGGCGATGTCGACGCGATTGCGAACAAAGGGCTTCTTTCTGCCGACTGGCAAAAGCGCCTGCCGTGGAACAGCGCGCCATACACATCGGCTATTGTATTCCTGGTGCGCAAAGGGAACCCCAAGGGCATTCGAGATTGGTCCGATCTGGTAAAGGCGGGCATTTCCGTCATCACGCCGAACCCTAAGACCTCCGGCGGCGCCCGCTGGAATTACCTCGCGGCGTGGGGCTACGAGTTGGCCAGAACGAAAAAGAACGAGTCGAAAGCGATGGAGTTCGTCACGGCGATATACAAAAACGTTCCCGTGCTCGACTCGGGGGCCCGCGGCTCGACAACTACTTTTGTAGAGCGCGGCATTGGCGACGCGTTCATCTCGTGGGAGAACGAGGCCTTTCTCGCGGTCAACGAGCTGGGCAAAGACAAGTTAGAGATCGTCGTGCCATCGATAAGCATTTTGGCCGAACCGACTGTGGCGGTGGTCGACAAGGTCGTGGATAAGCGCAAGACCCGCGCCATAGCGCAGGCTTACCTGGAATATTTGTATTCACCCGAAGGGCAGGAGATTGTGGCTAAGCACTACTACCGGCCGCGGCTGTTGGAGACCGGTAAGAAGTACGCGAAGAACTTCGCCCAGGTGAAACTCTTTACGATCGATGAAGTCTTCGGCGGCTGGACGAAGGCTCACAAGCAGCATTTTGCCGATGGTGCCGTCTTCGATCAAATCTATCAGCAGAAATAGCTCGATTAGAAACCCCGCCATGATTCGAACTATCCGCCAGCACAGCATTCTTCCGGGATTTGGCCTGACGATGGGCTTCACCATTTTCTATCTGAGCCTGATCGTGCTGCTGCCGCTGGGCGCAGCTTTCTTGAAGACGTTTGCCATGGGCTGGACGGAATTCTGGGAAACGGTTACGGGGGCGCGTGCCTTGGCATCGTATCGTTTGAGCATCGGCGCCTCGTTGATCGCGGCCAGTATCAATAGCGTGCTGGGCTTGCTGGCGGCCTGGGTGCTGGTGCGTTACGAGTTTCCCGGCAAACGCATCGTGGACGCGCTGATAGATCTGCCGTTTGCCCTGCCGACGGCGGTGGCCGGCATTACGCTGACCGCCATGTTCGCGGGCAACGGCTGGGTTGGGAGTTGGCTCGAGCCGCTGGGCATCAAGGTCGCTTTTACCTGGCTGGGTGTGGTAGTGGCCCTGACGTTCATCGGCTTGCCGTTCGTTGTCCGCACGGTCCAGCCGGTGCTGCAAGAATTGGATCCGGAAATCGAGGAGGCCGCGGCGACGTTGGGCGCGGGGCGCTGGCAATCCTTGAGGAGAGTCATATTTCCCGAACTATTGCCGGCGTTATTGACCGGCTTTGCGCTGGCTTTTGCGCGGGCGGTCGGTGAATACGGCTCAGTGGTCTTTATCTCGGGCAACATGCCAATGAAAACCGAGATCACGCCGCTCCTGATCATCACCAAGCTCGCGCAGTACGATTACAGCGGGGCTACGGCGCTGGCGGTGGCTACGCTGACGATGTCCTTCGTCTTGCTGCTTTTCATCAACCTGCTCCAGTGGTGGAGCCGAACGAGATACGCATAAACCGCATGGCACTCAATAGCGCAAGCAATGGAAATACCCGGAGGGGGCCACAGGCATGAGCGAGCCGCGCTGGGTTCGCGCCATCCTGATTACCGTGGCGCTTCTGTTCTTGGGGCTTTTCCTGCTCTTGCCGTTGATCGTTGTGTTCAGCGAAGCTTTCAAGAAAGGCGTCGAAGTCTATCTGGAGTCCATCCGCGAACCGGATGCTACAGCCGCGATCCGATTGACGTTGACCGCGGCGGTCATCGCGGTACCGCTCAATTTGATTTTTGGCGTTTCCGCGGCCTGGGCCATCGCAAAATTTCAGTTCCCCGGCAAGAGTTTTCTCATTACATTGATCGATCTGCCCTTCTCCGTCTCGCCGGTCATCTCGGGACTTGTTTTTGTGTTGTTGTTCGGTCTTCAAGGCTGGCTCGGGCCGTGGCTTGCCGAACACGAAATCAAGATCATTTTCGCCGTGCCCGGAATCGTCCTGGCGACTATCTTCGTTACCTTTCCGTTTGTCGCGCGCGAGCTGATCCCGTTGATGCAGTCGCAGGGAAGTGAAGAAGAGGAAGCGGCGCAAACTTTGGGCGCCGGGGGCTGGCAGACGTTCTGGCGCGTGACTCTGCCTAATGTCAAATGGGGTCTCCTGTACGGCGTGATTCTGTGCAACGCGCGGGCGATGGGAGAGTTCGGGGCGGTTTCCGTGGTTTCCGGCCATATCCGCGGAGCCACCAATACCATCCCGCTCCACGCCGAGATCCTCTACAACGAATACAACTCCGCGGCGGCTTTTGCCATGGCGTCGTTACTTACCATTCTGACGCTGGTGACGATCGCGCTCAAAGCGTGGATCGATCGGAAGTCGCAGATCGAAGTACGAGAAGTTCCAGAGCGAGCATGGGTGGAGGGATAGCATGAGCATCGAGATACGCGCCATCAGAAAAAGTTTTGGCAACTTCGCGGCGCTGAAGGACGTGAGTTTCAAGGTCGAAACCGGAGAGTTGGTGGCGCTCCTCGGGCCGTCCGGCTCCGGGAAAACCACGCTCCTCCGAATGATCGCCGGGATCGAGGTTCCCGATGGCCGCGATGGCGCGATTCTTATCCACAACGAAGATACAACGGCGTTCAGCGTCCGCGACCGCAGAGTCGGATTTGTATTTCAACACTATGCCTTATTCCGCCATATGACGATCTTCGAGAACGTCGCCTTCGGACTCAGGGTCCGCCCGCGCCGCGTGCGGCCGTCCGAGAAAGTAATCAAAGAAAAAGTGAATGAGCTCTTGAAGCTCGTGCAGTTGGATTGGCTCGGCGACCGCTTGCCGTCCCAACTTTCGGGCGGTCAGCGGCAGCGAATCGCGTTGGCGCGCGCTCTCGCGGTGGAGCCCAGCGTGCTGCTCCTGGACGAGCCCTTCGGGTCCCTCGACGCCAAGGTTCGAAAAGAGCTGCGCCAGTGGCTCAGGCGCTTTCACGATGAGTTGAAAATCACCAGCGTCTTTGTCACGCACGATCAGGAGGAAGCCTTGGAGGTCGCCGACCGCGTGGTCTTGATGAACGAAGGCCGGGTCGAGCAGGTGGGCACGCCGGAGGAAGTCTATCATCACCCGGCCAATGCGTTCGTTTACAACTTTCTCGGCAACGTCAATCTTTTTCACAGCCGCGTCGAAGAGGGAAAAGTTTATCTCGGGGAAATGCCCATCGACTTGCCGGCTGAAAGCACGCCGGATGCCAAATCTGCTCTGGTGTTTGTCCGCCCGCACCTATTGGAAATCGAACATCAACGCAACGGCGGCGACAACTTCCACGCCAAGGTGACCCATATCAACGCCGCCGGTCCTCTGGTCAAGGTCGATCTGGTTACTGACTGGGGAGACCCGGTGCAGGTGGAGTTATCGCATGGAAAATACCTGTCTCTTGGTTTGAAGCGAGACGATGAGGTATTTGTGCGGCCCAGGGAAAGAAAGATTTTCCTTCAATAGAAAAGAATCATCACGTGGGGCGACAGCGCGCGAAAGTAGACGCGCACTGCAATCCTCGCCCCCGCTACTTGACCTTCCTGCCGAGCCCACCGTATAAAGTGACGACCCATTTATCGCAGGAGGATGAATGAGTATTCGGGTAGCGGGAATTGCCGGAAGTCTGAGAGCGGGTTCATTGAACAAGGGACTGCTGCGCGCGGCAGTGGAATCGGCGCCGGCGGTGATGGAAATCGCCATCTTCGATCGGCTTGGCGATATCCCGGCGTATAACGACGATGTCTTTGCCAAAGGCGATCCCGAGCCGGTGGCCGACATGAAGGCATTCATCGGCGGCGCCGACGCGCTGCTGATCGCCACGCCGGAATACAATTACGGCGTGCCGGGTGTGCTCAAGAACGCCATCGATTGGGCGTCGAGGCCCGCCGGAAAGTCAGTTCTTAACCGCAAACCTGCGGCGATCATGGGCTGTTCGCCGGGGCTTGGTGGCACCATTCGCGCGCAGCATGCGCTGCGGCAGAGCTTCGTTTTCACCGACACCTATGTCATGTCGCAGCCGGAGATCAAGATTCCCTCCGCGGCGCAGCTGTTTGACGAAACGGGCAAATTGATCGATGAAAGCACGCGCCAGTATATAAGAAAATTTCTTGAGGCTTTCGTCGTTTGGATCGGCCGGTTCCAGGTTTAGCAGCGCGGCTGAAGTATCCACATAGGCCATTGTCTGCCGATGGCCGGCGTTATTATAATTGCCCTCAACGTTCTTCTCGTCATTGACACCGATAAAGGTCATCAGGTACTCTCCACCGCAACGTGAAGTATCAATTACCAACCAGGGGGTTATCTATGCTCAAGAGGTTTGCGTTGGTACTTGCATTCTTCGTGGTCGCGACGGGAGGCGCGCAGGCGGACACGGTTTTGCAGCGAGTAGGCGACGGCATCAACGTCGGCGAGATCAAGACGCTGCAGTTTACGGGCAATGGCATGATGTTCGAGTTCGGGCAGCACGCGACACCCACCGGCCCGCTGCCCAGGTTTTATTTGAAAAGTCTCACCCGCGATATCGACTTCAACAGCGCGGCCATGCGCGACGAGGTGGTGCGCACCCAGGGCGAAGACCCGCCACGGGGCGGCGGCGCGGGGCAACCGATCGTCGGAGAGCAGCGCCAGATTCAGCTTGTCCACGGAGACTACGCGTGGAACGAAGCGGGAAAAGATATGGCGCCGAGGTTCTGGGAGGCCACCAACCGGCAGCACCAAATCTGGGTGACGCCGCAGGGATTCGTCCGTGCGGCCTTGGCGAACGAAGCCGCCACGAAGTCCCAAACCGTGGACGGTCGGAAAATGAACGTAATCTCGTTCACAATCAAGGGCAAGATGAAGGCCGACGCCTACGTGAACGATGAGAACGTCATCGAAAGGATCGAGTCCTGGTATGGCAATCCCGTGGTCGGCGATACCAAGGTGGATACGCGCTTCGGCGGCTACCGTGATTTCGCGGGTATCAAGTTTCCCTCTAAGATCGTTCAGTACCAAGATGGAAACCCGGTGTTGGATTTAGACATCACCGCGGTCCGCGTAAACCTGCCAGTCAATATTCAAACCCCGGAAAACGTGCGTACCAATCCCACGCCGGTGAAAGTCGAGAAAGCGGCGGATGGCGTCTGGTACATTACCGGTGGCTCGCATCACAGCGTGCTGGTCGAAATGAAAGATTACCTCATCGTCATTGAAGGGCCGCAGGGCGATGAACGCTCCGCAGCGGTTATCGCCGAAGTGAAAAAGACCGTACCGGGTAAACCGATCCGCTACCTGGTCAACACCCATCATCATTTCGACCACTCCAGCGGAGTGCGCGCTTTCGCGCTGGAGGGCGCAACCATCGTTACCCATGAAATCAACCGGGCCTTTTTCGAGCGCGCGGCGGCGAATACGCGCAACTTTAGCCCCGACCGCCTGGCGAAATCCGGCAAAAAGCCTGTCTTCCAAGCCATGGGCGACAATATGGTGTTGACCGACGGTGCGCGGTCGGTTGAACTGTACCAAATCGCTGGCAATCCCCATCACCAGGGATTGGTCATGGCGTACCTGCGAAAAGAAAAGATTCTCATCGAGGCGGACGCTTATACGCCGGGCCCAGTGGGTGCTGAGCCGCCGAAGGTGCCCAATCCTTTTTCGGTCAATCTTGAAGCTCAAGTGCGGCGCTTGAACATCGATGTAGATAGAATTCTGCCCTTGCACGGTAGAATGGTTCCCTACAGCGAACTCCTAGCGGCCATTGGCAAGAAGCCGGCGCCGGCAAAGAACTAAGTTTCAACGAGCAAAGCGCGAGGGCCGCCAAGACGGTGCTCGCCCTTTGTTTGACAGCAACATCCTAGTGCGATATTCACGCCGATTTAGAGAGCCGAGTTCTATTTCCGGCTTAACTCAACAAAAGGAGCCAGGGTATGTTGAAGAAGCTTGTTATTGCGTTCGCGCTTTTCGCGCTCGTAGGTTTTAAGGTAGAGGCGCAGGAAACCGAGCTCCAGCAGATCGCCGACGCGCTGGATGTTTCGACGACCAAGACGTTTCAGTTCACCGCCAACGGCACATTCTTTTCGCTCGGCCAGAGCACCAGCCCTGCCGCGGCTTGGCCGCGGCAGTTCGTGAAGAGTTTGACGCGGGTCTATGATTTCACGGCCGGTGCGATGCGCGATGACTGGGTGCGCATGGCAGCTGAGACCCAGACGGTGGGACCGGAGCAACAAATCGTCAATGTAGTTAGCGGCGATCATGCCTGGAACGTGGCGGGCAAAGATACGGTGCCGAGGTTATGGGAGGTCAACGGACCGGGCCCATCAGATAGTGATCTCGCCTCATGGCATACTTCGCGCGGCGTTTGCCAACAATGCCGGCGTCACGAAGAAGACGATTGAAGGGCGGCAGATGACGGTGATTTCATTTACCGACAGGGGCAAACACAAGGTAGTTGCTTACGCCAACGACCAAAACGCCATCGAGCGTGTTGAATCTTGGTACGGCCATCCGGTCGTCGGCGATATTAAGGTTGTGACTTACTATGGACCTTATCGTGATTTCGCCGGCGTCAAGTTCCCGACCAAGATTATTCAATATCAGGACGACAAGCCGACTTTGGATGTGACGGTTACCGCCGTCAGAGCGAATCCGCCGGTGGATATCGAGGTTCCAGCCCATGTTCGTAGCGACCCGGTGCCAGTGAAATCTGAGAAGGCGGCGGATGGGGTTTGGTACATCACGGGCATTTCGGCCTACAGCGTGCTTATCGAGATGAAGGATTATCTCATCGTCGTCGAAGCGCCGCATGGCGAGCAGCGCTCCATTGCCGTGATGGCGGAAGTGAAAAAACTGGTGCCGAATAAGCCGATCAGGTATCTGGTCAACACGCACCATCACTTTGACCATGCTGCCGGAATCCGCACGTACGCCGCCGAGGGTATCACGATCGTGACGCACGAATTGAACCGGCCATACTTCGAGCGTGCCGCGGCAAATTCTTGGAATCTGGCTCCTGACCGTCTAGCGAAGTCGAAAAAGAAGCCGGTCTTCCAAGCCATGGGCGACAACATGGTGTTGACCGACGGTACGCGTTCGGTGGAGCTCTACCAGGTCGGCGGCAACGCCCATCACGATGGGATCATCATGGCGTATCTGCGCAAAGAAAAAATTCTCATCGAAGCCGATGTCTTCACTCCAGGCCCGGCGGGCGCGGAACCACCCAAAGTGCCGAATCCGTTCTCGGTCAACCTCGAGGCCAACGTCCGGCGCTTGAACATCGACGTCGATCGGATCCTGCCGATTCACGGCAGAATCGTTCCTTACAGCGAGCTGCTCGCGGCAATCGGCAAGAAGCCGGCGCCCGCGAAAAAAGAGTAGTTTGATCACAACCAGGCGCGAGTGCGGCATTGGCACTCGCGCTTGGCTTATAAGCTGCAATCTAGAATTGGAGTGATGGAGCGCTGGAGTATTGGGAAACCCATCTCTCCAACGCTCCAGTCCTCCAATACTCCAACCCCCCGCCTCGCTCTTGGCGCCCGAAGGCGGGGCGATCTAAGATGCTTTCGCAAATTGACGGTTTGGCATAGGGAGAAGTGCATGCCTTACGAAAATTATTCCGTGGTGGATTGCGATGGCCATATCGTCGAGTCGGTGCCGGAGATGGCGGAGTTCATGAGCAAACGGATTCAAGACCACGCGCTCAAACCATCGCGCAATCGCCAGGGGGTGTTTCCGTCCCTCGACGGCATGCATTTCGCGCTCCACGATGAGAACGCCAAGACGAGAAAGCGCGTCACTGCCAGCGAATACCGGCCTGGATCGGGCGAAGACTGGGTCGCCTTTCTCGACCGCGCCAAGGTTGAGCGCACGGTGCTGTTCACCTCGGAAGGGCTTTCAGTGGGCTTCATTCAGATTCCCAAATATGCGGTCGAGATTTGCCGCGCTTACAACGATTACGTCTACAACCGTTTCGCCAAGGTCAGCGACCGGCTGCGGCCGATGGCGCTCATTCCTATGCAGGATGTGCCGCCGCGGTGGCTGAGCTGCGCCGCGCGGTGCAGGATTTGGGCTTGCCCGGCGCGATGCTGCCGTCCTGTGGCTTGCCGCTGCACTTGGCCCATGAAAACTACTGGCCGATATATGAAGAAGCCGAAAAACTCGACGTGCCGGTTGCCTTACATGGCGGGGCGAATTGCCAAGGGGCCGGCTTGGAGACGTTCACCAATTTTACCGGATCTCATATACTGCACCACCCCATTCCCCTGATGGTGGGCATCGTCGGTTTTGTCTACCACGGTGTGCTGGACCGATTTCCCAATCTGCGCGTCGCCTTTATGGAAGGCGGCGTCGGCTGGCTCGCCTCGCTGCTCGACCGCGCCGAGCGCGATGAGAACTATTTCGACCCCGCGGACCAACCCGGCAACCGGTTGCGCGATTATTTGAAAAGCGGTCGCATCCTGCTCGGATGCGAAGGTAGCGAGCATTCGATTGGCTACCTGGCGCAGCGTGTGGGCGTGAAGTGCTTCGCCTATGCGTCGGACTATCCTCATGAAGTTGATCTGCCGGCGGCCATGCATGAAATCGAAGAAGTCGCGGAGCGTAACGATTTGAGCGTGGAAGACCGGCAAGCGATCTTGGCGGAAAACGCGAGGAGGTTCTTCAGACTCTAGCGTAAATGCTTGCGGTCTAGAGTCCAGAGTCTCGCGTCTTGCGTTAACATGAGACTCCAAACCCGAGACGAGACGTTATAAGAAGGTATGCAATGAGAAAATTGTCTTTGAGTTTGACGATTATCTTGGCTTGGTTCGTTGACGCTCATGCGCAGACGCCGTTCTATCAAGGCAAAACGATTACCATCATCGTGGGCTATCTAGCTGGCGATGGCTACGATATTTGGGCGCGGCTCTTGGCCGGGCATCTGGGCAAACATATTCCCGGAAATCCTAACATGATCGTGCAAAATATGCCCGGGGCCGGATCGATGATCGCCGCTAACCAGCTTTACAACGTTAGCAAGCCCGACGGGCTGACTATGGCTTCGATCGGTCCGTCGCTCTATCTCGACCAACTCGTCGGCAAGAAGGAAGTTCAGTTCGATTGGGCAAAATTCGGCTGGGTCGGCTCCACGGAAAACACGCCGTGGCTCCTCTACATGAACAGTAACACGCCTTACAAGATCCATTGACGACGTGCGCAAGGCAAAGGATGCTCCTAAATGTTCGGCCACGAGCACTGGCACGAGCGGTCACTTTATTCCCAAGCTGCTCGAAGAAGCCGTGGGCGCGAAATTCACCATCGTCATGGGCTATCAAGGCGGCGCGGAACAGGATTTGGCATTCGAGAGAGGGGAGGTGGTTTGCCGAGCTTTGAGCATCCCGACCTTTTTCGCGCGCGAACCTTTTACTACCTGGCGCAAGAACAACCTGGTGCGTATTTTGCTGCAGACCGGCCGCAAGCGCGACGAAAAAATGCCCAATGTCCCAACGATTCACGAGCTGATGACCGAATATAAAACGCCGGAAAGCACGCGCAGCTTGGCAATCGCTCTATTGGCTTCCGGCGATCTCGGCAGGCCGTTTATCACTCCCCCAGGCATTCTCCCCGACCGGCTAAAAATTCTCCGCGAGGCATTCCGCAAAACCATGAGCGATCCGGCGTTTCTCGCCGAAGTCAAAGCAAGAAAGCTTGAGACCGATCCGGATTACGGCGAGCAACTCGAAGCCTTGGCCAAGCAAGCCGTTTCGCAGCCACGCGACATCGTCGAGCGGATGAAAAAACTTTTGAGTGAGTAACAATGGCAGGCCGCTCTGGAGGCCAGCTTTCAAAAAGTTCAAAGCGATCAAGTCGTTCAGAATGATTCGCTGACGTATCGACGGCTTGATTTACGACGTGAGCGTAGGAAATATTCAGACCGCGGGCGCTGCGCAGCAAACCCATGGTTCGAAGACCTAAATTGTTTTTGCTCTAAAACCATAGACGGAGGAAAACATCGTATGCCATTGAAAGCGTCTCTAGATGCGCCCTACGGTTGGCGGGCGCGGGTTGGCTTAATTACTCCCAGCCCAGGTCACGAGAATAACGCCTATGAATTCTATTTGATCGCTCCGGAAGGTGTCACGGTCTGTATGACATCGCTACGGGTCATGGGTCTGACGCAGGAACAGTACTCCGGCGCGCTCGGCCGGATGGAAGCAGCCGTGGCCGAGATGGTGAGCCGCAAAGTCGATGCCATGGTGCAGGCGGGGGTGCCGCTGACCGTAACTCAGGGCTGGGATTATCACACCCAGCTTGCAGCGCAGGTGGCTAAGCTTACGAAAATTCCTTTTGCCACCGATATCGGTGCATGTATCGAGGCGATGCAATTCTTAGGCATGCGGCGGGTCGTGATGATCACACCGTTCGACGATGCAATGCACGAAAAATTGATCCGCTACGTTTCGAAAGCGGGTATTCAAGTGCTGGCGGCCCATTCCATAAGGCCGCCCGACGCCGAGGAGATAGCCCGCCACTACGACGTATCCACGGTTCCTTTGTCTGTGCCCTACCACGCAGCCAAGGCTCTTTTTCGCGCCACCGCCGGCGCCGACGGGATCTGGATCACCGGGGCGCTAATGCCTAGCGTGGCGGTGATCCAGCCTCTCGAACAGGATCTTGAAGTGCCGGTGGTCACGAGCATGCAGGCGATGGCTTGGGCCGGACTTCGGCTGGCCGGCGTCAAGGCGGAGGTCAGCGGCTATGGACGGCTGTTCCGGTATCTTTAACGCCACGCGCTTTCGCGGTTTTGGGCCGCAAGCTGACTGCGTCGGCGGTCACATCATCCACACAGGGGTTAAGAGTTTATGATCCAGGGACCGCGATTAGCTTGGGTCTGATCCGCCAGCTTTTGGAAAATTTAGTGCGTCGACTTCGAACTTTCTTAGCTCGGGCATGACTTGTTCGGCGAATAGCCTGAGCGAGTTCATCGCCTGGCGCTGCTCCATCATGCCGAAGGTGAATTCGCCGAGAAAAGTATCCGCGCCGGCGTCCGTCGCGATCTTTTGAATCTGCCGCACGACGGTTTCCGGCGATCCGCAGATGAACGATCCCTCGGCAATCGATCGCTCCATGTCCATCAACTCCTGTTTCCGTGCGCCGTCCAGAAGCGTGACAGCGCCGCCTTCGCCGTGACCGCCGTAGGTTCGGCGCCCGCCGCGCCGTTCCCAAAAATTGATCCAGTGACCTTCGCCCTCGTCCCGCGCCTGCTTGTCCGTCGCCGCTACGTAGATTTCCCGCATGAGTCCCATGTGCGGTTTCGGTCCCGAGGGTCTGTTTCTTTGATAGGCCTCGCGGTATTGGTCGAAGGCGGTTCTCGTTGCTTTCATGCCTGAAGGAACCCACTGAACCGTGCTGATACCCGTTGCGGCGGCTTCCTCGATGGAATCTTTGCTGCGGGTCGGCATCCAGAGCGGCGGGTGGGGCTTTTGCACGAGTGGTATGCTCAGCTCGGCGTTGTTGCATTTAAAAAATCGGCCTTCATAGCTATACGATGGATTCGCCCAGATGCCGCGGATGATGCGCAGCGCTTCCAGCGTCATTTGCCGCTTGTCATCCCAGGGCACGCCGTAAGCAGTAAAGGTAAAGGGGCCGATGCCGGCGCCGAAGCCACATTCCAAACGCCCCTCGGTCAAGTTGTCCAACAGCGCGACTTCCTCCGCGACGCGAATCGGATTCCAGAGCGGCAACACGTAAACCAGAGGACCGATGCGAATTTGTTTGGTGCGTTGCGAGGCCGCGCCGAGAAAACTGCCGGGACTCGGACACTCGGAGAAGCCCATGTCGAAGTGGTGTTCGGCGACGAAATAAAAATCCATGCCCGCCTGGTCGGCAAACTCCAGTACTTCCAGATGACTCTTGTAGAGGTCCACGTACGAGCGCGCCGGGTTATCGTGTTTCTGCATGTGGTCGAACAGTCCGAGTTTCATGCGATGTCCTTATTTCGTCATTTCTTTTTGAATTTCTTGCGGCGGCGAGTTGTCGAACATTTTTTCCAGCGCGAGCTTTTTGGCCTCGATGCCGTTTGGCGCTGGATCTCTTCACGGCACTTCTCATTGGATCGAACGGTTTCCGATAGATCATGATCGCGGGCTGGCTGTCAAGTTTCTTTAACTGGTAGCGGTTGACGCTCATCAACGGCGTGATATAGGTTCCTCTACGGGTTCCTGGAAGACTAATCGCTGCATGTTCGTCGTTGGAGAATCTAATCAAACCAGATAAGTAACTCACTTTACTTGCCAGTAGGGAGGGCAATATGATACGGCTCATGAAAACGAAAGTCGTCTTTGTAACTGTGTGCCTGCTGCTGTCGAGTATTTCACTGGCGCACAAAAGCCGTCGGAACAGCTCGGCAAAGTTTCGTTTCCGACTCTTGTGATGCCAAGGTGCAGGCTCAATTTGATCGAGCGGTGGCGATGCTGCACTCGTTCTGGTTTCAGCAAGGTGAAAAGGCTTTCCGCGACGTGCTGGAGCGCGATCCCAGTTGCGCTATCGCCATGGGGCATCGCCAGCGATTCTGATCGGCAACACTTTCGCTGGCGCCGCGACTGCAGAAAGATGCGCAAAAGGCGCGAGAAGCGATACAGCGCGGGCGCTTGACGGGGCTAAGACCGAACGGGAGCGTTTCTACATCGAGGCGATCGCGGAATATTACGACTGGTTCAACGATCGCCATGGCTCGCGCATGAAGTCGCTTGCCGATGCGTTCGAGGTGTGGCGAAACGCTTTCCTAAGGATGACGAGGCGCAATCTTTACGCAATCTATCTCACCGCGACGCAATCGCCGACTGACAAAACTTTTTCCGATACCTTAAAAGCTGCCGAGATTCTTGAGATCCAGTTCAAAAAGCATCCTGATCATCTCGGTGTGGCGCACTATCTGATTCACAGTTACGACTACTCGCCGATCGCTGAGAAAGGTTTGATCGCGGCAAGACGCTATGCCGAATTGCGCGTCGGCGCCCACGCGCTGCATATGCCTTCGCATATCTTCACTCGCGTCGGCGCGTGGGAGGCCTCGGTGGCCACTAACAGGCGCTCGGCCGAGGTATCCAGGGCGGAAAAGGAGCGGCGGCGGGCTCCATGCGACGGACTACATGGTGTACGCCTACATGCAGTTGGCGCGCGACAATGATGCGAACCAGGCGCTGCAAGACGCTCGTCGCGTTGCGAACATCAACCCCAATAACCCAACTACTGCTTATGCGCTGGCGGCGATGCCAGCGCGAATTGCAATCGAGCGCGGCATGTGGAAGGAAGCGGCACAGCTTGAACTGCGCTCAAGCAAGGTTCCGCATACCGATGCAATGACGCAATTTGCCGCGCCGTCGGTGCGGCTCGCAGCGGTGACGCTGCCGCGGCTGAGAAGAGTGTGCAGGAACTAGGCGCGTATCGTTGATGGATTGAAGACCGCCAAGAACGATTACTGGGCGACGGAAGTGGAGGTGCAGCGTCTGAGCGCGGCTGCGTGGATCGCCTACGCGAAAGGCAACTCTGATGAAGCTCTCACGCTGATGCGTTCGGCGGCGGACTTGGAAGATAAAAGTGAGAAGCATGCGGTGACTCCAGGCCGCCTCGTGCCTGCGCGTGAGCTCTGGGCGAGATGCTGCTGGAAATGAAGCGGCCGGCGGACGCGCTCAAAGAGTTCGAAGCGTCGGAAAAACATGATCCTAATCGCTTTCGTGGAATTTATGGCGCGGCGCGAGCGGCGGCCGAGTCCGGTGACGCCGCGAAAGCGAAGCGCTACTTCGCGCGATTGGTCGAGCTTGCCGGCAAAGGCGATCCGCGCCCGGAGATCGAGCAGGCGAAGGCGTTTCTAGCTAAGAACTGATCGATTAGCGTAGAGAAAAACCTCCTGCGAGAAGTGTCTTGCCCGTTAGACGGTTGAAAAACAATTTGTAAAGATATTTTTGCTTCAGATCCGGTCGGCGGGCCAGCCGTAAAGTTCGGCTGGATTGTCCACGAGGATATGTTTGCGTGTTTCGTCATCCGGCGCCGCCGCGAGCAGAAAATCCAACAAGTCTCCATCGTTGGGCATGGGCACTCGCACGCCGCCATGGGGCCAGTTGCTGCCCCAGATGATATGATCTGGCCGTGTTTGGATGATTGCCGGATGACATCAACCATGTCGGCGTAATCGGGTGGGCCGGCTTTGGATAATTGATAGAAGCTGTAAAGATTGATCCAGGCGTGCGCTTCGTTCTTAATTATTCCAAGCAGCTCGTTGAGTTCACGATCAGCTGCATTTTGCTGTGGTTCGGCATGGGCGACATGATCGAAGACATAGGGAATCTTGAGCCACTCAAGAACGAGACAGCGCCGATACTTCGGCCGTCGATTGCGACATGAACTCGACATGCCAATTGAAGCCCGCGTGCGTGTGACCATGCGCCGAAAAAAAAAAAAAAAATGTATGCCATCTACCAGACGTTGGAAACGACAAATCGAAGAGATGTCTGCTTCAGAACGGGACAGGCCAGCCGTAAAGTTTGGCTGGATTGTCAACGAGAATAAGTTTGCGGGTCTCGTCATCGGGCGCTGCCGCAAGCAAAAAATCCAACAAGTCTCCATCGTTGGGCATGGGCACGCGCACGCCGCCGTGGGGCCAGTTGCTGCCCCAGATGACATGATCTGGCCGTGTTTGGATGATTGCCCGGATGACATCAACCATGTCGGCGTAATCGGGTGGGCCGGCTTTGGATAATTGATAGAAGCTGTAAAGATTGATCCAGGCGTGCTCTTCGTTCTTAAATATTCCAAGCAGCTCTTTGAATTCATGATCGGCGGCATTTTGATGTGGTTCGGCATGGGCGACATGATCGAAGACATAGGGAATCTTGAGCCCGCTCAAGAACGAGACAGCGCCGATAACTTCGGCTGTCGATTGCGACATGAACTCGACATGCCAATTGAAGCCCGAGGTCCGTGTGACCATGCGCCTGGTTTCGTCAAATGACATCCCGCCTCTGCCGTCGGATTTGATGCGAAAGCCGGTAAAGCCGCCGTCTTTCAGCTTCAACAGTTCCGCATCGCCAATGGCCGGATCGAGCAGCGCAAGACCTTTGAACCTGCCGTTCATGCGACTTAGAGCGTCGAGTGTGATTTGATTGTTGGTCCCATTGCCGCTGCCGGTGACGATCACCGCGCGTTCCAAACCGAGGGTAAAATGAACTTTGAGATAGTCATCGAGGGTCGAATGGGGATCCGGATCATAGCCGCGCTCAGCGACTAGCGGGTAGCGATCAAAGGGGCCGTACACGTGCAGATGGGTATCGCAGGCGCCGGGCGGCGCTTTGAGATTGGGCGTTCGAGTGTCAGGGTTGGGTGGTTGTACGGGACGCATGATTTATATGTTTCAATTAATGGGCGCGCATAACGCAAGGTTACTTTAATGCAAAACGGCATGAAATATCCAGTTGACTGCCCGCCCTTGACGGTTGTTCTCGCTTTGCCCTATTTTGCTCGATACGGGGTTTGCATGGCCGTTTTCATCATGTATTGTCGGCGCTGAAAGGAGATGACCTATGGGCGCTTCGTCAAATGCATTGCAGCTATTTTTGCTGACCGCCGATCGCTTGCTGCGCTGCCGTTGGGATGGCCGGTCGGAAAACACGGAGATTCTCAATAGCGCGCTGGATGGTGAAACGGTTCGAGAGATAGCGCGGGACCCGGTAAATCCAAACAAGCTCTATGCCGCTACGCTCACCGAGATTCACGTCAGCGAAGACGGCGGCGCGAGCTGGCAGTGGCTGCCGTCGGGCGGCATCGATTATCGCGACATCTGGTCGATGGCGGTTCATCCCACCCGGCCGGACGAGCTTTACGTCGGAACACTGCCCGCCGCCGTCTACGTCAGTGAAAACGGCGGCCGGTCGTTTCGCGAGCTGTCGGCGTTCCGCGATCTGCCCGACTATGGTAACTGGACATTTCCTCCTCCTCCGCATGTCGCCCATATTCGCTGCATCACGCTCGACGCGCGGGTGCCGGACGAAATCATCGTCGGCGTCGAAGAGGGCGGTGTGGCGCGCAGCCGCGACCGCGGCGCTAGGTGGGAAGACATCTGCGGAGCTTCGAGCGCCGAGGCGTTTCCAAAGGTCAATGACCCTGCGGGTATTTTACCTTATGAGATGGGCAAACATGAAAATGGCCGCGTCTATCGCGACGTGCACTGGGTAACGCGTCATCCGGCGAAATTAGACACGCTTTTCGCAAGCACCGGTATCGGCACCTATCGCACCGACGACGGCGGCAAGCATTGGGAAAAGTGCGAGTACGGCATGGGGCGCGCTTATGCCATTCCCATGGCGAATCATGTGTCGGCCCCTGACCGGATTTTTCTCGGCGCCGCGGAAAACGGACCGACATCGTGGAAGGGCTACCGCACCGTGCGCGCCGGGCCGTACAATACGATCAAGTTCAGCCGCGATACTTCGGCCCAGAGCGGGGGAGCAAAAACGCAAATCCTGCGCAGCGATGACGCCGGCAAGTCCTGGAACTTCTTAAAAAACGGCTTGCCCGCGGGCTACGAGCACATGACCTGTGGTTTTGCGGCGCATCCAGAAGATGGTAATACGCTTTGCGTTGCCTACACCGATGGTTCTATTTACGCGAGCAACGACGCGGGAGAAAGTTGGCGGAAACTAGTCCTGTCGGCGCCGAAGCTTTACGGTGTGCGCTTGATGGCCGCCGCATAATAGGCGCGCGTTTAAGCCGTTCAAACCGTTGAAACCTCCGGAATCGATTTGAACGTCTTGAACTACTTGAACGTTTTGAACTTTACCAAGTGTTATCATAATGGCTGATCTGCTCTCTCAATTGCTGACTCTCGTCGATAAGGGCACCGTCGAACAGCGCTGCGCCGCGCTGTTGGTTCTGGGCGCCTTGAAGCTCCGAAGCGCCCCGGCGGCCAAGAGCGCGGCCGCCGCCCTGGATCATGCCAACCCGGTGGTCAAAGACTTTGCGTTTCGTTACTTCGAGGAGACCGAGCTCAAGGATTCCGTAGCTACGTTCCTGAAGTTTCTCGACGACCGCGACAAAGAAATTCAAGAGCGCACGGTTCGTTTGCTGATAAAGACCGGCGCGGCGGCGGTACAGCTATTGGTCAAAGCCGCACCTGGGGCCTCCCGGGTCTGGCAACTCAACGCCGCGCGGGTGCTCTGCGCCGCGCGCAACAAGGCGGCGCTCAAAGGTCTATTGCAAATGCTTTCGACCGGCAACGATGAATTCAATAAATCCGTCTGCGATCTGTTGACGCCGGTGGTGCGCGAGATGGAGTCCAAAGAGCAGGAACAATTTTACGGCGAAGTGTCGGATTTCGCGGCCGAGCTCGATATCAAACAGCAACGGTCGGCCATGGTGTCGGCCATGCGGCTCTTGGGCCAGCTCGGGCGCGCGCCGGCGCGCCGCTGGCTGTTTAAGTTTGTCGGGCCGGAACAGCCCTCCGTTATTCGCTCCCATGCCCTGGTGGCGCTGCTGCGCTGTCTGCGCGATCAGGAAATTCGCAAAGACGAATACGCCAAGCTTTTCCCGCTCCTGGAAGAAGCTGAATTTTCCGAAGTCACGCGCTTGGCGCTGGAGCTGCTCGATGCCCATGAGCTGCCCGATGACGCCCGCGCGCTGCTGTCAAAGCTGATGCACAGCACGCATACGGACGTGCAAAAGTTTGCCCTGCGCAAGATGGGCGAGGTCGGTACGCCGGCAACGGTGCGCACGCTGGTGGAGCAGTTGGGGGACGCGGATTACCGCAAGCGCGACGTGGCGGCGAGCTCGCTGCGCAAGATCCCTGAGGCGCGCGCCGCTTTAATTAAAGAACTGGTGGCCTGTGACGACGCAAGCAAAGCGTGGAGCATTGCCGAGTTGCTGCCCTCCTTCGAGGGCAAGTGGCGCCAAGATACAGTCGACGCCCTGTGGAAGCGTTTTGAAAAGGCGGTGACGGCCGAGGATCGCATTCAGGCGGCCTTTCTGCACGCGCTCAAAAAGGCCGACGAAGACGAAGCTTACCAGCGGCTGGCGGAGCAGGCCGGGCGGTTGATAAAAGCGAAAAAGTACAGAGAGTCGCTGGGATTTTTGGCGCCCCTTAAAGATTTCCGCGGGTTCAAACCCGAGCACCGGTTTTACCTGGCGCTGGCGCAGTTAAAGCTCCATGCCCACACGCTGGCCACCAACCGGCACCATCCCGCCCTGGAAGCGCTCTGCGAGCTTTATCGCAACTCGGCGTATCCGCTGTTTGAGACGCTGAAAAAAGAAAAGAGTCTTGCGCCCGAAGAATTGTTTGCGCTCGGATTCGGCCTGGTCGAGCGCACCGGGAACGAACGCGACCTGGGTCGAGACCTCTTGGAATTTGTTGCCACCAAGTTTCCGCGCAATAAACCCGGTAAGAGCGCTAAGAACAAACTAAAACTGCTCGGCAGCTAACGACGGCTGTGCCGTCGTTAGGTTCAGTTCAAGGTTCAAAGTCAAGTTCTCGGATCGGATTCGATGCGAACTTGCGAATGCTGTTCGAGAGCTTGAATCAAGTCGTGAGGGATAGGACTTTTGAACATTGAACTTTGAACGTTGAACTGCGCGGCGCCTAAGGGATTCGCCGGGCGAGCCAGTTGAGCGTCTCTTTACCGGCTTCTGCTTTGCCCTCGATCTTATCGCCTTCGACTTTGCCGGCGAGTTGATAACGGGTCGTTCCGAGGGTTAGGCCAAAGCTAATTTCATTGCCCCTGAGCGTCGGCTTTTCAACTATCATAGATTTGCCGGCGCCCGCTGCGGTGGCGTTGAGCATCTGATATTCCTGATCGAAGGTAATGCTTAGCTCTTGAGTTTTGCCCCCGGTGTCGAAAAACAGCCGCCACGATCCTTTGACCGCCGCCGGGACGATCCACAGATAAAGATAGGCCTTGTCTGTGCCGTTGGCTTCCACTTTCTCCGGAACCGTGAGCGTAATCATCCGGTCGGGACGCCACTCGTCCATGTAATAATCATGGGCCACCACCCGGGCGCCCGGTCGCAGCTCGGTCAGGACTTTGGATCGTAGCTTGGCCATAAAATCCGGCAGCACGTAGAGCATCAGCACGCTGGCCTTGCTGATGTCGGTCTTAAACATATCGCGCTCGAAAAACCGCGCGTGGTCAGCCACGCCCGCCTCTTTGGCGGTTTTGTTGCTCAGCGCGACGAGCCTAGGGTCGATGTCGACGCCGAAGCCGTTGGCTTTGTATTGTTTGGCCGCGGTGATGACGATCCGGCCATCGCCGGAGCCAAGATCGACGACGAAATCATCGGCCGCGACGCCGGCGAGCTTGATCATTTCATCCACGACGATCTGCGGCGTTGGAACGTAAGGCAACTTGCTGAGTTCTTGGCCTCCGGCCGTGACGGCGGAGTAGAGAAGCAAGGCGACGATTAATGATGAACAGCCGATGATCGGCATTCGCGATTTTTTCGCCATGGTCCGTTTTCGATATTCTTCCTCACCATCGCGCGCCGGCGGTGAGTTCCCACCAGTTGCGATCCAGGTCGCTAAAGATGAAGCTGGTATTGCCGCCGGCTCGCTCCAAGTTCCCGACGTCCGTGATGCCGAGAGTTCGGCCCTCGGCGGCAAATTTGCCGTGGGCCTCCTCGACCTCGGCGGGGGAGCCCACCTCTAACGTAAACCGGTTAACCGGCGCGAGATATTGGCGCGGGCTGCGCTGCAAGACGACGATGTACCAAGGGGTCGAAGTATGTTTGATGTATTGAGCCTTGTTGAAACCGGCGGCGATTTGCAGGCCCAGGATCTCGGTGTAGAAACGGCGGCTCGCCTCCGTGTCATCGCACTGGAGAGTGCCGTGAGTGAACGCCTGCGGAATATAGCCGCGGCCGGAAAAGCGTTCGTTGGGGAGGGGTGTTTCCCAGTGGCCTGCCGTGTGCGAGCGGCCATGCAGCGCGCCGCCTGGATTGTAATATTCGATTTCCAGCGCATTGCCGCCGGGCTCCCGGAAATAGACCGAGTAAGCAAAGTGGGCCTGCTGCGGCTTGGTGATTTGCGTAAGGCGGTATTTTCCCTTGTTGGCTTCGAGATATTTCCAGGCGGCCTCGACTTCTTGGTGGCTGCCGACACGAAAGCCGTAATGGTTGTCGAAGGATTTCTCGGGAGCGTCGGGACCACCCTCGTGGACGACCAGGCGCCAGTCGGTATTGGGGTGTTTTACCGTCGCTTCGCCCGCGCTTTGCGCGATGACTTCCGCCGCTAACAGGTCGGTAAAAACCGGCAATGTTTCGGCCAGTGAGCGGCATTCGTAGTGGCCTTGGATCAGGCCCGTGGTCTTAAGCATAGGACTCTCCGAATTCGGCAACGCCAAGCATCTCAACGGCGCGCGCCGGCGCTGCTAAAATCCCAATATCTCCCCAGGCGACGCAATGTCAACCGCCGCGCAATTGACGGATATCAAATCCGCAAATCAATCGGTTTGCGGGTCGGATGCGCGCCGTCATGGCATTTTTATCATCCTATGCTAATGTCGCGGAGGGAAAAGCATGTTCAATGATTCGTGTTGTTGGCATAGTGGCGAAATACCAGGAGCCGAAAGCCGCAGAGATGGTGCGCTGGCTTATTCCCTGGTTGAAAAAGCGCAAACGCAAAGTGCTGGTGGAGAATGGGCTTGTGCGCGGCGGTGCCCAGTCATGCACCAAAAAACAGCTGGCGGCGCGGGCCGACTTGATCATTTCGCTCGGCGGCGATGGGACGCTGCTCAATATCGCCCCGTTGGTGGAGCGGCCCGATGTGCCGATCCTGGGCGTGAATATGGGCGGCCTGGGATTTATTACGGAAGTTGCGGTGGATGAGCTCGAGGCGGTGCTCGCTAAGACCCTGGAGGGAGACTACGAAGTCGAACACCGCATGACTTTGGAAATCCGCGTTCAAAGCGATAAGGGCAAAGGCCATCGGTTTCGCATCCTCAACGACGCGGTTATCGCTAAAGGCGCGCGCAGCCGGATTATCGATCTGGAAACCTACGTCGGTGACGATTACCTCTGTACTTACCGGGCCGATGGTTTGATCATCTCTACACCCACGGGCTCCACCGCCTATACCCTGGCAGCGGGCGGGCCGATTCTCGAGCCCGCCTTGGGCGCGGTGATCCTCACTCCGATATGCGCGCACACGTTGACCAACCGGCCCATCGTCGTGCCGAGCAAGGCGGCGATCCGCGTGACGCTGCGCTCTTTCGGCGACACGGTGATTCTTGTCCCCGACGGACAGCCGGGCGCACGGCTCAATAATGGCGACATCGTCGAAGCGCGGGATTGCGGCCTGCCGGTTTCGCTGATCAAGCTGCCGTCGCGGAGCTATTATGAGATTCTCCGCAATAAGCTCAAATGGGGAGAGCGCTAAAATCGCGGTCCTATGCTGCGCGAGCTGCGAATTAAAAATTTTGCCGTCATTGACGAATTGGCGCTGGAGCTTGGGCCAGGCTTGAATATTCTTACCGGCGAGACCGGTGCTGGGAAATCGATCATTTTAAACGCCCTTGGTTTGATCTCCGGAGACCGCGTTACCTCCGACGTCATTCGGCATAACCAGGAGGAAGCGAGCGTTGAAGCCTTGTTTGAAGCGGTGCCGCCGTCAGTCAAAGACAAACTCGGCGGCGCGGGCATCGAAGTGGACGACGATTTGATCATCAAGCGGGTCGTCAGCCGCACGGGGAAAAATCGAGTTTATCTAGGCGGTAGTCTCTGTCCGCTAAATTTGCTTTCGGAGATCGGCGCTTCAATAGTGCGTATTTACGGCCAGCACGAGCACCACACGCTGCTCAAGCCCGAAAACCATGTCGAACTGCTCGACGCCTTTGGAGGGCTGGCCGCAGTCGTCCATTCCATGGGCGAAAAATTTTCGGCATTCGCGGCCGCGTGGGAAGCGCTGAAATGCGCCCGGGAAGAGCTCGAACGGCGCAAGAACGAACGGGGTTTGCTAGAAGCCAAAGTCGAGGAGATTGCCACTGCCCGTTTGCGGCCCGAGGAAGAAATGGAGCTGCGGGCAAAGAAAAATATTCTCATCCACGCCGAGAAACTCTACCAGGGATGCCGAGAGGGCGAAGAGCTGCTCTATGAAGGGGACAACGCCTTGGTGGCGCCTCTTGGACGATACGGCAACAAGCTGCGCGAGCTGGCGCAGATCGACAGCGCCTTGGCCGGTGCCGCAGAATTGGTGCAAGGCGCGCTGGCGCAACTGGAAGAGGCCAGTATGGAATTGCGCCGCTACGCCGAGAGGATGCACTTCGAGCCCGGCGCGCTCGAACAACTGGAAGACCGGCTGGCCGAAGTTCAGCGGCTCAAGCGAAAATATAATGCCGGCGTCGAGGATATCCTGCGCATGCAAGCGGAAGCTGAAGCAGAGCTAATGGCGCTGGACCGGGGCGAAGGGGAAATATCCGAGTTGGAACGCGCCTTCGAAACGGCGCGGCAAAAGGCTTGGCAGGCGGCCGGGGTTTTGTCGATGGAGCGGCAAAAGGTCGCCAAGCGCTTTAAGCGAGAGATGGAAAAAGAAGTCAAGACCCTGGGGATGCCGCAGACGGAGTTTGAGGTTCGATTCCTGGAGCCGGAAGACAAAGAAGATGCCCCACCGTTCCATGTAGGAGGAAAGAGGATTTCAGCCAATGGCGTCGACGACGTCGAATTCTTTTTTTCGCCAAATCCCGGCGAGCCGCCCAAACCTCTCGCCAGGATTGCCTCTGGCGGCGAGCTTTCGCGTTTGATGCTGGCGATCAAATCGCTGGTCCTTGGTCCCGGTGATATTCCCACGCTTTTGTTCGATGAAGTGGACGCAGGCATCGGCGGCGGTGTGGCCGAGATCGTCGGCAAAAAGCTCAAAACAGTGGCCGCCGCACACCAGGTAATTTGTGTCACGCATCTGCCGCAGATCGCGGCGCTGGCTGACTCCCATCACGCGGTCATTAAAGAGGTGGTCAAAGGGCACACTGTGACCAGAGTCAAAGAGCTTAACGACGAGGAGCGCGTCGATGAAGTTGCGCGCATGCTCGGCGGCATCAAAATCACCGACAAGACCCGCAAGCACGCCGAAGAGATGGTTAGGGGAAATATGAAGGCTGAAGTTTGAGTACGACTAGCGACGGACGCTCAGTCTCCGAAGCGCGTGATTTTGCCTTCAACGTCTTATTGAAACCGTCGTCGACCGCCAAAGACCACACCCAAACTCAGCCCGCAGCGCATACGCAAGCTCTCATGCCTTCCTCTTGTCGAGGCGACGAAACCCTGTATTCTGGAAAACGGAAACACTCTGTAGTTACTTCCGTTTGCGCCGCCCTTTTGCGGCTTTCTTGCTCACGCTCCGCAGCCCCCTATCCAAACTTAACTCTAGCCCGAACTGGCGAATCATACCCGTGTCGATCCGCTCCTCATCCTGGACCTCCAGCTTCCACGTCCCTTTTGCACTCTTTCCCGTATACGCAGCCAGTCCCGGAGCCACGACGGCGTCATAGCTTCGCCGCAGATTCTGCGTCCGGCCGTCCTTCCGGTTGTGCAACACCACCGGCTGAGCTGCCATCGCGTCTGGAGGAATCAATTTCACCACCAGATCGCCTATGTAGGTGTGCTCGATGTCAATGCTTACCAGAATCCCCGCCAACGCAGTCGTTTCCGTCACATCGAGTTCCACGGTCGCCGTCTGGAAGTCCACGATCGGCTCGGTGAACGACTTCTCGATCCGGACCGTCGCCGGACCGTCTGTGGACAACGCCAGCCGAACCGCGGTTTCCGCGTTCAGCCGCCCGAACCCGTATTTTTTGCTGTGCCCGTGGGCATCATAATTACCTCCCTGCGGATCGATCCGGTCGCACGCTCGCCTCAGGATCTCTTTCACTTCTTGCCGCCGCAGGGCTGGATTCCGGGCAATCACCAGTGCCGCCACTCCCGCCGCTCCCGGACACGCACTCGACGTTCCCCCAAATCCGTTCGTGTACTTCAGGTCCGTATCCCCGGCGGTCTGGCCGGTGTCCGGGTCCGGGTTGTAGCCAGCACGACCCGTCCGATCTACAGTCCAGATGCCCGGCGTCAGCGGCTCCGGCCTGCTTTCCGGCGGAAATCCGAAGTCGTTGCTCGGGAAGCAACAGAACACGGCGTCGCCAAAGTCGCTATACACGCTCCGCTTGCCGCGATCGTTGCACGCCGCCACCGCGAGCACCTTCTCATAGCTGGCGTAGCCGTCCAGATCTACACTTTCATTGCCATTGCCGGCGGCGAACAGAATGATACATCCCTTACCACCACGGCCGTTGTTGGCTGCATAGTCGATGGCTAACCGGATGTTGTCCGGTAAGGCAAACGACCGCAAATGCTGGGGATCGTCCGGCCGGAACCAGGGACCATCCGGAGGACCCCAACTATTGGAGATCACATCAGCCCCGTGATCGGCGGCCCAAACGAAGGCGTCCGCTAGTCGTTGTGAGTTCAGCGACAGTGGCATGCGCAGCGGCATCAGCCGCGCTTTGGGAGCCACGCCCGAGGCACCGAAGCGGCCGTCAGCGCATGCCACACCGGCGCAGGCGGTCCCATGATTGTCGTCGAATCCGGGACTCGGATCGTTGTCCGAACTCTGAAAGTCTTGCGCCGCGGTGATCTTTCCCGAACTGGAGAATTCCTCGTGCGCTAAATCGAAACCATCGTCGATCACTGCGATCGTCACTCCTTCGCCCTGCGTCATTGCATGCCCCGCTTCAACATTGACACTCGCCGCGACCGTTTGCCCGTTGATCGTCGTGGTCTTTAAGTGCCACTGCTGAGCGAAGATGGTCCGAAGCATTGCCGGCTGCACGATCTCCGGATGGCAATACTCAACGTCTTCCCGCCGAAGGAGCGTGTTCGCGATGGTGAATACCTCCTGCCCAGTTCCTTCCGGCGCTTCCGCGAAAAACGCATTGGTGGCATAGGTGAGCTCGCGTTTGACCGTGAGTCCGGCCCGCTGCAGCACATCCACGCAGTCCTCCCGATCCTCTTCGTCGCGGAATTTCACAAAGATGTTTTCGGTGTATACCACCGGTTCCTTCGACTGCGTCTCCACCAACACGCGACCCGAAAATCGCGTGTCTGGCGCTTTTTTTAATTCTTCGCGCACCGTTTTCACGGATACGCGTGCCCCCGGTCGCTTTCGGTAAACTTCCACTCCGGCATCGGGAAACTCCGCCACCACCTCCATGTCTTGTAACAACGCCATCTCCGGTCGAGGCACGGGACCGCTGCGGAATGACTGTTTGCTGCGCGTCCGAACCACGATCATTTCTGGGTCTACTTCGTACCGAATCAATTTCCCTGTTTTACCGCCGTACCGTAGTTGTGGCATGACCTTCCGCCTCCTTTTCGTTGACTACATAAATGATTATGACAATCACGGGAACTGCGACTCGCTCGTCCTGACTTACACTGGATGGGTGACCGTTTGCACTTGTACCACAGCTGGATCCCATAAAAAAACTTTTAGCGTAAGTCCAATATTAGATTCCGGTCTGTCCAACGAATCAGCCGGGCGCAATTGATATGCCAGCGCGTGATTGCATTCTTAGGATCAGCAGAAAGGGCCTGATTTGATTTGAAGAATTTGACTTTTTGTGACCGTGGGATGGAAGTGAAAACGGAGACACATTTGGATACACAGGTGTAAATAAAGTTCCCACATAATTGACTGTCTGTTTACGGCGCTTTCACCTCAAAGAAGGCTGAAGTATAAAAAAGACTAGAACAGAACTTTGTTCGCCGAAGCGCGTGCCTCGGTCTAATAGGTTGCTCCGTTGCAGTGAGGAATCGTCTGCGTCACTCTGTGAACTTCCTTCGCTACGAGATGATCGTTTTTGAAGTATTCCACCATGTAGCGGATGTTATACTCAAGAGGATGCTTGTGAGTTACTGACGCGGAACTTACGCATTTGTATTCGAATATCGTTCCTGCGTCCCAGACACCTTCATATTTAAAATTGACTCTGCAGTATTCCCGCTCCCGATCTGTCCCTCGTCCGAGAACCCGGCAATGAGATTTATCATACTCTCGGCAAGCGTTTACGGTGTAGGACAGAGGAGAAGCGAGAAAACCTAGAGGGACGACGACTTCGCTCCTGGCTTCCGGCGGGCAGTATTCTATTTCCCTATCCGCACGCGTTCTGATGCGACATTTGGAATAGTCGGTCTTTACCTGAGTAATCGTCACAGGCGCTCTTGTGCGCAGCTGATCGCCCGCGATGCAGAGGTCGGTACCGGGAATATTCATTCCCTGAAGAACAAAATGGTCAACTTCCGGATAATAGCCATTGTAAAGGCGGTAACGGTATTCGGGCGGCTCGGGAATCGGAGTGCTAGCGACCGAGGTTTTCGTCGGAGGGGAAGGTACTTTTCCACCACCCCCGATTTCTCCTTGTTTGCCAGAGGGCTGCCCCTGCGCGCCCGAGGAACTTCCCCCTATCCCTCCGGATCCCGCTCCTATAGCTGCTGAGCTGCCACCTCCGACTGAAAGCGTTCCACCATCGGGAGAAGACGCTCCTTCGGTGGTTGTAGAGGTCGATCCTCCGGTAGAGGCGGTTGCGTTTTCCCCAGCAGCAGTCGACGGATTTACCTGCTTCGTATTCTCCGGCCGAGAGGGTTTTTGCAGTCGTGAAATCGGGTTTCCCTGTCGGAGTGGACGAACCGGGCCATCCGGCGCTGAAGTCCCGTGATGGCTCCATCGAACTGGACAACAGATAGGTCTTTAAAGTTGGCTGTGGTAGGGCGCGAAGGAACGTTAGACTCCACTGCCACAAAACCAGCGTATGGATACCAATCGATATAAGCAGGAACCAACAAAGGTCAGGGGTTTTCACGGCGCCGAAGCATCTTTCTCATGACGGTCGTTGGAGTCCCAGCTTGCGTTACGACTCTGTGGGGTTGCAGCGGAGTATAGTCCTGATTTGAATTCTATTTGCTTGAGCGCAGAGATAACTTTTTTGCCGATGGCTTGTCAAACCATACTCCGCCGGAAGGACATTGGAATAACGGGCTCGTCCCTCAGCCGGCAAAAAAGCGGCGCAGAGAGCCACCAGCAAGAACCATCGATGTAATATTCATGTGGAATTTTCCTTCATCAAGCGAAGTCAAACAAATGAATAACAAATGGCAATACGCAGGAAAACACTTTTCCTCTTCTTGCCCGTCTCCTTGGGCGTTTGACTTTTCACCCCCTAATTTGGATATTATCAGCAGCACTCGGCGGAAGAATTCGGTTCATCCCTCATTCTTTCGCCTTCAACTTTTCTCGCGTGGGGCCGTAGCTCAGTTGGGAGAGCGCTTGAATGGCATTCAAGAGGTCGTCGGTTCGATCCCGATCGGCTCCACCAATATTCTCAATGGGTTATGGTCAACTGATCGCCCGGAAGATTCTCAATTGTAACTACTTTTGTAACCGAACCACCGTCGATCGTTGACTCTGTTCCGCCAGAAACTGCTCTCAGCAGAACCTCTCCCCATTCGATGTCCACTCATCCGCTGTGGCTCGCGCCTCACCGAATGATTTTGGTCGCCCGTGCCAGCACATTCGGCGGAATCGTCACGCCAATCTGCTTCGCTGTTTTGAGATTGATGACGAACTCGAACTTAATTGGTCGCTCCACAGGGAGATCCGCCGGCTTGGCCCCTTTCAAGATCTTGTCCACATAAGTGGCGGCACGCCTGAACAGATCAGGGACGTCCGGTCCATAGGACATGAGGCCACCGGCCTCGACAGGCTGCCTATCCATGTGCATTGTGGGCAGCCGGTTCGCCGTCGCGAACTCCACGATACGTTTTTGGTTAACATGGATGGCCGGGTCCCTAACGGTCATAAGAGCTTGCGCCTTTGCCTTGCCAATGGTTGAGATTGCTTTCTCGAAATCATTGGCACTTTGCACTTCGAGGGCTTGAATCTGCACTTTCAATTCACCCGC
>CAWJBB010000077.1:0-33391 GCA_963840855.1 uncultured delta proteobacterium
CTGAGGACGAGAAAAGAAAAAAGAAAAAGGAGGCCTAGGAAGGCGAGGCCTCAGACTGACCCACCTAACTCCTGACCCGCACAAAGGTCGTAGCGCAATGGAATCCGCTAACGCATAATTTCGCCGCTCAGGGCGATCATTCACGGCAATTTGAAAAAAGTCGAGTATGAGCAAATCAGCCCACGATTCGATTGAAGGCTGCGATATAAATCTTGGCTAAGATTCAGTCGTAGGAGAAATCAGTTCAATCCTGGCAGCGCTGCTGGTTTTCACTTAATCACTTTATCTGCTCTCGCCAGCACGTTAGGCGGGATCGTCAGGCCGATTTGCTTGGCGGTTTTCAGATTGACGATGAAGAGTAATTTAGTTGGGCGCTCCACGGGGATTTCGCCTGCCTTGGTTCCTTTGAGAATCTTGTCGACAACCCGGGCCACTTGCCGGGCGATGTCCGAGTCGTTCGCACCATAGCTCGCCAAAGCTTCCTCCGTGCTTCCTGTGCGCGCGTGGAATATGGTGGGGAGCCGCTTGGCATTTGCGGCCTGGATGATCTCTTTATAGTGCGCCGTGGGTTGGCCGCCGGGAATCGCAAGAAAAGCGTCAACGTCACTCAGCGCTTTCAATGCTTGGATTATCTCCTGGCTGGTGCGCGTCTCTCGCTGTACAAGCGTGATGCCGAGTTTTGGCGCGGGGTCCCGGGCGGCCTCCACTCCTTGCTTGGGCGAATCGTCGCGCGGGTCGTACATCACCATTACTCGGCGAACTCTTGGCGCCACCTCTTTCAAAAGCTCCAGCCGTTTGCCCGACAGCTCCGGATACTCAAAGGTCATCCCAGTGGTATTGCTACCAGGACGAGCCAGACTCATAACTAGGCCGGATGCCACAGGGTCACCTGGTGTTATAAAAACAATTGGCAGATCAGTTGAGACTTGGCGAATCAACGTTACCAGTCGCGAGCCGATGGCGAAGAACAGCCGAATGCGCTGCTGCATCACCCGTTCAACCACGGCTCGTTCATTCGCTCGGTCGTCCCTTGAGACGCGTCCTTCGACAATCACTATGGCCTGTTCCGAGTAGCCGAGGTCCCGAAGCCCGTGCTTAAGGCCAGCCACAAGTTCAGAAAACCGAGGCTCTTCCGGCGCGCCGAGCACTCCAATCCGAGCACCACTCACTTGGCCCAGAGCTGGACTAACGGAAAGCAGCATTAAGAAAGTCGATAACAGAGATCTCATTCGCCTCATTTTGTTTCCGAATACCAAACCTGTCCTGAGCAAATGCGAACAGTTTCAGTGGTCCCCGCAGCTACATCTGTCGTATCTTTAGGCGGAAGGCAACACGTTCTTACCGGCGCAATGGAATCATGAGCAAGCCGCTTGCTGCCATGAGCGCAAGCGCGCCTCCTGCGAGAAACGGAGCCGCCGGACCGTACCAATCCCAGAGTAATCCTGCAAGCATACTGGCAGGAAAAGCCACTATTCCGAGCGCAGCGTTGAAGATTCCGTAGGCTGTACCGCGGAGGTGCTCAGGAACTAAATCGGCTACTAACGCGCTAGAAGCTCCTAGAAACGCTCCATAGTAGAGGCCGTATCCAGTGTAAAGAATCCAAACGTGCCACCATGCCGACGCAAAGGCAAAGCCAATGTAAATCAGAGCGTAGATAACCCACCCTGCCAATATCAAGCCACGCCGCCCCATAGTGTCAGAGAGAGCGCCCCCCCTTGTCGAGGTAAGAGTAACGACAAGGTTGAAGACAGCAACGACGAGAAAAATTTCAACTGTCGAGAATCCGAGCGTCTGGGCTCGGAGCATGAGAAAGGCATCGCTAGAGTTACCGAGTGTGAAGATAGTTAGGACCACGATGAAAGCCCAGAAACGGCTGTCCATTTGCGACCAGGCCAGGCGAGGCGAACCATTCAATGGCTTCGGCTGCTCCTCGACCCATTTTGCCAGCACCCCGACCGCGGCAAGGCCGGGAAATACCGCGAGCAGCACAAGCCATTGATAACTTCCCCGAGTGAGCGCCACTGCGTCCTGCTGGCTTAGGTAGACTACGGCCGCCGCGATAAGCAATCCAATCACTGCGCCCGCCTTATCCATTGCCTTATTGAAGCCGAATGCGCGACCTCGCATTTCAGGCGGAGTAACATCTGCGATCAAAGCATCCCGAGGCGCCGTACGGATGCCTTTGCCGACCCGATCGAGGAATCGGACAACAAGCACTAGTCCCCAAGAAGTGGCAAAGTAGAGTAGTGGTTTGGTGAAATTGGAAAGACCATAGCCCCATAGGGCCAAGGCTTTTTTGTGGCCGATGCGGTCCGAGAGATGGCCGGAAACGAGTTTAAGTAAAGTCGATGTGCTTTCAGCGATTCCTTCGATAAGTCCGATGACCGTAGTCCTAACTCCCAACACATTAGCTAAGAACAACGGCAAAGTTCTGACTGCAACTTCGCTTGAGAGGTCGTTTAGGAGGCTAACCACCCCCAGCGCGCGCACCGTCGGATCTAACTGAGCTGGTTTCTGATTGGCGATGCTACCTATAGCAACGCTATGCTCAGAAGGGACACTAGGCATATCGGATCCTATCCCACTTAAACATCACTGTGCAATTTAGCTGCGGGGTGTCTGTTACTCCTTCTAAATTCTGAGCAGCTGACAGCCCGTGTTCAACTGCGAGGCCAAGCGGCATTCGCCGGGCTGCACGCTGGTATCAGCGGCTCCTAAACTTCCTATGGGCTACGTTGTTAGTGCGAGCCGGATTGCTGATAGAAGGATGATTCTGGCGGGATACCGCTTGGCCGATCTGCTGACGCGGATACTCAAACTTTGATAGACGAAGAAATCAGTTAGTTCAATCTTAGCGACTTCTCGCGGAGCGGGCTTGAGAACGATGCGAGGTGCGAACGGAGTATTATTTCATGAAGGAACCCTCCGTGATCGTCTGGTTTCCGCCGGCTTCTATCGCCAACACCTCAAACAGTTGCTCCCCTGGGGCGAGAGATTGGACGAATTGTGGTGTAACCGTCACACACATCGATAAGCTGGCGGGGACGGTGACGATGGTGCACGGGATGTTGGCCGGGACAGTGACCTGAAACGCGCCGACGATGACTTGGTAGCCGACGATGTTGATTGGTAGACTCGTTAGCGAACCTGCGGGGGCGTTCCAGCTGATGACGAGGGAGTTACCATTTAGCACTGCGCGGACATTGAAGGGCCCGTCCGGAATAGCGTGCGAGAGCGTCGCCGTGCCCACGATCCTTTCTCCGTCAACCGTCTTGCCCACGAGGTCATAGTCCCCCGCTGGGAACTGCGCCAAAAGCTCCTCGAGCGGGACGTCGGCCAGGTCCGGCTCAGCGCCCTCGAAGAACAGCTCGGTAAGGCCGAGATCCTTGTAGGGCCCTTTGCCCTTGACCTCGAAGATCTTGCGCCCATTCGGGTTGACTATCTTGAACTCCTTCCAGTCTTCTCCGTCGAGGAAGACGTGAACGCCCAGATCACCCAGTTCGCTAGCCGAGGAGTTGAACTCGAAGAAGATCTTCGCAATGTCGAAGGAGATGCCCTTTTTCTTTGCCCGAGCCTCTGTGGCAGCGGCCGTCAAGATAATAGCGGCCATTGCTACCGAAAAAACGTACAACATACGCATGTGTCTCTTCATTTTGATCTCCTGTCCAATTGTTAATCTTAAGGAACCGCCTAACCATTTCGGCTTACCGGCGGCGGGATAAGGAAGCCGACATGGAGGGTGTTAAATCATCCCCGCTGTCAGGTGTAGTCGGTAGAAAAGACGGAAGAACATGCCAGGGTGGATAAACATACGATGGGCCGAGTGACCGGACTGATTTTCATGGTGCACCTCCCTTGGGGGCAACGTTAGCGGAGGGAGTCAGTGTGGCCGCCTATCCCAGACAGCTCTTAGACCAACTTAGACCAGAATTGCACTTAATATCCCTCTCTTACGAAAATCTTGTCAAGCGGCTATTGGGTGAAAAATTGCTGCTGCTCTGGCGTCCTCAGGCTATCAGCCCGCAGCCTATTTCCGTCTTGAGACCCGTCGCCAGGCTCTCCAATTCCGTTGAAATTGAATTGAACGACCCATCCGGCAAATCTTAAAGGATTTGTTAGACCGAGAAATCAATTTAATTACATGGTTGACATTCCCCGTGTGCGTCACGCCACGATGAACATCGGCCACAATTCAGTGGCAAAGTTTAAGAGAAAAATGCTGTTGACTGGGCCTCGGTTCCAGCGGCGCCATGACGATATGGGTGGTGCCGACTTTGTATGCACTCTTCAGTTGCAAAAACGACATCGCCGGCGCGGTTACGCTTGAGCCGTTCGTTGGCGATCGCTGGACGGGTGATATAGCGGCAGAGATGCTCCAGCTGTTGGCGCTGATCGGCGCCCCAGCGCACCGCCGCATGGAGGCTGAAGCCGTGGAGTTTAGCGCACAGGTCCTGCGATGATGGTTTGTCTGGGCTCGGCACGCTTTGCAGACTCAGCACCTTCTGGCCTGCTCGCGGCTCGAGCGCGATGCGGTAGCTGCACGAGGCCGCTTGCAGGGTCAAAAGCGAGCTTTCCCTATCCGCTTCGGCGAGGTAGGTGCGGTCTTGCTCTTCGATGACAATCCCCTGCTTGGTCAACAATCGCATGATGCGCGTGATGATCTTAGCAAGTAAGACCTGCAGTTCTTCGCTAGTCGGGGCAGCCACCTCATGGAAACCCGCCCCCGCCCTCGCTGTGCCGATAGACGCCGTCGAGCACCAGGCAGTGCAGATGAATATTCAAAATTGGCGGCGGAGCCGAAGCGCTGGATGAGCGTGACCGCACCCGTGTTGGCTTGGCGGCGTTTCAGTCCCGCCTGCTTGCCCAGGAAAAGTTTTCCGGTCAACCCTGAGTCGCGCTTTTATCCATGTTGACATTCAGTTTTACCCGGGATAGGGGAGGACAAGTTCCGTACGTTCGACGAGATTGGAACCCTTAACCATTTGGGAGGAACCATGAACAAAATTGTGACAACCACGGTGGTTTTTCTTGTTCCACTGGTCCTGGCAGTATTTTCGCGGGCTCCTGTGTCGGCCCAGGAGACGGCGGGCCAAATCCTAGCGAAGCTTAACAAACTACCGGGGGAAAAACGGCAGCAAGTCCTGGCGGAAAAGGCCAAGTCCGAGGGGGAGGTGACCTTCTATAGCTCCTTGCAGTCGTCCCAGTTGGAGCCTATCGCGCAACTGTTCAGCAAGCGGTATCCTTTCGTGAAGGTCAACACCGCGCGCATGTCAGGCGGGGCGCAGATCAACAAAATTCAAACAGAATACCGGGTCCGCCGATATCTGGTGGACGTCATAAACGGGGGCGCGGAACAGGCGGCCGCTATCAAAGGGTTCGGGGCAGCTGACGCCTATGACTCGCCGCAACGCCAATTTTTCCCCCCCGAGCTTAAGGACAAAGAAAGCTACTTTACCTCGCTGTATATTACTCCCATGGTCCTGGGGTACAACACCAAGCTGGTTAAACCGAATGAGGCTCCCAAAAAATACGAAGATCTGCTCAACCCTAGATGGAAAAACGGCATGTTTCTCGACGATGAGGCGTTTGAATGGTACGCGGTTTTGCTCCGGCATTTCGGCAGAGAGAAGGGCCTGCAGTATATGAAGAAGCTTGCGCAACAGGATATCTCCATGCAGCGGGGGAGAACCGGTCAGACACAACTGCTCGTAGCCGGCGAGCGGCCCATTGGTATCTACCTCTCAGGCCATACGGTGCTCGATCTCAAAGATAAGGGCGCCCCGCTCGGCTGGGTTGCGCTCGATCCTTATCTTTCTCAGGCGAACATGATCATGTTGGCGCGCCATGCGCCCCATCCTTATGCGGCCGCACTGTTCATCGATTGGAGCCTCTCAGAGGAAGGGCAGGGGATGATCACAACCTTTGGCCGTGTTGTGGCACGCAACGGGGTTAAGCAGAGATTCCCGGAACTGATTGAAAAGAAGAGCACCTTGGTCGACGCGGAGATGATGGGTCCCATTCTGGCCGAGACTTCCAAAGAATTCAGGTCGATCTTCATGCCCGGGCGCTGAGAGCGCTTAGAATTTCAGACGCCTCGGTTTTTTCCCCTGCCCCTCTGTGCGTAACGGCGTGGAGCGCCCGAAATGATGCCTGAAGCGGGTAGACCCTAGCCCTCGCTCGAACTCAGAGCGAGCGGCTCCGTCGGCTGGCGTTGGCAACCGGTTTCGGCTCCTCAGATTGTCTGGAATAGATCGAATCGCTGCGCCGGGGAGCGCGGCGGGGCGCGGGTCGGTACGCCTGAATGGCTGTCTTCACTTGATCACTCTGTCCGCTCTCGCCAGCACATTCGGCGGAATCGTCAGCCTGATCTGCTTCGCTGCTTTCAGATTGATGATGAACTCGAACTTCTTCGGCTGCTCTACGGGAAGATCGGCGGGCTTGACGCCTTTGAGCATCTTATCGACGTACGTGGCGGCACGTCGGAATAAGTCGGCACGATTCGGTCCATATGCCATGAGACCCCCAGCCTCGGTGAATGTGGACGATGAGTATATCGCTGGCAGCCGGTTCTTGGCCGCGAGGTCCACAATCAATGCTAGATAGACCCTATGCGTGACCCTACAGATCGAGATTGACCTCTTTCCCGAACCGATATGCACGATCAATCTTCGCGCATGTCAACGCTCAACTCCGATGGCGTCCGGAGCACTGGCCTCACGTAGCGTGAATCCTTCCATTGAGACCGTGTACTCGTTGGCTTGAGAATCGTAGCGGGTACAAGACTGGGTGGGGTAGTAGCCCTTGAGGTTCACGGCTGGCGGCGACTTTATCGGGAAACAAGCAGCGGGCCGGCTCAGCATGTACTCACGCGTCAACATTTCCTCAAAGAACGTGACGCGGCCGTCATAGACGCCGTAGATCCAGGTGCGGGTGAACTTCTTGCCGTTGAATTCGGCGCTCGTCGGGTCGATGAGGTGATTGCCCATCGCCGGCGCCACCGCGTCCACGTTTTTGAAGTCGCCATGCATGTAATTGGCTGGCAGCGGCTTGGTCGCGAGCTTGAACTGGTCGCAGCGGACGAATTCGGGGCCGCAGGGCCCCGATTCAATAGCGAAGATCTTCTCGATCGGTTCGATATAAAAGTGGACATCGAAGTGCGGCAAGTCATACACCCCGGGAGGGATATGTCCGTGCGGGTTCCAGTTCAGGCCCACCCATTTGAATAGGATCTCTGGGCGCCGAGCCGCTTCACTGGGCAGTGGGATGATCCACTCGTGGGAAGCGAAGCACTCGGTCTGCCGGTCAACCTTGCCATCCTTGTTCCGGTCAAAGCAGTGATTTCCATCGGAAACCGCGGTGGGAAGTCCCTCTAAAGCACTTGCCTGGAATACGATGCCGATCGCTCTGGGTGCTCCGTTGTTGTCAAACTCGGCGTAGCTCGACACTGTCCCGTTACCGACGCTGGAATTGGCGCCGAGCAAACGCCCAGTCGATATCTCAGCCTGCCTATTTTCCGAACATCCCAGGATTGCCAACAGAGTGAACAACAAAATTATTTTTCGCAGGTTGGTCGCCTTTAACCGTCGACGTGTCACCGACGATCGAAAGGTATCGCGGTTTGATCCGCGTCCTCTTGGTCTAATCCCAACATGTTTCATGGTTTTACTTTGAGACTTTTCTAACAGCCAAGTTCGTAGAAGTTGCGCGTCTCTTCCGAGTCGCGACAACGATAAGCCCCTATGCTGGAGCCGGCGAATCATCGGATCTCGCTCGCGTGACCCAATGGACTCAGATGGTGATGAATGGTGTGTCCTTGATCGAAGCGGCGAATCCGTCGCTGACCTCGTGCACCTTGGCCCAGCTCTTGAGGCCTTTCATGCGGCGCAACCAGTGCTCGACGTTCGGATATGTCGAGTAGCGGCAACAGATGAGATCACCCACAGGCAACTATCTCCACGCCAAAGTAATCCGCCAAGGTCATCTTGTCACCGCAAAGAAAAGACTTCTTCGGGCCGAGCAGATGCTCGTCGAGGATCTTCAACCAACCCTGCGCTTTCTGCTTTCCCCAGGCCACCGTCCCTTCCTGAATCTCGTCGCTGGGTCGCTTGTGGTGGGGGAACAGCTGCGGATAGATCAGTCCGTAGCCTAAATCTTTATACAGGTTGGCGTTGAACCAGTCCATCATTTCGTTGACGCGCGCACGTTCCTTCAGGTCCTTCGGATACGCAGCGGACCCCACCTTCTCGGCGAGGTACTTAAGGATCGCGGAGCTTTCCGTCAGCCGGAAGTCGCCGTCCTCGAGCGCTGGAACCAGGCAGTTGGGGTTGATCGCGGCGAAATCGGGCTTGAGATGTTCGCCGGTGAACAGATCGACGACCTTGTAGTCGAGATCGATGCCCTCTTCCGACGCAAACAACATGATCATTCTACTGGTGGTCGATGCAGGATGGTAATAAAGCCTCATAATTTTCCTTTCTTATCAGAAGGTAATTTCCTACTTTAAAACTTCACTACATTCATGCCTCTTTCCCCGCCGTGGATTCCGCTTCCGTATTGGTATGGATTCACCAGCATTGTCAGTTGCAGGATGAAGGCGGTACGCTGACGGTTCGTCTCGCTTCGCGGTTCACCGTATTGCGTTATTCAAACTTCTCATATGGCAGGCCGACATAGTTTTCAGCAAACACAGTTCGCCCGGCATCGGATGAGGTCAGGTAATCAAGCTCGGAAATTTGTAAACGCCTGCTCATGGGATCATCGTCGAATTTGTGCAGAAGGGATGTATACCACCAGGAAAAGCGGATCGCCTTCCAAACGCGGCGCAGGGCTGTTTCCGAATAACGATCGAGCAAGTCAGTTCGTTTTTCTTTATAATAGGCGCTCAGGGCACGGGAGAGATAATAGATATCCGAAGCCGCAAGGTTAAGTCCTTTTGCGCCTGTGGGCGGGACGATATGCGCGGCATCCCCTGCCAGGAAGAGCGGACCAAAGCGCATGGGTTCAGCGACAAAACTATGCAGGGGCGTGATGCCCATTTCGAGACGGGGACCCGTTGTAACATAATCAGCCGCAATCGGGAGGAAGGCGGCGGCGCAGTTCATCCCAAAAAGCATCGTCGCTCCAATTATCCACTTTATCTCCGGTATTACATTGCACGTAGTAGCGACTGCGGTTGTGGGAACGCATACTGCACAACGCAAAGCCGCGTGCATGGTTGGCATAGAGGAGCTCATCCATGACAGGCGGCACATCAGAGAGAATTCCCAGCCAGCTGAACGGATACGTTTTTTCAAAAGTTTTGATTTTGTCTGCTGGAAGGCTTTGACGTGCAACGCCATGATAGCCATCACAACCTGCGACAAAATCGCAGACGAGTTCCCTGCGTTGACCGTTTTGCTCGTATATGATTCGTGGGGCATCCGTATCGCATCCTTCCACGTTGATCGCTGGCGCGTCGTAGTGGACAGTTCCCCCCGCCTCATCAATGTGTGCGTTCATCAGGTCGTGTGTGATTTCGGTCTGGCCGTAGACCATCACAACTTTTCCATTTGTATGTTTGGGAAAATCAAGCCGTTCAAGCCGGCCGTCAAATGCGATATTGATACCCTCGTGGACCAAACCCTCGCGATCCATACGTTTGCTCGCTTTGGCTTGCCGCAGCAAATCCGCCATGCCTTGTTCAATCACGCCAGCGCGAATGCGACCTAGCACATAGTCGCGGCTGCGACTCTCGATGATGACCGTGTCAATCCCTTGCAGATGCAGCAATCTCGCAAGCAGCAGGCCCGCTGGTCCTGAGCCGATGATTCCGACTTGAGTTCTCATGCTTGTTCCTGTCGCTTATTCCTTACGAAGCACCGGACGTTTGAACATTCCAATTCCTTTGATCTCCACTTCGACGAGATCGCCGCCCTGAAGAAAATTGGGCGGGTCGGTCCATCAAGGTGTCGCGATATTTTCCAAAGAGCATCGGAACTTTTAAATTAACTGGCTGTATGATGGATCGAGGCCAATACCTGCTCGACGATCGCGTCGGCAAACTGCGGATCGTTGATGTGGCAGTCGAACTCGGTCACTGGCACGGACGCCGGCAGGGCCTTCTTCAGCGCGTCCGAGAACACCGGGCACAGCGACGGATCGTGCAGATGCCCCTCGGGGCTGTCGTGGTGCGAGAAGCCTTTTAGCGGCACGAAGAACGAGACCGGCCCCTTGGCGCTGGCGATCAGGCCACCCAGGTGCTTCGCCAACTGCTGCAGTTCGCCAGCCTCGGTGCGCACCGCGGTAATCGCCTGGTTGTGGATGTGATAACGTTTGCCCGGGAATTGCGTCTTCGCCATGTCGATGGGTCCGGACAGCATGAAGTCCGCGTTGCCCGGCGCGAAGATCACCGGCACGCCCTTCTCGAGTGCCGCTTTGGCGCGGTCCGGGCCGGCGCTGAACAGGCCGTTGTTCAGGTAATCGTTGATCTCGACCAGCGACACGTCGACGACCGCGGCGACGTCGCGCTCGCGCACGATCTGGTCCATCGCCATGCCGCCGGTACCGAGCGTGTGGAACACCATCACCTCGTAGCCCTTGCCCTCCAGCGACTTGCGCACGCGCACGGTGCAGCGATCGGTCGTGCCGAGCGTCGTCATCGCGATCAGCGGCTTCGGTTCGGTGCGCACCGGCGAATAGCTCTTCGCCATCGCGGCGGTGGCGATCGCCGCGTTGCGGAACGCGTCGCGGGTGATGCTGTTGAGCCCGGCGATGTCGCATACCGGGTTCACCATGATGATGTCCTTCGCGCCGACGAACGGCCGGGTGAAGCCCGATGCCATCGTCGACACCATCACCTTCGGCAGGCCGTACGGGAACGCCTGCATCACGACGCTGCCGAGCGTGGTGCCCATCGATCCGCCCACACCGATGATGCCGGCAATGCCATGCTTCGCCTGGGCCTCCAGCGCGCACTTGACGGCGCCTTCGATCATCACCGCCTGGCACTTGCCTTCATGACGCAGGTCGCGAACCTCCTGGATCGTCTTGCCGGCCGCTGCGGCGATGGCCTCCGGCGCGATCTCGACGTTCTTATCGGTCGACTCGCGGATGCTGGCGTCAAGGTGAACCACGTCCACCCCTTCGGCCTCCAGTGTCTGCCGGACGAATTGCGCTTCCACCGCCTTGGTGTCGAGCGTCACGATCATCAGAACCTTGGGTTTGCTGCTCATGGCCTGTCTCCTTGTCGAATGAAAGCACTTCAAATCGCCGGCGCCGACGGCAATCGGCACCGACAACTCGTCTCGGGGCCGTTCAGGTGATAGGAATTTGCTTTTTGGAGGCCGACCCTAATAACTGAACACCGGCTCCATCAGCTGCTTGCAAGGCCGCTATCAACAGCTCGATAGCGAGTCGGACAGAAAAAGCAGCCTCCATTCGCCGTGTCGTGCGAACCCTATCCGATAAGCTGGTCTTATACAATCTTAATCGGCTTGAGTGAGAGGGGATCAACCTTGCCTCCAGGCTAGGGTGCAGAAAACGGAACGTCGTAGGAAGTCATGAAGCATGACGCGCGCCCAGCAACCGGCGCTATTCGCGGAACACGGCTGCTGCGCTTCGGATATCACTCCAACAGCAAGCAGTACCACTGCAATCAGGATTGATGACAGACCAGCTTTCTTCATCCATCTATCAAGAACGAGGAAATTTTCGAGACGTGAACCAAATTGGAATGAAAAACCCAGCTTCGGAGGGTAGAGACTGGCTTCGCTTTGGAAGCGAGACCGTCAGCACCAAAACCGGTCTATCTTTTGTCACTGTAACGGTGTCTTTTTCCTTGCGAGATGAACTGACTGATTTGATCCCCAATTTGTTGGAAAGAGTCTGGACGTGACTTGTCGAGTGTTCTAGGCCGAGCCGACGAATAGTATTCCGTCAACTTAAGCTCGACGCCAATCTATAACCTAGCATCTATCACAACTATGGAAAAAAAATATTAGACATTGTTCTTATTTGCGAATAAAAGATGTCGAGGTCTCGTCCTTCAAGAATTCATTTGTCGAGGGGGATGGTCCACGATGGCAAGATTATCTTCCGGAGCGCCGCCGCTGAAACAGCTCAGCAGAGGTCTAAGACTGATAGGGCGACGTAAACGAAAGTATTGTTTCCGTGTCACTCAGTGAAAGAACCAACAGTCTGCGCCTAAAAGGAAGGAGGGTTTCGCAAGAATATGGTTAAACTGATTCTTGATAACTGTCATCGTGCCGTTCGAGCACAATTAGTGCTGGGATTGATAGCCACCGCGGTCACTGTTGCCGCAGCCGTTGCTCCCGCGGCCGCTGATAAGATGGATGACTCTCCGGACCTTGTTCTGTACGATGGGAAGATTTCCACGGTCGACGCGAACAACTCGACCGTCGAGGCGATTGCGATTCGCGACGGGACGATCATCGCGAGAGGCGGGAGCAGACAGGTCCGGGCGCTAGCGACGAAGAGCACCCGGCTGATCAACCTCAACGGCCGCCGAGTGCTGCCCGGCCTGATCGATGGCCACCTTCACGGAATGCGCAACGCCTATCATTGCTTCACCCAAACGGTTCGTCTGGACCTTGTCACCTCCCGGACAGAGGCCCTTGCCGCCTATGCGGCGAAGGCCGCCTCGCTCTCGGCAGGCCGATGGATCTGGACGACATCCGGCGGCTGGAACCTTAACCAGCTCGACACCCCCATGGTCTTCACCCTCAACGAGCTCAGCGCCGCGGCGCCGAACAATCCGGTCTGGATTCAGGGCAGCGGCGTGACCGGAACTCGGGTGAATCAGGCGGCGCTGACTGCGCTCGGGCTGAGTGCGGGTGACCCAGGAGTGGTGCTGGATGCCAACGGTCAGCCCACCGGTCAGTTGAACGCGCCGGCGACCACCTTGGCAAACCAGGCGATCATCGCCCAGCTCGACAGCCTGACCTTGGAGCAGCGGGCGGCGTGTCTGGCGCGCTTCATGCGGGAAGTCAACCGCCGCGGCATGACCGCTTGGAAGGATGCCGGTGGCAACCAAGCCCCATGGGGCGGCGGAGCGGCTGAGATCGGCGATCGTTTCAATGTGCGCGAGCCCACGATGCACCTCTATCGAAGCGGCGGGTTCACGGTCCGTATCGCCTATCACGACATGAGCAACTACCAGGGGTTCCAGCAGGTTCTGCTCGACACCCGCACCAGGGTCGGGCCTCTCGGCGACGATGTGTTCCGCTACATGGGTCCCGGTGAGGACACGATGGCGACCGATACGGACTACCCTGACTTCACGCGCTACGCCGCCTCCAAGCGGTTCAGCGTCGAGACTCACGTGGGGGATCTGGACGCAATCCTCACTGGGTTCGAAGCGGGAAACGCCGTGTATCCAATCTCCCAGTTGATCTGGATGATCGCACACCCCGATAACGGTCAGCCAAACGACACGCAGCTTGATCGCGCATCGGCGCTAGGGATCGGTTACCACTTGACATTCTCCGGGGTGAGGAACGGGCAAACAGGTCCGCGGTTTCGTAGCACGATGGAGAGCGGCGTACGCATGTGCCTGGCCTCGGATGCGATGAACGTGTCGCCGTATGCGCCGTTCCAGAACCTGTGGTATGTCACGACTGGCCAAACGCTTCTTCCGGGTGTGCCGGGAGTACCCGTGGCCCAGCGGCTCACGCGCGAGGAGGCACTTCGCCACGCCACCGTCGAGTGCGCTTGGTTCCTCGGCCAAGAGGGCAGGCTGGGGTCACTAGAAGTCGGCAAGCACGCCGACCTCATCGTGCTGAGCGACGACTACTTCGCCGTGGCGGACAGCGCGACCAAGGACATCCGCTCCGTACTTACGGTCGTTGCCGGCCGCATTGTCTACGCCGACGCGGAGTATACCGGCCTGGAACAAAACTAAAAGACACTGACTGAACGCCGGCTCTCGCGTACAGCAGAGAGCCGGTGTCTTCGGGATTGGAACAGAACCGAAGTCTAGGCGCTTTCCTTGCGCGAATTTTGGGCGCAGGAAAATGATCGGCAGATTCTTGAGCAAAAGAGCTCTCCGCATTGGGTTGTTCACACTTCAACTCAATCCCGTTGCTCATAATTCGTATTACCGCGGTCGAACTGAGGCTTTCAGCACCAAAATCGGTATATCTTTTGATACTCTAATAGGGTCTTTTTCCTTGCGCGATGAACTACCGGAATTCAGCGCAGTCTGTTGAACCCCAAAATGTTATCAGGGATTTAATTGAAGGAGAATTCAGTTCAATTCTGGCATCGCGGCTAAGCGTTTCACTGTCTAATTTCGCGGTGCTTTGCTGTTGCGCCTATCCTGCCGCTTGACTTTTTAGCGTGTCAAGAATAGAAGGCCCTTCTGCTCGTCGAGTGCCTTTACTACAAACTACAGGGAGGGTTTATATGTTGTTTCGCCATTCTACCAACCCTACTTCGTTTTTCTCCATCCTTATGGCTGCGCTCATTTTCTCGCTCTCTATGGCGGGGGTTGCTACGGCGCAGGGCAACACCAGTCTGGGGATAGATGCGCTTCAGAACAACACCACGGGCGAGTTCAACACCGCCAGCGGAGCCAGTGCGCTCTTTAGCAACACCACGGGCAGCCTCAACACCGCCAGCGGAGTCGGTGCGCTCGTTAGCAACACCACGGGCTTCCAAAACACCGCCAGCGGAGTCCAGGCGCTCTTTAGCAACACCACGGGCGAGTTCAACACCGCCAGCGGAGTCAATGCGCTCTTTGGCAACACCACGGGCAGCCTCAACACCGCCAGCGGAGTCGGTGCGCTCGTTAGCAACACCACGGGCTTCCAAAACACCGCCAGCGGAGTCCAGGCGCTCTTTAGCAACACCACGGGCGAGAACAACACCGCCTTTGGAGTCAGTGCGCTCTCTTTCAACACCACGGGCAACAACAACACCGCCATCGGGGCCGGAGCCGATGTGACTGCTGGGAATCTGACCAATGCTACGGCTATCGGCTTTTTAGCCGCGGTCAATCTCAGCAATAAGATCCGGCTGGGAAACAATCAGGTCACGATGATCGAGGGGAATGTGGCGTTTACTGCCAGTTCGGACAAGACCCAGAAGGAAAACTTCCAGCCGGTCGATGGAGAAGAAGTGCTGGGAAAGATTCGCGGCTTTGAGCTATCGAGCTGGAACTTCATTGGCCACGATCCCAAGAAGTTTCGCCACTATGGTCCCATGGCGCAAGACTTCTATGCAGCCTTCGGCCACGACGAATTAGGACAGATCGGCTCGGCGACGACGATCAACTCCGGCGATCTGGCGGGGATTCTTATGATCGCCGTGCAGGCGCTGGAGAAGCGCACGGCGGAGCTAAAACAAAAGGAGGCGCAGCTTGCGGTGCTGGAATCGAAAGTCGAAGAGCTAAAAGCGAAGTACGCCTACTTTGAGACTGTGGCGGCGCGGCTGGAGGGGCTGGAGTTGCGACAGAACCACTCGATCCAGATAACAGCCGGGAAAAGCCTCAGCGATAAGATGGTCGACGTGATGCCGTAAGTAAATAGTAGTAGTCAAAAAAATTTTGATTTCCCTGGAGGGTCTTGAACTTTACGGACAGAAGGTTATTCCTCGAATGAGAAGACCAGAATTAGCCTGAGATTGAACTAATCGACGCAACAGTCGCGTCTTGTAGGATTAAGTCGTAGGAGAAATCAGTTCAATCCTGGCATTTTCCATCACTTGATTACCCTATCCGCTCTCGCCAGCACATTCGGCGGAATCGTTAGCCCGATCTGCTTCGCTGCTTTCAGATTGATGATGAACTCAAACTTTGTTGGTTGCTCGACAGGGAGTTCAGCCGGGTTGGAGCCCTTTAGGATCTTGTCGACATAGGTCGCTGCGCGGTAATACAGATCGCCTGTGTTGACGCCATAGGCCATGAGGCCCCCTTCCTCGACAAATTGCCTTGTCGGGTACATTCCTGGCCAACGATTCTTTAAGGCAAGTTCCACTATGCGCTTCGAATGAAGAGTCGTTAGTGGATCGAGCATGGTCAGGAGCGCGTTCAGCCGCGCTTTTTTCATCCCTACGAATGCAGTGTCAATATCTTCACCGGAGCGAACCTCTAGGGAATGAAGCTGTAGCCTATAAGCCTGGGCCGCCACCTCTATTTCCTTGAACGCGTTCGCCGCCGGTATGCTCAAAGTGCGCCCCCAACGTTGAACGGCGGCATCCGTTGGATTCCAGAGCACGCCTATACGGGTAATCTTGGGCAAAGTCTCTTTTAGCAGCTCCAACCGCTTACCGCTCAGCTCCGGCAGCAGTACTGATAAGCCCGTGACGTTTCCTCCAGGTCTCGCCAAACTGGCAGCTAGACCCGTGCCGACTAGATCTCCGGTTGTTAGTACGATGGGAATAGTCTTAGTTACTTGCTGGGCCGCATAGGCGCTTCCAGAGGTCGTGGTCACAATGACATCGACCTTGAGACTTACCAGCTCGGCTGCGAGTTCGCGTAGCCGATCGAATTTTCCCTCGGCATAGCGGTACTCAAAGACAATGTTTTTCCCCTCAACATATCCCAACTCGCGCAGCCCCCGCAGAAATGACTCCAAATGGGGTTGGTTCCGGGAGCCAAAAAAGAGCACACCTATGCGGTGCGTCTTTCCCGCTTGCTGCGCCTCGGCTATCACTCCAAGAGCAAGCAATACCACTGCAACAAGGATTGATGGCACCGCAGCCTTCTTCATTGCGTACCTCGTTTCGAGCGTTATGTATCACGCGGACGAGAATAAAGAAAAGGTAATTTACGCCGAAAGGCGACAGGAAGTCGTCGAGTAGGAAGGTCGGATTTCTCCTGAGATTGAACTGAATGACTCCTCAATGCGGTCTCGTGTCGATAGCAGCCGACCACTCAACGGAATCGTTAAACCCTTCTTGTTCTTTGACAGTTCAATTGGCAATCGGATCACTTTTGCTTCCAGGTCAATATGTTTGTCCTCCAGTTTCTTTGCTGCTCCGCTCCTCATTCCGACGAACCAGCAGAAACTGATCAAAGAGCATGGATCAGGCTTATCTCCTCGATCCTCTGTCTGCCAGCGACTCGCTGTAATGACTTTATGAGGGTTCAGAAATTAAAGGTCGGCGATCGAATAAAGGAGTGAATTAAAGAGGGTTCGGATAGCAGTGAAACCAGAGCGAAGCGGGAGCGGCCCGAAGCTTCGTCAACATCTTCAATCGGAGATTCGCATTCGAAATAATCGTCCAAGCCCTCCGTCACAATCTACAGCGAAATCAACCGGACCCCGATCCAAGATTTCTCTCAAATTATCGGTCAAATCCTGAACGAGATTTCAGCCACAAATCGAAATCTAAACGAAATCAGTCGCTGTACAGCGCTGTTGTAGAAGGCTAGTGGTCTCTGATATCACAGTGGCCTGAGTGCACAATGGCATTCAAGAGGTCGTCGGTTCGATCCCGATCGGCTCCACCAATCGACTCGCGTTAAACGCGCTTGCTCATGGCAGGCCATTTATTCCCGCCACCTTACATTAGAATGGAGCGCTTCAACAGGTAAAGGAGTGTGACCGTCATGGCTTTTCCCGATTTCGTAGATGCGTACCAGTGGAATTACCGGCCGCAGCATCCCAGGCGGCCTGACTGGTTCAGGGAATGGCCTGGCGGCGCCAGGATGGCGGTGATGCTCATCTTGCTGCACGAATGGGAGTCGGTGCCCGCACCAGGCAGGCCGATGCCCAGCGGAGCACACCATACATTCGACTACCTGGCGCTGGGCGCGCGTGAATATGGCGCGAGGTTCGGGATCTGGCGCCTCCTGGACGTATTGGACCGGCACAAGGTCAAGGCCACGGTCGTCACAAGTGGTCTGGTCGCTGAACTATTCCCGGAGAGCGTGCGAGAGGTTAGAGCGCGAGGGCACGAACTCGCCACCCACGGGTGGGATCAATCGATGCATCCTCCTGTCTTCAAAACAAGGGACGACGAACGAATCGCGGTCGTTAAATCCATAACTGCACTCGAACAGGCCACCAAAGAGCGAATCGTCGGGTACATGTCCCAGGGGCCGCGGCCGACGCCGAACACGCTGGACATATGTGCGGAGCTCGGGTTTGTCTGGACTGCTGACTATTCTGACTCGGACGTCCCGTACGTCATCGACGTGAATGGGAAAAACGATCGTGTCGGTGGGCTATGTCATGCCGAATTACACTGACAACAATCTCGTACCACTCGGTCTGGCTGCGGGTCTTAGCCAAATAAAGGATGCCTTCGATGCCAGCTACGAGGAGTCTCAGAGGCATCCCATGAAGTTCTGCTACGCCTGCCACGTGCACATCAGCGGCAGACCCGGGATGAGCAAGTTATTGGATCAATTCATCGCCTATGCCCAGCGGCACGATGGGGTGCGGTTTTACCCTTGCATCGATATCGCAAACTTCTGGCTCCAACGAGAAGGAAATAAATTTGCGCCGTGACCCTTCTCTGGTAAAATTTAACGGCGTGTTTTCACATAACCGAGATCCCCGAATTGGCTTCTGCTGGCGGGGTGGGCTGTGATAGTCACGCCAATTGCGTAACGCAAATTGCGTAATATAAAGAACCCCTTTGAATACGGTGGCGTGGTGATCGGAAACGCCTTCATTGAAGCCCGCTAGGCCTTGTGTTATAAACTTTTGAGAGGTTGTTATGAAAGAAGGCATCCATCCGGCATACAAAACCGCCGTCATCGCTTGCGCTTGTGGCCATACGGTCGAAACCCGCTCCACGGTGGGTAACATCCACGTGGAAATCTGCTCCGCCTGCCACCCTTTTTATACCGGCAAGCAGAAATTGGTCGATACGGCGGGGCGCGTGGAAAAATTCAGAAAAAAATACGGTCTCAAGAACTGATCCGCGCGGAGGATTGAGGCTGAATGTGACCTATTAAACGTTTAAGGTTCTGAAAGGGCAAAGGGCGGATCGTTCCTTTGCCCTTTTTTTATTCTCCTTCGCCGAATACCTCGCAGCTTGCTGCGAGGATGAAGGTGAGGAGAACCCTCCGTAGCCTTGGCGAAGGAGGGTGGAAGGGCTTCGGAGAATTTCGCAAGATACCTCGGAGCTTTGCTCCGAGGAGCTTCATTTCTCTTGTCCCAGTCTAAGAGCTGTAGCTTAAATATATGTTCGAGAAGCTCGCCGAAGTTGAAAAACGTTATCAGGAGCTGGAAGATCTGATGTCGGACCCCAACCTGCTCCATCAACAGAAGGAGTACTCCAAACTCGCCAAGGAGCGCTCGGAGCTAGGGGAGATCGTCGCCTGTTATCGCGAATGGAAAAAGGTGGAACGGGAATCCCAGGACAACCGCTCGCTCCTTGAGGAAAACGATGAAGCGATCCGGGAGCTGGCCAAAGAGGAATTGAACACGCTGCGCGAGCGCAAAGAGAGGCTCGAAAGCCAACTCAAGGTTTTGATCCTGCCCAAAGATCCCAACGACAGCAAGAACGTCATCCTGGAGATTCGCGCCGGTACAGGCGGCGACGAAGCAGCCCTTTTCGCCGCGGAATTATTCAGAATGTACAGCCGCTACGCCGAATCGCGCGGCTGGCGCGTCGAGTTGATGACATCCAATCCCACCGGCTTGGGCGGTTTTAAAGAAATTATCGTTAGCATCGAAGGACATGGCGCCTACAGCCGGCTCAAGTTCGAAAGCGGGGTGCACCGCGTGCAGCGCGTGCCGGTGACGGAGGGATCGGGGCGTATTCACACCTCGGCCGTGACCGTGGCGGTGTTGCCGGAGGCCGATGAAGTGGAAGTCGCCATCGACCCGAAGGAAATTAGAATCGATGTCTTTCGCTCGTCCGGCCCCGGCGGGCAAAGTGTTAACACGACGGACTCGGCCGTGCGCATCACCCATATCCCCACGGGCATCGTGATTTCCTGCCAGGATGAGAAGTCGCAGCACAAGAACCGCGCCAAGGGAATGAAAATCCTGCGCGCGCGCTTGCTGGAAAAAAAGCAGGAAGAGCAGCGCTCGGAAATCGCCGCGACACGAAAGTCCATGGTCGGCAGCGGCGACCGGAGCGAACGCATTCGCACCTATAATTTTCCCCAGGGGCGACTCACGGACCACCGAATCAACTTGACGATTTATCAATTGGACCGGCTCATGGAAGGTCAAATCGACGACGTGGTGGAGGCGCTGATCACGCACTATCAGGCGGAGGTGTTGAAGGCGAGCTGATGAGAACGGCGATGGTTATGAATGTCGAAGAAACCGCTGCATCATCGTTGGAAAGTCCGACGTTACGCGGCGCGTTGCAACAGGGCGCCGCGCGGCTATTTGCGGCCGGCGTTGACAACGCGGCGCTCGACGCCGAGGTCTTATTGCGTCACGTCCTGGAATTGGCGCAAGGCGCACTTTATCTCCGCCTTAAGAATCGGCTAAGCTCAGGTGACCAAGAACAATTTCAGAAGTTGCTGGAACGGCGTGCGGCGCGTGAGCCGTTGGCCTATATCACCGGGAACAAAGAATTCTGGTCTCTCGATTTCATCGTAACGCCGGCGGTTTTGATTCCGCGACCGGAGACGGAGTTGCTGGTGGAGCTGGCGTTGGATTGCGCGCGCGAGCTGCCCAGCCGTCAGCGGATCAAGATCCTCGATGTCGGCACCGGCAGCGGCGCCATCGCCGTGAGTCTGGCCAAGCACCTGCCGGAGTCGGAAGTCTGGGCCGTGGATATTTCCGCCGCGTCGCTGCGCGTCGCCGAGGCAAACGCCAAACGGCATAACGTAGCGGAGCGCATACGCTTTCTGCAAGGCGATCTGCTCGACGCCCTGGACCAGGTAGGGGCGACGTTCGATTTGATACTCTCCAATCCTCCCTACGTTCGCAGCGCGGAACTGGACAGGCTTGCGCCGGAGATTCGCAATTGGGAGCCGCGCACGGCGCTGGACGGCGGAGCCGATGGACTTGATTACTCTCGCAGACTGATTGGCGCTGCGCCGAGCCATTTCAACGAGGGTGGGCGAATGCTTCTCGAAATCGGCAGCGACGCGGCGCAAGCCGTAGTTGATCTTTTTGCACGCGCCGGTTGCTACGAGCCCGCGAGGGTCCATCGAGATTACGCGGGCCGGGACCGTGCCGTGGCTGCGGTGAAAGGGGCGCGCCGTGGATAAAATCGTCATCGAAGGCGGCCGCCGGCTGGAAGGTGAAGTGGCGGTGAGCGGGTCAAAAAACGCCGCGCTGCCGATCTTGATCTCGTCCTTATTGACTTCCGAGCGGTGCGTTTATCAAGGAGTTCCCCATCTCGCCGATAGCCGCACGACGCTGCGGCTTCTCGCTGGCCTGGGCGTCGCGGTGGACAGAGAGAAGTGGAACCGCGGCGCCGGGGACATCACGATTGCGACGGGCAATGTAACGAGCGTCGAGGCGCCCTATGAACTGGTGAAAACCATGCGCGCGTCGTTCTTGGTCCTTGGACCCCTGGTGGCGCGTTTCGGCCAAGCGCGGGTTTCTACTCCCGGCGGCTGCGCCATCGGCGCGCGGCCGGTCAATCTTCACCTCAAGGGTTTGGAGGCAATGGGCGCGAAGATTGAGCAATCGCACGGTTACGTCGAAGCCAAAGCAGCGCGGCTTTGCGGCGCAAAAATTTATCTCGATCTACCATCCGTGGGCGCCACTGAAAATCTCATGATGGCCGCGGCGTTGGCGGATGGAACGACGATTATTGAGAATGCCGCCAAGGAGCCGGAAATCGATGATCTCGCCAACGCCCTCAACAAAATGGGCGCTAAAATCGCAGGCGCCGGCACGGACATTCTGCGCGTCGACGGCGTTAAAGAATTGCACGGTCTAACCCACCGCGTCATCCCGGATCGCATCGAGACCGCGAGCTTCGTCATCGCGGGCGCGCTGATGGGCGGTGAAGTGCGCGTTACGGGCGCGCGCCCGGACCATCTCGATGCTTTCTTTATCAAACTGAAGGAGACCGGCGTGGACCTTACAACCGGCGCGGACAGCATCACCGTCAGGGGCGGGAGCAAAGTCAAGAGCGTCGATGTTACGACGTTGCCGTATCCCGGTTTTCCCACCGACTTGCAGGCGCAGATGATGGTCCTCATGTCGTTGGCCGACGGGGTCAGCGTGATCACTGAAACAATCTTCGAGAATCGCTTTATGCATGCCCAGGAACTCGACCGCATGGGCGCCGATATTCGCCTCGAAGGCAACCGCGCGATCGTGCGCGGCGTGCAGGAGTTATCCGGGGCGCCGGTGATGGCGAGCGATCTACGCGCCAGTGTGGCGCTCGTGCTAGCAGGTTTGGTGGCCAATGGCAAAACCGAAGTTTCGCGTGTCTACCATCTGGACCGGGGCTATGAGCAAGTTGAGAAAAAGCTCTCGAAATTGGGCGCGCTTATCGAGCGGGTGAAAGAGTAGGAACGCCCGGTTCAAGGTTCAATGTTCAAGGTTCAAAGTACGATTCGAAAATCTAGATCCTGTACTGCGGCGTCGAAGATTTAGAAGGGCTAACAAAAGTTGAAGATCAGAGTCGTCAAGACCGCCGAGCCGGGTTTCAAGGCCCTGATGGCGCGCATCATGCGGCGCAGAGGCAACCGGCGAGGCGAGATCGAAAAGCGCGTGGAGGAGATCGTCAGCGCGGTCAGGCGCCAGGGCGACCGGGCGTTGCTGCGTTACACCCGGTTGTTCGACAAAGTGCGCTTGAGCGCCGGATCGCTGGAGGTGACCCGCGCGGAAATCGCTGGCGCCGTAGCGCGGGTGCCGAAGAAGGATATCGACACGCTGCGGCTTGCCGCCAGGAGGATTGCCGCCTTTCACCGCCGCCAACTGCAGAAAAGCTGGCAGTATCGCGATCCGCTGGGAATGCTCTTGGGACAGCGGATTTCTCCGTTGGAAAGAGTCGGTGTTTATGTGCCGGGGGGTAAAGCTTCTTATCCTTCGACGGTGTTGATGAACGCGATTCCGGCGAAGGTGGCCGGCGTCAAAGATATCATCGTGACCTCGCCCATCGGCAACGACGGTGACATCATTCTCGCGGCGGCGCATATTGCCGGGGTCAATAGAATTTTTCGCGTTGGCGGCGCCCAGGCGGTGGCGGCATTAGCCTTCGGCACTCGCACCATTCCGAAAGTCGATAAGATCGTCGGGCCGGGAAACATATTTGTCGCCACGGCAAAACGCATGGTCTTCGGCGAAGTCAATATTGATTCCATCGCGGGGCCGAGCGAAATCTTGCTTGTGGCCGACGCTTCCGCCGATCCGGTTTATGTTGCCGCGGATATGCTTTCGCAGGCTGAGCACGACGAGCTGGCGTCGGCGTTGTGCGTTACGCCGTCCATGAAGGTGGCATTGAGAATTCAAAATGCCGTCGAGGAACAGTTGCGTGGAACAAAGCGCCGGGCCATTACCCTCGAGTCGTTGAGACGGTACGGTGCGATCATCGTGACGCGCGGCATGGACGAATGCGCCGAGATCGCCAATTTGATTGCGCCTGAGCATATCGAGTTAATCGTCCGCCGGCCGCAAAGGCTGGCGCGTTCGATTCGCAACGCCGGGGCGATTTTTTTGGGGCCGTATTCCGCGCCGCCGCTGGGCGATTACTTGGCGGGGCCGAACCATGTTCTGCCTACCAGCGGGAGCGCGCGGTTTTTCTCCCCTCTGGGGACCTATGACTTTCTGAAACGGACGACTATTATCCAAGCGGAGAAGCGCGCATTGCGCGCGTTGGCGCCGCGCATCACGCATCTCGCGCGGCTCGAGGGGCTGGACGACCATGCGCGCTCGGTGGAGGTCCGCTTTGGTAGGAGTTTCTAGTGAAGGGCAATATTCCAGGATAGATCCGTGACGTCGACATCGATCCACGGGGGAGAAAATCATGGGACGGACAGCTAAGGTCAGCCGTAAAACCAAAGAAACGGATATCACGGTTAACGTGGATCTCGATGGCAGCGGGAAAGCCGAGATCGAGACCGGCATGCCGTTCTATAATCACATGCTCGACGCCTTCACGCGCCACGGGTTGTTCGACATAAACGTGCGGGCGAAGGGGGACATCGAGGTGGACTATCATCACACCGTGGAAGATGTCGGCCTCGCCTTGGGCCAGGCGTTCAAGGATGCTTTGGGCGATAAGCAGGGCATCCGCCGCTTCGGCGAGGCCAGCTGCCCGCTCGACGAGACGCTTGCCAGAGTCGTCGTCGATCTGAGCGGACGGCCTTATCTGTCTTACAACGTCAAAATACGCCCGGGTCGCGTCGGCAATTTCGACACCGACTTGCCGCACGAGTTTTACGCTGCGTTCACCAACCAGTTGGGCATGAATCTGCATATTGACGTAGTGCGCGGCGAAAACCCGCACCATATCATCGAAGCCTGCTTCAAGGCGTTCGCGCGCGCCATGGATTTAGCCACGCAAGTCGATCCAAGAGTGCAGGGCGTGCCTTCGACGAAGGGAAGTCTCTAACAGGTCGTTCAATACGTTCAAAACGTGCAAGCAGTTCAAATCGTCCAGATATGATAGCGATTATTGACTATGGTATGGGCAATCTGCGCAGCGTGCAGAAAGGCTTTGAGCGCGTCGGTTTTGAGGCCGTCGTCACGCGCGATGCCGGAGAGATTCAATCCGCACGCGGCGTGGTGCTGCCGGGGGTGGGCGCGTTCAGTGCCTGTATGGAGAATCTTGAGCGATTCGGGCTCGTCGCGCCGATTCGCGAAATCGTCAGGGAAGAAAAACCGTTTCTCGGCATTTGCCTGGGATTTCAACTGCTCTTCTCAGAAAGCGAGGAGTTCGGCAACAAGAAAGGTCTCGATCTGTTTCGGGGAAAGGTCGTCGGTTTCCAGCCCGCCGAAAATTTGAAAGTGCCGCATATGGGTTGGAACCAGATCGAAAAGACCAAGGACTCGCCGTTTTTAGATGGACTTTCCAGCGGCGATTTCGTCTATTTCGTTCATTCGTTTTATGTGGTTCCCGACGATAGCTCGCTGATCGCGACAACGACGGATTATGGTAACTCGTTCGTCTCCAGCATCGCCACGGATCATCTGTTCGCGTGCCAGTTCCACCCCGAGAAAAGCCAGGAGCTCGGATTGCGCATCCTGGCTAACTTCGGGCGCTTCGTCGCGGCGAACTAACATCATGCTCATTATCCCCGCCATTGATATCAAGGACGGTCGCTGCGTGCGCCTGTTTCAAGGCGAAATGGACAAGGAAACGGTCTATTTCGAGAGGCCAATTGACGCCGCGCGACATTGGGTGAAAGAGGGCGCGACGTTCGTTCACGTCGTCGATCTGAACGGCGCCGTCGAAGGCCGCCCGGTGCACATAAAAGACGTACAAGCGATATGCCGGGAAACCAGTCTGGCGGTGGAACTCGGCGGCGGATTACGCTCCGTCGAAGCCGTTCAGGCTGCGCTCGATCTGGGCGTGGCGCGCGTTGTTATCGGGACAGCGGCATACGACAACGCCGAACTCCTGCGCACGCTGTGCGAAAGATTTCCCGGCAAGATCGTCGTCGGCATCGACGCCCGAAGCGGCAAAGTAGCAGTCAAAGGCTGGAAAGAAACGACGTCGATGAGCGCGGTAGAATTGGCGCAGCGCTGCGAAGCCGACGGCGCATCACGGATTATCTACACCGATATTAGCCGCGATGGCACGCGGGAAGGCGTAAACCTCGACGAAACCCGCAAACTGGCACAGTCAGTCAATCTTCCGGTGATCGCCTCCGGCGGCGTGGCGACGCTGGACGATATTCGCAAGCTTCTGCCGCTAGAAAAAGAAGGCGTGGAGGGGGTGATTGTGGGCAGAGCGTTGTATAGCGGAGCATTCACTGTCAGGCAAGGACAATCGGAAGCGAAAAAGTTCCTCTAATTTATCTACCACTTGAGCGGATTCAAGTCCTTGATTAGTATATTGAAGCCTTAGGACGGTTGGAGAACTCTCAAGGCGAACTCTTTGTGCCTTTGAATGAGCCGGAAGTCATCCTTGTTGTAGGTAAAGAGTGTGGCCCCCACCCTACGCGCGCAGAGGGCAATCAGAATGTCGTTTAGCAATCGCGGTAGCTTCGATCGCCAACGCTGGTCTTTTTCACTGATGGACGCTACGATCGTGGAAGCTTCAATCCAGTCACCGAATGTCGGCGTTACAAGGCGCCCGGTCCGTTCCAAAGGACGAATGAACTCATGAAGCAAATTTTGCGTTAGGGCGTCCCTAGCGTTTACCTGGAGTTCGTAGGCGACGACCGCGGAGAGATGGGTGACAGGCAAGAGGGGAAAATAGGTTTGACGGAACAGCGTTCTTTTTGCCTGGGAACGAAAAGCGTCAATGTAGACGTTCGTATCGAGTAGATATTTCACCGGTAGATAGTCCGGAACCGACCCTTTTTCAATAACGAGTCTAAGGACTCTTCAATTTCCTTGTCGTCCAGAGTCTTTTGCAGCGCCCTTTGTATGGCTTCTGTATCCGTCTTGACGTTAAACAACTGCCGCACCTTGCCAATCATCTCCTCGTCGAGGTTGTAAGTCTTTTTTCTAACCGTAGCCTTCATGTTGTCCCTCCCTTGAGTACGATACAGACAAACTATCAGGATCATCCATACGAGTCAAATTAGCCGTTGGGTTAATGCGGCCGTTCCCCGATCCGCCATAAATAGATCACATGCTGGTGCTTGTAGCCGCCGGGTTTGAGTTCAGGTTCCGGCAACTTTTCGGTTCTGTCTGGCTCCCAGCCTTCGATGCCGAAGTCGTGGGCGACGATGCGGGCGCCGGGTTTTAGGTATTTCTTAAAGCTTGGTTTCATCGCTTCATTGAACCACGGGAGCATGTAGAGGGTTACGACAGTCGCTTTCGAAAGATCGGCCTTGAGAGCGTCCTCGGAGCGGAATTCCACCAGGTGGCTGACTCCGGCCGCCTTGGCGTCCTTTTTCGCTTTGTCCAGGAGCCAGTTATCCATCTCAATTCCGACAGCGCGGACGCCGTATTTTTTCGCGGCGCGGATGACGATGCGCCCGTCGCCGCTGCCCAGGTCGTAGACAACATCGCCTTTTTTGACCTCGGCGAGTTCCAGCATGCGGTCGACGACTTCGATGGGAGTGGGGACGAACGGAATCTCCTCCTGGAACTCGGCGGCTACTGCGCTGGCAACGGCAATCAGAAAGCAGTTCGAAATGAGAAAGAAAAGCAATCGTTTCACAGGCGTCATTCATAGCATGGCTGCAGGCGAGCAGGAAACGGTGTCGCGGGCTCGCCGTGAGAAAGGCTGCCGGGAGGTCGCACGTTGTGGTTTTGGGCCAAGGCGGTTATATAAAAAGGATAAGGAAAGAAACACACATAATGGATATGCAGAGACGCCCCCCGATTTCGCTGCCCTTTTACTATGGTTGGTTCGTCGTCGGCCTGTGCTTTTTGACCACGATTACCAGCGCCGGTGTGCGCTCGTCGCCGCAAGTCTTAATTCTTCCGCTTCAGGAGGAGTTCGGTTGGAGCCGCGCGCTGATCGCAATGGCCATCAGCATGAATCTCTTGCTCTTCGGCGTGGCCGCGCCGATTAGCGGCTATTTGATCGACCGGTACGGGCCGCGAAAAATCATGCTGGCAAGCCTGTCGCTGTTGATCGTCGGTGTCAGCGGCACCATTGCCATGGATCAGTTCTGGCAGTTCTTTCTGGTCTGGGGAGTCATCGTTGGAGTCGGCGCCGGCGGGGTTGGCTCTGTTCTCACCGCAACAGTGGGAAACCGCTGGTTCGTCGCACGGCGCGGTCTGGCATTGGGCGTGCTCGGCAGCGCAAGCTCGACGGGCCAGCTTATTTTTCTGCCGTTTTTCATGGCGATGATCGCCTATTCCGGTTGGCGCATCGGCTCCATGACGCTCATTGTAATAGCTATCCTATTATTACCGCTGATTTTCTTTTTCATGCGCGATGATCCGGCGGATGTCGGATTGGAGCCTTACGGCTCCGGGCAGGCGGGCGCCGCAAAATCCGGAAGCGCCGCTTCATTGCGTGGCATGTCCGCGAAAAACGCTACAATCACGGCGCGAGAAGTCGTAGGCAGCCCAACCTTTTGGTTGCTCTGCGGCAGCTTTTTCGTCTGTGGCGGTACGGCCAATGGTTTGATCGGCACGCACCTCATCCCGCACGAGATTGAGATTGGCATTCCCCAAGTCGCCGCCGCCTCTCTGGTGGGCATCATGGGCGCGCTCAACATCGTTGGCACGACATTCTCGGGCTGGATGATCGACCGGGTTCAGCCCCATAAGTGGCTGGCCCTCGTTTATGCCTTGCGCGGGGCATCGCTGTTGCTACTGCCGTTTGTCCGTGATTTCTACGGCCTGGTGGTTTTTGCCGTTATTTACGGCTTGGATTGGTTTGCCACGGTTCCGCCGTCGATGGTAATTACTGCGGATACCTTTGGCAGGCAGAATGTCGGCAAGGTTTATGGTTGGATTTTTATGTCGCACCAAATCGGCGCGGCGATCATGGCTTCGGCCGCGGGCGCGATTCGCGACTATGTCGGCGACTACAATTTCGCCTTTCTCTCAGCCGGCGTGATCGCGATGATCGCAGCTGGCTTGGCGCTCCAGATCAAGCCGAATCCTAAGAGAGAGGCGCCGCCACCTGTAAGCGCGCAGCCGGCGGGGGCATGATACAAGTTTCTGGTTCATGGTTTCTAGTTTTTAGTTCGTCAGAAACAACGTGAACCGAGTAACTAGAAACCAGGACTATTCTTTACTCGGACTCGGTGAAATTCGACACCCGCCAATCGTTTCCTTCCTTGCGCGCTGTGATGAGCCATTTGCGGGTGAACGCAGTGCCGTCATCCGAAGTAATTGTTCCCTCATAGAGAAACGATGCCCGTCTGTCTCCCTCTCTTTTTTCCAACAGTTTATAGTTGATTCTCGGCTTTTGTGTCGATGCGTCAATCTTCTGGCCGGCGGTCAGGCGGATCTCTTCGTTCACTTTCGCCAGAGCGACACTCACGGCGTAAACCTTTGCTTTGGCCAGATCGAAATGCACGAAGCGCTGGTCGACGAACTCTTCGACGACGCCCTGCGCCGTGCTGAGATCGTTGCCGCAGGCGCCGAGCAAGACGGCGAAAACGACCCAGAAACAGCTACCGATGGAAAGTCTATTCTTCATCGTGCGCTTCCTACCGAACATGCTCCATGAGCCAATCGAGGGCTTCGCTGACGGTGCGCCGCATCATTTCCGGATTGGATAGTCGATGATCGGCGCCTTGCAAAATAGACAGCCGCTTCGGGCTCGTGAGACATTCATGCAACTCGTAGGCTTCCTCCACCGGCACGACATCATCGGCGTCGCCATGCAGGATCAGCACGGGGCAAGTGACTTTGCGCGCGCACACGCAGACATCGATGGTTTCTAGGTCCTGAAGCAGCGTAACATTTAACCGTTGGTCGTTGTAGAGAGTGAAGCCGCGCTCACGCCAGTCCCGAAGCTGGGCGGGGGTGAGAATTCTATCAGGAAATTTTTCGGGATGAAGCGGAGCCGAGATGGTGACGAGCGCCGCGGCGGCGGGCTCCCGCGCCGCGAACATCAGCGCCACCGTGCCGCCCATGCTCGAGCCCAGGATTGCCGTTTTGCCGGCGTGGCGGCTCCGCAGGAGGGCGTAAGCGGCCTTTAAGTCTTCGACTTCGCCGCTATAGGTAATGTCCTCGAATTTTCCGCTGGATTCCCCCACATAGGAAAAATCGAAACGCAGCGCGAGGACGCCCCGCCGGGCGAGCTCGCGACTCAAAAAAACCAGCTTTTGACTATTCTTGTCCGACTCCATGCCGTGACAAAGAATAACGGCGCCGCGGGCGGAGTGCTTCTCCGCATGATGCAGCACGCCGCTCAGTGTGTCACCGCGGGAGTTGATAAAGGAGATTTTCTCTTCGCGCATGAATCCGGACTTTTCGTTTTGGCAATACGCATCGAAATAACATAATCGTGAAGCGGCTGAAAGCAAGGTGTGACTCGGCCAGTATGACGCGGCTCGTCCGGCGTTATCGTGCGCTGTCGATGAGATAAATCCTGATTGAAATCATACATTTGGATTTTCAAGTCATAGTTTCAAAGATCGCGACGCTGTGTTAAAATTTCTTTCGTTAAACGCACTTGGCCGTGGACGATCTCATTCAAGCATACGCCGATCATTTGCGCGGGGAGCGTCATGTCTCGCCGCACACGCTGAGGAACTATGTCAGCGACCTAGCGCAGTTCCACCAGTTTCTCGCCCGGCGCAAGCTCTGTCTCGATGATGGCGACGCCGTTGATGCAAGAAAGGTCGACATCCACGTCGTGCGGGCTTATCTCGCTTCGCTCACGAAGGCCCTCAAGAAAAGCTCCGTCGGACGAAAGCTCGCCGCGCTCAAAGGCTTCTTTCGTTACCTGGTCGCGGTTCGCCGGCTCGAAAAAGACCCTTTGCTGTTGATTCAAACGCCGAAGCAGGAAAAACCGCTGCCCGGTTTTCTCTCGGTGGATGACGTTTTCCAATTATTGACGGGCATCAAAGTGAAAAACTCGCTGGACATCCGCGACCGGGCGATGCTGGAATTTTTTTATTCCACGGGAGTGCGCGTAAGCGAGCTGGTGGGCCTTAACTGGGCGGCCATCGATTTTCAACTCGAAATTGTCCGCGTCGTCGGCAAAGGCTCGAAGGAACGCATCGTGCCTTTTGGCAGAGTGGCGAAAGAGGCGTTGGGGGAATATGCTTCGGAGCAGCGGAAGAGGTGGAATTATGCGTGCAAAGGCGAGGCGCCGGTGTTTTTGAATAACCGGGGCAGCCGTATTACCACCCGGAGCGTGGCGCGCATCGTCGAGAAGCATTTGCGGCACGCCGGGATCGCGGTAAAGATGGGTCCCCACGGCTTGCGCCACACTTTTGCGACTCATCTCCTTAACAGCGGCGCGGATCTCAGGGTGATTCAAGAGATGCTCGGCCACGCGAGCTTGTCGACGACGCAGCGGTACACGCATTTAAATCTGGATCAGTTGACGGCGGTGTATGACAAGGCGCATCCGCGCGCTTAGCAGACCAGTGAAAAAGACTCACATGCTTCGTTGCGCTCGTTCGGCTCGCTCCAACGTACACTCAGAGTACGCCTTCGCTCGCCGATATATCGCGCGCCTTGCCTCTGAGCCTTTTTGACTGGTCTGCGAAGATGAGTTATTTGATTAGAATCCAAAATCCAAAATCGAAAATCCAAAATTGAAATGTTTCAAGGGACAACCATATTAGCGATCCGTCATGGCGGCAAAGTCGTCGTGGTGGGCGACGGACAGGTCAGCCTGGGGCAGACGGTGATGAAGCATAGCGCGCGCAAGGTGCGCAAGCTTCATCACGACAAGGTGATCGCCGGCTTTGCCGGCGCCACGGCGGACGCCTTCACGCTGTTCGAAAAATTCGAGGCCAAACTGGAACAATTCAACGGCAACTTGAAACGAGCGGCTGTGGAACTGGCGAAGGATTGGCGCACGGACCGCGTGCTGCGCCGCTTGGAAGCGTTGCTCATCGTCGCGGACTTGAATGATCTGTTGGTGATCTCCGGCGCGGGCGATGTGATCGAGCCGGACGACGACGTCATCGCCATCGGCTCGGGCGGCAACTACGCGCTGGCGGCGGCCCGCGTGCTGGTCAAGCACACCCAACTGGACGCCCGAACCATCGCCGAGGAGGCGATGCGGGTCGCCGCTAGCTTGTGCGTCTATACCAATGATCAGCTCACCTTCGAAGAGTTGGTATAGCGCCGCCGGCGCAAAGCTGTTCCAAACGTTCCAGTCGTTCAAAACGTTCCAAACGTTTTTGGTGATTCAGGCCATTCATGTAGCTTGAGTGGTTGGTGTTGTGGACGAATCCGAGCCACCCATCGGCTTCGCTCAGGGTGGTAAGTCTGTCAAACCACGAGCACGAGGAACGCTCTTCGATTGCATTTCCTGGTGAAGTTGTTAGGAGTTATCCTATTCTTATGAATGACATGAAACACGCGGCGTTAGCAGATTCGGCGTTCTCTCCGGCGCCGGTGATGACGCCGCGGGAGATTGTTTCGGAGCTTGACCGCTATATCGTCGGGCAAAAAGAAGCCAAGCGCGCCGTCGCCATCGCGCTGCGCAACCGTTGGCGGCGCCAACAGGTTTCCGAGGATCTGCGCGAGGAGATCGTGCCGAAGAATATCATCATGATCGGCCCCACCGGCGTCGGCAAGACCGAAATTTCGCGTCGCCTCGCCAAACTGGCGCAAGCGCCGTTTATCAAGGTTGAAGCTTCCAAATTCACCGAAGTGGGCTACGTCGGGCGGGATGTCGAGTCGATCATCCGCGACCTCACGGACCTCGCGGTAAACATGGTCAAAGAAGAAGAAAAACAGAAAGTCGAGATCAAGGCCCGCGAAATCGCGGAAGAGCGGGTGCTGGACTTGCTTCTGCCCTCGGCGAGCGTCGATGGCGAAAGCATCGACGCCGCGCGCGTTCAAGGGACCCGGGAAAAGCTCAAAAAGATGCTGCGCGAAGGCAAAATGGACGAGCGCTTCGTCGAGATCGAGATGTCGCAGTCGGCGATGCCGATGATCGAGGTCCTGGCGCCCCAGGGCCTGGAGGGGATGGAATTCAACCTCAAAGAGATGTTTTCCAACCTGATGCCCAAGAAGACAAAAAAAAAGACGGTGAAGATTCCCGAGGCCCTGGAAATTCTGACACAGGAAGAAGCCGCCCGCATGGTAGACATGGACAAGGTGGTCGGCGAAGCGGTGCGCCGGGTCGAGCAAACCGGCATCGTATTTCTCGACGAGATCGACAAAATCGCCGGACGCGACAACATTCATGGGCCGGATGTCTCCCGCGGCGGCGTGCAGCGGGACCTTTTACCCATCGTCGAAGGCTGCACGGTCAACACCAAATACGGCATGGTAAAAACCGACCATGTGCTTTTTATCGCCTCGGGGGCGTTTCACACGGCCAAGCCGTCCGACCTGATTCCTGAGTTTCAGGGCCGCTTTCCGATTCGCGTGGAGTTGAAATCTCTTACCCAGGAAGACTTAGTGCGCATTCTAACCGAGCCGAAAAACGCGCTGCTCAAACAATATGCCGCGCTGCTGGACACTGAAGGGGTATGTCTGAGCTTTCGCGACGACGCGGTTCAGGAGATCGCCCGCATCGCCACGGACGTTAACGAGCGGACGGAAAACATCGGCGCCCGGCGATTGCACACCATATTGGAGCGGCTGCTGGACGAGATTTCCTTTGCGGCGCCTGAGACGCGCGGTAAAGAAGTCGCCATCGACGCTGAGTACGTGCGTGAGCGGCTCAACCCGATCTTGAAGAACGAGGACCTATCGCGCTATATCCTGTGAACTGAGGAATCGGGCATCGATGGAAGATTTCATTAGCAAAGCGGAAGTGTTGATGGAGACGCTGCCGTATTTTCGGCGTT
>CAWJBB010000078.1:0-11958 GCA_963840855.1 uncultured delta proteobacterium
GATCTTCATTCGCTCTTCGTCCGTCAGCCAATCGATGGACTTGAAGATCGGCACCAGGTCTTCGAAATTGCGCCCGGTCTTGGGGTCGATGGCGTTCACCGCGCCGAACATCTCGGTGGCGAACAGCACGTTGTCGGCGCCGATCCGCTTGATCAACAGCTCCATCGATTCCTTGTCATAGATCGCCATGTCCCAGTAAACCCAGCGCGCCGCCTCTTCGAAGGGTTCGAGGCCTTCCCGCACGTGCAAGCCGCGCTGGCGATTCCATTGATAGGGGATCGCGCCGCCGCCATGCGGAATAATGACCTTTAACTTCGGGAAAATCTTTAAAGACGCGCGACTTCAGGATCTCCACCGCCGCCGAATTGTGATGCGCGATGTAATAGGCATTGGTAAGATGCATCGCCGGGTTGAGCGAGGCGCTGGCGTGGATGGTGCACGGGACATCGAGAGCGACCATTTTTTCCCACAGCGGATACCACCACTCGCTGCCCACCGAAGGCGTCAGAGGCTCGCGCCCGCCAGCCACGTCAGGATTGACGTTGCAGCCAACGAAGCCCAAATCCTTGACGCAGCGGTCAAGCTCGTCGGCCCATTCTTTGGGGCTGACGCCGGGAGACTGAGGCAATTGACACACCGGCGAGATTTTATCGGGCCAGAGTTTGGCCACCCGCGCTATAAGATCGTTGCACGCTTCAGACCAGTAACGGCTAACCAGCGGTGAGCCAAAATGATGTCCCATCGCCCCGGCCTGGGGCGAAAACAAAAGCCGGTCGATGCCCGACTCCTGCATACGCTTGAACTGGCCCGCCATGGACCGCGCCAAGTCTTCATCGCTAATTTGCAGTTTGGCGCGCACCGGCTTGGCGAGATTGGTGATCTGCTGGCCCCTGTAGGCCTGAAGCTGCGCCGGCGCAGTCGTGAAATGAGTATGGGCATCGATAATCATGGCGGTATCTCCTATTTGTTATTTACTATCTCAGCACGAAAGACGAAGGATACGAAAGTTTCGGATACTCTGGTTTTTAAACTCCGTCATCTTCAAATCTTCGCCGTGAACTCCGAAGCTCAAACTCTAGACCCGGGACCCTGGACCCAAAACAAATCTGCCACTGATTGTCAGCCCCGAGACCTCTGCTATACCAGTCTTCGACGGAGTGTTCAAAAACTCTGCCCCCCAGGCTGGTCAAAAAGGTTCAGATGCGAGGCGCGCGAAGATTGACGAACGGAGGCGTACTCCTGTACGTTGATGTGAAGTCAGTCGAGCGCACCCTTCGACAATGCTCAGGGCAATCGGCAGGTGAGCCTTTTTCAACAGCCTGGACCGAAGGAGTTTATATATGCCAGACATACCCCGCCTGAACGGCGTAATCAAAGCCCTGGAGCAAGGTCAGACTCCCTTTGTAGCGTTTACCCCAGTCGATATCGAGAGCGCCGTTGCGATGGCCGGCTCCAAGCTCGATGGCGTTGCCTTCGAGATGGAACACGCGCCGCTGGATTTTCCGGGGCTACGGCAAGCGCTTCAATTTATGCTCGACCGCCACCAGATCGTCGAAGGCGCGACCCTGGCTCCCGCTGTCACGCCGATGGTGCGCATCCCGCCCAACGGGATCGAGATGAATAGCTGGATCGCCAAGCAGGTGTTGGATATTGGCGTGTTCGGTATTATCTTTCCTCATGTGAGCACGGTGGAAGAAGCCTGGAACGCGGTAGGCGCCTGCCGTTACCCTAGGCTAACCACGCAGCCACGTTATAACCCGCCCGGCATTCGCGGCGACGCTCCCGCGCGCGCGGCGCGCTACTGGGGTCTGGCGCAACAGGAGTATTACCGCCGCGCCGACGTCTGGCCGCTGGATCCTCAGGGCGAAATCCTTGTCGTTATACAATGCGAGGAAACCCGAGCCATCGAAAACCTGCCGCGCATTCTCAAAGAGGTCCCCGGCATTGGGGTGGTACTGATCGGCGAAGGCGATTTGAGCCAGGAGCTGGGGCATCCGCGAGAATACGAACATCCGGTGGTGGCCGAAGCCATCAATAATATTTTAAGAATCTGCAAGGAGCACAACGTGCCCTGCGGCCATCCCCACCCCGACGCTAAAAATATCGAACGGCTGGTTTCAAGCGGCTTCCGCTTCTTGATGCCCTCGTCGCCGCGCTCCTTCAGCGTACTGAATCAGGGCCGCAAGCTCGCGGGGAGGAGTTAGGAATTATTGCATCCGTTGGGGTGTGTAGTCTCAGCCTCTCTGGCTATTGGCGCGTGACTGATGCTGAGCCTTCTCGTGCAGAAACTCTGGAGCGAAATCGGCTCCGTTTTCCCACACCAACGTGCGAAACTCTGGATGAATAGAAAAGATGCGAAATTGGCGTGGGTCCAATAATGGCTCGAAAATCGGACCGTAAAGCTCGGGCTTGAAATCGATCTCCCCCTCGACACCGTCATCAAACCGAACCCAAACAATAAAGTCTCTGACGTATTTGGCGTTTACAAGTTCGTAATTCAGTTCACTCTAAGGGATGGTTGAATTCATCCACCGTCTTCTCTAGAAATTCCCTAAATTTGAGGGGGCCACCAACTTGGCTCGTGATAGCCATGATTAATAGATCGGGACCTTGCTCCTGGAACAGATCCACGCTTATGACTAACGCAGGCCGTTGTTTGGCCGAGGTTTGATCTGAAAACGGAAATGGAACTAGAAGAATGTCGCCTCGTTTATAACTTATCGTAGGCGGCATCTTCGTCATTGTCCCAGATGCGGCTGAACGAGGTCTCTGAGAGTTGAGCGAATGCTTCAGTGATCACTGCGGCATCATCATCGACCTCCGGAACCAGGACCCGTACCGGCGTATTTGCCGGTAAATCGACCGGTTCTTCCGGAACGATTACGCGGCCGTCGTAATGTGCCTTAATAGCTTTCATAACACGCAAAATACGCTTTTTTGCACGGCTCCGCAAATCATCTAAGCGGTATTGAAAATGCCAGTGTTGGGAAGAACCGTCTCGACAGTTGTTTCCACCCCCAAAGTGTTTCATCCGCTATAGATCGCCGACTCGGGCCGGATCTGAATCAACTCGATCACGTTGATCGAACGTGGTTCGCCCTCCAAACGCGGTTCCTTATCTCCCCTCCATCGCCTGAGCGGCGATCTTGAATGCGCTGTCGATGCATCAAACTTTTGCCAAATCCCCCTCCGTTCCCCTTTTTCAAAGGAGGAATGTTTTCGAGAGGGCGTTAACCCCTCTTTGGAAAAGCATGCCCTGAGCCTAGTCGAAGGGAGGGCAAGGGGAGATTTTCGAACGGAACGAGCCGAGAATTATGCAGCGAACTTCAGGCACACCATCAGCAATCCCTAGTAAAAATTGCGCTTGAATCGTTTAGGTGATATTTCACATGCATGTCGAAATTCACTCAATTCTGCGACGACTATTTCAAGAAGTATTTCCAGCTCCACCCGACCGAAGCCATTTACTACGGCATCGAAGGCTACGATCACTTGCTCAATGACTATTCCGACGAGAGTTATCATCGGAAAAGTCCTTCATCGAGGAATCGCGAAACACGCTGCGGGAAATTCCGACTTCCGATCTCGATCAAGACGAAGCCATCGACCATGCCTTGCTGGAAGGCAAACTGACGATCCAGAGCTACGAGCACGCCAAAGAAGACTACCGCCTAAAGTGGCCCGAAACCTATTCGCCCATTGACGCGATTTATATCTTGACCGTCCGCGCCACCAATGATTTCCCGGCCAATCTATTGAGCCGCCTGGAACAAACCCCAGGGTTGCTTCAGCAAGGCATCGCCAATCTGAGCCGCAAGGAGGCCAATCCGCCGAAACTCTGGACCGAGATGGCCGTCGACGGCGCGAAAGGCAGCGTGAGCTTTCTCGATAACCTGCCGAACCACCCAAAAGTGCAAGCCGAAGTAAAAGACGCCGGCGCGCTGCGAGCTGCGGTTGCGAAAGCCAAGAGCGCGATGAATGAATTTACGGCCTTTCTCGAAAGCGATCTCTTGCCGCGGAGCCACGGCGTTTATGCGGTGGGCGCCGAGCATTATAATTTGCTGCTCAAGAAAAAACATTTTTTGACACATGATGACCGAAGCCTGCTCTCTCTCGGAGAAGCCCTGTTCGAAAAAACCAAGAACGATCTCGCCGAGCTGGCGGAAGAGCTGGCCCCGGGCAAAGGCATCGAGGAGGTCGCCCGGCGCATCCAAGAGCACCATCCAGCCATCGATGAAGTTCTCGCTGTCTATCAAAAAGCCATGGAAGCGGCGCGGCACTTCGTCCGAGATAAAAAGCTCGTGTCATTTCCGCCTAAAGAGGAATTGCACGTCGTCTACACCCCGGAATTTCGCCGCCATGAGATTCCCTTCGCCGCGTATTTATCGCCTTCGCCGAAGGATCCCAACCAGGTCGGCTATTACTACGTCACTCCAGTTAGCGACGATGATTTGCTCCGCGAACACAATTGGGTAGGTCTAGAGAACACGTCCGTCCATGAGAGCTATCCAGGCCATCATCTCCAATTTTCCGTTGCAAATTCGATCCCTGCCGCTTCCACCTTGCCGCGCTTGATGAACGAATCGTCGGTGATTTACGAAGGCTGGGCGCTCTACTGCGAGCAGCTCATGCAAGAGCAGGGATTTTTAAAGAGCAAGGAGCACCGCTTCGTGATGCTCAAAGACCACCTCTGGCGCGCGCTGCGCATCATTATCGACGTCAAAACTCAGACCGGCGAGATGACCTACGACCAGGCGGCGGATCTAATGGTGCGCGAACTCCACTTTCCGCGCGCGCAAGCCCGCGGCGACTTGAACTGGTACAGTCAGTCGCCATCAGTCCCGATGGGCTACGCCCTCGGCTGGTCGATTATTAACCGATTGCGCGCACAAGAACGAAAGCGGCTGGGCGACAAATTCACTTTACGGGAATTCCACGACAAGCTACTTAGCGCAGGAAGCATCTCGCTACCGTTGGTAGAAAAACGGCACTTTCAGGCGTGAGGCGGAAGGCGAGAGGCCGCGCTGATATCGTTCCAATCGTTCCAAACGTCATGAAGACCAAGAAGAAAGACCCACGCGGCCCGTTATTGGGCGCCCATATGTCCATCGCCGGTGGCGTCGGCAACGCGTTGCTCGATGGCAAAAAGGTCGACTGCGACGCGATTCAAATTTTCACGAAGTCTTCACGCCAGTGGGCGGCGAAACCTTACACCAAGGAAGAAATTGAACAGTTCAAGGTCAACCGAAAAGACACTGGGATTTCGACCGTCATTGCCCACGATTCCTACTTGTTAAACCTCGGATCGCCCGATACTGCTTTACGTAATCGATCGGTGGGCGCATTCATCGATGAATTGGAACGTTGCGAGACTCTCGGCGTTTCGAACCTTGTCGCGCACCCCGGCGCCCATGTCGGCGCGGGTGAATTGGCGGGAATCAAGACCATCGCAAAATCGCTGGATGAAGTTCATACGGCTTGTCCCGGATATAATGTGAAAATCACCTTGGAGATCACCGCCGGCCAGGGATCGAACCTCGGTTATCGCTTCGAGCAGATCCGTAGCATCATCGACGCCACGAAACAAAGTGAACGCCTGCGGGTTTGCTTCGATACGGAGCATGCTTTTGCCGCCGGCTACGATATCCGAACGAAGGACGGTTACGAGCGGACATTCACGGAATTCGACGCAGCTATCGGAATCAAGCTTCTCGCGGCATTTCATTTAAACGATTCGAAAAAGGACTTTAATTCTCGCGTCGACCGCCACGAGAATATCGGTAAGGGTTTCATCGGCGTAGAAGCGTTTCGGCTGCTCATGAACGACAAGCGTTTCTGGGGGTTGCCGATGTGTTTGGAGACTCCGAAAGGGCCGGATCTGAAAGAAGACCGCGAGAATCTGACCTTGCTACGCAGTCTGATCAATCCGGACAATCAACGACGAGGAAAAGAAGGCCAAAGAGTCGAGAGTAGCCCGGATGAAGCGTAGCATAATCCGGGATCCACGGTTGACGACGTTCGACACGAGGGAACAAGATCCCGGATTACGTTTCACTCCATCCGGGCCACGTTAACTAGTCAAACCCTAGGGTGAGTTGGTGTTGCCGGGCGCAATAACTTGCGGCTCCTCCCTCGGTCAAACGGCTTGAACCATTTGAACTCCGGCGCACTAGTGCGCTGCATGGCTTATCCTACGCCGGAATCTCGATCCCCGGAAAAAAGTATTGCACCACAAGGCCGATGGCGTATCCGAGTGCCGCTGCGCCCACGGCAATGATGAAAAATTGCGCGCCGGAGCGAAACTGCGATTGCGCCGCAAGTTTTCCTTTGAAGGCGCCCACGCCGAAGAGCGTGAAGGCGGAAAGCGCGATGGAGAGGTATAACGCAATCATCCCTTTGAGCGCGAGGTACGGCAAAATCGGAATCAAGGCGCCGACGATAAACGACAGCCCCATGACTGCCGCGGCTTTGAGCGGCTGGTTGATTTCCGCCGATCCGAGGCCAAACACTTTTTCCTGAAACGTCCGTAAAAACGCGTGCTCCTGGTGCAGTAACTGTTTGACGATAGCGTAGCTCTGCTCGCGCGTGAGGCCTTCCTGGCTCAACGATTTTAGCAATCCTTCGGCCGCTATGTACGGTTCGTTCTCGGCCAGGATTTCCGCCTCGCGCAGTTCTCTGTCGAAAATATCCTTCTGCGCGTTTGACGAAAGATAGGATCCCGCGGCCATTGAAATCGCGCCGGAAAACATCGCAGTAAGACCAGTGATAATCACCACGGGATTGTTCTCGGTGGCGCCCTGAACACCTGCAAGCAGTCCAACGGTGCTTATCAAACCGTCCTGGATGCCGAAGACGAACTCGCGGATGCGCGCCCGTCTTTCGATCAGCTCTTTTTTTTGTTCGATAGCTTGGAGAGACATGGTCCTGATTGATCAATAGATTCAGTTCAAAGTTCCGGGTTCAAGGTTCAAAGTTTAGAATCCGGATTTGACACCTTGAACATTGAACTGGATAAAGCACGGCACGCGCCTCGATTGACAATGTGTGAAGAGCTTCGCCGTCCCATGATTAATCGGAAATCGGCTTCAGTAACGTAACTTTAGGTCGCCGGTGGGTCCGCCCGGCTTCCAATCGGCGGGACAGAGTCGCTCGGTGCGGAGCGCTTTCAATACGCGCAGCGTTTCTTCAACGCTGCGGCCGACATTCGTGTGGCTGGCGACCACGTAGGTGACCTGGCGTGCGGGGTTGATTATGAAAGTGGCGCGTATGCTGACTCCTTGCGTTTCGTCCAAGACGCCGTAAAGCCGGCTGACTGATTTTTGTTCGTCACTTAGAAGCGGGCAATCGACGCCGCCCAATTCCTCAGCCCATTTACGATGGCTCTCGGGGGAATCGACGCTGACACCGATAACTTCGGCTTGCTCGACGCGAAACTCCGAAGCCATCTTGCCAAACCCTGTCACTTCCGTGGGACAGACAAAAGTAAAATCGGCGGGATAGAAAAACAGTACAACCCATTTCCCATCTAGGCTCCGCAGCGAGTAATCCGCAATTGCTCCCGCCAAAACCCCTTTCAACGTGAAATCCGGTGCCTTTTCGCCAATCTGTAACATGACTACGCCTTCCTAGTTATGCTTTCTAACGGTTGCTGAAAACGATCCTACGGTTCGTCATGACCAATCTGCTCAAAGACAATTGTGCTCGTGAAACGTGATCGTGAACGCCAGACGAACACGAAGGACGACAATCCCGCGGGCAATCATCACGACTGGCTTTGCCACAAAGAAAACCCGTCCTGGGCCGCCGCGGAGGCCGAGGTGATCCACGGCGCTTGGGCCTTGCCGCCTTCAAGAATTCCCAAAAAGTAAACGCGCAGCATTTGTTCCATGAGCTGGGGCAAGGGCAGATCGCGCCGGGGCTGATACCATGTGTAAATCCAGTTCATCATCCCGAAGAGCGAGAACGTCGCGACCCGAAGGTCGATGGCCTGCCCGCCTTCCCGGTCTTGCAATTCGGCGATGAGGTCCATGATGACTTTCACGTAGCGCCGTTTGAGCACCAATATTTTTTCGTTGAACTCGCCTGTCAACGACTCATCTTCATGGGCCATCACTTTCATCTCGTGCATATTATGCAAAAAAAAGCTCAGATGGTTCTCCGCGAATACGCGAATGCGCGTGCGCGCGTCCTTTTCGGCGTTGGCCGCCCGTTCCCAGCGATCGAGCAACGTGACGAAGCAGCGCTCTTGGATCAGATAGAGCAGTTCTTCTTTGGTCGTGAAATAATAGTACAACCCCGCCAGGCTCATTTTGGCGGCACGCGAAATGTCGCGCACCGATGTGCGGTGAAACCCTTTCTTGGCGAATATCTTGGCCGAGGTTTTGAGGATTTGTTGCAGCTTTTCGTCGTACGGACGGGTTGCCGGTTCAGCGCGGGTCGACATGGGTGAAACGATAGTTGCAAATCGACTCCTGGCTGTCAAACGACGCTGCTTCCTTGAGAGAGCTGCGTCGTGCTGAGCAAAGCGAAGGACAAAAAAAAAAAAAAAAAAAAAAAAAAAAAAAAAAAAAAAAAAAAAAAAAAAAAAAAAAAAAAAAAAAAAAAAAAAAAAAAAAAAAAAAAAAAAAAACTAGGCTTTGCCGCTCTTCGGGATGAATTTCAGAGCCACGCCATTGTTGCACCAGCGTTTGCCTGTCGGCGGCGGGCCGTCGTCGAAGACATGGCCGTGGTGGCCGCCGCAGCGAATACAATGATACTCGGTGCGCGGCAGGACCAGCTTGAAATCCGTGTTGGTGCCGAAGACTCCTGGAATGGTCGTGAAAAAGCTCGGCCACCCGGTCCCGCTCTCGTATTTCATCTCCGACGTAAACAGGGGCAAATCGCAGCCGGCGCAGGCGAAGATTCCCGGCCGCTTTTCATCGTTCAGCGGGCTTGAACCGGGCCTCTCCGTGCCTTCTTCGCGCAGGATACGAAACTGATCGGCATTCAAGCGTTTGCGCCAATCCTCTTTCGACCGTTTGAGCGGTTCGGATGGTAGCGGTATTTTTGTACCGTCTGCGAGCAGCGCTTTCCAATTCTTTTGGAGACTTTCGATCTCCTTCATCGATAACGCCTGCGCGCCAAAAACACCCGTCCTGGATGCACCCCAGATACCCGCTGCCAGCAGAACCTGCAACCATGCACGTCGTGTCATAGTCCTCTCCGATCAGTCCTTTAAATGAGGCTCCTCGGAGCAAAGCTCCGAGGTATCTTGCGAAATTCTCCGAAGCCCTTCCACCCTCCTTCGCCAAGGCTACGGAGGGTTCTCCTCACCTTCATCCTCGCAGCAAGCTGCGAGGTATTCGGCGAAGGAGAATAAATTAGACGCCAGCTGAAGCCGACCTGCGCGGCCATTTTAACCGGCAACCGGCACGACCCGCCACGCGACGACTTCGAGCCGGCGGGCAAAATGCGCTAGAGGCGGCACGGCCGGTAGGTTGATGCCGAGCGGCACAGTCATTGTGTTGACTCGCAATTCTACCTCTGCGGGCTGCAGAGGCCACGGCGAGTGATGAATCTCCGCGTAGCCCGCGCCGCTGGCGCGGTCTACTATATAAAAGCAATAGCGGTCGGTGAGCCAGCGGTCGATCGTTCCCGGAGCAGAACGGAAAACGTTTCCTGTCGGCTTGTAAAACGCGCTAAATTCCGCGCCGCTGCTTCTTTTATCGACCCGGATACTTTGATAGTGAATGCGCCCGCGCTCCGATTGTATATCGATTCGGGCATCGTAATAGGGCAGCCCATACCGCGCTCGAGCAGTTCTAACCGCAAGCCGATTTGTCGCGTCCAAGCTGAAGAACCAAACACCGCTTCTACCCGGAGACCACACATAGGTGCGAACGTTGATTTCCGAGAAAGCCAATCCGACAAACGAAGGAAAATGTCGCGGCCGGACGCGGGTCATACGGAACGGAACGACGCCGATCCAAGCCGAGCCGTCGAAAGTGTCGAGCTCCAGGTCCGGTGGAATCAGTGGCCGAATCACCTCAGGACGGACCGGCCAATGGAGAAACAGTAGATCGTGCCAACGCATGGCCATCACCCACGGCTCCGACGGAAGCGGCCACGGCCGGTGGGAAGTTTTGCTTAATAGTTTTCTTTCCACTTGTTTGATTACCGATTCTGAGGTGCCGTCTGCTGCCAAGAGCAATGCGACGTTATGATAACAGCTTACCAAAAAACCGGACGCCTTTGGAGCCCTCCATACCATGTAGTGATGCGAAGAAGTTCAGCTACGTGGGGGGAAATTTGCCGAAGGGCACGGTGCAAAGCGTTCTACTCGCTGACCCCTTGCCCGCTGCGCTTTCCAAGTTCATATGCCGGGGCGAGACGGTTGAGCGCAATAACAGGTTTTGTGAAAACCCCGCTCATGGTTCCCTTCGACTTCGCTCAGGGCAGGCTAGCTCACCACGAGCAGGTTTGACACTAAGCAACTTCACGGACTTAGCCCTTCGTCCTGAGCCTCTCGAAGGATGAGCGGTGAGTTTTCACATAATCTGATGAAGCAGGTGGACCTTTTTCACTAAGCCTGATCATCGGTTGACATTGCCACGTATTATTGAATACTTGGCCCCATGAACTCAAAGTATTTTTCTGTCAAGCAGGCTTACTCACTTCCTGTGGGAACCGAAATCACGTTGCGCGGCTGGGTCCGTTCAAGGCGTGACTCCAAGGGCATTACTTTCATCGAACTGAACGATGGCTCGCGTTTCAAGAGCATACAATTGGTGGTCGACGCCGGCGTGGTGCCTGATGAGACACTGAAGCAAGTCACCACGGGCGGCAGCATCGCCGCCGGCGGAACCTTAGTCGAGTCACCCGCCAAGGGACAGGCCGTTGAATTGAAAGTTGCGACCCTGCAAATCTACGGCAGCGCCGACCCGGCGACTTACCCGCTGCAAAAGAAGGGACACACGCTGGAATTCCTGCGCGAGATTTCCCACCTGCGCGTGCGCAGCAACACCTTCGGCGCGGCCTTTCGCGTGCGCAACGCCCTCACCCACGCGATCCACACTTTTTTTCAAGAACGTGATTTCCTCTACGTGCAAACGCCGATCATCACGACATCGGATTGCGAAGGCGCGGGGCAAATGTTCGGTGTCACGACGCTGAACCTGCACAACCCGCCGCGCACCGCCGATGGGAAGCTCGACTGGACACAGGATTTTTTTGGCAAGCCCGCCTATCTCACGGTCAGCGGCCAGCTCGAAGCCGAGATGTTCGCCCTAGCTTTCTCCAAGGTTTACACTTTTGGCCCAACGTTTCGCGCCGAAAACAGCAACACGCCGCGCCACCTGGCGGAGTTCTGGATGATCGAGCCGGAAATGGCTTTCTACGAGCTCGAGGACAACATGCGACTCGCCGAAGAATTTCTCAAATATACGATCCGCTACGTTCTCGATCATTGCCGCGAAGACCTGGAGTTCTTCAACCAGTTCATCGAGAAATCGATCCTCGCGACGCTCGAGCATGTCGCCGGATCGAACTTCGGCCATATCACTTACTCCGACGCGGTCCAGGAATTGAAAAAATCCGGCAAGACTTGGGAGTTCCCGGTGGAATGGGGCAGCGATTTGCAAACCGAACACGAGCGTTTTTGTCGGAGGAAGTTTTCAAGAAGCCGGTCATCGTGACCGACTATCCGAAGGATATCAAACCCTTTTACATGCGCGTCAACGACGACGGCAAGACGGTGCGGGCGATGGACGTGCTCGTGCCCCGGGTGGGCGAGATCATTGGCGGCAGCCAGCGCGAAGATCGCCAAGATATTCTTGTGCACAGGATGCGCGATGGCGGCCTGGACGATGAGCCCTACTGGTGGTACGTCGACCTGCGCCGCTATGGCTCGGTTCCCCACTCCGGTTTCGGCCTTGGCTTGGAACGCATGATGATGTATCTAACCGGCCTCAAAAACATTCG
>CAWJBB010000079.1:0-205486 GCA_963840855.1 uncultured delta proteobacterium
ACGCTCCGTATTTGACAAACAAGAACCTCTCTCTATATGCTCTGGCGCCATAAAGATTTATCGTCCGCGCCTCCGATCATTTCCGTTTGTGACTCAATCACCGACGCCAACTGCTGATCATCCATCGCCGCAACCGCGCCGCGCGCTCAATCTGGCCGGCCTCGTCGCATTGACATTTTTTTGCGTCGCCGGCGGCGCTTATGGTTTGGAAGACGCCATCGGCGCCGCGGGGCCAATGATCGTCCTGGTGGGAATATTGACGCTTCCCTGGCTCTGGAGCTTTCCCACGGCGCTCATGACCGCCGAGCTGGCAACAGCGATGCCGGAAGACGGCGGTTACGTCGTCTGGGTAGAGCGAGCCTTCGGCCGCTTCTGGGGATTTCAAGAAGGCTGGCTAAGCTGGCTCTGTAGCTTCGCCGACAATGCGCTTTATCCCGTGATGTTCGTGGACTATCTCGTGTATCTGAACGGCGACATGTCGCCTGCCGAGCGCTGGCTCATCGGCGTCGGTGTCATCAGTTTCGTCAGTTGGCTCAACGTCCGCGGCATCCGCGTCGTCGGTTTCACTTCCGTTGTTTTTACCTTCCTGGTGCTCGCGCCCTTCGTGGTCATGGTCTGGTTGGGCGCGCCCAAGGTGGAAACCATTCACTGGTTCGCGCGCGCGGCGGTCATCGATTGGCCGCTTCTTTTGAGCACGCTCTTGTGGAACACATCCGGTTGGGATAACGCCGGCTGCTGCGCCGGCGAGGTGATAAGACCCAATCGCACATATCCGCGTGCCATGGCGCTCACGGTGGCGCTCGTAACCGCTGTTTATTTGCTGCCGGTGGCCGTCGGCGTGAGCGCCGACACCCAGTGGGCCAATTGGCAGGAAGGACAATTTCCCAAGATCGCCGCCGCCATCGGCGGCGGTTGGCTGGGCGCCTGGCTTGCCGCCGCCGGATTGATCAGCGCGGTAGGTCTATTCAACGCTTTACTTTGCACGTCATCGCGGGTCTCCTACGCCATGGCGCGCCGCGCGATGCTGCCCCGGCCTTTGGCTGATTTGCACCCACGTCATGCCACACCGGCCAAGAGCATTATCGTCAACGCCGGCGGCGTGGCGCTCTTGATTCCCTTTTCCTTCCAGGAGTTGATTCAGGTAGACATGTTTCTCTATGCCCTGGCGCTGTTGCTCGAATTCGCCGCGCTCATTTGGCTGCGCATCAAAGAACCGGGCATGGCTCGGCCCTACCGCGTTCCCTTCGGTATGCCCGGTGTCGTCGCCATCAGCATTCCGCCGGCGGCGCTTTGCATGGCGAGCATTGTGATGTCTAATGAAGTTACCAAATACGCCGCGCTGTTGGGCATCGTTATCGGCGTGGTCTATTACTGGTGGCGATGCAAAACGAGCTCGTCGCATGAACCGGAGATCGCCCCGACGGTCTAACCCCGGATTCACAGGCGAAGTGGTACAACGCGCCGTCAAATTCCAATCGAAACGCAAGCGCCGCCGGCGCTTGGAGTTGGATTGACATCATGGCCTGTTACCGCATATTGTTTACGCCCAAAGCAGGAATTCATAATACTCTATGGAAGGAGACTCCTTGTGAGTGACGTCAATATGGTGCTGGTGGGCGATACCTTCGTGGGTCGACCCGACCCTGATTCCGCCTTCGCCACAGCCCAGCATTTGCTCAAAGACGCAGACATCGCCTTCTGCAACCTGGAAACCGTGGTGGCTGATGCCAAGTATCTGGCGCCCCACGACCACGACCACCACCCTCGAACCGATGAGTGGATGTTCGACTCCTACGTGCGGGCAGGCTTCAATGTCATGAACCTCGCCAACAATCCCAGCACATGGCACGGCCTAGATCCTTTTTTGCGTTGCCTGGATGTTCTCGATAAGGCCGGCATTGTGCGCGGGGGCGGCGGCCGCAATTTCGCCGAAGCACGCAAGCCTGCCATCATCGAGCGCAACGGGACTAAGGTCGCTTTCGTCTGCCGCGCCTCGGTGTGCGACCCGATAACGGCGGCAGCCACAGAAGACAGGGGCGGTATCGCGTACTATCCCGTCCAGACTTTCTATGAGCCCCGGCTTCGGGTTCACCATGTGCCGGGCTCTCCACCGATCATCCACACTGTTCCTGATCGCGGCGCGGACCGTGCGGCTCTGGAAGAGGATATTCGCAAAGCGCGCAAAGAAGCGGACGTAGTGATCGTGTCCTGGCACTGGGGCGTGTCACCCACTACCGGGGGAACCGGCGATCTCACGGAATACCAGACAGAGATGGGCCATTTCGCTATCGACGCCGGCGCGGACATGGTGGCCGGCCATCACTCTCACGTTCTCCAGGCCATAGAGGTCTACAAGGGCAAGCCCATACTCTACTCGCTGGGCAATTTTGTCCACGACCTTCACTACCAGAAGCGCCCCAACCATATCCTCTTGGCCATGCTGGTGCGCTGCCATATCCACGATGGCAAACTCCAACGTCTCGCCTTTGTCCCTGGACTGTACAAGGGGAACGGTCCTCCCGACTTCTTTCAACCGTCCCAGGCTCCGGAGATTGTCAAGGACATACAGAAAATCTCCGGCCGCTTTGGCACACGCTTCGAGGCGAGCAAGGACGACGTGGTCGTGACTCTGGCAGAAGCCGGCTAACAAAATCGGCGGTTCTTTGAGCTATCTTCGAGGAAGTTTTCGAGTCCACTCTTAACATCCGCCTTCAGAGGCGATATTCCCACTTCACGGTTCGGTATTCTGGCTTTTTCCGGGCAGCGCGGGCCACGTCGCCAGGAGCTTGCCATGGCCGATCACCGGATGTTTCCTTCCGAGTCTGGAGAGTATGTTCCAGAGCATTGCCGGATTACTGGCCACCACCGGAACCTTCAGCTCGGCTTCCATCGCGTCCAAACAATCCACAGGATCGAGCACGGCACCCTGAAAATATATCGCGTCTACAGGCTGCAGTTCCGCCATCGCCCGCCCGGCATAGGCCACGACATCGTCTGGCGTCATTTGCAGCGCGTCGGTGTAGTGACGCAGAACTTCTGCGGGCGACACGCCCGAGATTCCGAAGTCCGTCAGGAAATCGCGGATGCCCGCGTTCAACGCGGCGTCGAAGGGTGTCAGCAAGAGAACGCGTGTTGCGCCAAACGTTTGCAGCGCCGACGCCGACGCTCTGAGCGCCGTCGTCACGGGAATCTTCAATGCGGCGGAGAAGGCCGCAAACAAGCCGGGGTTGAGAACTTCTCGCGGCGCGCCGGGGAAAATCAAACCATCCAATCCCTGCGCCTCCGCAAAGCGCACGGCGCGCTCGACGATAAAATCCAGCTTGCCGCGCACATCGTTAAGCACACCCTCATGAAGAATCAATCGCTCGTAAACGATCTCAACCCCCGCTGGAATGAGTTTGTGAAACTTTTGAATATGCGAGCTGGAAGGCAAGCTCGGTCCCAACCAACCAACTTTTACGGCCGACTGATTTGCCATGTCAGATTTGAACTCTTGAACTTTGCGCCGCCGTTAAGTTTTGAACGGCTTGAATGTTTTTACCCCTCCCGCCTGTTGCCTCACGCCTCATGCCTATTTGTTGCCTGTTGGCCTCCCGCCTTACGCCTTTTCTATTGCCTATCACCTTTGCGGTAACGGGTCGGGACCGGTGAGCTTTTTGAACAGATCTACGGCTTCCCGGTCGCGGGGCATGTCTCTGATCGTTTGCTCCAGCTCCTCCGGCATTTGCGGTTCGGCCTCCAGGCCGCTGAGTTTTTTATATTCTTTGAAAAACTCGGGATCTCTATAGGTCTTGCGCATCGCTTCCTGCAGGATCTGGACCCGGTCTTTGGGCGTGCCAGGAGGCAGGATATACGGGTTTCCGCTGCCCACGAAGGTCCGGTACATCGCAACAAGTTTCCGGTCCATGGCCGACCTGGCAAAGGTCTCGATGTCGGAGAGTTCGGCAAAGCGGCGATGGCTGTGTTTCCGTCCCTTCGGGATCTCGATAATGCCATGGAAGTCCATAAGACCTTTATCGACCCATTGACGGCTTCTCGTGCAGGAGTGAGTCCGCCACGGTTGTCCTGGCGTCTATCTCACCCTGCTCGATCGCGATATCGAGTTCGGGTGAGTTGTATCCGGTGACGAATTTGGGTTGTTTCAGGCCGATCAGATACGTGAACATTCGGCCGGAGATGTAAATCAGGTGCCCCACCGACTGCGAGCCGATTCTCACACCTGAAGCCGCGCGCAGCTTCTCCCGACTGTCGAGGCCCGCCTCCTTGCGCGTTAAAAAAACATGGTAGCCGCCGCTATAGCTGGTTCCCAGGTAGCTCACTTTATCGATGTCATAGAGAACCCCGCTCTCTCCGAGAATGGGGTGCATCACGAATGGGGTCGACATACGGCCAATGGTCAGCCCGTCCGGACGGACCGATTTATAAAGGTGGTTTGCGGCCTTCCGCCCACCGCCGCCGTCCATGTATTCCATAACAATGGTGGGATTTCCCGGAATATATTTCTGGAGAAAAGGAACAATGGCTTTGGTCCGCATGTCCCCGACTCCGCCGGGCGCGCTGCTCTGAATGATGGTAATGGTTTTCCCTTGGAAGAAAGAAGTTTGCGGAAAAGCGACGCCGCCTATGAAGAGACCGAGCAAGTGCGCGCCGAGAAAGATTTGGAGAAACATCACCGACTTGGACGTGTCGCGTCTCATGTGCACCTCCGTAATATGAGAACTCCCGCTTTCGTCAACTCTCTCCCCGTAATCCTCCAGGTAAACCGATATGGCTCGGTGTTATACGAAGCCCGATTAACACCTCTGGAAAGTCGTGTCAATGAAACAATCAAATCTTGCCGTACGAAACGGGCGGCCGCGTGGCCTGAACGATTTGAACTCTGCCAAGTAATACTCGAGTTCTAAAACTGTCGCGGACAAAAAAAGCAAATGCCTTTATTTTGTTCTTATACAAGCTACACTTGAATTATTCGAAACTGAGGCCATATCGTTCGTCGTAAATTGCCAGACACAGGAAGAGGTAGATGAATATTGGAAGAGACTCTCCGACGGAGGTCAGGAAGTACAATGCGGCTGGCTCAAAGACAAATACGGTTTATCATGGCAAGTTGTTCCTACTGTTTTAGGCGAAATGTTGCCCTGCTTTGGCGCACCTCTTGCCTATTTGAGAAAATTCCCGAAGACTAGAAGTGTTTGATTCGGGTCATGGCGTTGCGCATGGCCTCATTACCGTGAATGCGGAAGGAGGAAATCAGTGAAAATCAAAAGCATCTTGTATCTGCTGACATTGTCGCTCTGTTTCATTGGGTATGACGCAGGTGCCCAGTCGACTGGTCAGGAACAACAACCATCCGGCAAGCAACTGCGCTCGCCCGATGTCGTTTTTGTCCCGACGCCCTATGAAGCCGTGGACGCGATGCTCAAAGTCGCCAAGGTGGGCAAGAGCGACGTTGTGTATGATCTGGGTTCGGGCGACGGGCGCATCCCGATTATGGCGGTGCAGAAGTACAATGCCGCGCGCGCCATCGGCATCGACATCAATCCTGATCGCATCAAAGAGGCGGAGGCCAACCTCAAGGCCGCCGGCGTCGGCGACCGCGTGCGTTTCTTGAACGAAGATTTGTTCGAAGCGAACATCAGCGATGCGACGGTCGTAACCCTCTATCTGCTGCCGAGCCTCAATCTGAAATTGCTGCCGAAATTGCTGGCTGATCTAAAGCCGGGAACCCGAATCGTCTCGCACGCCTTCGACATGGGCAGTTGGAAACCTCAGCAGACGCTGAACGCGGGTGGGAGCACCGTTTATTTCTGGACGATTCCCGCCAAGGGAACGCCCGAATATGCGGCTGCCGCCGAAGCGGCAAAGCCAAACTGAAGGATTGCTCTGTTATTCTGAAAGCCGGGAAATCCTCTTCCGATCAGACCACCGTTTTCGGGCGAGGCTTCGTAATCTTTGAAGCTTGAACCGTTGAATTGAACGAGTCTCGATCCGTTAACGTCTTTGAACGCACCGGCTGGACTGGCGTGCGACTTGGTTTGCTCGTGGTTCAGAACGCCGCTACTTTGCGCTTCTCCTTCCCAAAAGCTCCTCGATGAGTTTGGTAGGAGGCTCCGGATCCAGGAAACCGGTAAAAGTATATTTCACGGCGTCGTCCCGTCGCGCTCCGGGGAGCACCTTATCTTTCGGGATATCGACCCTCATCGAATTTGATGGTTCTCCGACCTTTGTGTTCATGACCTCCTGCCAGACCGTCTGCCCTCTACGGGAGAGAAACCAGTTAATAAAAACCGTGGCTGCGTGCGGGTGAGTCGCCTTGCTAACGAGGCCGATCCCGCTGTTGCCATTGAGGGTTATGTTGTTTCCGGCCTCCTTGAAGTGCCCGCGGTCCAACTCGCTCACCGGCATGCCGTCTCTGCTGGCGCGCTCCACGTCGCCGCAACCGATGCACAGAACAAACTTGCCGGTGCCCAGCCAGTCCGTGGCTTGCCGCCGGTCGCGCGAAACCGTCACGTTCATTTCGCCGAACAGGCGCTTTATAAAATCAGGCCCGAGATTGGAATTGTAATAGACCGGCGTCAAACTCGGAAAACTGGAACCGGCTCTCTCGAATATGGCAATTTTTCCCTTCCATTTCGGCGCAAGGAGATCCCAATAAGAGCTGAAGTCAGTGGGTTTTACCGACTGGGTGTTGTAGTAGATGCTCGTGCCCGCAACATTGCCCTCGTACAGGATCATATAGTTGTCGGCGTCGACGTAATGATGTTTGCCACCGAGCCATGCGGACTCACCGGTAACCTCAGGCAAAATAAGTGTGGATTTGATCGGATTGAAGACGCCGGAGCGATAAAATTCATAGAATGTGGCGCCGCTCATCGTCCCGCTGTAAACGTCGGCCAAGTATTTCCCCGCTCGCCTCTCCGATAACATACGCACCGTGAGGTCGCCGCCCTTTCCGGTGACCGTGATCGGTTTTATGAATGGAAATTCTTTCGTAAAGGCCGCTACGATATCCGGGTGAGTGATCTCCGCATCGCCCCACAGAGACACCGCGCCTTCTTTCTTGGCGCCGGCAAGCGTTCGCTCCCACTCCGATTGCCAGCCGGGCTTCTCCGCTGCCATTGCGGCCGGCGTGGCTTGTGCCACATTGAAACTCAGCAGCAAAAGAGCGCAGCTTGCAATCTGGCGGAGCAAAAGAAGTTTCGTTCTGGACGACCGTGATCGGTCAGCTCGTATAGCCATCAAATGCCGGAACTGGTTCATGAGCGACTCCCTTCCTTCTGCCAGAACTAATCCCATGTTTTCAATCTTTTGCCAAGACACATGATTGATCGGAAATCATTTTTCCTTGACGACCTACTGCCCCAGGTGCCGGCGTACTCGGAATCGTTGGCCTGATCGCCGAGACCGCGACTTGAACGGACTTCGTCTTTTGAGATACCGCTGAAGCAAGATCTCGCACGGGTCCGCCTCTATCGCTCACAGACAAGAGTCAATCGGGGATGCAAGCGGTTACGGTGATCTCCACCAGAAGATCGGGCGAGTTTAACATCACTTCCACGGTGGTCCTGGCTGGCTTGTTGGTCGGGAAGAACTTGGCGTACTCCTCGTTATAGGCCGCCAGGTCCTCTCGTTGGGTGAGATGTGTTGTCACGGTCAGGACGTTATCGAGGGATGTGCCGGCGGCTTCCAAGATCGTGTTGACGCGCTGCAGGGCATAATTGGTCTGCTCGCAAACGCCTTTACCGACTTCCCCCGAAACCGGGTGTCTCCCCGTCTGGCCGGCCACGAAGACCAGATTGCCGAACCGGGTGGCCGGGGACAGATTGGGATTGGCCGCAGCGAGATTCACCTGAATCACTTCTTTCTTAGGCATCTCCGTCTCTTGTCGGACCGAACGCTCCGCGATTCGTTGAGTCCGTCTAACTTTTTCTCCTAAATTGAAACGGCCAAACGTCGGAGGGCAAGCCACCTCGATCGTCTTATTCACTCACGCAAACCTGGCCGTTCCGCTGCCCGTTAGAGCGTGCGTTTCAACGCAAGGAGAAACAACCGAAGACACGTGAAAGCATTAAGTAGATTCCGATCTCCTGGGATTCGAGTTGGCCAAGTTGTCGGAGCGAGTTCCGGTCGGAGCTCTGGGATAGCCCAACGTCTTCAAATCCGCCGTGATTTCATCGAGGATCATCGGATCGTCGATAGTTGGTGGACTTCGGTATTCGACTCCGTCGGCGATCTTCTTGATTGTGCCGCGCAGAATCTTCCCCGAGCGCGTCTTGGGCAGCCGCTTGACTATCGTCGCGATTCTGAACGAAGCCACCGGGCCGATTCTCTCGCGCACCATCTGGATCAGCTCCGTTACGATCTCATCATGAGAACGCCGCACGCCGGCCTTGAGGACGATAAAGCCTAGCGGCATCTCTCCCTTGATTTCGTCCGCCACTCCCACCACGGCGCATTCGGCCACATCGTTATGAGACGCTAGCACCTCTTCCATGGCGCCGGTGGAAAGACGATGCCCGGCCACGTTGATGATGTCATCGATGCGGGTCATGACCCAAAGGAAGCCATCTTCATCCTTGTAGCCTGCATCCGCGGTCAGGTAGTAGCCGGGAAAAGCGCTGAGGTATGACTTCTGGTAACCTTCGTCGTTGTTCCACAACGTCGGTAGACAACCGGGCGGCAAAGGACGCTTGATCACGAGACTGCCGATCTGACCTGGAGGCAGCTCTTTCCCATCGTCGCCAAGCACGCGGACATCATAGCCGGGCACAGGCTTTGTGCACGATCCCGGCTTCACGGAAAGCATCCCCAACCCAACGCAGTTTGCGCCGATCGGCCAACCTGTTTCGGTTTGCCACCAGTGATCAATCACCGGCACACCGAGATGCTTTTCTGCCCATCGCAGCGTGTCGGGATCGCACCGCTCTCCTGCGAGGAAGAGAGTGCGAAAGCCGCTCAAATCGTACTTGCGAATGTGATTGCCGTTCGGGTCTTCGCGCTTAATGGCTCGAAACGCCGTCGGCGCAGTAAACAAGACCTTCACGCCATGCTGCGAGATCAGCCGCCAAAACGCACCCGGATCAGGAGTGCCGACCGGCTTCCCCTCATAGAGTACTGTCGTGTTCCCATTGAACAGCGGCGCATAGACGATGTACGAGTGCCCGACTACCCATCCCACATCTGAGGCTGCCCAATAAACCTCTCCCGGCTCAACTCCGTAGATGTGTTTCATGCTCCATTTGAGAGCCACCACGTGCCCGCCATTATCGCGCACAATCCCTTTGGGAATGCCCGTCGTGCCCGAGGTGTAGAGGATGTACAGCGGATCAGTTGCGGCTACCGGCACGCACTCGGTTTCTTTCGCGCTCGCCATGAGCTCCAACCAATCGAGATCGCGTCCCGCGATCATGGATGCTTTAGCCTGGGGACGCTGGAAAACGATGCACCGCTCGGGCTTCACGGAAGCGAGTTCAATGGCCTTGTCGAGCAACGGCTTGTAGAGGACTACGCGGTCCACTTCAATGCCGCAGGAACCCAAAACGATCAGCTTCGGCTGGGCATCGTTAATGCGGCTCGCGAGCTCGTGAGCGGCAAAGCCTCCAAAGACCACTGAGTGAATCGCTCCGATCCGCGCGCAGGCCAGCATCGTAACGACCGCCTCCGGCACCATCGGCATGTAGATGATGATCCGATCGCCTTTTTGAACCCCCTGGCCCACGAGCACTCCTGCAAAGCGCGCCACGTCGTCCAGCAGCTCGCGATAAGTGAACGTCTTGATCGTTTCTGTGACGGGGCTGTCGTAAATAAGCGCTGGCTGGTTCGCCCGACCGCTTTCTACGTGCCGATCAAGGGCGTTATAGCAACTATTCACCATCGCTCCGCTGAACCAGCGGTAAAAGGGAGGTCTTGAAGCATCAAGCACGCTGTCCCATTTTTTAAACCAATGAACCGCTTCAGCCGCGTCCTCCCAGAAGGCTTGCGGATCGTCTTGCCATCGCGCGTAGACCGCGTCATATGTGCTCTTCATCGCGTACCTCTCCTGGTTTCGGTTACCCGCCAACACGGGACCCACAAACGTGCCGGAGATTGTCGCCGCTTTGCGCCTGTCGATGATCGGCCTGTAGCCTATTTCGTCCGCCGACGACCGTCAAGTCGATGCAACGAACGCCAGGGCGGCTGAGCGGGAGGTGCTGGTCCGACCCGGAGGGGGCCACAGTAGGGTCGCGCTTGACTGTCGCGGCGGATTAGCTGACATTAGCTAACTGCTGTCCAGTACAGGTCCGACAAATGAAACAGGTCAATATTCATGAAGCGAAGACCGAGCTGTCGAAGCTTGTCGACCGCGCCGAGGCCGGCGAGGAGATCGTCATCGCGCGAGCGGGCAAGCCTGCCGCGAAGCTCGTTCCGTTGACTAAATCTCGGCGCCATCGGCGGCTGGGACTGCTAGATGGCAAGTTCCGGATTCCGGACGACTTCAACGCAGCATTGCCGGATTCGGTTGTTCGCGCTTTCGAGGGCCGGAGTCGGTGAGGCTCCTGCTCGACACGCACTTGCTTCTTTGGGTGGCGGCGAGCAGCAAGCGATTGCCACGTGAAGCGCGCGAGCTCATAGCACAGCGACGTAGTGAAGATCCCAGAGCTTGACCGGATTGCCCTTTTCTTCCAGTTCCGGATAGACGAGCTCGGCGATGCGGTAGGCGTTGTAAAGGGAGTTCATCTTAGGACAGAGCCGGGGCTCGAGGCTGGCGCGCAGTTTCTGATAAAAACTCTCCAGTTCGATGTCATCGCGTATGCCGAGCCGGTCCGCGACATTTCCGGCGAGCAGCTCAAGCGTTTTTTCCTTATCTCTATTAACCATCGCGATTCCCGTTGCAATGGCCTTGATCATGCGGATGTAGAGCTCCGGATTGTCCTGGACCAACGGGACCAAACTAGTGAGCGTGATCGAGTTGACCATGGGATAGCGCGGCAACAAGCGGGTGTGGAGCCCGAGGCGTTGGCAGGCTCGCTCTTGCGAGCCTGGGGCGAATGTCACGTCCGCCTTGCCATCGAGGAGGAGCTGCGTTTTGTTCCCGCCATCCACGGCCTTGACCTCGAGCATGTCTGAGGACAGTCCGGCGTCCCGCAAATAAAGCTCGTAAGTGCCGCGCACGTGGCTTGTGAGATGACCTTCCTCGTCGCAAAGTTCCTGTTCGGCCAGCACCCGCTCCTTCAAATCGTTGACGCCATCCAGCGGCTTTGTGCTGACGAGCATGTCCTGCGCCGTGTTAACCGTCTGCGCCATGCAGACCATTGGAACGCCGTGCGCGACGCGCCAATGGGGCGTGATGTGGCAACCGAAAATCATGTTGCACCGGCCGTCAAGAAGTTGATCTTCGGCGGGGAGCGCCCGCCGCTCCAAATCCAGGCGAGTCACCTCGAGTCCCAGCCGGTCCCAGATGCCGCCGTATTTCATTATAGAGATCATGGCGAGCTGCGAGTGGTTGGAACGATAGATCACTTTTGCTTCTAAAGTCTTGGGTTGGCTCATGAGCTGTATCTCCTTTGCAAGTCGATGATATGTGTTCGAGCTGCGTCAATACGAAGCGCACTAAAGATCATCGCGACTTTTCAATCCCTCAAGTCGTCACGTATTTTAAAGGAAACCTGAACCGCCAACGGCGTCCTGCGGTGAATCTATATCAATTTGAAACGTTAATGAAAGGGATCACAGCAGCTAGATAATTCACCTCGAAGGTCCAATTCTGAATCCTTCGTTTTCTTCGCATGCTTCGTCGTGCAATCGTATTTTCTTGTCAGACCAAGCATCGGGGTCAAATCACCTATGACAGAACCGATACTTCGATCTCGATTAATCTTTTCTTCAGAGCCTTATCGGATTCGATCCGGTCACGCAGCCGCTTTCTCTCCCGAGCGTGCCTGCTCAGACACGTGCCGGCGCTTCGCCCGTTCCTGCTCCCGCGCTCTCGCGAACCTCGAATCTCCGGACAGATGCAACGGTCGCAAGCCCGCCGGCGATCAACGTGACGAGCAATCCTCCCACGGCAGTCGCGCCAACAGCGCCGATCGCCGAGGCCAGGGCACCTGCTCCGAACTGTCCGAGTTGTGGACCCGTATTTGTAAACATGTTGTTCACGCTCGTGACCCGGCCACGAATCTCGTCGGGCGTTAACAGCTGATTGATTGTGTTGCGTAGAACGAAGCTTACCATGTTGGCCGCCCCTGCGGCCGCGAGCATCAGGAACGAGAACCAGAAGAAGTGCGAGACGCCGAAGAGAATCATGAAGGCCCCATACATAGCCACGCTCATGAGAACCCACGCTCCTGCTCGCCGCACGTGTGTCCGGACGCTCATCACTGTTGCCATACCGAGGGCTCCTGCCGAGGTCGCTGAGTAGAGGAGCCCAAGTCCCTGAGGTCCGACGCCGAGAATGTCGCGTGCATAGATCGGTAGCAGAGCTCGACCGCTTCCGAAGAAGTTCTGGCTGAAATCCAGCGCCATCATTGACAATATAACCGGGTGCGTCCACACGAACTCCACCCCCTCGCGCAGAGCCCGCATGGAGACAGCGCCGCGCCCGCGGGCGACTTGGGCGAGGGGCCGCATGATGGCAAGCGCGGCGAGCATCGCGAGCCATGACACAGCGTCCACCGCGTAGCAAAGTGTGGGTCCGCTGTGAGCGAGCAGGAGTCCTGCCAGAGAGGGGCCGAGAACAGTTGCCACATGGCGTTGCGTGCCACTCAGGGCAAGCGCACTGGTCAGATCTCCGCGCGGGACAAGGTTCGGGATAATTGCTGTCCGCGCTGGCTGCTCCAGCGAGCTGAATAGCGCGAGAAACAGGCTGGCGGCATACAGGATCGGTGGCGAGACCCACCCCACAAGGGTCATTATGGCGAGACTGGCCGACACACACATTTGGCCAATCTGCGTCGCCATCATGAGATGACGCCGGTTCACCGCGTCGGCTAGGAGTCCTCCAAAAAGGAGCAATACCAGCATCGGGGCGCCGCGGGCCAACCCCAGGAGGCCGAGTTGAAGCGGTGAGTTGGTCAGCTCGTAGATCTGCCAGGCCATCGCCACCGTGGTGAACTGAGTTCCCACCAGTGATACGACTGATCCGCTCCAGTAAATGGCGAAATCGCGGTGACGCAGCGCGGCGACTGGTGTCCGTCCTGCACGCTCATCCCCTGGTACATCCCTCGGTTTTCGCGCCATTGCGTCCCTATATCCGAATTCAGCTTGATGAAGCAATACGAAAGCCCGACTCACCGGCGCACTTGGCGCAGCGATGTTCCGTTTTGAGCTACTGGAACGTTTGGAATGGCCTCAGTATATTAAATTGGTATGCGCATCATCGTGCACGTCGATATGGACGCGTTCTATGCAGCGGTGGAGGAGCGCCTCAATCCTGCTCTACGAGACCTTCCGGTGGCGGTGGGCGCCGACCCGAAAGAAGGCAAAGGCAGAGGCGTCGTCACGACGGCCAATTATATGGCCCGGAAGTACGGCATCCGCTCGGCCTTGCCGATCTCGCGAGCGTGGCGATTTGCCGAGGCTGCGCGCAAACGCGGCGAACCGGCAACAGTTTTCATCCAGCCGAACATGGCTTTGTACCGAGAAGTCTCGAGCCGTATCATGCAAATCATGCAGCGCTATGCCGATACTTTCGAGGATGCGAGTATAGACGAAGCGTACCTCGACCTCTCGTCGAGAGAAAATTTCGCGGCTGCTACAGAACACATGAGCCTGCTCAAAGCAGAGATCCGTGACCAGGAGGGACTCGGCTGCTCCGTCGGTATCGCCCCGAACAAGCTCATCGCCAAGATCGCGTCGGGTCATCAAAAGCCGGATGGTTTGACTGTTATCGAGCCCGAGATGGTCGAAAGCTTCCTCAACTCCCTGCCAATTCGAGTCATTCCGGGGATCGGCCCCAAAAGCGAAAGTTTTCTTCACGAACAAAATCTGCGCACGGTTGATGACTTGCGCCAGGTTCCGCAGCCGACGCTCGTGGAATGGTTCGGCAAGTGGGGCGAGCGGCTGTTTGAGCTAGCGCGCGGCATCGATGAATCTGAAGTTTCCAACGAATGGACGCGAAAGTCGCTCGGCGAACAGGAAACATTCGAAGAGGATACGAGTAATCAGTCGATCGTCACCGGGCGCCTCGATCTGATGGCGGAACGAATAATCGCGAAGCTGCGAGGAAAAGAGTTCAAGGGTTTTCGTACCGTGACGGTCACCGTTCGCTTCGGTGACTTTCAAACCAGCAACCGCTCCCGCACTCTCAAGGATGGCATTCGCGTCGACGACGAGAACCATGTGCTGCGCCGTTTCAAAGAAGAAGCGTTATCGCTCATTCTTCCTTTCTTCGATGCCCGCGAGAATCCCCGCGGAAAACCATTTCGTCTGATCGGGCTGCGAGTTGAGAAGCTGTTCTGAAACTTGAAAGGATAAAATTCCGATCGACACCCTGGAAAATCAGTGGGAACGCAGTCCAAACTCTTTATCCTTCATCCCTTATCCTTTATGCTTTAGCTATGGCTCTTCTGAAGATCGCCACCTGGAACGTTAATGGGATACGCGCGCGCGAGGCCCAGGTCTGCGAATGGGTCGAGCGCGAGCGGCCTGACGTCATCTGCCTCCAGGAGCTCAAATCGACCGTGGCGCAGGTGCCGGCAGCGCTTTGCGAGCTACAGGGATATCGCTGTTATTGGCACGGCGCGCGCGCCTACTCGGGCGTCGGCCTGCACATCCGACGCGATGCCTTCGCTGAGGAGCCGTTCTTCCGCCATCCCGCGTTTGATTTTGAAACTCGCATCGTGAGTGCGCATATCGGAAATCTGATCTTTGTTTCCGTCTATGTGCCCAACGGGGGCAAGGATTTCCCGGCGAAAATGGAATTTCTCCGGCAGATGGAGACATTCGTCGGCGAAGCCCACGCCGGTGGCCTGCAGGTCGTGATCTGCGGTGACATCAACATCGCACGCAGCGAGCGCGACGTTCATCCGAAGGAGCGCAACCCCGCCCTCGTCGGGCAGCGACCGGAAGAAAGAGAAATCTTCGAGCGAATCCTCGCGCGCGGACTCGTTGATGTCGGCCGCGCGCTCGATCCAGACAACGACAATCTCTTCACCTGGTGGGCGCCCTGGCGCAAGTTACGGGAACGCAACATCGGTTGGCGACTCGATTACGTCCTGGCGAGCGAATCGCTGGCGTCCAAGGCCGTCCAATGCGCTGCGTATCGCGAGGTCGGGACCAGCGATCACGCGCCGGTGATCGCGCTGTTCGATCTCGGCGCGGAGGCAACCAAATAGAACAAAAGCGGGAGCCTTCGCCTCCGCACGGCAACTGTCCCCGGAATTGTTCTCAAGTGGCCCGCCAATAACGCGCTACGGCAAGCATCGGGGTCAAATCACCGTTAATTGCCGGCCGCACCGCGCACAGTCCTCATCATGATCGAATAGCGAAGCTCCTTCACCGGCGGAATTGAATGCTGCCAGATCTCTCGCGAAGCGCCGCTCATTAGCGAAGCGGTTGAACGACTGAAACGATTGGAACCGAGTTCTCCTATGAAAGAGCGCAGCGATTGAACGGCTTGAACGATTTGAACGAGTTTTTGCGATCTTATACCGCTGATTCAATCCGTTTCACTAGGCACGACCGCACTCAACGCAACTACCAGCACCGAGTCCTCACCACCGAACTAAGAGCAGCAGCTATGTGGATGACGGCAGCCCCGTTTCATACACTTATCAGGTAGAATTGTCTGGAGCTCTCGCGTTCCGCTCTCGTGTTCATTGCTGATTGCATTAGCCATTGTCCAGTAGATAACTGCGCCGATCGATCTTTACGATACCGTTGGTAAAGCTGATCGAAATGCTGATGTCTCCTTCCCCCCGGAGCCACGGCACGACCTTCATCGTTCGAAGACCGGCTTTGGTATTGGGCTCCTCGAAAGCAATCGCTTCGGCCTCCGCCCTGCTTTCAGCGCGCAAGATGAACATTCCGTAACCGAGATCAGACGTTTCATTCTCCCTATCGTTCTTGAGCAAGCCCGCACCAAACAAACGTCCCTCGCTTTCAAGTCTGGCCATGTACTCCTTGTGCGGACGGCGCACGTCGGCACGGGATGGGGCGTTCGCCGGAGGAGGCTCAACGAGCGTCGTGAAACAAAGATAACATTGCTCATGCTTTAACGGATGCATGACGTCTTGCTTTAGCTCGGACATGGTATTTTTCCTCCTCAAATTCTGCTTCTTGTGAGAGTACTCTAATCAAAAAGACAAAAGATAGTGCTCATCGGCTGAATAGCGGAAGATGGTAGCAGCCATGCTTGCGGGCCGGGTCAGTGATGAGCCCAAGGTCGCAATTTGTGGCCGGTTCGCGGAAGAACATTCGCGCACTTCCTCAGAGCTCCTAGGCTCTGCAAGCTCGGCTAATTGAGCTTTACCTGGAGCAGTTCCAAAAAGGGTTTCACCGGACCCGAGAGACTCTTGTTCTTGTGCATGATGACGCGAAACTCTCGCGCGATCCGATGACCCGGGACTTCGTGGCAGCGCAATACGCCCGTTTTTACCTCCGTCTCGATACTGCAGCGCGGGACAAACGAGCATCCGAGCCCCTCCGCTACGGCTCTCTTGAGTCCTTCCGTCGTTTCGATTTCCATCATGCACTGGCAAGGCACCCGCGCCGCCCGGAAGGTTTCCTCAATGAGCGTTCGCGTCAGTGATCCTTTCTCTCTCAGAATCAAGGGCGCCTTGGCGATTTGCTTCAGCGATACCGTACGGAGCTTCGCCAGCGGATGAGCTAGCGGAGTAATGAAGACAAACTCGTCGGTCAGAAGGTGAAAAATTTTCAAGTTAGCCGGAGTGGCCAGTGTGCCGGTGACGATGCCGACATCCAGCTCATCGGCCAATATTCTTCTTTCCGTCTCCATGGTGCGTCCGACCAGCAATCGGATGTCGATATTCGGAAACGCTTTCTTGAACCGGACTAGCACGCCCGGTAACAGGTGAACCGCGATGGTGGTTGCAGCCCCGCAACGCAGCTGCCCCTTCCGCACCCCCTTCAATTCCTCGATGGTCTCAGTCATTTCACGGAGCACAATCATGAGCCGCGTCGCGTATTCCGCGACGATTCTCCCGGCCTCCGTCAGCTGGTTGCGTCGGCCCAAGCGAATAAAAAGCTTTACGCCGAGCTGTTTTTCGAGCTCTTTGACTCGCAGCGAGACCGCCGGCTGGCTGACGTGGAGAGACTCGCAGGCGGGTTCGAAACCGCCATGCTTTACGACCGCATGAAATGCTTCCAGCTGCTCTAACATCATAAGTTTTCCAAATGAATATGATTGGAATTATTTATTTGACTTAATACAACCACCCTGCACAAATCAAACGGGGAAGACCGAGCCAAGGTCGATTCGTTCAGCCTGTACCGTTTAGTCCGGCTAACCTGGACGGGGGACGCCATGAAAAAGATGGTCTTTTGCTTGACCGTGCTGGTTATAGTGTCTTCGCTCGGCATGATGAGCGCCTTTGGCGCCGCCGGCCCGAGCCAATCGACAAGCGTAAAACAGACGGCTGATAGCAAAGGTTATCTCTTTCTCGCGAGTCACGATGAGATTGTCGCGCAGGCCAAGAAAGAGGGGAAGCTGCACGTTCTGACGTCCATCGATCGCGACGTTCTCAAGGCCTCCGCCGACGCCTTCAAGAAAAAATACCCGTTCATAAACATCCGCTATGAAGAGGTGGGCGGCACCGAAACCTACCAGCGCATGCTTCAGGAGATGAAGACAGGAACGGCAAAGTGGGACGTCAACTATGTCGCCTTCGACAACTATGAAGACTACCTTCCCTATCAGAAGAAATATGATCTCTTGGGTATGGCACAGCAGGGGGTGCTCAAAATCAACCCGGAGTTGGTGGATCCCATCAATCGCCACATCATCGCTCTAGGGGGACATTTTCAGGCGGTGGCGTACAACAAGGAACTCATCCCGGCAGATCGAGTTCCCGATGCTTGGGAAGGCTTTCTCAAGCCGGAACTCAAAGACAAAAAAATCGCGACGGATGTCAGATCTGTGATGTTTGCCGCGCTCGTCCCGGCCTGGGGCCTGGAAAAAACGGTGGAGTTCGCCAGGAAATTAGCTGCTCAGAAACCGATCTGGCTCAGGGGCGTGAGCCGCATCATCAATTCTGTCAGGGCCGGCGAGGTGCCCCTTGGGTTGGGACTCAATGGCAAGAGCATTCTCAGAGAACAGAAAAAAGAAAAAGATCCGAGGGGTGTGTTGGGACTCAAGATCGTGGAGCCGGTTCCCGTGCGCATGAGCGGCACCGAGGCGGTTTTAGCCAGTGCGGAAAATCCTAACGCTGCGCTGTTATGGCTCGAATTTCAGGGGAGCGCCGAGGGACAAAAGGTTCTCGATGACGCCGATTTGAACGCATCATTGCTGACTCCCGGGTCCATTCAGGGCGAAATGATTCGCGGCAAGAAAGTTTCCCTCCTCGGGTGGAAACATTATCGCGACATGGGACGCTACCAGGAAGAAGTCGTCGCCGCTTTCGGGTTCCCCCGAACGGATAAAAAATAAACGGCCGCTTTCGCTTCAGGCGGGTTTCGAGAGGAGAAACAAAGATGGCTCGCAACGGTTTCAAAATTTTCGACGCCGACACACACTCGGGCGCTCCCATGGATATTCTCATGCGCTATCTCACCCACGCAGAGATCGACAAGCTTGGCGCCTTCGAGCCCTACAAAGTCGTCCACCGCCGCACCGGTCACATCAACTACCACATTGGATCGCGGCATTATAAGCGCCGTCTCGGCGCCGCCGGCCCCGATGAAAAACGCGCGGCGCGGATTTACATGGCTCGCAAGGGCGATAATCCTAACCCGCTGCTGGACGACGATCCGGCGGAACGCATCAAGGATATGGACCGCGAGGGCGTGGACGTTAATCTGATGCTTCCCGGATCTCTAGGAGCCTTTACGGTCATCGAGGATGTGGCATTGGAGACGGCGATCTATCGCGCTTATCATCGCTGGATGGCGGATTACTGCGCGGCGTTCCCGCAACGGCTCAAAGGCGTCATCCTGGTGGGCTGCCGCGATTTGCCGGCGAGCCTTGCCGAGCTTGAACGCTGCGCCAAAGAGAATTGGCCCTTGGCCGTTTTCGTCTTTGCCCCAACCGAGTTTCCTCTCGATCACCCGGATCTCGAGTCAGTCTGGGCCGCTTGCCAGCACCATGAGCTAGCTGTGGCGCTGCATACTTTTTCGATCACACCGCCTTACTCACCCGGCGGCCTGGACACCTGGCAAAACGAATTTTTGCAGCGCTCTGCCGCGCATCCGTGGTGCGGGCAACGCAACATGGCGGCGCTCATAGGCTCTGGGGTCATGGATCGTTATCCCAAGCTGAGACTTGGTGTCTTGGAAGCAGGCCACAGCTGGCTTCCCTTCTGGATGGCCAGAATCGACGAACAAGCGCGCGGCAAGCCTGCCGCCCTTCCCCAGCTCGGGATGAAGCCCAGCGAATATGTGATGAGCGGCCGTTACTTCCAAAGCATCGAGATTTCCGAAGGCGAGAGACTCACCCAAGTTACCCTCGACTTGTTGGGAGAAGATATTCTCATGTACGCCTCGGATTATCCGCACAGCGAGAGTTGGTTCCCCAACTCGGTTGAAACCGTCATGGGATGGAAACTGCCTGAAGGTGTGAAGCGCAAGTTGTTTTGGGATAACGCGGTGAGGTATTACGCGAGGTATCCGAATGACTGAACGCACAACCGTTCGAGCTTCGTGACGGCGCTTGTGAGTAGCCCGGAGTTCAAAGGAGCATCGCCCATGGGAGCGACAGAAAAGCTTGCCGCCTTTGTTGTTGAGTATCCCACCGAGAAAATTCCGAGCCCCATTCTCCACCTCGGCAAACGCTGCTTGATGAATTTTTTGGCGGTGGCCCTGAATGCCAGCCGCGACCCGTCGCTCGATATTCTCTTGAATTTTTTCCAGGCCGAGGGAGGCGCGCCGCGGGCTTCCGTGATCGGCCGGAATTTTCGGACAAGCCTGCAAAACGCCACCATGGCTAACGGCTACCTCGGCCATTTTCTCGATTATGACGACACCCATTATTTGAACATGATCCACGCCTCGTCACCGATTTACCCCGCCTGTTTGGCGGTTGCGGAAACCCACGGCGTGAGCGGCAAAGAGTTCCTGGCGGCTTACGTGCTAGGCATTGAAGCGGCATGCCGCATCGGTTCCGTGGTGGCGGCGCATTACCGAGAAACCGCCTCTTTCTGGCACATCACCAGCATCTGTGGCGTCTTCGGCGCGGCGGCTGCGGCGGGCCGCTTGCTCAAGCTTCAGCCTGAGCCGATGACCTTCGCCTTTGGCATCGCCGCCACTCAAGCATCCGGTCTAAGGCAAGTATTCGGTTCCATGTGCAAGCCGTTTCACACCGGACATGCCGCGAGAAGCGGCGTCACGGCGGCGCTCCTGGCGCAGGGCGGCTTTACCTCGACCAAGAACGTTCTTGAAGGCAAGCGCGGCTTTGTCGCAGTGATGGCCAAGGACTACGACCTGGACAAAGCGCTGGAGGGTTTAGGCGAACGCTGGGAGCTTCCCCTGGTCGGCATCAAACCGTATCCGTGCGGGGTCGGCAAGCATGGTCTCATCGACGCAATGCTCTGTCTCAGGTCGAAAGACGGCGTGACGCCGGAAAACGTGGCGAGTATCACCGGCGCGGTGCGCGCTTTCAAAAGTGAGGAAACGCTGCGCCATCCCGCCACCGGCGTGCAGGCAACGTTCTCGTACCATCATTCGATGGCGGTGGCACTTGTGGACGGCGCCGCGTTCCCGGCCCAGTACAGTGATGAAAAAGCCAACGATCCGTCGATTGCGGCCGTTCGTGACAAGATCGAGGTCATCGCCGACCCGTCGCTGCCGCGCGGCGTTGTTGCGGCGACGGTGAAACTCAACGATGGCCGGAGCTACAAAGAAGTGCTCGAACACCCCACCGGGTCACCCGAGCGACCCATGAGCGATGCCCAAGTCGAGGCCAAGTTTCGCGCCTTGACGGCAGGAGCGCTTGCCACGTCGCGCAGCGAACGATTGCTCGAGGCCTGCTGGCAAATCGATCGCCTCGCTGACCTGCGCGATCTTGTGGATTTGTGGCGCGTCGATGGTAACGGCGAACAGATGAGCCAAGTGGCATAGAAACGTGCCGGCGCTCAGTTCCTTCGGGATTTTGACCAGGCTGCGCATGAACCTGACTTCTCTCGTCCAATCATTACGCGCTTGCATTTAGATTAACCTATCCGATCAACAGAATCCTGGCATAAAAATGATCCTCTCCTCGCCTTGACCGCACTGCTCCAGAATTGATATCAGCAGTGGTCTTGCGGGTTCAGCCGTGACATAATCCGCGCCACAAATAACCCTTCGGGGAGACCAACCATGAAAAAACAGTTCGACGGCGGCGAAGCCATAGTGGAAGCATTCCGCAAGCTCGGAGTCGAATACATCTTATCTTCACCGGGGACCGAATGGGCGCCGGTCTGGGAAGCCATGGCCAATCAGATCCACCGGCGCAAGGAGGGCCCCAAGCTCCTGGATGTGTGGCACGAAACGCTCGCCGTCGACATGGCCGCGGGCTACACGCTGGCCACCGGTCGGATCCAGGGCGTATTGCTGCACGCGGGTTCCGGCCTGCTGCAGGGCGCCATGGGTATCCACGGCGCCTTCGTCGCCGGGGTCCCGATGGTGGTGATCTCCGGAGAGTCGATGACCTACGGCGAGCAGCCGGAGTTCGATCCAGGCGCCCAGTGGATCAACAACCTTAGCATCGTAGGCGGAACGACCCACCTGGTCGATTCGATCGTCAAGTATGCCTCGGTCGCGGGCAGCGCCCACACGCTCTATGAAAGCGTCATCCGCGCCGGCGAGCTGGCGCAGCGGCAACCGACCGGACCCACCTACCTGTCCGTTTCCACGGAAACGCTGATGGATGCCTGGACGCCTCCGGCCAATCCACGCACGGTTCCGCCCGCGCCGCGCATGCTGACTGCGCCGGAGGACATCGAAAAGCTCGCCGCCCAGATCTCCAAAGCGAAGCACCCGGTCGTGCTCACCGAGGGCGCCGGCCAGGAGGTCGAGACCTACGAGGCTCTGGTGGCGCTGTGCGAGAGGTTCGCTCTGCCAGTGGTCGAGAAGCCCGGCGCTCTGTTCGCCAACTTCCCCAAGGATCATCCGCTTTATCAGGGAACCGACATCAAACCGTTCTGGACCGACATGGACCTTGCGATCGTCGTCCGGGCGCGCGTACCCTGGTATCCGCCGAGCAACCGCCCGCCCAAGGCCGTGATCGCCATGGTGGACGAGGCGCCGCACAACTCGGCCATGGTCTACCAGAGCCATCAGGCCGACATGTACCTGGAAGGCAATGCGGCACAGACGCTGCGCGATCTGGTCGAAGCCGCCAGGCTGGACAAAGCCACTGTCGACGCAAGACGCAAGGAGCTCACTGCTGCGCACGATGCGATGGTCGAGAAAAAGAATGCGGCACAGGCGGCGGCGCGCAAGAAAACACCAATCGATCCGGTGTGGCTGTGCGCATCGATGAACGCGGTGCTCCCCAAGGATACGATCTATATCGACGAAGTCACCACCCACACCGCCATGCTGCGCCAGCACCTCGTATGGAACCAACCGCAGAGCCTGTTTACCCGCCAGGGCGGTCTCGGCCAGGGGCTGGGCCTGTCGCTGGGGATCAAGCTGGCGAAGCCGGAACGGCCGGTCGTGACACTGATCGGCGACGGCGCGTTTCTGTACAACCCGGCGCTCGGCAGCCTCGGCGCGGCGCGCGATTACAACCTTCCGATCATGGCGGTCATCTTCAACAACAAGAAATACGCCGCGATGCAGGGCATGCATCAGAAGATGTATCCGGACGGGATTGCGGTGGAAATCGATCTCTACCACGGCACCCACATCAACACGCCCGACTTCGTGAAGGTCGCTGAATCCGTTGGCGGCTACGGCGAGCAGGTGACGGATCCGGAAAAGCTCCAGGATGCGCTGAGGCGCGGCCTCGAAGCCAACCGCGGCGGCAAGCCAGCGATCATCGACGTGGTCGTTGCATAGATGAGAGGGTAGGGGCGGTTGTTCCGACGGAGCAACCGCCCTTCACACGCTCTATCTATCGTGTCGCAGCCATTGAGGCTTTAACATTTTGAACAAGCGCAGGCCTAACCGACGACGTCGTATCCCTAATAACCACAGCGTTCCGCTACAGCTTTGACGCGCTGGTACTCCGGCTCCAGTTCTTTTCGCTCTCTGAGTTCCTTGAAAGCTTCCTCGAGCAGGTCCTGTGCGCACACATCTTTGATGGACGGGACGTTGTAATCGAGCCCGCCAATCTTCTCCTCGTCCGCTAACATCTGCTCGAATCCCGTCGCTTTGCCATCGATGGGAAACGGCATCACCTCCAGGTCATGTGGCGAGCGCCACGTGACTCTCTCCCGTTCCTCCGGATCCGCACTCCCGTTCAGCAGCCGCCTGTGCAGCTGACAGAGATACTCAAAATTTTTCGGCATATCGCGGCAGAACCAATAGCATCGTATCAGCGCTTTGAGAAAGCTCTTGACCAGATCGGGGCGCTCCTCGAGGATTCGTCCAGTAGCAGCGATGATGCGTTCGGGTCGTCCGTCGGGCCATTGATCCTTAGGTGTGGCAAGGATGTTAAAACCTTCTTCTTGAGATCTTCCGCATCCGAAGACCCGAGCGGGGCACACTCCACTTTTCCGCCCAGCAATGCATCCAGATGACGCTTCCTGGAAGGTCCGATCCTCACCCACTCCACGTCGCGCTCTAAGTCCAATCCCGCTTTACGTAGGTTAACCTGCAGCGCCCAGTGGCGAATGCTGTTGTAGTCGCTGATGCCGACCCGCTGGCCCTTTACATCCTGTAGCGATTTGATATGGGGCGGACCAATAATCACACCCGGTCGCTGGTTTCTCCAGCCGGCGATGATGTAGACGTCTGCGCCCCGCGCGCGCTGGAAAAAGATCGTTCGGGATTGGACGTCGAGAGCGATATCCACTGATCTTTCCTTCATTCCCTGCGCGATCCCCAACTTCTCCAGGCCGAAAGGGACCATGGGATCCCGAAGGATCTCATAACCCGGTAATCCCTCCGCGGTTTTGAGTCCCTCGTCGTACAAAAAATTCATCTCGTGGGCCGCCATGATGGGGACGATGTGAAGCGTATGATAACAAGTCGGACCTATTCTGAGTTTTCCGTCTAGCATAATGCCTCCTTAGAGAACTGCCATAGAATCATAAAGGACCTATTTACTTTTCATTCTCTGGCGCCCGCGTGCTCGTAACGTACTTTGAAGTCCACACACCCGTGCTAGCAGCGACCGCATGAACCCGCTCAGAACCGTTTCGTGAACTGGCTCCAGAACCGAGTGGAAGTGATTTGGCATCAGGCAGAAAGCAAAAATCTTGACCGAGTGCCGTCCCTTCGCGTCTCGCACTAAAAAAAGCAATGCACAAGCGCGCTTCTAGCACGATCAAGACAATCTTAGCAATGAAAAAGCCACTTTTTTCGCCGTGTCGGTTCGGATTCAAAGATTTGGAAGCCTGCCCCGGGCCCGTTTCCGATCTAAAAAATCTTAGCAATAAACAGTCTCCGCTTACCCTTTAGGGAACTACGGCAAGACCCAGAGCAACAGCGTCCACCGGGGCCCAACGCAGAACGTGCCTCGATCAATTCTGCTGGCCGCTCACGCGCACGATAAAACCCCGCATGAAAAGGGTCAGCGGAATCAGCACGAGGATCAACAGGACGCCCAGAGACGACGCCATCGGCACTTCGCCGGCTTCCCAGTACTCCCACATGAGAATGGCAAACACTTGATTTCCCTTGCTCGCCAGCATCAACGGGGCTGAAAACGCGCGCAGGGTGTGCACCGCGACCCAGACCCAGCCGGCCGCAAACGCGGGAAACAGGAGCGGCAACGTGATGGCGAAGAGCGTGCGTGTGACCGTCGCGCCGCATACGTAGGCTGCATGCTCAAGCTCTTTGTGGATCTGCACGATCGCGGTGTTCATCAGGCGCGTTGCGAAAGCGATGTATCCCGCGATCAAAGCCATGGCCACAATCCACACAGTGCCGTAGATGCGCAGTTGATTCAGGGGCGGTGTGAGATAAGCCATCACGAGGGCCAGCGCAACGACGATGCCGGGAATGGCGTGGGGTAAAAACAAAAAGGTATCCAGGAAAGCTCTCCCACGCACCTGAGTCCGCACGATCACCCACGAGACCACAAAGGCGAGCACCATGGTGGCCGTGGCGCATATGGCCATCAGCGAGAGGGTGTTCCAAATGACCGAGAAAATGCCGGGTTGCGAGAAGACCTCGGCGTAGTTTCGCAGCGACACCAAGCTCAAAAACTGCATTGATGGAATGCGATAGCTCGGCAGAAGCGAAGCCCATAAAAGGATCGCAAAAGGCGCTGCAACCGTGAGCAGAAAATAGACGACGAAAATGCCGAGGGCGGCATAGCGCCACCTTCCCAACGAGATCACGCGCGGTCGATAGCCTTTGCCCGTGACGGTGGAGAAGCGGTCGGAATAACGCACGGCGCGGCGGTAGCCGATCAAGAGCAGGATCATCAGGACCATGTAGAGCACGCTGAAAGCGGCTCCCAGGCCGTAGTTTATCGGAGCTTGCATGCGCGTCGTAAAGTAAATCAACGTGCTCAGGAGAAAGATCCCCGCGGGTAGGCCCACCGCCAGCGGCGCCTCGAACGAATCCATGCTCGAAATGAACGAGTACATGCCGGCGGTCAGAATCGCCGGGAGCAACACAGGCAACGTGACACGAAAAAAGGTGCTTCGACTGCTGGCTTTGGCCACTCGCGCCGCCTCCTCGAGAGTGGGGTCCATCATGCGAAAAGCGCCCACTAGCATGAGGAAAATCGTTGTGACGCCGCGTAGCCCATCCAGAAAGATAAGCCCTCCCAGAGAGTAGATGTTCGAGCGGGCCTGCGTTGATGCTGATGCCGATCCATTCCAACGAGTTTCGCAGGACGACGTTGATCACGCCGGTCCTCGGCGAAAGGAGGAGCGACCAGCCGAGAGCAAACAAGACCCCGGGTATCGCCATTGGGATCAAAATCAGCGTCCACGCGAGATTCCTGAGCGGCATGTCGGTGCGCTCGATCAGCCACGCGAACAGGACAGCGATGGCCAAAGTTGATGAATGTACCGACAGCCGAGAGCAAAACCGTCGTCCCCAGGGCTTCGTAGAACCGGGGCATGGTGTAGGCGGCGATGTAGTTTTGCAAAGTCCAGCCGGCGGGAATTGCCGGATGGCCTAGTTGAAAACTGCTAAGCAGCAAGCGAACAAGAGGGATCAAGACCAGAAAGAGAAGGAAGGCCGTGATCGCGATGAGAACCGCATGGCTTCGGATTCGGTCCCATGACAGGAGTATCCTTGAATAGGGGAGCGCGCCCCGAGCCGTTATGATGGACATGTTTTGACTTTATCCGCTATTCACGCAAGAGGTCTGGTGTTCATTGAGCACAGGTCGGTTTATGATTCCACTTCCTTCTCGACCGAAGTGGGTTGCAATAGAGCGCGCCGTACCCGCACTTGCGCTCTTCCTATTTGGCGACGGGAAGACCCCAGGTGGCGATGATCTTATCGAGCAGCATGGGTTCATACTCCGCGCGGTCCCACCCCTCAAAGATCGGTGTGGCGCCGGATTCTTTGATGAGCTTCGACTTTTCACTCCCTTCAATGAAGGGCGAACCTCTGCCGGTCCGATCCAAAGCCTTCTGTCCTTCAGCGGAAGCCAACCAGCCGGCAAGAAGCACAGCGGCGTTCGGGCTCCGGGAGCCTTTCAGCACTGCCAGCGTCTCTCCCAGAGGGACGGGGACCTCTCGAGGTAGTGCCAGTGCGGCGTTCGCTTTGGGGTCGCGTCTTAACAACGTCTGCAAGCTCGCATAGTTGGCGCCGCAGATGATGGGGAACTCGCCCACCGCAAGTTGAGTCATAGCCTTTGTTTGGTCCCTAACCCAGATCGGCTGGTTGTTTTTCAAATCGGCGGCAAACTTCAAGATTCGTTTTTCTCCCCATGCCTTGTATAAGCCGCTCAAAGGCTTGGGCTGCGAATCTACCGCGAGTTTTCCTCTCCAATACGGATCGAGACAATCCACCCAATCTTTTGGCACACGAGCCCGCGGGACGAGAGAAGGATTGTACGCAAAGACGCGCAGATTGAAGCCGGCGGCAACGAAGTGTCCACCCGGACTGAAGTGCACCTCGGGAACATCGGGGAAAAGCTTCCGCCACTCTATAGGACCGGCGATGACTCCTGCTTTCATGAAGTTCTCTTGCATCGGCGCGCCAACGTCGAAAACGTCAAATTGGACGACTCCCGCAAGCGCTTCGCTCAAGACCCGCTCCTGAATGCCGGCGCCGCTCGTGTAAGTGGCCTCGACTTTGATAGTCGGGAATTTTTTTGTAAAACCGTCGAAAAGCCATTTGTCGCGCCCCAACGAGCCGGCAATGCTTACCGCGCCTTCCTTGACTGCCAGCTTCTCGATTTCTGCCCGGGTCTTACCGATCTTTGTCTGAGAGATTCCCTCTGTTGAGAAAGCCAAAACATAGACGGCAACCACAAAGAGATAAACCGTTATCATGGATCACCTCCGTCGTCGCAAAGTCGGCGCGGCAATTTGGAGAGGCCGCCCAGCAAAGCTAGAAGCTCCCTCTGTCCTACTTCGAAACGGGAAGGCCCCAAGCAGCATGAATCTTCGACGTAAGTAGTGGTTCCAGCTCGGCGCGGTCCCACCCCTGGAAAACGGGCTTCGCGCCCGCGGCCTTGATCAGCTTCGATGTCGTGGTCCCGTCAGCGGAGGGCGAACCCCTCCCGAGCCGTTCCATCGCCTCTTGTCCTTCTTTGGAAGCAGTCAGCCAGCCGACCAGGAGTACGGCGGCATTGGGATTCTGAGCGCCCTTCATCAGCGCCATATTTTCGGTCATGGCGACCGGCACGTCGCGCGGTATAGCCAGTGCTACGTTCGCCTTAGGGTCTTTTCTCAATACCCGCAGCATGCTGTTAGAGTGCGCGCCGCAAAGCATGGAAAATTCGCCCGTCGCGAGCTGGGTGACAGCCTGTGTCTGATTGCTCACCCAGATGGGCTGGTTGTTCTTTAGCCGCGCAGCGTACTCCAATATCTTTGATTCCCCCCAGGCGTTGTATAAGCCGACAAAAGACCTTGGGGTCGTGTCCACCGCCATTTTTCCTTTCCAATAAGGATCGAGACAATCGGACCAGTCCTTGGGAATACGCTCCTTGGGCACTAAAGCAGGATTGTAACCGATCACGCGCAAGTTGAAGCCGAGCGCGTTAAAGAAGCCGTCCGGGCTGATGTGGACCTTGGGAATGCTCGGAAAAAGCTTTTGCCACTCCACGCGTTCGAGGATCTTTTTCTCGACAAACGCCTTTACCATGCCTCCGGGAACGTCATAGATATCGAATTCGACCAATCCCCCGAGCGCCTCATTCAGGACGCGCTCCGCCCGGCGCGTGCCGCTGGCCTGGGTATGCTCGACCTTTATCATCGGGTATTTTTGACTGAAGCCTTTCAGGGCCTGTTTGGCGTCTTCGGCACTGAAGGAGTTGGCCATGCGCACCTTGCCCTCTTTGGCCGCCAACTTCTCGACCTGTTCCAGCGTATTGCCGACGCGCGTCTGCGAGATTCCGTCTGCAGAAAATCCCGGCAACGCAAACACAATGGACGCGAACAACGCTGTCCTGAAATACCGGGTTATTGTCGCCATAACTCACCTGCCTCGCTTCGGTTTGTAAGAACGACGGGCTGCGACTGCGATCAAGATTGCTTCGCACCGGAAGACGTGCTGCTCGGTACAGCGCAATCTATGATGATTCCCTAATAGCCCCAGCGGTCCGCTACAGCTTTGACGCGCTGATACTCGGGCTCCAGTTCTTTTCGCTCTCTGAGTTCCTTGAAAGCTTCCTCGACCAGGTCCTGGGCGCACACTTCTTTGACGGCCGGGACATTGTAATCGAGCCCGCCGATCTTCTCCTCATCCGCTAGCATCTGCTCGAATCCCGTCGCTTTGCCGTCGATGGGAAACGGCATCGCCTCCAGATCACGTGGCGCGCGCCAAGTGGCTCTCTCCCGTTCCTCCGGGTCCGCGCTCGTGAACAGCAGCCGCCTGTGCAGGTTACGCAGATACTCGAAGTTCTTCGGCATATCACGGGAGAACCAATACGACCGTATCAACGCTTTCAGAAAGCTCTTGACCAGATCGGGGCGCTCCTCAAGGATTCGTCCAGTAGCAGCGATGATGCGTTCGGGGCGTCCGTCGGGATATTGATCCTTGGGTGTGGCAAGGATGTTAAAACCTTGCTTCTTGAGATCTTCCGCATCCGAAGACCCGAGCGGGGCACACTCCACTTTTCCGCCCAGCAATGCATCCAGATGCCGCTCCCTGGCAGGTCCTATCCGCACCCACTCCACGTCGCGCTCTAAGTCCAATCCCGCTTTACGTAGCTGAATCTGCAGCGCCCAGTGGCGAATGCTATTGTAGTCGCTGATGCCGACCCGCTGGCCCTTTACATCCTTTAGCGATTTGATATGGGGCGGACCAATGATCACACCGGGTACCTGGTTTCTCCAGCCGGCGATAATGTAGACGTCTGCGCCCCGCGCGCGCTGGAAAAAGATCGTTCGGGATTGGACGTCCAGAGCGATATCCACTGATCTTTCCTTCATTCCCTGCGCTATCCCGAGCTTCTCCAGACCAAAAGGGACCATGGGATCCCGAAGGATCTCATAACCCTGAAATCCGTCCGCGGTTTTGAGTCCCTCGTCGTACAAAAAATTCATCTCGTGAGCCGCCATGATGGGGACGATGTGAAGCGTATGATAACAAGTCGGACCTATTCTGAGTTTTCCGTCTAGCATAATGCCTCCTTCGAGAACTGCCATACAATCATAAAGGACCTATTTTCTTTTCATTTCTCTGGCGCCCGCGTGCTCGCAACGTACTTTGAAGTCCATACACCAGTGTCAGCAGCACTGCATCGCTCATTCAAGCCGAATCACAATTTGTCGTCCTCTTTGTCATGAACCGATGGTTACCGGCACTTTGCGCCCGTTCAAAATTAGGTGCGCCACGACTTCGACGGGCTGGCGCAGCGTGTTCGTTGCGTAACAGGAACGTTCCATGAATTCCACAAGCTCAACAACTCGTTCTTCTTTTTCCAGACTCTGCAGGTCGAGTTCGTACGTGAAACGGCGGCAGGCTGAAGGAACATCGGTGAGACCAAATTTGCCTCTCTGGTCGAATTCTCCCTTTACCGTAAGCTCCGCCTTGTCGATCCGCACGCCGAGATATGACGCACACTGCGTCAACTGGCTCAGCAGTCAAAGGCCGACCGAGGAGACCAGATATTGGAGGGGCGCGGGGCCCTTGCCCGTCCCTCCCCGCTCCGCCGGCTCGTCGCACCCGATGACGTAGCCGCCGGGGACCTTGGCTTCCTTGTAGTGGTCCCGGATCAAGCGGATCGTCGCCTGATGCGTCGTCACCGCTTTGTCCGGATCCTTCAGGAAAGCCTGCCGTCGTTTTTCAAAGATCTCCTTGTGATGCTCATAGTCTATCGTACAACAGCTCTCTTCCTTCTCATCCATTTGATTCACCTCTTTCGTCCTTCTAGTAGAGTCGGTACCGTCTTACTGCGTCACATTTTCTCACCCCGACGGAGTCGCTGGGTCACCCGCATGATAAAACGCCCCCGCATATTCCACCCTCGGTTTTCGCGCCGGTTCACCGCTCTGATCCGTACCAAACATTGAACGTTGAACCAGATTACCGCGGCGGGAGCGGTCCCGCACCCGAGAGTTGCTTCAGCTGATCGATCACCTCGGGATCGCGGGGAATGTCCGCCACGATCTTCTTCAGCTCTTCCGGTCCGAGCGGTGAAGCGTCATCGGCGACGAGCTTATGAAAATAGACCGGGAACTCGGGATCTTTGGCGATTCTGCGAAAAGCGGCTTCGAGTATCTGGACTGTGTCCTTGGGCGTGCCCGGAGGAAGAATAAAGGGAGAGCCGACCGCGCGGAAACCGCGAAACAAGCTGATGAGCCTTCTTTCTCTTTCGCTTCTGGCGAAGGTTTCGATTTCCGGCAGGTGCCCCAGACGCGGGTGGTGTTCGCCCTTCGGCACTTCCACGATGCTGTGAAAGTTCATCAGCTTCTTGTCGAGCCACTCGGGGTTGCGGCGCAGCACCGAGATGGCGTTGTTGGCGCGCGCGTCCAGCTCACCCCGGGTCAAGGCGGCATCGATCTCCAGCGACGTGTAGCCGGCGATGAACTTAGCATCCTTTAACCCGATCAAGTAAGCGAACATCCGGCCGGCGACATAGGAGACAGCGCCCACCGATTGCGCGCCGATCCTCAGACCCGAAGCGGCGCGCAGCTTCTCGATGGTGTCCAGCCCCAGTTCCCTGCGGGTGTAGATCACGTTGCTATTTTCGTGGTCGGGTGTGCCGAGATAAATGAACTTGTCGATGTCGTAGTTCACGCCCGACTCACCCATAACAGCCAAGGAGATCATCGTGCCGCTGGCTGCGCCGATGGTGAGACCGTCCGGTTTGACGGAGCTGTAGAGGTGGTTGGCGCCCTTGCGCCCGCCGCCCCCGTCCATGTATGCCATCACGATGTTTGGATTTCCGGGGATATGCTTTTTGAGAAACGTCAGCACCGCCCGGGTGCGCAGATCGCTCGTTCCTCCGGCGGCCCTGGTTGCCAGCAAGGTGATCGTCTTGCCTTCGTAGAAATTCACCTGCGCATGAGCGAGCGCGGGCGTGAGTCCACCCAAAATGATCATTGCGAGCGCAGCGATGAATTGGGGCTTTTTCATAGGCTAGTCTCCTTTCATTTTGCAACTATCTCCGGGCAAGCCGCCTTGAACTTTTGCTTGGTTGACCATCCGGGGTCAAATCTTTACCTGAGACAGAACCGATATTTCGAGCTCCCGTAATCTCCTCTTCAGCCTACTACACTCCGATTTCCTTTACGTGCTCATCATCACATGGATAACGCAACTCCCAACCCGTAAGCATCGGTATCGCATATTCAAATGGAACATTCTCGATGACAATCTCTTCAGTCTTCGCATATTGTTCCTGTGCAGGAACGCAATTATTAATGTCCTCACTTGGCAGGATCGAAAAAGGCGGTTGCAATACGCCAACATCATTGCCGCCCAATGCAGAAACTATTTCGCCGAAGTTGTAATCCCTTCTTCCAGCATTATCTTTAAAAATGCTATAGGTGTTCCAACTCACGAAGCCCGAATTTGCTAAGTTACTGGGACCAGACAATGGAGCAGGTACCTCTTGATTTGCCTTTTGGTACTTCTTGCCATACTCAACAAATGTTTCGCTGTGATCCAAATTGTATGCCACTTGGAGCACCTCGTCGTCGCTACACAAAGCGAATCCAAATCCACGCGGGAGAATGGCAATCGACCCGCTTGGAGGAAAATCGGGGTTCTGGAGGAAAGAACTAAAAGATGAAAGAGCAGTAGTCGTTTGTGTGTTCCCGTACCAATTTCCGGCGAAATAGAAGTTGTCCGAACTACCCGTACCGGCTTTACAGAAGTTGTCCGCGTCGTCGTGGTTCACTAGCAGATTAATCGCTGCGTCGTTCCAGGCAATGATCGTATAGTGGTAGGTCCACTTATACCCTTCATCGCCACCATCATCTCTCAGTATACCCACTGCATTCCATGTCAGCTTTTTGCCCTCGAGTCTGATCTTACCGACTAAAGTTCCGAGGCCTGCAATATGTTGGTCGTCATCACCCAAGTACTCCGATTTCCAACCATTAAGAAAAACCGTCGCTCTGTTGGCGTATTCCGGAATTTCCAAACTTTGTTCGACCTTTATGAAATCTCCGTGATCAAGTGTTGCAGTGCCTGATCCGTGTATCACTTTGATCGTCCCTGGAGTTTCAAATCCGACGGTAGGAGTCGGAAGATCCACTGTGGTAAGAGGAAGTTCGTCGAATTTTTCACAAATGTTAAATCTTGGAAATGCGCAAGCACCAAAACCGCATGAGACTAAAAAAGCGAGAATTAGAACTGGAGGAAAGGTCAAAAGTAGAACTGGAAGAAAAGTCAAGAAAGCCCGTTTCAAAAGTGAATCATTTGTATCCATCTCGCTTTCCTCTTACGAACTGCTTTCAGCAATCGATTTAGGCTTCCCCTCTCACATTTGAGGAATCGGGAAGAAGCGAGCCGCGACTTTGATTCTCTTAACGCATAGACGGCATTCGCGCGAGATTTACCTTTTTCCTCAACGAGTTGTCAATGCCGGGTCGGCGTCGAGCAAGCCTTTTACCGGAAGCACGCTCCCAATGTCGAGGCCATCTACATGCGGGTTAAATCGCCACGGCGTCTGCCTTGGTTTTCGGTGACGTCAATGCGGTCGTGAGCGGTTCCAACGCGGTTTTGAGTTCGCTTGCAAGATGTTCGTCGGCCTGGATTGACCCCCGCAAATTTGAGATTGCACGGGGTCCACATCAGTCATTGAACGATTGAACCGTTAAACCTTTGAACTGTTGAACCGGCTTGGGCGCTCCTGTTTGAACGGCTGGAACCGGTGTTTCCGGATCATGTTTTGACTGAGTGGAACGGTTGAACGATTTGAACGACTGTGCCGTGAATCATTGAACCCTTGAATTGTTGAACTTTTGAACCGCCGTCAGGCCTTGAACCGAGCGCAGCGTTTGAACGACTTGAACGGTTTGAACGCGGCCGCATCAGTCGTTGAACGGCTCCTGTCAGATCACATAAAAACGGCACCGCTTTGCGCCAGGAATAGTCAATATCAAACCTGATACCTTGTTTGCTTATTTGTGCGTTTCCTTGATTGGGTTGGTTTTACCGCGGGGGAAGAGCGTCCGGGCCTGCGATCTTCTGAAAGATGTCCACGATCTCGCGCTCCCGCGGCAACTCCCTGACGGCCTTTTCCATCTCCTCAGGCAGGAGCGGCGTGGCGTCGTCGTTCGTGAGCTTTTTGTACTCCTTGTGGAACTCCGGATCTCGGAACGTCTTGCGAAACGCCTCTCTAAGAATCTCCGCCCGGTCCGGGGGCGTGCCCGGAGGGAGAATGTAAGGGGAGCCTACCAGGCGAAATGCGCGGAACATGGCCAGGACCCTGCTCTCCTTATCGCTCCGGGCGAAGCTCTCGATCTCCGGCAGGGATGCGAAACGGGGATAGGGGTGCTTATCCCCCTTGGGAATTTCCAGGATGGCGTGGACGTGGACCAGGCCTTTGGTCAGTGAATCGGCGCCGCGCTGCAGCACGGTATCGGCGATGTTGGCGCGCGAGTCGATCTCTCCCCGAAGCAGGTTTACGTCCAGCTCTACTCCCGAGTAGCCGGTCACGAAGCGAGGGTCTCTGAGTCCGATGAGCCAAGCGAACAACCGGCCGGTGATGTAAACGAAATGCCCTACGGCGTGGGCGCCGACGCGGAGGCCGGCGTGGGCGCGCAGTTTCTCAAGCGAGTTGAGGCCGAGCTCGCCGCGGGTCACGAAGACGTAGTGGCTCGCGGTGTTGGGCGCGCCCAAGTAAATAAACTTGTCGATGTCGTACTGCACCCCCGCCTGCCCCTGAATGGCGTTGGCCACAACGCCTCCCACGTGGCCTACGGTCAGACCATCCGGGCGAGCCGAGCTGAAAACGTAGTTGCCCGCTTTACGCCCTCCTCCCCCTGGCATGTACTCCGCCAAGATGTAGGGGTTGCCGGGAATGTACTTGCGCAGAAATGGGATCACCGCTTTAACGCGCATGTCGCCGGTTCCCCCTGCCTCGCCCGATTGGATCAGCGTAATGGTTTTGCCTTGGTAAAAAGGGGCCTGGCCATGGACCTGACGGCCAAGCAACAAAGGCAGGACAAGGCCTCCCACAAGAAGGCTAGTTTTGAATTTCATCTGCCCCTACCGCGGGATTTGCTGTGTTTCTAATCTTCGAACCGCCCTTTTGTCAAACGCCAGGAAAGGATCAGACTACGCCGTCGCGTCAAGCGTTTTGAGAACTTCATTCTGCGGTGGCGTCCCATTTCCTGTGAAACTTCCTTAGCCAACGGAAAAAAAACACCGATCGGCAGGATCTCCAGGCCTTTGCGCGCGTCATCCAGGTCCGAGTAATTGCTCACCTAGATCCTCATGCCATTCAGCAAAGTCACGGATCCCGTGGGCATTTGCGAGGGAGAGTTCCAGATGATTCCACATTTGCTTGACTGGAAATTGCCGGCGTGGTAACCGAGCGGAGGTTTTATCCATCTGCGTGCGCTGCAGAAACGAACCACGAGGGAAGCTATGGAAGCAAAAAATTGCAGACTCATCGGTCACCTGGACATTCCCGGTGGCGGCCAGGTTGTGGTGCAGGGAAAACAGGCCTTCATTGGGCATATCAAATGGCCCCACGGAACATCCATCGTCGATGTTTCCGACCTCAAGCATCCTCGTCTCGTCAGCACCATCGAAACGCCCCAAGGTACCCACCGGCACAAGGTGCGCGTGCGCGGCGATATCATGATGGTGAATGTCGAGCGGTTGGGGAAGGATATGCAACCGTTCCAAGGGGGACTCAAGATTTACGACATCAGCAAGCCGGAAAAGCCGCGCGAGATAGCCTTTTTCAAGACCGGCGGAAAAGGTGTGCACCGCTTCACCGTCGATGAGCGCTACGCGTACATTTCGACCGAGCTCGACGGCTATCGAGGCGGTTTCACGATGATACTGGACGTTAAAGATCCGGAGCGGCCGGAGGAGGTAGGGCGCTGGTGGTTGCCTGGACAGTGGATCGCTGGGGGCGAAACTCCGACCTGGCGAGGTTCAGCCTACCACACCCATCACCCGATGCGCCTGGGCGACCGTCTCTACGTGAGCCTTAAGTACGGGGGGCTGGCCATTCTAGACATCTCCGATCTGCGCCAGCCCAAGATGATCGGCCGGCTGAACTGGCTCGAGTCCTATCAAAACTCCGCCCATACAACGCTACCACTTCCTTTCAAAATCCGGAATCGAAACTGGTTAGTGGTAGTCGAAGAAGACTCTACGGACGAGATTTATGAGGATCCTTCCGCAGGCGTATGGATGGTAGACATCACCGCCGAGCACCTGCCTGTTACCGTGGAGACTTTCCACGTTCCTGACGGGGATTTCACCAAATTCAAGCGCAGGTTTGGCGCCCACCAGCCGGCGGAGCAGGTCAAGGGAACGGTTATTCCTGTTACTTGGTTTTGCGCCGGGTTACGCTTTGTCGACATCTCCGACCCCTATCAGCTTAAAGAAGTCGGCCATTTCATTCCCGATCCCTGCGGAGGCCAGAATGTCCCTCAGAGCAACGATGTTTTCATAGACGATCAAGGGCTGATTTACTTGATTGATCGCTATAACGGATTGGACATCCTCGAGTTTACAGGCTCCTGGAGCTGATCGGGCCATTCTTCCCAGGAACGTGGTCGAGTGAAGCTGCCAATTGGATCAGCCTCATACCGGCCTCCTATTGCTAAAGAGAAATCTTGGCAGGTCTAGATCGCTAGTTCTGCGCTCGCGAGCGGGGCTTGTACAATTCCTCTGGCCGGCGATTCCCTATTTCTACTCTGCCTTGGGAAAGCCAAACGCCTTAAATGCCATCTCCTCGCACCTGGAGGTATTTTGGCGGGTATCCCGTTGTCGCCGCGAGAAACTCTTGGGCTATTGTTAGATCCGGCGTCAGTCCGCTCTGGGTAAGCCGAAGGCCTTAAATACTTGCTGGAGAAATTTGTCGGTGTTGTGGAGCGTATTCCAGTCGTTCATCGACAGCTTCTTTCCTTGGATCACCTTTGCCAGCCCCGATTCCGGAGAATAGATCGACGTATTGAACGGCTCATAGTTGCTAATTATCTTTTGGCCTTCAGGGGTGGCCTGAAATTCCATCCACAGCAGGCTTGCATTGGGATGAGGAGCTGTACGGCTTATTGCGCCAAATTCTTGAAGTCTACCCGGCACCGGCTCAATAACCTTGCACTGCATAGAACCGCTGGCGTCTTTCTTCGCAGCTCTCATACAGGAGTGATAGTACGCCAGGTGAAACATAGTGTGCTCCCCACCGACAATCGCCGTAAGGGGCCGCGCGTCTGGCCACGAACCCAGACGGGTTCCTGCGCGGCAATTTTCTCGGCATAGTTCAGCGCCCACTTCTCACCCAGGCCCGCAGCCAGGGCGGCAAACCCCTGGGGACGGATGTCGACGAGAAATTTCTTCCCTTTAAGATCCGGCCTAAGAAATTCCTCCCACCCGTTCGGAACTTTGTCGTCCGAAATCAACTTTCGGTTGTATCCGATGGCGTGAATGGAGCTGCCCATACTCACGATGGTGCGATGCTTAGGGTCAATCATTGCCGGTGGAATCGCCAGCACTTTGTGCGTCGCCATGCCCAGGAAATCGAATTTCTTGATGTAGGGAATGACTGCAGTCCAGAAATCCGGCGATATGTTGAAGACATCCCAGTCCTTTGCTCCTCCCGCCTTTAACTCCAAGTAAAATCTTTGTGGGTCAGTGGTGCCCGTCATCTCTGCCACCTGAACGTCGATGAATGGATAATGCTTCCTGAAAGCGTTGATCACCGCTTTATAAGTGTCCGGTTCGAAGGAGCCCAGGACACGCAGTTTCCCCTCCTTCTTGGCCCCAGCCACGATCTCGTCGTGACTGGTCAGAAAAGTATAACCGGCAGCCTCAGCTTCCTGCCTGGCTTTGGGCAGTACGGGGTCAAGCGATGCGGCAAAGACATCCGCGCCGATCAGGCAACAGAACACCACAAAGGACAAGGGAGCCGTCCGTAAAAAGCGTGCTTTCATTGGATATCTCCATTCCTACATGCTTGAGCTTGGCGAAAATCGATTTGCCCGACGGCGCGCTGCAGTTGTCATAGACTCTTGAGCAGCGTGCCGGGCCTCATATCCCTAATAACCCCAGCGTTCCGCTACAGCTTTGACTCGCTGGTACTCCGGCTCCAGTTCTTTTCGCGCTCTGAGTTCCTTGAAAGCTTCCTCGAGCAGGTCCTGTGCGCACACATCTTTGACGGCCGGGACATTGTAATCGAGTCCGCCGATTCTCTGCTCATCCGCCAGCATCTGCTCGAGCCCCGTCGCTTTGCCGTCGATGGGAAACGGCATCACCTCCAGGTCGCGTGGCGCGCTCCACGTGGCTCTCTCCCGTTCCTCCGGATCCGCACTCCCGTTCAGCAGCCGCCTGTGCAGCTGACAGAGATACTCAAAATTCTTTGGCATATCGCGGCAGAACCAATAGCATCGTATCAGCGCTTTGAGAAAGTTCTTGACCAAATCGGGGCGCTCCTCAAGGATTCGCCCAGTAGCAGCGATGATGCGTTCGGGCCGTCCGTCGGGATATTGATCCTTCGGTGTGGCAAGGATGTTGAAACCTTGCTTCTTGAGATCTTCCGCATCCGACGACGATATCGGGGCGCACTCCACTTTTCCGCCCAACAATGCATCCAGATGCCGCTTCCTCGAAGGTCCTATCCTCACCCACTCCACGTCGCGCTCTAAGTCCAATCCCGCTTTACGTAGCTGAATCTGCAGCGACCAGTGGCGAATGCTATTGTAGTCGCTGATGCCGACTCGCTGGCCCTTTACATCCTTTAGGGATTTGATATGGGGCGGACCAATAATCACACCCGGTACCTGGTTTCTCCAGCCGGCGATAATGTAGACGTCTGCGCCCCGCGCGCGCTGAAAAAAGATCGTCCGCGATTGGACGTCCAGAGCGATATCCACTGATCTTTCCTTCATTCCCTGCGCGATCCCCAACTTCTCCAGGCCAAAAGGGACCATCGGATCCCGAAGGATCTCATAACCCGGTAATCCCTCCGCGGTTTTGAGTCCCTCGTCGTACAAAAAATTCATCTCGTGAGCCGCCATGATGGGGACGATGTGAAGCGTATGATAACAAGTCGGACCTATTCTCAGTTTTCCGTCTAACATGATGCCTCCCTCTAGAACTGACATACAATCATAAAGGACCTATTTTCTTTTCATTTCTCTGGCGCCCGCGCGCTCGCAACGTACTTTGAAGCTCATACACCCCTGTCAGCAGCCACTGCATGAACTGGCTCCAGAAACGAGTGGAAGTGATTTGGCATCAGGCAGAAAGCAAAAATCTTGGCCGAATGCCGTCCCTTCGCGTCTCCCACTAAAAAAAACAATGCACAAGTGCGCTTCTAGCACGATCGCGACAATCGTAGCAATGACTCCAGCGATAAGTGCTGCCTGCATCGGCGAGCGCACCGTTCCGGAAGCCACGCTGATGCGAAATGATCAATAAGTAACTGCTGAAGATTGACTCGACCGTGCGGTTTCGGATAATCTCGCTCTCCGCATCAGGGCTGAGCGTTTTAGATCGTCGCGACCACTCTCACGGATGCGCTGTTATCTTGACCTTCGCACCTTGAACCGGGCATCAGCCTTGAACGACTGGAACATCTGGAACTGAGCGTAGCGGCTTCGCATTCCGAAACGATTGGAACCTTTGGAACAAGTAAGAATTTAACCTTTAAGAAGGAGGTTATCGTTATGAATCACCGGAAGGCAAGAAGGATCGGATTGATGCTAGGGATGGCTGTCGGCTTCTTCAACTTTGCTTCAATATTTTCTTTTTCGGAAGTAATGTCCGCCGACGCGCCGAAACCCAGAATCATGTTCATTACCACTGGCGGCACGATCGCGCACCGGGAGAACCCGGATGGATCAAATAGCAGAATCGAGTTGCCAGAGGTTATTGCCAATATTCGAAAACGCTACCCCCAACCGGACGTGATAGCCCTTTTGGAAAGTATCCAGCCCACTTTCAAAGAAGTCACGCTTGTGGGTTCCAGCTCTTTGCGGTTGCAGGACTTTCTGCACATCGCCTGGGAGACGCAGAAAGCGCTTGACCAAAACTTCGATGCGGCGATCGTAACGCACGGGACAACGACTTCTGAGGACACGTGTTATTTCCTGAATTTGCTGGTGAATTCAAGAAAGCCTATCGTGGTCACCAATTCGCAGCGCCAACACCTTTCCGTCGGCAACGAAGGCGACAGGAATTTGCTAGACGCCATCATGGTTGCGACTAATCGCGAATCTAACGGTAAAGGCGCGCTGCTGGTCGAGGGAGCCAAGATTGTGGCCTGTCGAGAGGTGCTAAAGAATTCAGATCGTCCCGGCGCCTTCCTAGCGCAAAACCTTGGAGTCCTTGGATGGCTGGCGGGCGGCACCTTCAGCTTGGAACAGCGGGAAGCCGTTAGATACTATCGCGAACCAGCGCGCAAACATACGTTCAAGAGCGAACTCTCGATCAAGGACATCGTCAATCCGGACGGCACGTTCAAGCCTCTACACCGTGTGGAGGTGCTGCCTTCGTATTACGACGCTAAGCCAGACGTGGTCGATGCCCTCGTGAATTTGGGCGTGCAAGGATTTGTAATCCACGGCTTGGCTCCGAGTGGCAGCATCTTTAGAGATCAAGCGCCTCGCCTCACCGAATTGGCGAAACAAGGAATGCCCATCGTGCAGACAACACGCAACGCTGCCAGTTACGATGCTCCGGTGCGCGCCCGCCCGCCCTTTATCGGCGGTGACGATCTCCCTTCTCACAAGGCGCGCATTTTGTTGCAACTGGCAATGCAGAAAACCGAACGATTGACAGGAGGCGCTCGCCGCGACCAGATCCAGCAGCTGTTCGACACTCACTAAGACTCGCCGGCAGCTTTGATACCAGAACGATAAAAAAAGACCAAACTGCTGACGATCCATTACGGTGGAATCGGATGATGCAGGTGACGAGAGCGGCATTTCAGGCTCAAGCGAGGACTAAACAGGCCACTGATCCCAAGAGCCCTCACCCTCGTCAGGACCTTTTTACATCAATCGGTCTCGTCCTGCTACCTGCTATAAATTCGATGGTAGACCCTTATGCTACGCTCTGGACTCCAATGGCATCTCGCTCATTCAAGTATCCGTGTAATCTCACCCGGGATCGGACGGTCTACGAAGAACCAAGTCTATTTCGTGCCTTGCTAGCAGGCTCTTCATGTCTTCGTCTTTGTCACTGAGTTTTGCGTCGTAGTAGCCATAATGCACGATCATCGCGATCACGTGAGGATAGCGAACCTTATAAATTAATGCCTGGCCTAGTGTCTCAGAAATCCTCGCCGAAGCTCGGTGGTCTTTCTTAACGAGCTTGAGCCCTATACCTATCAGTGGAGTGCTGCCCTCGTACACTTCGATATCGGGCCAAAAACTGGTCCCAAGCAGTTTTATGCTCGGCTTTGGTCTCCCAGGTCCGACACTAACGTTGCAGCCGTATTGTGTCCCATAATTACAAGTGAGGAGCGACTTGATGGCTTCGTGAACGTGAGGCTGAAGATCGCGTTGCTCGTCGAAGTATTCGCCGCGAAGCGCCATTGATTGTAGCGTGTTAAGAATAGCGTCCTTGAGTTCCGGGTAGGTATTCACGTTGCATCAATCAGTAAAGGACTAACTTTAACACAGCGCTCACCTCAACAGGTCGCTTACGAGTTCTCAGCACACGCGCCTTCTAGCACAGTTTTGGCGCGCTCGACAATCGGGCACGTGGCTAAGCTAGGGACGTTGTTGACCAGCAAACTGCCGTTGGCTGAGCCCAGCCTCAGTTCGGAGAGCCGCGATTTTACGCGCGACATGATCGTCGGCCCGAACCCTCTCCAAGGCAGCCAATCGCCCAGGTTTACCTCGATAATACCGGCGATGGAGAATCTCCACGGCGTCGGTGGTCGCTTTTCGCTTCTTTTTCTGCACGATCAACTCTCCTTATAAGTATGCCGGATGGGTGGTACCTAAAGCCTGACATAAGCCTCAAGTTCCAGGTGCAGTATGAGGCCCCGGTCTATCCTGCCGAGCAACTCAGAGCTTAAAACCCCAGCGCTCCCTCGGATACGTCCCTTGTCGATGGTTCTCACTTGATCACAAAGCGCCCGTGAATCCTTCGATAAACGAGTGTCTTTAGCCGCCAACACGGGCTGCACCAGGCGTTCCGCCGCACGTCCGGTCACCGACGACAGCGGCACGACAGTCACAGTTGATGACACATCGTTTGCTTCGGTCCGGGAAGCAATAACGCACGGACGGGTCTTTGGAACCTCTGCTCCGCGTGCTGGGTCTAGGCTAACCCACACCAGCAAGTCCCTTACCACGAAGGCCAGCCTTCTTTATCGATTTGACCAAAGTCGCGACTAATCCGACGTGACTCCTGGCGCGCGGCACGGTATTCGTCCAATAGGCGCGATTTTAGTTCCCTGGCACCGTGTTGAGCGATCCAATCGGCCAAACAGTTGTTCAAAAGCGCGCTCAAAGTTGTTTCGCCGGCCAGCTTCTTTGCCTTTTTTACCAGATCATCCTTCAGGACCACTGTGGTTCTCATATGCACCTCCAGCATACGACGATCATACAATAATCATACACCAGTTATCGACTTCTAAAGGATGAGGGCAAAGGGATAACGGATAAAATGTCGGAGAACTATGCGCACCAAAGAATCGATGCCCGTTCCAATAGTTCAAATCGTTCAACCGCTGCGCTCCGTTCAAATCGTTCGAGGAATGAGAAAAACCAACGGGGAGCTTGCACGTTTTGAGAATTCTCAAACCGTTGAAATAAAGCGTTTTACTTTTCATCCGTAACTGCTCGTGGTAGCCGGCATTCGCGAGCCAGCTCTATATAAGGATACGGATCCCGCCGGCGCATCGAAGGTAAGCGGGAGGAGGATTTAGGAACTCTTGGGATATTGCGGGAGCGGGAAGGGAAACGTGATCGTGGCCCCAAGATGGATAAAGCCAAAAGGACAATAGGAAGATCTGTTCGTGACACGTGAGCGTGGAAAAAAAGATGTGATTTTGGAGCGTGCTCTAAAACTCAACGCCAATCGTTCTTTTTTGGCCCGCTCTCGCGAATTATACCGATCCATGCGCGCATATCCATGGGCCGTGTCGTAACGGATCACCGGCTTCCATTCGTCGCGGACTTCGCTCTGTAACTGGACGACGAGCTCGACTACCCTGCGCGCCTGGTTCGATGGCCGCTGCGCGATGAAAACCGGCAAGCCGCAATGCTCAGCGCGGCTGCTCCGCGAGCTGCTCGACAACGTCTTTGGCGATAACCAATTCTTCGCCGGAGACCTTGGCGTAGTGTTTGATCGCCTCGACGCGCCGGCCGTCACGGTAGAGATTCACGACGGTCTGCTTCAGTTCAGGCGCCATCGCGGCGACGAGTTCCGCGACTTTCGCTGCCCGCCGCCCGCGCTCCTGCTTCGCGATGCGCGCCGCTTCGACGGTTTCCGGCGTAGGACAGCCGGTGATTTCCTGGAAGCGATTTCCCTCGTACACCAGTTGCAAAAGAATCATCGTAGATTTGGCCGGCGTCGAATTGAAATCGATTTGTAAGCGGTGCGTGGGCCGCACCGAGTAGTCGAACTTGTCGGCGAAAAGTGGCAATTCTCCCGCCGGCGATTTGGTGACTCGCCACTTGAAATCGGCGGGTATCCTATGGCGAGTCTGACGCTTGATCATTTCCTCGGTCATGGAGCGGAAATCCTGATTGCCGCAGGCAAGGGCTCGCGGGTGCATAAGCGCCTTGCGCCGCTCGACGCTGCCGCTGTTAATGGCGTCCACCAGGCTCGCGGCAAACGCGCGTTCCTGTTCGGCGTTTTGCGCTTGAACAAGCCCCGTCATGCAAAATAGTAGAACGAACTGACAAGCGGCCTGAAGGACTGATTTCTTCATCATGGCTCTCCTGGATTTTTGCGCCGCGTTTGCGCGCGGCGCATACAGGAAGGAAATCGGCGCCTATCCCCGTCGGTTTAGCCGGTTGAGTGAATCAAACGGGAATTAATAGACCCCGGCTGGCGAGGGCGACCAGACGATCCAGATTGGTGAGAAAATCGTCGCGAAGCGCCGGCGCGCGGGTCAAGCGCCAGAGAATCTCTCCATTCGACCAGGCGGTTTCGCGCGCCTTGCGCACGGAGAAGTTCGCGATGCGGTCATCGAGCCGGCCCAGATCTTCGTCGATGAGGCCGACGATTCCCGTCGCGATGAATTGTTTCGCCTGCTCCTGCGCGGCATCGATAATCGCGTTAACCTTATCGAAGTCCCGGTGTTCGCGGTTGCCGCGCTTTGGCGCAAGGCGAAGTTCTTTGCCGGTTTGTACCAAGGCGATGGGCAAGTCGTGATTGATGTGCGCGTTGATCCCGGCCAGGGCGAACTGTACCCGCATGATGCCCCGCTTGTCTCGTAGTTCGAGCAGCGGCGACCAGGATCTCGCCATGTGGCTACGGTCGGAGTGCCAATGCGTAAGGGCGGCGAAATAGAGTTTTGCGAATATTACGTCGAGCCGCTCCAACCACTTGGGGTTCTCCCACTGAACCACGGCTGACCGGTCCCGGACTCCTTCCGACACTGAAAGGTAAAGCAAGTTGAACCATTTGAGACCATCTTCATCGACCAGCTCGCCGTCCAGCGCGCGCAGGAGTGAAATGACGTCGTGGACCGTGTCTATCGATGTGGAGGCGATCAGCTCGGCAACTTTATGTTCGTCAGTCGGCATATCGCGAAAATATATGAGCACAGTCGAAGGATGGGTCTTTTTCGGCAGCCCGTTAGCTTTGCTGAATGCCGTAGCGGCGCGCGAAAGCGTAGTAAAGGATCGCAACGGCGACCAGGATCACCGTCCAGATCACGCCGAAAGCCGCCAGCTCGCCGATTTGCGCGTTTTCCCAGAGTTCGAAGATGGCAACGGACACCACCGGTGTTTGCGGGCTGACCAGCAGTACTGACATCGATAGCTCTTTTGCGGACAGTAGAAAAACGAATATCCATCCGCCCAGAAACGACGGCGTAATCAGCGGCAGAATAATCCGGCGCATGGAGTTAAACCATGACGCGCCTGAAACATAGGAAGCCTCCTCCAATTCCTTGTGCAGCGACAACAGGCCGGAATGAGTGTAGCGGATGCCATAGGGAATGTAGCGGGTGGCGAAGGCTATCAACAGTATCCAGAGTGTTCCGTATACCGGTATGGGCACGAAGAGATAAAACCTGAGAATTGCCAGTCCCATCACGATGCCGGGAAACAAGAGCGGCAGCGTCGTTAAAAAATCGAGCAGCCAGCGCCCGCGTATTTTGGTTCGCACCAAAATCCACGAGGCGAGCAGGGTCAGGATCATCACGAAACTGGCGCTGCCGAGCCCAAGGAGGATGCTGTTTTTTATGGAGTCGGTGATCTTCGGAAAGTTGAACGCGGTGACGTAGTTCTTGAGGGTAAATTTGCCAATCGCCTCCACCGACGGCTGCATGTAAAACGGCAGAAACGACGCCCAGAGAATGATCAGAAATGGCAGCACCAGGAGCACCAAAGAATAAATCAAAAGGCCGGACGCCGCGACGTATCGCCAGCGGCCGAGATGGATCAGCGCGGGCCGGTAGCCTTTGCCGGTCACGGTGTGAAACCGTTCGCCCTCGCGCGTGATGCGGAAGTAGAGATAGAGCATGCCCGCGACCACGAGCATGAGCAGCACGGCGAACGCGCCGGCGCTGCCGTAGCGGGGCGGCAGTTTTTGCGCGTCCAGATAGATCGAAGTCGTCAGCACTCGAATGTCGCCGGGAAGACCGACCAGCGCGGGAATCTCGAAGGACTCGAAAGTGCGAATGAAAATCAGCAGCAGAACCGAGAAAAAAGCCGGCAGCATCAAACGCAGGGAGACGCGCCGCAGCGTCTGCCAGAGGCGGGCGCCGCAAACTGACGAAGCCTCTTCCAGGGCCGGGTCCATGGAGCGAAACGCCGCGGCGAGCATGAGAAAAACAAACGGCGACCACAAGAGCGATTCGATGAGAATCATGCCCAAGAGGGAATAGATATTGATGACCGGACTGGTTTGATTGAGCAGGATCTTGAGCCAGTAATTGATCGGTCCGGCTCTGCCGAGCAGCAGCAGCCAACCGATGGTGTACAAAATGAACGGCGTGCCGAATGACGCGAAGGCGGTGAAGTATCCCAAGCCGCGTAGCGGCACGTCCGTGCGCGTCACGACCCAGGCGATGGAGCCGCCCAACAGCGTCGCGAAGACCGCGCTGCCGATGGAAAAATAGAGGCTATTTAAGAACGGTCCGATGATGCTCAGCTCGGCGAGAAGCTGGCGATAATATTGGAATGTAAACTGGTCGATTTCGCCGGTGAGCTTGGTAGTAAACAGGCTTGTTTGGATCACCGAATAAAGCGGCGGCAAAACGAGATAGGCCGTGACCACCGAAACGGCGATCATCACGCAGGTGGCGGCATCCAGGCGCGATGTCAGACCGAGAGCGAACCCCCGCGCTCCCGGCGCCGCTTGAGACTTGATCGGAGCATTATAGGTTTGCGACGATGGTTGTTTTGCCATGGCGGCGAGCGATGAGAACCCATCCCCGTTAATTCTCACGCGAAGCTAGTCTGATCGACTTCGTCTGTCAAGGCAGAACGCGAACGTCGTTGCAGCAAAATCAAACCACGGGACAAGCTATAGAAGATTGCGGCGTACGGCAGCGGCGCGGGGCACAGACGCGTGCAGGTTCACTTCAAGAAGTTATTCTCGAAATACTCAACCCACGCGTTCCCTTCATTCAATTGTGAGTCGGGGGTAAAATAGAGCGCCCGCTTGAACCGGCCGCCGCCGGGCTTCAGATCCGGTTGCTTCGCCGGAACTTTCGGATGTGACGGCAAATAGTTGACCGATTGGAATACCCTCTGTCCTTTTTCAGACAAAATGAAATCGATTAAAAGCATCGTGGCATGAGGGTGCGGCGATCTCGTCACCGGCGAGATCGTATTGATGGTGGCCGATGCCGGCTCCAACGCGTACCAATCCACCGGCGCGCCGGCGGATTTGCTGATGTGGGCATGATGATTGAAGATGTGCAACGCGATCGGATACTCGCCGGCGATCACGAGATCCAGGAGCTGCCGGTTGCTGGCGGTGGTCTTGGCGACGTTCTGTCCTTTTAACTTTTGCAGGTACGCCCGGGCCTTCTCCTGCCCCATGGTCTGGAAAAGGTTGCCGATCATCATCGGCGCGCCGGAGCCGCGGCTGGTGGACCACATCATCTGGCCTTTCCAGCGCGGGTTGAGCAGGTCTTCATAAGTCTTTGGAACTTCATTAGGCTTGACCATGCGGGTGTTGTAGCCGAGGGAAAAGAAATAGACATTGCTCACTGCCCAAAAACCCTGAGGGTCTTTCAACTCAGCGGGATATTCGGCGAGATGCGGCGAATAAAAGCGCTGCAAGTAGCCCGCCTGCTTGATCATCGGCGCCGTCACCGTGCCATCGGCAATGTCCACCTCGTATTTCTTGGCCTGATATTCGGCGAACATTCTCTGCACCAGCCGTTCGGAGTTGCCGCGGAAGAATTCAATCTGTAGAAAAGGATACTCTTTTTCGAAGGCGTCTTTCACCGGCCTGACCACCTGATCGACGATGAGCGAGGTGTACCACGTTATCTTCCCTTCCTTGCGCGCCCCTTCGACGAGCATCTTTCGGCGGTCGGGTTTATTATAGAGGCTGATTTCCTCCACCGACGCGGCGCGGGAAAGCGCAACCGGCGACAAACCAACGATGCTCATGATAACGGCCGTAAAAAGAACTTTCGGAAGTTTCATTTTTTATCTCCAGAAGTCTAGAAGAACCGCTCGCTTATTTCAGAATCGTCTCGGCGAACCGGCCGGCCGGTACTCTGACTTTGGTGTACTTGTCTTCCAGATGATTTCTCAGCCGGTGATAATCTTGCAGCGTAAGAACGTCCTTGGCAGCGGTGACGCCGATCTCATTCAGCCATTTGGTATCGACATCGAGACGGCGCGATCCGTTCTCCATGATCCTGCCGTACCAATCTTGCCCTTCTCGGCTTAGGAACCAGTTAATAAAAACCTTCGTGGCATTGGGATGCGGCGGATTTTTAACGATGCCGATCACGCCGAAGCTGTTGCTCGCCGGCAAACCCTCTTTCGGCGCCGGCACCGGTTTGAGCGGCAAACCCGCGCTGACGAAAGGATCGGTCTGACTTCGCCCCAAGCCGAACGCGATGGCAACTTTACCTTTGCCCAGGGCGTCGGCGAGTTGGCGCAAGTCACGGGTGATGAACAGCTCCTGCTGCACCAGTTTTTTCAGAAATTCCTCGCCTTTGAGCTCCCACATAAATGACCAGATGGATTGTCCGGAGCTCGGCACGCGCGGGTCGCTGAAACCGATCTTGCCTTTCCATTTCGGATTGAGGTAGTCGTCGAAAACGCGCAATTCTTCCGGCTTTGCCAGGCTGGTGTTATACCACACGCCATGAGTGCTGACATCCGCCAGGAATGAATAAAGGAATTTATGCGTGCTCACGTTATCTTCCCAGATATGGCCGCCCCACCACTGTTTGGCATCTTTGACCTCGGGAACAAACCAGAATGGCTCCATGGGTTCGAGCATGCCGTCGTGGGTGAGACCCGCCGCGGTGCCGGTGCCACAGATGATGGCGTCGAAATAGCGCACTCCGGCCTTCTGTTCCGCTGCGATCCGGCTTGCGTTTTTCGGCCCCGGCGCCGGCACCAACTCAGCTTCCAGGCCTAATTTTTGCCGCAACACCGTTTCCATTTCTTTGCGCAACTCGCTCGCCGGTGGTATCGCGAGCACGATCTTGCCTTCCTTTTTAGCGGCCTCAATGGCTTTGTCCCAATCCGGCGAGCGCTTGGCGTCAGCTCCGTGAGCCCCACCGGAGAAAACCAGCATTAAACCAATAATAATGATAGCGCACCAATCACGCTTCTCCATGCGCATCGACTCACCTCCGTGGTAAGGGTTGCTCACCGGACCTCTAGTTTACATCCCGAAAGCGTAGGCGGAAAAGAGCAACCAGAATCCGGCTGCGAGAAATTCTTTCTTCATCGAACGTTGACGGCAGACTGTTGGCTTTTAAAGGTGATTTTTGACGAACTCCGCCGCCCGTTCGCCGATCATCATGCTGGTCAGATTGGTGTTGGAATGCGCTACCGCCGGCATAATCGACGCGTCACTGACCCAGAGATTTTCAATGCCGTGCACGCGCAAGCGTTGGTCCACCACCGCCATCCGGTCCGATGCCGGCCCCATCTTGCAGGTGCCGGCGCCGTGAAAATAACTCGTGTAACTGGAGCGCGCGAATTTGCTCCAATCTTCATCCGGGCTCGGCGAGAACAGCTCGCCGCAGAATTTATCCAACGGCGCAGTTTTCGCCAGTCGCTCGACGAATTTCATCGCCGACAGCATTGCCTGAATGTCCTTTGGGTGTTCCAACATCCGCGGATCGATGACCGGCAAGTCGCCCGCTTCCGCGCTTTGCAACGTGAGCCGCCCCCGGTTGGTCTGCTCCAACAAATGACAAGAAAATGAAATCATATCGCCGATGCCGGACACGGTGGTGATTTCGCGCAGAATGATGTGAAAGTCGAGGTGCGCGCGCGCCGGGTCGCTTTTGAAATACATCTTGAGGGTCGAGCGGCCGCGCGCCTGGAGCTGTCGGCCGCCGGTCTTCGCCTTGAGCGTCATGGTTACCACCGGGTGATCCTGATAATTTTCCCCGACACCGTCCAGGGAGTGAACGACGGAAATTCCGTGACGCTCCAGTTCAGCCCGCGGGCCGATGCCGGAGAGCATCAGAATCTGCGGCGAATGATAAACACCGGCGCTGAGCACGATGCGATCACCCATGACCGTTTGTTCATTGCCATCTTTGCTGTAACGCACGCCTTCAGCTCTTTTCCCGTCAAGAATTAGCCCTGCCACCTGCGCGTCGCCGATGATCGTCAGGTTGGACCGCCGCCGCGCGGGTCCAAGGTAAGCGACCGCCGAGGATTGTCGCTTGCCATCCTTAATGTTGCGCGCCGTCGGCGCAATGCCGTGGGGGTTGGGCTCGTTTTGGTCATCGAACTTGGGAAGGCCGAGCCGCGTCACGGCCTCCAGCAAAGCTTGCTCCTGGCCCTCGAGTTGCGTGTCAAAGACATGTTTGCGCCCGACATAGATCGGGCCTGAGTTGCCGTGAATGGGACTATCTGGAAAGTCGTGATCCGATTCCATGCGCTTCAACACCGGCAGGACGTTTTCCCACGACCATTCGGGGTTGCCCTGCGCGGCCCAAGCGTCGAGATCGGCCTTGATCGGCCGCGGGATCGACATCATGTTGACTGACGAGCCGCCGCCCATGATTCTGCCGGCCAGCGAATAGAATTCGCTGCCGTCAAAATTGCGTTTGGTTGGATACATGAGAATGTACGGGCTTTCGAGAAGAACGTTGGTCGCCTGATCGGCGTCGAGCACGGTTTCCGGAATCGGCTGCGGATCAGGCCCCGCTTCGAGCAACAGCACCGTTCGGTTTGAATCCTCAGAAAGTCGTGATGCGATGACACAACCAGCGGAACCGCCGCCGGCGACGATGACATCATAATGATCGGACATTCGATTCTCCTAATCTCGGACTCGTCGCAATCGCATCTTATTCCTAGCCGCTCTCTTCATTGGCTCCTTTTGCTCTTCGACCTTGCTCAGAGCGGTGAGTTTGTCGAACCACGCCTTTGCGCGTGATGCTCTCCCCATCGCCCTCCCCGCTTGCGGGAGAGGGAAAGGTGAGGGTCGCGCCAAAAATTCCTTCTCCTCCGAGCAAGGCCGTTAAATTTAGTCATAACTTTTAGCAGATGACCGGGCGCTGCTGTCAAGGCTCCGTTAGGCCTCGCTGCTGGCGCATACGATCCGGCGATGACGAGTCACTCGCCCGCTTGAGGACTCCCAAGGGTTAGGATATCTTGCAGGAATGGCAACGACGGTCGAACAGTTGGCGAAACAGGCAATGGACCTACCGGCCGAATCGCGTGCGCGGCTTGCAGACCTGTTGGTGGAGAGCTTGGACGCGGAAGAACTTGGGCAGATCGACCGGCTGTGGATTGAGGAAGCGCGGCGCAGGCGAGACGAAGTACGCAGCGGCCACGTCGAGACAATCCCTGGAGAAGAGGGGCTCCGAAAGGTGCGTGATGCCCTTCGCCGATGACATATCGATTCCACCCAGAAGCGCTCGAAGAGTATCGAGAGGCATCCCGCTACTACGCGGAGCGCGATCCAGCACTTGCGCTACGGTTTATCGAGGCTGTTGAGGACGCGATCCAACGCATTCTAGAAGCGCCAGAACGTTGGCGAGTTCTCGATGACGACGTTCGTCGCTGCCTTACGCATGTCTTCCCGTACGGAATCCTGTACACAATCGAAGCGGAATTCATCCTTGTTGTTGCTGTGATGCATGGCAGCCGCAAGCCGGGCTATTGGAAGGCGCGAGTCGGCACGTCCTAAAAATGCATTGAGAACGGGGCTCGCAATCTCCTCGCGGCTTGACCGAAGGTTGACTTGGACGCTTGAGACCTCGACTTTTGGACCTGTCCCCAAGGGCAACCGAGGCACAAGTAAGATGAACATCGATCTCCACTCTCATTTTTTTCCCGTTGAGGCGCTGCAAAATCCCGGCAAGTACCGGGATCGCGCGCCGAAAGTCGTACTGGAAAACGGCAAGTTGTCCGTTACGTCTCAGATCGGATTCCGCCCGGGGCTTGGTCCAGGCGCATACGATCCGGTGGCGCGGATCAAAGCGCTGGATGAGATGAGCATTGATTTGCAAGCGATCTCGCCGTCGCCGATCTTGCTCTTTTACTGGGAAGAGCCGGCGGTGGCGGCGCATTTTTCGCGTAAGCAAAACGAGGCGATTCAAGAGGTCGTAAAGAAACACCCCGATCGCTTCATCGGTTTCGGTAGCGTGCCGCTGCAGAGCGTTTCTGACGCCATCGCCATTGCGCAAGAAGCGAAAAGCATGGGGCTTAAAGGCCTGGAGATCGGCAACGCCGTTGGTGACAAACCCCTCGACGATCTCATGTTCGAGCCGTTTTTCGACGCGGCCCAGGAATTGGACATGCTTTTGTTCGTTCATCCGCTCGAAGGCGGATTGGACGCCGATGATCCGCTATCGCCGATTCTCGGCAACGTACTGCAATTCACTTTTCGCACGACGATGATGGTCGAGCGCATGATTCTCAAGGGCATGTTCGAGAAGTATCCCAATCTCAGGTTGTGCCTATCCCACGGCGGCGGTCTGCTCGCGTTCAACATCTGGCGTCTCGACCATTCTTATGGGCTGCGATCTGAATTGAGAAAACAGCTGCCGCGAAAACCTTCCGAGTATCTCAAGAAAATGTATTTCGATTCCATCGTTCATTCGGCCACCGCTCTACAGTATCTGGTCAAAGTCGCCGGCGCCGACCGGGTTGTCATCGGCACGGATTACCCAATGGCGATGGGCGACTTCGAGCCGGTCGCCAAAGTCAAGGAACTCGATCTTTCAACGCCGGAGCGCGAGCTGATTCTCGGCGGCAATGCGGCGCGGGCCTTGAATCTTGAGAAGTGAAGATAGCAACACCCTCGTGTCGCAAGCTCAATGCTTGACTGTCTCTCTTCGTCCTTGACGGGCACAAGTCACTTGGAATATGGTCCGTTTCGGTTTGCCATATTCGGTTTAATCCGTGACCAAAGGAGGTCCTATGCCGGCATTAAGAGCCATTTTTCCAAAGCTCGCTTCTTGTAGGTGTCATTATCTTCACTTCACTCGCCTCGGCGCAAAGCCCTTCGTACGGGCCCGATATCACCCTCGACGCCGCGAAAAAGCTTGCCGCAGGAGCGCTCGCCGAGGCGCAGAAAAATAAATGGAACGTCGCCGTTGCGATCGTCGACAACCACGGCGCGCTCGTTTACTACGAACGCATGGACGATACCCAGAGCGCTAGCCCGGTGATCGCCATTGAAAAGGCGCGCAGCGCTGCGATGTTTCGCCGTACGACGCGGGCCATGGAGGACACGGTCAACAAGGGACGAACGTCGTTCTTGGGTATACCTCTTGCCACGCCAATCGCCGGCGGGCTGCCCATCGTGGTCGCTGGAAAAATCGCTGGAGGCATCGGTGTGAGCGGCGTCACTTCAGATCAAGACGAGCAAGTCGCCAAGGCCGGCCTCGAAGGGCTGAAATAAGAGTGCCGTTACTCTCTATTGAGGGTGTCCGCAAAGAATATCAGGTTCGAGGTAAACGGGTCTTGGCCCTCGACTCCGTGGATCTCAACATCGGTGAGGGTGAGTTCGTCACCATCGTCGGTCCGTCGGGCTGCGGCAAGTCGACCCTGCTGAACTTGATCGTCGGCCTGCTCCGTTCGACCGTCGGGCGCATCGTTTTTCGCGGCAATCTCATTGACGGCATTTGCCCGCAAATCGGTTACGTTACCCAGAAGGACAATCTATTTCCCTGGCGCACCTTGGTAAAAAACGTCGAGATCGCGCTGGAAATTAGAGGCATCGACAAAAGCGCCCGGCGGCGCCAAGCGGAGGCATTGATCGAGCGCGTCGGCCTGCGCGGATTTGAAGACCATTATCCCCATGAGCTGTCCGGCGGCATGCGCCAGCGCGCCAATATCATCCGCACGCTCATCTACGATCCGGAATTGATCCTCATGGACGAGCCTTTCGGCCCGCTGGACGCCCAGACCCGCATCGTCTTGCAGGATGAGCTTTTGAAGCTCTGGTCGGCGACTAATAAAACTATTATCTTCATCACCCACGATTTGATCGAAGCGATCACCTTGGCGGACCGAGTCGTGCTGATGAGCTCCCGGCCCGGCCGGATCAAGTCTGTCGAGCCGGTCAACATCGCGCGGCCTAGAGACGTGTTCAAGATTCACGAAAGCGAGCAGTTTCGCGCTGTCCATGAAAAGTTGTGGAGAGAATTGCGCCCCGAAGTGAAGTTGGCAGAAGCGTAGAAAGGAGACTTCCTTATGAAACAGTTCATGGCCATCGTTTGCGCAGCGCTTTGGTGCCTTGGCGTTGCGCTGTCGGCGGACGCGCAAGCGCCGAGACAAGTGAAAATGACGATTCCCGTCGTGGCCCACTCCATGACGCCGGTTTACATCGCCCAGAGCAAGGGGTTCTTCGCGGAGGAGAAACTGGAACCGGACATCACTTCCACGGGCGGCGGCGGGCCCGATATCCGGGCGCTCATCGCCGGCGATGTTGAATTTAGTTTTACCACCGGGGACAACGTGATTCTCGCCCAGCAAGAAGGCAAGAGACTCTTGATGGTCATGAGCGGCCTCAACAAGGTTTTTATCAATTGGGCGATGCACAGGGAGACGGCCAAGGCGAAAGGCATCACCGAGTCGATGCCCTTGGCGGAGAAAATCAAAGCGCTCAAAGGGCTGACCGTGGGAGTCACCAATCCCGGCGCGCTGACCGCACACCTTGCCGCGTTCGTCATACGCAAGGCGGGCTACATCCCGCAGCAAGACGTGCAGATCGTTCCCATCGGCGCCGGGCCCACTTGGCTCGCCGCCCTGGAGAATCGCAAGGTCGACGTCGCCTTGACCGCGCCGCCGGTGCCCGAGACCGCGATCAGCCGGGGTTTCGCGATCATGTTCATCAACAATGCCAAAGGCGAGGACCCGTCGATCCCTGAATTCCTCATGGAAAATCTCATCGCTCGTCCTGAGACCGTCGCCAAAGATCCCGATCTCGTGCGCCGCATGGTGCGGGCGCTGACTAGGGCCAACCGATGGGCATTGCAAAATTCCGCTGAGCAGGTGGCCGACGCTCTCAAGCCATTCATGGCGAAGACGCCGCCCGAGCTGTTGTTGGCGGGGGCTGCCGCGGTGCTGCCGACCTTGAGCCCGGACGGCCGCACCAGCGAACGGAGCTTCCAGATAACACAAGACATCCTCGAACAGGCGGGACTCCTGAAAAAGCGCGTGTCCTACGCGGATCTCGTGACGAATGAGTTCCTGACCAAATGATCAGCCGCGGACGACTTTTTCTTTACCGGCTGATTTTCGGTCTCTTCCTGCTCGCTCTCTGGGAGTTGAGCTCAGGGCGATTGATCGATCCGTTTTGGGTATCGAGCCCATCGAAGGTTTTCATGTATATCTACGAAGTGTTTGCCGACGGCTCGATCTACGGCCACCTCGGGATCACTCTCTACGAGACCTTTACCGGCTTTTTTATCGGCTCCATCTTCGGCATCGGACTCGGCTTTGTCCTCGGGCGCCGAGAAACCCTGGCGGATATCCTGGACCCTTATGTCGTCGCTTTTAACGGCATTCCGCGCATCGCGCTGGCGCCGCTGTTCATAATCTGGTTCGGTATCGGTCCGACTTCGAAGGTTATTCTGGTCATCAGCGTGGTGTTTTTTCTGACCTTTTTCAATACTTTTGCCGGGGTCAAGGGCGTGGATGCGGAGCTTAAGAACGTCCTGCGCATTATGGGGGCCACGGAGCGCCAGATTCTCATGAAAGTCACCCTGCCGGCGATCGTGCCGTGGATCACCACGGGCCTAAAGATCGGCCTTCCTTACGCCATCGTCGCCGCCGTGGTGGGAGAATTTATCGCCGCCAGCAAGGGCCTGGGTTACCTGATCAATTACAACACGTCGCTTTTTTCGACTACAGGCGCGCTGGGCGGCATATTGATCCTCGCGCTCGTGGTCGTAGTGTGCAACGAGGCGATCAACCGCGCGGAATCCTATCTTCTGCGCTGGCGTCCGCGGGAAGAGAAAAAGAGCGAGGGCGAATTGTATTAGAGCAGGCCGCTGAAAAAGACCCATATGCTTCGTTGCGCTCGACCGATTTCGCGTCAACGTACAGGAGTACGCCTCCGCTCATCGATCTTCGCGCGCCTTGCCTCTGGATCTTTTTGAGCGGCCTGCAAAGAGCTTTCTTATTTGCAATTCGTGCGCTGCTGAAGCTTGCCACAGGCAACGGCGCGCACTGTTCGTGGTTCGGGTTAGAAAAACGAGCACGATCACGAGCAACGAGCACGACAACCAGCCTGCCAGGTGTGAAAATCATTTTCCGAGGGCGCGCTTTAACACGCTTCTTTGCGCCTCGGTGGCGTCGCGAATCACCTGGGCGACGTCGATGGCGGTCAGCCGGCGGTCGCGTTTGAGGATGCGGCCATCGACGACGACAGTGTCGACGTTGAACGGCTGCGCCGACTGGACGATGAGCAGCGCGGGGTCGTAAAACGGCGCGGTATTCAAATCGTCGGTGCGAATGAGAATCAAATCGGCGCGCTTCCCTGGTGTGAGAGATCCGACACGGTCCGCGATGCCCAACGACTTGGCGCCGTCCAGGGTCGCTAATTCGACAACGCGCCGCGGCTGCACCTCCAGCACATTCATTGAGCGCAAGTGGTTCAATTGCAGCGCCAGGCGCATGATGCCGAACATATCGACGTTGCCGCCTACGGTGGTCGTGTCAACCGAAAGACTGCACTGCACGCCGCGCTTCATGAGATCGCCAAGATAGGGCAGCCCCGATGCCAGCCGCGACGCCGTGTAGGGCGCGACGCTCACCATCGTGCGCGTCTCGGCCATGATCTGCCGCTCCTGTTCGGTGGCGTTGTAGGTATGAATCAGCAGCATGTCGGGTCCTAAAAGCCGGTCTTTGTGCAACATGCCGATGCGGCTGAATTTCTTGACCTCGCCGATGGAGCGGTTGCTGTGAATGGTGATCGGTAAACCGAGCTTGCGCGACAGCTCGATCTCGCGGCGGTAGACATCCGGCGGCGTGCTGCCCGGCCCGCGCGCGGCGAATCCCATCGTAATTAATGGATCGCCGGTCAATTCTTTTTTCACCCGTTCGATGTCGGCAAAGTTAGTGACCTGATCGGGCCGCTCCTGCAACTCACGGCTGTAGCCATAGGAAAAACGTGAGCGCACGCCGCTTTCGCGCAATGCGCGTAGATCCGCGTCCGCGTGCGCCGGCGTGCTGAGGTTATGCGACCAATCGTGAATCGTCGTCAGACCGGAGTCGAGCGCTTCAGCGATCCCCAAGCGCACGCTCCGGTAAGCAATGTCCGGCGTAATATCCGGGCCGATGCGCGTCATTACCGGGAAGTAGTCCATGTCGCCGTCACCAACCACGCCGCGAACGAAACAATTCCATAGATGGAAATGAGTTTCGACGAAGCCGGGCAGGGCGATCATGTTCCGCCCATCGATGGCTTCCGCTCCCGGCGCCGCTACTTCGCTGCCCACGGCGACAATTGCGCCGTTTTGCACATGAACGTCGCCGCGCGGCAAATCGCCGATCTTGGGGTCCATGCTCATGACGTAGGCGTTGCGCACGACAAATTCATCGCGCGGCGGCAGGCCGCCCGCGGCGGAGCGTCGCGCCGCGCCGGTCTGCGCCGGCGCGCAGCCAAACTGCCCGATCATCCCCGCGGCGCCCAGCGCAGCGCTCGCTCCCAAAAATCCACGGCGGCTAAATTTTCTGTCATCGTCCATGGCCAGATTTCTCCTTTGCGTCGCGCGGCCCCTCCGTTGCAATTCTCCTGCGCGAGGGCGCCCGTTAGGTTCGCCGTTTTTCTCCAATAGCGCAGCGTATCGCAGCGCGTCAAACGATATTCCGCGTGTTCTGAATGCCACGCTCGGAACTCAGCTGCGATGGGTGCGAGAATCCGCTCGCCGTAGAGTCGAACCATAGACAGGCTTTTCAAAGGTCAGGCAGGTCTTTGTGACAGCTTCTTTGCTTGACAAAGAAGCGCGCCAGGGACTAGCGTTCAGCGAAACCCATAGTTAGCCGGTTGGGGCTTTCTGGCTGAGGAATTCTTCGCCAATTTGGAACATTGCCGGAATAATAGCGAGAGCCGTCGAAACCCAATTGGAAGGGAACAACTGAACATGACGATTCGAGGCCGTTCTTCGACAATCGCCGGAACCACAACATGGGCTTTCATCGTAGCCACTCTTTTATCCACCGCAGGAGCATCCGTAGCGGCGAGCGTGGAGGAGGTGGCGCTGCTCAAGTCTGCCAACCGCGAAAAAGTCCTTATTGAAGGCGCGAAAAAGGAAGGCAAGGTCATGTTCTATACCGGCCTCATCGTCGATCAGGTGGTGCGGCCGCTAAAGCAGGCCTTTGAAAAAGAATATCCTTATCTCCAGGTAGAGTTTTTCCGCGGCAACTCGGAGCGCATCGCCCAGAGAGTGCTCGCCGAATACCAGGCCAAGCGTTATGACGTCGACCTCATCAGCGGCAGCGCCGCGACGACCATGGTGAAGCAGGCCGGCTACATGCAGCGTTTTTATTCGCCCCATTTAGCGGAATATCCCGCCGAGCTCAAAGACGCCAAGGGTTTCTGGGGCACTACGAATGTTTATTTCATGACTCTCGGCTACAATACTCGCATGGTCAAAGCCGCCGAAGTGCCGAAAACCTACGAAGACCTGCTCCACCCCCGGTGGAAAGGCCAGATGATGTGGTCCACCAGTACCGGCTCCGGCGCGCCGCAGTTCATCGGCAACATTCTGCTCACGATGGGGGAAGAAAAAGGCAAAGCCTATATACAAAAACTAAAAAGCCAGAATATCGCCAAGAGCACCGCCAGCGCGCGGCAGATACTCGACCTGGTGATCGCCGGCGAATATCCATTGGCAATCCAGATTTTCAATCATCACGCGTATATCAGCAAGCAAGCCGGGGCGCCGGTGGAGTGGCAGCCCCTCGAGCCGGTCACCGCCACGATCAATACCGTCGGCCTGGCGCGACACGCCCCGCGTCCTTATGCGTCGATGCTGTTCCTCGATTTTCTGCTTTCGAAGAGAGGCCAGAAAGTCGTGCAACTTTCGAATTATCTCCCATCGCATCCGGAGATGCCCGCGCTCCAAGCAGACCTCAAGCCGGGAGGCGGGCGAATCAAAAAAGCCCATTATCTAAGCCCGGAAATCATCCAGGACAAGAGCGACGCATGGGGCGATTATTTTCAGAAGGAATTCATGAAATGAGCGGATCTATGAAGAACATGACACGCCGCATCGGCATCGACTTCAAAGACGAAGGAACCGGCAGCGAGTTGTCCGCGCGAGATGTTCTCGACCTGGCGCGCCAGGCGGAAGCGGCCGGCTTCGAAAGCATGTGGCTCAACGAGGACATCGGCAGGGATTCGGTGGCCATGCTTTCCGCCATCGCGACGACCACCAAGTCCATTGGAGTAGGCACGGCGATCATCAACGTTTATACCCGCTCCGCGTTTCAGATCGCGATGGCGGCGGCGACCCTCGATGACCTCTCTCAGGGTCGCACGCGCCTGGGATTGAGCGTTGGCCATCATCCCTGGAACGATCTAGCGCATGGCATTCCGCTCGAAGCGCCGCTCGCCCGGCTGCGCGAATATGTGCAGTTCATCCGCAAAGCGCTGACCGGCAAACAATTCACCCATGACGGCCGCTTCTTTTCCGGCGTCAATAGCAAACTCGGCGTTAGCCAGCCGCGGCCGGATTTGCCGATTTACATTGGGGGGACCCGGCCTCGCATGGTGGCCCTGGCCGGCGAGATTGCCGACGGGTTATTGACCAACGTCGTGTCGCCTTACTACATCGCCAACTTCTCGGCGCAGCAGTTCCATGACGCCGCCCGCAAAGCGGGACGCGATCCGAACCGGCTGGAATTCACGGCCATTGCCACCTGTTGCGCCCATGACGATCGCTCAACGGCTCTCGACCATGCCCGCGCTACTTTTATACAACGCTTGCGCGGCAACCCGGACCGCATGATCGAAACCCAGCGTCCGGAACACCGCGATGAGCTGCTCGCTCTAAAAGATCTAGTGGCGCGAGGCGAAATCGAGCGCGCTCAAGAACAGGTGAGCGAACCTTTGGCGACGTCCTTCGTTGGCGCCGGAAACGGTGATGATATCCGGCGCACCCTCGATAATTATTTCACCGCCGGCTGCACCCGCGTCATCGTCGCGCCGTTTCCGCGCGGCAAAGCATCCGCGGAACGGCTGATCAGAGCGCTTGCGGATGCTGAAGACCCAGTCTTCGTTGCGCTCGTTCGATCGCTTCAACGTGTTCGCTCTGTACGCCTCCGCTCAGTCGAATCTCGCGGCCTAGCATCTAGAACATTTTGATTAGCCTGCAAACTCGAAACTCGACACAACGTCGCTATTTCACTACCCCTTGCGATCGCAGATCGGCAAGCTCCGCAGCCTTCAAACCTAGAATTCCGGTCAGAACCTCGTCGGTATGTTGGCCGATGGCGGGCGAATCGGCGCGGATGCTCGCTGGCGTCTTGGACATATGAATCCACGGCGCCAGCAATTTAATTGGTCCGGCGGTGGTATGGTTGCGGTCGATGAACGCGTTTCGTTCTTTGATATGCGGATCTTCGATCACCTCGCCCATCGACAATACCGGCGCGCCGAAATAGTCGATGTGGCGCAGCCCGTCCCAGAGTTCCTGGCGCGTTTTGCCGCGCGCCCACGCTCTGATCAGTTCTTGCAGCTGTGCGCGATTCTGCCGACGCGCCGGCGCGCTCCCGAAGCGATCGTCTTCGATCAGATCGTTCCGTTCCATGAGCTTTGCTAGCTTCACCCAGCCGCTGTCGCTGAGGTCCGGAATGCGCAAAGTAAAATAGCCGTCGGCCGCCGGAACGGGCTTATTGCCGATTTCGATGCCGATAAAGTGTTCGTGAAATTCGCTGATCATGAAACCGAGTAGCGCTTCTTGCATCGAGACGACGATTCTTTGCCCTTCGCCGGTGCGCTCGCGGGCGTGGAGCGCTGCTAAAATTCCGCACACCATGCTGACGCCGGCGGCCTCGTCGCCGATGCCGATAGCTTTAGTTCCCGGCGCGCCGTTGTAGTTCCATCCGGTGTGGGTCCAACCGGTCATGCTGTTATTCGTGTGCGCGGTGCTGCCATAGTCTTTGTAGGGTCCCGATTCGCCGAAGCCGCGGGAGCAGGCGTAGATGAGCCGCGGATTGATTTTCTTGAGATCGTCGTAGCCGAGGCCGAATTTCTCCATCGTTCCGGTGTGGTAGTTTTCCACCACTATATCAGCGCGGGCAATCAACTGACGCGCCAGCTCGACACCTCGCGCGGTTTTTAAATTGAGCACCACGCTCTTCTTGTTGGCGTTGATCCATAAAAACTCGTAGCCATCTATTTTTGCATCGGGCGGCATCCATGAGCGGCGAAAGCCGTCGCCGGTGGGGGGCTCGACCTTTATGATCTCCGCGCCCATGTGACCGAGCATCATAGTGCAGAACGGTCCATTTAACGCGTGCGTGAAATCGATAACGCGAATATCATCCAGAGCGCCAGGCATGATGCCTCCTTTGTTAAGAAAGGATAAGGGATAAAGGCGGAAGGATGAAGCAAACTCTGAGACCTCTCGGCCACCACCCTTTCGTCGTTTCCCATCATTCCATTATTCCATCACTCCACTTTGTGCTTATAGAGGGCGAAACTTCACGTGACTCGTGGACTGTTCACAAACCGTAAAACGTTTTCGCGTTGTCGTAGAGAATCTTTTGCACGGCTGTTTGGGAAATCTCGCCTTTGTCGGCGCGTTCTTTCAACAAGCGCGGGAATTCGTATTCCATGGATGAATCCCGGTGCGTGTAGTCCGAGCCGATCATCAGACTGTCTTCACCGGCGACTTTTAGAACATAGGGCAAGTCTTCGTCGACTTGGCAGGTGACATACATGCGGTTGGACCTGAGCAATTCTGCGGACAGGTCGTAGCGCGCGAACTGGCTGAATGTCCCGGCGCCGTCGGCGGCCTTTTCCATGCGCCGTTTCAATTCCCACGCGATGAAGGGAATCCACGAGCAACCGGCCTCGATAATGCCGAAGCGCAGCTTGGGATACTTTTGCGGCAACTGATGGCGGATGATTGTATGAAAGGCGTGCACGGTGGGCAGCTGCGAGCGCATGAACGATCCCAACGAAAATTCCCGCGCCGGGACGAAGTCCGGCGTGCCTGAGCCAATGTGCACGCAGATCGGCAAGTCCAAGCGGTCGGCTTCTTCGTACAGTGGAAAGAAATACGGATCGGCGGGCCATTTGCCGGCTTCCAGATCGCCTTTCTTGAGAATGCCGCAGGCGCCGTGGTCTTTGGCGAACCGGAGTTCCTTGATCGCCTCTTCCAAGTTCATCAGCGGCGGCAAACACACCCAACGCAAGCGCCCGCGGGATTCGGCGCAGCGCTCGGCGAGCCAGCGGTTGTAACTGCGCCTGAGCGCCGTCGACACCTCGGGGCGCTCGGTGGCTTCCATCAAGAACAACGTGGGATAGAGCACCTGCACCTCTGTGCCCATCTCGTCCATATCGCGCAAGCGCGCCGCCACGTCCAACAGCTCGCGGGTTGCCACCGTAGTGCGGGTATTTTTATCGTCGCGGGTAAAGCGCATCTGGCGATGGCCGTCGATGAGCCAGTAGCGCGTCGGCGGCCGTTTGGGATCGACGCGGTTGGGGGATTGCGTGATCGGTTTGAACTCTTGTTCGTACTCCCGCAGGTATTCCCAAGTCGCTTCGGTCTCGTCGATGTGAGTATCGGCGTCGATGATCGGCATAGCATACCTCCGCTAACGCCTGTTGATGTGGAGATATTAACCACAAAGAGTACCTAGTTCGCAAAAAGAAAGTTAACCGCAAAGAACCTAACGGGCGCAAAAAGAGGGACTCACCATGAAAAACACGAAGTTCACGAAGTTTAAGAATATAGTGTTCTTCGTGCCGCCTTTGAAAATACCGGGCGTGAGGATGGGCTTTAGAATTGTAGCCTGGATGGAGCGAAGCGGAATCCAGGAAGGTGACATGGGGCGTGGCAGAGGCAACGGCGTGCGTGAATGAAGAAACCCGGATTACGCTTTGCTCCATCCGGGCTACGAAGGGGAATCCTCCATTTTCATGACCTGTGGGCGAGCGTAAGATCATGAATCACTTCGTGGTGAATCCCCATGCGAAAAAAAGGGCCACTCGGGGTGAGTGACCCTTTTCAACTTCGTTATTAATTTCGACGGCTTCGGTCAGTTATTGATGCCGTCGATTTTTAGATCGTACAGCTTGATGACGTTTTCGCGCACGACCTTTCTCAGCACGTCTTTGGGCAGGTGGCCGAGTTCTTCGGCTATGACTTTGCGCGAATGCGGCCAGGTGGAGGCGGCGTGGGGATAGTCATTGGACCACATGAAAGTGTCTTGGCCGTAGCGGTTCATCAGCACGCCGCCGCTGGGGTCGCTAAAAAAAGTCGCGTACACCTGCTCGTTCACATATTCGCCGGGCAGCTTCTTCATGAACGGCAGCGGCACTTTGTTCTTGAAGCGAACATAATATTTATCCCACTCGTGGGTGTAGAAGGGCAGCCAGGCGCATTCATTCTCGACGTAGACTATTTTCAGTTTAGGAAAGCGCGCCAGCACGCCGCTGAAAACAATGTCGAATAGAGTATTCGCAGCGTCATTGAGCTTGTCGTTGACCGCGGTTCTGTAGGTGTCGAGCCCCTTGCGCTCGAAGCGGCTGTAATTGAACCCGGTGAGGATGTGCAGGTTGACCGGCATGTTCATATCAGCCGCGGCTTCCCAGAACGGATCGTAGTAATCGCTGGTGAACCTTAAATGCTCCGGCGGCACCTGCCAGATCAAACAGCCGACGAGCCCGGCCTTTTTACAGCGCTCCAGCTCTTTGACGGCATTTTTGATATTGTAAAGCGAAATCATCGGAATTCCGATCAGGCGTCCGGGTGTCACCTTGCAATAATCGATCATCCAATCGTTGGCGATTTGAAAACAGGCTTCCTGGAGTTCCGGGTCTTCGATGGCAAAAAGGCGCAATCCGAGGGTCGGATAAAGCACTTCGGCGGTGACGCCGTCGACTTCCATCTCACCGATGCGCGCCTTGGGATCCCAACCGCCGGTCTTCTCGCCGGGCGAGTTGCGTTTGGGATAATCGGGAAACTTACTCTTCAACGATTGGGGAAGGGCCTTTGTCCATAGATCGTCCGGCTCGATGATATGGGAATCGGCGGAGATGATTTTCTCGCCGGCAAGAACGGCTTCCGGCGTGTAACCTGTAGCGGCCATGCTCATCAGCGTACCCTCGCTTTCAGTCGCATTGTCCTCTTATTATGACATCTAAAAAACTTTGTCCATGGGTTGTGAACGGAGGTTCAAAGTTCAATGTTCAAGGTTCAACGTGTCAATGCCGAACTCGGAGCCCGGTCTCCGAAGCATCTTAACTTTGAACCTTGAACCTTGAACCGAAATCGTCTTCGATTTCGCGCCGGATCAAAATTGACGCGGCAGTATCGCCGTGTTACCACATAGGAGAACCCTTAAGAACGGGCGTCCTTTCGCTTGCAATTCGAAGAGCTTAAATCCCTGGACTTGAAACAATCCGCCACCGTCGGCGCGATCGTCGATGCGATGACGTATTGCGCCTTCGGCGCCCGCATGCTCGGCGAAGCCGCGCGCACGGTGCGCCAGATGATCGGCGCGCCGAAAAAGCCCATTATCATCTATGATGGCATGTCGAGTTCACCGCTGGGACGGTTGCTGAAAAAGTTCGTCGCGAGAAAATGGTGCGCGCAGATTCTTCTGCCGGCGGAATATGCCGGACGCCGCGGCGGCGAGAATGCCGTTGTCGTCGGCGGGTTTTCCGAGCGCTACGCCGAGGCGATCTACAAAAAACCTAAGCGCGCCGTGTTTATTAATCCCTTCGACATGGCGCGCCCAGGACAGATCAGAGATGGGTACTTTCCCGACGCGGTCTTCGCCGACCCCCGTTATGTCATGCCGGTGATCTACCGCGCCCTGGAGGAGTGGATCGATGGCAAGCCCAGATCCGTTCGATCGTTCATAGCCGAGCTTGCGCCCTACGGCGGCATCGCCGCGCAGGTCGCCACGGGCGCCAAGGCGCTCGAAACAATGGCCCGTGACCAGAGCTGTATCCGCTTTCTGACCGTTAGCGGCGCCATGACGGTGGGAAAAATGGACCTCGTCATCTGCGACATGATCGAGAGCGGATTGATCCATGCGATCTCTTGCACCGGCGCGCTCATGGCCCATGGTCTGGTGTCGTCCATCGGACTCAAACATTACAAGTACAATCCGAAATATGACGACACCGAGTTAGCGCGCCGACGGCTTAACCGGGTGACCGATACGCTGGAACCCGAAACCAATCTCGATACCGTCGAGGAAGTGATCGGTAAGGTCGTGGAAGCGATTGACGGCAAACAATCCCTCAGCCCGACGATCCTAAACAGGCTCATCGGCAAGCACTTAGCCGAGAATTATCCCAACGACCGGGGCATCTTGAAGTCGGCTTACTTGCGCGGCGTGCCGGTATTCGTGCCGGCCTTCGTCGATTCGGAACTGGGCAACGACATTTACATCCACAACATCAAGCGTCAGCGCCGTGGTAAAAAGCCGATCCTTATCGATCTGGAACTCGACAGCAAGGAACTCATCAAATTGGTGACCAAGGCGAAACGGTTTGGCATCTTCACCATCGGCGGCGGGGTGCCGCGCAACAACGTGCAAAACGTCGCGCCGTTGATTGAAATCATCAACGAGCGCATCGGTTCGAATTTGCCGCCGCGCCGCTTTACCTATGGCATCCGAATTTGTCCCGATCGGCCCCATTTCGGCCATCTTTCCGGCTGCACCTACTCGGAAAACGAATCCTGGCGCAAGGCCGTCAAGAACGGCGTCTACGCCGAGATTCAAGCCGACGCGACCCAGGTCTGGCCGTTCCTGGTGAAATACGTCATGGACGCGTCAGGTACGACCCACTAAGGAGTTTCGCTCCCATGTTTTGGTTTCTGGAAGAACCGTTGAAATGAGTCGAGATTTTCCCGTTCTACTGAGCTTGCCGAAGTATGAGCCTGTCGAAGCATTCTTAGGGTTTTTCAGCAGAATCAAAACCCCATCCCGACGGGCCGAAATCTTGAACCGGAAACGACGCGGATGATCCGGGCTAGAAATTTCGCCATTCTTGGAGTAAAAAAACGATGTGCCGATGATTGCTTCGCGACGGAGAAATTCCATGAAAAAATCGCTCTCGACTCGTTATTCGTTATTGGCTTTATGTCTGGCCTTCATTACCGCTTGCAGTCTCGCCCAGGCGCAATCGGCGAAAGACGAATACCAGCCGCAGGTGGGCCAGGAAGGCAAGGACGTTATCTGGGTGCCGACGCCGCAGGCGTTGGTCGATAAGATGCTCGATATGGCCAAGGTCACGCCCAATGACTATGTCATCGATCTCGGCTCGGGCGATGGGCGCACGGTGATCACCGCGGCAAAGCGCGGCGCCCGCGCTCTCGGCATTGAATACAACCCCGACATGGTCGAACTGTCCAAACGCAACGCGGCCAAAGCCGGCGTCAGCGATAAAGCGAATTTTGCCAAGGCCGATCTGTTCGAAAGCGACTTCTCCGAGGCGCAGGTGATTACCATGTTTCTGCTGCCGGAGATCAATCTCAAGCTGCGTCCGAAAATTCTCGACCTGAAACCGGGCACCCGCATCGTATCCAATTCATTCACGATGGGCGATTGGAAAGCCGACGAAACCGCGACGGTGAAAAATGACTGCGCCTCCTACTGCACCGCCTACCTGTGGATCGTGCCGGCGAAAGTCGATGGCACTTGGAAGCTTCCTCAAGGCGAAATCACTCTCAAGCAGACTTACCAGACGTTATCGGGGTCCGTCAGATCCGGCGCCGCGACCACGCCAATCAGCGATGCCAAGCTAAACGGCGAGCATATCAGCTTCACCGCCGGCCGCGTTAAATATTCCGGTCGCGTAAGGGGCAACTCGATGGACGGCGAATCCAGCAACGGCAAATGGACCGCCACCCGCGCGGGTAGTTAGGAGGCCAGTTCAAAGTTCAACGTTCAAGGTTCAACGTTTGGCGGAACTGAATTTCGCATACCTTGAACTTTGAACATTGAACCTTGAACTCATCCTTGTTTACAAGGATGATTTTCCGCGCGCGGCGCGGACAAAAACCGTCATTCCTTCCGCGCGCATGACTTCGACTTCGGTTCCCGACACGATGGTTTGCCCGGCCGATTCGGCAACCGCGCGCCACAGTTCCAGGTTTATTCTAATATAGCCTTCCGGCGCCAAGTCGCTTTGTGCGATTCCCTTCTTCCCCACCAGCGCCGCCGAACCGAATTTCACCTGGGTTTCGTAAGCAGAGCGGAGCAGCGGATAGAAGGCCAAATCCTTGAGAACCAAGCCAGAGAAGCCAAGCAGCGCAACCCACAACGGGATGACTTCCCACTGTAAGAGACCCAGAGCGACCACCGCCCCAACTGCCCAGCCGGGTATTTGGAAGAATAGATAGCGGAAGAACGTGAGCATCAGGGCACCGTTTTGAATCGCGGTTCGGCAGTGAAGCCGTAGAGCAACATCTAGTTTGAGATTAGCAGCCGGCGCTCATGCTGCAAGGATGGCATGGGGAGGCGGGACAATTGTGGTACTGCGTGAGCTGAAAATTGCTAATATCCTTATAGCTAGTTTTTTATTCCCAAGATCTGACGGCCGTATTCCCTAACCAATTCCTCGCGCTCTTCGGAAGGCGGCAGAGAGCGCAGACGATCCGCGATGCGGCCGCGTGCGTCGTCCTTGAGGTCGTTCCAAACCTTTAGAGCCCGGCTGAGTTGATCTTTTTCCTCCGCCGTTAGCGGCGGGGATTCAGAGGCAGGTTTCTGGTCTAAGGTCGCCGCATCGCCGCCGGAAGGGCGCGCTTCGAGAACGATCGCCCGAATCGGCCGGCCGGCCCTATCATAAGTCATGGCAAAACTGTTAAAGCCGATTGACGAGATGAGGGACCGCATTGCAACCTCGATTGGTACCCCGCGGAGATAGAGACTCAGCGTTTTGCTATTTGCCTCGGGTGGGACGACGATCTGAAAACCGGTTCGGGCATGGATCGCATTGACGGCGAATTCCACCGAAACCTGTCGAAAGGTAACCGAGATTTCACCGTCCCGATATTCAACCCATTCGCGAAAAGACTCGTCAACCCTACTCTGTGGATACGCAGAGCCAAAACCAACAAAGAGCAGCAGAGCGAGAGAAAAACCCACTTGCGCAAAGCATTTCATCTCACACACCTCGAAACCCTCAGTTCATCGCGTTCGAAGCGGGATCAGCCGGTTGTTTGGCGGCCCAACCCAGGTCTTAACCCAGAGGCTTCAACCCATAGAAGCGCTCGGCGTTACGGTGCAGCACCGCGTGCTTGTCGTCGTCGCTAAGATGCTCGTTTTCGACGATCTCCTCGATTTCATGCTTGCAGTACTCGTTGTTGACTTCATGGGGAAAATCGCTGGAGAACATGAACGCCTTGTTGCCCACCGCTTCAATGACGTGGTGCAGAAACTTTTCCGTTCCTTCGCAGCCGACAAAGATCCGCCCCGCCTCGACGTGGCGCCGGATATAATCGCTGATTTTCTCGCCGGGCTTGAGCTGGATATATTCCGTGCGCGGATCGTATTGAATATGCGTTTCCCAACCGCGATCGAACCGTTCCAGACAAGTTTGCAGCCACGACACGCCGGCTTCCATAAAACCGATGCGCAGGTTCGGATACTTATCGAAGAGGCCATTGAAAATGATGCCGGCGAAGGCAACCATCTGGCCGAAGGGATGGCCGAGACCGTTGATCGGCGCGTAGGGGGTTAAAAAGTCCATGCCGAGTGCTTCGTGGGCGCCGCCATGAACACCGATGCAGCAGCCCAGGCGGTCGGCTTCGGCGTACACCGGCCAATACTCTTTATCGCCCAAATGCCCCTTGAAACCGGTGGAAGGGAACATCACGCCGCAAAATCCCAATTCGGTCACCGCGCGGCGCATTTCCTTGATGGCTTCCTCCGGTTCTTGCAACGGTACCAACGCCAATCCCTGGAAGCGCGCGCTCTTCTTGAGATAAGTATCGGCGAACCAGTTGTTCCACGCGCGCGAGACATCGACGGCAAATTCTCTGGTGATGACCTTGCCAAAGGCGAGACCGCCGGTGGTGTAGAGCACGGCGCGCTCGATGCCGACGTCTTCCATGAATTCCAACCAACCGTCTTCCCGAACCTGTCTGAAAGCGCCGGGAACGAGTTGAAACAAGCTCGCGGAATGCAGGTGATCGAGTGGAGGGAAAATTCGCCCCTTGAATCTGCCGCTCTTGATGTACGGCTCCGGCATGTACTGCAATAGCGCATCCCAATCCTCCATCACATGGCCGTCGCCATCGACAACCGGTATGCCGTTCCGGGCCATAAGCGGGTCCTCCTTTGCATCGGTTCCGTTTAAACCCTGTGTAGCGCAAAACCGCCGTCCGAGGCAATGGGAAAGCACGCGACTGAAAGCATCCTTGACAGTTGAAGCCCGGGCGGCCTAACTTCCGCACGAGGGACGAAAGCGAAAGGAAATGGCTTGAACTGCTGGAACGTCTTGAACGCAAACTAAACCGCAACCAAATTCTGCGCACCCTTCAGCTATCGTTCTCGCGATGGTAGCATTGATCGTTTCAAACTGAGCCAACCGGAGACACACTTGACCAAAGCCATCGGACTGGATTTTGGGACGACGAACAGCGCGCTCGCGGTCGCACGGCCGGACCGGAGCGTGAAGCTGGCGCGCTTTAACGGGCACCCGACCTTCCGGTCGATTCTTTACTTCGACGCCGCGGATTCCCAAACAAAAGGCGGCGCGCGCGTGGTCGCCGGCCCCGCGGCGATTAATAGTTACTTGAACGCCGAATCTCCCGGGCGCCTTATCCAGTCAGCGAAATCCTATCTGGCCAGCCGCCTGTTCCGCAAAACGCAAATTTTTGGCGCCACCTACACACTGGAAGAACTGATCGGGATCATTCTCAAAGAACTGCGTCAGACCGCCGAAGCCGAGTTCGGCGATCTGGGATCGGCGCTGGTAGTCGGACGGCCCGTGCACTTCAGCGGCGCCACTGCGGATGCCGAAGATGATTTTGCTCTGACTCGGCTGCGCGTCGCGCTACGCAAAGCCGGGTTCGATAAGGTTCATTTCATTCCCGAACCGGTGGCGGCGGCTTACAAATATCAATTGACATTAGATCATGAGGAGTTGGTGTTGATTGCCGACTTTGGCGGCGGCACCAGCGACTTTTCTTTGGTCCAACTCAAACCGCATGGGCGGAACCAGACCGAAAGCGCCGTCATCGGCAGCGACGGCGTAGGCATTGCCGGAGATACGTTCGATAGCAAACTGGTGCGTCATCTGGTTGCGCCGATGCTGGGCATGGGTTCGGAGTATCGCACGCCGTTCGGTAAGGTTTTACCGATGCCGCTCTGGGTCTATGAGAACCTGCAGCGTTGGCACTACCTTTCGTTCCTTAAGACGCGCAAGAATATGAGAACTTTGAACCAGCTCAGATTTCACGCTCTAGAGCCGCAGAAGATCGCCGCGCTGATCGAGATAGTCGATCATGATCTTGGTTACCGGCTTTATCAAGCCATCGAAGGAACCAAGTGCAATCTTTCAAGCGCACCGGCGAGCGCTTTTGTGTTCAAAGAACTTTCCACCGGCATCGACGAGAGCGTAACCCAATCCCAATTCGAGAACTGGATCGAACCGGAAGTTCGGGACATCGATTGCTGCATCGATCGCTTGCTTGCCCGCTGCAATGTCAAGACATCCGACGTCGGCGCCGTTTTCTTGACCGGGGGTTCTTCGTTCGTGCCGGTGATCCGAAGGATTTTCGAGCAAAAGTTCGGCGACGATACACCAATAAAGGCCGGCGACGAATTTACCTCGGTGGCCATAGGGCTGGCGATCACGGCCGCGGATATCTTCGCATAAGCAGGCTGCTGAAACCAATATTTACTCGTCCACTCAAACGCACGACACGGTTTGCGTAGCCCGGATGAAGCTGCAGCGTAATCCGGGGTTTGTGCGATCCCGGATTCCGTTTGCACTGCATCCGGGCTTACAGTGCTGCGCCTGCGCGGCTTTTCTTGTAAAATTCAGAGCCTCGGGCTATTGAAGACTTGGGCCTATTTTTCGCTGTCGCGATTGCGACGGGCGGCGGCGGTCTCAATCTTGCAAATCAAAAAGGAGAAAAGCTATGGAAGCGACGGCGGCAGAGAAACGAACGGCCCTGCGCAAGATGCTCGAGGAGCCGACCTGTCATCTAGCGCCGAGTTGTAACGACGGCATCCAAGCCCGTCTGGTCGAATGGCTCGGCTTTCCCCTCGTGCATATTTCCGGCAGCGGCCAGCACCGCTCTCTGGGGTTCGCCGATGCCGGGCTGCTTACACTCACGGAAATGGTCAATCGCGCGCGCGAAATCGTCGACGCGGTGAACATCCCCATCGTCAGCGACGGCGAAACCGGATACGGCAACGCGGTCAACGTCGTGCGCAGCGTCCGGGAGTTCGAGAAATCCGGGGTCGCGGCCCTGCACATCGAAGACCAGATGACGCCCAAGCGGGCCGGCCATGAAGGCTTCGATGTCGGCCTGGTCTCCAGACAGGAGTTTGTCAACAAGATCAAAGCGGCGCTGGATACCCGGCGCGATGCCAACCTGGTCATCATCGCGCGGTCCGAAGCCAAAGATTCATTGCAGGAGCGCATCGACCGCGTGTCCGCATGCTGTGAAGCCGGCGCGGACGCCGTGTGGTTGAGCGCGCGCAGCGAAGACGAGATCAAAGCCTTTGCAAAAATTGGCAAGCCCATGGTCGGAGTGCCGCCGCGCCAGCTGATGCCGATTCAGCGCTACGGCGAGCTCGGCGGCCGCGTCGGTTGTATTCCCACGGTTCTTCAGGTCGCGGCGCTGCACGGCATGCGCCAGTGCCTGGAAGAGTTGAAAAAAAACGGCACCGAGGCGGGTTACTTCAAGTCAACTCCCGGCATCGAAGACACGCGCAAATGGTACGCCAACTTGGGCAACGAGCAGCTTAAAGCCCTCGAGAAGAAATACGGTTACTGACGGAATCGACCTGGGAGACGCGACCCGCAAGCCGATTTAGGTATTCCAGCACCCGTTAAAAAGGGGATCACATGTCCAGACTGAAAATCTATTGGGTGGCCAATCTTAAGCATGACTCTGCTCATAAGCTCGGCCCAACCGGTCCTTGCTCAGATGACGAAGATCAATATCGGCTACAGCGCCATTAGCGGCGACGCTATGCCAGCCTGGGTCGCCAAAGACGCGGGAATCTTTGAAAAGAACGGACTCGATGTGGAGTTGGTCTTTTTCACCGGTGGAACCACGGCGGTCATGGCTTTGGTTTCCGCCGACACCCCGATCGCGCAATTAGCTGGGCCCGCCGTAGTAAACTCCGTCCTGGCCGGCTCCGACTCAACGCTCATCGTCGGCGGGGTCACTTCGCTCAACTACTATTTGCTAAGCCGCTCCGACATCAAGACTCCAGAGCAACTGAAGGGCGGCACGGTGGCGATCAGCCGCTTCGGGTCGGCCTCCGATTTCATCGCCCGATATGCATTGACAAAGATTGGCTTGAATCCGGACAAAGACGTCACCCTCGTGCAAATCGGCAGCACCACGGCGCGGGTGGATTCGGCGTTGACGGGGCGAGTTCATGCTACCGTCGTTAACCCGCCCGCCAGCATCATCGCGCAGAAACGGGGCATGAACGTGTTGGCCGATCTGCCCAAGCTCGGGCTGGTTTATCAGCACACCGCGGCGGCCACGACCAAAAAATATATTCGCGAGCACCGAGATATCGTCAGGCGTTATGTAAAGTCGCAGGTGGATGCCGTCCATCGCATATACACCGACAAAGATGCGTCGATAAGGGCATTAGCGAGATTTATTGGGCGCAACGTCGACCGCGACGTCTTGGAAAAAACCTGGGAGAACATGCTCAACGAGTCGGTGTTGCCCAGGAAGCAATACCCGTCGGTTGAAGGTTTAAAAACCATCCTGGCGTCCGAGCCCAAAGGCAAGTCCGCAAAACCGGAGGACTTCTTCGATGCGAGTTTTATCAGGGAATTGGATCAGAGCGGCTATATCGACGCTCTTTATAAGAAAAAGTGAGGCAAGCAAATGACTAACTACATTGAAAAACTCTTACCCCGTTTTCGCTACGGCGTCATCCATCCGCGCGCCAACGAGCCGGTGCAGCGCGGCCCTACATACCAGCTCTACCGCCTCATACCATTGGACGTTATGGAAATCGCCACCGGTCTGGGTTTGGAAAATTACACCGAGGAAGGCGTCGAGAAGGCGGTCAAGAATTACTGGAACTGCGTCGAAAAACTGGCCAAAGAAAAAGCTGATCTGATTATCTTCAGCGGCGCGCCGATCTCGGCGGTGTTGGGACGCCCGCGCGTGCTCGACTTACTGCAAAAGACCAAAGAGAAAACCGGCATCCCCGCCGACGCGCCGCTCGAAGCGCTCATCGCCGCCATGAAGCACCTGGGGTTGAATTCCCTCACCATCGGCAGCCGCTGGGCGGATAAGGTCAACGACTCCATCGTTCGCTATCTCGAGGCCGGCGGCATCAAAGTCGCCAGTATCACGAAGCGCAATCAGTGGGCCGCGGACGCTTTCGCCATGACGCTCGAAGAAGGATTGAATTTAGCTCTCGAAGTCGGGCGCGAGGCGGCCCGGCTCGCGCCTGAAGCGGATGGTATTTCAGTGCCGGGTGGCGCTGCCATGAGCATTCATGTCATTCCCGCGCTTGAAGAACAGTTCGGTAAACCGACGTTCACCAACATGAGCACCGAAGTCTGGAACGACCTGGTGCGCCCAGGCATTATTCCACCTGTGGAAGGTTGGGGCTGCTTGCTCGCCAACCGGCAAAGGCCGTAGCGCCGTTTTCATCCTTCATCCCTCGCTAGGATGAGGGCCGTGCTCACGCCAGCGCAGCAGCCGGCGCTCGAGCGCTTCCGCGCATATAAAAAGCAGCAGCACAAAGGTCATAATGAGAAAGATGAGCCCCATGGTCAGCGCCGCATTATAGGTGCTCTGGGCAAACTGCAGCAGATAGCCAAGACCACGGGTGGCAGCGACAAACTCGCCAACGACGGCTCCCGTAAACGCAAAACCAACGGCAACCTTGAGACTGGCGAGGACCCACGCCGTTACCGAGGGTATATAAACCTCTCGGAGCAAAATCATGCGCCCGCCGCCGAGCGTGCGGACTCGGTCTACCAGCAGCTGGTTTACATCCTTTATACCGCTGTAGACGGCGAAAAAAATAAGCACCGCCACCAATACCACCGCGAGAGCGACTTTAGAGGGAAGCTCGATGCCGAGCCAGATTACGAATAGCGGCGCCATAATGACCCGCGGGATAGCGTTCAGAATCATCATGACGGGCTCGAGAACATCGGCGACGATCGGTATTAATGCGGCGGCAAAACCAAGCAATATCCCGAGCGCCAGACCGAATACCAGCCCGGCGAGCGCGGCGGTGAAGGTAGCTTCCAGGTGGCTGAAGATCGTGCCCTCGACAAACAGAGTGACGACGACTCGTAAGATTTCGCTCGGAGCCGGCGCATAAAAGGGATTGATGACGCCGGTCCGCGATAACACCTCCCAGATAAAAGTAAGAAACAGCAGCGAGATAAGCCGCCGCACCCACGCCTTTTCTACATAGGTTCTCATTTCGCGGCCTCAACTTGCTGCACGCCCATCGCGTCGGACATGTCTTTCCAAAGTCGCTCAAGAAGCGGGGCGAAACTAGGATCTCTGCGGCAGGCGAAAATATCCCGCGGCCGGGGAATCGACACTTCATACGAGGTTTGGACTCGCGCCCTTGGCCCCTGCGAAAGCAGATATACGGTGTCGGAAACTGTTATCGCCTCCTCGAGGTCATGGGTCACCAAGAACACGCTCAGATGCTCGCGCTCCACCCAGTTTAGAAGTTCCTGCGTGATGCGCGTTCGCACGATCGCATCCAGCGAGGCAAAAGGCTCGTCCATGAGTAAAAGTTTTGGTTTCAAGGCGAGGATCTGGGCAATCGCCACGCGTTTTCTTTGCCCTCCCGATAGCTCATGGGGGAAACGGCTGCCAAAACCTTCAAGTCCGAGTCGATTCAGCCACGCATCAGCCTCATCGAGCGCCGTGCTTTTCGACAATTTGCGGATGCGAAGCCCGAGCGCGACATTCTCGCGGGCCGTTCGCCAGGGCAAAAGCGCATCGTCCTGAAACAAAAACCCTAAGGATTCCTGACCGCCGTCCACTTCCACGCGGCCGGAGCGAGGCATGAGCAAACCATTGATCGCGCGCAGAATGCTTGTTTTACCCGACCCCGACGGCCCCACAAGACTGACGAACTTGCCATTGGAAACTTCAAGGCTGACTTTTTCAACGACGGGTTCGGAGCTATAAGCCAGAACGAGGTCTAGAACGCGGAGCACTTATTTCTCGACCACGGACAGATCGAGCAAGGCCTTATGATCAACAGACGAAGCCAGCAAACCTGCGGTTCTATGCGCGTCGGCGACACGGTTGGCGGCCATGAGATCAATTTTGACGTTGTCCGGATAGAGAGATTGCCGGTACCGTTCCAGAATCCCAGCAAGCCGATCCCGGTTAGCGCCCGTGATAAGCTCTTTAGGCAGCGCCGCGACAGCCTCCTTCACTGGAATCGTGCGCGTATCCCTCAACCCCTTCGCGAGGGCACGCGCGAGCCGGCCCATCTCGTCCCGGCGTTGCTCGCGTTCCTCGACGCGCACGGCTACGCCCATGAACTCGTATGCGCCGCCGAGATACTTGTTCGCTTCTTCGCTGTCCATGACGTTGGCGATCACTCCACCACCCCCGCCGGTAATTAGCGTCAACGCCGGCTCTTGCACCATGCCCGCATCGACCTGGCCAAGCCGGAGCGCATCATAAAGGTTGGGCCCGAGAGTCGCGAAGCGCACCCGGTCGGGATCCGCACCCGCCTTTTTCATAAGGTAGATGACTAAGATGTGGTCGGCATTGCCGAGACCCGAGACCCCCACCGTCCGGTTCTCGAGATCCTTCAGGCTACGGATCTCTTTCGCCGTTTTCGGCGCACTCGCGAGGGCAAAGAGCGGCAATCTTCCAGTAGAGGCAAAGCGGACTATCTTGGCGCCGCGGGCAAAGGCCTGCAGCGCCACATCGAAAGAGGTGCCCGCGTAATCCACCGCGCGCCCCACCAGCGCCTGCATGGCCACGTTGCCGCCGCGTGTATATACCAGCCTGACATCAAGCCCTTCCTCCTTGAAATGCCCTCGCGCTCTGGCGACCTCGTACGGAATGACGCACAAGAGCTGCCCGCAGAACGCGAGCAGAACTTGGCGGCCTTGCCCGTGAGCATGCCTGCCGGAGATGAACATGATGCCGCTGGCCAGGCCCGCTAACCGCTTTAGCGCCGTTCGCCTGCCAATGGCTTTGCCGACGTCGAATGCTTCGGGTTCGCCACCAAAATCAGGCGTCAAGTTTTCACAACAGTCCATCTGGCCTCCCTTCCTGCGCAGGAAATCCTGCATACGATGCGTTTGATTAGTGCAATTGATGGCTTGACAAGTAGTTACTGAATACAACAAAGGCTGAAAAGACAAATCTTATTTGACGGTCAGATTACTTTCTGCAAGACCGTTAAATTAAGAGTGCGCCATAGCGCGGCGCTGGCAGGTCGTCTGGGTTGTAACCCAGGCCATAAGTCCGCTAGCGTTCGCGAATCACGCTGCGGATGCTTGGGCAAGCGATTGATAGCTATCTTAGGTTTCAGTTGGTGAAACGTGCCACGAAGACGAGATATGTGAAACGCTGCATAAACAATGGCCTCAGTCACCGCCCGGGCATGAGCGCCGTATCTATCAAAAACATGATGCGCGAGTTGTGGTCCTTCATGGGTAGTCGTCCGTCGTCCTTCGCGTTCTTCATATCGGCGAGCGTAGGCTTTTCGCCCCCGGAATACTCCCTGCTTTGAACGCCTCGGGGTTGCGAGCGTCAAGAAACACCGCGGTCTTATCATCCCTAAGAACGTAGAGCAGTCCCGCGAGCTCGATTTCAGTGACACCGACCAGTGCTCGCCACACGGGAATACCCAGCTGATATCGCCGCACGTTCGTATACCCTGCAGCCAACAATTCCTCTGAAAGTCGTTTGCTTTTGCCGCAGAAAGGTCCGTTGCAATAGAGCACGATGGGCGCAGACTTATTGTTTCCAACGACGCGCCCAACCTCCGCGACATCAGACACATACTGCGAGATCGGAACGCCTGGCTTTTCGGAGACATTGACGGCGCCGGGAATATGGCTCATGGAATACTCCATCAATGGCCGGGCGTCGAACACCGTTGCGCTCTTCTCTGCAAGGATTTTGCGGAGTTCGTTGGTTGACACCTCCAGGGTCTTTTGACCGGACTCCATCAGAGTGGTCTCGTGGATGGTTGCAGGCGAGTCGGCGCTGGCACAAGTCACCCATACGCCCAGCGCCAGCAAAAACACGATATGGAAAAGCGTCGCTTTCATCTCTTGACCTCCTTTTTTAGTTAGCCACTAATTCTTGCCTCTGCCCCAGCGTTTAATCTATCCCCTTACATGTTCGCTCCTCCTTTAATTTGCGAGATTGCAGCCTCTTGTACCTCGGCGTGCTGTATGCGATGACGCTAATCAGGAAGGTGCGGAAAGTCTCAAAAAAGGCCCAAAGAAATTCCAAAATTTTCCAGCCGGATCGCTCAGTTCGGACATGCAGGAAGCAAAGCAACTGTTTTTTGGTACGTTTCGGCTGGACCGACTAACGAGTGTCTGTGGCTGGGAGAGAAAGAGATTCGGCTCCATCCGAAAGCGTTTAAGTTGCTACAGCACCTGCTGGATCATCCAGGCCAAATGGTTACGAAAGGGTCTTTGTTGGAGACGATATGGCCAGGGGTCCACGTAACCGAAGCGATCTTGTCGGTCTATGTTGCGGAGATTCGGAAGGCTCTGGGTGAGGATCCAAAGAAGCCAGTGTTTATCGAGACACTACACCGCAGGGGCTATCGCTTCATCGCTCCCGTCACTATCGACCGCACGACAGAGATAAGTGAGAGCACGGCCGGCAGCGAGGAATTGATAAGACCGATCGTGCGTGAAGCGGCTACAGCCATCGGCGCTGAGCCGATGATAGGGCGTGAGAAAGAACTGTCCTTTTTGCTGGAGAAGTTGGACAGCGGCGCTGCACGGGACGGGGAGCGTTGTGTTTACCACCGGTCCAGCAGGGATCGGAAAGACCCGGCTGGTACGAGAGCTCCGAGATCACGCCGCGCGCGGTGGCTTTCAATGGTTCACAGGCAAATACGAAAAATCTGGAAACCATCCCTATGCGGTCTGGGTAGACATGCTGAGGGGATATCTCCAGCACAAGGGACGCTGCCTCATTGTGCGTCCTTATCGGCCCATACACAACAGCAGCTCGCAAGCATTATGCCCTGGAGTGATGCCGCGGGCAAATAGCAGCTCAAGCGTTGCGCCACAAGACTCGGAAGTTGAGAGGACCCGCCTTTTTGAGGCCTGGACTCATTTATTCGTCCAGATCTCCATGGAGGCACCGCTTGTGCTGTTCCTCGATGACGCACAATGGGCAGGCTCACTGGAGCTACTACATCATCTGGCGAGCAACATAGGAAACCAACGGATTCTATCGCTGATTGCTTATCGGGATGACGAGCTAAAGATGAACGCGACTCTGTGGAAAACGGTTCTAGACATGAACCGGGAGCGGCTTTTTCATCCTCTCCCTTTGGAACCTCTCGAACAAAAAGAGGTGGCGCAGTTAATTTGTCAAAAGGTCGAAAAGACCATTGCTCCTCACCTCGTCGACGTCATCTATCAGAGGACCAGGGGGAACCCGTTTTTTGTGGAGGAAGTTTTACGACTCCTCCAGGAGCGAAAAGTCATAGTCGATGCCGAGGCAGGCGTCGATTTGAGAGACTCGGTATCGCTAGCGATGCCTGAGTCTGTGAAAACAGTGATTAACGAACGCGTTGAGAGGCTTGGGAAGGATGCAGTGGAGTTGCTTCGAATGGCCTCTGTCATTGGACGGGAGTTCCCTTTGCGCGTGCTGGAAGAGTTCGCAGGCAAGCAGGAAGAGGAACTTATTGGGGTGATGGACCGCTGCGAAAGGTACGGTCTAATCCACTCGGGTTCAGGATCGGGAGAAGAAAACTACGCCTTCACACACGACTTATTGCAGGAGGCTCTCTACGAGAGTAACGGCCCCGGCAAGACGACGGCGTCGTCATCTCCGAATAGGCCAGGTCATCGAAAAGCTCTATGCTTCGCGACTGGAAGATAGGTATGAGAGTCTGGCCTACCATTTCCGAGAGGGCAATGACTTAGAAAAAGCCGTCATCTATTCTCATCGAGGGCCGTCAAGGCAGCGTCACATTGTGCCTACCGGGAAGCAGTGCTGTACTTTGAGCAGGCTCTATGCGCGCTCGAACATCTGCCCGAGGGCCGACAGAAGTTGGAACAAGCCATCGCTATCCGGGTGGACCTTGGCCCCGCGCTTATCGCCATTGGAAGTTATTTGGCCCCAGAAGTGGAAGAAAACTACACCCAGGCGCAAAAGCTATGCGAGCGATTGGGGGAGAGCGCGCAACTTTTCCCGGTGCTATGGACGCTGTCGCGAATCCGTAACTGGCGCGGTGAATTACTCGCAGCACGGCAGCTAGCAGAGCAACTGCTTTCCCTCGCCCGCCGCGAGCAAGACTCCCTTCGTCTATTAGAAGCCCACCACACGCTATGGGCGATCTCGCTGGACATTGGCGAATTGGGCTCAATCAAGGACACGCAGAGCAAGACTTTATGCTGTACGATGCGGCGCCACGGGCAGCTCGGTTCCGTATACGGCGGGCATGACCCAGGGGTGTGCTCACGAATCCACGCGGCGAAGGCGGTGTGGTTACTTGGCTATCCGAATCAAGCTTTGCAGACAATCGAGGCTGCACTGACCATGGCAGTAAAGCTGTCCCATCCGTACACTTCATGGCTGGCTCTGATGGCTGCTATTTGGATATATCATCACTGCGGGGACAGGCGGGCTGCTCAGGACCATGTGGAGAAGCTGCTCGCACTAGCAACCGAGCAGCAGCATCGACGCTGGATAAAGGTAGCAAATTAAATGCAGGGTTGGCTCATAGTCGAGCAGGGTGAGTGGGAGCGGGGTATAGCGCAGATGCGCCAGGATGAGAGTGAGTTGCTTATAGAAGCGAGACAGCAAACTTACTACGCGACGTTGGTGGCGCAGGCCTGCCTCAAAGGTGGGCAAACCGAACAGGCTTATAGTGTTCTGGCCAAAGAGCTAAAGAGAGTTCGCGATACTGGGATTCGTTACTACGAGGCTGAATTACATCGAATAAAAGGAGAGGTGCTGTTACGGCGCTCAGCTTCGTCTCAAAAAGAGGCAGAGACGTCCTTTCACACGGCTATCGATTTGTCCCGTCACCAAGGAGCCAAGTCATTGGAGCTCCGGGCAACAATGAGCCTGAGCCGTCTATGGCAGAAACAGGGAAAAAAAGCAGAAGCCCGGAAAATGGTTCAGGAGATTTATGGGTGGTTCACGGAGGGTTTTGACACGGCAGACCTCAAGGCGACCAAAGAGCTACTGAAGGAGACATCGGGAGCCAGGCCGTCACACATTTGAGTAAATTGAAAACAGAAGCTCACGGCCCGGCTAGGATGGACCAGAGTAAAAGTCGCAACTCATTTGTCATGCCAGTCGCTTAGTATGCTTGCTAACCGTTGAAACCAAGCATAGGGTTCGGCTCAACGGAAAAATCACTGGGGCGAAATAGGCCGACCAATAGATTCAACAGAACCACTGGAGGAAGGATGAGATGGAACCAATAGGGATCATCCATTCACCTTTTACAGACGTTGAAAATATGCCAATACAACCAAAGGGCGCAGCCCAGCGCAAAAAGAAGATGTCGCATCGGGCGGACGCCCAACGGTGCGCCAGTCTCTGGAACGTCTTTCATCATAGAGCGCATTCCCGGCTGGCTCTAAAATGAATCAGAAACCGGCCTAGTTATTTCTCCCATCGGCGGGATAAAGAAACCTGCTACTGATCCGCCGCTTTTTACCCACAACCCTAGAGGAGATTCTATGACTATTAACCATCTTAGCTTAAGGCAAGCGGTCATCGACAGCGCGAACCTTCTCGTGCGGACGGGCGCGATTTCCATGAGCCACCACGGCAACTTCAGCGTGCGCGTGCCCGGCACCGACACCATTCTGTTAACCGCACCAGCTCCTTTGATAATTTGAAACCGGAAAACCTGGCGCTCCTCGATCTTGAGGGCCGGCTCCTCGAAGGCGAGATTAACCCAACCAACGCCGAGATCGTCCACATGCACGCGATCGTCTATAAACAACGCCCCGAAACGGGAGCGGTGGTGCACACCCATTCGACCTATGCGACGAGCTTCGCGCTGGCGAGCCGGTCCCTGGGCTGCTCCTACGAAGCGTTGGTGCGCAACGATATGACCGACGGCGTGCCGTTGGCCCGCTACGGACCGCGGGGTTCCAAGGAATCCGTAACCAATATCGCCGCGGCTTTGCAGGAAGCTAAAAGTACCAAGGCGGTGTTGCTGGAAAACCACGGGGTGCTGGCCTTCGGCGCCGATCCCGCGGCCGCGGCGCGGGCGAACCTGATCGTCGAGGAAGCGTCCCAAATGGCCATCTTCGCCGAGGTGTTAGGCGGCGCGAAGCTGATTCCCCCTGAGCTGTTGAAAGCCACGGTTGGACGCAGGGACGACTTCGCCCGGGGAGGTGTGAAGCGGGCGGAGCAAGCGAAATGAAATTCGCGCATTTCTCGCACGTGTGGAACAAGCCCGGCATGACCGCGGCCGAGCGCTACGAGCAGCTGTGGCGCGAATTGGCGGCCTGCGATGAGATTGGCTTTGATTCCTGTTTTGCGGTCGAGCATCATTTCAATCCCAACGAAAGCTGGATGCCGTCGCCGTCCGTCTATTGCGCCGCCGCCGCGGCGCGCACAAGGCGAATGCGGGTCGGCGCCATGGGTTATGTCGCGCCGCTTTACGATCCGCTGCGCATCGCCGAGGATGCCGCGGTATTGGACAACCTAATGAACGGCCGCCTGGAGCTCGGTCTCGTTGCGGGCATTGTGCCTGACTTCTTCGGCCCCTACCGCGCGGACTTCAATAACCGCAGGCTCCTCACCCACGAGGCTTTAACTTTCGTCAAGCAGGCCCTGTCGAGCGATGGAGCTTTTAGTTTCGACGGACCCGTTCATCAATACCAAAACGTGACGCTGTCCGTAAAACCATTGCAGAAACCCCATCCGCCACTGTGGATACATTCGCGCGACGCGGAAACGTTAGCGTTCCTGGCAAAAGAAGGCGTCCACACCGGCTATCTCTTCCTCGTGCCGCGTAACGAGGTCGCGCCGCGCTACCGCGAATATCTGCGATTGTGGACACAAGCGGGCCACAAAGAAAAACCGAACATCGGTTACTGGGTGCTGGTCTATGTGGACGAGACCGACGACAAAGCAATGGCGAAGGCCAAGCAGTATTTCGCTTACTGCTTCACCAAGGTCTTCGGCACTCGCGCCGAGGGTGGCATCGGCTATCAGCGGCTCGCGGAAAATTTCATGAGGCGGAACGATCCCGGCGGCGCCGAGATCGCGCGACACGCGCCGGACGTGGAGTATTTAGTCGAGCGCAACCTGGCCTTCGTTGGATCACCCAAGACAGTCGTGCAACAGATCAAAGCCGCCGCTACCGAAGGCTTGTTCAACACCGTCCTCGGCGAATTCAACATCGGCGATATCGCCGAGGAAGACCTCATGCGCTCGATCAAACTGTTCGGCACCGAAGTGATACCGGCGCTGCGCGGCTTCGAGCCGTACTAAAAACGTTCAAAAAGCGGCAAATCAATTCTTAATGCCGCTCCAGGCTTTTTCGGCAAAACTAAAATCAAAGACTTGATTCGGCGCAGTCTCTTTGGCGACTCCCAAGCTTTTCTTGGTAAACTCGATGGCGCCGCGCATCCAGGCCTCATCGAGGTAGCTGGTTCCGCCAAGGCGGCTCAGGTGTAGATCATAGACCTCCGCGGCCAATGATCGGTCTTTGATGCCAAGATGCTTCGACATGATCTCGATGGACTCGGCGCGATTCTGCCTATAGAAATGGAGCCCCCTCAGGCCGGCTCTGACAAAGGAGAAAACTTCGGACGGATGGGTTCTGATCTTTTCTTCCGTCACGCCGACGCCGCCGGACGGATAAGTGGTCAAGTAATCCCCTGAATAGGCGAGGTTATTGAATCCTTCGCGATAGAGCATCAGCTGTCGCGGTGGAGTGAGAAGGCATGCGGCGATGCGCCCGGTTCTGAGCGCCAGCGCCATTTCCTCGGGAGTGCCGATAACTAGAAGGGTCGTGTCTTTGTTGGGCGTCAGACCATTCTGCGTAAGGATCATCTGAGTCAAGAGATCGACGGCGCCGCCGCGTGACGAGATTCCAATGAGCTTGCCCTTGAGCTGCGGGATCGCTTTTATTTCAGGCTGGGCTACCAGCTCGAATTGCGGTTTTGCATTGACGACAAGGACAAGCCTTACGGGCGCGCCGCGAACGGCGGCGGCGATGAGCGCGCCGGCGGCCGATGAGTAATCCACCGAGCCGCCAAGCAGCGCCTGCATCCCCACCGCCCCTCGTATGAGAATCGTTTCGAGATCGAGTCCCTCGTCGCGATAGAAGCCTTTGAGCTGAGCTATCCTGAATTGCAGCTCGGTTACGGCAATGGACGTCGTCGAAAACCGTATCTTCTTGAGCTGCGCGAGAGCGGGCGAAGCCGCGAAAAACAAAACCCACAGCGCCAATACGCCGATGAATATTTTCTTCATAGTGTGGCTCAGCTTTCTTCCGCTCGTCCTCAGGCCAAAATTGTCGGGCCGACTGCGCGGAGCCTAACAAGGCACCCATGCAGCGTCAATCTTCCAAACGTCTTGAACGGCTTGAACGTTTTGAACGATTTGAACGGCCCTGTTAGGGGGTTTCGCTTGACAACGCTAACGGCGTTAACCTAGAACTGAGGCCAATCCCCGAATACGAAAGGAGCGCCCCTATGTTTGCTAGAATCAGGCATGTCGCCACCCACACCGAACACTACGAAAAAGAGTTCAAGTTCTACCAGACCATATTCGGCATGAAACAGATCACCACCGGATTGGTTGACGAGACGGGTCAGTCCAATCCGAACCGGGGCCATATCAGCGACGGCGTCATCGGCATGGCGCTTTTGACGAAACGGCCGGGAGCCCAGCAAGGTCTCGACCACTTTGGCTTCGAAGTGGAAGACTCCAAGGAGGTGCTCGACAGACTAAAACAGAAATACCCCGGACTATTATTCACGCAGGCGCTCAGCTACGTCCCCTTCGCGGGTATCAGAGCGCAGGACCCCGCCGGGACTCAATTCGACCTGTCACAGAAGGGGATGGCCAACGTCAGAGAGGGCTATTTGAAGGATGGGTGGGATCAACCGCGTTGGCTCAACCACATTGCGCTGCGCGCGCGCGAGCCCGACGAAGTGGCGGAATTTTACACAACGGTCCTGGAGCTCGAAGAGCTGCCGGAACACGCAACCGACGGCGCGATCACACTGACCGACGGCAAAGTGCGTCTGATAATCCGCCGCTGCCATGACGGCTACTATCGAAGCTTAAGACAGGGCTTCGACCACATCGGTTTTAAGGTGGAGAGTCTGGAAAAAACCAAGAAAGACCTGGAAGACATCGCCACGACCTTTCCGGAATCCGCGCCGCGTAAGATCGCGACGGGACGCAGCGGGGGCGATCTAGAAAAAGATCTGCAAGCTTGCCCAATAGGAAAGCATGTATTTTCGGATCCCGACGGAGTGCTGTTGGATATTTCGGAATAGCTGGCAGTTAGCCCTCGGTGTGACTACGCTTGCTGCTAGTGTCCTGAACGATAGGGAGCCCCAGTCCGGCGCCGGCACGGTCACTTACCTTCTCTCAGATCGCTGACCGCTTTTCGGGCGAAGCTGAAATCGGCAATCTCTGAGCTTGCGACCTGCCGAGAAGTTTTTAGCGTTTCTTGCGCATTGGCGATAAACTCCTGGATTGCCTCATCGGATACAAGGCCGTTATCGGAAAACAACTTGACCGCTTCCTCATGGATCAATCCGGCCACCACCGGGTCATGGACGCCGGACTCCTTTGCCAGGAGTTTCATGAACTCGCCTTTGTTCTCCTTTAAAAAACGGTTGGCGATGAGCGCCGCCTTTATGCTCCGCAGCATCAAGTCCGGATCGCCGCGGATTTTTTGCACCGTGGTAACGAGCCCGCCCTGAGGCGTTTTTATTATTTCTCGCAAGTGAACGAGTTCCCTAAAGCCCATCTTGACCGCCATCTTGTTGTAGGGCATCGACATTACCGTGCCATCAATTTGTCCGGCTTGAAGGGCGCTCAGCCGCAGGGGATGATTGCCGAATAAAGCTCGCAGTTTCACATCCACCTCGGGCGCCAGGCCATACTTCTTAAGCACCAGCCGCGTGCCTACGTCGGTGAACTCCCCCACTCCAGAGGTTGCCAATGTTTTTCCTTTAAGATCTTCCATGCGGCGGATTTCGGGCCGCACGACGAGGGAAAAATCCGGGCCGACAGTCAGCGACATAACGATACGGAGAGGGAGTCCACTCACACTGGCACGGGCCGCGGACGCCAGGACGGTTGAATAATCCAGATCTCCCGCCATCAACGTTTGCAGCGAGACGCTCGGCCGCATGACGATCAGTTCCGCATCCAATCCCTGGGCATGAAAGAAGCCGTAGCGCTGAGCGGCCATCAAACCGAGATTGGGAACGCCGCGATTGGGCATGCCTATGCGAATTTTCTTGAGCGATGTAATCTCCTGTCCCCATGTGGGATGAGAAAACCCAGCCAGCAAAACGATCAGGGCGCTCACAACCAAATTGTTTTGGCTCATGATTTTGCCTATTAGCGCAAGCGGCAAGACTTTTCCACAGTGGTGTCTTACATTGACTAGCCAAATGCCTGGTGCTAACCTCCCGCGCATTGGAAGGGGTGCGAATATGCAATCACAAATTCGTTATCTTGCCCTCGTCAGTGAACAGCCGGACGCCCTGGCGCGTTTCTACTCAAAGTACTTTTCCATGCAGCAGCTCGGCCGTTCCTATACCGGGGATATCGCTCTCACCGACGGCTTTTACAACATCTCCATACTCAAACCGCGAGACGGCGCGAGGGAATTGGGCATTAGCCACTTCGGGATCACCATCGACAGTATTGACGAGATCATTGCCCGGCTCAAAAGATTCGCTCCCGGAACAGAGATTCGCCCGGAAGAGGGCGGTCTGTGGCACGGCGACTATCGCGTAACCGATCCGTTCGGCCAAATCGTCAGCCTTTCTACTCATGAATTTCACACGCCCCGCGCCGAGCGCGCGTTTCCGTGCATCCGCCACATCGCCATGTGCGTTCCGAACAACGACGAGGTGCTCGATTTTTATGTCAACGTCTTTGGCTTTCGGGAATCGTCCACCAGCAAAAGAATACGAGCGGAAAACCGGGTGGTGCGCTGGGCCGCGGACGGCGAGACGGCGATGGCTATCCTGCCGGATCGCCACCACCGAGATATGAATGAACGGGAGAGCCCGCGGGACGGCCTCAACCACTTCGGTTGGCTTGTCACCGGCATGGAGCGCTTTTTGGACTCTCTGCCCGAAGGCTGCATCAGCAAGCGGCCAAGCAGCCGGCCCATGGCGGAATACCGAGGCTTCGATCCAGACAGAAACCCCTTCGACATCTCACAGGACAAGGGTTACGAGATCGACGTGGACCGCTGGGTACACGGCTAGTTGCATTCTGCGGCGGAATTTTCTCGTCCTATCTGTTATCAACTGGCAGGGTGCTGAAAACCCGCCGTGCAACTTCGGTGACCACCCTAGAGTCAGTTCCACGTCTTATTACCGCCCGAATCAACTCTTCACAGGTTGAACGGCAAGCGCATTATCGAGTAGTGTTTGTTATTGAGAAAAGGGAGGTGACCTATGCCTTTAGCAAAAGTCCGCGGTGTCAACATCAACTACAAAATCATCGGCAACAACGGGCCCTGGGTGGCGCTTTCTCCCGGCGGCCGGCGCGATATCAGCGGCATCGAGCTGCTCGCCCGCAAAGTTAGCGAGACGGGCTACCGCGTGGTGGTCTTCGATCGGCGCAACTGCGGCGCGTCCGACGTCGTCATCGATGGCGAGGACTCGGAATATGAGATCTGGGCTGACGATGTTCACGAGTTGCTCCGTCAACTCGGCGCTCTTCCCGCTTTCATCGGCGGCAGTTCCTCCGGCTGCCGAACCGCCCTGCTGTTCGCGTTGCGCCATCCCGACGCAGTCCGCGCCCTGCTTCTTTGGCGCGTCACCGGCGGCCGCTTTGCGTGCGAGCGGCTGGCGCAAGAGTACTACGGCCAGTTCATCGAAGCGGCCAGGCAGGGCGGCATGGCCGCGGTTTGCGAGATGGAGCACTGGAAAGAACGAATCGCCGCTCGCCCTGAGAACCGCGAGGCATTGATGAAAATGGAACCGGCGCGATTCATCGAGGTCATGTCGCGCTGGCGTGAATATTTTCTGCGGGGCGCGGACCTTCCGGTCATCGGCGCGACCGAGGCCGAGTTAAAGTCGATCAGGGTTCCAGCCTGCATCATTCCGGGCAACGACCTGACCCACGGCCGTCAAACCGGCGAGAACCTCGGCCGGCTCCTGCAAAAAAGCGAGGTGCATGTCTTGTTCCCCAAGCACTACGACGAAGCCCTTGGCCCAAGAGAAGAATGGGACGAAAAAGCGGGGGAAATGGCGGCACTCTTCGCCGATTTCATGAAACGAGCCAGTTAGAGAGTAGAAATTGTTGGGTGATCAAATTTTTAGAACAAGAGCAATCGGATATGAATCATTATCCGTCATTGACATAACGGTTCGGGCTTGTTAGACGCAAATCATGAGACGGGTTACCATCAGCCTCGCTTTATTGATTTTCTTTTCATTTTCGTCTCTTGCCAGCGTGGAGCAGCTTGCACCTAGTCTTGAGGGCGAGTCTCAAGCGTCTCTCTGGACTGATGAGAAAGACCTTTCCTCAGAGACCAATCGTGGCCGGCGCGTCCTGAAGCGTTCCCAAAGAGCCAAATCTTCACTCAAGAGCTTGCCCGCCGTGGACAAACCGGCGCATGCGCTTTCTCTTATCGTCCGGATGGGAGAAGCATCGTTCGTTCCTCATTCTTCCAAGTCGAGAGTTTATCAGCAGATAAACGTCTACAGAATTTAGCCCTTTCATCAAGAATTCGGCCGTTTGGGGTTACACGCGTCCTGGCTCAGCCTGGACGATGGGCTCCCAAGAGGCCGGGTAACTCGCCCGTTCTTTTACCGGATCCGTTCTTGGCTGCGTGCGGAAGTTCCGCGTAACGTCGGAACTCAACCTACGCAAATTTAATGACAGGATCGAGCTATGGAGACCATGGCGCCATTCAAGTTATGGATCTGCTTGGCCGCTATTGGCTGTGTGCTTGGCACCGTGAGCACTTTATCCATCCAAGCGCGCCCTTCAGCAAGCAATGCGATCATAGCGATCCGCGTCGCCCACCTGGAGCTGTTTTGGGCGAAAATCGCCTTTCGTGATCCCGCTGTCCATGAAGCCGAGTTTCATCTAGACGAGGCCTGGTCGACACTGAGAGATCGGCAATATGAGCAGTCCGTTTTCGCTGCATACGAAGCACTTCAAAGGGTCAGGGATATAAAGGGCGGAGTTCCCTCGCTCTACAGCAGTCACTGGGAGAGAAAGCAGAGCGAGCCTGGAAACCCGCCGGAATCGTAATACGGGTGTTCAAGTGGAATGAAAGCACAAATTGTGAGGCCTTTAAAAATCTAAATACGGGGGATCTATGGCAGACATACAATGGCACTCGACGCAGGTTGATTCGATCCTCGGGCAACTGGGTACGGATCCTCAGCAAGGCTTAACCGTAGAGGAGGCTCGACGGCGCCTCCAGGTATACGGTTACAACGAACTGAAAAAGGAAGCGAAGACTTCTCCTTTCCTCCTTTTCATCAATCAGTTCAAGAACACTCTAATTATTATTTTGGCGGTTGCCACGATCCTATCAGCGATCATCGGGGACCTGCTCGACGCCGGCATTATCCTGGCGATCATCGTCTTCTGCGCTCTGTTGGGATTTGTCCAGGAGTATCGCGCTGAGCGCGCGCTGGATGCCTTGAAGAAAATGCTGACTCCAACGATTACGGCGCTGAGAGGAGGGCGGGAAGAGGAAATTCCGTCAAAGGAACTGGTCCCTGGCGATATCATCGTCCTCGAGGCCGGAGATAAGATACCCGCCGACGGGCGCTTGATCGAAGTTCACTCACTGCAGTGCGACGAGGCTCCGCTGACCGGGGAGTCCTTTCCCGTGGAGAAAGAGCTCAAAGTTTTGCCCGAAGCGGTACCGGTAGGCGATAGAAAAAATATGGTGTTCACGGGTACTGCCGTCAGCTACGGCAGAGGTAAGGCGGTGGTGACGGATACCGGATTCAAAACCGAGTTCGGCAAGATCGCCACCGAATTGGCGACCGTTTCGCAGGAGAAAACGCCTCTGGAAAAACGCACGGAAGAGATCGGCAAATGGCTTGGAATCATTGCCGTGAGCGCGTGTGCTTTGGTCGTCATAACCAGCATCGTCCGAGAAGCCATCGGCGGAACCTTGGATCTGCAATTCATTTTAATGATGCTGCTGTTCGCAATTGCTCTTGCAGTAGCCGCAGTTCCCGAAGCGCTCGCCGCCATCGTGACGGGCGCCTTGGCCATAGGCATGCACGAAATGGCAAAGCGCAATGCGCTCGTAAGAAAAATGCCGGCGGTGGAAACTCTGGGTTGCACGACGGTTATCTGTTCCGATAAGACCGGAACCTTAACCAAGGGAGAGATGACCGTGCGCCGGGTATTTGGGGGAGGCAAGTCCGTAGAGGTGAGCGGCGTCGGTTACGCGCCCGAAGGCGGCTTAACTCCCGCTTCTAACAATCCATCTCTGAACCTGCTTTTTAGAGGCGGAATCCTGTGCAACGACTCCACACTTTTGGAAGAGGGAGGCAAGTGGTCCATCAAAGGCGATCCCACCGAGGGCGCCCTCCTGGTCCTTGGAGCCAAGGCGGGGCTGGGAAGGAACGAAACCAGAGAACAATCACCCAGGATCGAGGAATTTCCGTTCAGCTCGGACAGAAAAAGAATGACCACGATCCACAGGATCGAGGACGGCAAGCGCAGGGCCTTTGTGAAGGGAGCCCCGGAAGTGATCCTCGATCGATGTTCCTCTCTCTTAAACGGAGATGAGATAACGGCGTTGGACGACGGCGAACGTAAAAAGATCCTTTCAGCAAACGAGGAAATGGCTAGCGACGCCTTGAGGGTTCTCGCCATAGCCTACAGAGACCTTCCCGAGGCGGATGAGTATAACGAGGAGCTCGCTGAAAAAGACCTCGTGTTTCTAGGCCTGATCGGCATGATGGATCCGCCCAGAGAGGAGGCCGTCGAGGCGGTGCGGGTTTGTCGCCAGGTGGCAATCAAGCCCATCATGATCACCGGTGACCACAAACTCACCGCCGTCGCCGTAGCCAAGGAACTTGGAATTCACCGCGAAGGCGACCTCGTATTTACCGGAGAAGACCTGAGTAACATCGACGATAAGGAATTCGAGCGCGTTGTCGATAAAATTACCGTCTACGCCAGGGTCTCACCGCTCGATAAGCTCAAGATCGTCAAGGCGTGGAAGAACCGGGGCGAAGTCGTTGCCATGACAGGCGACGGTGTCAACGATGCCCCAGCCTTGAAACACGCCGACATCGGCATAGCGATGGGCATCACCGGCACCGAGGTGGCTAAAGAGGCAGCGGATATCGTTTTGAGCGATGATAATTTTGCCACCATCGTCCGTGCCATCGAGCGCGGCAGATGGATCTATGACAACATCAAAAAATATCTGACCTATCTCCTCAGAGCGAATATTACCGAAGTCGTGGTTTTGGGCGGCGTTGTCATGGTCATGGGCCCCGCGTACTTGCCGCTGCTTCCGGCGGCGATCCTGTATATCAACCTGGCCACAGACGGGCTTCCAGCGCTCGCGCTGGGTGTCGCGCCTGCGGATCCGGATATCATGCAGAGACCTCCGCGCGATCCTCGCGAGAGCGTGTTTTCAAAGGATATAAGAACGCTGATCCTGATGGCGGTCATAATCGAGTGCCCTATATTCCTGTGGATGTTCTTTCGATCCCAACCGGATATGGAACTTGCGAGGACTCAAATATTTTTCATGTTCGTTTTCATTGAGCTCATCATCGCCATTAACTTTCGCTCTTTGAGATACAGCCTTGTACAAGCGCCGCCGCACAAATGGCTGCTTGATCGCCATCGCCTGGGAACTGGCTCTGATAGTGGTGTTGATCCAATTTCCGGCGATGCGGAATGCCTTCGGGATCACCATGCCGTCGGCCTCCGACCTTGGGATGATCTTCGCCCTGGGCGTCGGTATCGTCATTGTGATCGAGGTGGCGAAGGCCGGTTTCAGAACGACGGCGCGCGGGCGCACTATGACGGCTTACGCGGAACGGGGGTAGGCAAACATCCCGTTCGTCGTAACGGCTGCGAAAATCACGCGCCTGGCCGCGTGATTTTCGCGGTTCGTGTGTGAAAAACGAGCACGAGACACGAACGATCTCGCCATCTCCGCTGGCGTATCCCTCGCTTTTACGCTATTGCTCCGATCAAGCAAGAAGGATTCTTGAGAACGATGGTTCAAGGAGGGGCGATGCTGGATCCCGTTGAATCGCTAAAAGAAAAAATAGTTTTGCTTTGTAAAGTGTTGCAGCACCAGGGCATCTTGGACGGCTATGGCCACGTCACGGCCCGCTTGGCTGACGGACGAATTCTCAGCACGCCGCACATGCCGCCGGGCAAGGTCGCCATGCGTGACATCATCGTCATCGACGGGGAAGGACAAAAACTGGAGGGTTTCGGCGAGCCCAACAGTGAAACGTCCATGCATACGTCGATTTACAAGGCCCGGCCCGACGTTCAATGCATCCTGCATTATCATCCGGACGAGCTTGTAGCCGTTGCCGCCGCCGGCCAAGGCATCAAGGTCATTGCCAATTGCGGCGTGGATTTTTATCGCGGCACGCCGATCTACGATTCTCCTCTATTGATCCGAACCGCGCAGTTGGGAGATCAAGTGGCTAAGATTCTCGGCGACCGCAACACGGTGCTATTGCGCGGCCATGGTGGAACCGTTGTGGCGAATGACTTGGACACGCTGCTTCGCCTGGGAATCAATCTCGTGCGCTCGGCAAAAATCCAGATCATGGCGGCCACTTTGGGACCGCTAAAGACCCATACCCAGGAAGAGTGCGAGCAAATGGTCAAAGGCCATGACCGGCCTAACGCTAACCGACGCTACATCGATTACTACATCTCCGAAGTCGTCGACTAGCTTAGCAGGCTGTTGAAAAAGACTCATATGCTTCGTTGCGCTCAACCGCCTCGCGAAAATCGTGATCGTGACTCGTGCTCGTGCTCGGCTCCGGACGAACACGAACAACGAACACGAACCACGAAAACTGCGCGCCTCGCCTCTGAGATCTTTTTGAACCGCCTGCCGGATAGCTTTTCATCAATCCTGGACCGCTTGGGTAATTATCCTTCGCGAGCTAATTTATGAACAGCGATCAAAATAGCCAGACCACAACACCCGATGCATTGAAAACAACAGCGGCCGCCGCCGATTTCATCCAGAACGTCACTTACAACGCGATCCCGGCCGATGCTCTGCGCATCGGCACGCGCTGTTTGCTCGATGGCCTGGGACTCTTCGTCGCGGGATCGGAAGAACATTCGGCGCAGATTCTGGCGCAAGAGGCGGAAGCAATGGGCGGCAAGGCGGAGGCGCTTTTGTTGGGACGAGGCAATATAAAAGTTCCCGCGCCCAGCGCGGCGCGTGTGCTCGGCACCGCGGGCCACGCCCATGATTGGGACGATAGTCAGGTGAGCAGAGACCCGGCGCATGTCTATGGTTTGCTCACCCATCCGACGATTCCGCCGCTCACAAGCGCGCTGGTGATGGCGCAGACGCTCGGCGGCGTTGGCGGCAAGACGTTCATGCTCGCGTTTCTCACCGGCTTCGAAGTGGAGTGCAAGATCTCCGAATGGATGTCACCGCAGCATTATTTGCGCGGCATGCATTCAAGCGCCACGGTGGGAACCTTCGGCGCCTATGGAGCGGCGGCAAAGCTGCTGGGGCTGAAAGGGGACAAGCTGCGCGGCGGTTTCGGCATTGCGGCAAGTTTTGCCGCCGGCATTCGCTGCAACTTCGGCACCATGACCAAACCGCTTCACGTCGGACGCGCGGCGGAAAACGGCGTCACGGCCGCGCTGCTCGCAGAGCGCGGTTTCACCGCCGACCCGGATGCCTTGGACGGACCCTGGGGTTTTTACGCGGTGCAAGGGGGCGGTGTCAGCAAGGAGAAAATTGCCCAAGGCTTCGGCAAAACCTGGACGATCATCGATCCGGGTGTTTCGATCAAACCTTATCCCTGCGGCGTGCTCACGCATCCAACTATCGACTTGATGCTCAAGCTCGTCACGGACAATGACGTGAAACCGGAGGACATCGAAGGGGTCAAAGTTTACGCTGGCACGAATATTCTAAACCCGATTCGCTATCCGGTGGCGGCGAATCATTTGCAAGCGAAGTTCTCGCTGCCGGCGGCCCTCGCCATGATCGCCCTGGCGCGCAAAGCGGGCAAACGGGAATTCTCCGACGAGTTTGTCGGCTCGGCTGCCATGCAGGCCATGCAGCGGAAAATAACCGCTGAATTCGACCCCGAGATCGAAAAGATGGGCTTCGACAAGATGCGCTCGCGCATCGCCATTCGCATCAAAGTCGGGAGCACGGTCGAAGGCTGGGCCGACGAGCGCTACCGCGGCGGACCGGATAACCCGATGAGCGATGCCGAACTGGAAGCCAAGGCGCGCTCCTGTTGCGAAGGCGTGCTGGATGAGAAAGCGACCGCAAGTTTAATTCGCGCCGCCTGGGGTGTTTCTCACTCGTCAGACGCGAGCGAGCTGATGAAGCTCATCAACGGCGTGAAGATATAAATTAGTCTCGTGTCTCAGAAATTCGGGGGCTAACTCAATGCCTCCCAGTCGGCATTCCCGCGGAAGCGGGGGGAATCCATAACATCCTAAAACTCCTGGATTCCGGCTCGCGCTAGCTATCGCCAGCTTGGCCGGAATGACGTCTAAATAAGTCTGCCCGATTTAAGAGACACCACACTCGTACAGGGGTACAATAAACATACGCTTGGCAAGCGCTGCCGAAGTAAAGTAAATTCCCCCAGGAGGGCATAATGAAAATTGCCGCTATTAAGTAATTCTCATCATAGTAGATTAATTTTTTGGAGGAATAATGATCGACCGAAAACTCATCGCGCTGTCTGTTATCGCCTGCTCTCTCTACCTGCTCGGACTGCCGCCCCGCGCCACGGCTCAAGAGCCGTTCTACAAAGGCAAAACCATCCGCATTATCGTGGGCTTCACGCCCGGCGGTTTCTACGACCGCTGGGCCCGTCTGTATTCGCGCTACATGCCGAAATACATTCCCGGCAGCCCAGAATTCATCGTTCAGAATATGCCGGGCGCCGGTTCGCTTATAGCGGCGAATCACGTCTACAACGTAGCGAAGCCCGATGGCCTGAGCCTTGTCATGACCCACTACAATTTCTATATGGATCAGCTCGTGGAGCGCAAAGAAGTCCAGTTCGACGCGCGCAAGTTCGGCTGGATCGGTTCGCCGGTCAGCGAGACAGTTGTGATGTACATGCGCGCCGACGCACCGTACAAAACCATTCACGATATGGTCAAGGCCAAGGAACCGGCCAAGTGCGGCTCCTCGGGAACGGCGAGCGGCGACTATATTTTATCGAAGCTTTTGGAAGAGGCCACCGGCGCGAAGATTCAAACCGTGCTGGGCTACCCTGGAGGCAGCGAGATTGACATGGCCGTCGAGAAAGGCGAAGTGGTCTGCCGCGCCCATAATATCTCCGCCCATTTCGGCCGTGAACCCTTCGATACCTGGCACAAGAAGAATTTCGACCGGCACATCGTGCAAACAGGCAGCAAGCGCGACCCGCGAATGACTGACGTTCCCACCGTTAACGAACTCTTTGAACAGTATAAGACGCCCGACGTCACCCGCCGTGTCGCTCAAGTTCTACTGGCGGGTGGCGAGTTCGGCAGGCCGATACTTGTGACTCCAGGCACCCCACCGGACCGCATAAAGATCCTGCGCGCGGCCTACGCCAAGGCGCTGAAGGATCCGGAGCTCTTGCAGGAAGCGGAAAAAGGCAAGATGGACGTCGACCCATCGACTGGCGAGGAGCTGGAAGCCCTCATTAACAAGGTCATGAACCAGCCTAAAGAAGTGTTGGCGCGAGTGAAAAAGATGTTGGACGGCTGAGGGCCAAGCCGGGGGTTTGAATTCATCTTCAGGCACCGCGTAACAGCTCATGACGCAAAAAATCCATCGCCGGCAATTCAATAAAATTCTCATCACGGCGGGCGCCGCGACGGCACTGGCACCGTTCAATATCGTCCGGGCGCAAACCGGGAAGCTCAAAGTCGGCGTTTTGCTTCCGAAGTCAGGTTTTCAGGGACTCATCGGCCAGTCGTGCCAGCAGGGCGCGGACCTGGCGCCCGCCGTGATCAAAGACCTGCTCGGCGTGAATATTGAGTTGATGAACGCCGACACGGAATCCAACGTCGATACCGCGCGCACCCGCGCCGAGCGGCTGATACAAGAGGGGGCGCACTGCCTGGTCGGCCCGTTCGACTCCGGCGCCGCTGCGGCCATCGCCCAGGTCGCCGAGCAGCGCGGCGTTCCCTTTGTAATCAACATCGCCGCCGCGCCGCAAATCACCGAGCAGGGCTATAAATTCGTCTTTCGCAATTTCCCCGTTGCCGCCGAACTGGTGCGCAATGGCCTCGCGCTGATCAACGATTTATTCGCGGCCACCAAAACAACGCCGCGCACAGCGGTGTTCATGCATGTCAACGATACTTTTGGCCAAGCCACCGCGAAGGCCATCGACCTGCTCCTGCCGCAGCTCAATCTGCCGTTCAAACTCGTGGAGACGATCTCCTACGACCCGGCCGCTAAGGACTTGACGGTAGAGGTTTCGAAAGCCAAGGCGACGAGGGCGGACTTTCTGCTTTTGGTCAGCCGGCTGAATGACGCCATTGCGCTGCGCCGTGAGATCGTCAAGCAACGCTGGAACATCATGGGCATCATCAGCCCAGGCTCACCCGGCATGTACGAAAACCAGTTCTATAAGACCCTCGGCAAACTCTCCGAGCATTGCATCTCCAACGTGCCGTGGTATGACCCGAAAACCGCCCTGGCGAAGGCGGTGGAAGGGGCCCTTAAAAAGCACAATGCCAAAGACCAACTCAGGTTTCACGCGCTCAACGTCGGCTATACCTTCGAGGCGATCCTGGTCGTTGCCGACGCCTTCAAGCGCGCGGGCTCGACTGAAGCCAAGACGCTGACTGAAGCCATTCGCCTCACCGAGATCAAAAATCGCATGATGTTCGGTGGCGCGATCAAGTTCAACGCCAAAGGACAGGTCGAGGGCAACCTTTCGGCCTGCATCCAGAATCAAGGACAAAAACCTGTCGTCGTCTTGCCCACGCCGGCCGCCGAAGCCAAGCCGATATTTCCTTGGGGCGAGTACAGGAGAGCTTAAATCGTTCAACGTTCAATGTTCAATGTTCAACGTCCCCACCTCCCGACCTTAAAACTGGAACGCGTGCGTCGACACGCTCAGGACGTGGTAAGCCCGTCGCATCACGAAGCCTTGGATTGCGCCGAAGGCGCCCACTTTGAACTTTGAACGTTGAACTTTGAACCGACGTGTTCAGCACGACAGGCTGTCGATTCCGACCAAGGGGGGATGTTCATAGACTTCATCGTCCTCGCCAACGTGACCGTTTCCGGTGTGCTCACCGGACTGGTCTATGGCTTGATGGCCCTCGGTCTATCGGTGATCTTCGGCGTGGCCCGCGTGGTGAACTTCGCCCACGGCGAGCTGATGGCTGTCTCGATGTACGCGGCGGTGCTGTCGTTCGCGGCCCTCGGTGTCGATCCTTTTCTCCTCGCGGCGCCGGTGGCGGTGTTGTTCTTTGTTTTCGGTTACGTTCTTCAGTCAACCGTGATTCAGCCCTTTATCACGCGTCCCGATCATGCCCAGTTCATACTGCTGCTGGCCGTCGCTATCATCATCACCAATTCTCTTCTGATCGTTTTCGGTCCCGACGCGCGCAGCGTGCGTCTCGACTATCTGCTCGAGTCCATTGAATTGGGACCGTTGTTGATCGACCGCGGAAAGCTCTACGCCGCCCTCGTCGCTTGCGGCGCCGCGGCGGCGCTGTTCGCCTTTTTTCGCTTGACCCTCACGGGCGCGGCCATCCGCGCCTGCGCCGATAGCTGGCTCGGGGCAAAGGTGACCGGCTTGAACGTGAAACAGCTATACGCGCTGACTTTCGGCCTGGGAACGGCCTGCGTCGCAGTGGCCGGTTGTATGATGATCTTGCTCGTGGACCTGACGCCGGGACTCGGCCCGGCCTATACGCTTCTCGCCTTCGTGATCGTCATCGTCGGCGGACTCGGTTCCATGAATGGCGCCCTCGTGGGCGGCGTGCTCATCGGCGTGTCCGAGGCGCTCGCGGGCCTGTTGCTCGCGCCTTCGGCGAAGAGCATGTTCAGCTTCGCGTTACTCATTATGGTGCTGCTCTTGCGGCCGCGCGGCCTACTGGGCGGGAAATTGTGAACCCGCGCGCCGCTTCTCTGCTCGCCGCGCTGGGCGCGCTCCTGCTTGTATTCCCATTTTTCGCGGACAGTTATCTCCTATCGCTAGCGACACTGATCCTCTACCTCGCCTACACCGGCCAAGCGTGGAACCTCATGATGGGATTTGCCGGGCAACTTTCTCTCGGACACGCGCTTTATCTCGGCGTCGGCGCTTACGGCGCCGCGGCGCTGTACCATCATTTTGGCATCGGTCCCTGGGCGGGAATGTGGCTCGCCATCGGCCTTTGCGTGTTGTTAGCGGCGAGTCTTGGTTTTCTCGCTTTCAGGTATGGCATCTCGGGCGTCTATTTTACCTTGCTCACGATCGCCTTCGCCGAGTTCGCGCGCATCGGCTTTGACCACTTCAACTGGGTCGGCGGCTCGGGCGGGCTGTTTCTCAAAGTGGCGCAGCGCGACCAGATAGATGTTTTTAATTTGCGCGGCACGCCGGTAATGTTCTACTACGTCATGCTTGCCCTCGCGGCCGGCGCCTTCGCGTTTTGCGCATGGTGTCTGCGCAGCCGGCCCGGTTATTATTGGCGCGCGATCCGTGAAAACGAAGAAGCGGCCGAGGCCCTCGGCATTGACGCTTTGCGCTGGAAAATGTTCGCGATCATCGGCAGCGCAGCCATGACGGCTCTGGCCGGTGTGTTCTGGGCGTTTTACTACAACAACTTATTCCCGGAACAGATATTTAATATCGGTCGCTCCATCGAAATCATCCTTGGCCCGATCATCGGCGGCATCGGCACTCTAGCAGGCCCAATCCTCGGCGCGGCGTTGTTGACCTTGATCGCCGACGGAGCCACGGAGTTGGTCACTGCGCTCGGTTGGGACGTTCCAGGCGTGAAACAGTTGATATACGGCATCATCTTGTTTGCGGTGGTAGTGTTTCTGCCGCAAGGTATCTGGCCGCCGCTGGCGCGGAAACTGAATCTTTCCAAATGAGCGCCTTATTACAACTTCACAATGTCAGCAAGTCGTTCCGCGGGCTCAGCGCGGTCACCAGCGTCTCATTGGCGGTGGAGCCAGGAGCCATCGTCGCGCTCATCGGCCCCAACGGCGCCGGGAAAACGACGCTTTTCAACTTGGTGGCGGGAGCCCTTCGGCCGGATTCGGGGGAAATTCATTTCAATGGCGCGCGCATCGACGGCCTGCGGCCGGATCAAGTGTGCGGCGCGGGCATCGGCCGGACGTTTCAGATCGTCAAACCGTTCGCCGGGCTTTCGGTGCTCGACAACGTCGTGGTGGGAGCTCTCAAGCGCGCCTCCGGTGTTGCGGAAGCGAAGCGGCACGGCGCAAATATTATCGCGCAGCTAGGACTACGCCCGAAAGGCGATTTGCCTGCGTCCGCGCTTACCTTACCCGACCAAAAGCGCCTCGAGGTCGCGCGCGCCCTCGCGACTCGGCCGAAGCTACTGCTCCTTGATGAAGTGATGGCGGGCCTGCGTCCCACCGAATGCGACGAAATGGTCGCGCTGTTTCGCGAGATCAATCGACGGGAAGGACTGACCATCCTGCTCGTCGAGCACGTCATGCGGGCTATTATGGCGCTCGCGCACAGCGTCCTGGTGTTGCACCACGGCGAAGTCATTGCTCAGGACGCACCGGCGCAGGTGGTGCGAAACCCCGCGGTGCTCGATTGTTATCTCGGCGAGGATACGGAGCTGTGAGGACGCTGCTCGAAGTCCGCGATCTCGATCTGTATTACGGTGACGCCCAGGCGCTGGCCGGCGTCTCGCTGGAAATACCCGACGGCAAGATCGTCGCCATTGTCGGCGCCAATGGCGCCGGCAAGACTTCCTTGATACGCGCCATCGCCGGCATCGAACGGCCCCGCGCAGGCGAGATTCGCTTTGCCGGACGCGAAATATCGGGTCTCGAGTCGCATGAAATCTGTAATCTGGGAATCGGCCAAGTCGCCGAGGGACGGCAGATTTTTTCCAGTTTGACAGTGGCGGAGAACCTCAAGTTGGGCGCCGCACTGCCGCGCGCCCGCGCCAAATCGATGGAGACGATGGACGAAGTATTGGCCCTCTTTCCGCGGCTCCGAGAACGGCGAAAGCAGATCGCCGGCACGCTCTCCGGCGGCGAGCAGCAGATGCTCGCCATCGGCCGCTGCCTGATGAGCCGCCCCGCGCTTATCATGTTCGACGAACCCTCCCTGGGACTCGCGCCCACCGTCGTGCGTGAAGTGCTGCGCGCGATTCGAGCGCTAAACGAGACTGGCATAACCATTCTCATGGTCGAACAAAACGTCGCCGTATCGCTCAAGCTCTCCGAGCGCGCCTACGTACTGGAAACTGGCCGCATCGTGATGTCCGGCTCGGGGCACGAGCTTCTAAACGATCTCCGGGTGCGGCAAGCGTATCTGGGATTGTAAGCTTTACTGCGCCAGCATCTTCGCTCCGATGTCGGCAGTTTCTAGGCAGAGATCAGGAATGAAATCTCCAACGTGGTAATTCTCCGCCCTGCTTTGTCGTCTCCGAAAAGTCACGCGGGGCGGCCCCGCGCCGGCGTAGTTTTCTGAGTGCAATCGTTTCGATCTGGCGAATTCTTTCGCGCGTGATGCCGAAGACCTTGCCGGTTTCTTCGAGCGTATAGTTCATCTTTTCTCTGATGCCAAACCGCATGCGGATAATTTTTTCCTCGCGCGGGCTGAGCTTTTGTAGAATTCTGTGTATCTCTTCCCGGCACCGAATATCAATCAGCAGTGACTCCGGATCGGGCGTGCGCTCATCCTTGATCACATCGCCCAAACATTTACCGGGATCATCGGCCAAAGGTGTTTCGAGAGAGACGGGTTCTTTGACTAGATTCAGAACCGTCTGCACCTTTGCCGCGGGGATCGCCATATACGTGGCGATTTCATCTTCGTTGGGTCTTCGGCCCAGTTGGCGGCCGAGGCTAGCGATGGTCTGATTTAGCCTATTTGTCAGCTCGACCATATGGACCGGAATTCGGATCGTGTGCGAATAATCCGAGAGCGACCGGGTAACCGCCTGGCGGACCCACCAGCTGGCATACGTCGAGAATCGAAAACCCAGCTGGTAGTTGAATTTATCCACCGCTTTCATCAGTCCGACATTGCCTTCCTGGATGAGATCCAGATAAGAAAGGCCGCGGCCGCAGTACTTCTTGGCGATGGCGGCGACCAATCGCAGGTTAGCCTGAACAAAATCGTGCTTCGCGACAACAACTTGGGCTTTTTTTTCTCGGATCGTCCGCACTTTACGCCCCAGTTCCTGAATCGGCATGCCGATCGATTTTTCCAGTGCTTGGATTTCCTTGCGTTGTCTCGGCTGCGTCCGGAATCTTTCTTCGAGGACCTTCGCCCGCTCGTAGATCGCTTGGTGCTCGTTAATGATATTTTCTATCTGCTGCGGGTTCAGCTCCAGAGCTTGGATCAGTGCGGCGATCTTTTTCTTCTGGCGGATGATTTTCGTGTCGAGGTGCCTTCGACGGGCGGCACTTGCTGATTTGTCCGAATGCGCCGCGGTGCGCTGGAAGCTTGCTGCCATGTATCGGAGTTTTCGAACTCCCGCACGAAAGCGCGCTTTCAGCACAAGTTCATCGCCAAAGTGCTCACCCGATGTCTCGACCGGAAGTTTGACAACGTCACGCACGCTCACCTGTCCGGCGGCAACTCTTCCGCCCAACTCGATCGTCCATCGCAGCGCCACGAGTGATGAAAGAGCCTCCTCGGCGATCTCTTGCTCGCCTTCCCCGATCAGCTTCGCCAGTATGATTTCCTTTTCGCGGCTCAAAAGCGGAATCGACCGCACTTCCTGAAGATAACGAGCGATGGGGTCGATTTTCATAGCGACCAAGTCGCTCTCAACGGCGCTGTCCAGATCTTCAACTTCCAACACTTCTTCCGGCTCCGGATCGGCATCCTCAACAATTTCCGATGGAAGAGGATCGTCGGCCAACCAATCTGGGGCATGAAGATGCACCGGGAATTCGGTCTCCGGCGCATTCTCCGGGTCCGCTGGAACCACCGGGAATCCTCTCGGGCCTTTGCGAGTATCGTCGCTCATCTTTTCACCTTGTTTCGTCAGCTGTCACGCTTTGGCGTGGGTGCGTCGAAACTCCGATCGACATCAGGTAGGCGACCAATCCGGAGACACGAATCCGGCCATCCACAACAGATGTTCGCGCCGGAAAAACCGATGCTGGTCGTGTTTGCTGAATTTTGAGGAATGCTTATCAACCACCGTAGGTGGCTTTCCCGGCTTTGTCAATCGCGTCTGGCCTCTCGGTGAGTCGCGAATGACGAAATCCTGGAGAGTGTCGAAGTATGGCCGCATCGTCATGTCTGCGAGCTCCAAAACGATGTGCGATGGTCGAATCTCGGCTTTGAACTCCTTTTGCTCAATCCTGCGCATCGAGGAAGATGCGTTTTTTTGAGGGCGCGATGGTTTGACAGAGGGCGCGCTTCGATGTAGTTCTTGCAAGCGACCGGAGAACCTGCGCCATGTTCGCCGCGGGCGCCAAAGGGATGCGACGATGGCAAATCCGCCGCCGAGATACAAAAAACCGAGAGTCTTTGTTCGAGCAGTCGACAGCATAACCTATTCTCTCAACGATGCGCGGCGCCAGCGTCTGACCGAGATTCCTCGGGTCATCCGGCGAGACTACCGGGAGTTCTTGAACGCAAACCTGGAGCGAGTCGAAGAGAAATCCATCATCAGCCCGGCCAACGATCCTTTCATTACCCAGAGTCTCCATACCCACTTTGTGCTCCTGCCGCCTGGCGCCCGCGACAAGGGGCACGGCCACCAGAATGAAGCGTTCATTTATTTTCTGCACGGACGCGGCTTCGATATGCATGACGGCATCCGTTACGACTGGGAAGCCGGCGATGCGCTGGCCGTGCACAACGACTCGGTGCACTGGCATAATAATCTCGATCCTGAGCAACCGGCGGTGGGCCTCATCATGAAAGCCAAACCCACCTGGCTTTTTTTGGGCCTGCACCAACAAGGGCCGTTGGGAACCACCCCGCCTCTCGAAGACACCCGCTGGGGCCCGGCGGTCGACTGTCCGATCATTCGCGCGCCGCAGGACGAAAAGCTAACGAAGGTACTGAAGCCGGCCGATACGCCTTGGCAATTGACGCCCCATGGTAAAATTCGCCTGCTCGCGGACGCCGCCGTGCCGCTCCGGGTTAAAGCCATCGATGTGCACCTGCAGGAGATCCCGGGCGGCAGCCGCTCAGGAAAACAATGGCAAATGGCGGATGAAGTCTTTTACGTTCTAGAAGGACGGGGCTACGATCTCCACTGGGACGTGGAGATGGAAATAACCGACAAATACTATGCGCGCGTCGCCAAGGAACCCAGCCGCTGGGACTGGCAGGCGGGAGATATGGTTTACATTCCGCATAATAGCATGCACCAGCACTTTAACGCGGAGCCTTCCCGGCCCGCCCGCCTGATCTCGGCGACCAATCGGCTCTACAAGCTGCTGGGCTACTCGCGCGTGGAACAGCTGGAGAACGCGCCGGAATATGCGGAGGTAGCGCCATTAAAACACTAGCCCTTTCTATAGTAGCCGCCTCATGGTTCTTTAGCTTTTCTGTTCTGGCGGCAACGCCAAGCCAGAGCATTCTTAAAGCGAAAAAAGATGCCGAGGCCAAAGGTTATGTTTTTTACGAAAGCCGCGACGAGATCGTCGCCAAGGCCAAGCAGGAGGGAAAGCTTCGGGTCCTGGCCGAAATGGAGCCGCCGAACATTAAAGCCTCCATCAAAGCGTTTGCCAAGAAGTATCCGTTCATCAACCTCCACATCGAGGAGATTACCGGCACCGACAGCGCGCGGCGCAATATTCTCGAGATAAAGAGTGGCATGGCCAAAGATTGGGATATCCTCCACCTCTCCACCGATTTTTATAACGAGTACCTCCCTCATCTATGGAAGGTAGACATCCTGGGAATGGCGGAGCAGGGCGTTCTGCAGATTCCGCCGGCGATGGTCGACCCGAAGCACCGCAACGTCGTCGGCTTCTACAGCCGCTTTCAGGTTACGGTGTACAATAAGAAACTCTTTGCCGCGGATAAGCTGCCCAAATTCTGGGATGACATCCTCAAGCCGGAATTCAAAGGCAAAAAATTCGCCGCCGACATCCGTCCGACTGAAATCGCCGCTTTGGTTCCCGCCTGGGGCCTAGAGAAAACTCTCGACTTTGCCCGCAAGGTCGCCGCGCAGGAACCCATCTGGGTGCGCGGCGGAAGCCGAACCATAACGGCGATTATAGCCGGAGAAATTCCCATGATGATCGGGCCCAACTTCCACACCACCAAACGGGCCCAGGGAAAAGATGTCACGGGCAATCTGCAGTATGTCGCCCTGGAACCCGTTCCCTTGCGGCTATCTCTCGAGGAAGCAGTGCAGGCCGGCGCCCAAAACCCCAACGCGGCTCTTCTCTGGCTCGAATGGATGGCGAGCCCCGAAGCGCAGAAGCTGGCCGATGAACACGAGCCTTCAAGCTCGTCGCTCCATGTTCGCGGCGGCGCCGTCGAGCAAGAGCTGCGCGGCAAGAAACTTTCCGTTGTCAGCTGGGAGGATCATCAACAGATGGAGCAATGGCAGGCCAAGGTCGTTGAGGCGTACGGATTTCCCAAGGCAGAAACAAAAAAATAGCAGATTTAACCGCAAAGAATGCAAAGATTGACGGATGTGTCACGGGTTCAAGTGAGTTCAAGCCGTTCAAAACGTTCAAGCCGTTAAAGATTCCGGAAATCGATTTGAACGACTTGAACGATTTAAACATTTTTAATAAGTTTTTGGGAGGAAGATGCATGCCACTCGAAGAATCCAAGCACTGGCGCAAAGGGAATCGTCAGGCGTCATATTACGCTGACGACCTGAAGCGCGCGAAAGAGGAAAAAGAACGGGATGCGGCCTATCCGAAGGCCGTCAAGCCTGAAGAAATGCCCTGGGAAGATAGTCCGCACGGCCGGCTCAAACATCTCGCGCGCGAGGGCATAAACTCGCGGATCAAGGACGTCGATATGTACATGCAAGAGCTGCCGCCGGGAGGCAGTTCCGGCAAACATCGCCATACGGCCGAGGAGCTGATGTTCATTCTCGAAGGGCGGGGCTACTCGCTCCACTGGGATGTCGACTTTGATTTCGATGAGGCGTACAAGTGGCACACCGCCGAGGAACCCAAACGGTTCGATTGGGAGGAAGGAGATCTGGTTTATATTCCGGTGAACACCGTGCATCAGCATTTCAATAGCGATCCGGATAAGCCGGCGCGCTTTATTTCGGCCAGCAACCGGATCTATAAAACCCTCGGATGGGGCGACATCGAGGAGCTTGAAGAAGCGCCGCAGTTTGAAAAGAAATCAGGACTGTAAAATCAAGGAGTCACTACAGTGGAAAACCAAATCTATGACGAAGAACGTTGCTTCGTTCGGGGCATCGGCAGCAAAGGCTACAACCTCAAGCAGGAATTGGCGCGGCTAAGAAGCATGCCGCGGGTGATCAAAGGTTCGAGTCTGCCGTGGCGCAGCGGGCCTCAGGTATTCCACAAAAACATGATGAATCCGGGGCATGGTTTGATTCAAAGCTTACACTGTTCGCAGGAGGAATTGGCGCCCGGCGGGCGGTCGCAGAAACATGGCCATCAAAACCCCGCGCTGCTCTACGTCCTGGAGGGTGAGGGTTATGACATCCATGACGGAACGCGCTACGACTGGAGCGCCGGTGATCTCGTGCTCGTCACGCCGGGCTGCGTGCATCAGCATTTCAATGCCTTGGAAGATCGTCCAGCGCGGGTGTTGATCATCAAAGCCAAACCGTTGTACATCTTCATGGGACTTATTCAGCAAGGCTTTGTCGAGAAAGCGCCTAAGCAAGCAATGCCTGGCTGGGAAGACTTTAAGCCGCTGCACGGTTCCTTTCTTGAGGAGCGTGAAAAAAACCAAAAATAATGTCACGGGAGCATACCATGAAGAATATAGTCTTTAAGGTAATTGCTTCGATCGCGCTGATCGGCTGTTGGTATTGTGGAGCGCAAGCTCTGGCGGCATCGGCCGGACCAGCCGCCACGAAAACCAAGCAAGACCCCGGGTCAAAGGGCTTTATTTTTGAAACCAACCGCGATGAAATCGTCGCCAAGGCGAAAAAAGAAGGCAAGCTTCGGGTCATGAGTTCCTTGGATCCTGCAAGCTTCAAGCCGATGGCGGATTCCTTCAAGAAAAAATATCCGTTCATTGTCGATGTCCATATGCACGAAATGACCGGCACCGAAGCGATCCAGCGTTTTCTGCTGGAGCTCAAGGCTGGAACGGTCAAGGAATGGGACGTCGGTCACGCCTCCGAGGATCATTATAATGACTTTGCCGATCATGCCATGAAGTTCGACATTCTGAGCATGGCTGAACAGGGAATTCTCAAGATCAACCCCAAGATGGTCGACCCGGATAATCGTACGATTGTCGCGATGGCCAGCGGCCTCTGCGCCATTGCCTATAACAGAGGACGCCTTGCGCCGGACAGGGTCCCGAACCAACTGGAGGATATTTTACGGCCGGAGTTTAAAGGCAGAAAGTTTGTCGTCGACGTGCGCCCCCACTGCATGGCCGCTTTGATGGCGAGCCAGGGCGAGGAGTGGGTTATAAACTACGCGCGTAAAATCAAGGAGCAGGAGCCGGTGTGGGTGCGCGGCAACACCCGGGCGCTTACCGCCATCGCCGTCGGCGAGTATGTCATGCACCAGCTTACCAACTATCATTCCTGCGTGCGCGCGACCTGGAAGGACAAGAGCAAATCGCTCGCCTGCAAAGTCATAGAGCCGATCTCAGTCAGAATCCAGGAGCCCGATTTCGTGCTCAAGTCTGCGGCCAATCCTTATGCCGCGTTGCTCTTCCTGGAGCATCACGCGAGCCCGGAAGGACAAAAGATTCTCGATGACATCGAGCCGGTCAAGTCGAGCATCTTCACCCAGGGCGAAGTCAGCAAGATCGTTCAAGGCAAAAAGGCTTCGATCAACGACTTTCGCACCTATCACAAGACCCCCAACTGGATGAAGCTGGTCCTTGAGGCCTACGGCTTTCCCAAGGCGGAAATTCGCTGAAAATCAATTGCGGCATGGAAAATTACCAAACTAAAATCGTTGAGGCTTACCGGTTGATCAAACCGGAAGAGAAGTAGGTCACTATGGCTAAGACAGAAACTGTTGCTCGATCGTTAGGATTGCCCGCATGGACCGGGGTGAACACGCTGCGCAAGCATGCTCTCGCTTTCGGCATCACTGCGCTGCTGCTTTGGGTCGTCGCGGCGCCGATCATCATGTTGGTGCTCTCCAGCCTGCGCGAGGGAAACTTCATCACTCCCGGCGCCTTTACGCTGGGCAACTATCGAACCGTCTACCTGAACCAAATGACCTATCCGGCGTTGCTCAACACGTTGATCTACGCCACCGCCGTAAGCGCCATCAGCCTGACGTTCGCCACGATCTTTGCCTGGCTCGTCGAACGCACTGATATGCCCGGGACAAATTGGGCTTGGACCATGATGCTGCTGCCGCTGGCGATGCCCGGCATTTTGCGCTCCATGTCGTGGATTCTACTCCTCAGCCCGCGCAGCGGCATCATCAATGTTTACGTGCGCGACTACTTGAGCTTCTTTGGCATGCAACTGGAAACGGGACCGTTTAATATTTTTACGCTTCCCGGGATGATTTTCGTGGAGGGCATGAGCGGCAGCACGACGCTCTTCCTTTTGATGGTCGGGGCTTTTCGGCTGATGGACCCATCGATGGAGGAAGCCGCCAAGATTTCCGGAGCTCGGACTTTCACCACCCTAAGGCGCGTGACTCTGGGCTTGATGCTGCCGGCGGTGCTGGCGGCGGCGATGTACGCCTTCCTCGGCAACCTCGATGACTTCGAGACTCCCCTGCTCATCGGCCTTCAAGCGGGGATCTATCTTTTGCCGACCTTGATCTATTTCACGGCCTATGTCAGTCCCAGCTACGGATTAGCCACGGCCTATTCGTCGATCTTCATTATTTTTACCATCGTCATGGTGTGGATCTATTACCGGGTGATCATCCGGCGCGCCGACCGTTACGCTTCCATAACCGGCAAAGGCTACCGGCCGCGCCGCCTCTCCCTCGGCAAGTGGCGTTGGCTGGCATTGGGGTTGTTTATCGCTTTTTTCACGCTTAACATCATTATGCCATTCTTGACTCTCCTCTGGGCTTCCTTGCTACCCAGCTATATGGTGCCATCCCGGGCCGCGCTCCAATACGTGACGCTCGATAATTTTGCCACCCTGATCAACGAGCCCTCGATCATCAACTCCACCGTTAACACCATCATTCTCGGAGTGGTCACGGCGACGGGCACCATGGCGCTTGCCTATATGGTTTCCTGGCTGATCGTGCGTCTGAAAGTCAAAGGAGGGCTCTTGCTGGACGGTCTCGCTTTCGTTCCCCATGCCATCCCTACCGTCTCCATCGCTCTGGCCTTGATCGTGTTATATCTCCATCCGGCGGTGAGATGGCTACCGATCTACGGCACCATCTGGATCATGATGCTGGCGCTCACGACCCGCTATATCGCCTTTGCTTCCAGGACGGCCAATTCGGCCATGACGCAGATTCACGGCGAACTCGAAGAAGCCGCGCGCACCAGCGGCGCTACCCGCTTCACGACCCTCGTGCGCATCACCTTTCCCCTGCTGCTGCCGCCTTTCATCGGCGGTTGGGTCTGGGTCTTTGCCCACACTATCCGGAGCTTCAGCATTCCGCTGATGATGGCGACTCCGGGAAACGAAACCATCGCCGTGGTCATGTACCATTTTTGGGAACGGAAGGCGGATTTTTCCCTGGCCTCAACCCTTGGCGTAGCAATGCTCGTATCGGTGGGCATTCTGACCTTCTTCTCCCGGCGGTTCATCGCTCAAGGTTTTACTCGCAACCAATAGGCGGGAGTTAAATCTTTTTCACCACGAAGCGGACCAAGGACACGCAGGGTTCGGCCATCTCTAGTACTGAACTTCCTGCCCTTCGTGTCCTTCGTGGTAAAAAATTGTATTTTCTTGTCTCGCGTCATTGGGAGCAATTTTGAATCCAGCTCTGCCCCGGCTAAAGAAAAACTTCGTTACCATGGTTTGGGGAATCATCGCTTTTACCGCGGTGATCGGACTGGCAGGCTGCGGCGCCAAAGGTTTCGGAACGCCGCTAAGTTCTTCGGACGCTGTCGCACCGTACGTCGACGCAGGTAACGAATCACCGGGAACATTCGCCCTCCTCGACCCGGAAAAAATCAGATATTCCCAGTCCACGTATTCCGTCAGCGGCAGCACAGAGGATGGCAGCACGTACACGGTGGAAGAGAACATCCAATGGCTGCGGGAACACCCGGGCCAAGATTTACCCTGGGGCGGACCCATTCGAGTATTTCGCAAACAAGCATTTATGGACGAGTGGGGACCGTTGGCGCGAAACCGCTTCACGGGCGACCCGAAAAATCTGCAGACCGGCGAGATTTACACTCTGGACCACCGGCGGCTCGTCGCCTATCGACTCGCGGGGAGAAAAACGATTCCGGTGGAGTGGGCAAACTCGATACTGGTAAGAGACCAACGGTGGAAATTCACGACTCTAGACCGTGGCCGCAGCATCGCGCCGAGCCCTTGATTCTAAACCTCAAAGCAGTAACTCGGCCTTCCGTCCGTGGGTTCTCCCGCATGCGCTCTGCTGTGATTTTACGCGGATGTAATTAGATGCCGGCCTGGATTCAGCTGACTGCGGAAAAAGCGCATTCTTTCTACCGCGTGCCCATGGAGTTGGCGGAAACGGATCGTAATTTCTTCTACGGCGCGCCACACCACCCTCGCGATGCCGACGGGCCCTGGCCGTTGGTGGCTTTCTTGCAGGAGAGAGACCAACCTGGAGTGATTGCGTTTCAGCTCTACACCATCGAGGCTGAGGAGTTGGCAGTCGAGGCATTCAACCCGTTAGCCCGCCCGTGCGGCCATCTTAGCCTCGATAGGGAGGCCTTATCGGAACTGGTAAAGCTGCTATTGTCCCACGCCGCGAAACTAACTCCGGCGCGCAGTGACGTTGGGCAGATGTTTCGGCAAATCGACGATTTGAAATTAGCCGATTTTGCTCTTCACCCCGAGTGGTTTCCCGATTCGAGAGCACAATATTACTACCAAATCTATGATCCACTCGAGGAACGGGGAGGAAAATCCACTCAAACCATCTTGATCTTCAGCACCGGGCAAACGTCCCAGTCTTCATCTCGCCTTTACTTCAAAGTTGCGCATTTTTCACTGTCATCGCTTAAGGAACCGTCCTTCGACGTTCTCGACGACTCCTTCCCTAGGATCAACCTCGATGGCGGCGGGATGGAAGAGCTCGCGCGCCTGCTCGAAGGGCAGCTTGTAAATCTAGCAGGCTAAAGATTCTTGGCTCATTGCCGCTTTCCGGTCTGAGCACTGTAGCCCGGATGAAGTGAAACGAAATCCGGGATCCAAAAGCCCCGGACTACGCTGTGCTTCATCCGGGCTACGGAGATTTCTGACAGTGTGGTATTTTCCGTTAAACAGATGTAGGGGTCGAGACTTTGCGTGCCGTTTAGTGTAGTTTTTTCAAAGGTCGACGTCGGCAGAAAACCGGTCCATGAAAACCAGAACAGAGCACGGGGCAACCTTAAGATTATACCGCCATGTAATCGCTTCCGGCCTATCGATCTTCCTTTGTTTCACAGTTGTTCTCGCCGGCGAGGATGCGGGTCATTATCCTGGCAAACTCGGCATCGCCAAGGCCAGGCACCTGTCAGCGGCCGAGCGCGCGGTCGAGGCGCGCTTCGCGGCCTATCTGGAAGCGCACACGGATCAAGCCATAGCGCGGTACATCGAGAAATTCGGCAACGAGATCAACACGGACAACGCGCGGGAACTTTCTTCAGACTATGCGCCGGGGGGGATCGACGCTGAAGACGCCGCGACCGTCGCGGCGCGGACGAGTTGGGGCCACGCCGTGCATGAACCATCCAGCGCACTGGCAAAAGAGCTATTTAGCCGGGCGCTGCGCAAGGACACCCCTGCCGACCGGCGCAAACAGGTGGTTTTCACCGCGGGAGGCGCCGGCGCGGGCAAAACCACCAGTATCCGAAAGCTCGCCGACTTGTCCCACGCGGTGGAAATGGCGGAAATCGTCTACGACACGACACTTTCGACTTATAGCTCGGCCGTGCGAAACATCACTCAGGCCCTCGCTGCCGGCCGTATGGTCAGCATCGTTTATGTCTACCGCGATCCCGTTGACTCGTTGATCGAAGGAATTCTGCCCCGCGCCCAAAGCATGGGCCGAACCGTGCCTCTAGAAGTTGTCCTTGCCACCCACCTCGGATCCGTGCAGGGAATTTTAAGACTCAGTGAAGCTTATAAGAATGAAACGCGGGTGGCCATTGCAATTATAGATAACCGCGACGGCGCGGGAGATGCTACCCCAGCTGATCTTGGATTCGTGCGGCGAATGGTCCGCAAGTATTCGCGCGAGTCTTTGCAGGCGGCGCTGTCGTCGGCCTTGGAGGATGCTTATGAAAAGGGCAAAAGGGGCGATCGAAACGGTATCTCCGAAGCCATCTATAGAGCAGTTAAAGGACATGCCCCTTGAGAAGTACACGAAACTACTCGTCCGAGACATGGTCGAAACGCTCAATGCCAGGACCAAAAGACGAGGCGCCGCGGCAATTCCCAAGCGGCGCAAAAGCAAGTGAATGGCGATTATTCGCGCCGTTATCGGAACGATCGTCGCATCGGTAAACCGTTGTTAAGCACCGTAGCCCGGATGAAGTGAAACGGAATCCGGGATCCAAAAGCCCCGGATTACGCTGCGCTTCATCCGGGCTACGCAAACTTTGTGTTCTCTGCGGTAAAATTCTTTTCTTATCAAAGGTTGTCCGTTGGCAAGGTCAACGGCCGGCGGAATTGCTCTGCGAATCGGTCTTGGTTTGCTGCGCGACCAGCGCCCGATAGCTGGCGCCGATGCCGACCACGAGCAACAGCCAAAGCGCCGTGAAGCTCACGTTGACGATGCTCAACGTCTGGAGGGTAAACGCAAACTCCTCTACTCAGTCGAACCAACCCCGCCGATAGCACATCGCCGAAACGCACAAAAAACGTATCGATGGCTGCTTTTGCCTTATATTTCTCCTCGCGCGTCGTCGGCAAGAACAATGCCTGCCGTGCCGTGTTTTGCAGCGAGTAGTCGGTGCTGTTTTCCACGACTTTTGCCCAGCGCACGAACGCCAAGATAGGGAAAAAAGCTATGATCGAATAGCCGGTCAAGGCAATGACGGGCAAGAAATAGAGCGATGCTGGCACGCCGCAAAATTTCATGATCCGGGAAACCAGAAACAACTGGGCTAAAACGCCGGCCAAGCTCACGGTGAACAAGAAATCGCCGTAAAAGCGCCCGATGTAGTTTTGCATTGTCGCGCTTGGCCGTTGAACAGCCGGCGCTTTTGCGCCATCTGCTGGCGCCGTCAACGGCGGCGCCGCGTTGGCGAGACGCTGCGCTTCCGCGATTACCGTTTGCCCAGGATAAATTCGCCGGTCGTATTAACCAGGTTGGACACGATCAGCATGAAGGCGATGAGAAACAAATAGGGCTTGCCGACCACCAGTTTGAAGCCGCCGCCTTTGGCCAGCGGCGGTGCCGCATCGCCGGCGCTCTTGATCGCGCGGGCGCCGCTGGTTTCTTTGAGATTGACGATATTGGGAAAAATCAAAGATAGTCCGAGCAGCGTCGCCGTAATCAGCATCAGGAGATAAGGGCCCAAGGGCTCGAACAGCATGCTAGCGATCTTGGGACCCAAAGATGGCGCCCAGGGAGCCGCCGAACGCGATGATGGCAAAAAGCCTCTTGCCCTGGTCCTCGGTGTAAATGTCGTTGGCGAAGGACCAGAACTGGGCAATGATGAAAAGATTGAAGATGCCTACCCAAAGAAAGAAAACCACCCCCAACGGCACTTCCAACTGGGACACTAGATAGAAAATCACGAGATTCGAGATAAAGAATAGGGTCACGCCATTGATCAATTTAATGCGGTTGACCTTGCTTGCCAGGTAGCCATAGGCCGGCACGAGCAGAAACAACAAGAGAGCCTGGCCGGCCGCAGCGTAGCTCTTGACCTCGGCGCCGCCCTCCGAAAGAATTAATGCCTCGCGCACTGGTCTTGATGATCAGGTACGCCGTCAAGAGGAAAAACAGATTGACCGTGAGCAATAGCGCAGTGACGCCCTCGCCGGCACGAACGTCGGCGAAGAGGAGCAAGAAACGCTCGAGGCTGTTTCGTTTTACCGCCAAAGTCGCCGGCGCGGACATTACTATTCCTTGGCTCTCCACTGGTTGAGATGGCTGAGGATTTCCGGCAGGGAGTACAAAACGACGCGTAGATTTCCCTGATCCGCAATCGCGACATACTTTCCCGTCGGGTCGATGGCGATGCCATCCGCCGACTCGTAGTCGCCGACGAAGCCCAATAAGAACTTCGGTGTCTCGCTTTTTAAATCAAAGACCGCGATCCGGGTATTCTGCACATCCACCGCGAAAAGGTAATCGCCCACCACCGCCAGGCCTTCGACGTCGCCGTCAAACACCTCGCCGCCGAAACCCTCAGGTGCGCCGATCAACTTGCCGCTTCTACGGTCGAAGATCTTGATGGCGCCGGTGCCCTCATTGGCCACGAACAGCTTATCTCGATACACCGCCAGCGATTCCGGCTCCTTGAGAATCGGTGTCGTCGCGGCGAGCTCCTGTATTTGAAAGCTCGGGTCTAACCTGCCGCCGGGCAGGAAACGATAGATTCGGCTCGTGCCGCTGTCGGAAATGAAGATACCGCCTTCGTGATCGATGGCGAGCCCTTGGAGGCTGGTGTAATCGTTCTTCTTGGTGGGGCGCCACAGGCCGTCCGCGCAGCGCGGCGATTCCTTGCCGCAGTAGCTCAACGGAATCGCCTTCTCGGGCAGCACTTTGCCCTCAGCATCGAACACCTGAACGCGTTGATTGCCCTGATCGATCACGTAAACAAGGCCGTTTTTATCCACCGCGATTCCTTGCACCTGGTGGTAGACTATGAAACTGCCGATGGTATTGGCCACGCCGTGACTGAATTCACCAGGACCTGATCCCTCACGGCCGACGATCTGCACCGTCTGAGATTGATCGTCCAGACGGTATATCTTCAAGCGCGCGTTGTCGGAATCGCCCGCCACCAATCTACCGTCGAGCGTGAAAGCCACGGAATCCGGCTCATTGAACTGCTCGGTAAAATTCCCCCTCGCGCCGCCGACAACGCTCACCGCTCGGATCTGCCGCTCATCCGAGCGCAGCAGCACCGCCTTCTCCACGCCTTGGGCGTAGATACTTTTGGCACCCGAATTGAGCTTTAGATCGGCAATCAAATAATCCTTAATGCGCTTGATCTCCTCTATTTGCGCCGCAGTGCGGCGACCCGGCAAACCTTCAACCTCCAAGGCCCAGAATTCTTTGCGGAGCTTCCTGCCGAAAAAACCTTCAAAGCTCCCGACCAAAAGGCTGACCAAAAACTCCTGCTTGCCGGCGCGTTCCAGGGCGACGCTATGCCGGGCATACTCCGCCACCAACTGGATACTTTTGAAATCACGCCCGTCGGGCAACGCCAGGCGCTTCGGCAAGGCCGGATCGTCCAGCCGTCCTTCTCTGGCCGCTAACACCTTGCCGGCTGGAAGGGCAACGGAATGAGTGGGTCCGGGAGAGGAGTGGTCTTGCGCCGAACCGCCCGCGTAAAAATCAAGGTATGCGTGGCCGTCAAAGCTTTCCTTCACGCGGTAAAACATGCGTTGATGGTAAAGAAACAGGTCGGCAGTGTCGAAAAAAGTCTCACGGAAGCGCCGCTCTCCTGCCAGCACGACCCGGTAATTCAAAACCTCCTTCCGCTCGATCAGCTTGGCGACCCTGACCCTGTCGTTGGCAAAGTAAAGGGTGCTGCCGGTTTGTTGAGCCCACCCGCCGGTTACGTCGAGCAACAAAATACCCAAAACGATCCACGCCGTAGAAAAACTCCCGCCGGCGGATAGGTTTGACTTCGTCCGAGTCACAGAGATTCTCCGCATGCTTGAGCATTTCGCGCCGCAAAAACTTCCCGCCGCCGAGCTTTTATCACGTTTTTGCAATTCTGAAAACATAAAGATCTTCGAGAATCTTGACCGGCGTGAAATCTCCGGTTGACAAATAAAGTGATACGCTGCTAGTCGTTGTCCCAAGAACAGGAGGCGTAATAAAAACGGCGCCCAACGCTCGGCGGCGATAGTTTCAGAGCCGATATTTTCCGTTGCCGATCTTACATCATCCGGACATAAAGTGTCAGGCGTCATTGGACTTTGATGATGAATTTCATTAGGTACAGCAAATGGCGAGCAATGGCGGTGGATGCCATGAGCTTTACACGGGGGCCGAATAGGCAGGGGCGAGCCGGTAAGAAAAGGATCTCAAGATGAATATTCAGCTCAGTGCCGGCATGGCACCAAACCCGCGGACCTGGCCGCTCTTCGACGGCACTGTGAAGCCGGATGGCATCGACCTTATCATGTCGCCCGTGCACGCTTCTGAGCTATTTTGGCGCCAGCTCCGCTTTGCGGACTTCGATCTATCCGACATGTCCTTCTCGTCATTGATTATCGCCATGGCCCATGGCGACGAACGTTGGGTCGGCTTGCCGATCTTCACAACCCGTAACTTCTTTCATACCCGTATTCTCGTGCGGCGCGATGCCGGCATCGAAACTCCGGCGGATCTCAAGGGCAAGCGGGTGGGTGTCCCGGAGTACCAGCAGACGGCGGCGCTATGGATTCGCGGTGTGCTGCAGCACGAGTTCGGTGTCGCGCCGCGGGATATGGAATTTTGGATGGAGCGAAATCCGGAGCATAGCCACGGCGGCGCCACCGGCTTCACCGCGCCCCCCGGCGTGACCGTTCATCAGGTTCCTTTAGGGAAAGATATCGGATCGATGATGATTTCCGGCGAGTTGCAAGCCACGCTGCTTTACATCGTGAACCGCAACCTGGTTGACCGCAGCACGGCCGATCTCTGGAATCACCCGCAGGTGAAATATCTGTTCCCGGACCCAAAAGCCGAGGGTATAAGATTCTATAAGAAGACGGGACTGTATCCGATCAATCACTGCGTCGTTATAAAGCGGGCCATAGCGGAGAAGCATCCCTGGGCCGTCTTGAATATCTTGAAGGCCTTCGAGCGCGCCAACGCCATTGCCGACGAGCAAAGATTGCAACACGTCGATTACTACTTCGAAACCGGTTTGCTGCCGCCGGAAACAAGAAGCGGGCTGGCGACTCCGATAGTGCAATACGGCATCGCCGCCAACCGGCGCGTGCTCGAGACCGCCGCGCAATATTCCGCGGAACAGGGTCTGACCCCTCGGCTGCTCAAGCTCGAAGAGGTGTTCGCGCCAAGCACCATGGAGCAGTAGTGAGTTAGCAGAGGATTTGACCGTCATCATGCGAGTGGAGGTTTAACCGAAAATTTCTTAACTTTCCGGGCTGCGGGTGGTTTAGATTCATTGGGCAAATTACCTGTGGAAGGAGCAAACAATGCTTACCAGAGAAGAGAACGAGCGCTTGACGCGGGTCGGCCGAGGGACTCCCATGGGGGAGTTGGTGCGCAGGTTTTGGCTGCCTTTTTTGCTGGAGTCGGATCTGCATGAACCTGATGGGCCCCCGGTGCGGGTTACTTTGTTGGGAGAAAGGCTCGTCGCGTTTCGCGACACCGATGGTCGCATCGGGCTCATCGACCGCGCCTGCGCGCACCGCTGCGCCGACCTCTTTTTCGGGCGCAACGAAGAGGGCGGTCTCAGGTGTACCTACCACGGTTGGAAATACGACGTGGACGGGAAGTGCTTGGACATGCCGACCGAAGACGCTGAGAACACTTTCAAGAATAATATCAAGCTCACGTCTTATCCAGTGCGCGAGGGAGCTGGAGTCCTGTGGACTTATATGGGCCCGAAAGACCAAATTCCGCAGCTGCCCGAGTTGGAGTGGGCGCGGGTTCCGCCGGGGCATCGGTTCGTTTCTTGGAACTACCAGCAAAATAACTTCGTCCAGGCCATCGATGGCGGCATCGATACAATCCACTCGATCTTTCTCCACAGCACCTTGGACTCGCACCGCCAGCTCAAGGCATGGCAGGAGCAGGGAAAACGCGATGGCAATCCCCGCCTGGTGCATCGCGTTCGAACCAATCCGCCCAAACTGGTGGCGAAGGATACCGACTATGGTGTCCTGATCGGCGGCAAGTATCGCGGCAGCGAAGGCCAGGACTATTGGCGCTACAATAATTTTCTCATGCCTTTTTACACCATGCCGCCGGGCGGTGGCAGTGGCGCCAGCAGAAAAATCGCTCACGCCTTTGTGCCCATCGACGACGAAAATTCTATACGTTGGGTCTTCACCTGGGATTTTGAGCGGCCATTGAGCGCCAGGGAGATCGCGGAAATGAGGGCCGGCTCCAGCGTCCACGTCGAGTTTATCCCGGGCACCCACTACCCGGCGCGAAATCTGTCCAACGATTATCTGATCGACCGGGAGCTGCAGAAAACGATGACCTTCACCGGCATCAAAGGTATAGGCGAGCAGGACTTCTCCGTTCAGGAGGGCATGGGTAAAATCGTGAACCGGACCCGGGAGCACTTGGGCAGCAGCGATATCGGCATCGTCGCCATGCGCCGCCGGCTATTGAAGGCCGCAGCGGATCTCCAGGAAGGCGTCGCGCCATACGCGGCGCTGCACGGGGAAGTCTATCGCATTCGCTCAGGTGAAGCGATGCTGCCTGCAGATGCGCAATGGGACGAGGATGAGCGCGCGAAAGAAGCAATGACTGCGCAGTGGTAGAGGCCACGCGCTCAGTCGCATCGTCAATTTTGTCAGGCTCTTCCGGGTTCCTGTCAAAGAAGCATCCACCGTCGAGTAGCAAGGAGGCGCGCCATGATTCTCATCACCGGTGGTCTGGGCTTTATTGGTCTCCACACCGCGCGTTGTTTCCTCGATGCCGGAGAAGGCGTCGTACTCACGCAGTACCGCATGCGGCGCGAGCCTGATTTCCTCAAAGGTGAAATCGGCAGACGCGCTTTCATCGAGAAGCTGGATGTCACCAGCGCTCACGATGTGATCGATCTGGCGCGCCGGCACAAAATTACGGGAATTGTTCACCTCGCGGTGCCGGGGTTGGCCGCTCTGTCCGCAGCCGAGGATTACAGAGTCAACGTCGCAGGTTGGATCAACGTCCTCGAGGCCGCAAGACTTTGCGACGTGCGCCGCGTCAGCCTCGCAAGCTCAGTGGCCGTCTATGCCGGTCTCCCGGCGGGTCCGTTCCAAGAGGATGCCTTGCTACCGATCCAATCCGGAAACCCTACAGAGACATTCAAAAAGTCCATGGAGATATTGGCAACCCACTATGCGTCGCGGACCGGCCTTGAGATTGTCATGCTCCGGATTGGCACTCCTTATGGACCGCTCTACCACAGCTTGGCGGCTCCGACGAGCCGAATATGTCACGCCGCGGTCAAAGGAGTCCCGGCTGACTTTAAAGGCGCTCGAGGTGGAGCGCCGCACGAGGACGACGAGGTCGGCGCTTTCTACGTGAAGGATTGCGCGACGGCCATTCAGCTCCTCCAGATGGCTGACAAACTTTCACACCGGATATACAACATCGCCGGCGAAGGACCGATCAAGTACCGGGAGTTTACCGAAGCCGTAAAAAAACTAGCGCCGCACACGCAGATCGAACTGCAGTCCGGAACCGGGCCTCGTCATCGACCCAACGCTTACATGAACATAGACCGGATCAAGAAAGATGTGGGTTACCGACCTCAATACGATCTCGAGCGAGGGGTGGCGGAGTATATAGACTGGCTAAGGGTTCACCCAGAATGAGTATCATCGCCGTTGGAGGTTGAGAACCATCCAATGGATCGGAGGCGCAATAAAAGTGGCTCGACAAAGCTTCCGCGAATTTCTCGGTGAAAAAATTTCTCGGCGCGCAGCTCTGCGCAACATTTCTCTTTGCGGACTCAGCTTGCCGTTGGTTCAAATGGTAAGCGACTCAAAGCTCCACGCCCAGAGCTTGGACCCGAAAGCGGCAGGAACCATTGTTTCAAAGCCGGTATTTACGGTTGCCGAGCGCAACCGGCGGTGGGAAGCCGTGCGCCGCATCATGACCAAGCCGCAATGGAATCTGGATGCCCTGCTCGCCCCGGGCAACGGCGACACGGCCTATCCGCGTTACCTCACCCAGATCGGCGGCCGCGGCGGTTCCGCCGAGGTCATCTTTCCGCGCGATGTTTCCAAGCCTGTATTTGCTTTTACCGGCTCAGGCCGGAACAAGAGTTTCTGGTCGAAGCGACTCGTGTCATGGACTGCTGACGGCAAGCTGGTCATCAACGATGGCGAAGGTTCCAAGCCCGTTGCCGAGGAGCTCAAGTCCTTGGGATTCGATAAACCTGGCGCACGCATCGGCGTCGCCAAGCTTACCGGCAGCCGCTTTGATCCCGAAGGCGTTGTTTCAGTTACTTTCTTGGAAAATCTAAAGACGGCGTTGCCCGGAGTTCAGTTTGTCGGCATCGAGAAATGGGGCGCCGATTCCGGTCCTATCGATGAGCCGGCGATGGTCAAGAGCGCGGAGGAGCACACAGCCATCCGGCGCTGCGTTGCCGCGGGAGAAAAGGCCATCGAGACAATTGCTCGGGTAGCCCGTCTGCCCGCCAAAACCCAAGCTGACATTTGGTTGCCAACTTTTACGGCGTTGTTTGCGGAGACCGGCGAAGATCCTACGCGGCTCTCCATCGCGCTCGACGAGCCTTCCAATGCTACCCTTGGCGCGCCGGTCGATGACCCGTTGAAGCCCGGACAAATCATCAGCCAGGAAATCGATGCTACGGTCCAGGGCTACCGCGCCCAGGTCAATCACTCGATCTTCGTCGGCGGGCCGAGCACGCCGGGCTTCAATTATTACAAGACAACGATGGAAGCGGCGCTCAAGGCGCTCAATGATTCCATCGCCATCATCGTGCCGGGCAAAACTACCTGTGGCCAACTCGTCGATCAGTACGCCTTGATCGTAGAAAAAATGAACGCCGATGATCGCTCCGGCGTCGTGCTCCACAGCAGCGGCATCGGCAATCTTTCCCGGCCGCGCCTCGGTCCGGCAAACTCACGCGGCGATTCCGATATTATTCTTGTGCCGGGCATGACCTTCGATTTTAAGCCCGCCTTGCGGATGAAACGGAGCGTCATCCAAGATACCGGCCGCGAAAACCGCATCGTGCAGATCGGCGAGCACTATCTGATCACGGAAAAAGGCGCGCTGCGGCTCGGCAAGAGAAGGTTAGAGCCCCTGGCGACGGAGGCGACGTAGGATCATGCCTGACAGTATTCCTGAACAGATTCCCCGCCCCGTTTTTTCTCTCGCCGAACGCGACCGGCGCTGGTCGCGAGTACGCGAGACAATGGCGACGGAGAACTTGGACGGCCTCATCGCGCCGGCGAGGCTGGAAGAAGGCGATACGCTCTATCTCACGCAAGTCGGCGGCCGGACCAGGGAGGCCTGGGTAGTTTTCGCGCGCGATCCAGCCAAACCCATTCTTGCAATTGTCGAGTCCGAGAGAGTAAAGGGTTTTTGGTTGGGCGCCCAGAGCTGGCTCCAAGAACAAAATTTCCGCGTCTCATCGATGAACATGTCAGACTCCGTTATTCTCGCGCTCAAGGAGCTCGACCTCGAGCGCGGCCGCGTGGGAGTCGCCCAGCTGACCGGCGTTCGCTTCGATCCTGAAGGGTTGATCCCCTTTACCACTTTCGATCGGGTGCGCAGCGCCCTGCCCCAAGCAAATTTTGTCGCCACGGATATCCTTCATCGGCTGCGCATGATCAAAAGCCCGGAAGAGATCGCAGTGCTGCGCAACATTGTCGCGGCCAATGAAAAAGCCATTATCACTCTGGTGCAAGCGGCGCGTACGGCGACGCGCCAGGCCGACATCTGGTATCCGGTTTACATTCAGCTGTTTCTTAGCACCGGCGAGTTACCCACAAGGCTGTCGATGGCCCTCAACAAGGGAGGGAATAGCACCCTGGGCGCGCCCACCGCGGACCCTGTGCAAGTGGGACAGATTCTCAGCGAGGAGATCTCGGCCAATTATCAGGGCTATCGGGCGCAAATCAACCACTCACTTTTTATCGGCAGCGCGGCGACGCCTGGATATTCGTACTATGAAACCGGAATCCAGGCTGCGATTAAGATTTTTATCGCAGTGGTCGAAGCGATTCGCCCCGGCAAAACCACCACCGGAGAACTCATGGCGCGCTACACGGAGTTGGCCCGAGAGGTCGGCGCAGAGCCGCCCGGCGGAGTCCTGCTGCACAGCAGCGGCATCGGCAGCCAGCGGCCACGCGTCGGGCCGACGACCAGAGAAGACATGGACGTTGTGCTTCAACCCGGCATGACCTTCGACCTTAAGCCGACAATCGTGATGCGACGCGAAGTCGTTTCGGACATCGGGGCAAAAAACCGCTCCGTGCAAATCGGCGAACATGTGGTGGTGACGGAAACCGGTGCAATTCGCTTGGGTACGAGAGCGCTGAAGCCGATAACCACGGCCGGCTAAGTGGTTATGGCTTAGAGAAAGAGAGGTTACGGAAAATGCCCAGAATGGGAAGGGCTAAAGACATAACCCGCAGGCAATTTCTAACCTACTCCGGCGCCGCTGCGGCAGGGTTGATGCTCGACGCCCAACGGCCGCAAACAACCCGGGCGGCGCAGAAAAAAACCAAAAACATCGTTTTCATCGAAGCCCGGCCGATGACGGCGTTCACCAAACTGGGGGTACGCAGAACCGAGGTTGTCGGCGGCCTCACCATGTCCGCGCTCGTGACGGCGACGAATTGGAAAACGCAGCACGAGCCGCTCCTCGCCACGGAGGTCCCGTCATTAGACAAGGGCACCTGGGAACTGCTCAAGGACGGACGCATGCGCACGGTTTGGCAGCTGCGTAAGAATATCAAGTGGCACGACGGAGCTGATTTTTCGGCGCAGGATTATGTCTTCGGGTGGCAAGTCGCGCTGGACCCAAGTGTAAATTACCGCACGCGGACCTTCGAGCAGAAGATGGAAAGGGTCGAGGCGCCGGATCCCTATACCCTCGTGCTCACCTGGAAAGACAGTTTCCCCCTTGCCAATGAGCTCTTCCAGGGCAATTTCTTTCCGCTGCCGCGCCATCTGCTGGAGAAGGATTATCGGAAAGATCCCAAAGGTTTTAATCGCCTTCCTTACCACACCTCGAAGTTCGTCGGCTTGGGCCCTTACAAGGTCGTCGATTGGCGCCAGGGCAATCAGATTCTGCTCGAAGCCTTCGATCAGTACTTTCTAGGCCGGCCAAAGATCGATACCATCACCTGGAAGTCTATCGAGGACGACAACGCCGTGGTCGCCAATATACTTGCCGGCCAGGGCCATTTCTCGGTGCGCGCAATGGACGTCGAGCAGGGACTAGTCTTGCGCGAGCAGTGGGAAGGCAAAGGACAGGGAAAAGTGTATTTCACCTCGGCGGGTCTTGCCCGCATCGCGCCGAGCACGATTTCCGAGCCCTGGCTCAAAGATATTCGAGTGCGCCGCGCCCTGCTCCATGGCATCGACCGGGAGACCATGGTCAAAACCCTCTTCAAGGGCGCCCAACCGGTGGCGCACAGCCTCGCGGCCGAGCGTCACGTGAACGTGTGGCCGCTGGTGAAGGACAAGCTTCGACGTTACGCTTACGACCCAAACCTTGCGGCGAAATTGCTCCAGGAAGCGGGCTGGAAGAAGGGCTCGGACGGCGTCCTAGTCAACGACAAGGGCGAGAGATTTGCCGTTCGCTTCGAGGTGGCCTCGGACAACACAGTGGAAATCAACGTTCAGGCGGTAGTGAGCGATTACTGGAAAAAAATCGGCGTAATGGCGACTCCGGCGAACGAACGCGATCGCATCCTTAACGACCCCGATCATCGCAATCGCTGGAAGGGGTTGCGCTACACCAGGCATAATCTCGAACTCGATGACCTCTCCGAGCAATGGCATAGCCGAGCCACGCCCAAGCCGGAAAATCAATGGATTCAACAGAATGAAAGCGGCTGGAGCGGCGCGGACGATCTCATCGACCGATGGGAAAAAGAGCTGCGCGCCGAACGGCGCAACCAGCTGCTGGCGGAGATCGCCATTCGCTTTGCCGAGCAGATTCCGGTGCTGCCGCTCTACAACTACACGGAGATCGTCACGGTCCACAAAGGGCTGCAAAAGGCCGGGCCGCGCCTCGGCACCGGCGGCGACAATGCGGCGTCGTGGAACGCCTTTGAATGGGACTTTATTGAATAGGTCAGACAAACGGATTGAACGATGACAAATAACCAGCTTGAGCAGGAGATCGTCGCAGTCCGCACCGACGATGGCCACGCCCTCGATGGCCTGCTCGTGTGGGATGCTCAATCAAGGCCAAGGGGCGCAACTCTAAGCATGCATCCCGATGGCTCGGGGCTCAAGCACTTTGAGCTCGAGCCGCTGGCCCGGCAAGGATTTCTGGCGCTCAGGCTAAAATCCCGCTTTGCCGGCAACAACTCGACTATGACCATGGAAGAAATCATGCTCGACATTGCCGGCGGAGTTAGGTTTCTGCGCGAGCGCGGCTGCCAAAAAGTCGCTCTGTTCGGGCACAGCGGCGGCGGCCCGCTCATGGCTTTTTACCAGAGCCAGGCCGAAAGCCCCACCGTCAAATCTACGCCGGCCGGCGATCCGCCGGACCTCACCAGAGCGGCGCTGCCACAAGCCGATGGTATCATCATCACCAATTCCCACTTGGGGAGACATGTCGAATTCACCCAACGGATCGACCCCTCGGTCACTGACGAGTCTGACCCGTTCTCGCTGGACCCATCGTTGGACATGTACAATCCGGCAAATTACGAAATTAAGAATGGCGGGGTAGTCTATTCTCCCGCCTTCTTGGAGACCTATCGCAAGGCGCAGCGGGCCCGTTGCGATCGCATCGCCGATTGGGCGCGCGCCAAACTTCAACAGGTCAAAGAAAGAGCGCACAAGGGTATCCACGATTTGCCCTTCGTTCTGTATCGAACCATGGCCAACCCGAGGTTCTTAGACCGCGTGAATTTCAAATCCGGCATGCGCACCGGGACTCTATGGGGGGATCCCTACACCCTCAACTATACTGCGCAGCGGGGCCGCGAGGGACCTTTCATAACGCTCAAATCTTGGTTCTCGCATCTTTATTACGCCACAGCCAACGCCGACACCCTGCGCCATATCGCCCTAGTCAAAGCGCCGCTACTAGTGCTCGGAGGAACGGCGGACCACGGCGGGGATCTTTCAGGGGCAGTCTACCAGGCGGCCACGACCACGGACAAAAAACTTGAGTATGTTGAAGGAGCGAGCCACTGGTTCGAGAGCAGCCCCGAGCATCTGCAGCAAGCCATGGCAATCACTTCTGATTGGTTGAGAGCGAGGGGGTTTAGTCAATAAGGGGGATTTTCTTTTGGGGTAATCTATGTACCGCAGCGTCTTTGACACGGAACTGCAGAGTGAGCTGGTCACCCTCAAGTCCCAGGACGGCGCTCGCATCAACGGCACGCTGGTCTGGAAGGGAGACAAGCGACCTACCACTGGGGTCCTCTCGATGCATCCTGCCAGCCACGGATTGCGCCACTTCAGCATCGAAGGGCTGGGCGAGGTGGGGTTGGCGGCATTGCGGCTGCGCTCGCGCTTCGCCGGAGACGATAGCACGCTGATCATGGAAGAGATTATGTTGGACATCGCCGCGGGCGTCAAATTTCTGCGCGATTGGGGCTGCCGCAAAGTTGTCCTGTTCGGCCACAGTGGCGGCGGCCCGCTCATGAGTTTTTACCAGAGCCAGGCCGAAGCCCCCACTGTGAAAGCCACGCCGGCGGGCGATCCACCGGACTTAACGACGGCCGCGCTGCCGCAGGCGGACGCGCTCATCACTTCGGGCGCTCATTTGGGAAGACACCAATCCCTGGCCGAGCGCATCGACCCCGCCGTTGTCGACGAAAACGATCCATTCGCAACCGACCCCGATCTCGACATGTTTAACCCCACCAATGGACCACCATACTCAAACGAATTTTTATCGCGCTATCGTAACGCGCAGGCAGCGCGGCAAAAAAAAATCACGGCTTGGGCGATACTAAAATTGGCAGAATCGCAAAAGCGCAATCATCCTGTAACCAGGGACCTGCCCTTTATCGTCTGGCGCACGGAGGCGGACCCGCTCTATCTCGATCTTTCCATTGAGCCTAATCGGCGCAGCCGCGGTAATAACCGGGGCGACGATACTTTCGCGCTCAACTACGCGCCCAAGGCCCAGGGGCGTTTCAGCTCGCTCCGATCGTGGCTTTCCCAATGGGGAAGCACCACCTCCAACGCCGATACCTTAAAACACATCGCTCGCATCAGCGTTCCGCTGCTTATCACCCAGGGGACGGCGGACCGCTCGCCCATGAGCCGCGCCACGCGGATTTTTGAGGCGGCTGGAACGAAGGATAAATCACTCTACTGGGCAGAAGGCGCAACCCACTACTACCGGAGACAAAAGGAAGTCTTGCTCGAGACCTGCCGGCATATCCTCGAATGGTTGAACGCGCGCGGCATGTAGACGCGTGGCGCTTTGCCCTCCCGGGGAGTAGTAGCGCGCGCGGCGGGACAGCGCAATCAAATCCGTAATGGCAGGTTGACGTATCTCTCGCTCGTTCTTTGAGGACTCATGATCCACTATATCGTGCGCCGTTTGTTGCAGATGATCCCGCTCCTCTTCTTCCTTTCGCTCCTGATATTCGCCGCCCTGACGAGCATGCCCGGAGATCCACTGCGGAGCATGCTTGAGGAGCTTCCCAAGATGACCCCTGAGGAATATCAACGCTTGCGCGAACTTTACGGCCTGGACGATCCGATTCATATCGGCTACCTCAAATGGCTCTGGCAAGTACTGAACGGCAATTTTGGCTATTCTAAGGAATACCATCTGCCGGTGTGGGAATTGATCGGCGGACGGCTCTGGAACACGCTCATTCTTACCGTTACGGCGTTTGTCCTTGGCAAGACGCTCGCCATCGTGATTGGCGCTTATTCCGCGCGCCATCCCTACTCGCTGCTCGACTACGGTGCCATGGGGTTTGCCTTCTTCGGTTTCTCTGTTCCAGGCTTTTGGTTGGGGCTCACGCTCATCATTGTGTTTTCCGTCTATCTCCAGTGGTTTCCCGCGAGTGGCGTAGCAAGCGCTCATCTGGCGGGGAGCGGCTGGGAGATTTTTCACGATCGGGCGCAACATCTGGTATTGCCGGTGGTCACACTGGCAGTCTCTGAGACTGCCTCGACGACTCGATACATGCGCTCGAGCCTGCTGGAAGTCGTTCGCCAGGACTACATCACCAACGCGCGCTCAAAAGGACTCAGCGAGCAAACGATTCTCGTTCGCCACGCGTTGAAAAACAGCATGATCCCGGTGGTCACGGTGAGCGCGCTTTCTTTGGCTCGCCTCATCGGCGGCTCGACGGTAATTGAAACCGTATTCGGCTATCCGGGCATGGGTAAGCTTCTCTTTGACTCCATCATGGGCAGCGATTACCCCCTCGCCATGGCCATTCTCCTGCTCATGTCGTTATTCGTCATCTTCGCCAACTTGATAGCGGATGTTCTCTACGCCTGGCTGGATCCGCGCATTCGCTACACGTAACGGAAGATGAAAACAGAGTTCAAAACAGTTCAAACTATTTAAACCGTTTGAACAGAGCGAAGCGATTGAACAGAGCGTAAGCGGTTGAACGGTTCGCGTCTGACGCGCTAAGTGATGATGCAGTCAAGCCTCGGCATTGAAGGACCGGAGTTTATTCACGTGGCCGTCGCGGCGCGCGCGACGGGCTATTGGGCTGGGGTCTGGAGACGCTTTAAGAAACACCGCCTGGCGATGGTCTCTTGGTATTTTTTGCTCACTCTGGTCGTCGCAGTCGTCGTCGTCCCTGAGATCCTTCCCTATCGCTACGATCAGGTTTCGCTCCAGGAGCGCTTTCTTCCGCCTTCCTGGCATCATCCTTTTGGTACCGATGAGCTGGGGCGCGACGTCTTCACCCGGGTTCTTCATGGTGGCAGGGTCTCTCTGGCCGTAGGATTTAGCGTTGCGCTCAGCAGCATGCTCCTGGGCGGCTTCGCTGGTTGCGCCAGCGGTTACGTTGGCGGTGCCGCCGATAATCTCATGATGCGCGTGGTCGATATTGCCCAGAGTTTGCCGCGCGTTGCCGTTCTGCTCGTGCTCTCGAAGGTTCTTGGCGGCGGCATGTTCAACCTGATCATGGTTCTGGTATTGCTGGAATGGACCGATGTGGCGCGCCTCGCGCGCGGCGTGGTCCTGAGCGTCAAAGCCCAGCCGTACATCGACGCGGCGCGCGCCGGCGGGATTTCAGATGTACGGATTCTTACCCGCCATCTGCTGCCCAACACCATGGCGCCGCTCATCGTCTCCGCCACCCTCGATGCGGGACGGGCGATCCGTTCGGAAACGACGCTGAGTTTTTTGGGCTTGGGAATTGCTCCGCCACTGTCGAGTTGGGGCAATCTTCTCAGCAACGCCTCGGCGTATTACTTTACCGCCCCGCTGCTGGTTTTCATCCCGGGTCTGTTCATTTTCGTCACGCTGCTCAGCTTCAATCTCCTGGGTGACGGGCTCAGGGACGCGATGGATCCGCGCTTCGCCGGAAAGGAAGATTAATGGCATCTCGAGTTGAGAGTCCAACCCGAGATCTGAAACCGGAAAATCGCAACTTGACTATGAGCCTGCTCCAGGTACGCAACCTCACCACTCATTTTTACACTGCGACCGGTGTCGTGCGCGCCGTCGACGGTGTCAGTTACGATCTTGAGGAAGGCGAGACCATGGGGCTCGTTGGCGAAAGCGGCAGCGGCAAAAGCGTCTCAGCGCTGTCCGTGATGCGCCTCGTTCCCGATCCGCCGGGGCGCATCGTCGCAGGCGAAGTCATCTTTCGGGGCAGCGATCTGCTCAAGCTCGGCGCCGAAGAGATGCGCCGCATACGCGGCCGCGACATCAGTATGATTTTTCAGGAGCCATCGACATTCTTAAACCCCGTCCTCACCATCGGCCGGCAGATCACGGAAGCGATGGAACTTCACTTGGGCCTGAACCGCGCGGCGTGTCGCGAGCGCGCCCTAGAGCTCTTGGCGAAGGTCGGCATCCCGGACGGCGAAAGCCGTCTGTCGGATTACCCGCATCAGTTTAGCGGCGGCCAGCGCCAAAGGGTGATGATCGCCGCGGCGCTTAGCTGCCGGCCCAAACTTCTCCTCGCCGATGAACCGACGACGGCATTGGATGTAACGATTCAGGCGCAGATTCTCGATCTGATCAAGCAACTCACCCGCGAGTTCGGCACGTCGGTCATTTTGATCACCCATAACTTCGGCATCGTGGCGCGTTACGCCGATCGCGTCAACGTCATGTATGGAGGCGAGATCGTCGAAAGTGCCACGGCCCGGGAAATCTACCGAAACCCGAGGCATCCTTACACTTGGGGTCTGCTCGAATCGGTGCCCCGGCTGGACCGCCAGGTCGACGGCGAACTCAGGACCATTGAAGGTCAGCCTCCGGACCTTAGAGTTGCGAAGCAGGGCTGCAATTTCCGCCCGCGCTGTCCCTGGGCGGTGCGCCACTGCGCCATCGAACAGCCGCCCTTACAAGAGATCGCCGTGCGCCATACTTCAGCCTGTTGGGAGAGCGAGCGGGTCGGTGGTTTAGCACCCGAAGCGGCTGGGCCTCGGTCATGAATTCTCCAGAAGTCTTACTCGACGTAAGCAACTTAAAAATGTATTACCCGGTGAACCGGGGTATCGTCTTCCAGCGCGCCAAGGGCGAGTTGAAAGCCGTCGACAATGTCAGCCTGACGATCAATCGCGGCGAAGTGCTGGGCTTGGTTGGCGAGACTGGTTCCGGCAAGACCACCGTCGGCAGATGTATTTTGCGTCTGCAGCTGCCCACGGCGGGAGAAATTTACTTTGCCGGGCGCAATCTCCTGGCGCTCCATGGCCGAGAGCTCAGAAAAATTCGCAAACAGATGCAGGTCGTCTTTCAGGACCCTTATAGCTCCCTCAACCCGCGCATGAGCATAGGTAACATCGTCGGCGAACTACTGATGGTTCATAGGGTGGTTTTTGACAAAAAGGCATACCGGGAAAGAACTGCCGAGCTTTTTACCGCCGTCGGTCTGGACCCGGCATTATTCGATCGTTACCCCCATGAATTGAGCGGCGGCCAGCGCCAGCGCGTGGGCATCGCGCGCGCGTTGGCCCCCAGACCAAGCTTCATCGTGTGCGACGAGGCCGTGTCGGCGTTGGATGTTTCCATTCAGGCGCAGATCTTGAATCTGCTGATGAAACTAAAAAAGCAGTACGCGCTCACCTATCTTTTTATCGCCCACGACTTGGCGGTTGTGAAACATATGAGCGATCGAGTGGCGGTCATGTATCTGGGGCGAATCATGGAACTCGCCTCGAAGAAAGATCTCTACGAGAATCCCCTGCATCCCTACACCCAAGCCCTGCTGGCGGCTGTTCCCATCCCCGATCCGGTGCTCGAAGCGAAGCGCGCACGGGTGCCGCTCAAAGGCGAGATTCCGAGTCCCATGCATCCGCCGAGCGGCTGCGTCTTTCATCCGCGCTGTCCCATCGCCGTCGAGGAATGCCGGCGCGTGGTGCCTGAGCTCCGTGATATCGGCAGCGGGCGCTCGGTGGCCTGTATCCGGGCATAACCTTCGATTTTAAGCCAGCTCTTTGAACCCAGATTCCGCAGTTGCGATTGACGCAAAGAGCGAGGCGCAATCCTTCCGTAGCGAAGTCAATGGGTCTCTGCCCCACGGGCTCTGAGCCTGGTCGAAGGGCGACCGGAGGTTTTTTAGTGCCACGCTGGTCGACAATTGCGCAATAGCAAGTTAACAAAGGTTACACCTGCGTATCCCATCGTATACACAGGGTGCTCATGCTAAGCGCTCAAGTCTGAGCCGATTCGTAATTTTTAGCATTGATTTCTGCCCACTAACGCAGGCATGCGTGATATGTTCGCTGACGCGCGGATGGCACATTCATTGCTGTATAAAAAGTGATTGACGGCTTCACCGCGCAATTTGCTGCGATAAACTTTGTCGTAAATTATATTCCCGAATAGGAGGCAGTATATGGCTTCACCCTTCAATGGTAAGACCTTCACGTTCACTCAACCTGACGGAACTAAAATCCAGGTACGCGGCTGGGGCGACCAACACTATGCGGTGTTCGAAACCCTTGACGGCTACACCGTGGTCAAGAACCCCAGCACCGGGTTCTTCGAAATTGCCCAGCTATCGAACGACGGAACTAGGCTGGAACGGGCTCCCGGCCCTCAGGGCAACCTGGATGGCGCGCGGGCCCCGGTACGGCCCGGGTTGCGGATCAACCGCGAGGCCGCTCGGGCACGAGGATCCGAGGGAGCGATGCGACTGGGTGGCCGGCGCTGCGATCGGCGCCGCGAGCAGCGCAAGAGCTTAGCGAGAGCGGCACGCGCGCTCGGAGGACCCCTCACCGCGCCCCCACAACGCGCAACCGTCGGGGATTTTGTCGGGCTCTGTCTGTTGATCGATTTCTCCGATGAACCCGGGACTATTTCCCGAAACGAGGTTGACAACTTCTGCAACCAGCCGGGATATTCAGGCTTCGGTAACAGCGGCTCCGTCTCTGACTATTTCCGCGATAATTCCATCGGCCGCTGCCGTTATACGAATATCGTTGCCGACTACTACCGGGCCCAACATCCCAAGTCGCATTACACCGACCCCAATATCGAGCAAGGTGTGCGCGCCCGGGAGCTAATCGTCGAGGCTCTCACTCATCTGAAGGCCAACAACTTCGACTTTACGCCGTTGACCGCCGATAGCGGCGGTTTTGTCTACGCCATGAACGTCTACTATGCCGGTGAGGTCGTCAACAACTGGGCCGAAGGTTTGTGGCCGCATGCATGGCATCTGGCGACGCCCGTCGCGCTGGCGCCCGGCAAGTCTGCCTTTGACTACCAGTTCACCGACATGAGCCACCAGCTCTCTCTCGGCACCTTCTGCCACGAGAACGGCCATATGTTGTGCGACTATCCGGATTTGTACGACTACGGCAGCGAGTCGAGCGGCGTGGGCGCCTATTGCCTGATGTGCGCCGGCGGCAACATCGACGAAAAGAACCCCGTCCATATTTCCGCCTACCTGAAACGGCTGTCGGGCTGGGCGAGAAATGTAACCGCGATTCAACACGATCAGCAGGTCGACCTCGCCTCAGGCCAGAACGACTTCGCAATGTTTTCAAAGAACAGCGGCGAATACTTCATCGTTGAAAACCGGCGCAAGAGCGGCCGAGACGTTTCCTTGCCGGACGAGGGACTCGCGATTTGGCATGTGGACGAAGATGGCAGCAACAACAACGAACAAATGACTGCCAGTCAACACTACGAGCTCTCGTTGAAACAGGCGGATGGAAATTTTCGCCTGGAGACCTCCCGGCACCACTACGGGGATGCCACCGATCTGTATGGGCAGGTAAATTTGCGCTTTGCTGATTCGACTTCTCCCGGCAGTAAATGGTGGGATGGCACGGCGTCCAATCTGGACATCTTTGAGATCAGTGCGCCGGGAGACATGATGCGGTTTCGCACCAGGCTGTTCGAAGATAGCGCCGGCACGCAGACCATCCGGGGCGAGTCTACCCCTGGGCGCAGCATTCCGGACAATACCGCCGGAGGAATAACCGATACCATCACGATCGCTCAGGACGCCGTCATCGCCAGCGTAAAGATCATGCTCGACATCACTCACACGTACCGCGGCGATTTGCGGGTCACTTTGCAGGCTCCGTGGGGCGATGAGATCCGTTTGCATGAACGGAACCAGGGCGACAGCGCGGATCACATTCAGCAGACGTTCGATGAGTCCAAGCTGCAGGCCCTGGCAACGCTCCACAGCCACAGCGCAAAGGGTGACTGGCGTCTGTCTGTCCAGGATCTGGCGGCGGCCGATGTTGGCAGGCTCAATCGTTGGGCGCTGGAGTTCACAACCTCCGGGCAGCCGCAAGGGCAGGTCGTGTTGGAAGAGGCACCAGGCACACACATCCCCGATAACAACCCGGTGGGGATCCAGCGCAATCTTTCCACCAACGCTACCGGCAATGTCGGCAGCGTGGAAGTGTCCGTGGATATTACCCACACGTATATCGCCGATCTGCGCATCAGCTTGCGCTCGCCGGCCGGCACGGAGGTGATCCTCCAAGATCAGATGGGCGGATCCGCTGATAACGTGGTGACGACCTACACCACGGCCACCACCGCCGCGCTCGTGAACCTTGCAGGACAACCGATCAACGGGACCTGGCGGCTCAGCGTATCAGATGGCGCCGGCCAGGATGTGGGCAAACTGAATACCTGGCGTGTGGCGATTCATCCCGCTCCGTAAGGCGGTGCCTCGGAAGACGCGTACACGAGCGGCGACCGTAGAGCAGTTCGACTCCCGCGGTATAGTGCCGGCGAGTCGCTGGGATCTGGGCAGTTCACCTTGCTCCGGTCACCAGCGAAACACGATCTAATGTAGCGTCTCAAGAACTTAATCAGCGCGGCGGTAGAGGTCCGCCGCCAATAATTTTCCTGTAGATTTCAATGGCCTGGGGATCCCGCGGAATTTCACCGATCACCTTTGCCTGTTCTTCGGGAAATAGTGGATCGGGCTCAACGCCGATCAATTTTTTCAAGTTCACTGCGAAGTCGGGGTCGCGAAATGTCTTGCGCATCGCCTCTGACAAAATTTTCACCCGCTCCGTTGGCGTTCGAACCGGCAGAATATAGGGATAACCGATGTAGCGAAGGTTGTAATGCAGTAAAACAACCTTTCTCTCGCTCTCATTTTTCACAAAATTTTCTATTGCGGGCAAATTATCAAAGGCGGGATGACGGATGCGGAAATCTCTGGGAATCCGCCAAATCGCATGGAAGTGCATGTTTCCCTGTTCGAGCCAATCAGGCGACCGGACAAGAATAGTATTGGTTGGGTACGCCAGCGCATCAATTTCCCCCTGAGCGATAGCGGCAACGTGCTCAAGGCCGCCATAGCCAACTATGAACTTTGGCTCTTTGAGACCTAGAAGCCAGGCAAAAATACGGGCTCGATTGTAGGTGTCATGACCGATAGACTGGGCTCCGATTCTCACGCCCGGAGCTGATCGAAGCTTTTCCAGTGTATCTAGACCGGCTGCCTTGGCGGTATGAAAAACGTAATTGACTCCGGTGTCTGATGTACCGAGATAAATGAATTTGTCGATATCGTATTGGACGCCGGTCTCCCCCAAAATCGCCTCGCCTGCAAACCCGGAGCCGGGACTGCCAATGGTCAAGCCATCCGGCTGAGCCATTCTAAATAAATGATTGGCAAGCTTCCGGCCGCCGCCCCCTGGCATATAGTCGATCACGATAGTCGGATTGCCGGGGATATACTTGCGCAGAAAAGGGACAGCCGCTTTGATCCTTAAATCTCCCGAGCCGCCGGCTGGGCTTGCCGAGAGGATAGTAAGGATCTTGCCTTGATAAAAGGCAGTCTGGGAAAAGGCGTGGGTCGATGAGCACAGAATAATGACCGTGAGAAATCCCAACGAAAGCAATTTTAACCCGAGTCTGTTTGTTGACCTCATCTCTCCCTCCGATGTTCTTCGTTCCTCGCCGAAAACCTATTCAGTCATTTCTCCCTTGATCGCCCAGAAGACGCGCTCCGGGGTCATCGGTAGCTCTGTAAGCCGGACTCCCGTGGCACGAGCGATGGCGTTACCGATGGCCACGGGCGGTATCACGATGCCCATTTCACCTGCGCCGCGCACGCCGTAAGGACCGGCGCCCGCAGACGCAGGGACTTCAATAATCTCGCAGTCCAGCGGCGGAACGTCCAGCGCAGTGGGCATGCGGTAGTCCAGCAGAGTAGCATTTTTCATCGCGCCATTGTTGTCATATATATACTCTTCGCTAAGCGCCCAACCGATGCCCTGGGTGGCGCCTCCCTGCATCTGCCCCTCTACCATCGACGGGTTCAAAGCAAATCCCACGTCCTGAAAGCTTGTGTAACGCAGCAACTTGACTTTGCCGGTCTCTGGGTCCGTTTCAACATCAACCACGTGGCCGGCGGTGGCTGGCGCCATTTGGAGTTGCGTGACCTGACCATGCGCCACGATCACACTGCCGCCTTTGAGGCTCGCCAGCGCCAGCTCCGCGAGGCTTACTGACCTATCTGGCAAACCCCTCACCGAGAACCGCTTTTCTCTGTATTCGACCAATTCGGCAGGCGCTTCCAAGCTCGTCGCCGCTCGTTGTTTCAGTTCGGCGAGCAAATTCTGGCAGGCGTAGTTGACCGCCGTACCCATGTCGTGAGCGAGGCGACTGCCCGTACTACCGTCCGTGTAACCGGCCGTATCCGTATCCGCGGTAACCACGCGCACCTCTTCAAGAGAAATATCCAGCTCCTCTGCAACGATCTGCGCAAATCCGGTGCGCGTGCCGGAGAGATCTACCGAGCCCACGGTGAGGTTAACCGTGCCATCGCTGACAAGCGTGATTTGGCAATGGGCCTGCCCAGAGCCCAAGGGCCAAAAACCTAGGGCAAAGCCGCGCCCTTGGTTTTTCCCCACCAGTGGAGTCGTCCAGCATGGGTGATCCTCGATCGTCGCAAGGATCTTCTCAAAGCCGATTGCATCGAAGGTCCCTCCGGCAGGCGCAGGGTCTCCGGCCCGCGAGATGTTTTTCTTCCGCAACTCCAGCGGGTTCATTTCAAGACTCCGAGCTACTTCGTCCATCGTCGTCTCGATAGCGTAGGTCGCAGCAGCGCCTCCCGGTGCGCGATAAGGCACAGATTTGGGTTTGTTGGTCACGACATCGTAACCTTCCACCTTGAAGTTGGGAATCTGATAGGGTGCCACTGCCGCCCAGATCGCTCGATTGATCGGCGCGCCAGGATAGCAGCCCCCGCTGTAAGCGTAGCGAGCGTGGAGCGCAGTGAGTTGGCCGCTCCGTTTGACGCCGATCTTGACCGTACTCACCGTGGCAGCCCCAGGTCCTGTGGCCCTTAACACTTCCTCCCTCGTAAGGGCGATACGCACCGGGCGGCCGCATTTTCGCGAGAGCGCTGCACAGACAGGCGAAACGCGAGCGTGCTCCTTGCCGCCAAAAGCGCCGCCGACTTCCATAGGGATCACCTTGATCTTACTTGGCGGCACCTGAAGCAGTACCGATAGCTCCTCTCGATGTAGGAAGATGCCCTGGGTCACCGCCCATACCGTGATGTGACCGCCAGGACCAACCAGGGCGCACTCAGCTTCCGGTTCGATATAACCCTGGTGCACCATCCTCGTGCGAAAACTGCGCTCGATTACGATGTCCGCGTCCGCGAAACCTCGTTCCAAACTTCCCCGTTTAAACTCGAGATGCCACGCCACGTTGCTGGGGCTGGTGGCGAGATCTCCGTCGCTTAAGGTGAATAGGTCCGAGTGTAGCAGCGGCGCCTCCGGCTTCATTGCTTCATCCGGGTCCAGCACCACAGGCAAAGGCTCGTACTCTACTTCAATGAACCCCAGGGCATCCTCGGCTTCCTCCAATGTCCTGGCAGCAACGGCCGCCACGGGCTGCCCGTGAAAATGAACCTTCTCTCGCGCCATGATCACGCGACTCAAATACGACATCTCAAAGGTACGCCTGCCAACACAGGCCAGAGTACCTCGGGCCAAGTTGGGAAAGTCGGCCGCGGTGACGACAGCCATCACTCCAGGCCTCGCGGCGGTCTTGCTGGTGTTTATGCTTTTGATGCGGGCATGAGCGTATGGACTGCGGAGAATTTTTCCGTAGAGCATGCCGGGAAGCATCAGGTCCGCGCCAAACTGCGAGTTGCCGGTCACCTTGTCTAGCCCATCGACCTTTGCAGTGCGGTTGCCTAGATACCTGTGCTCCTTGGCAGCAGCCATTCACACCTCCGTTCCTTTCTATGCGACCTTAGGGAGAGCCTGGCACGCTGCCATAACCGCCCGCACGATCTTGTCATACCCGGTGCATCGGCACAGGTTGCCGGCGAGGGCGAGACGGATCTCATGCGCGGTGGGATTCGGGTTGTGCTCCAGGAGCGCCTTGGCGGACATGATGAAGCCCGGGGTGCAAAAACCACACTGCAACGCGCCGTGCTCGATGAAGGCCCGTTGCACGGGGTGAAGCATGCCGTTTGCTGCAACCCCTTCCACCGTGGTGACTTCGGCCCCATCTCCCTCGACGGCAAACACCAGACAGGAGTTCACGGTTGCGCCGTTCAGATCCACTGTGCAACTGCCGCAGTTGCCATTGCCACAGCCCTCTTTGGAACCCATAAATCCAAGACGGTAGCGCAGCGCGTCGAGCAGGGTTTCGCGCGTATCCACAATGACGCTGTACTTTTCGCCGTTGACTTTGAAGTTGACTTCACGTTTCACGTTACTCTCCTCAGCCTCGGCAGTCAGAGCTGGAACAGGTCCTGTCAGCCCGTAGCCTGTTCGCTTACTCTCTCCAACGCCTTTTGCAGGGTTCGGCGGGTCAATACTTTGACCAACTCAATGCGATAGGCAGCCGAGCCGCGCACGTCGGAGATCGGCTGCGCCGCCCGGGCAGCCAATTCACCAGCCTGTGTGAAGGCCGCCTGATCGGGCGCTTTACCAACCAGGAACTCCTCGGCCTCCCGCGCCCGCACCGGCGTGGGCGCTACCGCTGCCAGCGTAATCCGCGCCTGCTCACAGCGCCGGCCATCGGCACTGAACTGCACAAACGATCCCACGCCGGCTACGGCGATGTCCATTTCTTCGCGGGGGATAAAGCGGAGGTACGCGGCGCCGGAGTGAGGAGGCGGCGTTGGCACAGCAATCTCAACCAGGATTTCGCCCTTGGCGAGCACGGCCTGACCGGGCCCGACAAAAAAATTCTCTGCCGGCAGCTCTCGGCAGCCATTGGGGCCGGCGATAATCAATTTCCCCCCGTAAGAAAGGATTGGCGGCACCGTATCGGCCGAAGGGGCAGCATTGCAGAAGTTGCCGCCAACCGCGGCACGATTTTGAATCTGGACCGAGCCGACTAAGCCGCAGGCCTCGGCCAGCGCATGATAATGCTGCCGCGCCGGCGGAAAGTTGCCGATGCGGGCGCAGGAAACTGCTGCGCCGACCCGCAGCCCCTGCTTTTCGTCGCAGCAAAGGACATTCAATTCGGGGATACGCTTGACATCCACCACCAGGCCGGGGCTCTTGCGGTTCTCCTTCATTTGCGCGATGAGATCCGTTCCACCGGCGAGCAGCCGGCCTTCGCCGTTTGCTCGGGACAAAAGGTCTATGGCTTCTTGCAAACTTGTCGGTGCAGCGTATTCAAACTCGCGCACACTATCATCCTCCATTTTATTGTACGAGCGGAAGGGAAATGAGCAGCAGCCTCTTTCCGGGCAACACGCACTTTGAGGTCATTTTAAAAATCGACATTAGGAGATTCAAAGGTGAAGTGTCAAGCCGGTGCTCATACGTGATCTTGCAAATTTATTACGCAGCGATGATAAAGGTGAGTATATAGCTGAGATGGCCTAAACGAGCCCGCAGTGCAACGGCAGGCCGGCGCTTGGCAGGAACCGGACAGCAAAATTGGTTTGACACGTTCACGGTGGGACGAATACCACCAAAGATTTCCGATGTGCGTCGTTCCTTCGATAAATCAGGACGGGCTCTGAGGGTCTCTAAGGATGAACGAAGATTTTTCAGCAATCGCGTCCAATGCACGGTGCACATAGAAGAAGATGCAAATTATGCAACCGGGCTCGAGGAATACGCCAAAGAAATGGTCGCGCTGGGAGACGTAAAAAATATAAACCTGGAGAAGGTTCTTAGACAGGACTTGATGCGCGAGGCCTTCCAAATTATGGGCTCGCGCCGAAATTAAGCCTGAGCTCGAAAGAGCTCGGGAAGTGGTAAAACGGATCGGCTACTAGACGGATTAGACGGATTGAGAGTTAAATCGCCTTTCGCTTTAGAAAAACCAGCCAGGAGGTTCGATATGAAGTATCACTTGTGCAGGATTGCTTGCTTGTCTCTCAGCCTTGGTCTGTGGCAATCGGCTTTCGCCGCTACCATCGATTCCACTCTGGGTAAAATTAAGAGTGAAGCGCAATCGAAGGGCTACATCTTCTATACGAGCCATGATCAGATCGTGTCTGAGGCGAAAAAGGAAGGAAAGCTCAAAATCCTGACCGGCCTGGATCCGCAATCCATTAAAGCCATGACCAGCGCATTTAAAAGAAAATATCCCTTCATCAATGTGATCGCTGAGGAAGCACAGGGAATCACCGAGCACCAGCGGATCATTCTCGAGCTCAAAGCCGGCTTGACCAGGGACACGGATGGCATCTCGATGGCCAGCGATTTGTATAACGACTATATGCCCTATCTGAAAAAGTTCGATATCCTCTCGATGGCCGAACACGGCGTGCTGCAAATCCATCCCAAGATGCTCGATCCAAAGAATCGCAACGTCGCGGCATTGACCGCCAATACACAAGTAGGCGTAGCCTTCAATAAAAACCTCATCGCTGCCGAGAAAACACCCAATACCTGGGAAGATTATCTAAAACCCGAGTTCAAAGGAAAAAAGTTTGTCGCTGATGTCAGGCCCACAGAGATCGCGGCGCTGGTGCCTGCATGGGGATTGGAAAAGACTGTGGACTACGCGCGCAAGCTGGCCGCCCAGCAACCGGTGTGGGTGCGTGGCGCCACCAGGGCGACCATGGCCGTATTTGCCGGAGAGTATCCCATGTTCATAGGGGGCAATTACAAAACCATCCGGCGAGCGCAGCAAAAGGATCGCGCCGGCGTGCTGCACTACAAGTTCCTGGAACCGATCCCTGTGCGCCCCGCCGAGCCTTTCGGGGTGATCGCCACAAGTGGCAATCCGCATACGGCGTTACTATGGATTGAATTCGTGGCTACAGCGGAAGGTCAAAAAATTATCGATGACTTTGATCCCTTCGGAGCCTCCATTTACGCGCCGAACTCGATACAAGGCCAGGAGGTCAAAGGCAAGAAGGTGTCATTGGTGGACTGGGAGTATTATACGCTGCTGGGCGAATATCAGGACAAGATAGTCGCCGCTTATGGCTTTCCCAAGGCCGACCCGCAAAAATAGAAGAACCGAAAAAGGGAGCGAAAATGATTCTGGTTTTGCGCGCGGCCTCGATGAGCGGTCTCCCCTTCTACATAGCGGAAGAAAAAGGCTTCTTTGACAGAGAAAACGTCCAGGTCCGCTGCATACATTCACACGATCCGAAGCGAAGAATAGTCCAATTATTGGCCGAGGGGGAAGTTGATTTCTATACCTCGATAAGCGCCATCGTGGAAGCGGTTACCGACGGCGTGAAAGTAAAAGCGCTGTGCGCCACGAGCAACTCGCGATATCCCTGCGCAGCGAGAGAGGTGATCCGTTCGTTTGCTGATTTGAAAAACAAAAAAGTGATGGTCGGAGGCGGCAGGTCGCGCAACGAAGTTCTCTGGCTGTGCCGGCGCCTGGGTTGGCAACCGGATCAGGATCTGGAAATTGTCTCCGGAGATCTGTCCGAGCGCGCGCAGGCCTTCTCCGATCCCAGCTTTGCTGCCGTGTTCGGGCGGCCTCAGTACCTGTCTTGGCTCAAAAAAGGCGGGTTTCATCTTTTACCTTATCCGGACAAGGACGACGCCTGGCCCGAAGGGTGTCTCGCCACAAGTCAAGCACTGATTGAGGAGAAGCCGGACGTCATACAAAAGGTTGTCAACGCGGTCGTTACGGCCACTGAGTACGCCAGAAGCCATAAAGAGGAAGCCCTAGCGGTTGCGATGAACCATGTTGGCTATCTCGGAAAAGAGGCGGTTGAGGGGAATTATGAAGTGCTGCGCGAATGGTACTCCAACGATATTAGCGAGACTGCCATCGCTCACATTGTGGAAGTACTTGAGCTCAAAAATGAGTCCGCTAAACAGCTCCGGCTGGAGGATTTTGCCGTAGGCGTAGCTTCAATAAAAACCTCATCGCTGCCGAGAAAACACCGAATACCTGGGAAGATTATCTAAAACCCGAGTTCAAAGGAAAAAAGTTTGTCGCTGATGTCAGGCCCACAGAGATCGCGGCGCTGGTGCCTGCATGGGGATTGGAAAAGACTGTCGACTACGCGCGCAAGCTGGCCGCCCAGCAACCGGTGTGGGTGCGTGGCACCACCAGGGCGACCATGGCCGTATTTGCCGGAGAGTATCCCATGTTCATAGGGGGCAATTACAAATCCATCCGGCGAGCGCAGCAAAAGGATCGCGCCGGCGTGCTACACTACAAGCTCCTGGAACCGATCCCTGTGCGCCCCGCCGAGCCTTTCGGGGTGATCGCCACAAGTGGCAATCCGCATACGGCGTTACTATGGATTGAATTCGTGGCTACAGCGGAAGGTCAAAAAATTATCGATGACTTTGATCCCTTCGGAGCATCCATTTACGCGCCGAACTCGATACAAGGCCAGGAGATCAAAGGCAAGAAGGTGTCATTGGTGGACTGGGAGTATTATACGCTGCTGGGCGAATATCAGGACAAAATCGTCGCCGCTTATGGCTTTCCCAAGGCCGACCCCCAAAAATAGAAGAACCGAAAAAGGGAGCGAAAATGATTCTGGTTTTGCGCACCGCCTCGATGAGCGGTCTCCCCTTCTACATAGCAGAAGAAAAAGGCTTCTTTAACAGAGAAAACGTCCAGGTCCGCTGCATACATTCACACGATCCGAAGCGAAGAATAGTCCAATTACTGGCCGAGGGGGAAGTTGATTTCTATACCTCGATAAGCGCCATCGTGGAAGCGGTTACCCACGGCGTGAAAGTAAAAGCGCTGTGCGCCACGAGCAACTCGCGATATCCGTGCGCGGCCAGAGAGGAGATTCGGTCGTTTTCCGGTTTGAAAAATAAAAAAGTGATGGTGGGAGGCGGCAGGTCGCGCAACGAAGTTCTCTGGCTCTGCCGGCGCCTGGGTTGGCAACCGGATCAGGATCTGGAAATTGTCTCCGGAGATCTGTCCGAGCGCGCGCAGGCCTTCTCCGATCCCAGCTTTGCTGCCGTGTTCGGGCGGCCTCAGTACCTGTCCTGGCTCAAAAAAGGCGGGTTTCATCTTTTACCTTATCCGGACAAGGACGACGCCTGGCCCGAAGGGTGTCTCGCCACAAGTCAAGCACTGATTGAGGAGAAGCCGGACGTCATACAAAAGGTTGTCAACGCGGTCGTTACGGCCACTGAGTACGCCAGAAGCCATAAAGAGGAAGCCCTAGCGGTTGCGATGAACCATGTTGGCTATCTCGGAAAAGAGGCGGTTGAGGGAAATTATGAAGTGCTGCGCGAATGGTACTCCAACGATATTAGCGAGACTGCCATCGCTCACATTGTGGAAGTACTTGAGCTCAAAAATGAGCCCGCCAAACAGCTCCGGCTGGAGGATTTTGCCGACCTTTCATTCTTGATGCAGACACGCAAAGGTTTGCGCTGATGAACTTGCCGTTGCGTTACGAAACTTCGACAAAATAGGGGATCGCGCGGATGGCCACGCTAAGCGCAAGGACGCCGAGAGAAGCCAGAGCGAAGGGATAAAACCAAGGCACTTGTTTGCCCAGGCTTTTCACGAGAAAAGTTCCCTTCTCGGTTCTGTTGATATTCGCGTAGGCTTCCTCGAGCTGCTTCGCGTCGCGCACGTCAAAGTAATTCCCCCCCGTGCCTTCCACCGCCGCAATCAACCTCGGCGCGTCGCGCGCTTTTTCCACTTCTACGCCGATAAAATGGATCTTGAATTTATCGTCCTTCGCCCGCGCGATGGCCTGATAGACATCGCGGCCGGTGTTGTTCTCGCCGTCGGTGAGAACGATCATCACCCTTCCTTTGTCGGCTCCTTTGGCGTCCCGCCCTTGCTTGGCGGCGAGGTCGAGGGAAGTCAGAATTCCTTCACCGATGGCCGTTTGGCCCTCGCTGGCGAGCATCTTGTTGTCGACCAGTTGGAGATAACGCTGCACGTAAGCGGAATCGAAGGTCATCGGCGCCACAACGTAGCCATTTTCAGAGAACACGACCACCGCCAACCGGTCGTCGTGGCGCCGCTCCACGAAGGTGGCCATGGCTTCCTTGACGGCTCCCAGCCGGTCTTTTTCTTTTGTCCGAATACCCAGCCGTTGCCGTTCCAACGCGCCCCTGAGGTCGATGGGCTCCTGCATACTGGAAGAGAGATCGACGACCATGATGATATCGAGACCTTTTTTAGCGATGAAACGTTGCGACGCGGGGAGCACCGGGTCCAGGAGCGCCACGACCAGCAATCCCAATGACAGAAGCTCCAGGAAACGCGGCAGATAAACCAGGCGGGAAGCCGGGCGAATTCGCGTCTTGAGATAGTGCAATAGAGGGTGGGTGAAGTAGCTCCGCGGCCTGCGCCAGCGCACCGCCAAGACTAACACGATGAGCGGAATGAGAACCCACAGCAGATCCAAACGGGCAAACTTCATGTCGTGGCCTTTATATGCGCAGCCTTTGGGTCAACTTGCCAAGCTCGCCTTGAACCTCATCTCGCCAATCTCTTCCCAAATCTGCGCCCCGCCTTGTGTAAAGCACCTGCTCGCATCTCTCGAGCAGGGTTTTGATCGGCGCTCCCAAGCCCTCTTGCCCGTGGTTTTTTAAAGCGCTGGCAACCTCATCTGGAGTCAGGCTTGAGACATCGATTTCCAGCGATTGACCGAGATACTCGCGCATGAACCGGGAGACTTCGGCATAGAACCGCAGCTGATCTTCGGCGGAATCCCGGCCCATCGTTTGAGTAGCGCGCAAGAAATCCTGCAGCATTCGGGCCTTGGCCCGCCGGGTCAAGTGTCGCGTTTTGGGTTTCTCCGTGGACGACGATGTCCAGAGGCGCCGGGTGAATTGCACGGCTAAAAAAATCATCCCCGCCAAACCGAGCGCCAGGGCGGCCATCCATCGCTCGGGGCCGGCCCGCGAGATGACTCTGCTGTCACGGGGCCTAAGGGCATCGGCGGTCAAAGTCGAACGGAGGCCAACTCGGGTCGCGGGCACGGGAAAAGATTCCGCGAGAGTATCTCCACCCTTCTCTGATCCCGCTTTGAGCGTAAAGTAATATAGGACGAAGGAAGGAATTCGTAGCTCGGCTTGCCCGCTCTCGTAGGTAGCGAGTAGAAGAATAACCTCGGTAACTTTCTTGTCGGCGCCGAATGCGCTATGACGCACGGCAACTTCGCGCACCACGAATGGCGCCAGATTCAAGCTCTCCTTTTTCAAAGGTTCCAAAACAATTTCGATGTTAGGATCATGGATAGCCCTCACGGTGTAGTGGAACAGGTCGCCAACCCAGACAGCAGTTTTATCCAAATGAGTCGAGACGGCGATTTTACTCGTCTTGACCTTTTTCTCCACCGGTGCGGCGCCCAGCGTCGTTAAAGCGAGTAGCAACAATAGAAGGCGCAAGGCGTGAGGCGCAAGGCGTGTCTTTATCGTGGTTCGTGTTCGTGATTCGTGTTCACCCGAGCACGAGAAACGAGCACGATTTCCACGAGATGATTGAGCGTAACGAATCATATGACTTTTTTTCAGGCGCCTGCCGGTGATACGACCTTATTCATCGACGCCTCTTGCGAGCAAGAAAGAAACCGATCAGCGGGTCCAGATAGGGTTTTCCGGGATGAAGAAACAGATGGTCTAAGCCCATGGTGTAAAGAGCGCGCTCCAGCACGACCCGTCGTTCCAGCATCATGGACCGGTAGAGATCCTTATTCTTCCTGGTCAGGTTGAGAACTATTCCAGCGCCCGATTCCGCGTCGCGCAGGCGCGCGAAGCCGCGCCCGCCGGGCAAGGCCTCCTCCCAGTTGTCCGCGACGATGAGGGGAATGAGATCGTGCTTGCGCGCGATATGCCTGAGCGCATGGCCATGCAAGGCCTCTTCCGCCTCAATGAAGTCCGAGATCAAAAAAATCAAGGCCGAGGTCCTGAGCTTGCCGAACAAATGCGCGAATGGGAGTGAAAAATCGGTCTTGACCGAGCTTGGTTTGACATCCCACAGGGATTCTAAAATCTGCCAGATTTGTCTGGAGCCCGCCTTGAGCGGGATATCCAATTCGATTCTGTCGGTGAATCCCAGCAAGCCGACCTTCATATTGTCGCCAGTGGCGGAAAAAGCCAGGATCGCGGCGACCCGCACGAGCAGCTCCCGTTTCGATTGGTCCACGCTGGCAAATTCCATCGACCGTGACAGGTCCGCGATGATGATGGCGCTCAACTCCTTCTCTTCGAAGTCCTTCTTCACGAACGGGTAGCGCATGCGCGCGGTGGCATTCCAGTCGATCTGCCGGTAATCATCGCCTTGTTGGTAAGGCTTGTGCTGGTCGAATTCGAAGCCTCTACCGCGCAGCGGGCTGCGATAGTCTCCCACCCGGTGATCCCGCACCGCCCGGCGCGTATAAATCTCGATGTAGCGCAACTCTTCCATCAACGCTCTAGGGATCATATTTATTATTCACCGCGACGGACACGACGAGCACGAAGGGTTCGCAATACGGGACGGTCGCGACCGTCCCCTACTTTGTGACCTTTGTACTACTATGTTTAAGAGTTTTCGCGGCTCGCGCAAATTCTTTGTTGCCCTTATCCTAAATTGTGGAATTCAGAAGACAATACGGTATCACCACGAAGGCACGAAGGACACGAAGGGTTCGGATATTTATACTCTTAAACTTCGTGAACTTCGTGCCTTCGTGGTGAGTCCCCTCGTCTTGTGCCTTTTGTGGTTGAATCTCTTGTTCTCTTTCTATGGGACCGCGACTTTTGCCAATAATTCCTCAACGATTTCGTCCGGCGAGATGTTTTCCGCCTCCGCGCGCACGGTGCGGATCAAGCGGTGGCGCAGGGCGTCCGGAGCAATGCGCTTGACATCGGCGGGAAGAACGAAATCCCGGCCCGCGAAGAAGGCGGTGGTGCGCGCCAGCGCGAGAAGATGCTGCGCCGCCCGCGGCGACGCGCCATGAAGAACCATTTCACTGATCACGGGCAGGCTCATCGCCATCCCGTTGCGCGTGGCGCGGACGATGCGGATGACATACTCTCTGATGGCATCGCTGACGAAGGTTTCCCCGCCGATGCGCTTGCGCAAGCGGATCACGTCGGCGGGCGCCATGACGGCCCTTACGGTCAATTGGCTCAAGTTGCGCGCGAGCATCGCGGCCTCGTCCGCATGGGTCGGATAGTCGACCTTCACTTTCAAGGAAAATCGGTCCACTTGAGCTTCGGGGAGAGCGTAGACGCCTTCTTGTTCAATGGGATTTTGCGTCGCCAAGACCCAAAAGGGTTCATCCAGAGGATAGGTCGTCTCGCCGATGGTGACTTGCCGTTCCTGCATCGCTTCCAAAAGCGCGCTCTGGGTTTTCTGCGTGGCGCGATTGATCTCGTCGGCCAAAATCAAGTTGGCGAAGATCGGTCCCTTTTCGGTGCGGAACGTGCCTAGGGCAATATCAAAAATTCGCGTGCCGATGATGTCGGCGGGGAGCAGGTCCGGCGTGAACTGAATGCGTTGAAACCTGGCGCTGATCGTGTTGGCAAGGGTCATCACCGTCAGGGTCTTGGCCAGCCCGGGCACTCCCTCCAGCAGCACATGGCCGTAGCCCGATTTCTCCTCCTCGTCGCGCTTGAATGAATAAGGTATCTCCGAGAACAAACCGATCAGCAGGCGTTGAATCAGCCATTCCTGGCCCACGATCACCTTGTTGATCTCTTGCGCCACCGCCTGGATGGCTTCGAAGGCCTGCTCTCGGTCTATGTTTTCGCGCGTGTCCACGGCTACGAACCTGAAATTAACAGCGTCAAAAAAAGATGCCGGCCGCGGCCAGCAAAAAGCCATGATAAAAGTCCTGGTATTCGATGACTTTTCTGAAGCCGGTGATATCGCGCTCTTTGAGAACGATTTCAGAAAAAGTCTTATCCAGCTCGAAACCGCTGAGAGATCGGTAAAACTTCCCTCCAGTCTTGTCCGCGATCCAGTGCAGGGTGCGCTCATCGAAACGAGTGATGATTCTTTTACCCTGGTCGTCCTCGAGGTAAACAGGACGGCCGCTCTCGTACGCAATCGGTATCGGCGCGCCTTCCACGGAGCCTACGCCGACGGTATGGACCTTGACTCCTTGTTCTTTCACCGCGTCAACCGCCCCATCGAGCTCCGCGCTGTTGTCCTCGCCGTCGGAAAGCAGGATAAAGACCTTCTTGTTGCGCGCCGCTGCAGGGTACACTTCGGCTTCTTTGCGAATCACGGTAAGACCATTTCTGAGCCCGCGCCCGATATTGGTTCCATGGCTCACGCTGGTGTCTTCTTTCAGATAGTCGAGATAATAGAGAATATTGTTGGCGTCTTCAGTCAGGTAGGAGATGATCACGCTGCCGCCGGCAAACAAGAATCGCAACGTCGCGGCATTGACCGCCAACACACAAGTAGGCGTAGCCTTCAATAAAAACCTCATCGCTGCCGAGAAAACACCCAATACCTGGGAAGATTATCTAAAACCCGAGTTCAAAGGAAAAAAGTTTGTCGCTGATGTCAGGCCCACAGAGATCGCGGCGCTGGTGCCTGCATGGGGATTGGAAAAGACTGTCGACTACGCGCGCAAGCTGGCCGCCCAGCAACCGGTGTGGGTGCGTGGCACCACCAGGGCGACCATGGCCGTATTTGCCGGAGAGTATCCCATGTTCATAGGGGGCAATTACAAATCCATCCGGCGAGCGCAGCAAAAGGATCGCGCCGGCGTGCTACACTACAAGCTCCTGGAACCGATCCCTGTGCGCCCCGCCGAGCCTTTCGGGGTGATCGCCACAAGTGGCAATCCGCATACGGCGTTACTATGGATTGAATTCGTGGCTACAGCGGAAGGTCAAAAAATTATCGATGACTTTGATCCCTTCGGAGCATCCATTTACGCGCCGAACTCGATACAAGGCCAGGAGATCAAAGGCAAGAAGGTGTCATTGGTGGACTGGGAGTATTATACGCTGCTGGGCGAATATCAGGACAAAATCGTCGCCGCTTATGGCTTTCCCAAGGCCGACCCCCAAAAATAGAAGAACCGAAAAAGGGAGCGAAAATGATTCTGGTTTTGCGCACCGCCTCGATGAGCGGTCTCCCCTTCTACATAGCAGAAGAAAAAGGCTTCTTTAACAGAGAAAACGTCCAGGTCCGCTGCATACATTCACACGATCCGAAGCGAAGAATAGTCCAATTACTGGCCGAGGGGGAAGTTGATTTCTATACCTCGATAAGCGCCATCGTGGAAGCGGTTACCCACGGCGTGAAAGTAAAAGCGCTGTGCGCCACGAGCAACTCGCGATATCCGTGCGCGGCCAGAGAGGAGATTCGGTCGTTTTCCGGTTTGAAAAATAAAAAAGTGATGGTGGGAGGCGGCAGGTCGCGCAACGAAGTTCTCTGGCTCTGCCGGCGCCTGGGTTGGCAACCGGATCAGGATCTGGAAATTGTCTCCGGAGATCTGTCCGAGCGCGCGCAGGCCTTCTCCGATCCCAGCTTTGCTGCCGTGTTCGGGCGGCCTCAGTACCTGTCCTGGCTCAAAAAAGGCGGGTTTCATCTTTTACCTTATCCGGACAAGGACGACGCCTGGCCCGAAGGGTGTCTCGCCACAAGTCAAGCACTGATTGAGGAGAAGCCGGACGTCATACAAAAGGTTGTCAACGCGGTCGTTACGGCCACTGAGTACGCCAGAAGCCATAAAGAGGAAGCCCTAGCGGTTGCGATGAACCATGTTGGCTATCTCGGAAAAGAGGCGGTTGAGGGAAATTATGAAGTGCTGCGCGAATGGTACTCCAACGATATTAGCGAGACTGCCATCGCTCACATTGTGGAAGTACTTGAGCTCAAAAATGAGCCCGCCAAACAGCTCCGGCTGGAGGATTTTGCCGACCTTTCATTCTTGATGCAGACACGCAAAGGTTTGCGCTGATGAACTTGCCGTTGCGTTACGAAACTTCGACAAAATAGGGGATCGCGCGGATGGCCACGCTAAGCGCAAGGACGCCGAGAGAAGCCAGAGCGAAGGGATAAAACCAAGGCACTTGTTTGCCCAGGCTTTTCACGAGAAAAGTTCCCTTCTCGGTTCTGTTGATATTCGCGTAGGCTTCCTCGAGCTGCTTCGCGTCGCGCACGTCAAAGTAATTCCCCCCCGTGCCTTCCACCGCCGCAATCAACCGCGGCGCGTCGCGCGCTTTTTCCACTTCTACGCCGATAAAATGGATCTTGAATTTATCGTCCTTCGCCCGCGCGATGGCCTGATAGACATCGCGGCCGGTGTTGTTCTCGCCGTCGGTGAGAACGATCATCACCCTTCCTTTGTCGGCTCCTTTGGCGTCCCGCCCTTGCTTGGCGGCGAGGTCGAGGGAAGTCAGAATTCCTTCACCGATGGCCGTTTGGCCCTCGCTGGCGAGCATCTTGTTGTCGACCAGTTGGAGATAACGCTGCACGTAAGCGGAATCGAAGGTCATCGGCGCCACAACGTAGCCATTTTCAGAGAACACGACCACCGCCAACCGGTCGTCGTGGCGCCGCTCCACGAAGGTGGCCATAGCTTCCTTGACGGCTCCCAGCCGGTCTTTTTCTTTTGTCCGAATACCCAGCCGTTGCCGTTCCAACGCGCCCCTGAGGTCTATGGGCTCCTGCATACTGGAAGAGAGATCGACGACCATGATGATATCGAGACCTTTTTTAGCGATGAAACGTTGCGACGCGGGGAGCACCGGGTCCAGGAGCGCCACGACCAGCAATCCCAATGACAGAAGCTCCAGGAAACGCGGCAGATAAACCAGGCGGGAAGCCGGGCGAATTCGCGTCTTGAGATAGTGCAATAGAGGGTGGGTGAAGTAGCTCCGCGACCTGCGCCAGCGCACCGCCAAGACTAACACGATGAGCGGAATGAGAACCCACAGCAGATCCAAACGGGCAAACTTCATGTCGTGGCCTTTATATGCGCAGCCTTTGGGTCAACTTGCCAAGCTCGCCTTGAACCTCATCTCGCCAATCTCTTCCCAAATCTGCGCCCCGCCTTGTGTAAAGCACCTGCTCGCATCTCTCGAGCAGGGTTTTGATCGGCGCTCCCAACCCCTCTTGCCCGTGGTTTTTTAAAGCGCTGGCAACCTCATCTGGAGTCAGGCTTGAGACATCGATTTCCAGCGATTGACCGAGATACTCGCGCATGAACCGGGAGACTTCGGCATAGAACCGCAGCTGATCTTCGGCGGAATCCCGGCCCATCGTTTGAGTAGCGCGCAAGAAATCCTGCAGCATTCGGGCCTTGGCCCGCCGGGTCAAGTGTCGCGTTTTGGGTTTCTCCGTGGACGACGATGTCCAGAGGCGCCGGGTGAATTGCACGGCTAAAAAAATCATCCCCGCCAAACCGAGCGCCAGGGCGGCCATCCATCGCTCGGGGCCAGCCCGCGAGATGACTCTGCTGTCACGGGGCCTAAGGGCATCGGCGGTCAAAGTCGAACGGAGGCCAACTCGGGTCGCGGGCACGGGAAAAGATTCCGCGAGAGTATCTCCACCCTTCTCTGATCCCGCTTTGAGCGTAAAGTAATATAGGACGAAGGAAGGAATTCGTAGCTCGGCTTGCCCGCTCTCGTAGGTAGCGAGTAGAAGAATAACCTCGGTAACTTTCTTGTCGGCGCCGAATGCGCCATGACGCACGGCAACTTCGCGCACCACGAATGGCGCCAGATTCAAGCTCTCCTTTTTCAAAGGTTCCAAAACAATTTCGATGTTAGGATCATGGATAGCCCTCACGGTGTAGTGGAACAGGTCGCCAACCCAGACAGCAGTTTTATCCAAATGAGTCGAGACGGCGATTTTACTCGTCTTGACCTTTTTCTCCACCGGTGCGGCGCCCAGCGTCGTTAAAGCGAGTAGCAACAATAGAAGGCGCAAGGCGTGAGGCGCAAGGCGTGTCTTTATCGTGGTTCGTGTTCGTGATTCGTGTTCACCCGAGCACGAGAAACGAGCACGATTTCCACGAGATGATTGAGCGTAACGAATCATATGACTTTTTTTCAGGCGCCCGCCGGTGATACGACCTTATTCATCGACGCCTCTTGCGAGCAAGAAAGAAACCGATCAGCGGGTCCAGATAGGGTTTTCCGGGATGAAGAAACAGATGGTCTAAGCCCATGGTGTAAAGAGCGCGCTCCAGCACGACCCGTCGTTCCAGCATCATGGACCGGTAGAGATCCTTATTCTTCCTGGTCAGGTTGAGAACTATTCCAGCGCCAGATTCCGCGTCGCGCAGGCGCGCGAAGCCGCGCCCGCCGGGCAAGGCCTCCTCCCAGTTGTCCGCGACGATGAGGGGAATGAGATCGTGCTTGCGCGCGATATGCCTGAGCGCATGGCCATGCAAGGCCTCTTCCGCCTCAATGAAGTCCGAGATCAAAAAAATCAAGGCCGAGGTCCTAAGCTTGCCGAACAAATGCGCGAATGGGAGTGAAAAATCGGTCTTGACCGAGCTTGGTTTGACATCCCACAGGGATTCTAAAATCTGCCAGATTTGTCTGGAGCCCGCCTTGACCGGGATATCCAATTCGATTCTGTCGGTGAATCCCAGCAAGCCGACCTTCATATTGTCGCCAGTGGCGGAAAAAGCCAGGATCGCGGCGACCCGCACGAGCAGCTCCCGTTTCGATTGGTCCACGCTGGCAAATTCCATCGACCGTGACAGGTCCGCGATGATGATGGCGCTCAACTCCTTCTCTTCGAAGTCCTTCTTCACGAACGGGTAGCGCATGCGCGCGGTGGCATTCCAGTCGATCTGCCGGTAATCATCGCCTTGTTGGTAAGGCTTGTGCTGGTCGAATTCGAAGCCTCTACCGCGCAGCGGGCTGCGATAGTCTCCCACCCGGTGATCCCGCACCGCCCGGCGCGTATAAATCTCGATGTAGCGCAACTCTTCCATCAACGCTCTAGGGATCATATTTATTATTCACCGCGACGGACACGACGAGCACGAAGGGTTCGCAATACGGGACGGTCGCGACCGTCCCCTACTTTGTGACCTTTGTACTACTATGTTTAAGAGTTTTCGCGGCTCGCGCAAATTCTTTGTTGCCCTTATCCTAAATTGTGGAATTCAGAAGACAATACGGTATCACCACGAAGGCACGAAGGACACGAAGGGTTCGGATATTTATACTCTTAAACTTCGTGAACTTCGTGCCTTCGTGGTGAGTCCCCTCTTCTTGTGCCTTTTGTGGTTGAATCTCTTGTTCTCTTTCTATGGGACCGCGACTTTTGCCAATAATTCCTCAACGATTTCGTCCGGCGAGATGTTTTCCGCCTCCGCGCGCACGGTGCGGATCAAGCGGTGGCGCAGGGCGTCCGGAGCAATGCGCTTGACATCGGCGGGAAGAACGAAATCCCGGCCCGCGAAGAAGGCGGTGGTGCGCGCCAGCGCGAGAAGATGCTGCGCCGCCCGCGGCGACGCGCCATGAAGAACCATTTCACTGATCACGGGCAGGCTCACCGCCATCCCGTTGCGCGTGGCGCGGACGATGCGGATGACATACTCTCTGATGGCATCGCTGACGAAGGTTTCCCCGCCGATGCGCTTGCGCAAGCGGATCACGTCGGCGGGCGCCATGACGGCCCTTACGGTCAATTGGCTCAAGTTGCGCGCGAGCATCGCGGCCTCGTCCGCATGGGTCGGATAGTCGACCTTCACTTTCAAGGAAAATCGGTCCACTTGAGCTTCGGGGAGAGCGTAGACGCCTTCTTGTTCAATGGGATTTTGCGTCGCCAAGACCCAAAAGGGTTCATCCAGAGGATAGGTCGTCTCGCCGATGGTGACTTGCCGTTCCTGCATCGCTTCCAAAAGCGCGCTCTGGGTTTTCTGCGTGGCGCGATTGATCTCGTCGGCCAAAATCAAGTTGGCGAAGATCGGTCCCTTTTCGGTGCGGAACGTGCCCAGGGCAATATCAAAAATTCGCGTGCCGATGATGTCGGCGGGGAGCAGGTCCGGCGTGAACTGAATGCGTTGAAACCTGGCGCTGATCGTGTTGGCAAGGGTCATTACCGTCAGGGTCTTGGCCAGCCCGGGTACTCCCTCCAGCAGCACATGGCCGTAGCCCGATTTCTCCTCCTCGTCGCGCTTGAATGAATAAGGGATCTCCGAGAACAAACCGATCAGCAGGCGTTGAATCAGCCATTCCTGGCCCACGATCACCTTGTTGATCTCTTGCGCCACCGCCTGGATGGCTTCGAAGGCCTGCTCTTGGCCTATGTTTTCGCGCGTGTCCACGGCTACTAACCCGAAATTAACAGCGTCAAAAAAAAGATGCCGGCCGCGGCCAGCAAAAAGCCATGATAAAAATCCTGGTATTCGATGACTTTTCTGAAGCCGGTGATATCGCGCTCTTTGAGAACGATTTCAGAAAAAGTCTTATCCAGCTCGAAACCGCTGAGAGAGCGGTAAAACTTCCCTCCAGTCTTGTCCGCGATCCAGTGCAGGGTGCGCTCATCGAAACGAGTGATGATCCTTTTACCCTGGTCGTCCTCGAGGTAAACAGGCCGGCCGCTCTCGTACGCGATCGGTATCGGCGCGCCTTCCACGGAGCCTACGCCGACGGTATGGACCTTGACTCCTTGTTCTTTCACCGCGTCAACCGCCCCATCGAGCTCCGCGCTGTTGTCCTCGCCGTCGGAAAGCAGGATAAAGACCTTCTTGTTGCGCGCCGCTGCAGGGTACACTTCGGCTTCTTTGCGAATCACGGTAATACCATTTCTGAGCCCGCGCCCGATATTGGTTCCATGGCTCACGCTGGTGTCTTCTTTCAGATAGTCGAGATAATAGAGAATATTGTTGGCGTCTTCAGTCAGGTAGGAGATGATCACGCTGCCGCCGGCAAACGACACCAGCCCGACGCGGTCGTGCGCAAGCTTGGCGCGTGAAAAAGCGCCGATCACCTCCAACGCGCGCGCTAGCCGCGACGGTTGAATATCAGTGGCCCTCATGGAAGGAGATGTATCGAGCAAAAAGACCACGTCCAACACCCCCGGCTGGGGCACTTTTTGTTCTTGGACCAGTTGCGGATGGGCGAGGGCGAGAATGAGGGCCGCCATCACTAGATTCAAAAGCAAGAATCTAATAACGTCCTTGCGCAACGAAGAAAAACGAGAGATCCGTTTGAGCGCCAGCCCAACGCCCAGAGTCCGCCGGCTTTGGTGCTTGCCGTGGAGAAAATAGAGCCAACAGGGCAGCAAGGCGGCGAGCAAGAAGAACAGATTGAGATAGCCGGGATGTAAAAACTTCATCGGAGGCTTCGTGCCCTTCGCGTCCTTCGTGGGGCGTACTTCCCTCGCAACGAGTTCCTGTGGCAAGTTTTTACCACGAAGATCACGCAGGACTCGAAGATTAAATTAGCAAACATATCTCTTCACTGCCTTTTCCGCCGCCAAAACTCGTTCAGCCGCGCTTCTCAGGCGCCATTTGCTGCTGCGAGGGATCCTGGGGGCGCATCTTGTCCATGATCGATTTTACTTTTTGCTCCTGCGCCTTGCGGTCACGGTCCGGTTTCGCCAGGATGTTGCGGACCAGTTCATAATTGAACTTCAGGTCCCAGTCGTCCGGTTGCTGCGCAAGACCTCTTTGGTATTCTGACATAGCGGCCTTGAGTGCGTTGGTGGCGGTTTCCGCGTCTGGGCTTTCGATTGCCTGTCGAAACAGGACGTTTCCCATCCAAAAACTATAATCGGCGCTTTCGACCACCGCCGGCGCATCAACGGGCAGCTGCTCAAGCTTGGCCAGGGCGTCGCCGATCTTGCGCTGGCTATAGAGTAGGGCGACCTGGTTCAAGCTTGCTTGCTTGTGCTCCGCCGCAAGAATCTGAGTTTGCGAGGGAAGCATGTTCAACGGGCGCTCGACACGGGCATAGGTTTCCATAGCGCCAGCCATATCGCCCTGGAAAACGGCCGTCTGGGCGCGATCCAATTCGAACATCACCCAGCCATACGCGATCAACAGCGCAGAGATCACGAAAACGAGAACATATCCCGCCAATTTTGCGGCATTCATTCTAGCCATCCAATCATCGGTTCATCTTGACGTCAAATACCTTCGTGAATCCTAAACCCAAAGCCGAAACAATCCAACAACCCAGAATAGGATTTGGTGCGAAAAATCCAATTTCCAAAAAAGGTTTATTGTAGTTTAGGGTATTCTAGTTGGTTTTTGAATTTGTTTCGAGCTTCGGATTTGGTGCTTCGAATTTGCTCGCTGAGATTCGGGCGCGCTCAGCACATCTTCCGTAGCGCTATTTTATCCTAAAACTATTTACTTGCCGTGACCTCAGCGGCTCTCCGTGGAAAATTTACGCTGCAACCAACCGGAAAACCCATCTTCTAGCACGCTGACATTGCGATACCCCTTGCCGCGCAATGCCAGGTAGGAATAGGATTCGTCAACGCCTCCCGGTGGGCAGGAGCAATAGAGAATCACCCGGCCGGACTTGGGGATTTCCTGATAGCGCATCTGCAATTCAGCCACTGGAATCGAACGAGCTCCCGGGAGACGCGATTTTTGAAAATCGCTGGTCGGACGAAGATCGACAAAGAAAATTTTTTCCCCTGCTTCGAGCATCCTCTTTACCCGCTCCGACGGAATCGTTTCAATGTATTCCTCGTCGTGTCCGCCGTTAGCGAGGGCGGGAATAAGAAACAAAAGAAATACTATTGACAGATCCGCCAACTCTACAACCACGCGCCGCATCGGGCTGCGTTGTAATACGCGATCGCCTGCCGCTTTGTGCCCGCCGGCGCTCATGGTTTTAAGGCGTCGTAAATCAGCTTGCCGCCCACGAGGGTCATGACGCTCTGAATTTTTGCGATTTCATCGTCCGGCACGTTTAGATAGTCTTTGTCGAGCACAACCATGTCGGCCCATTTGCCCGCTTCAAGTGATCCCAGAAGTTGATCGCGCAGGACATATTGCGAGGCCCAGCGCGTCGCCATCAGAAGCGCGGTGCGCCGATCTATGGCGTGGCGGGCGCCCCACACCTTGTCGTTCTCGTCTTTGCGCGTAACCAGAGTGCCGAGCCCGAAAAAGGGCTTGATTCCCAGGTCCGCGTCATCTTGCTCCCAGGTCACCCGGCCGCCGGCATCGAGAATCCCTTGGATGGGCAAGACCCAACGGTGCGCGGCCTCCTCGCCATAGTCCCGCATCACGCGGTCGGCGCGCAGCAAGTACTTAGGCGCGCAGCTCCACATGATGTTGAGTTTCTTGGCGCGTTCGATCTGGTCGGGACGCGGGTTCATCGTGCAATGGTCGATAACATGGTTTTTCGCGCGAATTTGCTCCAGGGAAATCCCTGCTTCCGCGCTTGCCTTTTCAATGATGTCCAGCAACACATCGGTAGCCTTGTCACCCGCGCTATGCGTGCCGGCAATGCGAACGCCTGCCTTGACTGCGGCGTAGGCGGCGCGCCCGCGCACGTTGTCGATGGTCAGCCGGCAATCTTCCCGCGCTTTAACCTTGGCATCCGGCGATAGAGTCGTGCAAACCCCGGGATAGGATGAATCCGTCGAGCCGGAAGAAATGCCGATGAGCCAGAATCGCTCCGTGCCATGACCGATGAGATTGCCGAACCGGTTCACAAAGCTTTCCGAGTAGATATTATCGCGATAGCCCGCTTCATTCGTGTAGGCAAGGCGGATCGGCATCATCCCTTTCTGGTCCATGTAATTGAAGGCGGATATCGCTTCCGATCCCAGAGACGAAGACCAGGTCGTGATCCCGGCGGCGCCCCACATCTCCAGCTCTTTGAGATAGACCGGTGCGAGATCTTCAGGCTTGGGCTTGGGAATAATTTCCTCGTAAAAGATCAGGCTCACGCCGGCGCCGATCCGACCCGTGAACTCTCCTTGATTATTTTTTGCCAGATCAAGAACCTTGGGATCGTAGCGCTTGAACAAGTATTCCAGCGCCCTGCTATTGGCCATAGCCTTGGTATCGGTGACATGCACCATCAAAGGATGACTCGGCGCCACTTTATCCAAATCGACCCTGGTCCGGTTGATAACGAAACTATCGGCAACATTGCGCGGACGAATGCGTGTGATAACCCACTCTCCGGGCTTTTTCGTTTTGACGGCCTCAGCGAGGCGCTCCAGCATTTCCTCTTCCGTGCGCCCTTCGATCTTGATCTCGAGCAGACTGGGATTCATCTGGGGCGCATGCCGGTCGAGGGCATATTCATGAAGGTGCGAATGAGTGTCGATCAAGCCGGGGATCACAGTTCTGCCTTGAAGGTTGATCCTGCGGGTGCGGGACCAGCCAGCGGGAGAACATCGGCGTCGCGTCCCACCCGCAGAATTTTTCCATCGCGCACGGCGATAGCCTCCGCGATGCTGAATTGTTCGTCTACCGTGATGATCTTGCCGTTATGCAGCACCGTTTCGGCGTAGCGGACGACCTCCGCGGGTAGCGATTGAGCCTGCGCCGGCGTCGCCAGCGCGAGCGAACTCAAAATTAAGAGAATCCATTTCATAAAACGGTTTCTCCTCCCGAAAATTTTGTGCGTGATTGCCGTATACTATTCCCGGTTAGTCTTCGTCAACTGATCGAGCGCGGGTTATCGAACAGAACTATAAAGCAGCATCAGCCCAAAGCTGATCAACCTGAGCTTGGTCCTGCGTCGTATTCCCGCCAAGCGCTCGGCTGGAACCGCTGACGTCGGTCTTCAGTGCACGTGATCATCCGGCGCCGGCGCCGAAGGTTTCTCCTGGCTGAGCCGGTCAATCTCGCGCATAAGATATTCCATTTTGTCCCAACCGGGGCCGTCTCGAGGAATCCAACGCGCCCGCACATAGCCCTGGCGATCGATCATGAACTCCATATGCGGTGGTACGGGCGGATCCGGGAGCGTGCCCTGCTCGGAAAAACTTCGGCGCAACAGGGCATAGGTATCAAAAGCTTCCCGGCTGCCGTCGGTAACCAGGGACACGAACTTGAACGTCGTGTTCAGCTGTAGGACTTCCTTTATCTCTTTGGGGATTGCCAGGACCTTCACGTTTTTACTCTGAAGCTGCCGGGACGCTCCTTCGAGCTCAGCCAAACGAGGGCGAGATTCCGGCAAAGAGAAAAGCACGAGCATGACGATCTCATTGCCGCGGTGATCCTTGAGAGAGCGGTTTTCACCGTTCAGCGTTCGATAGACGAAGTCCGGCGCCACGAGCCAGGGGTCGGGCTCCACCAGCGCGCTCATCTGCCTCGCCCGCTCAGCGGCGGATAAAGCGCGCAGAAAATTAATCATGTCCCAGCGCTCTTCTTCATCGAGGCTCTGCGCAAATCCAGGCATTGGACCAGGGGCGTTATCGACCTTCATGCCATGACTCAGCCACCAAAACAGGTCCCCCGCTGTGTGATCCGCCGAATGTTTTGCCGTCAAGTCCGCCGGCTTCGGTTTCAACCCTTTACCGTTTGCGCCGTCGCCGTAACCGCCGACGCCATGGCAACCGGCGCACGTCTCATGATAAATGCGCGAGCCATTGGACACGGAGATGGTATTGTAAGGAACCGAGGGCCGGAGATAGGTCGCCGGGTAGGCGTCGATGGACAATGCGTTGTGGGCGATCCAGCCGCCATAACCGAGACTCGCCACTCCCGCGCCGAGCACCAGGTAACGATAACGGCGCCGCAAGATAAGACAACCAATTATGCCGGCGAGTCCGGCGCCAGCCCACCATTGCCCCTGCGTAAACTGGGCGCGTATTTTCGCGCTGCTGCTGTTAAGGACATTCCAGTTCCAGCGAAACGCAAAGGGCCACTCGGGCTGGATGTGGCGCGCCGGCGGCGTGATGCTCATCAAACCGACAATCAACAGAATACCCGCTCCTATGCCCGCTTCGGTTTTTACGTTCCGCTTTAGGCGCCGCAGAAGTACTGCCAGTCGCGCCAACGAACTTTGATCTTCGAGCGCTAGGATGCGGGGCTTAAGTTTGCGCAGATTGATCGCCGCAACTGCGAGCAGCGGCACAAGCAAAGCAAGTTTAACGAGAAGCAGTTTGCCGTAAGCCGTGCCCATGAGCGGCGGCACGGCGCCGACGAGAGTCCAGGCATTGAACATTCCCGTGACCAGGACAACTGTGACACAAACCAAACCGAGCAGAGAAAAGCGGCGCGTAGCTGCCTTAAAGGTAGCACTAGCCCAGGGATGATCAAGGCGGAGAAGCCAGGCAAGAAAAATGGCGAAAGCCGGCAATCCGCCAAGCCAAGCGCTGGCAGCCAAAAGATGCAAAGCATAGGCGGCAAGCTGCGCGACGAGCCAGATCCCTTCGCCGGCGGCGGCGTGGCTCGAGAAGGCCAGAGCCATAACGAGAACCGCGGCGAAGATCAGAGGAAGAGCGGGCAAATCATTCGAGCGCGTTCGGCGTGCAGCGAAAATCAATCCGGCCAGAACGACGATAAGACCGACGCGAACGAGCCAGACGATGCCATATCGAGTTCCGAGCAAAACTCCGCCGATGTTTTCCGCCCGCAATGCTTGGGTAAGCGGCACGCTGGTCACAGTGGCAATCTGCAACCAGAAACCGAGCAGACCCGTTAGAAAAACCGCGAGCAACGTCCATTGGGTGAGCGTGAGCTGGCGGCGCGTGAAGGCCGCAAATTCCGCGCTCGTCCCGGCGCCGGCAACTCGCAGAGCTGGGCGCGCGACAATGAGGTGGAATGCCAACGATCCAAGCAGGAAAGCTGCTGACGCGAGATGCGCAAACTTAATGAACGCGGAGACAGTGGTCACGGGATTGGGACAAATGCAAGGGGCGGGTTTGAAACCCGCCCTTACAGCTTCGCGTCAGTTGGTCTTGGCGCCGGTCTCCACAGGAAATTTGCGTTGCAACCAGCCTTTGAATCCTTCCGGCATGATGGCGATGTTGCGGTAGCCATGATCGTCTTTGAGCACCTGATAGGCGTCTTGAATGAGCAGGTTTTGAGGGCAGTCGCAGTACAGAATCACCCGCCCCGCCTTGGGAATTTGCCGCAGGTTTTTCTCCAAGTCGCTTATGGGGATCGAGCGCGCGCCGGGCAAGCGCCGCGCTTTGAACTCGGGGGCCGGGCGGAGGTCGATTAACACGAGAGTTTCCTTGTTGTCGAGGAAATACTTCACCCGTTCCGGCGTGACGATATCGACGATATCTTCGGCATCGTGGGCCGCGTCAATGATCCCGGGGGAAAATGCTAAAAACAAAAATAGTGCCGGAACGGTCGCCCAACAGCGTGTAGCCTGGTCACGAATTCGCTGAATCATGTTTCGCATCCTCTTTTCCATAGTTCGTAGCCTGGATGGAGTGAAACGTAATCCAGGAAGTCTTTCCCTACAGTTCTGGATCTCATACGCAAGACTCACCAATCGAACCGTAGGAGGTCGCGACCGTCCCCTACCTGCAAGCACGACCTTCGCAAGTCGATCGAGCGCACTCTTCGACGATGCTCAGGGCGATCGGCATATCAGTCTTCTTCACCAGCCTGCTAAAAATTCGGCGCCCGATGCAGGATCTTGCCGCCCACCACGGTGAGCAGGGACTTGATCGTCCTGATTTCCCGCTCCGGCACCGTGAAGTAATCCCTGTCCAAAACCAGCAAGTCGCCGAGTTTACCGCGTTCCAACGAGCCGATTTTGTCTGCTCGCAGGACGTATTCCGCCGCCCAGTTGGTGGACATCTTCAGGGCAATCACGCGATCGACTCGCTCTTTGCCATTGTACACTTTGCCCTCGACCTCACGATTGACCAGAACATCCAAGTAGTGAAAGACTGTTCCGACCTTGAAGATTTCGTTGTCATCAACTTCCATCACTGTCTTGACGTTGGCATCAAGCAAACTTTTTACCGGCGCCACCCAGCTCAGATACTTTTCACCATAGTCCCTGAGAACCCGCGGACTCGCCTCGATGTATTTTGGCGCGCAGCTCATCATGATGTTGAGTTTTTGCAGCCTGGGGATTTGGTCCGGACGTGGATTCAATGTGCAGTGATCGATCGCATGTCCCTTGGCCCTGATTTGATCGAGGGTATAACCCGCTCTGGCGCTCCCTTTCTCAATCGCGTCCAGGGTTAAATCCAGGGCTTTATCTCCCGCAGTGTGGGTGCCGGACCATCTCAGGCCCGAAGCGACGGCATTTTCAATGAAGGCCTCGAAGCCAACGTTATGAATCTCCCGATCCTTGATTTCTTTCGGGATATCCGGCGGCTCGATGGTCGTGAGTATTCCTGGATATGAAGCATCGACGCCTCTCATGCTGGCGCCGACGAACCAGAGGTAATCGCTCCCATAGCCGCTTACGCCGAACATTTCGGGAACCACCTGCGCGGGGGTGCCCGTGCCCGGTGTATAGCCATACCTGATGCCGATCTCGCCCCTTTGATCCAAGAGTTGATAGGCGGCAAGAATCCTGAGCGAGCGGATATTGCTCGACCAGGTGGTCACCCCGTAGCTGGCCCAACGAAGGTTCTCGGCTTTGTAAATTTCCGCCAATTTTTCAACGCTGGGAATCAAGTGATCCGACAGCACCATTCGGTTGATGGTGTTCGAAGAGAAGCCGTCGTCCCGCATTAGATTGGGTTCCATCGGGCCGTGCCAACCGGCGCGGATGAGCTCCTGAGCTTTGCCGTTGGTAATCGAAGAAGTCCTGGTGCGTATGTAAACCGGATTGTTGGGCGCCACCTTGTCCAATTCAGCTCGGGTAACCACCTGGCTGCGCATTGCGGCTTGCACCGCGTCCATGGGTTTGCCGTCTTTTCCGATCGCTTGCCTGGGCAGATCGAGGGCGATCCACTCTCCCGGTTTGCGCTTGGCGACTTCCTGACGGATCGCCTCGAGGGTTTTCTGTTTAACGGAGTCCCAGGTCTCGTTCTGCTCTGCACGAATTCGCATCCGGGGCGAAGCGTCGCCCAGGGAATCCATCGCATAGTCGAAAAGATGGGAGTGTGTGTCGATGATCCCTGGCACCACTGTCCGCCCCTTCACGTCGAATACTTGCGTCTGCGGTCCTCTCAGGGAAAGAATCTGGCTATTGTTGCCGAGCGCGAGTATCTTGCCATCTCTGACGGCCAGAGCTTCGACGACGGTTCCCAGAACCGCCGAGTTGCTCTTGTCATCCATCGTGACGATCTTGCCGTTGTGAAAGATCAGTTCCGGATATCGGACAAGGTCCGGCGCGAGGGTTTGCGCGGCGACGGGAGTGGCCCAAAGGGCAAGAGCAACAAGTGACCAAAGAAAACTGAGCGTCATAATAATCCTCCGTAAGGTTTGGCTTTTCTTACTTGAAAAAAATTCAACGTTTGGCCAGCCATGTACCACACAACAGCGAGTTTGAAAAGTCCGGCGCTGAGCACAGTCTAGAGTCTCGGGTCTGGAGACTCGGTTTGACTCGAAAAGAAATTCGAAACGCGGAAGCGTGTGTTCGTTCGAACACGAGCACGAGAGATGAGCACGCGTCGTTAGTTTTTTGTTTCTCTAACAGTGAACGGAAAACTCTGCTCGACCACGTGCCCGTCCACAGATAAAACGCGGAATTTCACGGTATATCTCCCTGCCTGAAGTTGCTTGACGCCGATGGCAAGCTGCTTTGGATCCTCATTGGACACCAACGCGTTGTCGAGGTCTACACGCTTGCCACCGGAATCAAGAACCGCGATGGACGAATAGCGTGGCTCCAAGCGCTCGTTAAACCAGATCTGAATTTTCGCCGGCGAAGCGAACAGCGTAGCGCGGCCCGGCGGCACGGATTTCACGAGATAAGCGTGTGCGGAAGCGAGCGCCGGAAACAAAAGAAACAACAAGAGCAAAACCTCAGCACGTCGCGCTTTCATTTTTTGACGAAGCAACACGGCGAATTAAACAAAAGATCGGAGATAAAGGGATAGAAGATGTCGCACCTCTATCCCTTTTTTTTGTCCACTGCCTGCGGACCACTCAGAAATTATCCGCCTGGTAAACGATCTTCCCGCCAACCATGGTGAGGAGAGGTTTTATCTTTCTGATCTCCCGTTCAGGCACAGTGAAGTAATCGCTACTGAGAACCAGGAGATCGGCATACTTGCCGCGCTCCAGGGAGCCCTAGAACGTTCTCCCTGAAGACATACTCGGCCGCCCAGCTCGTGGCCGTTTTCAGCGCCAGCACGCGGTCGACGCGTTCCTTGGCGGCATAGACCTTGCCTTCGACTTCCCGATTGACCATGACGTCGATGTAGTGAAACACGGTGCCGACCTTGAAGATGTCGCGATCATCGATCTCCATGACGGTTTTAACCCCTGCGTCGAGCAATGATTTCACTGGGGCAATCCACGTGAGGTATTGCTCGCCGTAATCACGCAAGACTTCCGGCGAGTCCTCAACGTATTTCGGCGCGCAGCTCATCATAATATTGAGCTTTTGCAGCCGCGGGATTTGGTCAGGGCGGGGATTCAAGGCGCAGTGATCGAGCGCATGACCCTTGGCTTTGATCTGCTCGGCGGTCAGCCCGGCCCTGGCGCTCCCCTTTTCGATGGCGTCGAGCATGATATCCGCCGCCTTATCGCCCGCTGTATGCGTGCCGGCAATCCGAAGGCCGGCGGCGACCGCATTCTCAATAAATTCCGGAAGACCCGCGTTGAAAACCTCTCGATCTTTAATTTCCTTGGGTACATTGGTGATGGTCGTCAGAAGTCCGGGGTAGGACTGGTCGGTGCCGCGCATGCTCGCTCCGACGAACCACACGTAGTCGGTTCCATAACCGCTTACGCCATACATCTCCGGAATCAATTGAATCGGCGTGCCCAGACTCGGAGTATAGGCAAATCTTATCCCTATCTCGCCCTTTCTATCGAGGAGCTGGTAGCCGGCCAACGCGCGCATCGAGCGCATGGAGCTGGACCAGGTAGTAACACCGTAGCTCGCCCATCGGAGATTTTCCTCTTTGTAAAGTTGCGCTAACTGCTCCAAAGTCGGGATCAGGAAGTCAGACCCTATAATGCGATTCAGCGTGTTGGAAGAAAAGCCGTCTTCGCGCATGAGATCAGGTTCCATGGGGCCGGCCCAGATGTTTTTCACGATGTCCATGGCTTTGCTGTTCAGAATCGAAGTGGTTCTTACTTTAAGGTAAACGGGGTTGTTCGGCGCCAGCTCATCCAACTCTTTTCGATTGACGATAACTCCCCTGCGCGAAGCGACGATGCCATCCATGGGTTTACCGTCCTGTCCGATGCCCTCGCGCGGCAAGTCCAAGGCGATCCAGTCGCCGGGTTTTTTCTTGGCCGCCTCTACCTTGACGACGTCGAGAACCTTTTTCTTGATGCTCGCCCAAGTCTCTCCCGACTGAGCCCGGACGCGTGTTCGCACCGTATTTTGCTCCTGCGCGTCCAGGGCGTAATCAAACAAGTGCGAATGCGTGTCGATAATTCCCGGCACAACCGTGCGGCCCTTCAGATCGAGGATTTTCGTCTGCGGTCCTTTTAACCCAAGGATCTGTTGATCGCCGCCGGCGGCGATGATTTTTCCGTCTCGAATCGCCACCGCCTGCGCCATGGTTCCGGGGTTTGACGAGGGTGTCTTGTCGTCCATGGTTGCGACCTTGCCGTTGTGCAGGATGGTGTCGGGATAATTTACTAGCTCTGGTGGAACACTTTGAGCCAGTACCGGGCGGGTGACGAGAGCCAAACTCAAGAGAAGAAATAAAACCCTAATAGAGCGTTTCATAAAAACCTCCTTGTGGTTTCGCTTTCTTATTTATTATTGGCTTTTTGCTCGAAGCAGATTCTCCTGTTAAGCGTATAGCATAGAGCCTGTAGCCCTGAAAAGCCCAAATGCTAACTGCTTACTTCTTACCCGTTTCAACCGGAAACTTTCGTTTAACCCATTCCTTAAAAGTATCCGCCATGACCGAAATATTGCGATACTCATGGTCGTCGCGCAGTGGTAGATACGCTTCCTGAACCAGCTCGTCTTGCTCGCAGTCGCAGTAGAGCACCACCCGGCCCGCCTTGGGAATCTCCCTTAAACGTTTTTCAAGCTCGTTCATGGGGAGCGAACGGGCGCCCGGGATGCGTGCCTGCTTAAAGTCTTTGGCGGGCCGGAGGTCGAAAAGAATGAGCGGTTCGCGCGCAGCGAGATAATACTTGACCCGCTCCATCGTCACTATCGAGACAGGTTCCTCCGAGCCGTGGCCGGCCACAGCGATCCTCGTGGGGAACCCCACGACCATGGCGAAAAGAAAGACGAAAACTCGATGGCCAGAGCACAGGCGCATCTTAGGATTGTCTCCGTAAATAGCAGAGCGACAATATCCGCCAGCGGCTTTATTACTCGATAACCCCCGGCGCTTCCTTGCCGCCAAACTCCGCCACCTGGGGACCGCGGGTCCTCCCTCTCAACGCGGAGTTTTCGTGGATAATCTTGCCACTTACCATAGTGAGCACTGGAGCGACAGTTCCGATCTCGCCTTCGGGCACCGTCAGGTAATCGCGGTTGAGGACCAGCAAGTCAGCGAACTTTCCCGGCTCCAGCGAACCCAAAACATTTTCCTTCAACACATACTCTGAAGCCCACACGGTTCCCATCTTTAGCGCGAGCACGCGGTCGATCTTCTCCCGCGCCGCATAAACCTTACCGTTCACCTCACGCGTCACTAAGAGTTCCAGGTAGTGGAATGGACCCTTTGTCGGCGTGAAATGAATATCTGTTTCCAGTACTGTCTTCACTCCGGCTTCGATAAGGCTCTTGGCGGGAGCGACCCAGTTGAGATATTTCTCGCCATAATCGCGCAGCACTTCCGGGCTGGCGTTTTCGATATACTTGGGACTGCAGCTCACGAGAATACCGAGCTTCTTTAATCTCGGCATTTGATCCGGTCTCGGATTCATCGTGCAGTGATCGACAGAATGACGCCGGGCCTGGATTTGCTCAGGCGACATGCCGGCTTTCTTGCTCCCCTCTTCGATGACATCCATCACCTGGTCCAAGGTGGCGTCCCCCGCGACATGCGTGTTGCTAAAACGCAGCCCTCGGGCGACGATTTCCTCTAAGACCTTGCGCCTGTAGTCCCCGCCATCCAAACGAGTCATCTCCCTCGATTTGATTTCCGCCGGCGCGTCAGCGCTGGATTTTAGCTGTGGGTACGAGCCATCGGCGCTGACCAGGCTGATGCCGTTGGGCCAGAGATACTCAGATCCCTGCCCCTCTACCAGTTCCATGTAGCCGCGCACCATGGCCGGTCCTTGTGAAGTTCCGGTAATGAGACTTCCCAAACCATAGGCGAAGCGCACGACCATTTCGCCCTTTTGATCGAGAAGCCGATAGGCGCGAATCGTATTCAACGCTGAGGTAGAGGAAGACCAGGTGGTCACGCCATAGGCCGCCAATTCCTCCTGTTCTTTCTTGTAGAGATCGGCCAACAGAGGAAGCTTGCCATCGAGGATGATGTCGGTTTGGAGCGAGCGCCGGATGCTGGCGCTCCATACGATGCCATCCTCGCTGATCTCTTCATCCAATGCGCCATAGTGGCGCTTGAATGCCTCAAGGGCGCGGCTGCTGAACAATCCACGATTGCCGGCCTGGATGAAAATCGCATGATCAGGCGAGATTTTATCCAGCTCTTCTTTGTTGAACATCTTGAGGTCCGTCATCGCCACTTTGATGTCCACTTGTTTGCCATCGCGCATGACGCGATTCGGTAGCCTCACCCATATCCACTCGCCCGGTTGGGCTTTCTTTACCTCCGCCTGAACGGTTTCCAGCGTCGCCTTTCTCAGCTCTGCCCACTCCCGCCCCTTGATTGCCGGTTTTCTCAGCTCAGGGAGGTTCCTCCCCCAGTGGTCCATGGTGTATTCCATCGCGTGGTAGTGGGTGTCGATGATTCCAGGGACCACGGTCCTACCGCGCAAATCGATGATCTCGGTCTTGGGGCCTTTCAGCGCGAGAATTCTATTGTTGGCACCGAGAGCCAAAATCCTGCCATCTCGGATGGCGAGCGCCTGGACGATCGTTCCGGGATTGGTGGATGTTGTCTTGTCGTCCACCGTGACGATCTTACCATTGTGCAGAATCGCTTCCGGATAGCGGATCAATTCCGGCGGCAGGTTTTGCGCGAATGCAGGACTCAAGGAAAGTAGACCAACTAAAAAGGAAAAAAATAGCCTTCTCATCTGTATCTCCCTTCTTGATTCTCTAGCGGGTTACTTTTTTGGCAATCGTCTCCATCGGATAACCGCGGTTTACCCAGCCCTGGAATCCATCCGCCATTATGGCAGCATTGCGGTAACCATAGTCTTTGAGTAACAAGTAAGCGTCGTCGATAATCTGATTTTGCGGGCAGTCGCAATAGAGCACCACGCGACCCGATCGCGGAATTTCCGTGTAGCGCTTAGCCAGTTCCTTCAGCGGAACGGAACGCGCACCGGGGAGCCGCGCTTTCTGAAAGTCAGCGCCGGCACGAAGATCGACGATGATGATCTTCTCGCGCGCATCGAGAAAAGCCTTCACCTGCTCAACCGTGACCGTGACCACATCTTCTTCACTGCCATGCCCGGCCCATGCCACCGCGGGCGAAACCATCACGAGTGCGAGTATAAGAGCGGCGAGCTTTCTATCATTTGTCACATGCATAGTTCGTGTCTGCGCTATTTGCTCGGCGTTAGTGCAAGACCCACCGCCGGTAATTTCTCCGCCTTGGCGAATTGCGGATTGGTGTACACCAGCTTACCCGCGACCGCAGTCAGCATTACGTTGATCTTCGAGAGATCTTCGTCCGGAGTATTCAGGTAATCGCGGTCTATAATGACGAAATCCGCCCACTTCCCACGCTCGAGGGAGCCCAGAACCTTTTCACGCAGAACGTATTCGGCGGCCCAACGGGTGAACATCTTTAGAGCCGTAGACTTATCGACGGCTTGCTTTGCTCCCCAGGTTCTTCCCTCGCTGTCCTTGCGGGTAACCGCATACTTGATGTGAGCAAAGGCGCCGCCTTCCTTTCTGTGCACCCTGCGATCGTCCATTTCCATAACGACTTTCCCGCCGGCTTGTAGAATGTTCTGGATGGGCGCGTTCATCTCATGCGCGTATTTTTCGCCGTAGTCCCGGGATATGTCGGCAGCATCCTCTATATATCGGGGCGCGCAACTCCAGATGATGTCGAGTTTTTTTCCCCGTTCGATTTGGTCGGGCCGCGGGCTCATGCCGCAGTGGTCAATGTTATGCTTCTTGGCCCGGATCTCATCGGCGCTTATTCCCGCCTCCGCGCTCGCCTTCTCGATCAGGTCGAGATATTTATCGACCGCGCCATCGCCATAGACATGGGTTCCTGAGATGCGCTGCCCTGCTTGAACCGCGGCGCGCATGATTTTGTATTGCGCATCCGCCTCGCATATCTCCCGCGACTTGATTTCGTCACGCGCATTAACCGTGGTGCAGTGCCGCGGGTAACTGCTGTCGAGAGCGGACAGCGATACGCCAATGGTCCACAAGTAGTTCGTGCCGTGACCGACATTGTTTCCCAGCCGCTTGTAGAACTCTGCCGGCATGGGCAAAACCTGCGGCGCCCATTCGATGCGAGTACGCAAAGCGGATCGGCATCTCACCGGCACGGTCCAGCACGGCAAAGCCGTCAAAAACCTTGGCCGTTGGTAGCGACGATGACCAAGTGGTAACGCCAAGCGCAGACCAGGCCTGTAACTCCTTCTTATAAATGGCTGCGAGTGTTTACGGCTTTTGCACGAGAATCTCGCCGATTAACGTGCGCATGGCGCCGGAGCCGATCGGCCCCCGTGGAGTCCCTTTCGCGTCCGAGGGTATCTCTTCTGGAAGCTCGCCGAAGTAGTCAGTGAACATCTTAAAGATGAGACTGTTCGCCCTTCTATCCGTGCCGCGGAGCTGGACGACAATCGGATTCTTAGGCGCAAGCTCGTCCATTTCTTTCAGCATCATCTTTTTGCCGAACTCCTCAGCGACGCTAGACGGCTGGAGTTGCACGTGGACGATCTTGCCCGCGGGAGTTTTCGCAAGCATCTCCTTCAAGCGAGCGATCGCTTCGTCGACGGATTTAACCCGAACCTCGGTCTGCCGGTACTGCGCCAACTCCGGCTCGAGCTTTTCAAGATCGTTCGCCCAATTTGCCGGTGCGTAATCGAACAGGTGGGAATGTGTGTCGATAAACCCAGGTAGTACTGATTTACCCTTCAGGTCCAGTTGCAGGGTTTTAGGGCCGGCTAGCGCGAGGATTTCGCTGTTGCTGCCGACGGCCATGATTTTGCCGTCGCGCACGGCAAGGGCCTGCGACACGGAAAAACGCTCGTCCACCGTAACTATTTTCCCATTGTGATACACAGCATCCGCGAAAATCACCATCCCTTTACCGGTTTGCGCCGCGGCTTGACTCGTGAGAAGACAGTACGACATTAAGAAGCTAATCAGCCATCTCATGGGTTTTTCCTCCTTGTGACTGTATTTAAGTCAACGCAGGCAATGTGTCCACCCCTGCGCCGTTAAAAAATCACCCAACTTCGCCCAGGCGCGAGTCACTGCTCCGTAGCCCGCGGCGCTGGCAATCCCCACACTTCAACGGCGATGCGCTCGGCAATCTTGTTTCCTTTTAGCAAGCAGGCGACATTGCAAAACGAAACGCTGGCGCTCTTTGTTAGCTGATGAGTTAAATTTCCCTCAACCAGGAACGAACCTCTACCGGGTTCCGTCGATTCGACGATTTGCTGGGCCTCGCCGAGAAGCTAAAAACTCCAGCCAGAGAAGCGCTGCATGAGGATTCTTGGCGCCCGCATAGATCGCCTGGGGATCGTGCAAGGTGATCGGGAGAATCTCCGGTACTACCATCTTGATGGGCAGATTCGGATCCTTCTTCAACATGCGGCTCATCGGATGGATATACATCCCGCAGTTCATGGAGAGCTTGCCCTCGGCCAGCAAACCGAGGTTGCGGGTATTGCCCCGGCCAAACACTGCCTGGTTATCTTTCAATCCCCGGGCAAAGTCGAAAAGTCTTTCCTCCCCCCAGCGCGGGATGAGCCATGTCAGCATATTGGGATTGGCATCGACGCTGAACCTGCCTTTCCATTGCGAGTCGAGGCAGCTCGCCCAACCCTTGGGGGCTTTGTCCGCTGCTATCAGGCTTGAGTTGTAAGTGATGATGCCGGTGTTGTTCGACGGCCACACAATCATGCCCGTGTCATCGATCATCTCGATGGGAATTTTGATCTGACCATCCCGCGCCATCGCCTTGAGGTCATACTTTTTGACAAGCCCCCGCTCAGGATATTCGTTTGGGAAAGAGCCGCTAAATCCTAAAACATCGACGACCGCCTCGCCTGCGACAAGCTCATCGAGCGCTTGTTTGGGATTTGGCCTCGAGCCCATTTTGCTGGCGCCCCACCCGGGCTGCACAAAGGGATACCTTTTGCCGAACGCCTTGAGAAGCTCCGGTATCGTTGCTTTGTCATACTCGGGCCGCAGCGCGGGATGCAAAAGCAGTTTCCCTTCCTTCTTCGCTCCCTCGATCATCTGCGCGCTTGACACATAAATCGTTGCCGGCCTTGGCTGGGCCGTGGATTGGCTCGCGGAAAACATTGCCGCGAGAGCAAACGGGATAGAAAAACAAACATGGAAATATTGCGCTAGTTTCATTTTTGTAACCTTTGTGCTCTTTGTGGCTGATCTTGCCTGCCTTCTATGTGGTTCAAAGTTTTCGCGGCGCGCGCAAATTCTTTGGTTACCTTGATCCTAAATTGGGGAATTCACAAGACAATACGGTATCACCACGTAAGGCACGAAGGACTCGAAGGGTCCGAATATTTATATTATTAAACTTCGTGAACTTCTGCCTTCGTGGTGAGTCCCTTCTTCTTGTGCCCTTTAGGGTTAAATCGCTTATTCCGTTTGGTTGCGGTCGCCGCGCTAGGTTTTTCGTGGCGCGTGTCCCTAACCTACCGCCGGCCCGCCTCGATGGGAAATTTACGCTTTTCCCAGCCGTAAAACCCTTCCAGCATGAAAGCGATATTTCTGTACCGGTTGTCCTCAAAAAGCTGAAACACGGAGTCCGGAATCTCGTCTTGCGGCGTTGCCGCGTATACAATGACCCTTCCCGACTTGGGAATCTCGCCCAACCGCTTGTCCAACTCCGCCATCGGAATCGAGCGGGAGCCGGGAAGTCTTTTGTCTTGGAACTCTTTTGCCGGCCGGATATCGATGAGCAAAAATTTTTCGCCGGCGTCGAGCAGCAGCTTGAGGCGGTCGGCCGCGATGGTAGTAACGTCCCTGCCCTCATGCCCGGCTTCCGCCAGCGCCGGCGCTAAAGCAAGAACCAAGACCGTTAGAAAAATAATTACATGGCCCGCCCTGACGATTCTTATCGCCGATTGCTTTTCCCTCTTGATGGCTCGTTTACGGATTGCCATCGCTGCTGCGGCTCAGTTATCTTCTCTCGCCTACTTACTTGCCGCCCTTTCATAAACCGTCTTGCCGCCCACGATGGTCAGATCGACCAGCAACTCGTCGATCTTGTCCTCCGCGACGGACATGTAATCGCCGTTGAATACCACCAGGTCGGCATATTTGCCGCGCTCGATGGAACCCAGCATCTTCTCCTCGCCGATGAATTTCGCCGCATTATACGTCGTCATCAACAAAGCCTGTTTCCTATCGATGGCTTGATTCTTACCCCACACCCGCCCTTCGCGGGCGCTGCGCGTGCTTTTATCCGTCCGGGTCACGAACCGCTCGATCCTCCAGACCGGCGGCTCATCCGGCTTACCGCCCTCGATGTGGACATTCACCCCGGCATTGATCAAGTCCTTGACCGGCTGCATGGAATGCATCTGCTCGCCGTACTGCGCGAAGAGCATCTCTTCGCCCCGCACGACGCGCTGGCTGAAAATCTCGGAATTCAACCCGAATGCCAATCCGTCGCCGAGCTGCTTGGACAGGGCGAGCGATTTCGCATCCCAGATCAAGTTGTGATCGAGCGCGTTGCGCCCGAGCATGGTGTGCACCTTGATCTCAGGTTGCTTCTCGGCGTCCGCCAGACTTTCCAGCACGATTGTCGTCGCGCCGCTGCCCATATTGTGGTTACCGCTGATATTCCAGCCGTGTTTGCGCAGGAGTTGTAGAGTCGTCCATTCGGTATCGCGTTTCTCTGCGTCGTTAAGATCGCGCCACTGCTTGCCGGTCCATTCCGGCCCCGTCCATTTGTTGCGTCCGTAGAGCCCGCCCTTGACCTCGGCATGAGCGGCCCGCTTGGGCTCGTTGGTCATGATGCCGCCATCATCCGACGCGCCGTCCACCGGTCCCACCGCGGCGCCAACGATTCTTACCATGTCATCGCCGAGTCTAAAGTTCACCAGGTTGGGAGTACGCCGCAGAATCTGGTCGGCCATGGGATTTTGCCGCGCGAAATCTAAGGTAGGGCGGATACGCATCTTGAGGCGGTCGTGATGGAACATCTGGCTAACGATGGTCACCGTGTAGCCGCTCGCATGACCGGTGATCGTCGTCACCCCGACCCTGAGAAATTGGTCGATGATTTCCGCCTGCTCCTTGAAGATCTCTTCGGTGAGCTCCGGCCAGTCGCGCAGGTTCCAGCCGATAAATCCCAGGGCCTGACTGAAGAGCTGGCCGGTGGGATTGCCGTTCGCATCCTTGACGACTTGAAAGTGCTCTTTGCGCATTCCCGCGGCGAACGCCTTCTCCAACATGAGCGTGTTGACGACTCCCTCTGAGCTGGAAAGCGACAGCATCAGAGGATTATTGGGCGCGAGCTTGTCCAGGTCCCTGGCCGTCAGTTTCGACAGATCGCTGACGAATTCGTCCGCCATGCGGACGTATACGCTCGAGCCGGGCTTTGCCTGCGAAACCAGATTGCCGACCTGAGTCAACATCTCGGGGACGTTCTTGCCTCGAACCCTCCTGCCAACTTTTCCATTGACCATGGTGTCCTTATAGAGATCGCCGCCCGCAAAGGCATTGTCGCCGTCGCTGTCGATGAATCCTGGGACGACGCTTCTCCCTCTGAGATCGACGCGGCGCGTGTCCGGCCCCGCGAGCCTCATCATTTCAGCGCTGCTCCCCACCGCGAGAATCTTTCCGTCCCGCACCGCCACCGCCTCGGCGACGGTGAAATTCTTGTCAGCGGTGAGCACTTTGCCGTTGTGCAAAATCAAATCGGCGTAGCGGATCAGCTCCGGCGGCAGCGTCTGAGTGACGCCCTGGCCTGCGAGCATCAACAAGAAAAACCAGCCCGGATAAGCGGATAAAATTGTTCTCATGAGCGACCTCCTTAAAAATACGACTAAAGTCGTATTGCTTTTCGTCGAGATTTAGGCGAGAAATACGCCCAATTCACAAAGATTACCAGGGAAAACAATAAACGCTTTAAGGGGGTCAAGGATGGAAATACGACGTGGATTTTTCCTGACGATTGGAGTGGCGTTCTTCGCGTCGCTCTTAATGGTGACGCCTGCATCGGCGGCCAACGACGAGATTGAAGCGCAGATCAAAGCTTTGGAGCAGGAGGTCTCGAAGATCGAGCCGCTCAAAGACCAGATCGAGCGGCTCAGGTCGCAGCAGATAGAATTGAAGAAAGACGCAACCGCGGCGGCGGCTGCTTTGCCGGCGTTTGAATACCGCCCGGGCCGCGGCTTGACGATTACCGCCGCGGACAAGAGCTGGTCGTTTAATACGACTTACCGGCTCAACATGTACTTGTACAATATTCTCCAGGGGAAGCCGAATTTCTCCGCAGCGATGGCGATCAAATAAATACTGGCGCCACGCAAGGGGAGATTTTCCCCCGCCGCAACCGTTTGTACTTTTCGTATTGCTGGTCGGACTGCTTTCTCCAGGCGGATGTCACCTTCGACGGTGAGACCGCCCCACGCGCAAGTTTCCTGGCGCGACAGCGAACTCTGGTTTCGCTTCGACCAGTTCAACGAGTACCTGCCCTATTTTTCCGTAGGTCTGCGCCGGGGCGCCGGTAGAACCCACATAGGGAGAAGCTCCGACAACGACGGGAAGATGGAACATAGCATAATCGTCGACGGCTTTGCCTGGGGCGGCGACGGCTCCCATGCCGGTGCGGGTATAGGTTGGGAGGGGATAGATATTGGCCCGAGTAAATTCGAACTCTACGTCAACTAGGCGACGAGCAGGCAGGGCACGCACCAGGAATTCGTCAATGACGACCGCAAGGGGCTTATGACGTTTCTTGGGGTCAGGCCCTTTGCCAACATGAAGAACAAGTGGATTGAAGGGCTTGATATTGGCTTCGGCTACCAGGCCCAGTCGCAAAATTCGCCGTTTAACATGCAAGGCGCCGATGGCGTTAGCGAGATCCGGGTCCGCAACGCCGAGCGGCGTGGCCGCTTCGATTTGTTTAGGCCGGCGGTTGAGCTATGTCCACCCGGCGAAGACAACTGTGATCAGAACTTCGGTGGCGGCTGGAGTTATGTGATAATCCCCGGCCTCCAGTAGAAGATCGGCCCCTACATGTTCCGGGCCGTTTGGGTGAAAACCCAGTACAGGGGCAAGGATGATACCTTGCGAGGCATTGAGGGAAGGGGCTGGACCGTCGACCATCAGGTCTTCCTGTGGAGCCCGAAGGGTTTCTTCACCGGCAGTCAGACCACGCCGAACTCGATCATGTTCTCCTTTGGCTTTGAGCGCGGCGATATGGAATGCGGCGAGGGCTGCGATGCCTCGCCGGGCGCGGGTTCATTCCACTCCAATACCGTGTTAAACCGGGAAGCAGCACTGTGGTACTGGGTCCGGCCGAGCTTTGGCATAGGCACGTGGTTTCATTACTGGACAACGGCCAATACGCCCGTGCGGACTCAGGTAGGAACTGGCTGCAAGAACAATATTGCTGATGCTGAAGCCGGGAGTGGCGCGGCCAGGAAATGCAGTTTTACCAGCGCGAAATTCGGTATACGCTACCGCTGGTAACAGAAAACGCAAGAAGAGCAAAAAAGGGCGCGAGAATCTCGCGCCCTTTTTTTGATGGTTCTGATCTCCCCTAGTCTGAATTAATCGCAGCTTTAGAAATGATCCGCCTAGAAGACGATTGTGCAACATAGCTAAGAGCTTCGATAAGTCTGATACGGATAAAAAATAGAGGTAAATAGTATGAAAATGGTATGTTTTTGATATTAGTGAGAAAAATACACTAAAGTCGTATTGCTTTTGGTGGAGATTTAGGCGAGAAATACGCCCATTCACAAAGATTACCAGGGAAAAACAATAAACGCTTTAAGGGGGGTCAAGGATGGAAATACGACGTGGACTTTTCCTTACGATTGGAGCGGCGTTCTTCGCGTCGCTCTTAATGGTGACGCCTGCATCGGCGGCCAACGACGAGATTGAAGCGCAGATCAAAGCTCTGGAGCAGGAGGTCTCGAAGATTGAGCCGCTCAAAGACCAGATCGAGCGCCTCAGGTCGCAGCAGATAGAATTGAAGAAAGACGCAACCGCGGCGGCGGCTGCTTTGCCGGAGTTTAGTTACCGCCCGGGCCGCGGCTTGACGATTACCGCCGCGGATAAGAGCTGGTCGTTTAATACGACTTACCGGCTCAACATGTACATGTACAATATTCTCCAGGGGAAGCCGAATTTCTCCCAGGATGGCGATCAAATAAGTACTGGCGCCACGCAAGGGGAGATTTTCCCCCGCCGCAACCGTTTGTACTTTACGTTTTGCTGGTCGGACTGCTTTATCCAGGCGGATGTCACCTTCGACGGTGAGAGCGCCCCACGCGCAACTTCCTGGCGCGACAGCGAACTCATGTTTCGCTTCGACCAGTTCAACGAGTACCTGCCCTATTTTTCCGTAGGTCTGCGCCGGGGCGCCGGTAGAACCCACATAGGGAGAAGCTCCGACAACGACGGGAAGATGGAACATAGCATAATCGTCGACGGCTTTGCCTGGGGCGGCGACGGCTCCCATGCCGGCGCAGGTATCGGTTGGGAGGAGATAGATGTTGGCCCGAGTAAATTCGAGGCCTACATCAACTTGGCCACGAGTAGACAGGGCACGCACCAGGAATTCGTCAATGACGACCGCAAGGGGCTCATGACGTTTTTTGGGGTCAAGCCCTTTGCCAACATCAAGAACAAGTGGATTGAAGGGCTTGATATTGGCGTCGGCTACCAGGCCCAGTCGCAAAATTCGCCGTTTAACATGCAGGGCGCCGATGGCGTTAGCGAGATCCGGGTCCGCAACGCCGAGCGGCGTGGCCGCTTCGAGATGTTTAGGCCGGAGGTTGAGCAATGTCCACCACCGCGACAGACGGCTGTGATCAGAACTTCGGTAGCGGCTGGAGTTATGTGATAATCCCCGGCCTCCAGTACAAGGTCGGCCCCTACATGTTCCGGGCCGTTGGGGTGAAAACACATGTACCGGGGCAAGGATGATGGTTTGCGAGGCATTGAAGCAACGGGCTGGACCATCGATCATCAGGTCTTCCTGTGGAGCCCGAAGGGTTTCTTCACCGGCAGTCAGACCACGCCGAACTCGATCATGTTCTCCTTTGGCTTTGAGCGCGGCGATATGAAATGCGGCGAGGGTTGCGATGCCTCGCCGAGCACGGGTTCATTCAACTCCAATACCGTGTTAAACCGGGAAGCAGCACTGTGGTACTGGGTCAAGCCGAGCTTTGGCATAGGCACGTGGTTTCATTACTGGACAATGGCCAATACGCCCGTGCGGACTCAGGTAGGAACTGGCTGCAAGAGCAATATTGCTGCTGCTGAAGCCGGGAGTGGCGCGGGCAGGAGTTGCAGTTTTAGCAGCGCGAACCTCGGTGTACGGTTCCGCTGGTAATAGAAAAAGCAAGAAGAGCGAAAAAGGGCGCGAGATTCTCGCGCCCTTTTTTTTGCGCGACGCTTCTAGTGTCCTGACCCAGAAGTTCGCAAAAGAAGTCAGAGGGGGCCTTCTGACCGTCATGCCCGCCCTTCGGCTGGGCTCAGGACAAGCTCCGGGTAGCTTGTAGGGGCGGGTTTCAAACCCGCCCTTACCCTGGATTCCGGGTCGCGCTAGCTATCGCCAGCTCGCCCGGAATGACGTCCAGAATCAAAGACTACCCTGTCGATTCCTCTCCGAACAACGACACGCGAAGCGCTGAGTTAAACACATCTGAAAGTTGGCTCATGACGACAAGATTGTGTGGTAGTCGCACGAGCCTAAACTTCAGTCCTCTCACAGAGAAGAAGCAAAACAAGCTAGGGGCGGGTTTCAAACCCGCCCCTGCAAGATGATGGCCGTGTCCAGAGGTGTCGTGAATGGATGGTCGTTAAAAACTAGAATGCGCCCGGGGCTTAGGTGCTCTTGTCATCGCCCTTCGCCGAATCTCTCCGCTCTCTGCGCAGCTGCTCTCTTACCGCATCGGCTTCCCGTTCAACTTCCATGCCGACGAGTTCAACGCTGGCGATAAGGTCGGTCCAGTTGATTTCCTTGCCTTGAGTAGTGGCAAGATCTTTTTCAATCCGCGAACGGATGATTCTCCCGGGGTCCCAGTACGCGCCATACAAAGAATAGTATTGCATGTAGTCGATCCAGCCTCCCAGTCCGCTAAGTCCGGTCTGGATCTCTTTCAGACCCCTTTGGCGATCGCCATCTTGGGATAATGCCAGGCCGAGATAAAGCGGCGCCAGGGAGTCTTCAGGGTAACGCGTGCGCGCTTGCTCCAGGGCCTTGCGCGCCGCGGGGTAGTCTCCGCCGGCGTAATAAGCGCGCCCCACATAGGTCCACACGCCTTCTTTCATGAGGCCATGTTGAACCTTGGCGTTGGGGTCGATCTCCGCGGCACGCTCGAAGTGAGCCAGAGCGCGCTTGGCATCGCCGCGCATCAGGGCATATCGACCTGGCTGCAGCTCGCCGCTCGCTCGAATAGCGGTACAGCCGGAGAGGAACATGGCTAGAGGCAAAATGAAACCCGCAACATGAAAAATATTGACTTTGGCGATTCGCGATTTGAAATCTGCGATCTTCATGGTCCGTTTTTCCTCCTTGTGATCTGAAGCCTATAACATAAACAGTTTCATGGCAAATTCTATTCCCGTTTCACATCTTTCCCAAGATTTGACACTCCCCGAGCCATTGGTTATCGTTCTTTATCTCAATCAACCATACGTTGCGGACGATATCCGTGGATTGCTCCACGGCTAATTTCAATAAAACCTATACGGATTGGCGGAAAGGATATGACAAATTTCCACGATAGCCGCTTGCCGGTTGTAAGTCTCTTACTATTTACCCTGGGCTGGCAGTTTGTATCCGCTTGCTCCAAGCCCGATTGGTTCGTCGGCCGCAGCGGCCAATACAACGAGGGAAAGTACGAGATCATCCGCCGGGTGGGCGGCAACATGGACAAGGCCATCAATAACTTCGAAGCCATCGCAAGCGAAGACCCTGCATACCGGGACACTCTGACCCTTTTGGGTAGGGCTTATTATAAGAAGGGCCGCTACCCGGATGCTCATTTGATCTTGCAAAGAGCCGTGAGGCTCAGAAATGATGATGAGATTGCCTGGTTGATATTCGGCATAACCCAGCTGCGCCTGGGGGACAATGACCGGGGGCTGGAGAGCGTGCGCGGCGGCCTCACCCTCTTTGCCAGAGCCACCGCCGATAACAAATATCGCGGCTGGGATGTATGGGATCCCGCTGGCAAGGTCAAAATCGCCGGGCGCCGAGCGGTCTTCATCGCCCTCAAGGGACTCGAGGAGAAAGATGATTTGATCAGGAGCGTGGAAAATGTTCTCTCGGCTGTCGAGGACGAGGAATTTCATCAAATCTTTGAAAAGACCCAGCAGCAAAGGCAGTTCGAATAGCGCCGGTGAGCTGTAACAATTGATTCGCGTCTACCTTCGACAAGCTCAGGGTGAACGGTCAAGGCACGCGACTTAAGCAACCCTTGGCGTGAATGGATGGTCGATAAAAACTAGAATGCGCCCGGGGCTTAGTTGCGCCCGTCATCGCCCCTCGCCGAATCTCTCCGGTCTCTGAGCACCTCTTTTCTTACCGCAGCGGCTTCCCGTTCAACTTCCATGCCGACGATTTCAACGCTGGCGAGAAGGTCGCGCCAGTTGATTTCCTTGCCTTGAGTAACGGCAAGATCTTTTTCAATCCGCGAACGGATGATCCTCCCGGGGTCCCAATACGCGCCATACAAAGTATAGTATTGCATGTAGTCGAGCGAGCTTCCCAGTCCGCTAAGTCCGGTCTGGATCTCCTTCAGACCCCTTTGGCGATCGCCATCTTGGGATAATGCCATGCCGAGATAGAGCGGCGCGAAGTAGTCTTCAGGGTAACGCGTGCGCGCTTGCTCCAGGGCCTTGCGCGCCGCGGGGTAGTCTCCGCCGGCGTAATAAGCGCGCCCCACATAGGTCCATACCCCCTCTTTCATGAGGCCATGTAGAACCCTGGCGTTGGGGTCGATCTGGGCGGCACGCTCGAAGTGAGCCAGAGCGCGCTTGTCATCGCCGGCCATCAGGGCAAATCGTCCTGGCTGCAGATCGCCACTCGTTCGAATAGCGGTACAGCCGGAGAAGAACATGGCTAGAGGCAAAAGGTAAAATGCGATATTAAAGACTTTAACGTTGGCAAGCCGCGATTTGAGATTTAAGAACTTCATCTTCCGTTTTCCTCCTTTGATCAAAAGCCTATAACATAAACAGTTTCATGGCAAATTTCACACGGCCTGACGCTCAGGATAAACTCCGCCGAAGAATCTCGTCTTCGGAACACCTTGAATATGCGAGATGCTTCGCAGAGTTTATCCTGAGCTTTGCCGAAGGGCTCATGACTCAGCGCGCTTTCGCGGTTTGCGACACACAGTCTCAGAGCGAGAAGAAGCAAAACAAGCTAGGGGCGGGTTTCAAACCCGCCCCTGCAAGATGATAGCCGTGTCCAGAGGTGTCGTGAATGGATGGTCGTTAAAAACTAGAATGCGCCCGGGGCTTAGGTGCCATTGTCATCGCTCCTCGCCGAATCTCTCCGTATTCTGAGCACCTCCGCTTTTACCGCAGCGGCTTCCCGTTCAACTTCCATGCCGACGATTTCAACGCTGGCGAGAAGGTCGCGCCAGTCGATTTCCTTGCCTTGAGTAACGGCAAGATCTTTTTCAATCCGCGAACGGATGATCCTCCCGGGGTCCCAATACGCGCCATACAAAGTATAGTATTGCATGTAGTCGAGCGAGCTTCCCAGTCCGCTAAGTCCGGTCTGGATCTCCTTCAGACCCCTTTGGCGATCGCCATCTTGGGATAATGCCATGCCGAGATAGAGCGGCGCGAAGTAGTCGTCAGGGTAACGCGTGCGCGCTTGCTCCAGGGCCTTGCGCGCCGCGGGGTAGTCTCCGCCGGCGTAATAAGCGCGCCCCACATAGGTCCATACCCCCTCTTTCATGAGGCCATGTAGAACCCTGGCGTTGGGGTCGATCTGGGCGGCACGCTCGAAGTGAACCAGAGCGCGCTTGTCATTGCCGGCCATCAGGGCAAATCGTCCTGGCTGCAGCTCGCCACTCGTTCGAATAGCGGTACAGCCGGAGAAAAACATGGCTAGAGGCAAAAGGTAAAATGCGATATTAAAGACTTTAACGTTGGCAAGCCGCGATTTGAGATTTAAGAACTTCATCTTCCGTTTTCCTCCTTTGATCAAAACCCTATAACATAAACAGTTTCATGGCAAATTCTATTCCCGTTTCACATCTTTCCCAAGATTTGACACTCCCCGAGCCATTGGTTATCGTTCTTTATCTCAATCAACCATACGTTCCGGACGATATCCGTGGATTGCTCCACGGCTTTAGTAAAACCTATACGGATTGGCGGAAAGGATATGACAAATTTACACGATAGCCGCTTGCCGGTTGTAAGTCTCTTACTATTTATCCTGGGCTGGCAGTTTGTATCCGCTTGCTCCAGGCCCGCTTTGTTCGTCGGCCGCAGCGGCAAATATAAGGAGGGAAAGTACGAAATCATCCGCCGGGCGGGCGGCAACATGGACAAGGCCATCAATAACTTCGAAGCCATCGCAAGCGAAGACCCTAAATACCGGGACACACTGACCCTTTTGGGGAGGGCCTATTATAAGAAGGGCCGCTATAAGGATGCCTATTTGATCTTGCAAAGAGCGGTGGCGATCAAAAATGACGATGAGATTGCCTGGTTGATATTCGGCATAACCCAGCTGCGCCTGGGAGACAATGACCGGGGGCTGGAGAGCGTGCGCGGCGGCCTTACCCTCTTTGCCAAAGCCAGCGCCGATAGCAAATATCGAGGATATGATGTATGGGATCCCGGTGGCAAGGTCAAAATCGCCGGGCGCCGAGCGGTTTTCATCGCCCTCAAGGGACTCGAGGAGAAAGATAATTTGATCAGGAGCGTGGAAAGTGTTCTCTCGGCTGTCGAGGACGAGGAATTTCATCAACTCTTTGAAAAGAGGCTGGACAACAGGCAGTGGGAATAGCGCCGGTACTAGTGAACTGTACCAGCTTCATAGCGTTTGCCGTTCATGGTTCGCGAGCCTCACCACGAACGGCTTGTGCCTTGACCGTTCACCCTGAGCTTGTCGAATGACGTGAACCAACTGTTACAGGTCACTAGTAAAACGAACAATTCCAAGAAGCGATGGGTTAGAGCGGGATGATCGGGAGCAGGAGACATGCGGCCCGGCTGGGACCGATATGCAACATCGTCCTGCCCGCAAAAATCTCGCGTGACCGGTCGCGCGGCTCGTCGTGAAGAAAAGGGCCGCAGCCTTTTAGCTCGTTCTTGAAGCTCGCAATCCGCCCGCCGCTCGGCCCCGGGTACTCATAATCCTTTCCGCGCACAGTGAGGCCGATGCGATAGCCGGCGGGCACGACGATGGAGGTCGGCCAAATCTCGACGTCAAGCTCGACGATTTCGCCGGGTCGCAGCGGCTGCTCCTCATCGTGGGTGTGATACGGCCGGTAGGGCATACTCAGCTCCGGATCGAGCTTTCGATGCGATGCCCGCAGCCATCCTTGGCTGATAGGTGTGTGGGGATCGAGGGCGCCCTGGAACACGACCTCCTTGCCGTCACGGGAAAATACGCGCAGCACGATGAAGATGTCGGCGTCCGGCGTAGAAGATGAGACGAAGAGCTTAGCGGCCGAAGGCCCGGTGATCTCTGTCTCGCGTTCCAGCAGCGGCGAAAGAAACGTGACGCCGTCGTCCATGGCGTCGAACTCGATGCGTCCTTCGGCCGTAACGGGTGTCCAGCTCAGGCTGCGATCGGCGGGATTTAGATAGAGCCTCATCCAGCGCGTGCGGCCGATGGGCCATTGGTTTTCCTTGCGCTCGACAAATCCATCAATGCGCCGAATTTGCAGCCGAACCCGCGGTTCGTCGGCCCAGCCGTTGTCCATGCCTTTCAGAAGATAGTCGAAGAAGCGCTTCTGCAGCAGGCGCCCATAATCGGTGTAGAAGTGCGTCCAGTGCTCTAGCCCGTGCAACTCCAGCCACTTCTGCTTTGACGCTGCGCGGACAAAACCCTCGACGTTGCCGCGCAAATGTAGCCCTTGACCGCCCCAATTTCCTGCGGAGAGAAACGGTACCGTTACTTTCGACCAGACCGGCGAGCGGGCCTTGTGATAGTCGTCGTCGAGCGCATGGGCGAGGATTTCTTTGCCGAGTTCACAGCGATTTCTCGCCAGCTCTTCGTCCGAGAGCGTCTCGGATCCGCAGACAAGCTCACCGCCAACGCGGCTGCGCGGGCCGCGCTCGCCGAGTCCACACTGCACGGTCTTTACCTGCATGTCGTACCAATTCGTCCAGAAAGTGCAAAGAATGCCGCCATGGTGCGTCATGTCGCGATACCAATCGGCGGCGCCTTCCCAAATGCACATGGCCGCGAGGTGCGGCGGCTGAAGCGATGCCACGTGCCACTGGTTGATCGCATAGTAAGAAACTCCGTTAAGGCCCACCTTGCCGTTGCTCCACGGCTGGATTCCCGCCCATTCGATGCAGCTGTAGAAATCCTTGGTCTCGCGCGCGGAGAAATGGTCGACGTAGCCGGGAGAGCTACCGCAGCCGCGCGCGTCCACACGTATGCAGACGTAGCCTTCCGGCACCCACTTCTCCGGATCGACGACTTCCCAGTTCTGGTATTTGTTGGTTGAGCCCGCCGCAACCTCCGGATGCTGCTCGATCATCCGCTGCCATTGGTTGGGGTAGCCGTCCTGAAAGGCGAGCCCTTTCGCGTAAGGACCGTAGCTCAGGATGACCGGGTATTTCCCGTCAGAGATCGGACGGAATATATCGGCGCGCAGAACGAGGCGGTCGTCCATCGTGATCGGCATGTTCCACTCGATGCGCATGCCGTCCCTTATTTCAGAGCGATGCTCCATCTTTCGAATAGCCGCGCGTTCAATCCTGGATTCCGCAAGTCAATAAGCTAATAGCACGTGAGCGAGGTGCAAGCCTGGAGTAGCGAAGGCACCCAACTCCGAAATTTCAAAGTCCTTTTCGATGTTTTGCACCTCGTTGTTGTAACTCTTGAATTTCTCATCAAAGCACCGATGATCGATGTCCGCTCATCAGAGGCAGAGACCCATTGACTTCGTACGGAAGGGTTGCGCCTCGCTCTTTGCATCGATCGCAACTGCGGAATCTGGGTTCAATCGATCTTCGCGAAGAAGCGAGCCGGCGCGCCCTCGGTTCCCTCGATTTTGTAAAACGGCGCGTAGAACGGCACCCGTTGGCGCGGCAGTGCTCCCAGGTTGGTGATCCCCTCCATGATCACGATTCCCGCGCCGAGAATCACGCGGTGCATCGGGAAATCCTCGGAGGTGAAATCGGGAAGCCGCGCGCAGTATTCCTCAAAGAAATCGAAACCGATCGACTTGGGGTCTTTGGCCACAAGCCACTCGGCCGACTCCGGCGGAAAGAATGGCGACTGGGTGAAGTAGTCGGGCCACTTGCCGTACATCTTATCGGTCCAATCGGTGCGGAGAAGGACGATATCGCTCTTTTTCACTTTGTCGGCGCCACCGCGTTTGAGGTCGTCGATGGTGATTTTGTGGTTGGCGCCGACGAATGAGAGATCAATGCTTACGGCCTCGCCGATGACCTGATCCAAACTGATCTCGGCCGTGGTGATCCCGTCCTTGAAGACGTGCAGCGGAGAATCGATGTGAGCGCCTGTGTGGAGTCCCTGACTAACGCTCGAGACCTGCCAGAAGCCCGGGCCACGGCGATGCGGTGTGATATCCACCCGAAGATTGGTGGAGGGAGGGCTCAGCGTATTGCTGTTTACGGCAACCGAAAGATCAATGAGTCTAGCCATTTTGTGCCTCAGCCAGCGGGATACCTAGAGGCTAACGTCTGACATATGATTCGACGATGTTCGAGGTGATTCATTTGCATGCGCCACAAATCTCCCTCTTTTGGTAAACTAATCGTTAGCCGTAACGGTTTGCTAGACACGGGGGGTGAGAGCAGATGTGGGCAAAGTTGAGCGCATGAATTTCCAGGTTGCGGCAATGTCGTCGAGACGTTGGATTCTAGCAAAGAGATTTGGTGCAGGTCTCCGTCGCTTCGGCGGCGAGAAAGCCGCGAGGCTAGCACCATGCGGACAGCTTCTCTGAGGGTGGGCGGTTGATCCGGAGGTTTTGGATCTTGTCGGACAAAACAATACAAGGCTTTCCACTCGGCTTCTTCAAAGAAAACCGAGCACGGCACATCGGGAGTCTCGCGTCCGAGCTTGGTCAAGTGAAAGATGCGCCACGCCACTACCATGTCTATAGCCAGGCACGCCTCAAGACGATCGGCGCTACCAACTGGCGCTCTTCGATCTTGCAACCGCTTTTCAAGGTGCGGTGATAGACTCAATCCCCCAACGTTGGCATACCAGGAAAGCTTTCCACAGCCTGATCAAAGTTTTCACGCACGTCGTGAGCAGCATCCACTGAAGCGGCTCGATCCCTTGGGGACAATCGATCTCCTGAGCCACAATCGCGTGATGTCGAGCTCTTTGAACTCAAGCTTGCGACTCGGCGGAGTCAGCTTCACTCGCCCAAAGCGCACCTCCAAGCGCGCCTCTCGGGGTGCGCGCTTACCTGACGCGGCACGCTGATAACTGCAGTTCGGCCACAGGCTGTTTGGCCATATGCTCCCACAACCGGCCTGACCGTCGGCCAACAGCCGATCATGTTCAGCGCGCACCAGCAACTGCGCTCCACAGGGGTTTTTCAAAGCCAAGTGGAAAAACTCATAAATATCGGCTTCCCGGTCTGCCACACTGATAGTGTGGTGTTAGAACAGCGCCTCGCAGCTCGCTGACTTTGTTAAAACTCTTAAGCCACTTCTGACTCTCTTTGTGCTCGATGGAAAGCTCGTGACGAAACTGCCTTTTACCAAACTGTTTAGGATCTCTCGCCCAACACTGCACATCGAGAAGCCCCAAGGGAGTGCCCGCTACATTGACGCCATCGAGTCATGCAGCAAAGTCCAACGACCCCTTGGGACTTGGGGCTAATGGGACCCAGGCCTTCGGTGAGTGGGTGAGCGCTGTAGTTAACGGTGGTGGTGTCCTGCACTACCAGGACTATCTTCTCTTCGCTGATGCGCTGAAGGGTCGCCTCGTAGTGAGACTTAAGAAGCTTATCCATCGTGACCTTAGGGTGATCGAAAAACCGATAGCCGCTCTGGTCTTGGCTCGGCTTTGACAAGCCTGAGGCAGATTCGCCTGAGGACGCTCATAGAAATCGCGCGCCAGAGTCAAAAGCCTTCGTTCAGCCGCTCATCGTTAAGCTCTGCCTCGCCAAACTCCTGTTGCGCCCAATCCTCATGCTTTTCAGGCGGCGAGGCTCAGGCTCTACCTAGAGACAGCGCTACAGAGAACTCACGCGCCTGTTGCGCAGACTATACACATACACATCTTTTTCGCTCAGCGGAAATGTTTTCGCGATCCTGTCGTCCCCGCCAGAAGTTTGTCCCAGATACAGCCAATTGGCGGCCGATAAGAACTCCCAAAAAGCGGCTGCGATCCACAAAGGTCTCAGCAACACAGGCTCAAAACCATAACGCTCTTGCCAGTCGGCTCTAAGCCGGCCATCGCCTGCGCGAGCACATGGCTCGCCAAGTTTTGACTTGACCCACGGCAGAATCAAAAACCGACTGTTCGAGACCACCTTGGCAAATTTTCTTGGCGCGCCTATCGCTCCAGCCAATCCAGCGATCGCGCGCCTTAACACGCCACGCCGAAGCGCTGAAAGCCAGCCCTCCCAACCATTGGCCTTGCCGCTCCTGATCAAATAGCGCAGCTGCGCTCCGCAAAGCGGCCCCGAGCCCAAATAATGATAGCGCCCATCAACTCATTCCAACACCTAGAAGCGTGCTCTCAGCGCTGCTCACCTAACCAACTCCACCCCGCCCAACTCTGCCAGACACACTGGATCGGCTCAGGGGTTGCGAGCGGGCACACAACTCGCTCTACGCCCAGGCACGCGCTGAGTCAGCGGCCGCAACCGGATCACGCCGCGCCGATCAAGCCTCGAAAGCGCTACGCGACAACTCATCTCCTTGAGCTTACCGTTGGGGCTGCGCCAGTTCAGTTTCCCACACACCGGCGCGACAACGCCACCCGAGACATCCGCGGCTCGCGCTCGATCGTCGCTTGAATGTACGCGATGGTTTGTCCGAAAACGTTTGCCGACAAACGACCACGTAGGCAAAATAGCACTTAGCGCCCCCGTGTCCAGTCAAAAGATGTGTCGCACAATTAGTTTGGTAAAGAGAGGTTAACGCTTCTCGGAGACATCTCCCCTTTAAAAAAAGGGGGACACAGGGGGATTGATTCAGCTAATGCCATGGCGTGAATAGTAAAGAAGGGACAACTAGAAGAAAGATCAGAGACAGAGCGATGGCGACGAAAAATCCATCACACATATAAGCCTCCAGTCAGTCTTTTTTCTCCGATGGACGATCCATTTCCAATCCGGCCAGGAGTTCGTAGGTCGTGACGAGAGCAGCCAGATCTTCGTTGCCTCGTCCAGCCGCGGCGGCGGCTGTGACCAGCTGCTGCGTGATGCTCGTCAGCGGCAGCGGAACTCCGAGGCGAAGCCCTTCTTCCAACATGAGCTTAAAGTCTTTCAAGAAAAGATCGATCTTCATCTGAGCATCGAACCGATGGCTCACCATGAGCGGACCGCGCACGTCGACCATCTTCGACGCGCCGGCACTTTCTTTGAGAATTTCAACCAGCGCGCCCGGCGCCAAACCCGCTTTTGCGCCGAGGACGAGCGCCTCTGCCAGCGCCGCAGTGTTGAGCCCGACCAACAGGTTTGTCGCAAGCTTCGCGAGCGAGGCCATGCCGACATTCCCCACGTAGTGAGTTTTCTTTGCAATCGCGTCGAAGATAGGCTGGCAAGCATCGGTCCGCCAACGGTCACCGGCGACAAAAATCGCGCAGTCGCCGCGCTCGACCATCGCACTGGTGCCGCTCATCGGCGCGTCGAGAAATCCAAGCGCTTTGGCGGCCGCGGCATTGCCGAGACGGCGAGTCAGATTTGGTGAGACCGTGCTCATCTGGATCACAGTGCAATTCTGCGGCGCGGTCTCGATCAATCCCCCTGCGCCGAGGATCGTGGTCTCGACGCTCTCGAGCGAAGGGAGAATTGTGAAGACGGCGTCGGCTTCTGCCGCGGCCGCCGCAATGCTCGCCGCTGCGACCAGTCCCTGGGTCTGAAGGGCTTTTACCTGTTCGAGGCGGGTGTCGTAGGCCGCAACCTCGAAGCCACCCTTAAGGAGGCGCGAAGCTACCGCACTACCAAGAAGCCCGACTCCGATGATACCGATTCGTTTCATTTGAGAGTTTTTCATTGAAAACGTTAGAGTCCCGGATTCGAGAAGTTGAAAAGTTGGGCGACCTTTTGCTACCACCCACCCCGGCACTTGTCAATTAGCTCACGGGCTGCATACCATCAGAAGAGTTTCAAGTTTCATGTCTCAGGTTTCAGGTTTAACTCGAAACGCGGAACTCGAAACCCCTGGACTGAATTAGACAGGAGGCACGCCATGGTCTTCCCACGCGATCAAATTCCATACTCGGCGATCATCGACCGCCCCGCACTTCGTCTGCCAAAATCCGCTCGGGTCGTGGTGTGGGTCATCGTCAACGTAGAGGAGTGGGATATTCAAGGTCCGATGCCGCGCACCGTGCTCCCGCCGCCGAGCGGAGCGCAAGTCATCCCCGACGTTCCCAACTTCGCCTGGTCTGAATACGGCATGCGTGTCGGATTCTGGCGCCTGAAATCAGTTCTCGACAAGCACAAGATCAAAGCCACCCTGGCAATCAACGCTTCCGTTTGCCTCACCTATCCAAGAATCGCTGAAGCTTCGCGAGAGGCCGGCTGGGAATTCATGGGCCACGGTTTCATCCAGAAGCCCATGCATCAGGTCGAAGATCAACGCGAGGCGATCCGGAAGTCCGTGGAGGTGATCCGCAAATTTACGGGGAAGGCGCCGTCAGGCTGGCTCGGTCCAGGGCTCACCGAGACGCCGGAAACTCTCGATCTGCTGGCCGAGGCCGGCCTTCAGTACGTCGCCGACTGGGTCAACGACGACCAACCCTACGAAATCAAGACCGCCCACGGCCCGCTCTTCTCGATTCCTTATGCGTGGAGCTTAACGACATCCCGATGATGGTTCTGCAGCACCACGACGCGGAGGAGTTTTTCCGCCGGGCTAAGGATCAGTTCGAAACGCTCTACGCTGAAGGAGCGAAAAGCGCCCGCGTGATGGCGATTGCGGTGCATCCGTATATCAGCGGCGTGCCGCATCGGATCAAGTATTTCGAGAAGACCTTTGCCTACTTGAAAAAACAGAAGGGCGTTCTCTTCTGGACCGGTGAAGAGATTCTGGAGTGGTATCGAGCGACGCGATCAAAGCACGGGTGAGCGGATCTCATCCCGTTTTCACGGGAATGACGGATGGCCGGAAGAACATCTCAGCGGTTCACACCTAGACTATGTTTGATTTTCGATTGAATCTAATATCGGCAATCCAAAATCCAAAATAATTCATGTGTCATAGATTTCCGGGTTGTAGAGGTTCGGCGGCTTCCTGCCCTCGATGACGGAGATGGCATTGTCAACCAGGATGCCCGCGACCCGTTCGCGCGTATCAAGCGCGGCGCTTCCGAGGTGAGGAGTTAACACCACGTTGGCCAAGTTGATGAGGCCCGGCTCGACCATCGGCTCACGCTCATACACGTCGAGCGCCGCGCCGGCGATCCGCTTCTCTTCCAGCGCTCGCACCAGAGCCTTCTCATCTACAATGGGACCGCGTGCCGTGTTCACGAGATACGCGCTCGGCCGCATGAGAGCCAACTCTCGCTGGCCGATCAGGTGGACAGTCTCAGGGCTCAGCGCGGCATTGACCGAGACGAAGTCGGATTCCTTCAAGAGATCGTCCAAGCTTCGGTACTCGACACCGAGCGCCGCTTCTCGCGCTTCATCGAGTCTGCGACGCTTTGTGTAGAGGATGCGCATGCGAAATCCTCGGGCGCGCCGGGCCACGGCTTCGCCGATGGCGCCGAGTCCGACAATGCCCAAAGTCTTGCCGTTGACTTCACCGCCGACGAAATGGAGCGACTGGCTGCCGGGAAAAATCCCCGAGCGGAGAGCGCGATCGCCTTCCACGATTCGGCGCGCCACGGCCATAAGAAGCGCCCAATGGAGATCTGCCGTGGCTTCAGTAACGAGCGGCGAAATGTTTGTCACGGGTATGCGCCGCGCGTTCGCCGCCGCCACATCGACTCCAGATGGCGTGATCGCCATCGAGGCGATCAGCTTGAGATTGGGGTTGGCGTTGATAACTTCAGCGTCCACGCGATCGTGCAGCATGCAGACGAGATAGTCGTTCCGCCTGAGTGCGGCGATCAGCTCAGGTTTCGTGATGATATGAGTGGAATCAGGGTTCAATTCGACTTCAGCGACTTCCCGAAGGCGGGCCAACGCGTTTTCCGGGATCGGCTGTGTAAGAAAGATTCTTGGAGCCATTGCTTGACGTTCGAGACGATTATCTCAGCCTGCAAAAACATACCACCAACAGGTCGGAACGAGAAGAGAGAGCACAATGGGTAGTGGTTCACTTTAGAGCAAGATCCCTCGTCCTGCGGCTCGGAATGACAATTCGACACTGCTCGTCATTTCGAGGGCCTTCGACTAAGCTCATGGCCAAACTCCGCGAGAAATCCTGCTTCCTGATAGCGGGGGGAATTTTAATTGAACCAACCGGAGATTGACAATCATTGCTGAGATGACTTAAGTGTCGCTATCTGAAAACCAAATGTGAATTGCCTTACTCCTATAACTAAGGAGGCTCTATGGTAACCCGCAGCACATCGAGTTTCGGCCTGGTCGGCACCGATTGGCAGCAGCGCATCAACTGGGAGCGCCTGAGGAAGTACCGCTTGAATCGCGCCCGAGACGCGATGAAGCGAAATGGCCTGGGTGCTCTGCTCGCAATGTACGATGAAAACGTCCGCTACATCTCCAGCACCGTTACCCCCGGCTGGTGTCGGCTAAAGCCCGGCCTGCGTTACGCGTTGCTTTGCGAAGGCTCCGAGCCGATCCTTTTCGAGCAGGGAGACATCGGCATACAGATCAATCGCCACTGCCCGTGGATTCCGCGCGATAACGTGCGCTACGCATACTCGTGGATCAAAGGAGCCGTCGGCGGCGCTTCGCGCCAGCAGGTGAAAAAGTTTACCAACGCAATTGTCGAGGAGCTCAGGAAGTACCATGTGGAGAAAGCGCCTCTTGGGGTCGACTTCATCGACCTCAACATGATGAACGCTTTTAAGGAGGCGGACATCAATTATACCGACGGCGCATCGCCGATGGTGGAAGCGCGCGCGATCAAGAACGAGGATGAGCTGGAAGCGATGCGGATTGTGGCGGCTATCTGCGATGCCTGCCATTCCGCCATCTCCAAGTTCATCAGGCCCGGCATGCAGGAGCATCAGATTACCGCCTACGCCATGAACTTCCTGTATAACATTCCTGGAGTCGAAGACGTGGAGGACATTATTGTCTCCTCAGGCCCGAACAGCTGGCCCAACTGGCGTCATTTTTCTGATCGCATCATCCAGCCCGGCGATCTCGTGATCATCGACATGGCGGCGGTCACCTGGAACGGTTACAAAAGCTGCATGTATCGCACTTACTGTGTCGGCAAAAAGCCGACCCAGGAGCAGAAGGACTACTACAACATCGCTTATGAGTGGCTCTATCGGGCAATAGACAAAGTGACGCCCGGAGCGACGACCAAAGAAATCGCGGAGTGCTGGCCCTCAGCGATGGATACGTGGGGCTACAAGGAAGAGGATCAGGCTGCGGCCAACCTCTGGGGCCATGGACTCGGTTTGGCCCAGTATGACACTCCGGTCATCTCGCGGATTTACTCGCTGGATTTCCCTGTAGTCATTCAGCCCGGAATGAGCTTCGCTTTAGAGACGCAGCACGGCAAACCGCTTCAGTGGGGCGTGAGATTAGAAGAAATGATGGTAGTAACGGAAAAAGGCCCGGAGGTCACCACGCAATTTCCGATAGAAGAAATTACCGTCATCGACTAGTGAACTGTAACAGCTACATAGCGTTTGCCGTTCATGGTTCGAGAGCCTCACCACGAACGGCTTATGCCTTGACCGTTCACCCTGAGCTTGTCGAAGGGTTCCTCGAATTTAGACACGAATTAACGGTTACAGTTCACTAGTGTCCTGTCCCGGAAATTCCGTGGACAATTCGATGGTCCTTGACGACATTCCCAACGGCACCGGACACCACGGTAGATACGAGGTTTCGATTAAGCGCCGAACTAAAACACCGAAGCTGCGAAAGCGCGCGGCTGCCCAAGCCCGGCGCTCGCATGACGCCACGGGCACGATCGACATTCACGCCCACTTCGTCCCGGAAGAGTATCTCCGGATTATCGAGGCGGAAGGAGAACCTTACGGCGTACGCCTCCGGCCTGGTCCGGATGGACCGATGATCTTGGTCGGCCAAGCCACGATTGGCCCGATCACAGCGCACTATCACAATCTAGACCTCCGGCTGAAAGCCATGAATAGGCAGGATGTGACGGTGCATGCTCTTTCGCTCAACCCGCCGATGGTCTACTGGGCGGATGGCGCTCTCGGCATCCGCTTGGCGAGAATCGTCAACGACGCGATGGCCGAGGCAACGCGGTTGCATCCGGACCGCTTCGTCGCTCTCGCCACGCTCCCCATGCAAGATCCCGAGGCTGCTGTGACTGAACTGAATCGGGCAGTGACACAACTCGGTTGCCGCGGCATCTATCTCGGCACGAACATTCGCGGAAAAGAGCTGACCGATCCTTTGTTCCTGCCGGTCTTTGAGCGCATCCAGGCGCTGCAAGCGCCGGTTTTTCTTCATCCGCTCAACGTCATCGGCTCCCAGCGGCTTACCAACTACTACTTGCATAACCTTCTGGGAAATCCGTTTGACACCGCGGTCGCAGCCGCCAACTTGATCTTCAGCGGACTTCTTGATCGTTTTCCCAAGCTCAATATCTGCCTGCCGCATGCCGGCGGCGCCTTTCCCTATCTCATCGGCCGTCTCGATCGCGGTTGGAAAGTGCGACAGGAGTGCAAGGCGCTCAAGAGGCCCCCTTCGAACTATCTGAGGCGTTTCACCTACGACACGATCAGCCACGCTCCGGCATCACTTGATTATCTCATCAAACTCGTGGGCGATCGATCGCGTGATGATGGGAAGCGATTTCTGCTTTGACATGGGCTACGAGCGGCCGGTCAAAGCCGTAAGCGCGCTCAAGCTAAGCCGCACTGATCAAGAAAAAATCCTCGGCGGCAACGCCGCGCGCTTACTTCGGCTCAGATAGATCACATTCCCGAAAGCTTTAGGCTTTCTGCCCGCTGTAAAGTTTCCGGACAAGCTTCCGGGCAAATTTGCACAACACGCAATCCTACTAAAGGCCGACACTAGCACCGGTTTTTGGATTGCCGATTTTCAATTGAATCGGAAACGAAAATCGGCAGCGCGGCTTAGCTTTCTAAGGGTAAACTGACCGGCTGATGGCGCTCGGCGGAAAGATCGGCGGCCAAGGTCACTTCCATGACTTGCCGAGCTTGCTCGGGGGTGACCAGTACGGGACGGTCAAGCGCCACCGCCTCGACGAAGTGAACCGTCTCTGCCTCCATCGGTCCCTGGTAGACATGCGCCACTTGCTCGCCTGGCATCGTCGAGAGCGGTAAAACTATTCCGCCTTTCATCCTGTTCAGGATAATGTCGCGATGGCTGTCGTCGATGAGAAGCGCGCCTTCGGTCCCGACGAACTCGATCGTCGTTGTCGAGAAGTGCGGGTAGCCCGGCGGCAGCGCCCAGCCCGCGCCGATGGTGAAGACCGTTCCGTCTTCCATTGTCACCATAATCCACTGGCAGTCGGGAACACCGTGCGTCTCCTGCATGATCCTATAGACGGCCTCGGAGTACACGCGAACCGGCTTCAGCCCTTCGAGGCACCAGAGGATAAAATCGATATCGTGCGTCGCTTCCATCACGGCCGGTGAAAGCCGAATGCGCCCGCCGATCTTGTTGCCGATGGAGCGAGAAACATTGCGGCTAACCAGTGCGGTCACCGGCTGCCCGAGAGTTCCGTTTACCAAGCACTGCTTCACGTAAGCGTATTTCGGGTTGAACCGCTGCGTGTAGCCGATGGTAAATTTGAGTCCTTCTCTTTTTGCGATGGCCATTATTTCGTCCGCCTCTTTCAAAGCAAGTCCCATCGGCTTTTCCAACAAGGTGTGCTTGCGCGCCAGGAGACAATCTTTGGTGATCGGGTAGTGTGTGGTCTCCGGCGTGCTGCAAACGAAGATCGCGTCGATATCATCCCGGCGCAGAAGCTCGTGATAATCCGTCGTCGCTGTAGTCGCTCTGGTCTCTTCCCCGACCCGCGCGAGCTTCGCGGGATCGATCTCGGCGATGTGCACGCTCTCAACTAAAGGATGGTTGGCGCAGACTTTCGCGCGAATTTCGCCGATCCATCCAGTACCGATGATTCCAACGTTGATCGTTCGGCTCACGTTTGTAATCCTCCCTAAAGCGAGCGATACCTGTCCCCCAAGGGCTGTCAGGGCGGAACACTACGCCACATCCCTGGGCGGATCAAGCATCTGAGTCCCGTCGACAAGACCCGGAATCATATTGCACTTGCTGCGCGACCTGTAGTAGTAGGTTACCGACCGTCCTGGCACTTTTCTGAAGGATGAAGGTTGAGGAATGAAGGATGAAAAATGCACTTCTCCCTCCCACATTGTTACTAAGTCTCTTTTCTCCTTCCGCCTTCATACTTCATCCTCTTATAGTTATGGCAAAGGAGGCCGTTATGATTTGGTCTAAAGGAATAGTGGCGCTCACATGGCTCGCAATTCTGATCTCGGGGGCCGTCGCAACCGCTCAGGAATTTCCGACCAAACCCGTAGAGCTCGTCCTGCCGTACGCGGCTGGCGGCTCTCACGATCTGACCGCGCGCGCGATGGCGAGCGTGGCTCACGATTACCTCGGCCAACCTTTGCTGGTCGTTTTGAAACCGGGTGGCGGCGGCGCCGTCGGGTCTCAACAGGTGATCAGAGCGAAGCCTGACGGCTACACGCTGGCATTAGGCGGCACAGGGCCCAATACCGTCTTCGCCATGGTCCAGAAGGCTCCCATCGGTCCTGATCAATTCACCTCTGTGGCCCGGATCAATCATAGCCCGACCATCTTTGCTGTCCGTGCGGAGGCGCCGTGGAAGAGCTTCCGCGAATTGATCGACTACGCCAAAAAGAATCCGGGAAAGTTCAACTTCGCTAACACGGGACCGTGGGGCGCGGCGGACCTGCCGATGAGGCTAATCGCGGGTAAAGCGGGGATCGACTATAACAATATCCCGCACGACGGCGGCGGTCCGGCGACACTCGCGGTGCTCGGCGGCCACGCCGACGCTACGTTTGGTTTCTCCCCACAGCTTTTGCCTCAGGTAGCGGCTGGGAAGATGCGCGCGCTGGCGATAACGGACACTAAGCGACACCGCGATTTTCCTAACGTACCGACGGTGAAAGAAGAAGGATTCGACGTGGTCTTCACGATGTGGCGCTCCGTGCTCGCACCCAAGGGAACACCGCAGCCGATCCTGGACAAGCTCGAAGCGACCTTCCGGAAAATCAGCGAGGATAAATCCTTCCAGGCCCTCATCAGAGGGCTGGGGGACGACATTCAGTTCCAGGGCGGAAAAGAGTTCGAGACTACCTGGCGCCAGGAGTGGGAGATGTTTTCTAAGGTTGTGACTGCCGTGCAAAAGTAGCCGCGATGGTCAGTCGCGATGTGGTGGTGGCCGGGCTAGCACTGGCGTTCGGAGCCGCGGCCATCGTTGAGTCCGCCAAACTACCGCTCGGAACAGTTCGCAACCCGGGACAGGGATTTTTTCCATGGTGGACTAGTGTCGTTATTGTTTTGCTCGCGATAGTCCTCCTGGCTCAAGCACTGACATCACGTTCAAGGACCAGCCAACACACCCCCGGCCGGATTGCACAGGTGACTGCGCTTCTGCTCGTCCTTGCTGCGTACACCTTTCTGCTCGATTATCTTGGCTATCTGATTTGCACGTTTCTTCTTGTCCTATTCATGCTGCGCGCGACAGATCCCCAACGGTGGACAGTCGCTGTCAGCATGGCATTGCTTACCGCTGTCGGTTCGTACGTAGTGTTTGCTATCTGGCTGAGCGTCCCGTTGCCGCGCGGGCCCCTCTAGATGTTGTCATCGTTCAAACCGTTCAAAGGGTTGAAACTAAGCGTAGCGCTTGAACGGAGCGCAGCGATTGAACAGCTTGAACGTTTGGAACTTTAAGCGCAAAGCGTATTGCTGAAGCATGGATATCTTCACCAACCTCGCCACCGGCTTCGCCGTCGCGCTAACACCGATCAATCTTCTCTACTGTTTACTGGGATCATTAATCGGTACAGCCATCGGCGTTCTGCCCGGTCTCGGACCGCCGGCAACCATTGCGCTGCTACTGCCGGTGACTTACGCAATTCCTGCTACCTCCGCTGTTATCCTGCTTGCCGGGATTTTCTACGGCGCAATGTACGGTGGCTCGACGACTTCGATCTTGCTAAACATTCCCGGAGAGGCGGCGTCCGTGGTCACCTGCTTAGATGGGTATCAAATGGCGCGCCAAGGTCGGGCTGGGGTAGCGCTCGCGATCTCGGCCTGCGCCTCTTTCATTGCCGGCACGCTCAGCATTGTCGGACTGATAATCCTTGCGCCGCCGCTCGCCGCCTTCGCCCTCAGGTTTGGACCGCCGGAGTATTTTGCTCTCCTCGTTCTCGGGCTCACGATGGTGGGCTATCTTGCCGGAGCCTCGATGACTAAAGGGCTCTTGATGGCTTGTGTGGGGCTCTTGCTAGGAACCGTCGGACTCGACCCGATCATGGGCACGCAGCGATTCACCTACGGAGTGTTCAAGCTCAGCGAAGGGTTTGAGTTCATTTTAGTCGCCATGGGACTCTTCGGCATCGGCGAAGTCCTCGTGAATCTCGAACAGACGATCAAGGCTGAAGTCTTTCAGACAAAGATACGCGGCCTCCTGCCGAAACGCGACGACTGGCGCGCTGCGGCCGCGCCGGTCGCTCGAGGGTCGTTGCTGGGATTTTTCGTCGGTGTTCTTCCCGGGGGCGGAGCTATTATCTCGTCGTTCATCTCATACGCGCTTGAGAAGAGATTCAGCAAGCATCCGGAGCGCTTCGGCAAAGGCGCCATCGAAGGAGTTGCAGCCCCCGAAGCGGCAAATAACAGCGCCGCAACGAGCTCGTTCATTCCGCTCCTCACCCTCGGGATTCCAGGGAATGCCTCCATCGCGATGATCTTTGCCGCGCTATTAATTCACGGCGTCAGGCCCGGACCGTTGCTGATCACAGAAAAGCCGGAAGTATTCTGGGGGCTCATTGCCTCCATGTATGTCGGTAACATTGTGCTGCTGTTTTTAAACCTGCCACTGATCGGGCTTTGGGTGAAGCTCCTTCGAGTTCCTTATCCATTTATGGCGCCGCTCATCCTGGTGTTTGTCATCATCGGCGCTTATAGCGTGAACAACAGCATCTTCGATGTCGGCATCACCATCGGGTTTGGCTTTTTCGGATACATGATGCGAAAGTTTGCCTTCGAGCCCGCCCCACTGGTCTTGGCCATGATCCTGGGTCCTCAAGTCGAAGCCTCGCTGCGGCGCTCCTTGATCTACTCCAGAGGAGACCTCGGGATCTTTTTCGAGCGGCCCATCGCCGCTGTCCTGCTGGCGGTCGCGCTGCTGATGCTGCTCTCGCCAGTATTCCGCTCGGTGTTGAGCCGCAAATTTTTGGGGATTGTAACGCTGCCGTCTGAGGGAGACGCGGCAGGAGGCAAGTCCGATGTTACTTTGAAATAAATGGTGACGGGATGAGGAGAAGAACGACGTACAGGAGTGCACCATGAGCTTTATGGTAGCGATCACAGACTATGTCTTTTCTTCACTGGAGCCGGAACGCGCCGTGCTCGAACCGCTGGGTGTGGAATTACGTCCACAACAGTGCCGCACCGAGGAGGAGATTATCGCGCTGGTTGAGGATGCCGACGCTGTGCTGAACTGCTACGCGAAAATGACCGCGCGGGTGATCGAAGGGATGAAGCGCTGCCGGATTATCGCGCGTTACGGGATCGGCGTGGACAACGTGGATCTAGCCGCAGCGAGCAAGGCCCGAATCCTGGTGACCAATGTCCCGGATTATTGCATCGATGAAGTCTCCGATCATGCCCTAGCGCTGCTCCTGACGCTCGCGCGACGCATCGCCACGGCCAACGCAGCGGTGAAAGCCGGCGCTTGGGACGTCGTCGCCCACGCGGGAATTCGCCGGCTGCGCGGACAGACGCTGGGGCTGCTTGGTTTCGGCAAGATCGCCAAAGCGCTCGCGGCGAAGGCACAGCCTTTGGGAATGAAAGTGTTGGTGTACGATCCTTATGTCGAGCCCGCGCTGATCGCGCATCAGGGCGCGGAAGCCGCCAGCCTGGACAAGCTTCTTCTTGAGGCCGATGCGATCTCTATTCACGTGCCGCTCTCCCTGGAGACTCGTAACTTCATCGGGCAGAACCAGCTGGCACGCATGAAGCCAACCGCGTTCCTTATCAACACGTCACGGGGAGGAATCGTGGACGAGCAGGCTCTCGCTGCGGCACTTAAAGAAGGCAAGCTGGGCGGTGCTGCCCTCGACGTGCTCAGTACAGAGCCGCCGCCACCGGATCATCCACTCCGGCAAGCGCCGAACATGATCCTGACGCCGCACCTCGCCTTCTACTCCCGCGAGTCAGTCGTAGAACTTCAGACCAAAGCCGCCGAAGAGGTGGCTCGTGCTCTCAAGGGCGAGCCGCCTCGATCACCGGTCAACCGCGAAGGTCTCACCGGCTGAAGTTTGCTGGCACATTGGCACTCACCGTGCGATCTCTACCTCCTCTCCCTCGACGGGAGAGGAATGAGGTGAGGGTGAAAATTGAACTACCCCTCATCCTAGCCTTCTCCCGCAAGGGAGACAGTATCGCAATTCACTCGGAGCCCTTCGACAAGCTCAGGGCGAACGGGTAAGTACTTGAATTTACGATTAGGCAATACCGTTCGTGGTCGATGACTAAAGGGCTCTTGATGGCCTGTGTGGGGCTCTTGCTCGGAACCGTCGGACTCGATCCGATCATGGGCACGCAGCGATTCACCTACGGCATTTTCAAGCTCAGCGAGGGGTTCGAATTCATCCTCGTAGCGATGGGACTCTTCGGCATCGGAGAGATCCTCACGAACGTGGAACAGACGATCAAGTCTGAAGTCTTTCAGACAAAGATACGCGGCCTCCTGCCGAAACGCGACGACTGGCGCGCTGCGGCCGCGCCGATTGCACGAGGGTCGTTGCTGGGATTTTTCGTCGGTGTTCTTCCCGGGGGCGGAGCGATTATCTCGTCGTTCATCTCATACGCGCTTGAGAAGAGATTCAGCAAGCATCCGGAGCGCTTCGGCAAGGGCGCCATCGAAGGAGTTGCGGCCCCCGAAGCGGCAAATAACAGCGCCGCGACGAGCTCGTTCATTCCACTCCTCACCCTCGGGATTCCAGGGAATGCCTCCATCGCGATGATCTTTGCGGCGCTATTAATTCACGGCGTCAGGCCCGGACCGTTGTTGGTCACAGAAAAACCGGAAGTCTTCTGGGGGCTCGTTGCCTCCATGTATCTCGGTAACATGATGCTGCTGTTTTTAAACCTGCCACTGATCGGACTTTGGGTGAAGCTCCTTCGAGTTCCTTATCCATTTATGGCGCCTTTCATCCTGGTGTTTGTCATCATCGGCGCCTATAGCGTGAACAACAGCATCTTCGATGTCGGTATCACCATCGCGTTTGGCTTTTTCGGATACCTGATGCGAAAGTTTGCCTTCGAGCCCGCGCCATTGGTCTTGGCCATGATCCTCGGTCCCCAACTTGAAGCCTCGCTGCGGCGCTCCTTGATCTACTCCAGAGGAGACCTCGGGGTCTTTTTTGAGCGGCCCATCGCCGCTGTCCTGCTGGCGGTCGCGCTGCTGATGCTGCTCTCGCCTGTATTCCGCTGGGTGTTGAGCCGCAAATTTTTGGGGATTGTAGCGCCGCCGTCTGAGAGAGACGCGGCAGGAGGCAAGTCCGATGTCACTTTGAAATAAATGGTGACGGGATGAGGAGAAGAACGACGCACAGGAGTGCACCATGAGCTTTATTGTAGCGATCACAGACTATGTCTTTCCTTCACTGGAGCCGGAACGCGCCGTGCTCGAGCCGCTGGGTGTGGAATTGCGTCCACAACAGTGCCGCACCGAGGAGGAGATTATCGCGCTGGTTGAGGATGCCGACGCTGTGCTGAACTGCTACGCGAAAATGACCGCGCGGGTGATCGAAGGGATGAAGCGCTGTCGCATTATCGCGCGTTACGGGATCGGCGTGGACAACGTGGATCTAGCCGCAGCGAGCAAGGCCCGAATCCTGGTGACCAACGTCCCGGATTACTGCATCGATGAAGTCTCCGATCATGCCCTGGCGCTGCTCCTGGCGCTGGCGCGGCGCATCGCCGCTGCCGACGTAGCAGTGAAAGCCGGCGCTTGGGACGTCGTCCCCCACGCGGGAATTCGCCGGCTGCGCGGACAGACGCTGGGGCTGCTTGGTTTCGGCAAGATCGCCAAAGCGCTCGCGGCGAAGGCACAGCCTTTGGGAATGAAAGTGCTGGTGTACGATCCTTATGTCGAGCCCGCGCTGATCGCGCATCAGGGAGCGCAAGCCGCCAGCCTGGACAAGCTTCTTCTTGAAGCCGATGCCATCTCTATTCACGTGCCGCTTTCCCCGGAGACTCGTAACTTGATCGGGCCGAACGAGCTGGCGCGCATGAAGCCAACCGCGTTCCTCATCAACACGTCACGGGGAGGAATCGTGGACGAGCAGGCTCTCGCCGCGGCGCTTAAAGAAGGCAAGCTGGGCGGGGCCGCCCTCGACGTGCTCAGTGTCGAGCCGCCGCCACCGGATCATCCGCTCCGGCAAGCGCCGAACATGATCCTCACTCCACATCTCGCCTTCTACTCTCGCGAGTCAGTCGTAGAACTTCAGACCAAAGCCGCTGAAGAGGTGGCGCGCGCTCTCAAGGGCGAGCCGCCTCGATCACCGGTGAACCGCGAAGTTCTCAGGCAGTTGAAGTGCTTATATGTGGCTTTCAGGGTAATCTGCTTTGGTATTCAGAGTGGAAACCCCTCAGTCTTCGGCGGGAAGTAGATGCAGGAGTCGTCACTCCGCGTGAAGCGGGAGTCCAGAGCAGAGCGAGAAATCTTTCTGGCTTTCCGTTGATACGGGAGCGACTGTAAACGCAAAATCACGCGTGTCGAAAACTCTGCCGGAGCGGCGACTGTTGTTATAGGAAATTCATAAAGTTTTTCTTTTGGCCTCCTCGAAGCGCTTCTCCGCTTCTTCGGCACCCTCTGCCTTGTTGTAGTCCTGATCTAAATCGCCGTCTCCCGCGGGACTCTTCACCGTAAAGAAAACCGCTGGGCCGCCGATGGCGCGGCTTCTATGGTTGGTAAAGCGGGGAATATGGATCAAGTCTCCTGCCTCGCAGATACGCTCTTCGTCACCGAGGACGAAGTGAAGCTTCCCCTCAATGACCAGAGTGAATTGTTCCTCGTTCGGGTGCATGTGAAGCGGCGGGCCTTCCTCGTCCGGCTTGGTCACGATGCCCGCCTTCATAAATTCGCCAACAGCGGTTTGAACGAACTGCTGTGGGTTTGCCGTAGCGGGATTTTTTTGCATCTCGGCAATCTTGTAAAAAGGCATTTTTATTCCTCCTATTCTCATTCTGAGAATCGATTGGATGACGGTGGTCGAATTCGTTGGGCTCTTTAACCTCCGAACTTGATGTGCTTGACCATTTCCTGCTGGACCTCGGGTGGCTGGTTGAGTATAGCGCTGATGCCCTTCTCCACCACTTCCGCTGAAATGTGTTGAAAATCGATTTGAGCCTTTCGAGCGTCGGCTTCCAGCTCCGGGTCTTTGAGTGCCTTCGCAATCGCTTCTCTAAGGAGGGCGGCGCGATCGCCCGGGATTCCCGGAGGCGCGGCAAGCGGCCGACCGATGGCAAGAGGAGCTGTTTTGATCGACATCAGCGCCTTACCAACCGGGCTTGTAGTAAGACTCTCGTCCACCGGGAGGTGATCGAATCCCGGCGACGACACCCGAGCGCGGACGAGAGGGCGCACCGTCCCGCGCTGAGCCACGGGACGTACAGTGGCGGCGAAGGCGGCCCAAACATCGACCTCCTTGCGTTCAATGGCTAACAGGATGTCGGAGTTCGCGGGATAGCCGGAGACGAACTTAAATTTCGCGCCGGCAAATTCCTTGAGCAGCAAGGGAAAGTCGTGCGCGTTCGACCCCGGCCCGGTGGTTCCCACCACCAGTTCGCGGTCGGCCTTCCGCAGCTCTTCAAAGCTCTTGTAGGGAAGGTCCGAGCGGATGGTGAGCACTACGCCGTCCGAACCCGATGAGCCGAGCCACTCAAATTTTCTCACGTCGAAGCGCACCCCCTCGACCTTGATAAGCTGAGCGATCGCGATGTTAGGATTGGCGGCTAGTAGGGTTAAGCCGTCCGGCCGGGCGGTATTGAAAACATGATTTGAGGCGACGATGTGCGCTCCTCCCAGCATGCTTTGAACGACCACCGTCGGGTTGCCGGGGATGTACTTTCCGAGCTGGCGGGCGATGATCCTTGCGGCGACGATGCTGCCGCCGCTCGCGGTGCCGATCACGATCGTGATTGTCTTGCCTTCATAGAACGGCGCCTGCGCCCACGCGGTTGCGAGAAGAAACGGTATGATCGCCAATCCGACGAGAATGCCAATGATTCGCTTGCGTTGCATCGTGGCCTCCTGTCTGCTGTAATTAGATATAGAGGTTGGTATTAGATCACCGCGGGCCTTCTGCATGAACTCCGGACGAAGCGCCTTGTTCCAGTCCGGAATCCCGCTGATCTTTTTTTCCTTGAGTAAACCTTCCGCGATTTGCTGCAGATAGGGCCGCACGCCCGTCGGGAAGCCGGGCTCCACTTCGACATTCGCCAACGCCTTGTTAAAGGTTTCGCGGGACATCTTGTAGCCCTTTGATGTGAAGAAACCGTAAATGACCTCTCCCACCTTGGCGGGATTCTGTTTGAAGTCCTTACCCACATCGAGCCAGGCTTTCAAGTAGTCCACCACCGTTGTCGGATTTTTCTCGATAAACTCCGGCGTGGCGGCCATGAAGACCGGCATCGGATCATAGTCATGCAAGCTCACCACCGTGGTGGCAATCCCTTCGGCCTCGGCGATCGAGCAGTAAGGGTCAACACTGACGAACGCGTCGATGGATTTGGCGGCCGCCGCGGCCACCATTTCGTTCACGTTCATTTTGACTTCCTGGTAGTCTTCCTTTTTCAGCCCAGCGCGCGGTGCGATGATGTCCACGAACGTGTTGCCCGTCGAGGAGCCCACCTGGTTGCCAATCTTCATCCCTTTGAGCTCCGCTACCTTGGTGACCTTCAGCTCCTTCCGCGCCATCACACGCGCGGTCTTCCCCACCTGCTCGATCTGCGCGATCGCGACGAGCCCGCCCTTGTCGTAACCGGTCACGAACGATTGGCCGGCGTAGGTCCCAAGATCCACCTGGCGCGCCACCATCTGTTGCATGGTCAGATTCCCCGACGGAACGGCGAACTCTTCGAATTTGAGACCGCGCTTTTCAAGCGCGCCCGAGCGGAGCAGATAATATGTGGGCATTCCCCAGATATTGGTCTGGTACCCCTGGCGAATAGTCGTGGCCTGGGCAAAGAGAACTTCAGGCCTTAGAACACCTGCGGCCAGAAGGCCGCTACCCGAAAGAATCAGGAACTCACGTCGGGTCAACGCTCTCTGTTCCATTGGCTTTCCTTCCTTTCAATTTTTGACTTTGGATGCTTCGACCTTGCTCAGTACAGGTTTTTTTTAGATTATTGCCGAAACAAGACTTTAACCAGGATGCTTGTTCACGTGATTGTCTTCCTCAATCTAGAATCAAAAGCGGCCCGCAGACGGCAATCCAAAATTATATGTGTCCGACGATGTGGTGCACGATTTCCTTTTGATACTCGAGGAACTCGACACTCAAGATGTCTCGAGGTCTCGGCAGCGCGATCTTCACCTGGGCCTTCACTGTCCCGGGATGCGGCGAAAAAACGATGACACGATCTGCCAGGTATACGGCCTCGGCCACGTTGTGAGTCACGTAAATCACCGTCTTCTTGGTTTCTCTCCAGACATCCACCAGGAAACGCTGCATCTCTTCACGCGTGAGGGCATCCAGCGCCGCAAAGGGCTCATCCATCAGCAGCACCGCCGGATTGTACGCAAGGGCGCGGGCGATGGCAACGCGCTGCTGCATTCCCCCGGAGAGCTCGTGCGGATAGGATCGGGCAAACTTCTCGAGGTTCACGAGCCGGAGGAATCGAAGGGCAATCTCCTTCCTCTCTTCTTTTGAGATCCCCTTCATCTCCAAGCCGAACTCCACGTTGCGCTGAGCCGTTCTCCAGGGAAAAAGCTGGGCGAAGTCCTGAAACACGACGCCGCGGTCAAGCCCCTTGCCGGTCACGGCCTTCCCGCCGATCAGGATTCCTCCTCTCGTGGGTTCTAGGAAGCCGGCGACGATATTGAGCATCGTAGTCTTGCCGCAGCCGCTCTGACCAACCACACATAAGAATTCTGACGGCTCGACGCTAAAGCTGACATCTTGAAGCGCCGTCACCGGGCTGTCGGTGGACTCATATTCAAGGCTGATGTTGCGAAGTTCGATCTGATGCATTCTATCCCTTGCCGGCCTTCACCATTCCCCAGCGGCCTACCGTTCGTTGCTCGATGGTTTGGAAAATCAGCCGTTCAAAAACAAATCCAATAATACCGATAACCGCGAGGCTCGCCATCATGACGTCGGTATTGAGAAATTCCTTGGAATCGAAGATCACCCAGCCCAGCCCCCAATTCGTGGCGGCGATCATCTCACCGCCTACCACAGCGATCCACGCCCGAGCGAACGCTTGGCGAAGACCGGTGATAACGAACGCAAGTGACGCCGGTAACACAACTTTCTGAAACAGCGCCTTCTCATCGGCCCCCATGGCCTCCGCGGAGCGGATCCAGAGCCGATTGACCGAGCGCACCCCAGTCCAGGTGTTATAGATCACCGGAAACGTGGCTGCGTAGAAGACCAGCGCGATCGTGGCCGCATTGCCGAGGCCGAACCAGAGGATGAAAACCGGAACCCACGCCAGCGACGGAATCGGCATGAGAACGCTCACCAGAGGAAGGAAGAAACGCTCCACGCGGCGAAAACGTCCCATCAAGATGCCGATGGGAACCCCTACGGCGCCTGCCAAGACGAATCCAAAGAGGACACGGTAAAGGGTGTAAAGTGTATGACGAAGGATCGCGCCGCTGAGGACCATCCGACCGAGAGCTGAGCCGATCAATACTACGGAGGGAGCCAGCGCAGGGGCAAAGAGCCCGCTCCGAGCGAATGCTTCCCAGATGAGACAGGCGAGGCCCACCGAGCAAATAGCCGCAAAGGTGGCGCGTATCGGATTGCGTGTCCTCCGTCAACATTTTCGAATCTCAAAGTAAGGTTCGACGATCAAAGGCCTGGTACTGAACCTTGAACCCGGAAATTGAACTATAACGGCGCGCCATCATGCCTCCATCATACCCCAGCGCACGAGCGTTGACTCCTCGAGCTTTTGGAAAACCAGCTTCTCCAGCAGGAATCCGACAAGTCCGATAACCGCAATACCGGCCATCATGACGTCCGTGTTGAGGAACTCGCGCGCGCCGAAGATCAGCCAACCAAGTCCGAGCTTCACCGAGGTCAGCATCTCGACGGCAACGAGCACTCGCCAGGCCCGAGCCAATCCCAATCTCAATCCCGTTAAGATATGTGGCAGGGCGCCCGGTACAACAACCTTCCAGAAGAGCTGGCGATCCTTGGCGCCCATCGCCTGCGCCGCTCTGATCCAGATCTCCTTTACCGCTTTCACGCCGGTCCAGGTGTTCAGGACGATAGGGAAGGTCGCGGCGAAAGCAACGAGAAGGACAGCCGGAAGATTACCGAGTCCGAACCACAGGACGAACAGCGGCGCATAAGCCAGCCCGGGAATGGGATTGCCGATGCTGACCAGCGGCAAGAAGAAGTCTTCCGCCCACCGGTACCGGCCGATAATGATTCCTGATCCGACTCCGATTAACGCGGCGAGAAGAAACGCGAGGATCAGTCGGAGCAGCGTGCTGGAAGCATGGATAAGAAGAATTCCGTTGCCGACCAGGCGGACAAAGGTCGAAACGATGGTTTCAACGCTTGGAAAAAGCTTCGGCGGGAACGGCCCCAAAAGAGCAAAAGCCTCCCATAGAATTGCCACGACAACAAAGGGAAGAATAGCCTCAGCAACGGGGACCAACCTACGTCGCATGGTCAGGAGAGAACAAGGCTTAAAGCCCGGCCTTGGCCTTTCCTTCAACCGGGGTGAACCCTCATTACTCCAACTCGGAAAAGATGTCCAGCGCGCTCCACGCGCCGATCATCTCGCCTTCGGGTTGGTAGACGCGTGCCATCAATTTACACGCCGGATTGCGGTAGAACTCGACGTCCCAGACTTTGACTCGTTGGTTCGAAGGATCGTGGACAGTTGTCATCTGTCATCTTATCCCCCTGTCACCTAGACCGATAA
>CAWJBB010000080.1:0-88321 GCA_963840855.1 uncultured delta proteobacterium
ACCAGATCGAGCGCTTCGCGCGCGAAGCGTTGCCCGCTTTGAAATCCTGAAACGTGATCGTGATTCGTGTTCGTCCTCTCTGAGGTTTCCGACCGACAACGGTTTGAACGACTTGAACTAAAAGCCTTGGGCAGGTAAAAAACTGTAGTCCGCAAATCTATTGATCTACCGAGAAATTAGGGAAGGATTTTTCATGGCCAACTTACCCAGAGTCGCATTGATCATCACCGGCGGCACCATCGATTCCGTGGGCAAGGACCGGCTTGACCTCGCATGGTACATCGAAGCTGGCAAGCGCCTGAAAGACGGCGAGATCCTCGAGATGCTGCCCGAGTTGAAGCAAATCGCCGAGGTTACGGAAATCCCGTTTCGACGCTTGCCAAGCCACGCGCTGATCGACAAAGACTGGCTCGACCTGGTGCGCACCATTCACAAGATCTTCGACGAAGACAAAGCCGACGGCATCGTCATCACCCACGGCACCAATACCATCGAAGAGACCGCCTATTTTTTGAATCTCGTCCTCAAAACCGAGAAACCAGTGGTGGTGGTCGGCTCCATGCGCCCCTCCTCCGCCATCAGCGCCGACGGCTATTTGAATCTGGTGAACGCGATCAAAGTTGCCGCCGATGCGAATTCGAAAGGACGTGGTTGCCTGCTGGTGATGAACGATACGATTTACAACGGCCGCGATGTAACCAAGAACGCAACCTATCGAGTCGAGGCTTTCCAGTCCCGTGACCTTGGCCCGTTAGGTTTCGCCGATGGCGACGGCAAGATCGTTTTTTACCACCAGCCCGTGCGCAAGCACACGGCGCAAACCGAGTTCGACGTGCGCAATTTAGACTCCCTTCCGCGGGTGGACGTCGTGGTTTCTTACGTCGGGGCTGATGGGACAATGATTGAGGCCGCGGCGAAGGCGGGCGCGAAGGGCATCGTCAGCGCCGGCACCGGCGCCGGTCGGCCGACACCGGCGGAAGACGCCGCCTTCGACAAATGCTTCAAAGAAACCGGCATGCTCATGTGCCTTTCGAGCCGCGTCGCATCCGGCCGCGTGGTGCGCAGCCCGGGTCTGACCAAGCGCGGCTTCGTCGCCAGCGATAATTTGCAGCCCTGGAAAGCGCGCCTGCTGCTGTCATTGGCGCTGACGAAAACGAACAACGCCGACGAGATTCAGCGCATGTTCGACACTTACTGATTCTCGAGACCAAGTCTCGAAGGGTCAAAAAGTTCAAACCGTTCAAGTCGTTCAAAACGATCTCCGGGAAGAATTTTCACTTGGCGCTAGCAAGTCAGGATGCACTAATTCTTTCAACACTGATGCGAGTATCCCGCACGCGGGGTTTCCGATAGTCGAGCACGGACGGACTGAACCGGTTTTCAGCCTGTCCGATTCACGTTGCTACCACATACTGTAAGATTTACTGTAAAGGATTTGTTGACCGCGCTGCTTGCTTCATTATAAATTCGCCGAGGCGTTTTTAATCACAAAGCTCAAAGCGGGTTCACCTCGTCTTTTTTGCTCATTCCATGCCGAACACCGCTCCCCAACCGAATCACCGGGCCCAATGGAACACGCGCTGGGGATTTTTGTCGGCGGCCATCGGCTCGGCCATTGGGTTGGGCAGCATCTGGCGCTTTCCTTATGTTGTCTATGAAAATGGCGGAGGCGCCTATCTGCTTCCCTATGTCGTCGCGCTGATCACCGCCGGCGTTCCGCTCATGATTTTGGAATATGGCATCGGTCATCGCATGCGCGGCTCGGCGCCGCTTTCGTTTGCCAAGATTGATTCGCGTTGGGAATGGCTCGGCTGGTGGACGGTGCTGTTTGTGATGTTCGGAATCAACGCTTATTACGCGGTCGTGATTGCCTGGTGCGTTTCTTATATCGGCTTTTCTTTTACCCTGGCGTGGGGCAGCGATCCCGACGCTTTTTTCTTCAAAGAATTTCTCGGCTCGACAGCTGGCCCCGAGCACGTCGGGACGCTGCAAACGTCGATCCTCTTTTCTCTAGCCATGGTGTGGTTCATTAACTGGGTGATCACTTTTTTCGGTGTGGAAAAGGGGATCGAGAAGGCCAATAAGGTTTTCATGCCCCTACTGTTCATTCTAATTTTGGTTTTGCTCGGTTGGACGCTTACTCTGCCGGACGCCACCGAGGGAATCCTGCGTTATCTCAAGCCTGATTTCGCGCGATTGCGAGAACCTAAAGTGTGGATCGACGCCTATTCACAGATCTTTTTTACTTTGAGCCTGGGGTTCGGCATCATGATCGCCTACGCTTCTTATTTGCCTGCCGAGAGCGACATCAATTTCAACGCCTGGATCACCAGTATCGCCGATACGATCATCTCATTCGTTGCGGGCCTGGCGATCTTCGGCGCTCTCGGCTACATGGCGGCGCAAACGTCGAAACCGTTCGGCGAGGTCGTGACCCACGGAATCGGCCTTGCATTCGTCGCATATCCGCAGGTGATCAGCCTCCTGCCAAACTGGCCGAATATTTTTGGCGTGCTCTTTTTCTTGACTCTTACGGTGGCTGGCATTGCCTCTTCGGTCTCCATCGTGGAAGCTTTCAACGCCGCGGTCATGGATAAATTCAACCTGCGCCGAAAACCGGTGGTAACCACTCTCTCGATCGCGGGGTTTCTTACCGGCATTATCTTCACCACCGGCGGCGGTTTTGCCTGGCTCGATATCGTCGATCACTTCTTGAGCCACTACGGCTTGTTTGTGGCGTGCATTCTCCAGTGCTATGTAGTCGGTTGGATTTACGGAGCTGCCCAATTGCGCGAGCATGTTGATCACGTATCGCTCGTCAGAGTCGGCCGCCTGTTTGATATAGCCATTCGATACCTTATTCCGATCGCGCTCGCAGTTTTGCTGGTAAGCGATCTCGCCGCTGACGTCCGGACTCCATACGGTCGCTACTCATGGATAATGGTGCTGCTAATCGGCCCCGGTTGGCTGGTGGCGACGTTTCTTCTCGCGATTTTCATCGCTCGTCGCGGCCCGCGCGAAGTCGGCAGGTCATAGAAACGGAGACGCGAACGGCCGGCTTTTTCCCGACCGAATTCGTCGCTCAATTGGGAAAGTGATCGTGCTTCAGTTCCGAATTCCCGGGCACATGTTTCATTTCATTATTCCGGCAAGCATCGAGCCCAGCCGCACTGGATTCAGATCTATGGAGCGGCGCAATAGGAGCTACGACACGTTGCCTATTCCGCACCCTCCTCCGGAATCTGAAATAGCACGCTCAGAGCAATACTGCCATGCTGCGCCGGATCCTGCGGGTTTGTTGTGCCTGGAACACCAGGATTCAGGGTCGATGCAGTGTCGTCCGGTGGGAAGATGATCAGTGCCGACAAATAGTCGACTATAGTTTTCTGCGACTCCTCGTCCAGGCGCGCAAATCTATTGCGTGCTTGAAGCGCCTCGCCACCGTGACGCAGGATAACTTCTTTCAGATTGATGCTGCGGCCATCGTGCCCGTAAGGTGCTGTGCTGCCAACCCCCCACAACGGAGTTGTCATGAACTTGGTTTGCAACGTGCCGTCGTAGTTGCGCTCGTGAAACGCCGGTCCAAGATCGTGGCGCTTAAAGTCAGTGAAAATGTTACGCACGACAAACGGTTGCTCCTGGGGTAGCAAAAGCGGAAACGGCCGGCCGTCGTTCACGGCGGTAAATAGCGGTGTCGCGGTGGCGAACAAGCGGTTGAAGATACCCCTCTGCGGATCGAACTCCGTCTCCACATCAGCGACGCGCCGGTCTCTTTTAATCCTAAGATTCTGAATATGACAGATCGTGCAGCCCGTTTTCTCCAGTAGTGTCACTCCCCGCTTCTCCGTATTCTTGCTCAACTCACCGGTTCCTGGCTTGAAGTAGTTCAACAGATAAAATTCCATGTAATCGATCAGTGCGGCATCGATCTCATTGGCGACGCCGTCGCCGTCGTTGTCTTCCGTTTTGGAACATGTCGGCGGCCGTTTGATTTTGTTGAGCGCGGGATCGAAGACGAATCCTGCGACGCTCACTGTTTTGACGGGATAAACCGGATCACTGGCGGCGCAGAGAATCGGGTCGACCGCTTCCAAACCCATCTCGTCCTTAAAGGCTCCCACGGCAAAGGCACGAATGGCGAACTCGCCGCCGTGAGCGAAAAACGGCCGCACGCGGAGATCGGGATCGACGCCATCGACGCGCGATGTATCGACTGTTCCGTTGGGTAGCGCTTTGATGAAGCCGTAGTTGATACCCTTGCTCCTCAATTGCAGTGTAACCGGGACGTTCCTATTTGCGGCTTGCTGAATTGCCCTAGCACGGATGGCACGTAGACGTTCCGTGATCTCGTCGGCCAGCATTTCTTTCAATCCGAGTCCGAAAAGATGCGGTGAATCGCGGCTGTCGGGGCGAGTTGCCACATCGCCCCCGAATCCCGCGGCGCCTCGTGGCCGGCCATGACACCCAGCGCAGCTATCGACAAGACCGGCGCCCAAAGCCGGATTGTCTTGTATGTTTCCCGTCGAATCGTCGTTGACCCGCGGACCCGCGCTTTGATTGAAAGTGAACTTGCGCTGAAATACCTGACGACCGCGCCGAATTGCGCGTGCAGGATCGCGCGCGATGATATAGGACGACGATCCTGGAGTGAAAATGTCACCCTGGCTGTTGCCGATCTGCTGATCGAGCGACTTCGCGATGGCGCCCCCAGGCACATTCGGAGTCGTTTGCGTAATGTCCGTGAGCTGTGCCTCCGCGATGCTGGTAACCAACATCAGGGCGCTTGCGAGGGAGATCCATGAAACGAGGGCGCTCTTCAAACGCTGATTCATATGAACCTTCTGAAAGTTTTCGTTGATGCCGCGGGGGCACATACACTGTTTCTATCCGTTCGTAGTTGAACTACAGGTGCAACCGGTATGCCAGTTCAAGAGAAACGAAGCACGTATGAGTAAGGTCTTGTGGTGGCAGGAAAATCACCCAGAGAACTTGGAGAGGAAAGAAAGGACGGTGTATCCTTTACGGCACGGTATGGCCTCCAAATTGATACTGTCGAAATCGAAATGATAACGCTTTCTTCATCCTTGCGCCTTTATCCTCTAAGCGGCAGCCGTACCCGTTTATCCCTCGCTCGTCCGCATGATCCTCCTTCCGACTCTCGGTCTTCAAACGTTTAGAACGATTTGAACGGAGCGCAGCGATTGAACGACTTAAACGATTTGAACGGGACGTCAATCACGAAGAGTAGGGAGGTCAACTACCCCTGTCGCTACTCCGCCGCTGTCCAATACGCTTGGCCAACTCGGCCGGCGAGGCCATGGCCATGGACAGCGGCACCATGAAGGCGCTGATCACGATGAGTCCCCAGACGGCGACTGAGTAGTTCCCGTTCACGTCGAAGATGATGCCCATGACGAAGGGGCCGATGACCCCCGCCGCAACGGGCCCCCCTTGCAGCAGGCCCAAGATTCCCCCGATGGTGCGGGTGCCGAACATAATGCTGCCCACGGCGCCACGCATGGGAACAAGGCAGCCAAAGCTGACGCCGAACATCAGCGCGAAGGGCAATGTTGCCGAGACGGTATTGACGTCCACCACCTGGAGATACAATAGAGCAAAGCCCATCAGCGCGGCGACAGCTGCCAGGACGAGGCGATAATCCATATTGTCCAGCAGATAGCCGCCGCCGACCCGCCCAATGCCGCTGATGATGAAGACCATGGACATGACTACGGCCGCCCAAGCCGCGGTAAGTCCGATGTCTTGCTGGAAGTAGGGAATCATGTGGACTTGGACCGCGGAGTTTACGGCGAAGGTACCCGACAAGTAGCTCGTGAACAGCCAGAATTCCCTGGTGCGTAGCACCGCATGGAGCGTGAGCCCGGTGTCCGGCCGGCGCGGCGATAAGCCGGTGGGGCGTTCCGTGGCGGCGCCCTCCTCCGGCGGGTCGCCGTCAGGGCGCAGGCCGTAGGGTTCCGGCCGGTCGCGCACCAGCATGCTGAGCAAGGTGACGCCGACCAAGATTAAGATGCCGTAGCCGATAAGGAGGACGCGCCAGCCGTGCGCCTCTACGATCTGTGTGTTAAGTATGACGAGGGGCGAACCGAAGATGGGACCCGTTACCGCAAGCCCCGTGGCCAGGCCGCGGTTGCGACGAAACCACCGCGAGATGATCACGGGCCAGGTAACCGCGTGGCTGACGCCGGATGCTCCCAGGGAAATGACCACGAAGAAGAGAAAGAACGCTACGATGCCGTTGGTGAAGCCGAGGCCGATGAAGCCGGCGCCGGAGATGACGGCGCTCCAGAAAATCAACTTACGCGCGCTGAAGCGGTCCAGCAGGAATCCGACAGCGGGACTGACAATGCCGGACTCTAACTGGCGCAGCGACATGGCCGCTGAAATGACCCAACGGTCCCAGCCAAAGGTGCGTTCTATCGGGAGGATGAGAACGCCGAAGCCCTGGAAATAGGCGGCGGAGAAGATGGTGTTGGCCGCTATGCTCGCGGCGACCATATACCAGCCGAAAAAAATCCGTCGCCGCTTTTTCCCTGATTTCTCAGTGGCGTGGGTATCGGTCAAGCCGGGCTCCATATGCGGGTATGGCGGGCCGTCCTACTCGTCGTCATCGCGGCTCCGTCGATACAGGGAAAGGGGCTTGCGGCACGGGTGGGGTCAAACCGCGCTCTGTCTGGGTAATGCGGTATTTTTCTCCAAGAAGATATTGGTGTTTTGCGATTTTAGCAACTCACAAGATTACCCGCGTAAGCTTCACTTCGATCTCGAGTGTATACGTCCCGGCAACCTTGACGCGCGGCCCCTGATTAAAATAAGTTGGGCCAAGCGAAGCTGTAGACATCCAACCCACTGTTGCTCATAGGAGAAGTGACATGCGAGGCAGGACATCCTTGCTGGTTGCGCTGGCCTGTTTATTTCTGTTCTCGACGACAGAATCTTCCTTGGCGATCCCGGCGGAACAAATCTTGGCCGAAATAAACAAACTGCCGTCGGCAGAAAGACAAAAAACACTCGAGGAGGGAGCTCGAAAGGAAGGGGTAGTAAAATTCGCGTCAAACGAGAGCATGGAGGGCATCAAAATTCTTCACGGCGCTTTTGTGGCTAGATACCCGTTCATCAAAGTGGAATCATGGCGAGCGCCGGGGCTGCGCGGTGTGACAAGGATTGTGCTAGAGCATCGGACCGGAAAACTCGATACCGATGTGATCGGAATTCCGTTCGAGGGCGTCCTGCAGACCGAAAAAGAAGGAGTTTGGGCGCGTTACCTGTCGCCGGAGCGGAACCATTACGGCGAAGGCGTCAAGGACAAAGCGGGCTACTGGACTTCTTCTCACTTGAGCATTCTTGCGATGGGATACAACAGCAAAATGGTGAAGCCTGAGGAGGCGCCTCGTGGTTATCCGGACCTGCTTCATCCGAGATTCAAAGGGGAACTTTCGATAGACACCGATCCACACCGCGCCGTTATGGCGTGGCTTATCGCGTGGGGAGAGGTGAAGACGCGGGAATATATCAGAGCCCTGCTCCGCAACGGGATGATGCCGCGCAAAGGCCACACCCTTCAAACACAGCTTCTCTGCGCCGGCGAATTCAAGGTGGGCATCGAGCTCCATGCCTATCAAGTGATGCAGGCCAAGCGAGAAAAAAGTTGCCCCATCGATATGGTGTTCGCTGATCCGGCGCCGGGTTCTACCGGAAGCCACATCGGTATCGCGAAGCCGGCGCCTCATCCTCACGCCGCTGCGCTGTTCGTTGATTTCGTGTTGAGTGATGCGGGTGCAAAGATTGTTGCCGATTCGGGTAGAATTCCCACCCGCAAGGGAGCCCGCGCGCGCTATCAGGAACTCTCCAATCTGCAGGAGAAAGGGGTGAAGGTCGTGATTACGTTGCCGGATGACGCCCATCGCCTGGAACCGACCGCAGAAAATCTAATCAAAGAGATCATGAAGAGCCAATAATTGAACAAAGGAGAACGCTCATGATTATAGACCTGGACTCACATCTGCGCGAGCAGTATTTTCTCGACGAAATTTACCAGCTCGATGGCCCATACGCTCAATTCACGCCCACCCGAGTTGGCAGCGGGAAATACCAGCAGTCCAACTTCAACCACAGCATCGATCCCAGGCCAAGAAAGGCGATGGCAGTTTTCGATCACCGCTACATGAGCGATCCCGAGAAAAATTGGCGCGGCGGCGAATATTCGGAACGGCAAAGAGGCGGTTGGGATCTGGAAAGACGTCTCAAAGACAAGACCCTGGAGAAGATCGACAGACAAATCCTTTTTCCAACCAATATTACGATTCCCACGAGCAACTTCGGCGGCCTCGGCGTTGCGTTGTGTCGGGCGTACAACAATTGGGTGGCAAACTTTACACGAGATTATAGGGATCATTTCTGGCCCGCCGCCATGGCGCCCGCAGGTTGTCCCGACGAAATGGCCAACGAGCTCCGGCGCTGCGTCAAGGAGCTGGGCTGCAAAGCCGCTCATCTCGTCTCTTACTTGGGCGCGCGCACTCTGGACGACCCGGTTTTCTATCCCTACTACGAGGCCGCCCAGGAATTGAACGTGCCCCTTTTCTGCCATCCCAATACCTATGGCGACTTAACTGAAAAGTTCAATAGTTTCTTCGCGATGCATATCCTGGGGCGGCCTTTGAATTGCACGGCGGCTCTGGTCGGTCTAGTCTGCGGGGGAATTTTTGAAAAGTTCCCCAAGCTAAGAGTTGCCTTCTTCGAGTGCAGCGCGGAGTGGGTCGTTTACTGGATGCACCGCATGGATGACGATTACGAATGGGTCAGAGACGGCGAAGCGAGCCACCTCAAGATGCCGCCGTCGGAATACATCAGGCGAAACTGTTACGTGACCTGCGAAGTCGATGAAAAATTACTGCCGATGGCGATTTCGGAGCTAGGCGAAGAAAGGATTTGTCTTGCCAGTGACTACCCGCACCATGACTCGGAATTTCCCCACACCATCGCGCGAGTAAGAGAGAGAACGGACATCTCAAATCGGCAAAAGGAGCTTATTTTGGGAGGAAATGCCGCTCGGTTGCTTGGTCTGGAGTAACTTGGGTTGATTTGTGACTCATCCATCGTGATGCATCACCGGTAGACTTGCTTTCGGCAAGCCGGACGAAGTTCTCTAAATATGCCTGCTCATCGCGGCGCACGCGTTGAGCCTCGGCGTTCGGCTCGCGACAAACAATGAAAGAGAATTTAAACGAGTACGCGGCCTGCGCGTCGAAAACTGGATTTAGTGGCCTTCTGACCGCCAGCCCCTGCTTCAGAAAGCACCGCCGGCTCCGTCCCAAGCGTTCGTGCGGCTCTCTATAGGAGCGCAGCCGGCCCGGATGCCTGTAGCGCCCCGGTGTTCAATCGCACAAGATTTCCACGTTACGTGTCCTGCTTGAAAAATCTTCTTGACATGTTCTCTGTTCTCATTCTAAAGGATACCTACAGCGGATGAGGGTTTTTGCGTTTATTCGTTTACGGGAGAGAACTGATTCGGCTCACAATTTGGCAACGCTCGCTCTTGAGACGCTTTGTTGAAATCCGCTCATTGCAATTTAGAAAATGATTGTTTGCAGCTAAGGAATTTGAACCCTCCGCGCATGTCTTTTGAAGAATGGGCATACTGAAGGGAGCACGTGCGACGATGCACAAAAGCCATTCCTCCAAGTGCGCCCGGCGGGCGGGCGCGTTCCTCCGGACCATCGGGCTCGCTGCCGGCTTGGCAGCGCTCAGCACAGACCCTATAGGGACGGCACACGGCCAAACCGTCGCCAATCCGATGAAACCCATCCCTATCCCCGCGCAGGTTCCGGCCAAGGAGGGCGTGGCGCAGATTCCCGACACCCGTCTCTGGTACTGGGACACGGGCGGCCAGGGCGTGCCGATCGTGCTTATGCATCCGGCGACCGGCAGCGCGCTGATCTGGGGTTACCAGCAGCCGGTGTTCGCGAAGGCCGGCTACCGCGTCATCGCCTATTCACGGCGCGGCTACTACAACTCCGCGCCCCACGACCAGAGCAATCCTGGCATCGGCTCCGAGGACCTTAAGAACCTCGCGGATGTCCTGGGTCTTGGACGATTTCATGTGGTGGCGTCGGCGGCCGGCGGCAGCATCGCGTCGGATTTCGCGTTTTCCTACCAGGACCGGCTCATGAGCCTGACCATTTCCAGCAATTCCTTCGGCGTGCGCGCGGGCGAGATCGCAAAAGTGGCGGCCTCCATTCGCCCCAAGGGCTTTGATCAATTGCCGCCCGAATTTCGCGAGATCGGTCCATCATACCGAGCAGCCAACCCCGAAGGCGTCAGGGCGTGGATCGAGCTCGAGCACAAGGCGCTGATCGGGCCCCGAGTTTCGCAAACGCTCAAGAATCAGATCACGCAGGCGAAGCTCAAGGAACTCAAGCTGCCGACACTGTTGATTGCCGGCGCTGCGGACCTGTATACGCCGCCGTCGATCTCGCGGATGATCGCGGCCGAGATTCCGAACAGCCGGGTAGTGATGATACCCGAGGCCGGGCACTCGATCTACTGGGAGCAGCCGGAGCTCTTCAATCGCGCCATTCTCGACTTCATCGGAGGCCAATCGAAATAGCGCCAAGGCTTCACAACCTTGGTGTGGGAGAAGGTGCAGCAAGCGAGGGGGAAAAATTTCGGAGACACAATACAATTTTCACGACGCGTGTTTAATTGGACGACCCGTTTTCGTATCGTCAAATCTCGACAGTCAACTTTTCAATCCACTCTACAAAACGCGCTTCCCGAATCTCGACACACCAATAGTAAAGATGTCCCCCTTTTTCTCCTGCCGTCATTCACCTGCGTGGTGGAAGGGGATCTATTCCAGCGATGGTTTTAAAAACTCTAACGACCTCAGTATCCCGCGGCAGCTCCGCGACAAGTTTCTGCTGGTCTTCCGGCATGAGTGGCGTCGGAGGAACTCCAAGAAGTTTTTTGTATTGTTCGTGAAATTGGCGATCTTCGTAAGCACTGCGAAAGCCTTGCCTGAGTATCTCGACGAGTTTCTCCGGGGTGCTCGGGGGCAGATAAATTAGCGTTCCGACTCCCCAAAAAACCCGCGACATGATCAAAACTTGGCTCTCTATCTCAGACCGCACGAAAGCCTCGATTTCAGGCAAATTGGCAAATTGACGGGGACGATGTCCTTTGGGAATCTCTAGAATCGCATGGAAATCGACGAGCTTTTTGTATCCCTCTGACATCGATACCGTGTCAACCGCGACCGCTCTAGCATCGATCTCACCTCGCTCCAAGGCTATATCCAACTCAGTTCCTGCATAGCCAACAACGAATTTCGAATCTTTGAGATCTAAAAGCCAAGCGAACAACCGGCCCCGAATGTACTGTACGTGGCCCACCGATTGGGCTCCGATTCTGAGCCCCGAAGCACCGCGCAGCTTTTCCAAGCTGTTTATACCGAGAGCTTTTCGGGTGGCAAACATATTATTGTTCTCGCTGAAAGGGGATCCGAGATAGATAAACTTGTAAGGATTATATTCGACACCCGGCTCGCCGAGTATGGCGCTTGCGAGTACGCCCGGCGAGCTGGCGCCGATCGTCAGTCCCTCCGCCTTTGCCCTATAGACGTAATTGGCGGCCTGTCGGCCCCCTCCTCCAGGCATATATTCTGGAACGACAGTTGGATTCCCGGGAATGTACTTTTGCAGGAAGGGCAGGATAGCTTTAGTTCTTAAGTCTCCTACACCTCCAGGACTGCGCCCTTCAATAACTGTAATTGTTTTCCCCTTGTAATAAAGTGGTTGGGCGCTGCTCTCCTTTGGGAACAAGAGAATAAGTGCCCAGAAACCGAATCCGAGCCAATGGCCAAGGCGTCTCATTTTTACCCTCCGCGCCCTCAATTTAGTATCAACCCATTGTTCGACCGCGGTGCGTAAGCAGGGCAAGCCAGACTTGTCAAAAAGTTGCCCGCATCCACGAACGTTTTAGCTAGGGACTTATTCCGGTTCTCAAAGTCGTGTCAAGAGGTGTTAAAACCCCGCTTCGGAACGTTCGTGCGTACAGAGCCGACGATCGATCCGCGCATCGCGTGGGCCAAGCTCAAGTCGCTGGCAAGGGCGTGGCCATCGTCTCAAGCAACTTTGGAATTAGCAGGCATCACCGCTCTCTTGGACAAATCGCGCGGTATCCTGCGCGCCCTCCCAGCATGTCGAGCACCCCTGTCCGGCTCTAGCACTTCACTGCTCTATTGAAAGCTCAGAGCGTATGTAATAACGGTGCTGTATATGCCAGAAGGGCCCATAAGAAAAGGCTGGAGGTGAACTATGAATATTAAAATTCTTAGCCCGGCAGCAATCTTTTTTTTCATGGGCGCATCGATTTTTGCCACGACTGCAGCTGCTCAGGGCAGTGCGATGCTGTTGAAAGCAAAAACGGAGGCGGAGACGAAAGGCTATATCTTTGAGACCAGTCGCGACGCGATCGTGGCGAAGGCGAAGAAGGAAGGAAAGCTCGTAGTTTTCAGCTCCCAGGATGCGGAAACCATCCGGGCCGCGACTGACGCTTTCCGGAAAAAATACCCGTTCATCGATGTAAAGGCGACTGAGATCGCCGGTACGGATACTTACACCCGGATGATCCAGGAGTTGAGCCTCGGAAAGACCACGGCGTGGGATGTAAATTATGTGGCCTTTGACTATTACAGTCAGTATCTTCCGCACCAGAAAAAGTTCGACATGCTCGGCATGGCCAAGCATGGAGTGCTGCGGATACCGCCGGAAATGGTCGACCCGGTCAACCGCCACATCCTCGCTCTGCAGACCAATATGCAAGTGCTCGCTTACAACAAAAGATTGGTGCCAGAAAATACCACCCCGGCAACCTACGAGGACATGCTGAAACCCGAATTCAAGGGGAAAAAATTTGCGACGGATGTTCGGCCGAGAGCTGTTGCCGCGCTCGTGCCGGCCTGGGGGTTGGAGAAAGTGTTGGTTTATGCCAAAAAGCTAGCGGCCCAAGACCCCATCTGGACTCGGGGGGACACCCGGACCCTACCTCTTATGACAGGCGGAGAAATTCCCATGAATCTTGGCTTGAATTACAAAGGTTACCTGAGATTCAAGGAAAAAGACGTTCAAGATGTCCTGGGCGCAAAAATTGTTGAGCCCATTCCGGTGCGCCTGACGGAAGCGGAGGGCGTCTCGGCCACGGCGCAGAACCCCTACGCGGGCCTGTTATGGCTGGAGTTCCAAGCAAGCCCGGAAGGTCAAGCTATCCTGGATAAAGTGGACCGAGCGGCCTCGCATTTAACTGCGGGCACGTTTCATGAAAAGGCGACGCGGGGCAAGAAAGTTTCCTTGTTGAGCTGGGAACATTATCCCCAAATGGGAAGGTACGAGGAGGAGGTCGTGAAGGCTTTCGGCTTTCCCAGGGCGGACAAGTGAAAGTAATATTTGAGAGGTGGATTGCCCACTTTGACATATGCATCAACCTAGTATCGCGCGTGGCCCGTTCCAGTAGTTCCAAACGTTCAATCGCTTCGCTACGTTCAAAACGTTCAACGGATTGAAAACCCCGGGAAAACTTGCACGTTTTGAGAATTCTCAAAACGTCAGTGGCAAGATGTAATGGCTTTCGCCACTTCCCTTGGATTTACGATAAACATATCGTGAACCGCATCGGGGGCGTCAATCAAAACGACATTCGCAGACGGCGCATTGCCCGTTAAAAAAGTGCCTAGATCCAGGTGTTCCTGCAGAAGATTTTCGCCGGGAACCGCGAGGTCTTCGCTAAAAGTGACGATACGAAAACATTTTTGCACCCGCTTGTTAAATATTCCTCGATTGACCGACGGACGCACAAATCCGTTGGATCCCAATAATTGCAGGGTCATGATGAGAGCTTCATTGGATACGTAATTTGATTCGAGCGCGGTTGTAAATGGCGTGCCCGCGACAAATTCCCCCAGACTGTTGGTAAAGAAAAATGTCAACCAAATTCCCAAAAGTTCGGCCTGTTCTGCCCGGTCGTTTGACAGCAATTGAAGATAAGACCCCGAGGCTTGGATCAGAGCTTACAAGAATTGCGGCAATCTGCGAGGCTGCCCCTGATTGAACAAATAACCATGGAAGTGGATTTGGGATAGAAGGAGCAAGCAAATACACGTTTTTAATTCCATATTCTTTTTGGAGGGAAGTGCCACTAGACCTAAGGCTGTTTTGAGCCGTTTGTATAATGAGTCCACCCATACTATGCCCGACAATACTTTCGATGTTTATTTGTTTCGGGAGTTGATCCAATACACCAAGAAGAACTGCCGTATAGTCTTCGACGGTTAGATTTCCAAACTGCAAATTCGATGGCAGTCCGCTACCATTTCGACCGGGAAAGTTAAGCGCAAGAACACGATCTATTTTGTCGCGACCAGTCTTTTCGAAGATTTCATTCGCTAGCGGCTCAAACGTCGCTCCGGTATGGGCGAGTCCATGAACAGCCAAAAGCGTTTTGTTTCCACCGTTTTTATTAGGATTTTCGAAGTTATCGATCTGGATATCGACGATTCCGCCGCCAGGAAGAGAGACGCTGACGAGGCTCGGAACGTCCTTTGATCTTGCGTACGCGTGCGTCGCGTATGCCAGCATGACGAGAGCTGCCAGAGTGAATGTAATTATTCTAAACGGATGTTTCATGCGGAGCTCCTTGTTTATAGAGTAGTTTAAAACTCATAATTGCTGCGTGATTAGTCTGAGAAGCAATAGCAACTGTTCTTATTCGATCCTTGTCCCTAGTTGTTCTGCCTCCGAGTAAACCCCACTGACAGACACGTCTGGCGCGGATATCGGTAAGGTTTAAGCAGGCTCGAAACGGATTGCAGTTCAATATTGGACGATCTTAAAAGAATCTGGGGGCGGCTTAATAAAAGGATAAAGGCGAAAGAATAAGGGTCGTGCTCGTGTTTCGTTATCGTTGGGGGGCTTCGGAAAGGATAAAGGCAAAGAGATAAAGGATAAACGGGGAGAACCCAATCACGTTTTCGGAATTCTTGATTTGGCTTTTGTGTGAGTTCAACGGCTTGAACGATTTGAACGTTTTGAACCACTTGAACGCAGAATCTTTAGTCTTCTACGCTACACCGCCCGTAGCGCCTGGGTGATATTCAGTCGCGCCGCGCGCACGGCGGGCAAGAAACCGCCGATGAGACCCATGAGCAACGAAAAGCCCAGGGCGTTGGCAATGATCGACGGCGACAGCGCGAAAGAAAACGCCAGCTCTGAGAACGAGCCGAGATTGAGCGTCGAAATGGTGAAGAACTGAAGCACGGAGGCGAGCCCGAGTCCGGCCAATCCGCCGGCGAAGGACAACAGCAAGGCTTCCAGGAGAAACGCCAGCAGAATGCTGCGACGCTGGAATCCCAGCGCCCTGAGGGTGCCAATCTCGGTGGTTCGGTTGGCCACCGCGCCGTACATGGTGATCATGGCGCCGATGGTGGCGCCGGCGCTGAATATCACCGTGACAAACAAGCCGAGAATGCGGATGAAAGTCGCCATCATTTCCGACTGCTCTTCGAAAAACTTTTTCTCGCGCTTGGGAATAAAATACTGCAAGCGGTTATCGGCGTTGAAGCTGGACACCAGCGCGGCGAGATCGTCCGGGTTATTGAGCCGAAACGTAATCGTTGACACCGACGAGCGCTTGAAGGCATCGGCCACTTGGTTGAGATCGCCCCAGATTTCTGAATCGAAACCGCTGCCGTCGGCGTCGAAAATACCCACGACGGTCCACTGGTCGCCGCCGAATTTTATGCGCCGGCCGATCTGCGCGCCATCGAAACGTTTGGTGATGCCCGCGCCGGCGATAACTTCCCGCGCGCCCCATTTGAACATGCGTCCCTGGACCACGCGCACCTGAGGTCTAAGGTCCAGGCCGGCCGCTTCGACGCCGCGCACGATGACGTTACTGATGCCGTCGGCGCCGAGTTTGTTAAGATTGATTATGACGACGACTTCCTTGGAACTCATGGGCCGGCCGTCATTGAAACGCGCCACCTGCGGCAGATTGCTTACGATGCCGGCGGCTTCGCGGTCGATGATGCTCATGATTTCGCTCATGGCGGCCTTGCGCGCGACCATGACGTTATCATCGGAACCCGTTGAGCGCAGCGTGCGCTGCACGCCGTTGGCCATCATCAGGACCGCAGTATAGACGAACACCACCAAAGCGATGCCCGCGAGCGTCATGAAAGCGGTCAAACGGCGCGACGAAGAACTGCGAAGAATATATTTAACTGGAACCCGCGCCACTTTGTGTCCCTTCGACTTTTAGCCTGTGCCTTCGTACGGTTGAATTGTTCGTCTCGAACGGTTTGAACGTCTTGAACAGCGACTATCCCACGTAGCGCAGCCCTTCGACGATGCGGGTCGTCACCACGCGCCGCATCGGAATCAACGACGCCACGACGCCGACGAGCAAACCGGCGGCGCAGGCCATGACCACGGTCTCCGGCTTGATATAAAAGACCGGGAACCAGCCTTTCGGCAATGCCTTCTCAAAGCCCGCCACCGCCGGCAACGTGACCCCCAGCCCTAAAGCGCTGCCGAGCAGTGATAGAATCAACGACTCGCCGGCGATGAGGAAAAAAATCTGCGCGGCGGAAAAGCCCAGCGCCTTCAACACCGCGTACTCATGGGTGCGCTCGCGGGCGGACATGACCATCGTGTTGCCGAGCACCAGCAGGATGATGCCGATAATGACGAAAGACATGATGTTCATGGCCGTGATAATCGCGCTGGCGGCTGAAAGAAAACTTTGCTGAAAGGCCCGTTCGGTTTCGGTCTTGGTCTCGGCTCGCGAGTTGGCAAAAAGCTTGTCGATTTCCTCCGAGATGGCGGCGGAATTTTCCGGATCGTCGATGCGCACGATATACCAGCCGATCTCTCCGGCGCGATCGGGCATCTCCTGACGGATCCGTTCTTCAATGTACTTGTAGTGAAACATCATGGTCGCCGGGTCCGTGGTTTGATCTCTGGGAGTGTAGATGCCGCGCACGACGAATTCCCATTGCCCGGGAAAGATGTCACCCTCCACGGGCATGATGTCGCCGATCTTGAGGTTGTAGCGCTGTGCGATGTCGATGCCGATGATCGCCGCGTTGCGCTCGCGCTTGAAGACTTCGAACTGTTCCTTGTCGATGAGAAACTCGGGGTACACGTCGAAGAACGTCTCCGAATCAACTCCGAGCCGGGCAAAAAATTGGTTCTTGTCGACATAGACGCCCGAGAACCAGATGGCGTAGGTCACTTTATTCACGCCCGGCACTCTGGCGATGCGGTCGCGGTAGGCCAGCGGCAGCGGAAAGACAAAAGATACCGCATGGCGGGTAATCAAACGGTTGGCGGCGGAGGCTTCGACGCCGGCGTACCAGGCCGTCACCACGGTGCGGAGCAGAGCAAAGGCCATCACCGCCACGCCGATTCCCAAGATGGTCAACACGCTGCGCAGCTTATGACGCAAAGAGTTACGCAGCATCAATCGGACAAGTTCCATAGATTCATGCTCGTTCAATGGTTCAAGGTTCAAGGTTCAAAGGTGTCAAACTGTACGGAGTAATTCGAGTTACTCACACCTTGAACCTTGAACATTGAACTTTGAACTAATCTATCTAGGCCAGCTCTCCCTTCTCGAGATGACGCACGCAGCGGGCGCGCTCCGCGGCGCGTGGATCATGGGTGACCATGAGGATGGTCTTGTTCATCTCGCGGTTCAAACGGTCGATTAACCCGAGTACTTCTTCAGCCGACGTTTTGTCCAGGTCACCGGTGGGCTCGTCGGCGACGAGAATCGCCGGATCGGTGACGATCGCGCGGGCAATGGCAACCCGCTGTTCCTGACCGCCCGAGAGCTGGCGTGGATAATGGTGCAACCGGCCATCCAGGCCCACGGCTCTCAACGCGGTCTCGGCATGGACACGACGCTGTTTTTTCGAAAGCGGCGTCAGAATTAACGGCAGCTCGACGTTTTCCAGCGCGGTGAGCACGGGAATCAGGTTGTAAAATTGAAAGATGAAGCCGACATTGTGCGAGCGCCATGCGGCGAGTTCGGTTTCGTCCAATTCCGAGATGTTAGCTCCGGCGACAAAAATGCTTCCGGCCGTTGGTTTGTCAATCCCCGCGATGAGATTGAGCAACGTCGTCTTGCCGGAGCCGGACGGTCCCATGAAGGCGATGAATTCGCCCGGATCGATGGCAAGCGAGATGTTTTTCAGCACCGGAATTTCGAGACTATCCCGCCGGTACGACTTGAACAGATTATGTACTTCAATGAGCGGCGCGGCCATGATTCCACCAACGAGTTGTTTACATCCTGCCGACCGTTTTGAACGGCTTGAACGATTTGAACTCCGTTTGCTGCCCGGGTCACTCCTGGGTCCGCGCTAGGTTATGCTGATTGCTAGCGCGTAAACATCCGATCAGGCGTCCTTCACCACGACTTTGACTCCGGCGGCAATCTGGTTGTCGATCTTGCTGATGACCTTGTCGCCTTCCTTAAGTCCCTGTTTGATTTCCACCAGGCTGCCCAGAGTCCGTCCAGTGACCACCGGCACCTCGGCGGCATGATTTTTCTCGACCTGATAGACGACTTGCCGGCCATTGCGCGCCGCCACCGCGGCCGCGGGCAACGTAAGCAACGGCTTGTTATCGCCCTGCTGAGTCGTCATGTCGTGGGCGAGAAACGTCACTTTTGCGCTCATCTCAGGCAACACGCGCCGGTCATAGGATTTAAAGCGAATCTTCACCATCACCGTGGCTTTGGCGCGATCCGCCGTCGGCACGATCTTGCTGACGTAACCCTGATACGCCTGCTCCGGATAAGCGTCCAGGCGAATTTCGCAGGCTTGCTCGTTTTTTACCCGCGTGATGTTAGCTTCAGCCACGTCGGCGTCCACTTCCAGCGATGACAAATCGGCGATGGTCACCACCGCTGCCCGGGAGCTGGCGGCCCCCGCCAGCGGCGCCATGATCTCGCCGATGTCGGCGTTCTTGCGCAATACCGTGCCGTCGAAGGGCGCGACGATTTTAGTGTAATCCACCGCCACTTCGGCCTCGCGCACCGCGAAGCGCGCCGAATCGATGGACGCCAGCACCCGCTTATAGCGCGCCTCCGCAGTGTCATAGTCAGCCTGCGCGACAAAATCTTTCTCAAGCAGCATCTTCTGTCGCTTGAGCGATTCCCTGGCATCGTTTAGCTCCGCCTCCGCCGCTGCCAAATCGGCGCGCGAGCGCCGCAGGGTCGCCGTGACATCGTCATCTTCGAGGCGAGCGATCACCTGGCCCCTCTTAACGTGGTCGCCCTCTTCAACGCCCAGAAAAACCAACCGGCCAGTGCCCTTGGACGCCACGGCTGCTTTGCGCCGAGCGATCACATAACCACTGGCAGTCAAGACCGATTGCGCCTGCGCCGGTGAAATCAAAGCCGCCGTAGCAAGCCTCACTTCGACGCCCGGATTGAAAAAATCCCGGAGGAAAAAGACTGCGCCAGCCAGGACAACCACAAGCGCCAACCAGAAAAATACTTTGCCGAAGCGGCGGCGCGTCTTGCCGGAGCCTGTGCCCTGCGCTGAACGATCAATGCGCAACGACGCCAGGTCGGTGTCTCTGCTTTCCATGTTAATTATTAACTTTCCCGTTAATCGCTCGTTTTTCAAGACAATCGCAAAATGTTACTCATGGATCATGAGTTCGTCCACGATCTGGAATCCTGAAGTTTACGCCGAGAATGCCCGTTTCGTATCTGACCTTGGCGCGCCGTTGCTCGAACTGTTGGATTGCAAACCTGGCGAGATGATTTTGGACCTGGGCTGCGGCGACGGCGCCCTGACCGAAAAAATCGCCGGTGCCGGCTGTGGTGTGCTCGGCGCCGATACTAGCCTTGGCCAAATCCAAGCCGCAAAAAAGCGGGGATTGGACGTGGTCGTTATGGACGGCCAACGGCTCTCTCTCAAAAGTCGCTTTGACGCGGTCTTTAGCAACGCCGCGTTGCACTGGATGAAACGGACGAAAAGCGTCGTAGCAGGCGTCGCGAGTTGCCTCAAACCCGGCGGACGCTTCGTCGGCGAGTTTGGCGGCAAGGGCAACGTAGAAAAGATTCGCGCGGCTCTGCACCAGGGCTTGCGCCGGCGTGGCATCGACCCCTGGACGGTGGATCCCTGGTATTACGCCGCGCTGGAAGAGTACTCGAAACTCCTGACGGCCTACGGTTTTCGGGTCGGCTATATCGAACTGATCCCCCGCCCGACCATGCTCCCGGGAGACATTCTTGGCTGGCTGGAAGTCTTCGCCCAGCCATTCACGAAAGCGGTCGCAGAAGCGGAGCGAAGGGACTTCCTCCAGGAAGTTCGGAGAGCCCTCCAGCCGCACCTGCAAGATCCGGACGGCGCTTGGTCCGCAGACTACGTGCGCTTGCGCTTCAAAGCCGTGAAACGGTCCTGACGAGTCGAGGCTCGAATGGCGCCGAGACCGTCCGGCTCATCTGTTTGAACGATTTGAACGGCTTGAACTGTTTGAACGTTTTTAAAGCCGAAACCCGCCGTAAACCACAGTCGTGGCAAACTTCCAAAAGCAGTCCACGTCTTCGAAGCCCGCTTCTTTCAGCCACAGCTAGCTCTTCGTCCAGATAGCCGTTGTTATGCGGCCCGTGGTAGGTGCTCGGCGATGCGGCGCGAACCTCGGCTAGATTAGTCTTGCCGCCGCTGGATTCGCGCACGAAGTGATCGAGATAGCCATCGCGGGCTGCACGGTAGCGCTCGCCCAGAGACTTAGTTGCGCCGCGCACGTTGTCGGCGTTGATGAAGCGGCCGCCGGGGCGGACCAACGAAAAGACTTCCTTGAAGATAAAGCGCCGCCTCTGGTTCTCGGTGAAATGGTGCAGCGCGCGCGATGAAATTACCGCGTCGAAGTTTCCATCTACGGCTTTCAGCCAGTTTGCCGATTCAAGTGATCCTTGAATAAATCTCATGCGAACCTTGAGGTCGGGATTGCGTTCTTCGCCGAGCTTCAGCATCGCCTCGGATGTCCAGACACACGGCGATGGCGCTGGGTCGTTCTTTCAGCGCCGCCGCCGCCAGAGCACCGTATCCCGCGCCGATATCGAGAACACGGATTGGCGCCTCGATGGGATGCGGGATCATACCCAGCACCATCGCCACCTGCGCCTCCCGAATGGGCGCCTGCCAGCCGCCCTTGGTTGCCCAACGCTCAACGAATTCGCGGCTGCCCCAAGTTTCCCGCCATGCGTTATCCGAGCTCGTTCTAACTGAGGGGTTCTCCGTCACAATCACCTCCAAATCGCAATATGATTCTCTCTTAGCTAACTCCCCGGGTCACACCTGTCAACGCCAGCGGCACATCGGCGCTTGAAAACAGGGCCGGACTGCTGCTAAGCCGTTAACAGATTTACTCACTGGAGGATCCATGCAGTTTTGCAGAATCTATACCGGCGCCGATGGCAAGTCCCGTTTCGAGGAGTTGGATCAGAACGCAGGTGGGCAATTTTTCCTGACGAATATCACGGCGAAAACACTGGTTTTCAAGAACGACTTCAACCGCGACGATCTCCACGGCTGGCATAACGCGCCGCGCCGCCAATGGTGCATTACGTTGTCCGGGTCCGTCGCAATCGGCATCGGCAACGGAACCGTGAAGACCTTTGGACCGGGAGACGTCTTTCTTGCCGAAGATGTTGCCGGCCAAGGCCATACCGCGGTGCCGAAGAATTGGGTGCGGGCTTTCATACATTTGGAATAAAGTCAGGGCAAAGACAGGAGGATACCATCATGGCAGCGGAGTTTATCGATATTCTCAAGATGGGCGAACTGGATATCGGACATAGCAAAAAAGTCCTTTTTACCTCGGATCATTTTCATACCTGGGTGCACGGCGATTATCCGGGCACCAAGGGGCCCATGCACAAGCACACCGCCGACCAGCAATTCTACTGCGCCAGAGGCGAATGCACGTTTCACTTTCCGGATGGCTCGTCGCAGCAGCTGACACCGGGCATGCTGGTTACCATCCCCGCCGGCCAGCTTTATCAACTCGACAACACCGGTGATGAGTACATGATTCTCCTCGGCGCCCGGGCGGAACCGGCCGGGAATCCGCGCTTCAGCGCAAGCGACCGCGAGGTGGGCCACGGCGATTTCGCGCAAAGAAATCTCGACAAAATCAAAGCCCCTGAAGAAAAGAAAGCCAAAGCGCGGGCACAGTCGTGACCGCGCGAAGAAATTCGCCGGCAGACGGTTAAATAAGCTGGCCGATCAGGAGTAGGTATGACCGCCACACAACACTTGCCCGTATTCGAGAAATTTATTCAAGACCTTCGCGCTGCGTGGGCCGAATGTCCGGACGTAGAATCGCGCATGAAGAAAGGCGCCGAACTATTGGAAAGTCTGGTCAACGATGAAACGATGCGCGCGGCCGCCAAAAGCTGGCCGTCCACGGAAGGAAGAAAAAACTTGCTCTTCTATGAAGACCCCGATTATGGCTTCGCCATCAACGGCGTCGTGCGCCTTGCGCGCCGCACAGGCAGCATTCACGACCACGCTCATGCCTGGACCGCATACGGCGTGCTTGACGGCACGGAAAGCCTCGAACGCTTCCGTCGCGTCGACGATGAACACAAGGAAGGCTATGCGAAATTGGAATTGACAAGCGTCACCGAAGGAAAGGCCGGAAAAGTGGATTTGGTCCCGCCCTTCGACATCCACGCTGAACAAGGCGGCCCCACGCGCTCAGTAGCCGTAATCCTCCGATCCGAACGCGTCGCCGGAAAAGTCTTGCAGGGCAGTTACGACAACGAGAACCACACCGTGCGCCGGATCGAAGGACCGACGAATATTCCCTACAAAATTTAAGACTCGTCGTTCAATCAAATAGTTTAAATCGTTCAAAGCGCCTCCGGATTGTTCGACGACTTGAACCCGCGCTGGAGGACCTATGCCACGCAATAGTGTGCGTCGCCGTCGACTCGTCTATTTGTATCGGTAAAATAAATGTTATTAGGCGCAGTCGAGCGCGGCGGCGAGATCGGCGATGAGATCGGCGGTATCTTCAATGCCAACCGAGTAGCGGATCAAATTATCTTTGATACCGACCATGATACGTTCTTCGGTGCTCAGCTCATAGAAACTCATCAGCGCGGGCTGTTCGATCAAGCTTTCAACGCCACCAAGGGATGGAGCGATTTGCGGAATCCGGCAGGCGTCGACTACCCGCGAAGTTGCCTTGAGGTCGCCGGCTATTTCAAAAGAAACCACACCGCCAAAGCCGTGCATCTGGCGCCGCGCGACATCGTGGTGGGGATGTGAAGGCAGCCCCGCATAATGCACCGCAGCGATCCTGGGGTGGGCTTCGAGAAATTCCGCGAGCGCCTGAGCGTTGGCGTTTTGCCGCGCAACCCGCAGCGCAAAGGTTTTGAGGCCGCGGACCAGCAGATAGGCGGCCAGTGGATCGATAATCGCGCCAGTGACGGCCTGCAAAGAGCGAATCCCATCGACCAAGTTCGGCAGAGCCGAGCACCGCGCCGGCGAGCAGATCGTTATGGCCGCCGAGATATTTGGTTGCCGAGTGCATCACGATATCGACACCGAACTCCAGCGGCCGCTGGTTGAACGGCGTCGCAAAGGTCGCGTCGATCATCGTCTTGACGCGGTGTTTCGCGCCGATGCCGGCAAAGCGTTCCATGTCGACGATTCTGTTATAAGGATTGGTCGGTGATTCACTGACGAGCACTCGGGTCGTGGGCCGAATCGCTTCTTCCATCGCCTGATAGTCGCCCGCGGGCACGACCGACACCTCGATGCCGTAACGGTGGAGAATCTGGGTCAGGAATTGACGCGTGCGCCGGTAGGAGTCATCCGTTACGACCACATGAGAGCCATGTCCCAGCACCGCGTATAGCGTCGTCGTGACCGCGGCCATGCCGCTGGAGAAGAGCAAGCAATCTTCGGCGGCTTCTAGCGCGGCCAGCTTCTGCTCGGCGACGCGTTGCGTCGGATTCCCATAGCGGCCGTACTCTTCGCGCTCGATACGGCGTTGAAAATGGTCATGTAGCTCTTGTGTGTCGGCGAAAGTGTAGGTTGCCGTCTGGACGATGGGCGTCGCAAGGGAGTTGCCGAGTTTTGGCCGCGGCTCGCCGCCGTGCACGGCCAGGGTGCTGAAGCCGAGCGATTTTTCGCCGGAACCCCGGGCTGGGATGCCCGTCTTGTGCTGTGACTGACTCATTGCTGATCCAATAGTCGCACGCGCTCGACGTAGCGGGAGATCGCGTCGCTGATCTGCTTCGGGTCGGCGCTCGACTCGACTGGGCGATTGTATAGAGTTCCCTGGATACCTTCGAGGGTGCCGGCGTGATAGGCGATTTTCTGGTCCGCGAATTTGAGCCCATGCGCCGTCGAAATTACCACGACGCGATCATGTCCACGAATCACCTTGCGCCCTACCATCTTGCGCAGTGCCGCCAGCGCTACGCCGGTATGCGGGCAATTGAACATGCCGGTGCGGTCCGCTCTGGCCACTTCTTCGGCCAGCTCCAGTTCGGAAGCCTGCTCCACCACGCCGTTAAAGCGCCGCAATGTCGCTATCGCCTTTTGAATGCTCACCGGATTGCCGATCTGAATCGCGCTGGCCAGGGTTCTGCGCGCAGTAATCGGCTCAAAGTGCTCGAATTGTTTCAAGTAGGAAAGATAAAAGGGATTTGCGTTCTCCGCCTGGGCGACGCAGATGCGCGGCAGCTTGGAAATCAGACCCAGGTCGCGCAACATCAAAAATCCCTTGCCTATGGCGCTGACGTTGCCGAGATTGCCGCCTGGCAGGATCACCCAATCCGGCACTTCCCAATCGAACTGCTGAACGATTTCTACGGCGATGGTTTTTTGTCCCTCGATGCGCAGGCTGTTCATCGAATTGGCTAAATAGATATGCTTGTGCCGTGTGACTTCTTGCACGGCGGCCATGCAACCATCGAAATCTGTGTCGAGGGACAACACTAACGCCCCGTTGGCGAGCGGTTGCACGAGCTGCGCCGGCGAAACCTTGTCGCGCGGTAAGAACACCACGGTGGGAATCCCCGCCGCCGCGCCATACGAGGCGAGCGCCGCCGATGTGTCTCCCGTCGAGGCGCAAGCGACGGCATCGATGGGCTCGCCGTTGGCGATCATTTGATTAACCACCGAGACCAACACAGTCATACCGAGGTCCTTAAAAGAGCCGGTGTGCGAATTGCCGCATTGTTTAACCCAGAGATCTTCCAGGTGAAGCTGCTTGCCGTAACGGTTCGCCCAGAACAGATTGGTGTTGCCCTCGCACATGGAGACGATGTTGGCGTCGTCGATAAAAGGAACGACCCATTCCTTCTTCGCCCAGACCCCGGATCCATACGGGTACACGTTCTGGCCCAAGCGATCATCGAACAGCTTGATCCAAGCCGCCGCGGCCCTGGCCGCCAGTGCATCCATATCGTGACGCACCTCGAGCAGGCCGGCGCATTTCGGACACCGATAGATAATCTCCAAGAGGCTATATTGCCCTGGACAATCGTTTATGCACTGAAACCATGCGTTATAACTCATGACTCAAAACTTTCTCCGCCTCCGGAGCAAGGCTGCGAACCATAGTTTTTCCGTTGCCTCAGATCCAGTTGTTCGAGTCCGTCACTGCTGCTCCTATCTTGCCTACGTTGGCAGTTTTTTTTCAAATGGTTTCTTAGGAGACGCTTTGTTTGCTTGGTTTCTTGCGCATGAATGAGCGAAAACGATGGCTACAGCCACCGCGGCCGGTACTAATCCACTCAGCCGTAATCCAAACGGTGAAGCTCTTCCCCAACACCCGTGTCTCTTTTTCCCTTCAGGTTACCCATACTGAGCTAATCACCGACGCTGGTGGAGATCAACTTCAAATTCAGATTTCGTGAAGAGGCCGCCGTCTGTTCAAATTTTTTGGCGCACAGCTACTCGGTGTCTGTAGTAGCGAATAACTCAATAATTTTCAGCACTGTTGATTCGACTGGCCGGTGGATTGGAATGCCTTCCTGTGCGAACTTACGAATTGACGAGCGCTCCGACGAAATCATCTGGCACTACAAAGCAAAGAATGTAGACAATTTGGTACGTATTTTGCCTTAAGAGCAGAAGCAAATCAAAATCCTAATCCAACAGCCGTGAATATTCATCGATTATTCAGCGCCTGGCGGGTGGATTCGCGTGTGACGACAACCTAGCTCGTTTGATTGTGCGATTGCGGCATTACTCGCATACCTAGTAGCGTTCTAAAATTTTCTTGCAGTGCAGGCAACTCGGAACGAGCTTTATTGTCTATCGCACTCGCAATCGGTCATAAAGCTGCGCCTAACTGATAAGGAGCGGCCATCGAAGGACGGCCCGAGCGCGATCGAGCGCTATTCATATCGGCGACCAGCGCGGGACCGTCACCAGGGTGGAGGAGAGATTAATGACTCGGAGCCTGAACGTGAGTCTATGCCCTTTCGTGATTCTTGTTGCTCTTGTGGGATTAGCAAGTGGGCTGAGCGAAGCCGTGGCCGCCGATATCACGTTGTCATGGACTGACAACTCCAACAACGAAAGCGGGTTTTTGATCCAGCGGAAAACCGGAACCAGCGGAACATTCGCCCAGATCGCCACCGTAGGGACAAACGTTAGATCCTATGTTGATAGCGGGCTTGCGGCGGCGACCACTTTCTGCTACCGGGTACGCGCGTTTAACTCAGCCGGCAATTCGGCATTCACACCTGAAGGATGCAAGACTACGCCTGGCGGCACGCCGCCGGCCGGCGCCAGTACGGTTTTTCTCGAGGCGGAAAAGGGCATCCTGTAAGCACTCCCCGATGGTAATCCGATCACTGATAGTAAGGCATTCTAATGGAAAGTTCGTGGAAGTGACCGACAGGAAATGGCTAATAACTATAATGACGCCACCAGAGCCGACGGCCCTCGGAGAGGCTAAGGATTTACGGTCAGTATTTCCCAAGCAGGAACCCGCGCCCTGTCGGGCTCGGACCGATTGCGTCAAGCAACAGCGATTCTTTCTACGTCACCAGAAACGGCGACACTCGTCAAACAATGGTCGGTGCCCCCAAGCACTACTTGCGACAATGGAACAAGATTGCAAATTTATCGCTCGCGAGCAGGTAATGTCAATCTTGCGTTTCAGACAACGATGAAGATGGCGACGAAGCTGTGATCAGAGTTATTGCTGCACGCAGTGATCGTCGGTTTTATTCCAGGCCAATCCGCCCCGGCCTTGGCGACTCTCGCAATCGCTGAAAGCTACGATTTATCGATCAGCGTCGTAAAGACTCTTACGAAAAGTGGATCAGGGAACGGTACGGTAACCACCTCGCCTGGTGGCATCACTTGCGACAGCAACTGTGCTGCGCGCCTATAGTGCCGGTACCGTTCATTAAATTGATCGCCACCCCGGCAGCCGGTTCGGTCTTTGCCGGCTGGAGCGGCAATGCCGCTTGCAACAACGGCGCAGTCACCATGAACGCCGACATCGCTTGCACCGCAACTTTCAGTCCGCAAACTCTTGGCCTTAACGTGATCAAATCGGGAAATGGGAACGGCACGTGTAATATCCAGTCCGTCCGGGATCACTTGCGGCAGCGATTGCTCCGAGTCTTACGCTAGCGGCGCATCCAGTCAAGCTGACTGCGACCGCATGCCTCTGGTTCCGTCTTTAGAGGTTGGAGTGGCGGTGAATGCGAGCCAACGGCAATCAACTTGTACGGAGGTTGTAAATGGCAGCACTCGATACTTGCTTCTCGAAGTTTGGCACCGCTAGCGACCTAGCGGTGGTTGGCGACTGGGACGGCGCCGGAACCGGTAAAATAGGTGTTTTTGACGCGAGTAAGGGCACTTGGCTGATAGATTATAACGGCAATGGAATATGGGACGGCTGTAACATAGACAAATGTATTTCAAATTTTGGTCAATCAAATGATCTTCCGGTTGCGGGTAACTGGGACGGCACAGGAAGGGCAGGGATAGGCATATTTCGTCCGAGCACCGGTGAATGGTTCTTGGATAGAAACGCTAATGGACGATTGGACGGTTGCGCGGTCGATACCTGCATCAACTCCTTTGGCCTAGACGGAGACTTTCCCGTGGTCGGAAAGTGGGGACTAGCTTTAGATTAGACTGATTTGCCGCTAATTCACCCGCCCGTGCGGCCACCGCGCGTTGTCCTTGAAATTTTTTTCCTTTCGGTTTCGGAACATATTTTCTCACCCCCAGCTCTCGACCAACTTCGCTGAACTTGTAAGACCGGTTTTTAGATGAATCTCATCATGTGCGACAGCTCCGTATTCCGCCAAGAGCTAGACGCAACCCTTCCGTAAGCGAATTCAATCGGACCCTGCCTCAGCGACATCGATCACGGTTTGTCGCAGAGATTTATTTTTCCAACAATGAGGTCCGAAACATCTAAACGACTTTCACTTTCAGAGTTACGTGCCTTCTACTCGGCTTCGTTAAACTTGGTCACACCGGTTCTCAGGATGGATGAAACTGGACATTTCAACTCCCTTCAAGTATGGGGAGGTGAATAGAACGAGAGCGGAAAGGAGCGGACATGGGCACGACACTGATAACGGGTTTAGGTTTGGTCGGCACTTCTTACGCGCAAAACGCGCTCAAGCGCGGCGAGAAGGTGGTTTTTTACGACGTCGCGCCGCGAAAAGATTTTCTTGCGCACAAACTGGGCGGCGCCGATGTTACCGTCGTGCAGCGGGATATCCGTGATTTGCCGTCGCTGATTGAAACGATTCAGAAATACAAGTGCGACACGGTCCTTCACACCGCCGGTCTGATCGGCGGCAAAGTCGCGCAACCCGTTTATACCGGCCTGCAAATCAACGTTATGGGCACGATCAACGTCGCCGAAGCGGTGCGCCTCACCGGCGTCAAACGTCTCGTGCAGATCAGCACCTTCGGCATCTATGACCGGCGCCAAGGCGAACCCCACCCGATTGACGAAGATTTTCGCCGCGGACCGGGCGAGCCCTATGGTAACTCGAAGGTGGCCAAGGAGTTGATGGTGGAGGCGTATCAGCGCATGTTTGGCTTCGAGTTGATAGTGTTACGCCTAGCCAACGTTTACGGCGTCGGTCACTTCGCCGGCGGCTCCGGCGGCGGCGAGATGGTGCAAAACATGCTTCAGACGGGCATCAAAGGCGGCGTGGTGAAAATCGCCCAGGAAGTGGCCCGCGATTTTGAATACGTTTATTACAAAGACCTGGGCCGCGCCCTCGACAAGGCGGCTACGACTCCGCTCAAAGAGCCCGTGACACTTAATATCGGAACCGGCGTCGTTATTCCATTCGATGACCTCGTCGCCACCGCGGAAAAGCTACTGCCGAAACTGCAAGTCGAAATCATTCCAGGAACCAAGCCGCGCTCGGCGAAGCAGCCGATGGTCATCAAGAAAGCCAAAGAAGTACTCGGCTGGCAGCCGGATTTCGCCATCGAGGCGGGTTTCAAGGATTATATCGAGGAACTAAAAGCGCTCGGATAAATTAACCGGACAGAGCGCGGCAACGGCGGAATCAAAATCTGATTACGCCTTTCCTCTCACTTTTGTACCCTCGATAACGAATGCTAGCGCCGTCGGATTCGACGATGATCGCGCCGTCACGGTCCGTGCGCAATACAATAGCGCCACCGGCGCTATAGCGCTCGCTCACTTCGTCGCGCTGGCCTTCCAAGCGGCCGCGCGCGCCGGCGGAGATTATCGCCAGTCTGGGCCGTAGCGCTGCGACAAATTCCGAGCTGCTCGCGCTTGCGCTGCCGTGGCGCGGGACCTTCAGCACGCCGCCCGGCGGCAATACCTTACTCTGCAATAAGATCGCTTCTTGGCGTTTATCGATATCGCCGGCAAATAGATAGCGCAGCTTGCCATGTTCCAAGAGAAGCACTACGGAACCATCGTCGCCATTGCCGGCTGGCGCAGACACAACGCAGAATGATATTGTGTCAATGGCGCGGCACGGCTCGCCCGCTGTGAGCGATCGCCGTGGAATTTTCGCCTGTGCCAGCGCCTCCTCCAAATCCTCAAAACGCCCGGCTTTCCCGCGCCCGTCTCCGGACCAGAACTCGGTGGGCGAAAACTCCGCGGCGATGGCGCGCATGCCGCCATAGTGGTCGATGCGCGGATGTGTAACTGCCAGATAATCAACCTTGAGAATTTTCCGGGCGCGCAAGAATGGCGCGACAATGGACTCGCCGGGGTCGAAGTCGCCGAACGCCGTACCACCGGCATCAAGCAACAAAACCTTCGAACCGGGCAACTCCACCACCGCGGCATCACCCTGGCCAACGTTGAGATGCGTGACGCGCAAATTGGCGCGCCGCCAGCGCTCTTGCCACCAATAGTAGCCATCCGCGCAAAGCCCGGTTACGACCAGGACCATAGCGGCGAATACGTAGCGATTGCGCTTGAGCGTGAAGAGCAGAAGGATTAGCGAGTACAGCCCGATGACTTCCCAGGCATTGGGCGCGGGCACACCGATATTGGCGAAGGGCAGTCTGGCGAGCCAATCCACCAACCAAAGGGTCAACGTGAGTAATTTATCCGTGAGCCAAACGAGAGACGGCGCCGCTTGCGGCGCGACCACCGCCAAAAAACCAACCAGCAAGCCGATGGGCACGACGATAAACCCTATCAGTGGGACGATCAGCGGATTTGCCACGAAGCCAGCGAGGGAAAGATGACCGAAGTAGTGCGCTATCAAGGGGCCAGTGCCGAGGGTGGCGAGCAGCGGCACCATAAAATGCGGCGCGGCCTGGCGCAACTTCTCCCGCAGCCATCTTCTCTCCTGCGGCAATTCATCGCGTCTTTTCGGCGCCCGCCGCGCTTGCATTTTGCGCACGCCCCAGACGATGAACAAGACAGCCAAAAACGAAAGTTGAAACGAGATGTCCGCGACGACTCCTGGCCAAACCAGCGCGATCAGAAGCGCCGCCAGCGCGAGACTCGTGAATACTTCCTCTTCCCGGTCGAGCAGCACCGCCAGTTGGTAGACGCCGATCATGATCGCCGACCGCACAGTTGGCACCATTGCGCCGGCCAGCGCCGTGTAGAAGATGACAGCGAGGAAAGAAAAGAAAGCGGCCACTTTTAGTAGGTTCCACCGCAGCAAACAATACGTGCTCCAGGCGCAGCCAAAGCGGATCAGCGCGAAGACCACCAAGCCCAACATCGCGACGTGCAACCCCGAGATCGACAGCACATGGTTCACACCGGCGGCTGTGAAGGCACCGCGCGTCTCTTTGCTGATTTCACCCATGTCGCCGATGACCAGGGCCTTGAGCAGAGCGCCGTGAGAGGCAGAGAAGTTTTCCTGGATATGGCGGCGAATCGCCCTGCGTAAATCCTCAATGGAACCGCGCAACGCGCCCGATTCGCGCTGCACTAGCTCGACTTCTTGATCGTTGTCAAGAAACCCGGAAGCGTAAATCTCGCGCCGCGCCAAATAGTTCGCGTAATTGAAGCCGCCGGGATTGCCGCTATCACGGGGCACCACCGGCCGCACCTTAAAGCGCACCCGGTCGCCGTAGCGCCACTCGCGCCGCGCGGTTCGTATGTTGACGATCAAGTTGCCGCTGATCTCCTCGGCACCGGTGGGATGCCAGATACTTTGCGTCCGGATAATCCAGCGGCTTCGGTTCGGTAGCTTTTCGGGCTCTTGCAGTAAAGAGCCTTCAACGTAAAGCAGCTCAGCCCGGTTCATCGCCGCGCGCAAATGATTCGGCGGGAATACCGGCTCCAGTAGCGCCCGGTGCCTGACAAGACCTACGCTAAAGGCAAGCGCGCCAAGAAACAGCACCATGCCCCAGCGCCGTGTCTTGGCCGTCAAGCAAAGAAACAACGGCACGATGGCAAGAAATGCCGCGCCGAAGGAAACAGCAGGAGCAAACGGTGCCGTTGCCTGGCCGATTAGAAGCAGGGCTGTCGGCACGACGAGCCACACTGACGGATGATGAATCAATGAATTAGCAGGCTGCTGAACAAGCCCCATGGACGTGTTGCTGTCTCAATACCCTTTGACGTACGCCTTGCCTGTGAGAACTTTTTGACCCGCCCGCGCAGGTTTTCAGCGATCTGTCAATATTCTCGGGTTTCTGTGGCGGCGCCACCATGGGCGTTCACTGCGACGCCGCTCGCAAGCCATCGAGAATTTCCCGGGCCAACTTTTCGTTGATGGAGGGAACGTTGAGCAGATCTTCCAAGGTTGCCGATTCGATTCTTTTGATGCTGCCGAAGGCGCGCAGGAGCGCGCGCTTGCGCGTGCCGCCGATTCCCGGTATGCGGTCCAGGGCGGAGAAAAGGGTCTGGCGCGAACGCAGCTTTCGGTGGTGCGTGATCGCGAAGCGGTGCGCTTCGTCGCGCACCCGCTGGAGCAGGAAAAGCGCGTTGGAGTTGCGCTTCAAAATCACCGGATTGCTCTGGCCCGGCAGAAAAATCCGTTCTTCGGAACGCTCGATTTCAGCGCTCCGTGGCGCCGCCTGCACGCGCATCTTGGCCAGCCCTACTACGTCCACCCCAGTAACGCCGACTTCGGCCATCGCCGCCAGGGCCATGGACAGCTGACCTCTGCCGCCGTCGACGACGATCAAGTCCGGTAAAGCCGCCTCCTCTTTGCCGCGAGCGAAGCGGCGCTTCAGAACTTCGAGCATCATGCCGAAATCGTCGCCGCCGGAGGCCGGGTCGATGGTGCGAATCCGGTAGTGCCGGTAATACGCCTTGTCGGGCTCACCGTTGATGAAGGTAACCTGGGAGCCCACGGCGTGGGCGCCGTGGATCATCGAGATGTCAAAGCACTCGATGCGGCAGGGATACTGTTTGAGGCGCAAGTGCGCCTGCAGGTCGCTGAGCATCTTCTCGCGCGCTTTTTCTTGATCATGCCGTTCGGAGAAGCTCTGGCGAGCGTTCTCGATCGCCATCTCCACGAGCTGGCGCTTATCACCGCGCTGGGGAGACAAGACGCTGATGCTTTTGCCCTTGCGCTCGCCGAGATACTCTTCGCGCGCTTCGCCGTCGTCTAACGAGACCGGCAATAGAATTTCGTCTGGGATAAACCGGTGGCCTTGGTAGAACTGGGTTAGCAACGAGCCCATGATTTCTTCGTCAGGAAACTCGAGGTCCTGAAGCGAATAGGACTGGTTGCCCGTCAATTTTCCCTGCCGGACAAACAGCACCTGGACTTCGATGAAACCGCCTTCGCGGTAAAGGCCGAAAACATCTTGATCTACGCCCCAGTGGGACACCATGCGCTGCTTCTCAAGGGTTTTTTCCACCGCCTGAACCTGGTCGCGAAGCCGGGCCGCGGCTTCGAACTCCAGCGACTCGGATTTTTCCTGCATCCGTTGCTTCAGCTCGCGGATCAGCTCCTGATGGCGGCCTTCGATAAACAACATCGCCTGGCGCACCTGCTCGCGATAGACGTCCGCGGCTACAGGCATAACGCAGGGCGCCATGCAGCGCTTGATCTGGTACTGCAGGCAGGGCCGGCTGCGGTTATTGAAATTGTGGTCCGTGCAGTTGCGCAGCAGAAAGTGCTTCTCGATGATGTCGATGGTTTCCCTGGCGGCCAGCGCCGAGGCAAACGGGCCGAAGTAGCGGTTGCCGTCCTTGATGATCTTGCGCGTTGCAAGAATTCTCGGCCAGGGATGCTGCGTGGTGACTTTGATGCTCAGATAGCTCTTGTCGTCTTTGAGCCGGATGTTGTAGCGCGGCTTGTATTGCTTGATTAAATTATTTTCGAGGATCAGGGCTTCCTTGTCGTTGCTAGTGACCAGCGTTTCGAAATCTTCGATGCGCCGCAGCAAAAATTCGATCTGAAAGCGTTCATCGGAGCGGTTGAAATAAGCGCGCACGCGGGCGCGCAGGTCCTTCGCCTTGCCGACGTAGATGACCTTGCCGTTCTTGTCCCGCATCAAATAAACGCCGGGACGGGAGGGAAGGTTAATGAGTTTTTCGGCTATCTCAGTCATCAGAACATTCTAGCAGCTTGGATGATCTATAAGCTTAGGGTTCAACGTTCAAAGTTCAAGGTTCAAGGTATGAAGAATCACGTTCAATCCCCCACGTTGAACTTTGAACCTTGAACATTGAACCGCCTCCTAGCTTTCCGGCGCTGGCATAGCGTCGCGCAGCGTCAGTTCCCGTTGTTCGAGATCACGGATGCGGTCGCGCAGCTCCGCCGCTTTTTCGAATTCAAGCTGCTCGGCGGCCTGTTTCATCTCCTTCTTGAGCTGGCGGATCACCCGCGGCAACTCCGCCGATCCATACCTGGAGCCCTTTTCCGCCGCCACCGGCACGTCGTGATAATCCGCCTCGTAAATTTTCACCAGCGGCGAGCCCAGAGATTTTACCACCGTCTGCGGCGTAATACCGTGGTTTTTGTTGAATGCCGCTTGCAGCTTCCGCCGCCGGCCGGTTTCGTCGATGGCTCGATTCATGGAGTCCGTCCTGCCGTCGGCATATAGAATGACCATGCCGCGCACGTTGCGCGCCGCGCGACCGATGGTTTGAATCAGTGATCGGTCCGAACGCAAAAATCCCTCTTTGTCCGCGTCGAGGATCGCCACTAGGGACACCTCCGGCAAATCAAGTCCTTCACGCAGCAGATTGATGCCCACCAGCACGTCAAATTCTCCCGTGCGCAATTGGCGGATGATCTCGACCCGCTCCAACGTTTCGATGTCGGAGTGGAGATAGCGGACTTTGACGTTCAAGTCCTGATAGTAGTCGGTCAGGTCTTCGGCCATGCGCTTGGTCAGCGTGGTCACGAGCACGCGCTCCTTGAGCTCGACTCGCTGGCGAATCTCTTCCAGTAAGTCGTCCACCTGATTGCGCGCGGGGCGCACTACCACTTCGGGGTCCATGAGGCCAGTGGGCCGTATCACCTGTTCGACAACGTCGCCGCGGCTCTGCTGCATTTCATATTGAGCGGGGGTGGCGGAGACGTAGATTACCTGGCTTACGCTCGCTTCGAATTCGGCAAAATTCAGGGGCCGGTTATCGAGAGCGGAGGGCAAGCGGAAACCATATTCGACCAGCGTTTCTTTGCGCGAGCGGTCGCCCCGGTACATGCCGCCGATTTGCGGCACGGTCACATGGCTTTCATCGATGACCAACAGAAAGTCGCTGGGAAAGTAGCTCAAGAGCGTCGGCGGGGGCTCACCGGGCTTGCGGCCGGTCAGATGCCTGGAATAATTTTCGATGCCCGGGCAAAAACCCATTTCTTCGAGCAACTCAAGGTCATACAAGGTGCGCTGCTCCAGGCGTTGGGCTTCCAGCAACTTGGCTTCCGCGCGCAGCTCGCGCAGCCGTTCGCCAAGCTCTTTGCGAATCTCAACAACCGCTTGCTTCATGCGTTCCTCGCCGGTGACGTAGTGGCTCGCCGGATAGATACACGCCTTGTCCACGCGCCGCTGGATTTTGCCGCGGATCGGATCGATTTCCCGGATCGTCTCGACGGTATCGTCGAAAAATTCGATGCGCAAAGCCGAGCTGTCTTCGTAGGCGGGAAAGATTTCCACGATGTCACCGCGGACCCTGAAAGTGCCGCGGTGAAAGTCGTAGTCGCTGCGCTGGTATTGAATATCCACCAGCTTGCGCAGCATCTGGTCGCGATTGATCACCGTCCCCTCTTCCAGATAAACCATCATATCGAAATAGGCTTCGGGAGAGCCGAGACCATAGATGCACGACACGCTGGCGACAATCAGGGTATCGCTTCGTTCGAGAAGCGCTTTGGTGGCCGAATGGCGCAGTTTATCGATCTCGTCGTTGATCGACGCGTCTTTCTCGATATAAGTGTCCGTCGAGGGAACGTAGGCTTCCGGCTGGTAGTAATCATAGTAACTGACGAAGTAGCGAACCGCGTTTTCGGGGAACAGCTCGCTGAATTCATTATAAAGCTGGGCCGCCAGCGTCTTGTTCGGCGCGATAACCAGGGTCGGCTTGTTTGTCCGGGCGATAACGTTGGCCATCGTAAAGGTCTTGCCGGACCCGGTAACGCCCAGCAAGACTTGCTGGCGGCGGTCGCTTTCGATGCCCCGAACCAGCTTTTCGATGGCCTGCGGCTGATCGCCCTGGGGTTTGAAGCCTGTAGTAAGTCGAAACTGTCCCTGGTCTCGGTGGTGGATCATCGCAAAAAAGATACCAGTGCCGGCTGAGCGGAACAAGCCGGACTATAGCCTGCTAAGAGGCGGGACTAAATTCAGCTGCGTAATTTCCAGATTCTCGCCAAGCCTTCGGGGCTGACCGTCACCATGCGGCCCGGCTGGCTGAACATGATTTTGGCGGCGGCGGGAGAAATTTCCTTGCCGAAAAGACAGTACGAGTTACCGTTGCGTCCGTGGCCGTTGGCCCACCCCGCGAATTCATCCGGCGTGGGCGTATGTCCCAAATCCGCGGCGCACCGACGCACGATAAAGCCGAGCATCATTTTATTCGGCGGCTGATTTTTCGCGTCCCGCGCGTCCTTCATGATTGTCTTTTTAAGCAATCTTCTTCTAGCTTGCAACAAATTGGCCGCCGCTTCTCAAACTTAACAATTGCTGCTACCCTCGAGCATGAATGACCGCCCCGGACTGGCGCCGCTACTTGAAATTTCGCTGCACCGGCTGCGGCAATTGCTGCCGCAATACCGTGGTCTGCATAACCGACGGCGACATCCGCCGTATCGTCGAAGGCACCGGCAAATCACCCCGCGATTTCGTCCGTTTCTACACCCATGATGAAGTCGCGGTGGCGCGCGACGACCAACTCTGGGTCAATTTCGATACCGGCAGATCGGTGATGGGACTGCGGGCGGTGCGCGACCACTGCATTTTCTTGGACAATGAGACCAATCGCTGCACAATCTACGAGCACCGGCCGCTGACATGCAGAGATCACCCTTTCAGCATCACGTTTTCGGACACCGATGCCATCGAAAAGATTTCGTTAAGGCGAATCGTCAAATGCCCACATGAATGGGACGGCGACAACTCGCGCCGCGAACTAAAAAGGATCGCATCGTGGAACGAACGCCAGGAGGAAAGTTACGTCAAGAAGGTCAAAGTGTGGAACCACAAAGAAAGCGGACCGAAAACCAGACCGGAGTTTCTGCGATTTCTGGGCTTCGACCTATAAGGCCAAAAGAAAAGACGGGAAGCTTTTTCAGCCACCCGTCTTCTTACCATCTGCTCAAACTGTGCGTGCCCGGTTTCCTGTTGCCTCGTGGGTAATGCCTAATCGATCATGTGCGTCGTCGCCTTGAGGTGCTTATCGATGGTTACGTATCCCTTCCACTGATCGACGAACCAGTAGCGCACGCCGAACTCGAAGCGGAGCTCTTTCATATCCCGATCGAAAGGATTGAAGTGCTGGTGGTGCAGCATGCCGGGAGGCACATGGATGGCGTCGCCCTGGTTCCAGTCGAAACGTTGGCCGCCGATCTCTGAGTAGCCGTCGCCTTCGAGGGCATACAGGTACGCTTCGGGATGGGCGTGGCTGTGGCTCTTGGTGTGCGGCAGATCGACAAAGATCGAGCTGATCGCCACCCCGGTCGCCTTAAAGCCATTGTCTTTGCCGCTGCGGCCCATCAGGAAGTAGGTCGCGCCATGCTTCGATTCATCCGACTTCACATGCTGGCTTTGATGCATCGAAATCCGCCGGCCGTCTTCCGGCCAATTCTGCGACTCTTCTTTTGGCAAGGCCGCTAGAACTTTGGCATCGTTTTCGCCGCATTCTACCAGCTGTTCCATCTGGCCCATGTAGACATCGGCTTCGAGGTGCCAAGCGAGACCGGAGATATAGCCCACCGGGACCTTCCCGGTGTTGAAAAGCTGATGTTTGGAGCGATACGGGATATGCAGAATCGTTCCAGGAAAAAACTCGTAGCGCTTATCGTCGAGAATCATGCAGCCTTCGCCGCTCTCGACATAGATCGCTTCTTCGCCATGGAAATGCTTGCCCGTGTGCCAACCGACGGGAATCTCGGCTCTCATCATGCAGCTGCCACCGGTCGTAAAACCTAGCTCCGGGGCAATCATCAACGCGGCCTTGTGATCCTGCGGCGTTCGCACCCATTTAAGATCCTTCGCCCGGGTCACACGCGGCGAATCGGCGACCTTTTTTTCATTGGCTTTAGAACGCTCCAACCATGCTGTATAAAAATCACTCATCCTTCCTCCTATTTGCGTTTTGATATTGCTATTATACATTTTCCTAACCAAGGGTCACGCGCTTGTCAAACCGCCGCTCCCTCCCCTTCCCAGTTAACCGAAATTCAGTTCGTCGGAAGACTGGCGGCGATAATATTCTTTTTGATTAGAAACTCGCGCGCGACGTCTTTCGCCTGACGCTTCTCCCCGTCCACGGCGTAGTTGAGCTTGCGCATTTCGTCGACCGTCAGAATGCCGGCTAACTCTTTGAGCAGGCCGCGCAATTTGGGATGTTTTTCCAAGGCTGCTTGGCCCACCACCGGCACGGCGTCATAGGGCGGAAAATACTTTTTATCATCGTCGAGCTGCACCAATCCATAGCGGCTGATGAGGCCGTCGGTGGAGTTGCCGGCGATGAGGTCGATCTGCTTTTCCGCCAGCGCGCGGTATGTTAAAGATAAATCCATCTCTCGTATTTCCTGGAAATGAAAACCATAGGTCCGGGCGAACCCTGGATAGCCATCCGGCCTCGACATGAAATCCTGCCCGAATCCCGCGCGCCACTGCTGCGACACTCTGGCCGCATCACTCACCGTTTTCAATCCGAGTTTCTGCGCGTCCTCCGCGCGTACTAAAATCGCAAACGTATTGTTAAAGCCGAGCGGCTCAGTCCACTCAAGATTAAAACGCTTGGCGTATTCGTCTTTGACAATGCGGTAGACTTCCCGGGGATCTTTCAAGGGTTTGCTTTTGAGGATCGACAGCAGACCAGTGCCGGTGTATTCGATATAGACGTCGATCTCGCCGGCGATGAGCGCGTCATGCGCAAGGTTGCCGCCCAGATCGAAACGGCGAACGACTTGGGAACCCGTCTTCCCTTCGATGGCCTGAGCGAGAATTTCGCCGAGTATAACCTGTTCGGTGAAATCTTTCGATCCGACCGCGACTCGGCCCGAAGTCTCGGCCATGAAAAAGTACGACCCGGCGAGAAACAACAAGACGACGGCAGCGCCGGACCAGAGTAGCCTTCTCGATTTTGCCTTGACGGCGCCGCCGAATTGAATGATTCGCTCGAGGTAGCCCAATAGTAGATCGGCTACGAGGGCGATGGCCGCCGCCGGGACCGCGCCGGCGAGAATTAAAACGTTGTCGTTGGCGCGCAGGCCGCGAAAAATATAGCGGCCCAATCCGCCGGCGTCGATAGCGGCGGCGATGGTCGCCGTGCCGACGCAGATGACGGTGGCGACGCGCACCCCGGCAATGATGACGCCCAGGGCGAGGGGCAACTCCACTTGAAAAAGCAGTTGCCGGTCGGTCATGCCCATGCCGCGGCCGGCCTCGCGAATGGCCGGATCGACGCCGCTGATGCCGGTGAAGGTATTGCGAATGATCGGCAGTAACGAATACAAGACCAGCGCGACGATGGCCGTGCGCGGGCCGATGCCACCGAGAATTTTGACCTCGAAGAGATAGACGTTGAGGGGAATTAGAAAACCGAACAGCGCCAGGCTCGGCACGGTCTGCATGATATTGGCGAAGCCGAGCACGGGTTTGCTGAGCGCCGGCTTGCGCGTCAATAGGATGCCCAATGGCACGCCGATCACTACCGCCATGCCGGTGGAGATCGCCACTAGAAACAAGTGCTCGCCGACCAACTCCAAGACTTCCTGGCGATTGCGCAGCAGAAACTCGAAGAAACTCACGCCGCGTTCTCCGGAGAGCCGGCTTCATGAAAACATTGCGCGAAGGCGCGCGCCTCGGGATCGTTGGACTCCAGAAGCAACGCCGGCGGCCCGAGCAAAATCATCTTGCCATCTTTGACCAAACCGATGCGCGTGCCAAGCACGAAGGCCTCGCGCACATCGTGGGTGACGAAGACCATGGTCTTGTGGAGGCGCGCCTGGAGATCTTTAAATTCAAACTGAATTTCCCGCCGCGTGATCGGGTCTAGCGCGCCGAAGGGCTCGTCGAGCAATATCACCGGCGGGTCCGCCGCAAGGGCGCGCGCCACCCCGACCCGCTGGCGCTGCCCGCCGGACAACTCCCGCGGATAACGCGCGCTGAAGCGGTCCGGATCAAGGCCCAGCATGCTCAGCAATTCGCGGGCGCGATCCTTGATGCGCTCGCTGTCCCAGCCTTCCAGGCGGGGCACGACGGAGATATTTTCTGCCACGGTGAGATGGGGGAATAGACCGATCTCCTGGATCACGTAGCCGATGCGCCGGCGCAGTTGGATGGGGTCCCAATCGAAAGTAGAGCGGCTTTCGACACGGACTTCGCCGTCCGTGGGATCGAGCAGGCGATTGATCAGCTTCATGGTCGTCGTCTTACCCGAACCGCTGCGCCCGAGTAAAACCAGAGTCTCGCCCCGGTTGATTTCGAGATTCAAACCCGAAAGCAGCGTCTTGCCGTCGGCCAGACGAAAACTCACGCCGTGAAATTCAATGCTCTTTTCCGCGTCCATCACGTCACGATTACCATGGCTCGGGCTAGACATTCCACCGATTTTCTTGTAGTCACGCAGTTCATGCCACCGACGTCAGATGCATTGTTGATCGCGCCGGAAAAACAGGGCCGTTGGCGCCAGGTTCAACCCTTCGTTTGGTCGTTCAATGACGACACGCAACGGGAAGATCCGGCGAGGTCGGTTATGAGGACGCTCTTCGACCAGCCGCGCTGGCTCGAAGCCTATCATCTCTACGACGACCAAGGCTCGGAGCTTTTCGAGCGCATCTGCGAGTTGCCGGAATATTATTTGACCCGTACGGAGAACTCGATCCTTGAACGTAACGCCGGCCGCATCATCGCCAGCGCGCCGGCGCAAGCTTTAGTCGAGCTCGGCGCCGGCTACTCGAAGAAGACTATTCATCTGTTGAAAGAACAGGCGCGCCAACGGGGCTCGGGAATCTTCGCGCCCATCGACGTAAGCCTGCCGGGACTGGTTGCGGCGCGCGACTTCACCGCCGCCAATTTTCCCGAGCTGCGCTTCAACGGCTTGCACGCCCTTTACGAAGACGGCTTTTCCAGCGTCGCCAAGGATATCCCGACACTGTTCATCTTTCTCGGCAGCACCATCGGCAACTTTACACCCCCCACTTTCATTCGCTTCTTCACGCAGCTTGCCCAAGCGATGGGGCCCAATGATTATTTGCTGCTCGGCGCCGACCGCATCAAGGATACCGGCGTGCTCGAACGGGCTTACGCTGACTCCCTGGGCATAACAGCCGAATTTATTCTCAACGTCTTTCTTAACATCAATCGTCTGACCGGCGGCAATTTCGACACCGCCAAGATGCGCTACCATTCCTGGTACAATCCGGAATGGGCGCAGATCGAAATGTATGCGATTGCCACGGCGTCCCAGGAAATTTGCTTTCCGAAATTTGGCGCGTCTTTTCATTGGCCCAAAGACCAACGGATTCTGGTCGAAATCAGCCGCAAGTTCGAGCCCGCGCGCCTGCAACAGCAGCTAACGTTTTTTGGCCTGTCGCCCGTCGCCCACTATACGGACGCCAACGATTGGTTTTCACTGCTGCTTTTCAAGAAATCATCTTAGGATTATCCTCGCGCCTCTTCGACCCTAATCTCTTTTTTCGCGTTGACAAACCACCGCCTTCGATGAAACAGTATCCGCGGAGGAAACCCATATGAAAATAAAAGGAGGTTTGGCGGCCGTCCTAGTGGCGCTGCTGCCAGCAACGACCATGGCGGAAGACGTAATCAAAATTGGACTGTTCAACAAGGACGCGGTGATCATCGCCGCCGAAGCCAAGGGTTTACTCAAAGCGGAAAACATCCGCGTCGAAATCAATACCGTGACCGACTCGCCTACCCTGCTGCGCAATCTGATCAAGGGCAATTACGATTTGATCATAAACAACGCCGACAACGTGATTGCCTGGGCGGAAGGCCAGGGCGAAGACCCGCAAAAAAACGACTTCATCATCTTTCTCGGGGGTAGCCGGGGTGTGGATCAAAAACTGATCGTCGCGCCCGGCATCAATGATTACGCCGATCTCAAAGGAAAGATATTCGCCGTCGATGCGCCCACCACAGGCTACGCCATCGTCGGCGTTTACATCTTGAAAAAACACGGCCTGGAATGGAACCGCGATTACACGTTCAAGGCTTTTGGCAACACCGCGGGGCGCGCCAATGCCATGAGCCGAGGCGAAGCGTCGGGCGCGATGATGAGCTTGCCCGATGATGAGATCCAAAAGCGCGGTTTCAAAGTGCTTGCCCAAGCAAGAGACTATGTCAAACACTACGCCCGGGGTCTGGGTGCCACGCGCCGGCAGTGGGCCAACGCCAACGAAGATTTATTAATTCGTTTTAACCGCGCGATGATCCGGACCAGCGACTGGGTGTTAGAACCGAATAACAAGCAAGAGGTAATCCAGCTCTTGCTCAGCGAAACCAAAAATAACAAAGCCCGCGCAGAAGCGATGTATGAGCAAACGTTAAGCCCGACCATGGGAATCACGCCGCGCAGCCGCATCGATTACGAAGGCATCCGCCAGGTGCTCCAGCTGCGCGAGATCGCGGGCTTGATGAAACCCGGTGAATTCAAAGCGGAGAAATACGTTGACGAGCGCTTTTATAATAAGGCCCTCGCAAGCATCAAATAGCCGATTGGCCTTGGCAGGGGAGATTGAATCATGGCCCGGATCAAACATATCGCCATTCGCACTCACGACGTGGAAAAGACTGCGGCTTTTTATCGAGAGGCCTTCGGCCTCACGCAAGTCGGCACGGGCCAGAGCGGCGTCTACCTTTCCGACGGTTATTTGAACATCGCCATCTTGAAGCTACGGCCCGCCATCGAGGGCGAGCCTCTGAAGCTCGGCGTCGATCATATCGGCTTTCAAGTGAACGATGTCGGGGCCACCGTGGCACACATTCAACGGCTGGGCGGGAAATCGTTGACCGATCGAATGGACACGACCGCGACAAACTCGACGGAGCCGCAATCCTATTTTGAAGTTAAGTGCCTGGGCCCGGACGAGCAAGTGATCGATGTTTCCTCGGCCGGTTGGGTTGGCTCGGGATGATGTGACGAATCGGTTCAAGGTTTCAGGTTTGCTCGGAAACTTTAGAAGCGCGTGTTTGAACCGTCCCCGGAACCAGGATGCATGAAACGGAACGCTTGGCGAGCACTATTGTTCGTAACGATGATCTGCTTCGGCGTGGCAGCAGGCGCCGCTTTCGGGCAGGAGCAAGTATTCAAGGGTAAAACCATTCGGCTTATCGTTGGATTGGCCCCGGGCGGCGGCTTCGATACTTATTCGCGCGCCATCGCCCGCCATATGGGGAGGCACATCCCCGGTTTTCCCGCCATCGTCGTAGACAACATGCCGGGGGCAGCCAGTCTAGTCTCTGCCAATTATCTCTACAAAGTCGCCAGGCCCGACGGTCTCACCATCGGCAATTTCGTCGGCGGCATCGCCATGCACGAGCTTTTCGGCAAACCGGGAATCGAGTTTCAGTCCAGGAAGTTCGAATACCTCGGCGTGCCGGCCCAGGATAATTTCATGCTCGGGGTGGCGAAATCGACGGGCATCACGAGCGTAGAGAAATGGATTGCTTCCGGAACCATGCTCAAGTTCGGCGGCGTGTCACCAGGCGGTGGCACCGATGACCTGCCCAAAGTCGTCAAGGCCGTGCTCGGTCTGCCGCTCCAGCTCGTTACCGGCTACAAAGGCACTGGACCAATCCGGCTCGCGTTTAACTCCGGCGAAGTACAGGGTGTTTCCAATTCCATAGAATCGTTTAATTCCACCTGGACCAGCGAGATGGAAAAAGGTGAAGTGGTAATCATTTTGCAGGAAACGGTCAAACCGCATTCTTCGCTTCCCAACGTTCCGGTGGCATTCGACCTGGCCAAGACCGAAGAAGGGAAAAAATTGATTCGCGCGCAGGCCACCATCAACGGCGTCACCAATCGCCTGTATGCCCTGCCGCCGGGAACGCCCAAGCCGGTGGTTTATAGCTTGCGCAAAGCTTTCTCGGCGACACTCAAGGACCCCGAGTTCTTGGCCGACGCCAAAAAAGCTAGACTCGACATCGATCCCATCGATGGCGAGGCAATTGCCAATGAAGTTAAAGGGCTCTTCAACCTCGATCGCTCGTTGGTGGAAAAATTGCAGGAGATCTTGAAATAGCACCGCAGCGCAATCGCGCGCTCATTCGGAACGCCGACCGCGGGACCGAAGCATGAAACGATTACCGCACTCGCCGCAGCGATAAGGCAGAATGCCGAACAGGCTCAGGCACCGCTCAAAAAGGTTTTTCCGGCGGGAGCGCCGGGTTCTGCGGCTATCCCGGCAATACGGACATTGAAGGGTTTTCTTCTCACTGCCAATTGTCTCATTCATTTGAACAGCACCGTTAAGACCTGTTCAATTCTACGCACCTACTTTCAAGGTTAAAAGAGTGTCAACGCATTAAATTTGAACGTATAACTTTGAGCCCGTTAAGCCACAAATGTGGCGCGCGGCATAGGGACTGATTTATTGAAAGATTCTGGCCGCGCTTGATTGCCTTGATTTTTCCACCCAATTCTTGGCTTGCTGATTATTTTTTTGCTTTTAGCCGATACATGCGCGTCGCGGTATCGTGAAATAGCGCCGCGCGTTCGCTCTCGGAATAGTTCGCCGTAATCCGTTTGAAGGCGTTCCACACCACCACGTAGGAATTGGCTCGCTTTTCCACCGGGAAATTGCTCTCGAACATGCAACGGTCAGCGCCGAACTTTTCGATGCATAGCTCTACGTAAGGTTTTAGCGCCGCCGCGAGCTCCGTGGAAGACGGCTGCGCAGCGCGCTCATGCCAATCGAAACCCGACCGTTCTGACCCAAGCCCGCCTAACTTCACCGCCACGTTAGGACAAGCGGCTACCCGCAGGATGCCCTCACGCCAGGCCTCGAAGACTTCGGCGCGTTTGCCCGCGTAGGGGCCGACGCCGAGGGGCGCTCCTATATGATTCAGGATGATGCTGACAGTCGGAAAGGCCCCCGCCAATTCGGCTAGTTCCGCAAGCTGCGGATGATAAAGCCAGGCGTCGTAGCTCAATTTATATCGCGCAAGGCAAGCAAAGCCGCGGCGAAAGGAGCTTTCGGACAAAAATCCGCGCGACGCCTCGTTGCGCAGCACGCCGCTCGCATCCCATGTCGTCGAATGGCGAATGCCGCGGAAGCGATCAGGGCTCGCGGCCATATGCGCTTCCAGTACTCCTGCCACCCCATCGCCTAGACTAAGGTCGGCGAAGCCGACGATGGCGGAAGCAACGGCCGTGGCGATGCTCGGGTCCGCCGCAACACGGTTTGCGACCGATTCGAGGAATTCCGTCTCGCCGAGTGGCTTCAGTTCATCGGGGCCATCCTTGCGGTACATCGCCTTGCACTCGATGGCGACCGTCGCGACGACGTTGTGGCCGCAGCCGGCGTCTTGAAGAAAATCGGCCAGCAGATAGCGCTCGCCGGCGCGTTCCCACAAATGATGGTGCGCATCGCAAATCGGCAACGCCGGCTCAAGCGGAGCCTCGCTAACAAATTCCGAAGATGGATTCTTCATTGTTGCCACGATGCTTCAGCGCGGTTTGCAAGGCGCGAAAATGGAAATCATTGCCACAGGAATCGTCAGCGCAGGCATCGCTATCTGATCCGTTCGACTCCGCCCATATATGGCCGCAGAGCATCGGGAATCAGAACGCTGCCGTCTTTCTGTTGATAGTTTTCGAGAACCGCCACCAGTGTTCTCCCCACAGCTAGGCCAGAGCCATTGAGCGTGTGAACGAATATCGGTCTCCCCTTCTTATCCTTGCGGTACCGAATGTGCGCCCGGCGCGCTTGGAAATCTTCGCAGTTGGAGCAAGAACTGATTTCACGGTAGGCTTTTTGCCCGGGGACCCACACTTCCAAGTCATAGGTTTTCGCGGCGGCAGGGCCCATATCGCCGGTGCAGAGCTCGACCACGCGATAAGGCAATTTCAGCCGCTTGAGGACTTCTTCCGCGTTCTGCACCATGCTCTCCAGCTCCTGGTAGGAAGTCTCCGGTTCCGTGAATTTCACCATTTCAACTTTGTTAAACTGATGCTGGCGGATCAGGCCCCGAACGTCTTTGCCGTAAGAACCCGCTTCGCTGCGAAAGCATGGCGTGTGGGCGACATACTTTATCGGCAGCTCCTCCCGCTCGATCATCTCATCCCGGTGCAAGTTGGTAAGCGGAACCTCCGCGGTGGGAATGAGAAAGTAGTCTCCCTGAGCGAGGCGAAACAGATCTTCTTCGAACTTAGGAAGCTGGCCGGTGCCGATCAGCGAAGCGCGGTTGACGAGCGCCGGCGGCAAGATTTCCTTGTAGCCGTTTTCCTTGGTGTGCAAATCCAGCATGAAATTGATCAACGCCCGCTCGAGTCTCGCGCCGGCATCCCGGTAAACCACGAATCGGGCGCCGGTGATTTTGGCCGCTCGGACAAAGTCCAGAATGCCCAATTCTTCACCGATGTCCCAGTGGTTCTTGGGTTCAAAATCGAACTCGGGCAGTTCGCCCCAACGGCGGATCTCTTTGTTGTCTTCAGCGCTTTTCCCGATAGCGACGCTTTCGTTGGGCAAGTTTGGCAAACTTAGCATGAAAGCTTCAAAACGGGCCTCGATCTCCGCCAGCGGCTTCTCGCTGTTCCGAATCGCGTCACTGACCTCTTCCGCCTCGCCCATCAGTGCTACGGCATCGGCGCCGGATTTTTTAAGCTTGCCAATTTCTCCGGACAATCGATTCTTTTTTTCCTTGAGTTTCTCGATGTTCGCCAGGGCTTCGCGCCGCTCGTGGTCCACGGCGAGGAACTCGTCCCAATCGATCTCAGCGCCGCGAGGCGCCATCCGCGCTTTAACCTCATCCAGGTTTTCCCTCAACAACTTTACGTCTAACACGGTATTCCTCTAAGAGATCTCGAAGGCGTTTTGCACATGCTCCACCACGGGTTCAGGCCCCGGCCAGGAAATACCGACGACGTCAAAGCGGGCGTCGCGCTCGTGCAGTTTTTTCTGGTGTAAGAAAAGCTGAGCAGCGAGAATCATGCGCCGCTGCTTTCGCGGTTCCACGGCCTCCAACGGGGTGCCGAATCCATGATCGGTGCGCGTCTTCACTTCGACAAAAACGACAACCCGGCGGTCAAGCACGATCAAATCGACTTCGCCGCCGCGGCAGCGATAGTTGCGCTCGACGAGCGCATAGCCCTTTTTCTTTAAATAGCGCTCCGCGACCCTTTCGCCCTCCCTGCCGAGCGCCTGTTTTGAATTTTCTCCGTTCATCGCTTTATCAAGGTTCCATCGGCTTCACACAACTCGCGCACCGGCGCAAAGCTGCGGCGGTGTACCGGCGACGGGCCATGACGGCGCAACGCCTCCAGATGCGCAGCGCTGCCATATCCCTTGTGGCCGGCGAAACCATACTGCGGATAGGTCGCATCCAATTCGATCATGATTTGGTCCCGGGCCACCTTCGCAATAATGGAGGCCGCGGCGATGGAGAGGCAGATCCGGTCGCCCTTGATGATAGCCGTTTGTATTGTCTCCCGTCGGACGACTGCGAACCGGGAATTAAGAATTTCCACCGGAATCGTCTGGCTGCCGTCTATCAGCAAATGGTCAGGCGCCGGCGCTAGAGCTCGGCAAGCCTTAGCCATGGCCATTAGACTCGCTTTGAGAATGTTATAGCGGTCGATCTCTTGAACATCGACGATCCCCAAACCCCAGCTGATGGCGTTTGCTTTAATGACTAGTGCGAGCCGCGAGCGTTGTTCGGCCGTAAGGAGCTTGGAATCCCTGATCTCGCAGTCCGTAAATCCCCGCGGTAAGACCACCGCTGCCGCCACCACGGGACCCGCCAATGGCCCTCTTCCAGCTTCGTCGATGCCGGCGATCCATTTAAAACCGAGGCCGAAATTTTCTGCCTCTATGGGCACGAAATCCTGATCGCCATCAGGCCGTGTCGCTATAACCATCGTGCTTCAGTTGTAACCAAAAGGATACCGCACTGCAAATAAGACCCCGTCCCAGGGGAGATTTCAGTTCAAAGTTCCAGGTTCAAGTTTCCACGATTGGCATTGTTTCTATGCTATGGTAAAAAATGTCGATGGCACTCACGCGCGAAGAGGTACAACGCGTCGCGTTACTCGCCCGCCTGCGTTTCTCAGGTGAAGAAGAAAGCCGACTCACCGAACAATTGGGCAAGATTCTCGAATATTTTGCCGTTCTGGAGCGGGTGGACACGTCCGGCATCGAGCCTATGGCCCACGCGCTGGACGTGGTCAATGCCCTGCGCGATGACCGGGTAACCAATGAGCCGAATACCGAAGCCCTCTTGGCTAATGCGCCGGCGACGGACGGAAACTTCTTTCAGGTTCCCAAAATCATCGAATGAACCCATGCGCTCTTACGCTTCATGAGGCGAGCGAAAAGCTCAGCAAGCACGAGCTATCGTCTCAAGAACTGACCGCCGCGGTTTTTGCTCAAATCACGAATACCGACGACCGGGTTCATTCCTATATCACGCTTTGCCGCGAGAGTGCCGAGAAGGCGGCCACGAAAGCGGACGAACTTCTGCGACAAGGAAACCCAACGTCGCCCCTCACCGGCATTCCTCTCGCCGTCAAGGATAATTTTCTCACCCGCGGCGTCCGCACCACCTGCGCATCGAAGATTCTCGGCGACTTCATGTCGCCCTACGACGCTACCACGATCGCGCGGCTGCGCGCTCAGCTCGCCGTCATCACCGGCAAGACCAATCTCGACGAGTTCGCCATGGGATCTTCCGCGGAAAACTCAGCTTTCTTTGCCACGCGCAATCCTTGGGACTTGGAGCGGGTGCCGGGCGGCTCGTCGGGTGGTTCAGCGGCCGCGGTAGCCTTGGACCAGTGCATCGCGGCCTTGGGCACCGACACCGGCGGCTCGATTCGCCAGCCGGCGGCTTTCTGCGGCGTCGTCGGACTCAAACCGACCTATGGCCGCGTGAGCCGTTACGGTATTATCGCCTTTGCCTCTTCGATGGATCAGGTCGGCCCCATAACCAAAGACGCGCGCGACGCGGCACTGCTGCTCGGAGCCATCGCCGGCCACGATCCTGCGGATTCAACTTCCGTAAACCTGCCCGTGCCCAATTATGCGGCGGCGCTTACGGGCGACATTAGAGGACTCCGGATCGGCGTGCCAAAACAATACTTCGTGTCGGGTATGCAAAAAGAGACCGAGGACGCGGTGCACGCGGCCGTTCGGCAGTTAGAAAAAACCGGCGCGGTCATCGAAGAAGTTTCTCTGCCGCACACGGAATACGCCGTCGCCGTATACTATATCGTCGCCACCGCGGAAGCGAGCTCCAATCTGGCGCGCTACGACGGTATGCGGTTCGGCCGTCGCGCCCCCGCGAAAGACTTGACCGAAACATATTTGGAAAGCCGCCAGGAAGGCTTCGGCGCCGAGGTCAAACGCCGCATCATGCTTGGTACCTACGCGCTATCAGCGGGCTATTACGATGCCTACTATCTTAAAGCGCAGCAAGTGCGCGCACTGATCAAGAAAGACTTCGACGATGCGTTTCACCTCGTCGACGCCATGATCACGCCAACGGCGCCGACGACGGCGTTCAAGATCGGCGAGAAGACCCAAGACCCGCTACAGATGTATTTGTCGGATATCTATACCATCTCGGCCAATCTAGCCGGGCTGCCCGCGCTTTCCTTACCCTGTGGTTTCGACCCGCAATGTCTTCCCATCGGCCTGCAAATCATCGGCAAGCCGTTTGACGAGGCGACGATTCTCAACCTTGCTTATGCCTACGAACAATCCACCGAATGGCATAAAAAGAAACCGGTGCTATGACAATGCGCAATCGTCGTAGACGGAGATTGGCGGCACAAACCGCGCCGTTTCCTTCCCGTCTCTGTGTCTGTCTGATTTCATGAAATACGACCCCGTTATAGGCCTCGAAGTCCACGCCCAGATGCTCACCGAGTCGAAGATCTTTTGCGGTTGCTCGACCCGGTTCGGCGGCGACCCTAATGCCAACGCCTGCCCGGTATGCGCCGGCTTTCCCGGGGTATTGCCGGTGTTGAACCAGCGCGCCGTCGAGTTCGCCATGCGTGCCGGCTTGGCCGCCCATTGCGATATCGCCCGCTCCAGCCGTTTGGCGCGGAAAAATTATTTTTATCCTGATCTCCCCAAGGGCTACCAAATCAGCCAGTACGAACTGCCGATCTGCGTGAACGGTTATATCGATATTGAACTGGCGGGCGTGCCCAAGCGCGTGCGGCTCACGCGCATTCACATTGAGGAAGACGCGGGCAAGAATATTCACGATCTGCGGAGCGACGCGAGCCTCGTGGATCTCAACCGGGCCGGCGTGCCGCTCCTGGAGATTGTCAGCGAACCCGATCTCCGCAGTGCCGAAGAGGCCGTCATTTATCTCAAACGCTTGCGCGCGATCTTGCAGTATTTGGCCATTTGCGACGGAAACATGGAGGAAGGCAGTTTTCGCTGCGACGCCAATGTCTCGGTGCGCCCCCAAGGCAGCGACACTCTGGGGACCAAAGTCGAAATCAAGAATGTAAACTCGTTCAAGGCGGTGGAAAAGGCGATCCTCTACGAGATTCAGCGCCAGAGCGATACCCTTGCAGAAGGTGGAAAGCTGGTCCAAGAAACCCGGCTCTGGGATGAAAACCGGGAGGTCACCCGCTCCATGCGTTCCAAAGAGTTCGCCCACGACTACCGATATTTTCCCGATCCCGATTTGCTTCCCATCGTCATCAATGAGGATTGGCTTGCCCGGATCAAAGCATCGCTGCCGGAATTTCCCGACCTACGACGCGCGCGGTTCATGTCGGATTACAAGCTGCCGGCCTACGACGCGGAGCTCCTCACCGGGAGAAAAGATATCGCGGATTATTTCGAATCGGCTCTGGCGATGCACCAAAACGCCAAAGCCCTCGGCAATTGGATAGTCGGTGATCTCTTTCGGGTTTTGAAGGAACGAAAACTCGACGAGCAACTGACGATCGGCGCGTGGCCGATCCAGCCTGCCCAATTGGCCGAACTGGTAAAGCTCATCGATCAAGGCAAGATCAGCGGCAAGATCGCCAAGACTGTCTTCGACGCCTTGCTCGACTCTCCCCGCTCGCCTCAGGAAGTCGTCGCCGAAAAAGGTCTGGAACAAGTCTCCGACACGGGGAGCATCGAAGGTTCCATCGATGCGGTTTTAGCCGCCCATACCAAGCAGGTTGCGGACTATCGCGGCGGCAATGAGAAAATCTTCGGCTTTCTGGTTGGCCAGGTCATGAAGGCAACCCGCGGCAAGGCCAATCCACAGATGGTCAATGAGCTGCTCAAACGTAAGCTTGCCGCCTCCTAGCGTTGAACCCGGAATTTTGCCCGTTGCGCTTTCAACTCGCCAATTTTAGCGGTAGAATTATGGCCCCACTGGCATCTGTTGACATGGCGTTTCTGTTGCCGCTAGGATTCTTTGGGTCAGGCCCTGTTCCGAGGGCGACGGCCCGCCGGGGGTAAACGCAAGTGGATTATGCATAAGTCTACCCAAAAATTGAACATCTAATCATAGAGGGAAACCAATCCAGACTTGACAGGGACGATCCATGCAAGGGAACCTTTCGGAAATCAACTTCGACGAAATTCTCTCCTTCGCGACGGGAGGTAAAAAAACCGGCGTCCTCACGCTTTGCCGTGGCAGCGAAACTGTCGAGGTTTTTCTTAACGACGGCGATATCGTGCACGCGACCTGTCCCATCGGTGAGGGAGAAAAGGCCATCTACTATCCGGTCACATGGGGCGACGGTACCTTCACCTTACAAGCCAATGGCTCAGCGCCGGTCACAACCGTGCAGAAAAAATCGGAGCAAATATTGGACGACCTGCGAGCCATGAGCCGGGAATGGGAGAGTATTATAGAGGTGATCCCTTCGGGCCAGTGCGTTTTTCAACTCGCCGATTTGGGCGCAGAGCCCAACTGCCCCATCACGATTCCTCATGCCGCGTGGCGTGTGCTGTGCAAAATCGACGGGCGGCGCAGCGTCCAGGAAATTGCCGCGGCGCTTAAAGCTCCGTACGCCCAGACGGCCAAAATTCTCTACAATCTATGCAAGTCGGGCCTCGTGGCCTTGGTTTCAACGGTGACTCAGGCACCGGTAAATATCGTTTCCGCTGCGCTACTCGCCAGGATGATAGCCCTCCTCACCGATGTCATGGGTCCCATCGCCCCATTCGTAGTGCGCGATCAAATTCGCGCGCTAAGCCAATCCCAGGAAAAATTTCCGCAAGCTAAACTCGAAGAACTGATCGGACTCGTCAGCCGGGAAGTCTCGGACGCCAAGCTCCGAAGTGAGTTCGAAACAGCAGTGGTTCGAGAAATTGCCAACTTCAAGAGGTCTTGACTCGAACAAGGCCCGATCTATCAGGAGGATCTATGGCGGAGGAGTCTGTGTCCATGGAAAATACTAAGCTCGTCAAAGCGGCGTCGGGGACGCGGCGAAAGATGAGCTTGAAATGGAAACTCGGCGCAGCTTCAGGCGGCACGGTCTTGGCCATGGGCGTGGTCGTACTGAGCATCGTCTACTTTCTCACCGAAGGCGCTCTGCGCAAACAGGTGGATTTTAGATCCTCGGCCATTGCCACGAATCTTAGCGACGCCGCCGCTCCCTACATATCGCGGCGTAGCGTCCTCGAACTAGACTCGCTGGTCGCCAAGTATGGCCGGCTCGAAGGCGTTGCTTATGCCTTCATCCAGGATGGCAAAGGAGAAATTATCGCGTCGAGCACCCACCCGTTTCCCGCCGATTTAAAGAATACCCTCAACGACAACCCTCAAGAACGAACCGCGACCTCCAGGTCGCTCACGATCAGAGGCAGGCCCGTTTACGAAACCCGCGCGCCGGTGCTTGAGGGGCAGCTCGGCGCGGTTCGCGTCGGACTATGGGATGACATCATTCAACAGGATGTTCGTAAAACTCTGCTTCCCATAATTCTAGTCACCGCGATTTGTCTCGGCGTGGCGGCCATAGTATCCGTCTTCATTGCCGGTAGTGTGATCAAGCCAATCATCGAATTGGCCGCGGCGGCCGATGCCATGAGTCGCGGCCAGCTTGACGTCCCAATTACCGCTCGCACTGACGATGAAATTGGCGAGTTGGCGCGGTCCATCGAGCGAATGCGGGCGAGTTTAAAAGCCGCGATCAACCGACTCAGCCGAACGCCTTGATATTTAAGCGCCGCCGTAAACAAAGAAGGACATTATTGATTTGAGCTACTTGTGCAATTCACCCGCGTTTAGCCAACGCTCAAGCGATCCCGGCCGAGGCGGGACCGCTGATTCATCCGCAGTTCTACCTGAAAGTCCACCAGATTGAAGAATAGCGTCGGTCAACCCAGCATAGCTCTTGGCGATGTCGGAGCTGAAGTCACATGCCTCTATAGGCAATCCCTGGTTGATCGCAGCGACCGCCACCGGATAGTTGTTGGGGAGTGTCCAAAATACTTTCATTCCCAGTGCCTTTTCCATGGTTTCCAGATTCATGATCGGGTTGTTCACGTAACGATTGAGCAGCAAGCGTATCTTGCCGACGTCGACACCCATCGTTTGAAACAGGTCAAACGCCCGACGGGCGCTTCTCAGGGAAGGAACATCCATTTCCGTGAGGAAAAAAATGACATCAGCCTTGTCCAGCACCGTCGTTAGCATGTCGTCAAACACTTTAGGGGTATCGATCACGATATAATCAAAGGCAAGCGCCAGTATGTCGAGGATCTCATCGATGTCGGCGGGCGTAATCCGTCGTGCATCCCCGGCGCGAAACGGCTCCGCCAAGACCCGCACCCCGGACGCATGCTTAACCAGGAAATCTTCGCGAAACGTTGGCTCGGCGCGCCGAATGACCTTGACTAGGTCGAGTATCGTATACGACGGATCCAGATTCAAAAAACTGGTAACCGAACCAAACTGCAGTACCAGATCGACCAGGCAAATCAGCTTATCGCGGCCAGCCAAATTCGCGGCAACATTGGTGGCTGCCGTGGTCGTCCCCGCTCCTCCCTTATTCGATGTAATGGCGATAACTTTTCCGCGTTGCCTAGCCCGGGCGGTTTCGACGCTGATTTTTTTTCGGATTGCGTCGAACACTCTCAGTACCTCTTCGTTGATCAAAGGTTGGGGTAAATACTCTTCCGCACCGACACGCATGGCCCGCAGAATGAGTTCCGGATCGTTGCGCGGGGATGTCATCACCAAATGTACATCGGGAAGATTGAAACTAATCTCCTCGGCGAGGCGGTAGGCTTTGTCCGGATCTCGTTCGATTTCGATGACGGCAACCCTGTTCCCGCTCGTGCATTTTAGGCGCTCGACGGCTTCTGAATACGAAAATGCCCTCGCTTCGACTTGGTACCCGTCTTCGCCCGCAAGCTGGCGGCGCACGCAACCAAGCGCGATACTCTCGTCACCAACCAGGAAAATAGAAGTTTTCAATGCCATTTTTCTTTGTATCGTCAAGCTTTCGGCACCGGCCGACGTTGCGCCGGCTCATTGAGCCGAGCCCACTTTACCGATGGTCGCTGCTCGCTAAACTTGGACGTGAGTTAAATCGGCAATTTAACCGTAACCTTCAAGCGCACCCGATTAAAAAGCTCGGCTAACCAGCGTTGCCGCCTGCCAGATCGGCCCGAGTCCCGGCGCATGGAATCCTGGAACACGCCCGGACAAATAGGATTGAGTTGAATTTCTTTGCTCAATGCCAGCTAACCGCTGTCAAACTATCATCATTGTGGTGTCACGAAACGCTCGAATGTGCGGCGCTAAGACCAGGTGTAAAAATGCCTCCCAAACCGATTACCGATCGCAGGGACCATTGGAGTACTTCGAATATCTCAAGACTACCAAGGCGGTATCGGCAAGACCAAATCGTTTTCCGATTCATGTCCTGATAAATTCACGCGAATTTCATCTTTGTTTACCATTCCCGTTTTACAGGCGTGAGAACCTCATCGCTCGGCAATTATGTTAAAGCAATCCTAAATTGACAAACCTGTCGCTTTTGATACAAGGTTGTCGATACCGCCGCGCAGCAGATATGTTTGACTGCGAGCGAAAGGACAAAGGCGCAGCCGGTAAAATTAATGGACTCTTAGGCACATGCTGGCCGTCTCGGGAAACGTCCGGCGAGACCGCCGGGTCAACCGAAAAGAACAAGGGTTGAACTTGGCATCGTATAATTTGGATGGCGCCTATTTTGCTTCCGAAACAAATCACCGTCATTTCATGCTTACGTCGCCATAAAATGGCGAACAAGTAAGCAAAAGAAACCGATCGCCGATAAGTCATTGACGAACGATTGAGCTTCGCCTAGTCATAACGATATTCGCAAAAATCATGGAAAACACACAGCAACCGGGAAATTCATTGTGCATCCTGGTGATCGAAGATCATCCTGATCAGCGCGACCTACTTTCCATAGTTCTAAGGCGCGAGGGCTATCGCGTAATTACGGCCGCCAATGGCATTGAAGCGTTGGAAAAACTCCGCGGCGAACAAGTGCACATTGCTTTGTCCGATATCATGATGCCCAAGATGGACGGTTTTGAGCTGATAAAAACAATTCGCACCGATCCTGATCTGAAAAATCTTTACCTCATCCTGATCACCGCAAGGATACAGGAAGGTGACCGGGTTCGGGGGCTCGACCTCGGGGCCGACGATTATATCACCAAGCCTTTTTCCTTTTCTGAGTTGCTGGCGCGAATTCGAGTCGGCTCGCGGGTGATACAATACCAACAGCATTTAGAGTACCAGACGCAGACCGATTCCCTGACCGGCTTATACAACCGGCGCGCTTTCGAGAAAAAGATGACGGACGAATTCGAACGAGCGAACCGCTATGGCCATCCGTTGTCGCTGCTGATTCTCGATATCGACAACTTTAAAGTTATCAACGACACCTATGGGCATCATGGCGGTGATGCCGCCCTCGTGAAGATCTCTGAAACTCTGCGCACCACAACGCGCCAGAGCGACTTTCCGTCGCGTTTTGGTGGCGAGGAATTTGTTCTCCTACTGCCCGAGACAGACCATGATAGCGCCCTGCTGGCAGGAGAGAAAATTCTGGGTGAAATCCGCTCTTCGGTATTCTCGGCGAACAACGGCTATTTTTCTCTCACCGTCAGCATCGGCATCAGCTCCACGTCAATCCACACCTATTCCGACGCTAACCAGATGATCGAGGACGCCGACCGCGCCCTGTACACCGCTAAACACAAGGGCAAGGACCGGGTTGAAGTTTTCTGGCCAGGAAAGCCCCATGGGGAACGGCATCTCATCGCCCATTGATCGTCAATTTTTCTTCCCGACGCTCTGACCCAGGGTTCACCACTCCTTTCGACGCCTGCCAAATTCCCAGACCGGCGTCTTAGGCTTCCACGAATCATCATAAAGCAGGAAAGAGTGCCAAACAGGGGTTAATCTTCCTTTCGCGGCTCCGGCGGGAACTTTTCACCCGTTGGAACGGATCCCGCGGGTGGGGTTCTGACCCCGCCCTTGACCAAAGGGGATGCTCACCCCCCTTTGGAAACCTCATGATGTTGTTCCCGCCTCAAGAGGCGAGGTTTACATAGGATAAAACAAATCCGAGATACGCCGATCAGTACTGATAGGCGAAAACGTTTTTTGAGTGGTTTTTGATTCCGGTGAGTTCATTTCTTGCGTGCTTTCGCACTGAGCAGCATAGCGGTCGAACCGCAGCCGCTTGTGCGCCCGAAAAAACATATGGCACGCGCATTGCGACGCAGAACGATGCTAGCCCTTTGGGGTAGAAATCTTCCTGAACGAGACCAACTGCCAAATTCCAGCTGCTTGGAAACGCAAAAGTGACCCAGATACCCGTTGAAATAGCTGATAACGCACAATTTCACATTCAGATCCGGCAAGCGGTCTTGGCGGCACAGCACAGCTCAAGGCAAGTCGGCTTGCTTATGATTGACATCGACGCCGGTGAGCCCTCTTTCCGAAACGGTGATGGACTATCCAACGGCATGAGAGAGAAGGCCTTCGCGTTAGTCTCCGGCACGCTTCGCGAATCCGATGTTCTATGCCGCATTTCGGGGGCCGAAACTGCGGTACTTTTATCGTCGCTGCGAAAAACCGACGACGCGCTGCTCGTGACGGAAAAAATACTTCGCGAACTCGATCGACTGCTTCAACTGGAAAGCAGGACGGCCAGTTTGCGGCCCCAAATTGGCGTCGCCCTGTTTCCCAACCATGGGAGCAGCGCCTCTACCCTCTTGGAGTGCGCTGATATAGCTCTTAAAACCGCCCGCAGAAATAAACAGCGCTACGTCCTTTACTCCGAGGAGTTTAGCCGCTCGCCGCGTCCGCCGTTACGCTTGGGCGCGTTACGGCAAGCGATTGTGCAGGACCAACTCTTTCCGCTCTATCAACCGAAAATTGACCTCAAAAACGATCGCATCACCGGCCTCGAGGTGCTCACTCGATGGCGTCACCCAGAGTATGGCTTGATCATGCCCGATGAGTTCATTCCGTTGTCGGAGCGCACCGGCCTCATCGTTCCGTTGACCCTATGGGTGCTCAACGCGTCCATTAATCAGTGCCGGCGCTGGCGCGACCAAGGCATCAACACCAGTATCGCGGTCAATTTGTCGATGTGGAACCTCGACACTCCTGAGCTGCCTGATCAGGTTGCCGCTCTTCTCAACAGCACGGGTGTCCCGGCCAGCCAGCTGGAACTGGAACTCACGGAAAGCGCGATCATGGATGACCCCCAGCGGGCCATGCGCACCTTCAAAGCGATCAGAGAGCTTGGAGTCCGATTCGCCATCGACGATTTTGGAACGGGTTACTCATCGCTGGCATACCTAAGAAAACTTCCCGTTAGCAGCATCAAAATCGACAAATCGTTCACCCAAAACATGGAATCCGACAACGACAGCGCCGTGATCGTGCGCGCCATCATTGATTTGGGACACAATCTGGGGCTAAAGGTGGTGGCAGAAGGAGTTGAGACCCTCGGAGCCAGAGAGATGCTCACGGACTTCAATTGCGATGAGGCACAGGGGTACTATTTCAGCCGCCCCGTAACCGCTCCCGACATTACCCGCTTCATGGAAAATGCCCAGACATCATCCGCCCAAAACAGCCCAATCGAGAACGTTGTGGGCTGGCCGCTCGAAAACGCTGGCGAAATTCCGACGGCTATTAAACCTCCCCTCTAAGTGCCTTGCGTCCTACGCAGCGCCTTGGCGTTCGTTGAATCACTCTTGCGCCGGTCCCATCAGCGGACAAATGCCGACGACGCTAAAAAACAGCTCCCGGATGGAAACCTCACGAGCTCGCCTGACTTCCTGGAAGCGCGCCGACAGAGAAATGTAAACAAGCAACCGGCAGAAGCCGGACAATACAAAAAGACCGATAAGCTGGTAACCGAAGAGCGGCGGCAATCGGGAAGCCAGCCATCCGCCGGTCGCCGAGCCGAGAAAAACCGCGACGCCGTTTATCACGTTGAAGTAGGCGATACAGCGCACGCGCTTTTGCGGCGTCACCGCGTCATAGATGAAATTGCCGGTGGAAAGCGTGACCCCGCTCCATGCGAATCCAGCCCACATCTGAACCAACATCAGATAAACCGGATTGTGCGACACCAACCAAAAGAAAGGAATGAGCGCGGCAAAAAACGAACTGAGCCGCAGCACTCGCACGTTACCCACCAGATCCGCATGCCGGCCCCACAACGGCAGTGCCACGAGCGTCACCAGCGCGGAACTAACGTGGAGCGCCATATAGGTGAGATAATCGAGTTGCAGGTCCCGAAGCATGAACACCGCAAAAAATGGCGCGGCTAAGAAACTGGCAAAATTCAGAGCCGCTGCGAAGGTGACGAATTTCAAGAAATTACTCTCGCGAAAACGGGCGATGAACATCAAAAATGTAAAATCGCTCGCCGGGTCCTTCTTGTGCGGAGGCTCATCCATCTGCTTGATGAAATAGGCGGAACCATAACGGGCAAGCGCCGCCAGGCAGAACAAGACAACGAAGCCGCCGCGGTAGCCGAGCCGCCTGAACAAATAGAGCAATACGCCCGCGCCGCAAACACTGCCGACGCCGACCGCGCCGAGGACGCTGTTGCGCCAGCCAAAGTAATGTCCCCGTTTGCTCGCGGGTATGTAGTCGCTCATCAAACTGCCCCACGCGGGCCCCGCCAAACCACCACATAAGGCCGCCAGGGTCAGAAGAACAAGAAACCACTCGACGCGAGAAGGCACATCAGACGCCGCTAGAACCGCTATGCCGACAAAGAACGACGCCTGGGAAAAGACCAAACGCACTAATAACTTGAGCCGCCCGCCCACCCAGTAGATGACCCGCACCGCGAAGAACTGGGACAGGGAGGAAAAGAGATTTGGCAACGCGCTGACGAACCCCACCTGCAAGACCGTCGCTCCCAAGAAGAGTGCCAGCGGAGTGGCGTAATGTTCAGTGACACCGCCCATAAGTGCGGCAAAGATTCCGTCCTTAAACGAAGCGCGCAGACTCTCTCTGACGTCGATATTTTTACGCACCATGATCGGCTGTCTCCCGAAGGATGAGTTATTTTGACGATAAATTCCAGCTGCCAATCATCGTCAGTCTCTAGAGCTTTCGCCCCACCCAAAAAAGGCCAGTTCGATCTGGGCTAACGCTGCCGGTAGGAGCGGCCGTTCAGGGCGGTATATCGGCCGGCCTGGTGGCAAGCAGCGCGGTCCGTTCTTGATTCGCGCCGTACCGCACTGGCGTCTCGCAAATGGCCGCCTCCAGCGCCGACGAAGCCGTGCATTACGTTTCGGAGTATTTCGCCAATCAAGGATGGATTTCACCTCACGGTGAGAGAAGGCCGGATCCCGCGTCACGCGCAGTGATCAAGCGAAGCCCGGGCGCGACGCTGAGACGTTCAAGCCGCCCGTGTACTCATAGTCGCGGCCACAGACTTGCTCCGATTGCTAAGCTCGGATCACGGTCGGGTTTGAGCGATTTTTCAATGCCGCAGGCGGATTGCCGTATCGCCGAAATTATCGGCCGCCAATCATGCGAGCATGAGCATCGCGTTACTGCTGCTCCCGATACAACCCGAGCGCTTGAAATAACGGCCGGTCACTGACGGAAAATAAGATCGCAATCTGATCGGAGGAACGATTGGTGAAGCGATGCCAATGCCAGGTAGGAATGTTGAAACAGTCCCGCTCGCCCCATTGGAGCGTGTTTTCCTCTGCTTTGCTTTTGCCGACGCGACTCTCACCCGTTCCCCGCACCACGAAATAGACCGTGCTGCACGCATGCCGATGGCTACGGGTTGCTTCGCCGGGACGGAGCATTTGCAGCTACGGGTCAAGTCGGTAGCGAGATCTTACGAAGATGCCGATGAACTCTCGCGCAGCGCATCACGCCGTTGCCGCAACGATGAAAACTTCACAGCTGGTATAGACTCGCGGCGTTTTTCCACAGCACCTGGGCGCGCGCCTGAGCGGAAACCCCGTGCAAGCAGCGCTCGACGGTTTCCTGTGTCCTTGGCCAAGTCGACGTCGCCAAAGGAAAATTTGCAGCCCACAGAATATGATCTGCACCGATGTAATCGGCGAATGGCGCGACTTTGTCATACCACGAAGTATAAAAACACTGCCGGTGAAACATCTCCGAAGGTTTCAACTCATAGCCTTCCCGCGCAAGTCCGTCGTGTTCAAACTGATGGTCGGCCCACTCCAGGTAGAGCATCCCCCAGCTCAGCGCGCTTTCCGCCAGCACTAGGCGAAGCTTTGGATGGCGCAAGAGCACGCGCGAGAAGGAATAAAGCGAGATGACGAACACGCTTGAAACCGGTTTGGTCGCCGCATCCATCGCGCGAGCCAACGCTGGCGCTAAATGTGGCGACGCATGATACTGCAATTGCGGCGAGGCTCCAGCATGTAAACAGACGGGAACGTTCAGCTCTTCGCATACCGACCAGACCGGATCGTACTCCGGCCCGCTGACATGCGGTACATCACGCAAGTGCATGGGCAATGACGGAAACACTACTCCCCGATGCCCTATTGCGACGGCGCGCTCGATCTCAGCAGTGGCCGCCTCGATCGGCCAGATTGGCACGATGCACTGCGGGACAAAGCGATCACTGGCGGCAGCCCATTCCTCGATGAGCCAATCGTTGTAGGCCTGCACGCAGGCGAGCTCAAGATTCGGGTCGCGCAGCCGCCCGAACACCTCTCCGGCTAGACCAGCCACCGTAGGGTAGAGCACCGAATAGTCGATCCCCGCCGCATCCATCGCCTTGAGCCGTTCGGATGGCACGTAGGCCGCCGGAGGAACATCTTGCCAACGGCTCGGCTCATGGTTCCGATCAGCCATCAGCGCGCCAGCCAGGGCGGCGCTGCCGTCGAGGAGCACTTGGTTGTCAACCACCCAACGTTCGCTGCCGTCGGCTATCCGCTCGAGATGCGGAACGCGCTCGCCCCCGTGGATTTTGGACAACCGTTGGGTCCATAAATTCGGCGGCTCTTGTACATGATCGTCGACACTGATCAAACCGTATTTCAACTGCATGAAAGATGATTTTCCCTTTTATTATTTTTCACCGCCGCCTTGGCGTCGATCCGGTAGACGCGCAGCGCATTCTCGAAAAGCATCTTGCGGCGATCCTCTTCTGGCACGCCCTCGAGCACGCGCTCCACTTCCTGCCAGGAGCGGGGATAGTATGAAGCCACGTGCGGGAAGTCGGACTCCCACATAATGTTGTCGATGCCGATGTCGTGCCTGAGCTTGATGCCTTCCGCTTCGAACCAAAAGTTCACGTACATTTGACGGCGTACGGTCTCGCTCGGACGGGTGTGAATGCCCTCGGTCCATAGGTGGCGGCTCTCCCACTCGTGATCACACGCGGCGATCACGTAATTGAGGCCGCCCACTCCGGCCTCAGGAAACACGCATTTCAGACCTGGAAAGCGTTCTGTAATCCCTGAGAATAGGAGTTGAGGAATGATCTGCGCCGGTGTGACCGCGGATGTCGCGGTCTGTGCCGAGTGGGCCTGCCTGTGCGTATAGCCACTCCATTTGCGCACCGAGGCGCCGGCGTTGAGCCCCGCCGAACCGTGAAAGTGAATCGGCAGTCCCACCTCTTGGCAGATCCCCCAGATGGGGTACCAATAGGGATCGGTGATGTGCGGCAGCCGCTCGGGCATCTCACCGAGGACGTTGACGCCACGGTGGCCGCTCGTCGCCGCGCGTTCGACTTCGCGCTTGATGACCTGGGGGTCACTGAGATAGGGCAAAATGGCGAGCGGCCAGTAACGATCACTGGCGCGGGTCCACTCGCTGAGCGCGTCGTTATAAGCGCGCACTGCGTCCAATTCGAAATCGGGATCACCGAACTCAAAGAAGGTGCCACCCGGAGGATTCGGGAAAAGCACTTCTGCATCAACACCGTCGGCATCCAAGCACTTTAGGCGCTCCAGCGGGTCATAGGAGGCCTTTGGCACTTCGTCCCAGCGCTTGGGATAGGTAGGAAACGGTTCACCCATCAGGGCCGGGCAATTGGCCACGTCATTGCGGCGCGGCACGCCATAGACAGACCAACGATCGATGCGACGGCCTTTCTCCTCCACTTCAACCACGCATGGGATGCGATCGCCCCACTTGGCGGCGGACATTCGGCGCAGAAAATCACTTCGGTCGAAGCCCGCGTGAGAATCGGCGCTGATTAGACCAAACTTAACTTCCATTTATCCTCCATTGATTTTGTCATTGAAAGCAGGCGACGACACTCACGAGCATGCTTGGCCGCCGTTGGAAACCCCATAATAATAATGTTGTTCCGCCTCAAGAGGCGAGGTTTACATGGAATTTCGCTACTTGGCCGTGCAAAACGGGTGATAGCGGCCCATTTTGCAGGTTGCACCGTATTTTGCCAAAGAAGCCTCGAAATCAGCGTGGATTTGCGGATCCTCGTCTTCATACTCGATCTGATCTCCGCCTTCTTTCACGCTCTTGTAGACATAGGCCTTGCCACCTGCCTTGGGTTTGTCGCTGCCCCAACCTATGGCAAGAAAAAACACCGGCTCGGCTCCGCCATTGAAGTGTTGATGAAACCACATTTCCGGCGGCACGAACATGCTGCCCGGTCGCCAATCAATACGCTCCACGCTCTTTCCCTCTTGCCACATCAGCGAATAACCGGTGCCGCGAATCATAACTATATGAATGCCCGGACCATGACGGTGCGCTTTTTTGTAAGAACCTATTTCCCAACTCGAAACATGAGACTTGACCGTGTTGTTCACCATCCGGAAAACCGTGCTCTTGGCGCCGCCGCCGCGATTGAAGCCTCCTGAGAAAGTCTGGCATGCGCGCACGTCGGCAACGAAATTGGTCGTCCACTGCTGCGCGGGGTCGGACTGTTTGAAATAGCCGTCTTCACCGTTAAAACGATCGCGAAATGTGAAATCATTCGCGAAAACGAATTCCATGTTGTTAAACGTGTCGATCACCCTCGGCGCGCTGGTCATCGCGACGTACCTCACGGACTCAGTTCCCGAAGCGTTGAAGTGTTCGTGCCACGCATTCATGGGGAGCGAATAGTAACTGCCCTCTTGCCATTCGAAAGTTTCCTTTTTGTCGGGGTAAATCCAAACGGACGTCGCCCCCCTTCCCTTGAGGATATAGATGGTTTCTTCATACAAGTGGCGATGGGCCTTGAGTGATTTGCCCGGCGGAATCTCCGCCACATAGGCGTCGTTGAAACCGCCCGTTCCTTCAAGGTTAATGAACGCCGCGGCGCCGGTGCCGCTTGAACGCCAAGACTCCAGTTTGAGATCGTACAGATTATTGATGTACAGGCCCCTGTAAGTGGGGAGCCCTTCGGACTCCTTCCATTGCTCGTAGGGAGACTTGTATTCAATTCTCTCCTTGACTTCTTCTTCATTGCTTACTGCCGGTTTGGCCATGTGCATTTCCTCCTTCGCTAATATGAGCCGCTCTTTGATCTGCCGAATCTACCGTATGCGCTCGTCCTCGATCCGCTCTCTGCTTCGCCGCTTGTCATGAATGCGCCTGGGTCTTGTAAAGCTTCGCGGCGTTGGCAAATAGAATCTTTTGCCGGTCGCTCTCAGCAATGCCGTCGAAGCTCTTTGCGATGGCAGCTCTCGTATTGGGCCAGGTCGATGTCGCCAGCGGAAACTGCGACGACCAGAGAATATTATCCGTGCCGATGTAGCTTCGCGTCTTGATACTCGCTTGATCGTACCAGCCAACGAGGTAGCATTGCCGTCTAAACAACTCCGATGGCATCAGGTCGTACCCATGCAGCGGCAACTGATCGCCCTTCGCCTGGAAGTCCGTGTACTCCAAGAGATACGCGCCCCAGCCGAGACCGCTCTCCGCCAAAACCACCTTGAGATCGGGAAAACGCATGAGAATTTTGGAGATCAGTAAATTCACCAGCACCGACACCGAGCTCGCCGGCCGGGTAATGGCCTGAAACGCGGCGGCCAGCGCCGGCGAATATCCTTCATACGCCGGGATCTGGATCGCCGCCGCAGCGCCGGCGTGAAAGCAGACCGGCACGCCGAGCTCCTGGCAGGTCGCCCACAGGGGATCGTAGACTTCATCGTTAATATGCGGAACAGCGCGCAGCTCCATCGGGTTCGATGGATAGATGACGCCTTTATGACCGCAGGCAACGGCTCTGCGGACTTCTTTTACCGCCGCCTCGATGGGAAAGAGCGGCAAGATGCACTGGGGAATGAAGCGCTCGCTCACACTGGCCCAATCCTCGACAAGCCAGTCGTTATAGGCTCGCACGCAGGCAACTTCGAACTCCGGATCCTCGATCCGCCCGAAAGTTTGACCGCCTGATCCTGCGACAGTTGGATACAATACGGCATAATCGATGCCGGCCTCATCCATCGCTTTCAAGCGCTCCTTGGGATCATAGACAGAGGCGGGCACATCAAACCAGCGTTGTGGATTCTCGGTGCGGTCCGGCATCGCCGCGCCGCAATCAGCCACGCCGTTTAGACCGATTTCACTTCCGTCGACGACCCAACGCTCCCGCCCATGCGACGTTTCCTCGATGTGCGGAATCCGGCTTCCCCACTTGGACCGGGGTAAACGCTTGGTCCATACCTCCGGCTGTTCTTGAACATGCTCGTCGACGCTGATGAAGAATTCGTTCAATTTCATAGTGCTCTTGGTTTCCGCCGGCAGGCTATGCGAGTCCATAAAGTCTGAGCGCGTTGCCGTAACACATCTTTTTCCGCTCGGCTTCCGGAACGCCGGCGAGTGATTCTTCTACGAAACTCCACGACCGCGGATAGGTCGCCGCGATATGCGGATAATCGGACTCCCACATGATGTTATCCACGCCGACCAGATCGCGCACCTCGATGCCAGCTTTTTCGTACCAGAAGTCCACGTAGATCTGGCGCCGGAAAACCTCGCTCGGTTTGGTTTTGATCCCTTCTTTCCATAAGCGCCGCTGCTCCCATTCATGATCGCAAGCTTCGAGCACGTAGTTGACCCAGCCAAAGCCGGTTTCAGCGCACGCCCAGTTCAGCCGTGGATAACGGTCGAGAATCCCCGAAAAGATCAAGTTCGGAATGAGCTGCGCGGGAGTCGCACAGAGCCGCGAGGTCGAAACCGTGTGGGATTCTTTCTTGGTGAATCCCTTCCACTCCGGCAAGGACAGCTGTTCGGCCAACCCCGCAGAGCCGTGCCAGTGCATCGGAACGCCCAATTCCTGGCAACAAGCCCACAGAGGTTCCCAAAACGGATCGTTCATGCGCCTGAGCCCCTTCTTGGTAAACGCCGGCTCAGCCAACATTACCACGCCGCGGTGGCCGAGTTTTACCGTTCTCTCTACTTCGGCGACAACGACCTTGATGTCGCTCAGGTAGGGGATAATCGCCAAAGGTACGTAACGAGCGCTGACCTGGCGCCACTCGGCCAGGGCGTCGTTGTGCGCCTGGACGCAGGCAAGCTCGAAGGCGGCGTCGGCCTGAAGAAAAGCGAAATTCGACACCGGCGTGTTGGGATACAAGACTTCGCCGTCGACGCGGTCATCGTCTAGCGCCTGGAGTCGCGCCGCCGGATCGTAGACGATCTTCGGCACCTCCGCCCAACGCCGCGGATAATAGCCCCGCGCGACGCCGCCTTCCATCGCCGCCGGACAATTGCACACCCACTGGCTACGGAGTTTGCCATTGATCATCCAGCGGTCGATGCGCTGGCCATTCTCTTCAACCTCGACGATCTGCGGAATGCGATCGCCCCACTGCGCCGCGGACATTCGCTTGGTCCAGGCGTCGCTGTCCACCTGCGCATGGGAGTCGCAACTGAATAAACCAAATTTGATCTCCATTGCTTCACCTTTCTCGGTGCATATTAACCAAGAATTGATTCGGTTAGTTTAAATGAAAATACCCGACGGCGTTGTCAACCAGGATCTTTCGCTTCTCATCTTCCGGCACGCCGGCGAAAATATCTTCGATGACCCGTTTTGAATTGGGCCAATCGCCCGCGGAATGGGGAAAATCGTTCCCCCACATGATTTTGTCGATGCCGACATCGTAGCGCAGCCTCAGCCCGATGCGGTCATAGATGAATCCCCAGTAACACTGTTCGCGTATATACACGCTCGGTTCATGCTTCAGCATTTTGATGCCAAAATCACGCTCCATCCAGTATCGGCTGCGCTTGTAGACGTCGTCCAGCTGCTCGTAGAAATAAGGCAACCAACCGATTTGAGTCTCGGCCCAATAGATTTTCAGTTTCGGGTAGCGATCGAAGATCCCCGACAACACCAGTTGCACGGCGTTTAGCCCGCTGGTGCCGGCGAAGCGGGTGAGCACGCGGATCGGGTCGCCGCCAAAGGCGACTTCGCCAGGGCTTCTGTCATACTTGAAAAGCGCTCCGTCTGTTCTCTGTAAGCCCACGTGAACGGTGACCGGCATGTTCAAGTCTAACGAGGCGGACCAAAAGCGGTCGTCTTCAGGCGTCGGAAAGAGTTTGCCACTGGGAAAGGTGTTAATCAGCACACCCTTGAGTCCGGCCTTCGCGCAGTAGTCCATCTCTTTAACCGCCGCATCGACGGAATGAGTCGGTATAACTCCCATGGCGATTAGCCGGTCAGGTCTTACCTTGCAGTATTCTTCCGCCAGAAAAGTGTTGTAGGCATGAAGCACGGCGAGATACGCGTCGTCGTTGCGTATGCCACGCCAGAAGCTGAGATTACCAGCGGATGTGTAGAGTATTTCACCGTCGATGCCGTCGCGCTCCTGTTCCTGTAGACGCTGCTCCGGACTGCCGGCACCCGCCGACGTCGCATAATTCAAACCCGTGAGTTGATGTTCCTCGTAAGGCCGCCCGGCAACGGCGAGCCCTAAGACGTACACGGGTTGTCCCTCGACAATAATCCCGTCGCCGCCGTTGGGTAGCGTGATCAACCGGGGTGCGCGATCTCGGTATTTCTCAGGCACCCGAGGGGTCCAACGCCCCGGCGAAATTTCCAAATGTGAGTCGGCGGAAAACAAGCGATACTTACTTGCCATGACCCGTTCTCCTAACGCCCTCTCTATTACTCGTACAGCCGGTGCTCTTAAGTCAACCGTCCTTTTGATTCTATGAAAACCCCGCCGCAAAGCGGCTTCGTTTATTGACATCGCGTGCTAAGCTTGGTCGATTCCTTTGACCGGAACCCGCGCCTGTTTCATCTTTTCACCGGTCTCGTAGTAGCGTCCCTGGACCGCGAGCCGGCCGGCCTCAAGATCGGCTTCCGACCACCATCCCAGCTCGTAGCCGTACCAGGGCGGACGCAAATTGAGCGGCGGCAACTCCAGTTCGCCCCACAGTTTTAGCGCATCCTCCATGATTTCCTTGCGCGGCAGGGAAACCGGAGGATACGGCCATGGGCGCGTAGCGTCAATGAGCATCCGCGTCGATTGAATTTCAGATGTGCCCGCATGGACCCCACCCGGATTGCCGGTTCCCGGCGCGAAGGCGGACCAATCGGCGGATTGCAGCCTGGAGGGTTTGATCCTTACGTCGCGGTGCGGCTGCATACGGAATGTCATCGCCCAGAATATGCCATCGGCGTCCCTCGGCTCGATATCGTCGTCAACGACAATGATCAGCTTCGCCCCAACTGCGGGAGACTGGTCACAAGCGTCCAACACTTCAACGGCCTCCCCCGGTTTCGGATTGCTCATCTGAACGCAGCACAGCCCCCAGCTCCCGGTGGCTTCGTGGAACGCGACGCTCTTGACGTTCTCGAAGCGGTTTTTGAGATAGGCGAGAACATTTCCCTCGGCACCGGTGCCGCGGATCTTGCTCGACTCCGACGGCGGAAACTGGCTGAGCATCGCCACGTAGATCGGGTCTTTCTTATGAGTAATGCAAGTAATATCCATGAACGGATTTAATTGCTGCGGGTCCATGTAACCGGTAAATTCGCCAAAGGGCGCCTCGGGTTCCATCAGTTCCGTGTTGATGAAGCCTTCGATGACGATCTCGGCGTTGGCTGGAACCGCCAGGTCGACGGTTTTGCACTTGACCACCGGAACCGGTTCTCCGGCTAGACCGCCGGCCACCGCGTACTCGTCGACGCCGTAAGGAATCTTGACCACGGAGGCGTAGGAAACGCTCGGCGGCGCGCCGATGATAACTGCGGCCGGCATCGCCTTGCCGGCTTTTTGCCACTTGCGCCAGTGTTGAGAGATATGTTGTTGGCCGCCGGCGTTCATGCCGAGTCGGGTGCGGGCTTTGACCATGCCACGATAATTGCCGATGTTACGCACTCCTGTTTCGGGGTCGTAGGTGACGAAATGGCTGGCGCTGGTGTACGGCGCCGCGTCAAACCCCGGTGTCGAAATCGGAATTGGAAAAGTTTCCAAGCCCCTGCCCGGTTTGTCGAGATCAGTCCCCATCTGCACGACTTCATGGACCGGCGCATTCTCTACAAATACCGGCTCGATGGGATGGTTTCGCGCGTGGCTCCATCTCTGGCTGATCTTATCGGGGTCGCACTGCAGGCCGACGCCGTAGATCTGCCGTGAACCGGCGAGACAGGCAACAACCACCGGGATGTCATAGCGCCGCCCCGAAACGTCGGTGACCTTGGTAAAAAAGAATGCCTTTCGATCTGCTTCGGGTAAGCCACGAAATTGGAGTCGGACCAGAGGATGCAGTTCGGTGTCTTTGTTGATCGCCCGATCGACTCTTAGCAGCAGGTTGGACTTTGCCAAAGCTTCGATCAGTTCCCGTATATCTTTGTAATATGCCAAGGTTGTATCCTCCTCCTGTTACAGTTTCCAGTGCGTTGTTTCAGGTTCCGCGCAACTGAACGACCCTTACCTCGCCGCCGGAACTGGGCCGGCGCCCAGTACTTGCTGCATCACCGTCCTGACATTGGAGTCTTCAGGAATATCTTGAAGAAACTTTTCGATCTCCCCGCCGGTGATCGGTTCCAAAGGCTCGGCTGTCAGACGCTCATAGTCTCGCCCGAACTGGGGGTCAGCCCAGATTTTTCCGAATGCTTGGCGCAAAGCCGCAAGGGCTTCCTCCGGCATGCCCTTAGGGCCAAAATAGACTGAACTTCCCGGCCGGCTATTATAATAAACGCGCAGGACATCTTTCTTAAGTTGCGTGTCGGCGTACTCATTGACTGCCTCGGTCTTCGGAAAGCCAGCGACGGCCTCAGCTCCCCGACCTTTGATATTTTTGAGCAAGACCGGCACCGTGAAACCCTGCTGTCGCCACTCGGGCTTGTTTTTCACTAGATCGTAAATCACCTCGGTGCGGGCGTCGGCCTCCGCGCGTTGAACTGCGATATCCACTTCCGGACTCTCGTACCCGACCACCCACTGGGGATCTTTGAGCTCAAGCACAAATGCCATGATCCGCCCGACGGTGTACATGGTGTGACCTACGCTTCGCTCCGCCAGTCTCAACTTTGCATGAGCCCTGAGTTTACCTAACGTGTCGAGTCCCAACGGGCGAACCAAGAGCGCATAGGGACCGCCGGCGCTGGGCGCTCCGAGATAAACAAAATCGCTTAGACGGTACTGTACGATCGGGTCTTTCGAGACAGCTCGAACGAATATGCTGGTGCCGATATTTGCGATGGTGAAGCCATCATTCTTGATCGTACCGGTCAACATGTTAGCCGCCCGAACGCCGCCGGCGCTCGGCACATAGAGAGAAACGACACGAGGATTGCCGGGCAAGTATTTTTGCAGGTAAGGAATCGCCGCCTTCACGCGCACGTCTCCCAGACCGCCGGCGGACCGGCCCTGGATGATCGTCAGAGTCTTCCCCTCATAGAAGGAGGCGGCCGCCTGGATAGTTGACGGGTATAACCACGAGATCGACAAAGCCGTCCAGAGAGCGAGCAGTCCCGCGCCGCTTCGCGAGTCCCGGCCAACCACTACGCCTCGGAATCGGATGATTGTATGCATCGGTTTGTCACCTGTGGGTCTGACTTCCTTCATCATTCCTCTGATCCCACAAGTCGAACAGAATGGTTACGAATCTTTGCTAATCCGTCCGAGGACATGGACTAGCGCGGCGTCTGCAACCACCGCGCCGGCTCCAATCCCGGACGGTCTTGGTATTTCGCGGCGACGGCGCGCACCTTCGGATGGTCCGCGCTCGTGATGCGACCGTTTTTGTAAACATACTGGTCGCCGATTTTTAACTCGCCGCCGCGCATTTCGGCGGAGATATGCATCAGGTACGGAAAATCTTTGGAGCGCCGGCTGTTGCCCATGTGAAAATGAAAACTACTCCAATGGTGATGCTCGATGAAATGGCGATAGGGCGCGTTGGGACACTGGTGCGGTTCGAGAATCGCCGAGGGATGGACGCCGCCGTGGAAACCGCGGACTTCATAAGCCGCTTCGCCAAGATACTTGGCAATGAATTTGTAAAAACGGGTCAGCGTCTCGGCCTCTTCTCCGCCGTCGAATTTTTGGATTTGGCCTTTCGCGATGTGCACCGTCACCGGCTGCTTGAACGGACAGGGGACACCAATGTGCCGTGCCCAGATTACCCCGATCTCGTTGATGATCCCAACGCCTTCAGCGTCTCTCGCCCTAATCGACGACCACACGCCTTCAGGAAATGGACAGTAGACGCCGATGTCGCGGTAGTGAGCGTAGTCCTCCATGTCCTCCGGTTTGACGACGTAGCCTTCGACATGGGAGCCGTTGGGATGGGTCATCACCCACTTCGCGCCAGGCTGCGCCAACGCGCATGCCTGGATTCGTATCTCCGAGACCAATTCGTACGGCGTGAGTCCCCAGTTACTCGTAAGCAGCGACGCCGTGGTCGCCATGTTCCGCGCGTAACGGATGTTACGTTCTTCCAGGATGTCGGGAACTTCGCGGAGCTCCTCTTCGAATGTTAGATCCACCGCGTGACTGATGATTACGTCGGCCGCGCGCATCGCGTTGGCGACGATCGGTGGCACACGCCAGGCCTTGCTCGGGTCCGCGCCTTCACCCCAGAGAACCATCGGACGGTGCGGGATGTCGCACCATACCACTGTGGCGTCGGCGCCACGCTGCGCGACCGTGGCTTGAACCCATGCGACGGTTTCCTGGTCGACGATATTAATTCCACCGTGAAGCCCATCGTTGGCGGCGACGATAAGCACGTTCATGCCCGCCTTGACCTTTGCGCAATTGTCAACCAAATCGGCGACGGCGATGGCCGCTTGTTTAGGAATGAGTGGCATGGAACTCATGAATTTCTCCAGGAGAATTCAGTCTGGAGTTTAGCGTCCCGTATCTGGAGTTCGCCTCTAACGCGAGACCCTGGACCCTAGACATTCTTTTACGACGCCGCTTTGACTTTATTCCGTTCCGCTTCCACCAGCGGGCGGTATTTATCACACAACTTTTTCCAGCCTTCGGCCTTTTTCTTCGCGCGTTCGATGGTGGTGTCGGAAAACTTCATGATCGGCGTGCGCGCCGGACCGGGATTGACGTAGCCGGCGAATTCGATGGGCAGTTTTGCCGTGGCGCCTTCGTTGCCACCGGGCCGTTCACCTCCGGCCGCGGCCATGATCTCGGCGATCACTTGAAGCGATTCTTGATCCTTGCCGGCTCTGAGGAGGTTTCTCAGATACAGCACCGGCCACGGGCCCATCCAAGCGTCGATGGACCAGCAGCCCGCCGCGCCCATTCTGTAGTACGGAAACATTTGCGACTGATTGGTCAGCACGCTGATTTTGCCCTGAATAATTTCCATCAACCGGACGAACTCCCGCGTATCTCGGTGACTGTCCTTCATGCCAACGATGTTCGGGCATTTTACCAACGCCGGAAATACCGATACAGGAATCTTCACCTTGTGGTTGACCGGATTGTGGTAAATAAGAAAGGCGAGTTTGGGGAACATCCCGGCGATCTGAGTGTAGAAGTCGGCCATGTATTCCGGCGATTGGGCGTCGTAGTACGGCAGTCCAAGCAGCGTGCCATCTGCGCCGATGTCTTGGACGAACTTGAGTCGCTGGACTACCTCGCGGGCGTTCGGGCTCGTGCTACCGATGAACAGCGGCACCCGCTTCTTGACCGCTTCCACAGTGGCGCTCGCCAGGGTTTTGTACTCGTCGAAAAATAGATTGTAACACTCGCCGAAACTCCCCGTGGTAGTGATGAGATCGATACCGTCGTTAATCATCCGGTCGACCCCCGTTTGCAGCGCAGCTACGTCAATCGTCGAGCTGGCATTCAGATCGCCGGCATTCTTGGTCGAGAACGATGGCATCATGGCCATCACGCCTTGCACATCTTTTGCTGTTATCATCGGGTACCTCCATAGAGAGTTAGTTAGATTAACACGGACTTACCATCAGGAAGCCCGCAGGGTCAACCTGAATGCAGCGCGGCCCCGAATCACGTGCAATTAAGTCCCAGATTTAAGCGTCGCTAACCTACTTGTCCTCGTGATCCAGACGGAAAAACTTAATGGCGTTCTCCGCCACCATTTTTTGGCGCTCGTCTTCCGGGACTCCCTCCATCTGCGAATCCAAAACTTTCAGCGAATTCGGCCAACGCGTTACGATATGGGGAAAATCCGTGGACCACATCATCCGGTCGACGCCCACTTCATGGCGCAAGCGCACCCCGACGTGATCCTCGAAGAACCCCCAGTAGGCGTGCTCCTTGAGATATTCGCTGGGCAGCCGATTTAGTTTCGGCAGACCAAGATGGCGATCGGCCCAGAAACGGTTGACGGTGTACTCATGATCGATCTGTTCGTAGAAGTACGGCAGCCAGCCGACATTGTTTTCCGCCCAGTAGATGGCGAGCTTGGGAAAACGGTCGAACACGCCGGCGATAACCATTTGACTGGCTTCAACGGACCCCGAATGGAACGGACCCTGGCGCGCCAAGCGTTGGACAAAATCCGTCGGTGGCCGCTGCTCTCCCTCGGGTTCTTTGGGATACTTAAACAGCGGTGACTCCCGTGAACCGACGTGGGCCGGAAATGAAGTGTGCACGACGATGGGCATATCCAAATCCAGCGCCGCGGCCCAGAACCGATCGTCTTCCGCCGTGGGATAGTTCTTGCCGCTCGGGTAGGTGCGCAACCATGCGGCTTTGAGCCCCATGCGTTTGCAAGATGCCATTTCCGCGATGTCTTCGTCCGCGCCGATGTTTGGCAGAACCGCCATTGCGATAAGGCGGTCGGGGTCTACGGCGCAGTATTCTTCGGCCATGTATTGATTAAAGCCGTGGACGATAGCGGCGAGCGCCGCCTTGTCTCTAATCGCTGAATTGCGGACGTCAAGGGCAAATAGCACCTCCGCATCGATGCCGTCTTGATCCTGTTCGCGCAGACGCTGCGCGGCGGAGCCACAGCCGGGTGTCTTGTCGAAATCCATGAAAGTGGGATCGAATGTTTCGGGAGGTCGCCCGCCGTAGAGGCTGGTTCCGCCATAAACCAAACGAGAGCCCTCGAGCAATACGCCATCGTGGCCGTTGGCGAGCTTGATCCGGCGCGGCGCGCGGTCGCGATACTGCTTTGGCACGCGGTGCGTCCATTGCTCCGGCGGCGACTCGAAGTGGCTGTCGGCGGAAATGTAGCGGTAATGGCGGGCCATGACTTGCTCCTCCAAGAACCGCCTTAGCACCGGCCGGCGCGCCGGGTCAACAGCGCCATGTCCGAAGCAACGCTGAAATGAATTGTCAGCGGCGGGGGATTCGTTGTATGAAGGTAACAAGCGCTTTTCAGGGAGGGTTTTATGAGCATACCGGCGAGCAATGACCAAACCAACCGCGAGCGGCTCCACGAAAAATTCGCCCAATTGGGGCTTCGCGGCTATTGGCAGAACCGGCGCGATAATCAGCGTATGGAGCCAAAGCTCTGGCGTTGGCAGGAAATCTATCCGGTTTTAATGGAAACGACAGAAGTGATAAGGATCGGCCCCGATGCCTTTCGCCGCAACGTTGGCTTGCAGACAGGCAGCAAAACATTGTCCATGGGGTTTCAGATCGTGCTTCCCGGCGAAACGGCCGCGGCCCATCGCCACACCAACACGGCGTTGCGCTTTGTCGTAAAAGGCGGCGGGGCGTACACGACTTCCAACGGCGAGCCCATGATCATGGAGCCGGGCGATCTGCTCATCCAGCCCAATTGGGTGTGGCACGATCACGTGAACGATTCCAAAGAGCCGATCATTTGGATCGACGCTCTGGATGCGGGTGTAGTGAGCTTCCTCGACGCCTCAGGATTCCGCGAGGAATGGGCCGAAGGAAAGCAGCAACCGCTGACCAAAACCAACGGCGCATCACGCCGCCTTTACGGACCTGCGCGCCAGTCCAAAGTCGAATACGGAGGCGCCGCAGGCGTCCCCTATCACTACAAGTGGGGAGAAACGCTGGAAGCGTTAAAGGAGCTAGCCGGCCAAGGGATAAACGACCCCTATGATGGTTTGTATCTCGAGTACAAAAACCCGATTGATGGCGGCCACACATTTCTCACGATGACTTGTTATCTGCAGTTGCTTCAGCCGGGACAGGAAACACGCTTTCACCGCCATACGGGCACCGTGCTCTATCACACCGTGCAGGGCCGCGGCGTAACCATGATCGACAAGACCGACGCCAAAGATGTGCAGTGGGATGAACATGACAGCTTCAGTCTACCCTCCTGGCGCTGGCACGCCCACAAGAATCTTTCCCAAACAGAACCCGCTATTCTATTTTCGGTCAGCGACAGGCCGCTGCTCAAGATGACGGGGCTCGATCGGGAGGAAAACGGCTGATCCGATTGCCGCACAAGGAATTTCATGCTTCGACGGGCTCACACTTCGGCAAGCTCAGTGGAACGGAAATTTATTGACGAATTTAAAGCACCCTCCGTTCGCCCTGAGCCTGGTTTAGGGGTGAACGGAGGGGTCCATCTTTCAGGACGAATGTCCAAATGGGAATCGCCGGAGATACATTTGTAGCTCCGCGGCGGTAAAACGATCAGAAAGTTAATTTTCGGTACAGCTGCGGCAGCCGCTGCGGCAAAAGGGCGACGTCAGCCAACACTTCGTAGCTAAAATCGTCCATCATGGCTCTAAGATAGTCGTTGCCTTCTTTGTCGACGGTGAGGCAAAACGGCGTGATGCCGTCGCGCCTCGCTTCGACGAGCGCCATGCGCGTATCCTGCACTGCGTAGGCTTTTTCCGTGCTTTCCTGGGAGTAGCCACGGTCCTGGGGACGGCCGTCGCTGATTAAGAAGAGAAAACGTGAGCGGGTTTGCTGGATCCGCAACTTCGACGTCGCGTGGCGAATCGCCGGCCCCATACGCGTCGCGTGCAGCGGACCGGCCCGCCCCAACCGTTTGGCGACGTCCGGCGAAAATTCCTCGTCGAAATCCTTCAGCACGTAAAACTCGACGTTATCGCGCCCGTGGCCGGAAAAGCCATAGACCGCGTAGCGGTCGCCAATGGCTTCCAAAGCGTCGCCCATGAGCACGATGGCTTCCTTCTCAACGTCGATGATGCGCCGCTGTGGGCGCGCCAAACGGCCGGCGCTCTGGGCGGGATCTGAAACTGCCGTTATGGCCTCCCCGGTGGAACCGCTCATATCGAGCAGAAACGCCACAGCCACGTCTCTTTCGTTTTTGTGGTTGCGCCAATAGATCTTTTCCGACGGGCTCACGCCGCTCCGGAGGTCGGTCAGCGCTTCGATGGCGGCGTCGAGATCGTGGTCACTGCCTTCCGGCAGGCGTTTTTCTTTGTGGTAGGTCTCCGGCGCCACTTGCTCGAACTCACGGCGGATCTGTTGCAACAGCCCCGCATAGTTGTCCAGCGTATCCCGATAAAACGTCAAGTCTCCCAACCCCATGATTTTCTCGTAAACCCTGCACCACCGTGACCGGTATTGACCCGCATGAACATCCCACTCATCGTAAATAAACGTATTGGGCTGGGTAGCCGACAGCGGGCCCGCGTCTTCGTCGGCTTGCAACCACGGCCTTTTCTGAACGCTTTGCATGCGCGGATCGCGCCGCTCGAGTTCGCGCATCAGATTCTGCACCATCTGGCTGGTCTGCGGGTCTTGCTCCTCGCCCTCCTCATCGGAGTCCCGCCGTTTCGGCTGCCGCTGATTGCGCAGCAACTCAGCCAGCTCTTCCGCCGTCAGAGATTTTCGTTGCTCGCGGGAGTTCGCTTGCGGCCGGCTTAGCAATTGCGCCAACTCCGGCTGGAACTCGCCACGGTAATCGACCCCCTGAGGCGGAAAATAGTCTCTATCTCTCCCCGCCGCCGGCGGCAGTGAAACATTTTCCCCATCTATGTCCTCCTCCCAACGTTTACGATTTAAACGCCGTTCAGAGTCTTCGATCGTCGTGAATCGGCTCGCTTCTAGATAGTCATTTTTTATCCGCGCGAAACGCGCATAAATTCGTAAGGTCGCCTCCGCGGTGTCTTCCACCGTCGCATCATTGGTTAGCACCCAGCGCAGCAAATCGCTGAGATTACTGGCGGCTTCGGCGCCCTCGGCGGGAACCGTTATCGGCCCGCCTTGTCCGAGACTGATACGAATCAGGCATTCCAACAGCGCTTCGCGCGCCGGCAGGAAAATAACTTCTTGACGCAACGCCAGCGCGCGCTCCCGCAGAACCTGGTACGCCGCCGCGATGCCCGGGTATCCGCGCATCACACATGCCTCGACCCGCGCGCTCTCGATGATGGAAAAAATATCCAGAGCCAGCCGCTTATTTGGAAACAAGCGAAAAAACCGCGTCAACTCGGTGGGACTTGCATCGTCGGGGTCATGGCCGTGATCGTGATGCTCGCGTTCCGCTAGTCGACGCAGGCGCGGACGCAGATCGTGGAATAGAATTGACGGCCGGTCGAACTCAAAATCGAAGCTGCCAAACTCGATATGCCCCGCCTGCTGGGTGAGCATGACTTTGAGGAACTCGAAGTTTTCTATCTCGGTTTCAAACCGCTCGACCAAGGTGGGAAGAAAAATCGCCGCCCCGTCGCTGGTTGCCACATCGGCGCGGGACCAGCCGATGTTCTTCTCGAGTAACTGCTTCAGGTCTTGCAGCTCAACACCGCGTTCCGAAAGCGCGCGACAATACATCTGCAGCATGTCGTGAATTGGCGCTAGTTCCACGGCAGTTGAATCAGTATCAGACATAGGAGCGGAGAAAGAAGTTTAACCACATATAGCCCAGCGCGGCAGAGCCGCAACCAAAATTGACCCAGAAGAGAAAAAAATATTCACCACGAAGGCACGAAGTTCGCGAAGTTTAAGAGTATAAATTTCCGAACCCTTCGTGAACTTCGTGCCTTCGTGGTGAATCCCCATTTTTGCGTCCCTTGCGGTCAAATCCCTCGTTTACGGGAATATCGCTGAAACCACTTCTTCGAGACTGCGCTGGACTTGCGGGTCGTCGGTTATTCCCCAGGTGACGGCGACATGGCAGGCGCGCCGCGGCGCAATGCCTTCTTTAATCAGGCGTCCGGCATAGATGAGCACGCGCGTACTCGCGCCTTCCTTCAGGCCATGTTCGCGCAGGGTCCGAACCTTATGGCCGAGCTTGGCGAGCAGCGTGGCGTTTTCTTCATCAACACCGGATTCGTGCCCGATGATCATAGCTTCACGTTCGGCGTCGGGAAATTGAAAGTCGAGGGCGACAAATCGCTGCCGCGTGCTATGCTTTAAATCTTTGAGCACGTTCTGATAACCGGGGTTGTAGGAAACGACGAGCAGAAAACTGTCGGCCGCTTCGACGACTTCGCCGAGCTTGTCGATGGTTAGCAGGCGCCGGTGATCGGTCAGCGGGTGTATAATAACCGTAGTGTCCTTGCGCGCTTCGACCACTTCGTCGAGATAACAGATGCCGCCGGCTTTGACCGCGCGGGTCAGAGGCCCGTCGATCCAGCGGGTGCCGTTGGCATCGAGCAGATAGCGTCCGATCAGATCGCTCGCCGAGAGATCTTCGTGGCACGCCACCGTGACCAGGGGCACGGCGCCGTTGGATCCCTGCTCGGCTGCTATGGCGCCGTCTTTCACAATCGTCAACGGTTGACCGAGCTTCCATGCCATATACTCGACGAAACGAGTCTTGCCCGTTCCCGTGGGCCCTTTGAGCAACACAGGCACCCTTTGGCGGTATGCGGCTTCGAAGATTTCTACCTCGTCAGAACTGGGTACGTAATAGGGCTTCTGCCTTATGACGAATTCTTCAATTCGGTACTGCCGGCTATTTTCGTTTGTCGACATCAGCTCACGCTCATCATCTCAAAGAGTGACACTATCGAGTATCAATCGAAAACCGTAGCGGATGGTCTCTACCGTGTCAAATCGACAATCGTAGCCGGTTTTTCACAAGGTTAGCACCCAGGAGTAAAACTTCTGCTATCGCAAGCCCAACCTGGCACTGATCGACTCCAGCGAAAGTGCGCGCGCTCAAAAATTAAACCGCTTCAGACGTTTTGAACGATTTGAACGGCTTGAACGTTTTGAACCCAATTCAGCCGGTTGACAGCGCATTTTCGCCGGCGATAAAGTAACCCCCGACAGTCAAAAAGGAGAAAACCATGAGCGACCTACATGCCGACCCTGAAACTCCAGAAGTGCAAGCCTTACACCGCCGTCTCGCCGAATACTCCTTGGGAGGCCACTGGCAATCCCGCGAGAGAAACCCTGATTTGGTAGCTCATATCTGGCCCTGGTCGATCATTCATTCCTGCTTGATGGAGTCCGGCGAGGTGATCAAGCTGGGGGGTATCGGTGACGCCGCTAACCGGCGCACAGTTCAACTGGTGAACCCATCGTTGACCCATAGGAAGGCCACGTCGCGCACGCTGCAAATGTCAATACAATTGGTCAAGCCCGGCGAACGCGCCGAATGCCATCGCCATACCGCGGCGGCTTTGCGCTTCGTCGTCGAAGCCGACGGTACCGGTTATACCAACGTCGAGGGCGAACAGATGCTGATGGAGCCCGGCGACCTCGTTTTAACGCCGCACTGGACTTGGCACGATCATTACAATGTGGGAAAGAGCAATCTCGTCTGGCTCGACGTGCTGGATGTTCCGATCACGAGCCACCTCGACGCAAACTTTCATGAGAATTACGCCGAGGGCCCTGCTCAGCCCATCATCAAGCCGGACGGTTACTGCAAGCAACAATACGGCGCGATACGCCCGCGCATGGTGCAAAGGCAATGGCCAGGCGCTGCCTTACACCTACAAATGGCGCGACACGTTGCACGCATTGAAAGAAGTGGCCTCGGCGGGGCAGCTCGATCCCCATGACGGGGTGTTGCTCGAATACGCCCATCCGCTCACCGGCGGCGCCACTATGCCGACCATCGGCTGCTGGGTACAATGGCTCCCGCCGGGCGAAGCCACTAAACCGCACCGCCACACCAGCAGCACCATCTATCATGTGGTGCAAGGCGAAGGCGCGACGCTGGCGGGTACAAAAAAAGGCGACGGCAAAGAGATGACTTGGGGCGCCCACGACTGCTTCTTCGTGCCGTCGTGGAATTGGCATCATTTTGAAAATAGATCGAAGAACGAGCCCGCGATCATCTTCTCGGTGACCGACCGCCCGATACTCGAAAGCCTAGGGTTGTTCCGCGAAGAAGCGGCGTAATGAGAGAATGGCGCGTTCGTGTTCGTTGCTCGTGCTCGTGATCGTATTCGGTCGATAACGAGCAACGAGCACGAACCCGGCGTTCATCGATTAGATTGGTAGCCTGGATGGAGTGAAACGAAATCCAGGATTCCCCGGATTACGCTGTCGCTTCATCCGGACTGCTACCAGCTCTTATTAAACCGAGCACGAGCGACGAACACGAATCACGAGTTCTCCCGCAGCGCCCGGTAAATCTTCTCAGCCGTGATCGGCAGATCGCGAATCCTCACGCCGACGGCGTCTTCGATGGCGTTGGCGATGGCCGGCGCCACCGGGGAGATCGGATTTTCGCCGATCCCTTTAACTTTGTACGGTCCAACGCCGCTCTCGCTCTCGAGCAAGACGGTTTTGAGCGGCGGGATATCTTTCACATTGGGGATTTTGTACTCACCGAAGTGCGCAACTTCAACCCGCCCATCTTGCACCGGTAGATACTCGATCATGCCGTAGCCGAGGCCTTGCACCACACCGCCGTCAATTTGCCCCTGATGACCGATGGGATTCATAATCACACCAGTGTCGTGGGCGGTCGTGATACGGCGCAATTTGACTTCGCCCGTTTCCGGGTCCACCGACACCTCGGCAACCTGCGCCGCAAAGGCCGTTACCGGAGACCGCTCTTCGTCCTGGTTGAAGGACTCACCGTCAATCGCGCGGCCGGCGGCGGACAATAGCTCGCCCCAACGCTGCCGTTTTTGGGTTTTCTTGTGAATGATCTCTTTGCCCGCAAGAGTCATATCGGCCTTGGACCAGCCGAGCAATTTCTCGGCGAGATTGAAAAGAGATTCCTTGGCCGCGCGCGCGGCTTGGTAAGCCGCGCCGCTGGTGACGCGGGTGCCGCGGCTGCCGCCGATACCGGAGTCGGAGGCAACACCCGAGTCGGTATCAAGAATTTCTATGCGAATTTCTTCGGGGTCACACGACAATTCCTCGGCCGTAGTCTGCCTCATGGTCGTGTAGGTACTGGTCCCCTGTTCGAACAGGGAAGTGTGAATGACGATGGAACCATCATGGTTAAGCGACACTTTCAGCGACGTGCTGCCGCCGCCGGGGCCGCGATAGCCCATTGCGATGCCCCTGCCAACATATTTCGCTTTCGGAGCCTCATACCCTGCTGCTTTGACCGCGGCGTTGAGTATTTCTTTGGCCTTGATCTCCTCATAGCGGCCCCCCGTGAGCGTCACGTCGCCATCTTCCATCAAATTTTTCCGGCGAAACTCGAAGGGGTCCATGCCGAGTCTTCGCGCCACGCAATCGATATGAGATTCGCCGGCGAAAAATGCCTGCGGTTCCCCGGGTGCGCGCATCTGCCCGCCGGGAAGATTGTTGGTGTAGACCCTGGACGTGGCGATGCGCGCGTGTTGCGCGCGATAACAGCCCACCGCGTGTGAGATCCCGCCGACCACCGCGCCGGGTCTGAAGCCGCCGTAGGCCCCGGCGTCGAGATAGGCATCCATCTCATGGGCAACCATCGTTCCATCGCGTTTCACGCCCGTCTTGAATAGGATTACGCCTGCGTGGCGCGGCGCGCCGGCAATAAATTCCTCGCGGTACTCCATCACCATTTTTACCGGCCTGCCGCTGCGCAGGGCAAGCAAATAGCAAATGGGCTCGTCGATGGGCGCTCCTTTGCCGCCGAAATCGCCGCCGATGGCCACCGGATTCACGCGGATTTTTTCCTTTTCAATCCTGAAGGCGTTGGACATGCTTTCTTTCAAACCATGGGGCACTTTGTTCGGCGACCACATCTGGATGCGGCCTTCATCATCGATCCACACCAGACAACAGTGCGGCTCCAAGAACGCCTGGTGCACCCGCGCCACGGTGAAGGTATTCTCGACGATCACATCCGACTGAGCGAAACCCTCGGCAACATCGCCGCGCGTAAACAGTTCGTGAACGAAAACATTGGTCGGCCCGTCTATCGGTTTCGGCAGACCTTTGTAGGTGTGCAGATTGGGATGAATAATCGGGGCGTCCGGTTTGGCGGCCGCCAGCGGATCGAAAACCGCCGGCAGCTCTTCGTAATCGACCTGAATAAGGTCCAGGGCGTGCTCGGCTTGCTCCAGAGTGTCGGCCGCGATGGCGGCAACCCGCTCTCCCAGGAAACGCACCTTATCTTGTGCCAACACCGAAATATCCTGGTAACGTCGCCCGTAAAGAATGCCCCGCGCGTCTTTTCCAGTAATGACGGCGCGCACTCCGGGCGCCGTTTCGGCGCGTGACGCGTCGATGCGCAAGATCCGTGCGTGCGAGTATGGACTGCGCAGCGTCTTCGCCCACAGAGTGCCTGGCAACAAGACGTCGGAAGTGTAGCGCGTCTCGCCGGTGACTTTTCCAATATTATCCGTTCTCGGTATCGGCTGGCCAACGATTTGATAGCTCATGAGATTTCCTCCGTCCCAATGGTTGCATGTTCCTTAAAATCGCTTGAAACGATCATGTCCGATGCCGCTCGTGTTCGCAAGATTCCCGCGCCAGCTCCGACCCACGATAATCCGGTACGAGCGACGAGCACGGGCCACGAATCACGATGTTACATATACCCCTTCTCTCTATAATACTTCGCCGCCCCCGGATGCAGCGGAATTTTAAGCGGGCATTTCTCCGTGCCGCGGCAGAGATTCCTCATATTCAACGGCTCGTCGTCATCGACGGGAATGACTTTCTGCCGCTCATCGATGGTTTCGATGGCCGCCCGGGCCACGCTATTGGGCAACCACTTGTGGGTTACCAGAGCCCAGCCACTGAAGTCGATGGTCAAAGCATCTTCGCCAAGCTGCCGATAGCGGCTTTTTGGCAGGACTGCGCGACTATAACCTATTTGCTCCAGCTTTTTCACGATCTCCGGTTCCAGCGGAATGATTTCGTAGCCATTCTCCAGTGCTTGATCCAACCAGCCGCCAACGGTGCTGATGCCTTCGTCGAAAACGGCATTGATAGAACGCTTCGCGATGCTTTTGAGCCGTTCGGGCGCGAAGGGCCTGCCGCATTCTTGGACCTGTCCGCCCCAGCGCTTGATCTTCTCGAAGGAGACTCCGTATAGGGAAAGAATCGTCGAGATCGTGTAATAGGTCGCGTTGTTCACGCCGGAAAAGCGCGTCGAGACTCTCAACGGAATTTTCCGCCGCGCGATATCGCCGAGCGACTTGACGCCGAGATCCTTCGATACGACCATGGCGATTCGGTCCCAGGAAGGGAAACAACCCAGGACGCGCAAGTGCATTTTCTGTTTGTAGTATCCCTTGCCGCGAAAGGCCATCGCGACCATGGCGGACGGATTCACATAAGCGATATCGACGCGCCGGGTGCCCACCTCGATGGGCGCTTGCATGCCGCCGTACAGATCGCCGTTAATGCCGATACGAAACTCGGTCTGTTTGGAGTCTCGCCGGCCTGAGGTCAATGAAACGGCGAGCTGTTTCGCCAAACCGGCGGAGCATTTGGAGAATACGCCGGCCGCAAGCTCTAACCCGGTGGTAGCTCTTATCTGCGGCGGCTCAAGCTCGGTCATCATAGGGTCTCGACCTTCCCTTTCAACGAATTGATTTTTGACGTTCCAACTCCGCTTTGACCTGCTGGATCAGTCGCAGATCAAGTACCTTTTGCGGCGGAATTTCACCAGCGATCTTGAGAGGAATTCTTATATCGTGCTCGATGAGGTTTTTAATTCCTTCAGCAGACGGCACACCCGGCACGCCGGCCGCTAGCGCCTGATTATAACGTTTGATGCCTTCGATCAGGGAAGCTTTTGGAAGGTTTCCTATGCGTAGTCTCTTGAGCGCGACATCCGCCGCTTCTTCTGGATTGTCCCGAATGAACATCAACCCTTGGACCATCGCCCGGAGCCAGCGCTTGACCTGTTCAGGATTCTCGCGCAGTTTTTTGTCCGTCGTAGCGAAGGCCTGAAATGGAAAGGGAAACAAGTCGCCGAGAAAAGCAAGCGAGCGAAGCCCTTCCCGTTCGGCAAAAATCACCGTGCCGGGATCAAGAATGGTCGCGTTGATCATGCCGGTCTTGATCGCCAAAATACGCCGGCTGGCATCCGCGCCGAAGGCGATGCGGGTGATTTCGTTGGCCGCAAGACCCACCTGTTCGATAAACATCGTCAACAGGGTGTCTTGGCTCGAACCGATCCCGCCGATACCGACTTTCTTGCCCTTGAGATCCACGGCCCTGGAGATACTTGGATCTGTTACCAAATAGGCAGTAACCTTGTCAGTCTGAAAAAAAATGGCTTTCAGCGGCGCGCCCCCGGCTGCCGCGCGCATCGCACTCCCGCCACCGCCACCGAAATCCACGTTGCCTGCCAATAATGCCGCCGCGGCCACCGGTCCGGCCAGGACCAAAATCTCGTGTTCGAAGCCTTCTTGCTGGAAAAATCCTCTGCTTTCCGCGACGTATACGGAAAGGTAGTTAAGACTTGACTGCGGGATGACCGTACGGATTTTCTCCGCAGAAACGGTCGCCACGCAAAGCGAGAAGCCGAGAACGAATGCCGCCAGTGATAGTGGACTTTGAGCCAGAGTCTTCATCGACTTTATCAGCGAAGACACGCTACGAATGGACATCGAGCAACCGCAGGATTTCAGGTATGAGATACATCCTTGGCGCATCGGGTGGCAACCTGGGACCCAGATTCGTGGCAGCCACCTCAGCCGCATCCCGTTCGGATGCGAGCTTTCTATGAGCGACGAGGCCGCGGCAGTCAACAGGGGATTGTAAATGATCGCAAACTTCCCCCCATTCCAACCAGAAAACATCGGCACCATTTTCGATGGCGCCCACCTGCGCCAGACGTTCGCCAGCTCGTGCCAGCGCGCGACTGATCAACGCCTTGCCGGATTCGGCGACCATCGCCAAGACTGACCGCGTGAGGTTCTCGGCCAGTACGCCAATATCGCTCCCCAATTCACCGGCGTTTTGCCGCAAAAGCACCGCGGGCGCGACCACACCGCGTATCGCCGCGAACCACTGGTTACCACGCGCGCGCCTGAGCTTGCGAATCTTACCGGCCAGCTCTGTGGAAGGATCCAGTAAAACTCGCGACTTCGTCGAACCAACGATTGTATATCTCCACCTCGGGTTTAATCTGGCGCTCCCACGCATGCTGAATGTTTCTGGTGAACCTGAGACTCTGGTCGTGAATGTTCTTGAAGCGCTGGGCTAGATCGCCCTCCGCCATCGCCGACGGTACTGCGGCCAGGTACACCCGGCCATGGACGAGACGAGATCGGAGAGCGTAGAGCGGGAATTCAATGCTTTCCAACGCGTAGGTCAGGCCGAAAACCAACGCGTGGATTTCGAGCGTGTAGTCCAAGGGACGCGGCGTCGCGAATATGCTCTGATCAGCGCGAAACCAGCTGAGTTGATCGTCCGGCAACGGCGCCCACGGGATTCGGCTTACTGCTCCACGGCTCACAATTCTAAGTTCTCCGCTGTTTATTCACTTGCCGTGGAACGCCGAGGTTAATAAACGCGATGAGCCCACTGACTCGACGCGCGCGAGACGGCCACTGGCTGGGCGTTCACTCCAGGCCGACACAAACCGAGCGCACCGTGTTAGGTCCGTCGTAGATTGGCTTCCAGCTGTCGCCGCGATTCGTGCTCAACCAGACACCACCGCGGGAGTCAGTATTTTCGGACCGTTGTCCCTGGGCTTCCCCGGTGCCCGCATAGAGATGATCCGGATTGTCCGGGTCCACCGAAAGATTCCAGATCATTCGTTCCATGCTGTCCGGCAGCCCGCCGGTGAGCTGGTGCCAACTCATACCGTAATCCAGGCTGCGAAAGATCGCCGACTGGGCTCTTTCTTTGCGCATCCAGGCCGGCGGCGTGCCGTTGGCGGTGGTCAATAACAAAGTTGGCGGTTGCCCCGCGATCACAACTAAATCATGAAAATAGCTCCGGTCGATTCCTTGCTCGGAAAACAGCCAATTACGACCGTACTGATCGCTGCGGTAAAAGCCCCGAGCGGTCGCCGAGTAATAGAGATTCGGATAGACAGGGTCGCCTTTCACGGTGTGGATATCGATGTATTCGATACCGTCCGAGAGATCCTGCCAATGCGCGCCGCCGTCGCTCGAACGAAGAATGCCGCCATGTTCCAGGCCGACGCAGAGCACCCGCGGATCATGCCAGTCGACGAATATAGATAGCACGTGGCTTTCGTGTGGGTATTGTGGAAACCACCATTTGTCGGTAACGCTTTCGGGCTGATTTTTCAGCGCGGTTAATTCAGTCCAGCTGCTGCCGCCGTCCGGCGAGCGAAAAAGACCTACCGGCTCGGTGCCTGCGTAAACAACATTTGGATCCGTGGGATCGACGGCAACGGAATGAACGTTGCCCGGAAGAGACAATCTCCACGACTCGCCGCCGTCGTGCGATGAATACAGACCATCCTTGGTAACACACGCATAAGCTTTATTGACGCCCCGCACGGTGGCCATGGCCCGCACGAATTTTCCCGCCAGGACATCTTGACAATGTTGCCATCCCGAACCGCGGTTACCCATGACGGTCAGGCCGGAATCCGTCCCTATATACATTCGCTTCTTTTCTGCCATGGATCGCTAGTTCCCCGTCATCCCGCTCGCAACAGACCCGACATTAACGTTACCCGACAGTTTCTGTCAACGGAATGCGCCTTCCGATAGTGGTTCAGTTTGATTCAACAGACGTATCAATGTAGGGGCGACTCCCTGTGGTCGCCCTGATTCGGGCAGGCACGGGGGCCTGCCCCTACGAATTTCTGAGACTGAACCACTACCCGCCTTCCTTCCTCTTCTGTTCCTACTAATAGCCTACCCGCTCGATCACCGGCTGGAGCCGCTCGAGATTGTGCTTGACCTCATCGGTCTGCGACACTTCCCGCCACGCCTCTTCGACAAGCTCAGTCCTCCTCACCTCGTCGACGTCCGCGGCACCGACGGATGAAGGCAAAGCGCCGCCGGCTTTGTGCTCTTCCAAGATGCGCAAGATACCCTCGCTGCTGACCAGACCATCGAGAGGAAAGAAGTGGTCGTCCATGAGCATCATCGGAAAAAGATCGCGGCTGCGTTCGGCCTCGTCCGGATTGTTGACCCGCAGTTTGGCCTCGACAAACCGAAAAAACGGAAAGTTTTCTTTGATACGCATAAACTGGTAGGCGCGAATCGACGCCTTCCAATAGCGCTTGATCAACTCTGGATTACGCTCGATGAACGACTTGCGCGCCACCGTGACGCGGTCGGGCCGGCCATGAGGCTTGTTGTCCTCAACAAAATCGTAAAGCTTGTTAAAGCCACGCTCGAGCAGTTGCGGCACGAAAGGATTCTGGACTATGGCTGCGTCCGTTTCTCCGGCCAACAAGGGTTTCCAGGCCTCGCGCAGCGAGCCGTACTTGTAGCCAATTTTCCAATCCACTTCTCGATCCGGATCGATGCCCGCCCGGCGAAATTGCTGCTCGTACCACATGGTCGCGATGCCGCCCTTGTACCAATCGCCGATCCGTTTGCCGCGCAATTCCGCCATCGACTTGATCCCCGGCGCCGCGACCAGGGTACCGCGAAACTGGCTGCGCCAACCGCCAATGATCCTGACTTCGTCATTGCCCAGGGCCCGCTCGGCAAACGGCGTGCGCACGTGAACATCCGGGATAATATCTATGCCGAACGCGATCATGTCACGCACCACGGTGCCAACCTCGTCGTAACGTTCACCGCCGGGCCGGCTCGACTCGATCGCCTTCGGATTGATCTTGGCATGCACGATCTCCACGTCGAGACCTTCTTGGGTGAAAAATCCTGCTTCCACACCAACCGCAACATGTTGAACATGGAAAGCATGCCAGCAAGCATTACCGATTCGTAGTTTCAAG
>CAWJBB010000081.1:0-75366 GCA_963840855.1 uncultured delta proteobacterium
TGTGGAATCGTTAAGTTGAGCGCTTTCGCCGTCTTCAGATTGATGACAAACTCAAATTTAGTCGGTTGCTCGACTGGGAGGTCGGCGGGCTTGGTGCCTTTCAAAATCTTATCCACGTAGACTGCTGCGCGCTTGAAGTTCTCAGCATCGTCGGTTGCATAGACAAGCGCGCCAGCCTCTACAAAATCACTTCCTTCGGCCATTAAAGGCAGCCGGTTCTTTGTCGCAAGGTCTGCAATTCGCTTTGCGTTACGTACGAGCACGTCACCCCGAGTCGTGATGAGCGCACTCACACGGCTCTTGCGCGCCTCCCGAAATGCGCCTTCCAAATCGGGGTTCGGACCTCGTACCTCCAGAGATTGAAGCGGTATCTTCAGAGCACCCGCCGCAGCCTCGTACTCGTTCAATTCCCTGTCCGCAACGCCGAAGACTCGTATCCCAAAGCATTCCGACACGCGATATCCCTGGCAGAACCTCCATAAGCAATTCCAGTCGTTTTCCGCTTAACTCGCGGGTGAGTCTGGTGATGCCTGTGATATTGCCTCCTGGGCGCGCCAAGCTATCGACTAGCCCAGTGGCGACTGGATCCACGGTAGTTACCATGACAATGGGAATCGTCTTGGTCGCCTGCTTGGCTGCAAGAATTGCTGGTGTGAGTCCGCATGACAAGGACATCGACCTTGAGTTGCACGAGTTCGGCTACAAGGCCTGGGACACGGTCCAGTTTTCCCTCAGCGTAGCGATACTCGACCACGATGTTTTGTCCCTCAATGTAACCGAGATCTCGCAGCCCTTGCCGGAATGCCTCGACCAGAGGCCCGGGATTGTTGGGATCGCCAGTTGCTGAAAGCAAATCCTATCCGCGGAACTTTCTCCGGCTGCTGCGCCTCGGCGGAGTGGAACCATGCCACGACCGACGTCGCGAGTAGAAAGATCGCGGCAAACCGACAGAGGATTCGATGACGGGGTTGTCCTTTGATGGTTTCGTCCATTGAGAAACCTCCAAGAAAGACCGAACGGAAATGAACCGGCCGGGCTTCGATGTTCAGTTTAAAGTCGCTACCGCCGGAATTACGCCCGGAGCAAGGAGTAATTCTTCTTATTGCACAGGGCGCTGAACTGTCAAAGCCCAATGACCACGACGGCCCGCAACGTGCGAATCCATATTATTAGAGCAATCGTTATACCATTTCGTCTGAAAATGCGCAGCCCTGTATCATGTTGTAATGATGAGATTTTTAAAAAGCGGAGAGCAGGGTTTGGGTGCGCTTGATATGGGGAGGTGTAGTCATTTTGATCGAGGTGTATCAAAATTGCTACACCTATTGTCGCGAAGGCGGAGGCGATGAAACGCTTCGGACGTATCCAAATCGACTCGCTACTAGTGTAGTCTCTCTTAAATTTAGGTCATTATTTCACACGTCATTCCGGCCAAGCTGGCGATAGCTAGCGTGAGCCGGAATCCAGGAATTTAGGGAAGTCTGGATTCCCGCTTCCGCGGGAATGACGACTGGGAGCATTGTATTAGTCCTCGAATTACTGAGACACTACACCAGAATTTCCCGCTTCCCAATTCAGCTCGATCAGACACAGTACCAAGCAATGGCGTGAACGTCAGTTAATTTGTGCTTTACATTTCTCTCCGGGCCCCGTTACTTAGCGTCGTGGAAAATGATTCCCAACGTGTATCGATCGCCAGAATGAATGGTGCTGACGCCGTGACGAAACCTCGCTCGGTAGTATCCTCGCGCGCCTCGAACGGGTCGATGATTAACTGAAAAGATTACCGCATCACCCTGGTTCGGAGAGAGCACTTCGACGCGAGATTGTCTGCGCGGGCGCTGTTCGGCAAGGACAAATTCCCCGCCTTCAAAATCTCTCCCCCGCTGACTCAGGAAGAAAGTGACTTGGAAAGGAAAGGCGACGTCGCCGTATAAGTCTTGGTGCAGACAGTTAAAATCACCGACGCCGTATTTCAGTAGCAAAGGTGTTGGGCGCTTTTGGCCCATACGATGACATTGCTCGATAAAGTCCGAAAGCGATTCAGGATACCGAGGCATGTTGCTGCCAAGCCGTACGGCCCATTCATTGGCAAGCGGGGCGAGATGAGGATAGATGGAGAATCTAAGCTGTTGCACTATCCCGGGCAGCGGATACTTGAAGTATTTATACTCACCCTGGCCGAAAGCATAGCGGGACATTTCGATCCGTGCGCGAAAGCAACGGTCATCGGCATAATAGGCCGCTATCTCTTCACAGCTTTTCTTCGGGAGAACATCGGGGATCAACGCAAACCCCCGGTCATCGAGGTCAGACCGCGTTCGTTCCCAGTCGATTTCATATTCGCGAATTGGCACGGGCATTCTCATAAGAGACGTCTCACAGTACATTATTGATATGGCAATTCTAGACGGGCCGGCAGATTTTGCAGGGGCGCATGCCTGCTCGCTTGGCTTGTCCTGAGTCGGCGAAAAAGAAGACCCGCGCAGGGTCGACGCGCGCGGCGGTTCGGCAGTTGCCTCGACAATAAATCTTGGTCCCCTTGTGACCCCATACTACGCTGTCAGGAATTCTCGGCTTCGCGTTATCCAGTTGAAAGCCTTCGCAACGAAGCAGTTGTATTTTGCGCGAGACGCCGCCCGCGTACCCGCCAATCCGGCCGTCCGAGGAAATCACGCGATGGCACGGGACGTAGATCGGCACTGGATTGTCGTGCATCGTATTGCCGACGGCCCTCGCGCTGCTAGCGGCCCCCACGGCGGCGCCCAGGGCCCGGTAGCTGACTACCGCACCGCGAGGCACCGCCTGCAGTTTGTCCAGGACCTTCCTTTGGAAGGAATGCGCCACGAGGGTGAGATCGACCTTCTGGCGGAGCGCCTTTGCGTCTCCGGCGAGGTAGCGACGAACCTCCTCGGCGACTTCTTTTACCGCCCGTTGATCCTCGACGAGATCGAACTCCAACCGCAATTTCCCGATCTTCGCCGCCAGATCGCCGGCGTCGTCCATATAATGATTGAGCACAATGCCACGGGCGCTCATCGCCACCAGCAACTCGCCCAACGGCGATTTCACCAGCCCAACAGCGGCCTCGGGCCGGCGAATGCGCTTCAACGCCTTATCGACCCTGCTGCGCGAGCGGTTGAGCAGTTGCTCGATAGTTTCGTCCGCGAATTCGTTGCCGATTGAACCAAGAGAGGTTTCGATTTTCATAGGTTTCACCACATCGCTTTGAGTTTCTTCATGGCCTGAGAAACATTCGCGCGCGCGCTCTCTTCTGAACAGCCGATCGCACTTGCTATTTCCGCATAGTCCAGGCCGGCCAAATAGCGCAGCTGCACTGCTTCTCGTTGTTTTGTTGGGAGATCAGCAATCATCTCGCGCAGATGGACGGCCGCGTACCCGTCGTTTTCATCACGTGAGCGATAGTGCCTTCCCGATGTGTTTCCTGCCGAGAACTCCATGTTATCGGAACTATCACGCGCGCCCGGCGCGCGCCGTCACGCGACCGATTGCGGCACAGGTTGATGGCGATCGCATACAACCATGGCCTGACGGCGCTTTTGGGCTGAAGTCGCGGATAAGCGCGGTAAGCGTGCAACCAGGTGTCCTGAAACAAGTCGGCAGCGTCCTCGCGATTGCCCGATGCGCGCAGGAGATAACGCATAATCTCCCGTTGGTGGCGCTGCATTATCTGTTCGAAGGGCAGCGGTACCTGTAGCTTCTCGCGCGTCATATACCTTACTAAAACCCCGCAGGCGGTCAATTGTGAAAAGTTCTCGTTTTTTTTCGAGGATAGCCGATCTTCTGTCGATCTCCCAACGCCAAGACGCAAAGTGCAGGTCAGAGGCCTGTCCTCCCGAGCGACAGACTGTCTGAAAACTCTAGGAGCCCTTCGACGACGCTCAGGGCGAACGGGTAAATATTGAATTGTAATGTCTGGCATCCGTTCGTGGTGAGCCCGTCGAACCATGAACGCAGTTTTACACAGTCTGTCGAATGCGAGGGATCTAAGAAAGATTTCTCTCGGAGTTTATCCTGAGTCCTCGAAGGGTTCGAAGTGACAAGCTCTTCCTTTGCGCCTTTGGACAAGAGTGATGAGCAGGGGGGCGTTTTACTCGGCCATCGGAGCTCCAGCATTTGAAAGCGACGGCGTGCGTATGGTAAGGCGGTTTTGTCGATCTTAGCAGGGTTCACTTTCGATCTCCGCGGCGCAGTTGGGGCTAAATAGGAGGTGAAATCATGCGCTTCAGGGCAAATTCAATCCCGGCATGGATGCTGGCCGGAGCAATCGTATATTCCTTGCTTCTGCCGGCTCAGGTTCTTTCCCAGGCGCCCTATTACCAGGGCAAGACCATTAGCCATCGTCCGAGGTGGAGGGCCGGGGGGTTCGGGAGAGTTTCAAACCAGAGCGCTGCTGCCCTATCTGAAAAAGTACATTCCGGGAAATCCGGACTTCGTAATGGAATTTATGGAGGGCGCGTCGGGTAGAAAGGGCGCAAACTACATTTACAACGCCAAGCCCGACGGTCTGAAGATCGGCTCCGCTGGCGCGATGATTCCGGGGCCGATTCTCGGCCTGCCCGGCAGCAATTACGACATCGACAAATTTATCTACCTCGGCTCAACTGAAACCGGTAATCCCTACGCGTTTTTCACCCGAAAAGAGCTGGGTTTAGACAGTCTAGAGAAGCTGCGGAGCAAGTCGGGGCTCAGGATTGGCGCTCAATCCATTGGACACTCGGTGTACGTGACAGCGCGCTTGTTCGCCTACCTGTTGGAATTCAAGGATGCCCAAATTCATCGTCGGCTTCACGTCCCCGGAAATGGACGTTGCTATGGGCGGCGGGGAGCTGGACGCCAGAACCACCAGCGGCTTGGATGACCTAGTCCAAAAGGGAATTAAGGAGAATTTTCATTACCATGCGACCCTCGCGGTCCCAAAGGGCGCGCCGCATCCTGATCTCCCGGGGCTCCCCGACCTGGACAGGTTTGCTAAGTCCGACAAGGAGCGCAAGGTCCTCGATCTGTTCCGCGCTTTCCAGTATCCCCGCTGGCCGATTCACCTTCCGCCGGGAACTCCCAAGGAACTGGTGCAAGTCCTGCGGGATGCCATGGCGAAGACGTATAAGGACCCGGGGTTCCAGCACGACTTTAAGAAATTGATGGGCAGAGACGCTTCACCCCTTACCGGTGAAGAGCTGCAAAAGGCCGTGCGCGAACTGCCGCGTGACGCCGAGGTGATTGCGCTCTATAAGAAGTTCGCCGATGCCGGACCGCTGCCGCCGCGATAACGAAGGCAGGCGCGGAAAGGGCCTGCTGGTTCAAAGTTCAAGGTTCAATGTTCAACGTATTCCGATCTTTTTATGAACCGAACAGCATAATCCTTAACTTTGAACCTTAAACGTGATCCAGAATGCTGAGGCATCAAAAAGGGAGAAGCGCCGAATCCAACGAGTAGAGGAAACTCATGAGGATCGTGGTCGAGTAAAAGGCGACAACAAACGTGATCATGGATAGGAAGAGTCTTAGCAACGTTGTCATAAATTTCGCGTCTCAATACGGCAACCGCGTGCCGATGCCGCTTCCCAGCGCACTGCGATAAATGTAACCCGCCATAGCGACGTCTTGATTCACCAGGCCGATGGCGCGGATGAAGATCCGTTCGCGGTCGGATTGGCGGGCGTGTTTTCGCCCTGAAAGAACGTCGGGCAGCTCGGCATAGAGATCCTTCTCGCTCAAGTACTTTTCTTTGAGCATGCGCTGCATGTCGGATTTGTTTTTGCAGTGCTCCCAACTGTCGACGACAAACTTGTCGGAGTTCTTGTAAACTGAACTCTCCATCTCCTGGTTCTTGCCGATGGAGTAAACGGTGATTCCTTCATCGAGCCACGATTCCTTGACAAATGGGGTCGAGGTGGTCGTCGCGGAGATAACCACGTCGGCGCCCTTGAGCGCCTCCTCCGTGGATTCCACCGGCCGGATATTCAATCCATATTCTTTGCCGATTTCCTCGGCGTAACGATGGCGCGATTCCGGAGTGCGCGACGTGACCCGCACCTCCTTCAAATCAAACGCCTTTGCCATCACTGGCACGGCGGCGCGCGCCGTGTCGCCGGCGCCGAGCATCGCCATCGTCGTCGAGCCTTTGCGCGCGAGCAGCCGCATGGCGACAGTGGCTGCGGCGGCGGTGCGCACGGCGTGGCACCAGTCTTCATCCATAATGCAAAGAATTTCGCCGCCTTCGCGGTCGCTGAGTATCAAAATTCGTCTCGGCCCGCGGGGCGGCCGCGAAACATCCCGGCTGCCACCCGCGGCTTTGATCGAACGAATGCGAAAACCCGCTATCGGCTCGGTCGCCAGCGCGCAACCGGTGACCCATGACTGCCAGCCCTGCTCCGGTTTGATCGCCAGATCTTCGGGGATGGACCAGATGACCCGTCCTTCGCTGTGGTCACGCAACGCTTGCTCGGTGATCTCGATGGCGCGGCCAAGGTCGAGGACGTTCTTTACGTCCCCATTCGAGAGATAGAGAATTCCTTGTTGATCCATGACTAATTGATTATTGCCAAGTCGCGGTAGCCGGCGGTCAAAAATTGCGGGCCTTTCTCGGTGATGAGCACATCTTCTTCCAGATGAACCGCGCTCTTTTCTGAACGGACCTTGGGTTCCAGGGCAAGGACCATGCCCGGCCGATAGAGTTCCTTTTCTACTTCATTTAACGAGGGCGGCTCTGCGCGCGACATACCGATGCCATGGCCGATGCGTTTCGGGCTATCGACGGGCTCGTAGCCGCGTTTCACCAATTCACGATTAGCGACACGCGATACCTCCGCGATGGACGTGCCCGGTTTCATCGACTCGAAACAGATGTCAATTACGTCGCAGGCGGTCTCGTGATCTCTTTTATGGTCCACGGTGGGTTCGCCAAAAATCGCCATTCGGGTAACGTCGCCGTAATAACCTTCGTAACAGGCGCCGAAGTCGGCGATCATCCGATCGCCTTTTTCGTAGCGGCGGTCATCGTAACGGGTTGACGCATTGAGCATCAAAAATCCGGGATGGCGCGGATGGGCGCCCTCCTCGATCATCGAGATGTACAACCGGTCTGCGACATCGCGCCGAGTCATGCCGGGTCTCAACTGCGGTAAGCAACGGGCGTAGGCTTTGACTGAAATCTCGCAAGCCTTGCGCATGAAATCGATCTCCTGCGGGCTTTTGATGATGCGCATCTCCGTCAGAGCGGCGGTGCCGTCTTTGATCTCCGCTTTGGGGAGAGCTTCGGTCAGGCCGGAGAGATAATTCACGGGAAATCCAAGCCGCTGATCGTCGCCCAGCTCAAAGCCCAACTTGGCTTCGCCAAGGCCCATTTCTTTCACGCAACCGGCGATCATTTCCCGTGGAAACGGCACGTCCGTGTAGGCGCGTACCTCTCCCACCCAAGGTAGAGCCTTAGCCTTGGCTTTGTCGTTGCCGTAAACCAGCAGCAGCGGCTTGCCGCTCTTCGGAAGTATACAGATTTGCGGACGCTGGATGTGATCCAACTGGTAGCTGATGAGACCGCTAAAATACCAGTAGTTGTTTTTTTCCGAGACAACAAGAGCGTCGAGGCCATCACGATCCATGAAGGCCTGGGCGCGTTGGTAGCGGTCGCGATATTCCGATTCAGTGAACGGGGCTTCGGTTGCCATGCTGACCTCCGGCAATTTAAAGGATAAAGGCGAAAGGATGAAGGATCATTGATTTCACCTTAGCTCGCGACGGCTTTCCTACCTTCAATCCTCTTGACCTGGTTTACATAAGCCAGCGCCTCCTGGAGTTGAATCACCGAAGCGTACTTGGCGTTCATCTCGAAGAGATTGACCAAATGCGACGTGCGCGAACGGTCAAACACGCATTCTTCTACGAGGAAAACCGGGTAGCCATAGGAGTAGCCGTCCAGTACCGTGCCGCGCACGCAGCCGCAGGTGCTGGTGCCGGTGACAAGCAGGCAATCGATGTTCTTGCGCACCAGATAAGTGATCAAGTGGGTGCCGAAAAACGCGCTGGCTCGAGCTTTGCGCACGATGAATTCATTGTCTCTGGGCCTGATCATCTCGGGAAATTCAACCGCCAGTTTCTCGAAATCGGTTTTGTCCACGCCGCGCTTGGTGGCGTTGCCGAAGGCGGCTTTGAAATCAGGATCGCTGGTGGAGTAGACCACTGGAATCTCGGCATCTCGGCAAGCGTGGAGCAACCGCTGTAAGTTTGGCAGCGCATCCCAGGCCACCTGGCCACAGCTGGTGGGGAATTCGTCGATGGCATCCATGACCGGCATTGGCTTTGTTCCCGTGAAGCCGGTGATCACGTCAATAATCAACAGCGCGGGGTTGACGCCAAATTTCTCCTTGCCTTTGTAGCCGGCCTTTTCATAAATCTGCCGTTCTTCTTCCGGGATGAATGCTTCCCAATCTCGCATGATCAGCACCTCCTATCTACTCGCAACGTTAAGTGATTTTTGACTAAGCGCCGCTCGAAACTGGCCCTCTCTACCATGCTTTTGGTTCATGCCGTTCAACCGCCTCGCTTGTGTCATTGCACGCTCTGTTCAAGCCGTGGGTGGTGTATGTGGGCGCTAACGTGTCACCCTAAACGCCTAAGCTTTCGAATTTACTTATGGCGAATACAACTTGTCTCCCCGTTTGGTCATGAACAAGTCAAGCGGCAGCTCCTTGCCGATGCCTTTTTCTCTGGCCTTCTCGTACATCTTGCGCGCCGTGGCGGCGAACTGGATACCCATGCCCGTGTTGTTTTTAAAAAAAGTGATCTCTTGGTCGTCTTTGCGGCCACGGCACTTGCCGTTGAGCAAATCGCCAAGCTCGTGGAGATCCTCGGCTTTGACCAAGCCACGTTCGAGACGATCGTGGAATTCCGCCTGCTTGTCGAGAAATATTTGTTGCTTGGAGCCGACGATAATGAGATCGGACTTCATCACCGCTTCGTCGTCAAGCTCTCTACGGGGGAGGTAACCGTCGCCGCCGACTATGCTGTTCAGGTGCATGCCCGCCTCAACCCATTTGCCTTGAACGACCGGGTCCACCGTATTGGTCGCAGCGGTAACGATGTCGCTCCCGCGGATCGCTTCTTCGGCGCTTGATACCGGTGTAATTTCAACGCCGGTCTCGGCGCTGACTTCTTTGGCGAAGCGTTCGCGATTTTTCTTCGTCGGACTGTAGACTTTGATTTTGGCTAACGGCCGCACGGCGAGATGCGCCGTCACTTGAGTCTTCGCCTGCTCGCCGGAGCCCAGCAGTGCCATGACTTTCGCGTCCTTGCGCGCGAGATATTTGCTCGCCACCGCGCTGGTCGCGCCGACGCGCATGGCAGAGATATAATGATCGTCCATCATGGCGAGGATTTCGCAAGTGTCCATGTCGAAAAGCAAAACAAGGCCGATATAGTCGCCGGGGTAGACGCGCCGCTTGCTGCCCGCCACTTCCACATCCGTGGAGAAACTCGAGTCGATGCGCAGGGCCATCGACTTCATGCCCGGAACGAGTCCCATGATATTGTTGAAATAGTACTGGCCGCCTTCTTCCTTCCACGGTGTTCTCAGACGCGCCCTTGGCGCAATCATTGCCTTGCCTTCGCCGAGTTCGCGAAAAGCTTGCTCGATGGCATCGACCTCTTCCGCCATCGGCAGAAGATTTTCCATTTCTTCGTTCTTGAGCACTAGCACCATGACAACCTCTCCCTTTCGATGTTGCCTACAACGAAGGCCGGCGACGAGTCAAGAATAGGTAAAATAGGCCAGACGGTGCCGGAGTGCAATGCGGGCGGCAATCGGCAAGGGGAGAGTTCCGCGGGTTGATCTTGACGCTGGTAAATTGACCGTTGAGGAGGAGATTTCGGGACGGAAAAAAAGGCTGAAGAAAGTCTCTTCAGCCTTTTTCTCGTAAGTTGGGGCAAATCTGGAGGTTAAAGAGTTAGCCCTTTTTGGCCTTGAACCAGTCGGCGTCGACCTGAATGAAATGTTTCCACTTGTCCGGCGCCGCCGCCTCTTCAAAAATCGCCTCCACAGGACAGACCGGCTCGCAGGCGCCGCAGTCGATGCACTCTTCGGGATCTATATAGAGCTTTTTTTCCTTCTCAAACTCCTCGGTCTCGTTTTTCGTTGGATGAATGCAATCCACCGGGCATACATCAACACAGGCTGTATCTTTTACATCTATGCATGGCTCGGCAATAATATAAGTCATCTCGCTCCTCCTCAAAATTGACTTTTAGTGTACTAGCAAATCGACTTTGGCAAGTCAATTAACCGAATGGGGCCTAAAAAGGCTTTTTCTTGACCGCTCAAACCAGGAGGTGTTTGACATGGCTATCCCACCGCAAAGGAGACCTGATCAAGGGGGGTAGCCGCAACAGCCTTCCTTTTTTATTATCTCGGGAATTTGCACCAATTTACTGACGACTGCGGACCTCGGGTGTCGCAGGCGCCGCGCTGACAGGCTAGTATCTCCCAATGCCCGTCGAATTAATCCGGCGCGGCGCCGGGCAAAACTATCCCGCGCGTGCCGTTAAAAACACCGCGCTTGAAGTTCTCCGCCTGCTCAACCATGAACAGGCGGAGCTGAGTCTGGCGTTAGTCGGCAATAGCGAAATCCGGCAACTCAACGCCAAGTACCGCAAGAAAGATTACGCAACCGACGTGCTGTCATTTCCCGCGGCGGAAAATTTGCCGGGACCGATTGAGCTGCTGGGCGATGTCGTGATCTCGGTCGATAAGGCGCGCGCGCAGGCAAAGGAGCGCGGACGGACGCTAAAAGAGGAACTGGCCACATTGTTGATTCACGGTATCGTGCATCTCCTCGGCTACGATCATGAGCGTTCCGCCCGTGACGCGCGCGTTATGGGACGGTTGGAGAGAAAGATCTACCGTGCGCTTTGTGAGCGGGGCTTTTTGTAGGTATACTATAAACGGATCCGGGAGCCAGAATAAGTAGCCAGGAGACAGAAGTCAGAATTCATAAGCCGGCAGAAAGTAAAATCAATGCTAGAAGAAACCCGCGAACAATTGACCCACCTTGAAGAGCGCGTAGAGCTTTTGCGGAGGCGGCTTTGACGTCGCAGGCAAGCAGAAGCGCGTCGAAGAGCTGAACGCGATCACATCCAAGCCGGATTTCTGGAACGACAGCGAAAAAGCCCAGGGCATTTTCAAAGAACAATCCGCCGTCAAAGCTGTCATCGACGCTTGGGAGAAGCAACGCGCGGGCCTCGAAGAAGCGCGCTTTTTTCTCGATGTCGCCCAGGATGAAAAGAGCGAAGATGCGTTGAACGAAGCGGTGGCTAAGGTTGCCCAGGTGTCCCGCGAGATGGCGCAGACAGAGTTAACACTGCTCCTGGGTGATCCCGACGACCGGCGCAACGCCATTGTCATCCTTCATCCTGGTGCCGGCGGCACGGAGGCGCAGGATTGGGCGGAAATTCTTTTGCGCATGTATCTGCGTTGGTGCGACCGGCGCGGCTATCGGAAAGAGATTCTCGAATACCAACCGGGCGAAGAAGCGGGCGTGAAGAGCGTGACCTTCCTAGTGGAAGGCGACTACGCTTACGGCTATCTGAAAGCCGAAGCGGGCATTCACCGGCTCGTGCGCATCTCGCCCTTCGACGCCAACTCGCGGCGCCACACTTCATTCGCATCCGTCTTCGTCTATCCGGAAGTGGACGACGATATCAAAATTGAGATCGATGACGCCGATCTGCGCGTCGACACCTATCGTTCCAGCGGCGCGGGCGGCCAGCATGTCAACAAAACCGATTCCGCCGTGCGCTTGACGCATTTTCCCTCCGGCATCGTCGTGGCCTGCCAAAACGAACGCTCACAGCATAAAAATCGCGCCATGGCGATGAAGATTTTGAAATCGCGTCTTTACGAGCTCGAGATCGAAAAGCAAAAAGAGAAAATGGAGAGCTATCACAAGACCAAAAAGGACATCGCCTGGGGCAGCCAGATCCGCTCCTACGTGCTCCATCCCTACCGCATGGTCAAAGACCACCGGACGAATATCGAGATCGGCAACGCGGACGGCGTGCTCGACGGCGATATCGACGAATTCATCCAGGGATACTTGTTGCAGTCCAATGATGTCCGTTATACCAAGGCCGTCCGACTCCGAATAATCGACTAAGAGTGTGTCAAAAATACGTTCATGCTTCAGCACGAACGGAACATCGTCGGAACTTTTCCGCGACTTCCACCGTTTTAAATGCATCTTGGTCAAAGGTATGGCCGATTTTGGTAGTGGTTCAGTTTTGCAAACATTTGTAGGGGCGACCCCCTGTGGTCGCCCGTCCCAGAGGGCAGACACACGGGTCTGCCCCTACATTGACGATTCGTTGAAATCAAATTGAACCACTATCCCGATTTTGGCTTGCGTGAAATTTGCGAAGATGGTTTCCTGGGATAAGGAACGTTCGCCAGGGAGGGTCTATGGGGGGTCAATCGCCGACTGGTGTCAACGACGCCGCGGGAAGCGACGGAAACAAAATCAGCCTTGAGCAGGCGGTTCTCGATCGCTACGGCAACGCAGCCCAGGAAGTTGAAGCTTCCTTATGCTCGCCGGTGAGCTACGACAACGCTCTGCTGAAAGTCATCCCCGATGAAATCATCCAGAAAGATTACGGCTGCGGTGATCCGTCGCGCCATATCCGTGAAGGCGAGACCGTTCTCGACTTGGGTTCGGGCAGCGGCAAAGCCTGTTACATCATTTCCCAGATCGTTGGCGCCAAAGGCAAGGTTATCGGCGTTGACTTTAATCCGCCGATGCTGGAGCTTGCGCGCAAATACCAATCGTCCATCGGCGGCAAGCTCGGCTATCACAACGTCGAGTTTCGCCGCGGCAAAATTCAGGATCTGAAAACCAATCTTGAACTTGTAGACTATCATCTGCGGGAAAATCCCGTGCGCTCGCTGGCGGATCTTTCGCGATTGGAGGAATTCGAGAATAGAATCCGGCACGACCGGCCGCTGGTGGCCGACGAAACCATCGACGTGATAGTTTCCAACTGCGTGCTAAATCTCGTCCGTCCCGAAGACAAAAAGGCGCTGTTCGCCGAGATGTACCGCGTGCTCAAACGGGGTGGGCGCGTGGCGATCTCCGATATCGTCAGTGACGAGCCGGTGCCGAAACAGCTGGCAGAAGACCCCGATCTTTGGAGCGCCTGTGTGTCCGGCGCTTTTCAAGAAGAGGAGTTGCTGCGCGCTTTTGAAGAAGCGAAGTTTCATGGAATGCAGATTGAAGAGTTTCGCAGCGAAGCGTATCAAACCGTCGAGGGCATCGAATTTCGCGCCATTACGGTGACGGCTTACAAGGGCAAAGAAGGCCCCTGCATAGAGCGCAACCAGGCGGTGATTTACCGCGGGCCGTGGAAACAAGTCGTCGATGACGATGGCCATACCCTGGCGCGCGGCGCGCGTACGGCCGTGTGCGACAAAACGTTCAAGCTTTATTCGCAAGCACCCTACGCCGGGCAATTCATTCTCGTTCCGCCGCGGGACGAAGTCGTCATGGAAAACGCCGGCGTGTTCGACTGCTCGCGTGACCACAAGCGCCATCCGCGCGAGACCAAAGGGTATGGATTATAAAGTTACAAAGATTTCCGCCGGTGTGTGCGGTCCGGACTCCAATTGCTGTCCGTAAGAACAGAGATGGCGAAGGGGAGACAGGGGACAGGGAGGTGTTACGAGCATGATAAATATTATGCTGCCAGTCCCTTGACGGGAGAGGATCGAGGTGAGGGTGATCTTCCATGCAACCTTTTGCACAGAGACTTCATTAAAGGTGACGGCACTAAAACGCCGCGCCGTTGATGTACTGCAGGTAAATCTTGGGGCGGTATTGCAATTTGGCCTGTATTCACTGCCATGTCGAAGCCGGGCCGACGCGCAATGAGATGATGAGCCGGTAGAACGTCGACGCGGTGCTGCGCTTTCTGGCGAGCACGGAGATTCCAACTCTCGATATCACCGGCGGGGCGCCGGAGTTGCACCCTGACTTCGATTACCTGGTCGAGTCAGCGCGCAAACTGGGCCGCCATGTGATGGACCGCTGCAATCTGACGGTGATCTTTGAGCCGGGAAAGGATTATCTGCCCGAATTTTTTAAGCGCCAAAATGTGGAACTGGTGTGTTCGTTGCCCTGTTATTCGGAAGAAAACGTCGATAAACAACGCGGCAAAGGAACCTTTGATTTGAGCATTCGAGCATTGCAGATTTTCAATCAAATCGGCTACGGGCAGCCGGACTCGGATTTGGTTTTAAATCTAGTTTACAACCCCGTCGAGCCGCATCTCCCGCCAGCCCAAGACAAGCTCGAACGGGACTACAAACGAATTCTCAACGACCAATTCGGCATCGTCTTCAATCATCTCTATTGTCTCAGCAACATGCCGATCACGCGCTATGAGACGCACCTCAGGTTGCGCGGTGAATTTGATCGGTACATGAAACTACTGGCCGACAACTTTAATGCCGCCACTTTAGATCAAGTAATGTGCCGGTATCTGATCAGCGTTGGCTGGGACGGTGCGATTTACGACTGCGACTTCAATCAAATGCTCGGTCTTTCCCTCCGGGACGCCCGCGGCGAAGCGCTTAACATCGGATCGCTGACGTCATTGGATCAAGTTCTAGAAAGGTCCATTACCATCGGCAATCACTGCTACGCCTGCACGGCCGGTTCTGGCAGCAGTTGCGGCGGCGCGCTACTGTCCTGACCCAGAAGTTCGCAAAAGAAGTCGGTGGCCTTCGCACCGTCATACCCGCGAAAGCGGTAGCTTGTAGGGGCGGGTTTCAAACCCGCCCTTACCCTGGATTCCGGGTCGCGCTAGCTATCGTCAGCTTGCCCGGAATGACGAATTGTGTGACGAACTTCCGGGTCAGGACATTGGATCTCACTTGCCTTGAGTCATAGGTATGAAGGCGAGCAAGCCTATTCTGATCGTCCTGCTGCTGAGCGCGCTCGTGGCGGCAGTTCTATTGCTGCCGATTCGCGAATGGTTCATGCATTTTGAGAGCTACGTGCGCTCGCTCGGAACCATCGGCCCAGTCGTCGTGGTTCTGGTCTATATTATCTGCACCGTGCTGTTTATTCCCGGCAGCGCGATTACAATCGGGTCGGGCACCCTATTTGGATTGACGACCGGCTTTATTGTCGTAGTGCTGGGCGCCAACCTCGGCGCGCTCTGCGCTTTTTTTCTCGCGCGCAGCTTTCTCCGTGAAAAGGTCGCGACTTGGGCGGCGGCGAATCCGAAGTTCCACTCCCTCGACCAGGCGATCGGCCGTCAAGGCTTCAAGATGGTTCTATTGATGCGATTGAGCCCGGTGTTTCCCTTCGTGTTGCTGAATTATTTATTGGGTCTCACCGCAGTGCGCCCGGCAGCCTACGCGCTCGCCAACTTGCTTGGCATGCTGCCGGCGACATTTCTATTCGTCTACATCGGCGCGGCGGCGCGCGATGCGATTGCCGGCCAAATGGACGTCTCGGCGGGGTTGTACCAACAAATCTTGAAATACGTCGGGCTTGCGGCGACGCTCGCGGTGGTTTTGGTCGTGACGCGTATCGCGCGCAAAGCTTTGCGCGCGGCGGAGCAACAGCAGGAAGGCAGCGTGGCAGCGGGCACGGTGCGGCGTGGATTCGATCACCAGCCGACGACGTTCGATAAGATGATGCTGGTCGACGATCCCCATGACCGGATGTTGATCGAAAACTGCCATCCGCCGCGCTGGGTCAATCCGACACCCAATGGCAAATACAATCTCGTCGTTATCGGCGCGGGTACAGCCGGATTGGTTAGTGCCGCTGGCGCCGCTGGGCTGGGCGCCAAAGTCGCGCTGATCGAACGCAATCTGCTGGGCGGCGACTGTTTGAATGTCGGTTGCGTACCGTCTAAAGGCGTCATCCGCGCGGCGCGCGCAGCGTTCGATTCTCGCAACGCTACGGAGTTCGGCATCCACTCCGATACGCAATCCAAAGCGGACTTCGCTGCGGCGATGGCGCGCATGCGGCGGCTGCGCGCAGGCATCAGCCAACATGACTCGGCGGAACGGTTTCGAAAACTCGGCGTGGATGTCTATATCGGTCATGGGCAATTTGCCGGGCCGTCCACGGTTGAGATCGAGGGCAAGCGCCTGGAATTCCACCGCGCGGTTATCGCTACCGGTGCGCGCGCCGCTGAGCCGCCCATACCTGGCCTCAAAGAAGCTGGCTGCTACACCAACGAAACGATCTTCACGCTTACCGAATTGCCGCGCCGGTTGGTTGTCATTGGCACAGGACCCATTGGCTGCGAGCTGGCCCAGTCTTTTCGCCGCTTCGGTAGCGAAGTGACTGCCATCACGGACGGAATGGAGATTCTACCGAAAGAAGACTGTGACGCCGCCGCCATCGTGCGGATGCAAATGGACCGCGAAGGCGTCCGGGTCGTTACGCGCGGCATGATTAAGCGGGTGAGTGGCAATGGCGCGGCTAAGCGCGTGTCGGTGGCAGTGGAAGGCAATGTCGAAGAAATCGACTGCGACGCGATCCTCGTTTGCGTTGGCAGGCAGCCGAATCTGGAAGGGTTGGGTTTGGATGCCGCAAACGTGAAATATGCGCGCGGCGGCGTGCTGGTGGACGAGCGGATGCGCACGACGAATCCGCGCGTGTTCGCCGCCGGCGATATCTGCTCGCGCTATAAATTCACCCACGCTGCCGATGCCATGGCGCGTATCGTCATTGCGAACGCGCTTTTTATGGCGCGGCGCAAGGTAACCGATCTCGTAATTCCATGGTGCACGTATACCGATCCGGAAGTCGCCCATGTGGGCTATTATGAAAAAGACGCCAAAGCCGCCGGCTTCGATGTCGCAACGATCACCGAGCATCTGAATCACGTTGACCGCGCGATCCTCGACGGAGAAGACGACGGTTTCGCGCGGGTTCACTACGACAAGAAAACTGGTAAGATTCTCGGTGGAACCATCGTGGCGCGCCACGCCGGTGAGATGCTAGGTGAATTGACCTTGGCGATGGTAGCGAAACAGAACGTCGGTGTTTTGTCGTCGACCATACACTCTTATCCCACTCAGGCGGAGGTGTTGCGCAAAATCGGCGACGCCTACATGCGCGCCAAGCTAACGCCGACGGTGAAAAAAGTATTTGCGAAGTGGCTGGCGTGGCGGCGTTGAGCGACTTTAGTTAGGGTGAAAGGTCAGGAGTATCGGGCCTCAATACCAATGAAGTCGATTCACGCTATCTTGGGTCTTGTTATTGTATTTGGACCGGCTCTGCTGGAGGCGGCGCCTAAGGCGGAGCTTTGGCCGCGCTGGCGGAAGCATGATGCAGCGAGTAAACAGAAAATCGATCACGGCGCGTGGGAGTCGTTCCTCAAGAAGTATATTGTCGCGCCCCATCCCTCGGGCATCAATCTTGTTCGTTACGCGGCGATCAGTCCGCAAGAGCGCGCTCAGTTGAAAACCTATCTCGACGCGCTGCAGGCGGCGCCGATTTCCACCTACAACCGGGCTGAGCAGAGGGCATATTGGATCAATCTTTACAATGCGCTCACGGTGGAGGTTATTCTTTCGCGCTTTCCGGTGGAGTCGATTCGCGATATCAATATTTCACCCGGTTTTTTCACACGCGGGCCCTGGGGCGCGAAGCTATTGACCATCGAAGGCGAAAAACTTTCGCTGGACGATATTGAGCACCGCATTCTGCGCCCGATCTGGAAGGACAACCGAGTGCACTACGCCGTCAACTGCGCCAGCCTCGGTTGTCCGAACCTGCAGCCGGTTGCCTATACCGGTGAAAACACCGAGGCGCTGCTCGAAAAAGGCGCGCGGGAGTTCATCAACCATCCCCGCGGCGTCGCCATTATGAATGGCAAGCTCAAGGTGTCGAGCATTTATGTTTGGTTCCAAGAAGATTTCGGTGGCAGCACCGAGGGGCTGATCGAACATTGGAACAAGTACGCGACTGGATCTCTTGTGGAAAAGTTGAAGAACTACCGGGGCGGTCTCGACCATGATTATGACTGGCGGCTGAACGGCGCGGAGCCAAAATAAGGATCGCCCATGGGCATCTCGGTTGTTGTTCCCATCCTTAACGAAGAAAGAACCATCGCGGCGCTGCTGCGGGCGCTCATGCAACTCAAGCCCGACGAGTTGATACTTGTCGATGGTGGCAGCAGCGACGGCACGCAGGCGATCTGCCGGCAATTCGGTGTCGAAGTATTAACGTCGCCGCGCGGGCGGGCGGCGCAGATGAATTACGGCGCGCGGCGGGCAACCGGCGATGTGTTACTGTTTTTGCACGCCGACACGCGGCTGCCACCGACCGCTTTTAGCGACATAAGAGACGCGCTTGGCGATCCGCGCTTCGTGGGCGGACGCTTCGATATTCAACTGGACGGCGATCATTGGATGCTGCGAGTGATCGGTGCGATGATCAGCCTGCGCTCGCGGTTGAGCAAGGTCGGCACCGGTGATCAGGGGATTTTCGTCCGGCGCGAAGTGTTCCAAAGGATGGGCGGCTTCCCGGAGATTCCGCTCATGGAAGACATCGCCTTCTGCCGCGCGCTCAAGCGCCTCGGCGAGGTGGCCTGTTTGAGAAGCAAAGTTATTACCTCCGCGCGGCGCTGGGAATCGGGTGGTGTCTGGCGCACGATCTTTAGAATGTGGATGCTCAAGTCGCTCTATCTGATGGGCGTCTCGCCGCAACGGCTGAAACGTTACTATAGCGACGGCCGGTAACGCGGACATCGATGCTCACGCCTTGGAATTTACTACGTAACATTTTTTTCCCATCCGTGAATAATGCAGAAGAACGCACTGATCATAATGACGAAGGCTCCCGAGCCGGGCGAGGTGAAAACCAGGCTGGTCCCGCCCTTGACGTTTTTAGAAGCGGCTGATCTGGCGCGGGCGTTGTTAGCGGATCAGCTGAAGAGCGTCGCGCAATTTGGCAGAGCGGAATTGTTTATTGCGTTTACGCCGGATGAAGCGCGGGGCTACTTTGAAAACTTCGCCACGCTGGGGTTTTCCTGTTTCGCTCAGAAGGGCGGTGATCTTGGCGCGCGAATGAGCAACGCGTTTAAGCAGGTCTTCGAATTTGGATTCGGTAATGTCGTATTGATCGGAAGCGATCTGCCGGCGCTCCCATTGACTACGTTTGAGCGGGCTTATGCTTCTTTGCAGAAATCCGACTGCGATCTTGTCTTTGGGCCGAGCGAGGATGGGGGTTATTATCTCGTGGGCATGGGCCGACCGATTTTTGACATTTTCCAAGACATCGTCTGGAGCCGCAACGATGTGCTGGCGCGCAGCGTCGAAAAGTTGGCCGAGCTGGGCGTTAATTACGAGCTTCTGAATTATAGTTATGATATTGATACGTTAGACGATTTAAAACGCCTACTATCAGACTGTGAACACCATCATCTTGGGATGCATAGTACCTTGACTCTTTTGCGTCAGCTGAAGCAGAGAGGCATAGTATAAGCTAGGGTCCAATGCTTGCTCAATCGAATAAAAATCTAACTGCGAAATTTCTGTCAGATGGTACAGCCATTGCGCATTGGAACGGGTGGGAGACGTTTACTTATGGCGAGTCAAAGTATTGACGCGTTGTGTATCGACACGATCCGCACCTTATCGATGGATGCGGTGCAAAAGGCAAACTCCGGCCATCCGGGGGCGCCCATGGGGCTTGCGCCGGCGGCTTATGTTTTATGGACGCGCTTTCTAAGCCATAACCCGCGCAATCCCTCATGGCCCGACCGCGACCGCTTCGTCCTCTCCGCCGGGCATGCCTCGATGCTGCTTTACAGCATGCTTCATCTTACCGGGTACGATCTTCCGCTCGAACAGATCAAACAATTCCGCCAGTGGGGGAGCCGCACGCCCGGCCATCCTGAGCGCAAGCTGACGCCAGGAGTAGAAACAACCACGGGACCGCTCGGTCAAGGTTTCGGCAACGGCGTCGGCTTGGCCATGGCGGAAGCGTACCTGGCGGCGCGCTACAACCGCCCGGGATTCGAGGTCGTCAATCACTTTACCTACGGCATCGTCAGCGACGGCGACTTGATGGAAGGCGTGGCAGCGGAAGCCGCCAGCCTCGCCGGCCATCTGAAATTGGCCAAATTGATTTACCTCTACGACAACAACCACATTTCGCTCGCTGCCTCCACTGACTTGACGTTCACGGAAAACTGCGCGATGCGGTTCGAGGCCTATGGCTGGCACACGCAAACGGTGGACGACGGGAATGATATCGAGGCCATCGACCAGGCGCTCGGCGCCGCGCGCGGCGAGACGACCCGGCCATCGTTGATAATTTTACGCACGCATATCGGATACGGATCGCCGGGGAAGCAGGACACCTTCGAGGCGCATGGGTCGCCTTTGGGGGAAGAAGAAGTCAAGCTGACAAAAAAGAACCTGGGCTGGCCGGCGGAGCAACCGTTTTTCATTCCGGATCCGGCGCTGGCGCATTTTCGCGAGGCAATCGGCAAGGGAGAACGGGCTGAGGCGGAATGGAATGAGCGGTTCTCCTCCTATGCGAGGGAATTTTCCGACATGGCGAGAGAGCTGGAAGACGCGCTCCGCGGCGTTTTGCCGATGGGTTGGGAAGCGGCGATTCCCGAATTTCCCCCGGACGCGAAGGGGCTGGCGACCCGGGCGGCATCGGGGAAAGTTTTAAACGCGATAGCGCCCAAGCTTCCGACATTGATCGGCGGCTCGGCGGATTTGAATCCATCAACGTTCACGGTGCTGCAGAAGCTGGGTGATTTTCAAAGCCCAGCAGAGAGAGTGCACCGATAGCCAGGGGTCGGCGGGGGGCGGTTGGGGCTACGGCGGACGCAACTTGCACTTCGGGGTGCGCGAGCACGGCATGGGCGCGGCGCTGAACGGCATGGCGGCCCATGGCGGAATCATTCCCTTCGGCTCGACCTTCCTCATATTTTCCGATTACCTGCGCCCGTCGATCCGGCTCGCGGCAATAATGGAGCTGGGCGTGATCTATGTCTTTACGCATGACAGCATCGGTGTCGGCGAGGACGGCCCGACGCACCAACCGGTCGAGCAGTTGGCCGCGCTGCGCGCCATACCGCGCCTGGTCGTAATTCGTCCTTGCGACGCCAATGAGACCGCCGTGGCATGGAGGTTTGCCATCGAGAGTCGCGATGGTCCGGTGGCGCTGGCGTTGACCCGTCAAAATCTGCCGACCCTCGATCGCACACAGTTCGCCGCAGCCGGCGGACTGCGACAAGGAGCTTACGTCCTGGCTGACGCACCGGATGGCAGGCCCGATATAATTTTGATCGGCACCGGATCAGAAGTGGCCTTGGTCATCGCGGCGCGGGAAAAGCTCGCGCAGCTAAATATTCAGGCGCGCGTTGTTTCCATGCCCAGTTGGGAACTCTTCGATGCGCAGTCTCAGAAATATCGCGACTCAGTCTTGCCCCGGCCTGTGCGGTCGCGACTTGCTGTGGAAGCGGCTCTGCCGCAAGGGTGGCATCGCTACGTCGGCGACGGCGGCGACGTCATCGGGGTAGAGCGTTTCGGCGCCTCGGCCCCCGGAAATGTGGTGATTGAAAGATTGGGCTTTACCGTGGAACATGTTGTCGAGCGCGCTCTCGCGCTGGTGGAAAAATAAAAAATGCGCGTCGCCATCGGCGCCGATCACGCGGGGTTCGAGCTGAAACAAATTCTCCTCGACTATTTGCGTCACCGCGGCCACGAGGTGATCGACCTAGGGACAACCAGCGAAGATCCCGTGGACTATCCGGACTTCGCCGAAGCCGTGAGCAAGGTGCTGTTGGACGGCGCCGCGGAGCGCGGCGTGCTCGTCTGTGGCAGCGGCGTGGGCGCTTCGGTTTCAGCCAATAAAATACCCGGCATTCGGGCCGGGCTTTGTCACGATACCTACTCGGCGCGCCAGGGCGTCGAGCATGACGACATGAATATTCTTGTGTTGGGGGCTCGGGTGATCGGCGTAGAGCTTGCGCGCGAGCTGGTGAACAACTTCTTGGCTGCGAACTTCAACGGTGAAGAGCGTCACCGCCGCCGCATCGAGAAGATCAAAGCCCTCGAAAAACGCTACGGCAAAGCGAAGTAAGGGAGAGACATCATGAACCCTCTGAATGAATTGCTCGGACAAGGACAGTCCGTCTGGCTCGACTATATTCGGCGCAATTTGATCCGCAGCGGCGAGCTGAAGCGGATGGTGCAAGAGGATGGCGTCCGCGGCGTCACCAGTAATCCCACGATCTTTGAGAAGGCCATCGCAGGGAGCACGGACTACGATGAGGCGCTAGCCGTCGCGCTCGCGGGCGATCCCAGCGCCGCCGTGGAAAAACTCTACGAGCAGTTGGCCATCGAAGATATTCAAATGACCGCCGACGTCCTGCGCCCGGTGTTCGACGAGACGCAAGGGGGAGACGGATACGTGAGCCTGGAGGTGTCGCCCCATCTCGCCCACGATACTCAAAGCACGATCAGCGCAGCAAAGCGCTTGAAAGCGGCCGTAAACCGGCCAAATCTGATGATCAAGGTGCCGGCGACGCCCGAGGGGATTCCCGCCATCGAAGCGCTCATCGCCGACGGCGTGAGCGTCAACGTGACCTTGATGTTCTCCATAAGCCATTACGAGGCCGTGGCGCGCGCCTACATCAAAGGCTTGGAACGCTGCGCCGAGCCGTCCAAGATCGCGTCTGTGGCATCGTTCTTCGTTAGCCGTGTGGATACGATGGTGGATCGGGCCCTGGCGAGTTTAGGTACGCCGCAGGCGCAGAGCCTGCTGGGCAAAATCGCCGTCGCCAATTCCAAGCTGGTTTACAACCGGTTCCGCGAGATCTTTCATGGCGAGGGATTCGCCGCACTGCGCCAGCGCGGTGCCAGAGTGCAAAGACCGCTGTGGGCCAGCACCGGCACAAAAAACCCCGCTTACTCCGACGTTCTCTACGTGGAAAATCTGATCGGCCCGGAAACAGTCAACACTATGCCGCCCGAAACGCTCAATGCTTTTAAAAATCATGGCAAAGTGATCGATAGCTCGGTGCGAGAAAATCTCGATCAGGCGGCGGCGGCGTTAGGACGGCTGAAAGCGCTGGGAATCGATCTCAATATTATCGCCGAAAAGCTACAGCAAGATGGTGTGGCTGCCTTCGCCGCGTCCTTCGACGCGCTACTTTCAGCGCTGGAGAAAAAGCGACAATCGATGGTTGGCGGAGAGCTAAATCGCCAGGAGCTGGAGCTAGGAAAGTATCAGGCTCGGGTCCAGCGGCGCCTGAAAAGTTGGCAGGCGGCGGGGTTCGCCGGCCGGATATGGAAAAAAGACTGGACGATCTGGTCGTCCACGCCGCAACCCGAACTGGCGGACCGCCTTGGCTGGTTGGATTTGCCGCAGAAGATGGCGCAAGACGTCGCTAATCTGGCTGCCTTCGCCGGCAAGGCAAAGGCCGACGGTATCCGCTATGTCGTGCTTCTCGGTATGGGGGGATCGAGCCTCGCGCCCGAGGTCTTTCAGAAGACTTTCGGCAATGCTCCGGGTCATCCCGAGCTAGTCATGCTCGACAGCACCCATCCCGGCGCAGTGAAAAGCGTGGAAACGAAAATTGATTTGGCGCAGAGCCTATTTCTAGTTTCGAGCAAGTCGGGCACGACCACGGAGACCAACTCATTCTTCTTCTACTTCTGGGATAAATTAAAACGGATCAAGGATGATCCCGGCCAGCATTTCGTTGCCATCACCGATCCGGGTACCCCGCTGGAGAAGCTCGCCGCGGAAAGAAAATTCCGCGCGACTTTCAATGCGCCGGAAGACATCGGCGGCCGCTATTCCGCCCTTACGGTATTTGGTTTGGTTCCGGCTGCGCTTATCGGCGTTGATATTGGCGCTCTGCTGGCGCGCGCCCGTCGAATGAGCGAAAGCTGCGGCGCTCTAGTGGAGGAGAGTCAAAATCCCGCGCTGGCGCTGGGCGCGGCGCTGGGGGAACTGGCGCTGGCAAAGCGCGACAAAGTAACGTTCTTGTGCTCGCCGTCGCTGGGCGCTTTTCCCGATTGGGTCGAGCAACTGATCGCCGAAAGCACGGGCAAAGAGAAAAAGGGCATCGTGCCGGTGGCCAATGAAGGCGACGGAGCGCCCGAGAAATATGGCGACGATCGGTTCTTCGTTTACTTGCGCCTGAAGGGTGACGAGAATCACCGCCTTGACCGCCAGGTGGCGGCGCTGCAAGAGAACAGCCACCCGGTGGCGCGCATTGATTTGAACGACAAGCTCGATCTCGGCCAGGAGTTTTTCCGGTGGGAATTCGCCGTGGCGGCCGCAGGGGCGGCCATCGGTATCCATCCTTTCAATCAGCCCGATGTTCAACTCGCCAAGGATTTGGCCAAGAAAGCGATGAGCGAGAGCGCCGGCGGCAAGAAAGCGGGCGCGATACTGAGAGATGAAGTCGCCGTTAGCGATGACGGCCAATTGCGCCAAGCGGTTGCGTCATGGCTGGGCAAGAAAAAGACGCGCGATTATGTCGTTGTCCAGGCATACCTGACGCCGTCGCCCGAACACGCCGCAAGATTGCGGGAGGTCTCAAGGATCATCCGCGACCGGCTAGGGGTGGCCACCACGCTCGGTTTTGGCCCGCGCTTTCTCCATTCCACCGGACAGCTCCACAAAGGAGGGCCGAATTCGGCATTGGTATTACAAATCGTCGATCAGCCTGCCGATAATTTAGCCGTGCCGGAGACGAACTATACCTTCGACGCGTTAATTCAAGCTCAAGCGCTAGGCGATTTAACGGCGCTTAAGCAACGGCGGCGGCGCGTGCTCAGAATCAATCTTGGCGGCGAAACCTTGAGCGGACTGGATCGGTTAGTGCAGGCAGTCCGGTCTTAACGGCTCAGAACGAAGCAGGGCAGCCGTTTCAAAATCGTTCGAACAGTTCAAACCGACTAAAAGAGATACGGCTGAAACGGCTTGAACTGCTGGAACGTTTGGAATCGCCATTCTTTAACCGGAAGGAGGAACGACTATGGAATTGGGCATGATCGGTCTCGGCCGCATGGGCGCCAACATGACCGAACGGCTTGTGCTCGGCGGCCATCGAGTGGTCAGTTACGACCGCAGCCCCGAGGCGATTCAACATGTTGTCGACAAAGGCGCCTTGGGCGCCCATTCTCTTGCGGACTTTATCAAGCAACTGAGCCCGCCGCGGGCCATCTGGCTGATGGTTCCATCGGGCGACCCCGTCGATCAGACCATCGACCAATTGCGGCCGAATTTGACCAAAGGCGATGTCATCATTGACGGCGGCAACTCCAACTACAAAGATTCCATTCGCCGCGCCGAAAAGCTCAAGCAGCAAGGCTTTCACTTCGTTGACGCCGGTACCAGCGGTGGCATCTGGGGTTTGCAGGTCGGCTACTGCATGATGGTCGGCGGCGACAAAGAGATCGTCGAGCGGCTTGTGCCGATCTTCAAGACCCTCGCACCCAAAGACGGCTATCTCCACGCCGGTCCCAGCGGCGCGGGCCATTTCGTCAAGATGATTCATAACGGCGTCGAGTACGGCATGATGCAAGCCTACGGCGAGGGATTTGAGCTGCTCAATGCGTCTCAATTCGATCTCGACCTGGGGAAAATCGCTCATCTGTGGAACCAGGGGAGCGTTGTGCGTTCATGGCTCCTGGAACTCTGCGAAAGCGCCTTTGCGAAAGACCCGCGACTTTCATCGATCAAGGGTTACGTCGAAGATTCCGGCGAGGGACGCTGGACGGTGGAGGAAGCGATCGATAGAAGCGTGCCCGCGCCGGTCCTGACGCTTTCACTCTTCGCGCGTTTTGCTTCACGCCAAGGCGATTCCTTTGCGGCCAAAGTCACCGCCGCGCTGCGCAACGAGTTCGGCGGCCACGCCGTAAAAAAGGACTAGACGGCAATGGCCAGCGACCCGCACTACTATTTGCCCCAAGGTTTAGCCGGCGGCAAGAAGCCCCACGCCTGCGTGGTGACGATCTTCGGCGCGTCGGGCGACCTCACCAAACGCAAACTAATCCCCGCGCTTTACAATCTCGCTTTAGAAAAGCGCTTGCCGGAGCGCTTCGCCGTGGTCGGTTACGCGCGCAGCGAAATGACCCATGAGGCCTTTCGCGAGAAGATGCGCGAAGCAGTCAGCGCATTCTCCAGGACCGGCTTGAAAGATGAAGCGGTGTGGCAGCAGTTCGCCAGTACACTGTATTACGTGCGCGGCGGCTACGAGGAGAACGACGGCTATCAGAGCTTGAAAGATCTTATCGACGGCTTCGACCGCGGCAGCCGCGTGCTGCCAGCGCGGGTTTTTTATCTGGCAACGCCGCCGGACCTTTACGGAGCGGTCGTCGAGCGCATCGCAGCCGCGGGGTTGGCGCCGAAGGAAACCGACGGCGAGCCGCGCAGCCGAGTGGTAATTGAGAAACCCTTCGGCACTGACTTGCAAACCGCGCGCGAGCTCAATCGCCGAGTGCACGAAGTGCTCGATGAGAAACAGATCTACCGGATCGATCACTATCTCGGCAAAGAAACCGTGCAGAATATCATGGTCCTCCGTTTCGCTAACGCCGTCTTCGAGCCGATTTGGAACCGCCGCTATGTCGACCACGTGCAGATTACCGCGGCGGAAACCGTCGGCGTGGAGAACCGCGGCGGTTATTACGAGGAAGCGGGCGTCGTGCGCGACATGTTTCAGAATCATTTGCTGCAGTTGCTGTGCATGACGGCGATGGAGCCGCCGGTGGGTCTCGACGCCGACGCGGTGCGCGACGAGAAAGGCAAACTGCTGAGATCGGTGCGCCAAGTGGCGCCGGAGGAAGTAGCGGGAGCGGCGGTGCGGGGACAGTACGGTCCGGGCAAGGTCGACGGCGAAGAGGTGGTCGGTTATCGACAGGAACCGGGCGTCTCAAAGACCTCGCCGACGGTAACCTACGCGGCAATCCGGCTCTTCGTCGACAACTGGCGTTGGGAAGGCGTGCCCTTTTATCTTCGCTCGGGCAAGCGCATGGCCAAGCGCGTGACCGAAGTCGCTATACAGTTCAAGCGGCCACCTCTGTTGTTGTTCAAGTCCCACGCCGTGGAAGACGTCAACCCCAACGTCTTGGTCATGCGCATTCAACCGGATGAAGGCGTATCCTTAACCTTTGAAGTCAAACCGCCCGGACATGACATAGTCATCCGTCCGCTCAGCCTTGATTTTAATTACGAGGAGGCCTTCGGCAACAGCTCGCCGGAGGCGTATGAAGCGCTGCTGGAGGATTGTATCGAGGGAGATTCGACGCTGTTCACGCGTCACGATTGGGTGGAGCTGGCCTGGTCGCTGATGGATCCGATTATTCAGGTTTGGAACCTCAGCAAGCCAAAAAACTTTCCCAACTACGAGGCCGGCAGTTGGGGTCCCCGGGAAGCGGACGAATTCATGCAGCACGACGGGCGGCGCTGGCGCAGGCCGTAGAACTCCGGCAAGATCACCAATCGCGTTATTTCAAAAACCATCATGGCAAGCCAGAAATTCATTCTCGCCGGCGATATCGGCGGCACCAAGACTAGTCTGGCGCTGTACTCACTGCGAAGCGGCAAGCTTAAAGTTGAGGCCAAAGAAACCTTTCCTAGCAAAGACTACTCGGGCCTGGAGGCGGTTCTCAAAGAATTTCGCGCCCATCAAACACAGCCGATACTTCGGGCGTGCTTCGGCGTCGCCGGTCCGGTGATCGACGGGAAAGTGAAGACACCCAATCTGCCGTGGGTGATTCGCGCCGGTCAGGTGGCTAAGGCGTTCAAGCTCAAAACCGTCACCTTGTTGAATGATCTCGAGGCCGCTGCCTATGGAATCTTCACGCTCAAGCCGCGCGAGCTTTTCACGCTAAATTCAGGCAAAGGCAAGAGGCCCGGCAACAAGGCGCTGATCGCGGCCGGCACCGGCCTGGGCGAAGCGGCGCTATTCGATAACGGCGAGGAATATTTTCCATCCGCATCGGAGGGAGGCCACGGCGACTTCGCGCCGCGCAACGAGGTCGAAGTCGAGCTTTTGCGCTACCTGATCGGCAAGTTCGGCCACGTAAGCTACGAGCGCGTCGTATCGGGCCCCGGACTGTGGAATATTTATGAATACCTCAAACAGAGCGGACGGCTCGAGGAACCTCGCTGGCTAACCGATAAACTCGCCGCGGCCGATGACCGGAGCGCCGTGGTGACGCAGCTCGCGCTGGCAGGCGAGAGCGCGATCTGCGAGCGGGCTCTGGAGCTGTTCGTTTCGGTGTACGGCGCGGAGGCGGGCAACCTGGCGCTGCGCGCCAAAGCCACCGGCGGCATTTACCTGGGCGGCGGCATCGCGCCGAAAATTCTTGGAAAACTCCAGGATCAAACTTTTATGCGCGCGTTCACCGACAAGGGCCGCTACGGCGAACTTCTTTCCGCCATACCCGTGCGGGTAATCTTGAACGAGCAGACCGCCCTACAGGGCGCAGCCTACTACGCCGCCTTTAGAGCCCATGGCTGAACGGCAAATCATCATCTGCCGCGACAACGCCGATCTAAGCGAGCGCGCGGCGGAAGAATTCGTCCGGCTGGCCAGGCAGGCGATTCAATTAGCAGGCCGGTTCACGGTTGCCCTATCTGGCGGCTCGACTCCCAAGGCGCTGTATACGCTGCTCGCTACGCCCGGTTTTGCGCAGCGCCTTTCTTGGAACCGCGTTCATCTATTCTGGGGTGACGAGCGCTGCGTGCCGCCGGATCATCCGGAGAGCAATTACCGGATGGTTGAAGAAACGCTGATATCGAAGATTCAGATTCCGCAGGAAAACGTGCACCGCATGGCCGGTGAGAAAGCACCGCAAATTGCGGCGCGGGAATATGAAGCCGAATTGAAAAAGTTCTTCGAACTCGCTGACGGCGCGCTACCGCGCTTCGATTTAATCTTGCTCGGCCTGGGCGAAGACGGCCACACCGCGTCGCTTTTTCCGGGAAGCGCCGCGTTGAACGAAGAAGAGCATCTCGTTGCGGCGGTATATGTTGATAAAATGAATACCTATCGGTTGACGCTGACGTTGCCGGTGTTGAACGCTGGAAAGGAAGTCATCTTCCTCGTCGCCGGCTCAAGCAAAGCGGCCATCGTGAAAGAGCTGCTCGGCGGCCAGGCAAGCGCGACGAATTATCCCGCCGCAAAAATTCAAGCGCGCGACGGCAAGCTTATCTGGATGATAACGGCAGATGCCGCGCCGCCGGAAAAGATTATTTAACCACTGACAAATTAGGATTTACCACGAAGTGATTCATGATCTTACGCTCGCCCACAGAGAATGAAAATGGAGGATTCCCCTCGTAGCCCGGATGGAGCAAAGCGTAATCCGGGTTTCTTCATTCACGCACGCCGTTGCCTCTGCCACGTCCCATGTCACCTTCCTGGATTCCGCTTCGCTCCATCCAGGCTACAATTCTGACAACATTCAGGATCTACCACGAAGGTCACGAAGAACACGAAGGAAAGAGAGAGTTAACCATAGAGGGCATGTTTTCCTCCCGCTTTTTGCTGCTAACCACTCACGCCTCGCGCCTAACGAATAACTCAATCCGCCATTGCCAGCACGTTCGGCGGGATCGTCAGCCCGATCTGTTTTGCCGCCTTGAGATTTATAATGAACTCAAACTTCTTCGGCTGCTCCATAAGCAGATCCGCAGGCTTGTGATTCATTGACGGTAAAATACCTGCGTGATAAAAATATCAAACGAACCGAGGCCTGGATGTCTACTCCCATGCACATTCCGAAAGGGAAGATTGTTCTCACCTATGAGGACTACGTCCTTTTGCCCAACGATCGCAACCGGTATGAGATTCTCGAAGGAGAACTTACCGTGACGCCAGCCCCTAGCACAAAGCATCAAACAGCCTCGGGAAATCTTTTCGTTCTTCTTGCTCATTACATTAAGCAACGTGACTTAGGCAAACTCTTCTATGCTCCCATCGATCTCATCTTAGAGTCTACTTCGGTGCTGCAACCTGACCTTCTTTTCGTATCTAAAGACCGTCAGCACATCATCACTGAGAGGGCCATCGAGGGCGTTCCTGATCTAGTGATAGAGATCCTGTCGCCAGGAACAAGTCGCACTGACCGAGTAACCAAGGCCCAGATTTATGCCCGCTACCGCGTCCCTGCATACTGGATCGTGGATCCCGAGCAGGAGGTTATCGAGATTTATCTGCCAGAAGCAGATGGCTATCGGCTGGCAGCCACCCTTCAGGGAGCGACGCCAACTATTGCTCCGCCATTCACAGAGCTTGAGATTGTCGCAAGAGATGTATTTGTCTAAGCGATACAACCATTCCAGCCTCATTTCTCTCTCTTCATAAATCACTCTTCGAACGTTACCGCTTAACATAGGCGATTCCTGACGGGATTTCCTCGTTTCCCGTGGGCAATTCATCTAATGACGTTTTTCGCTCTTGCAAGCACATTCGGCGGAATCGCCTACCGATTTTGGATTTTCGTCTACGGGGGCCGCTTTTGGATTTTAGATTGTTCGGTCATCGGATTACTTTGTCGGCTCTAGCCAGAACATTGGGAGGAATTGTTAACCCGATCTGCTTCGCCGTCTTGAGATTAATAACGAATTCGAACTTCGGAGAGCTGGGGCGCCACGGGAGCCTGATCAACAAAGAATACGGCGCGAGTTTTCGCCCCGGCTTCGTCACGACGGACTTGCCCCTTACCGAGGACAAGCCTCTTGAGTTCGGCGTTCAGGACTTTTGCATGAACTGCAATGTCTGCCAGCTCAACTGTCCCGGCGACGCCATTCCCCAGGGGTCATGTCATGACGCAAGGTACCAAGCGCTGGTTGATCGATCTGGAGAAGTGTTATCCCTACTCCCGCCTGCGCGACGAATACTGCCATCTGTGCGTCGACGTATGTCCCTACAACGTGAAATCTCATCCGGAGACTTACAAAGCATTCATGAAGGAACGCAAACAAGTCGGCTACAAAACGCCGAAGTCGTGGTAAAAACAAAATGGACAAGCTCTACGTCAATGAAATTCGCCCGGATGGCGACGTGAGCACGGTGGGTCTGTTCTACTCGCGCGCCGAAGCGGAAAATATCGTCGCCCAACTTCGGAGTATCCCGGAAAAAGCCAGTTGTTTTTATGAGATCAATGAGGCTGTCGGCGGTTCTCCGTCGACAAATCCGCGTAAACAATCGCGCGGACCTGGATTCGAACGGTGAGCCGTCGCAGGTTAGTTTACGCAAGGTAGCGCGGTGATACGTAAATCGCGGGCCTAGGAAATTTTGTTAACCGCCTGAAGCACCTGCTGATTCGTCGGTCTTTTCCTGTAGTCCACCTCGACGAACTTCCAGCGCACGATTCCCTGTTTGTCGATCACGTAGGTCGCTGGATGCGGCCAACCCTTACCATCAGGGTTAAATAGGCCGTAGCGGTCGATGACCTTGTGGTTCCTGTCTTCGAGAAACGGAAAGTCGTAGTTTCCGGGGGAACGCTCTTGCAGTTTTTGGATGAACTTTTTTGAGAGATCGTGACTGTCGATGCTAACTGCAAGGATTTCAACCGTGTCTTTCTCCTTGAGCAAGTCTTTCAGCTCGCCGAGCTGCTGTGCGCAGTAGGGTCACCAGTGGCCACGATAGAATACCAGGACAACGTTTTTCTTGCCGCGAAAGTCGAACAGTGAAATTCGTCTCCCGGTCATATCCTCCAGCGTGAAATCCGGCGCGGCCTGGTCGACTTTCACGCGCTCCAAATCGGTCGCCGGCAGGTTGCCGCCGTCTTTGGGTCCCAGCTGGGCAAAGGCGGAGGCGTAAACGACCGAGAAGATAAACAGCAAGGGTAGTACAACCTTGGAATTCATGATTCCTCCTTTGCTTTGATTAACGGTTTACGCTGTTTTCTAGTTCCCGGTACGGCGGATCACGCTGCGGCTTTTCTGCGTGCGATCACGTAGGAGCGGAACGCGCGAAGGGCGCCGGAGCGAAAGAGACCGGGCGCCGTGCGCGCGGCGCGCGTTATCAGCGCGAGTGACCACGGCATGACAACTTCAAACTTTTTCCCCGCGATCGCGCGGATAACCAGCTGTGATACGGTCTCCGGCTCCAGCATCAGGAAATCGGGCGACTTGGGCTTGCTGTTGGCAAAACCCTTACTAAAACCCGTCCGCACGGGTCCGGGGCAGATGACCGAGACGTGAATGCCCAGCGGCTTCAACTCATAGTAAAGGCTCTCCGAAAAACCGTTCATGGCGAATTTTGAGGCGCAGTAACCGGAAAGGTAGGGGGTGCCGATTATCCCAGCCACCGATGAAATATTTACGATATGACCGCCGCCTCGGGCGATCATCGATGGCAGGGCGGCGTGGGTGCAGTAAACCATGCCGAAATAATTTATGCGCATGATTTCTTCGATGGTGTCGACAGAAGTTTCGGCGAACAGCTTGCGCATGCCGATGCCGGCGTTGTTGATAAGGATGTCAATCTTGCCGAAGTCGGCGAGGACTTTGGCCACCATCGACTGGACTTCCTGCCGGTTGCCAACGTCACAAGGGATCATTGTCGATGACGGACTTGCGCGGCGGACTTCATCCAAGGTCCGATCCAACCGTTCCTGCGAACGGCCGCAGCCAATCACGACCGCGCCTCGTTGGGCAAAATCGAGGGCGAGGCACCGCCCGATGCCACTCGACGCGCCAGTGATGAGGACGACTTGGTTGGTGGAGTTCATATCGAATTGTATTGCGCATCGCGAACACGGAAATCAACCAGCTGCGAAATGTAAAACGAAACTAGTGAACCCAACAGTTGGTTCGGGTCTGAGTTCGAAGAACCCTTGAAAGCTCGGGGTGAACGGCTGGCCAAGCCGTTCATGGTAGGTTTCGAGTCATGAACGGCAAACACTATAGAGCCGTTACAGTTTACTAGAGTGTCCGATTAAGATAGCCAAAAAGTGTGCGGTTTCACCATGTCATGAGCAAGACGACTTCAAGGGAATCTTAAACCCGCCAGGACGCGCAAGGATGTCATTTCGACCGGAGGGAGAAGTCGCTTCATAGTATTCCCGTCGAAACCGGTTGCTGAAACCCCGCTCAGTCGATAACCAGGCAACGGAGGCCTGACACTTGGACCGTGTCGTTGTGCAGAGGCTCTTTAAGCGCGAGATATCTTTTGCCGATTCGGTAATTCAAAAACAACGCAAATTTCAAAAGTGGTCTGTCTAGGAATCAGCCTCGAATGCCCCAAGAGTTTACGACACAGGAACTGGAAAGTCTCGCCCCATTTTTCACCAATCTCGATAGCAACGTTTTTGGCCTCAAGCTGCCGCAGGAGGTAGCCGGCGCGTTATTCTCACGTTATAGCCGGTCCGCGAAAAGTTTGCGCCGGACGTTTCTCGACGAGTTTCTCGGCGATCCTGAGCTCGCGATCAAAGATCTTCTTGGCGCCCAGACTTCGGCCACCGACGACAGCGCGGCGCTCAAAAAGGCGCGCGCCTTCTATGACCGCGTGCTCGTTGGCTACGGCGACGATTCCGTCGCGCAACTCGGCGGCGCGCATATCGCGTGTGAAAATATTTCCAACGTCGCCGCAAAGCTTCTCGAAGACGCGCGCATCGGCATCGCGCCGCTGGAAAAGTCAACGCGCTACGTGCGCTTCGATCAGAAAGATGCCAACGGGGACTATTTATTTTATCGCGAGCCGAAAATCATGGCATCGCGCCACCGCGCTGAGTATCTCCGCGTCATGAATCTGCTCTTCGACACGTACTCGCGGCAGATGGAGCCGATGCTCGAGAATATCGCGCAGTCATTGCCAATCGAACAATTGGAGGTTAGAGACCCAACAACCGGCAAGGGACTGAGCTATGACGAGGCAAAACGAGACGGGCGCCTAAAACGCTGGGCGGAAACTGCCTACCGCGCCACCGTGCGCGCGCACGCCTGCGACGTCCTGCGGAGCTACCTGCCGGCCGCGACGTTGACCAACCTCGGCATGTATGGCGTCGGCCAGGCGTTCGAATATCTCTTGAGCAAAATGTATTCGCACGAACTGAGCGAAGCGAAAGAACTAGCCACGGTGATGCACAATGAGCTAAACCAACTCATTCCATCGTTCGTGAAGCGAGCGCAGATGAACGATTATCTGGTCAGCACCGGCGCGTTGGCGAAAACTCTGGCGGCCCATGCGCCGCAAACGGCTTTGGCCGCTACAAACGAGTCGGTGATGTTGATCGATTACGATCGCAATGCAGAGGAGAAAATCGTCGCGGCGATTTTTTATCCCCATGTACGCCATCCGTTGCAGGAGCTGCGGCAAATTGTCGCCCGAATGACCGCGGACGACCGGCGGAAAATTCTCGACGAATATCTTAGCAAACGGCGCCACCGTCGCGACAAACCAGGGCGGGCGTTCGAAAACGTTTATTACACCTTCGACATCCTGGGAAATCTCGGACTCTACCGCGATCTACACCGCCACCGTATCCTGACTCAGGAGCGGCAGGATTTTACAACCGTGCATGGCTACGACACGGCGCCGGAAATTGAAGAAGCAGGGTTCAAGCAGCAATTCGACGATTGCATGGCGCAGGTAGCAACGCTCTACGAAAACATTTACCGCGATCTTCCGTGCGAAGCGCAGTATGTTGTCCCCTTCGCCTACAAGGTCCGCTGGTGCATAAAAATGAACCTGCGGGAAGCGCTCCACATGGTCGAGTTGCGCACCATGCCGCAAGGCCACCCTGATTACCGTTCAATCTGCCAGGAGATCTGGCGCAAAATTCAGGAAGTTCACCCGGCCCTGGCCGAGTGCGGCAAGTTCATCGACTGGAAGAGCTATCGACTGGGGCGATTGCAGTCGGAGATGCGCACGGAGTACAAGAAGTCCGGGTTCGAGAAGGAAGAGAAAAATTGAATAGCTCTATGAGATAGCAAGATTAAAGGACCTAGGCTTTGGTTTGAGGTTGAGATTGATCGCATTGCACGCGCAGCGAAGGGATTCAGGAGTTCCGCGCGGCGTGACGTACACCCAGGATTCACAGGCTTCACAACGAAAACATCCGAGAAGGTCCTCACAGATTTCAGGGTCAGGTCTAGCAACGTAGTACGAGGTTGAATTTCTCCGCTTCTTTTGGACTGGTGCAGCGCCTCTTCTTCCGTGTCGCGCAACACTGCGCAAAGGCTCGGTGGCAAGTCGCGTCCACGAAAAACTTCATATCAACAAATGTTGATGTGTCAACATGTGGCGACCGATGAGATCGGGTCTAAGTCGAAAATCGAGCCAGTTGAATTTCTGTGATTGGCAAGATTGTCGGAAACTAACCCCACACCTGCCCCGCGACCTCCACCAGCCGGTCGAATTTACGCCACATGTCGTCTTCGCTCATCGCTTTGGAATCGATACCGCCGAAACCGCATTGGGGGCTGATGGCGAGCTGTTCGAGGGGAACGTAACGCGAGGCCTGGTCAATGCGGTGTTTGAGATCCTTGGCGGGTTCGATGTCGGAGCTCTTCGTTGTGATAAGGCCCAAGACGATGACTTTGTCCTTTGGGACGAATCGCAAAGGCTCGAAGCCACCGGCGCGTTCGCTGTCGTATTCCAACAGAATACGATCATGCTTGAGACTGCCGAAGAGTTGTTCGGCGATGGGGTCGTAGTGGCCTTCACGGTGCCACTGCGGCACGAGCTTGCCCGTGTTCGGGTCAATGGTGCGGGCGTTGCCGCGACAGACGTGAATACCGAAGGTCACACCAGGGAAGCCTTGGATGAGCGCGTTATCCGCGTCGATGGATCGTGCGAAATTTCTCTTCGGATCTTCGCCACGGGAACGCATTCGATCGAGAGAAACTTGATCGACGTAGGCGGTGTAACCCGGCGCGTCGATCTGGATGTATTTGCAGCCGGCGTCAACCAGTTCGGCGATCATTTGTCGCTGAATTGCAACGACATGATCGACGAAGTCGTCAAGACCTTTGTAAACCGCTTGCGAAGCTTCCCAGCGAAATCGCTGCGCCACCCGATCGGGGCCGATGAGCGTGGTTTTGACGGGTGCCTTAGCCACGCTCTGGGAGTAACGAAACTCTTCCAGGGGTACGTTTCTAACTAATTTCAATCGTTCGGCGGCGCCGCGCCGGGTGATGATGGCGGGTCCCGTTTCATCGAAGTTTTGTTCAGCACGTTCCAGTGGGTTAAGGTTGACCTGTCTCGTTTCATAATAACTAGACGTGTCTTGCGGCACGTCGAAGCCGGCGACGGCTTCTGAAAAACTCTCTTGGAAGTTGTGACGGCGAAATTCGCCGTCGGTGACGATGTGAAGGCCGCGGGCTTCCTGGCTGGCGATGACGTTTCGGATCGCCTCATCCTGCGCATGGCGCAATTCTTCCGAGCTGGCTTGTTTTCGATCGAAGCGGGCAAACAGTTCTCTCAACTGAGCCGGACGAACCAGACTGCCGATGTGATCGACGCGGATCTCGTTTAAGTCATTACTTGCGGCTGATGCCATGGCTACCTCCAGCAGGCTGCTGAAAAACTCCCTCGGAGTCCTTCGACGGGCTCAGGACGAACGGAGGGGGTTGAAATGATTTAGAAAATTCCGTTCATGCCGAGGCTCTCGAAGCATGAAATACCTTTTTTCAAGAGCCAGGATTCCTCATCACATGAATTGTACAAAAATCGAATTTGCGACCATCATCCCTTTGTGGGTCAAGCAAAGGAACCCGTTTTTCTCCTCCATGAGCTCGGCTTCAAGCCAATCCGCAATTCGCGGAAAGTATGCCGCCGGGCTCCGGCCAAACCTGGCGCTGAACAAATCGGTAGATATACCCTCCGTCATGCGCAGACCGAGAAACATAAACTCGCCGGCGGCTTTAACCCGGTCGACTTGTTCTCGGTCAACGATGGCTTGGCTCGCTTCATCGACGAGCGCCATGTACCGGCCCGGATTTTTCTCATTACTCCATCTTTGTCCGCTGACGTCGTCGATGTTCGTACTTTTGTAGCTGTGCGCGCCCGCGCCCAGGCCTAGATAATCACCGCCGCGCCAATAGTTGACGTTGTGACGGGAGTGCCGGCCCGGTTTAGCGTAGTTTGAGATCTCGTAGCGCTCTAGCCCGGCGCCGCTTAGCTTGTTTTCAATGAGCTCGGCCATGGCGATCTCTTCCTCTTCGCTCAACGAACAGAGCCTGCCGGCGCGGTACTCATGGTGGAACGGTGTACCCTCTTCAAAAGTTAGATTATACGCCGATAAGTGCGGCGATTTAAATTCGAGTGCGGCATCGAGATCAGCCTCTAACTCAGCCAGGGTCTGGCCGGGATTGGCGTAGATCAAATCGAAGCTGAAATTCTCAAAGCCGGCCTTTCTGACCACGCGCAGCGCCGCCCGGGCATCATCCGCTGAGTGCGTCCGCCCAAGAAATTTGAGCAGGCGCGGCTCGAACGATTGCACGCCGACGCTGATCCGATTGACCCCGGCTTCCCGGTAACCGAAGAAGTTCTTTTGGTCAACGGTTCCGGGATTGGCTTCTAACGTGATTTCGCAGCTCGGGTCGACGGGGAATAATTCTGCGACTCGTTTGAGAATTCTATCGATACTTTCGGGCACGAACGTCGACGGCGTGCCGCCGCCGAAAAAGATGCTCTGCGCCGGCCGGCCATGCCAATCGCTCAGCTGGCCGAAGTGATCCAACTCGCGAAGTAAGGCGTCGGTGTATTGCTTTTCGGGTATATCCGGAACGACGTGCGAGTTGAAATCACAATAGGGACATTTACTGATGCAATACGGTATATGGATGTAAAGAGAGAACAGTGCACTCATCTGCCGCCTATCATATTTTCGCCCAGGCTGTTGTGCAACCGGCTGATTTTCTGTTTGGTCAAGCCGGCCGGGATTGTGTATGTTCGGTTGGCTTGGAATACTCTGCCTTCCGGAAGGACGGTTGACAATGACGACTGATTCAAGCTTCTCCGCAACGAAGGCCGCCGAGGAGCCGAACCGACGGAGGTTTAGCTTTCACGGTTCAGGCGGTTCCCTTTTCGGCATTCAGATCGTTAACCTGTTTCTGACCCTGGTTACACTCGGCATTTATTCATTTTGGGGCCGGGTAAAAGTGCGTAAATACATGATGAGTCAAAGCGACTTCGAAGGCGACCGTTTTGCCTATCATGGCACCGGCAAAGAATTACTGATCGGCTGGCTAAAAGCAATCATCATCGTCGGCGTGCCCATCGTCGCTTTGATGCTGCTTTCAGCGGGGGCGCTGGTTTATGTCGTCTTTGCCGTATTCATGCCGGTGGCGGTGGTCAACGCGCGGCGCTACCGCTTAAGCCGCACATCCTGGCGCGGCATTCGTTTCTCTTTCCGCGGCGAGGTCATGGACTTTTTCAAGATTTCCATTAAGGGTTGGCTGCTTACGGCGGTCACCTTGGGTATCGCCTATCCGATCTGGCAAAACTGGCGGCAGGAATTTCTGGTATCCCATGCTTATTTCGGCAACCGGCGATTTGAATACGACGGCAGCGGCAAGGATCTATTGTGGAGTTATGTTCTGAATATTCTTCTGTCGCTGCCGACATTCGGCATCTGCTGGGTTTGGTACTGGGCGCGGGTACAGCGCTATTATTCGGAGCACACGCGGTTCGGCGGCGGAAATTTCCGATCGACGGTAACCGGCGGTGGACTCTTTGGACTGATGTTCGGCAATTTACTCTTGCTCATTATTACCCTGGGCCTCGCCTGGTCCTGGGTTCTCGTGCGCAATGCGCGGTTTTTCCTCGGGCATCTCTATTTGGACGGGCCGCTGGAGACGGCGGAAATCATGCAAGAGGCTCAAGCCGCCGACGCCACGGGAGACGTGCTCTCGGGGTTTTTTGATCTGGATTTTGATCTCGGTTGAGCTCTTAGGACAACGCCATGCAGCTTGAATGGCAAGCTTTTTACCTGGACGGCAAGACCGCCCTCCGGCGCGCCGCAACCGTGCAACTGCAGCCGTCGGCTCTGCGTATCGTGATCGACGGCGGGGATACTGTCTACTGGCCTTATGAATCCATCGAGCAGACGCAGGGCTCCTATACAGGTGAACAGGTAAGGCTCGAACGCGGCGCGGAGTTTCCCGAGATTCTGCTCCTGTCCGATCACGGTTTTCTTGCCGCTTTGCATCAATTTGCGCCGGCGCGCGCCGGGCGCTTCCACAATCCGGCTCGCCGGCAGGCCAGGATTCGGGCGACGATACTGGCCGGCGTCGTTTCCGTAATCCTGGTGGTGCTGGCGTATCTTTACGGTATTCCTGCGCTTGCTACGGCGGTCACGCCTTGGGTGCCGATTGCGTGGGAAGAATCGCTCGGTGCTCTGGCGGTGGATCATTTGGCAGCGCCCGAGTCTCGCTGCGCCGATCCAGCGCGGCAACAGATTCTCAACGACTTGATCGCCCGATTGAGCGCGGCTGTGCCGAAGTCGCCCTACAAGATTCGCGTGCTTGTGGTCGACAATCCGATGATGAATGCGCTTGCCGCGCCTGGTGGCTATATTGTCGTCTTTCGTGGCCTGATCGATGCAGCGCGAACTCCGGAAGAACTGGCCGGAGTGTTGGCCCATGAACTGCAGCACGTGTTACGACGCCACTCGACGCGGCTGTTGCTACAGCATGTCTCGACCGGACTGTTGATGGCCGCACTGTTTGGTGACGCGAGTGGTCTGGCGTCCTTTGGCCTTGACGCGGCTCAGAATTTGGCGCTGCTGCGCTACAGCCGAAGTCACGAAACCGAAGCGGATGAAGAGGGGCTGCGAACTCTCATCGCCGCTGGGATCGATCCTAACGGGATGGTCTCGTTTTTTGAAACGCTGCAGCAAAAAGAAGGCAGGGAACCTCGTTATCTCGCCTATCTTTCCAGCCATCCGAACACGCTAGAGCGCATCGATCGCCTTAAATCCCTGATCGCCCAAACGCCATCCACCCGAACCAAGCTGCTCGCCCCGGAGACATTGACCGAGCTTAAGATGATCTGTCCAGTGCTTCCGGGCAAAGAGAAACCTCCCACAAACTAAATATTTGGCTGCGGGTGGGAGAAATACGTCGAATTGAATTGGCCTCGGGCGGCTGTTATATTCCGTGCGAGAACTACGCACGAGGCTCAGCATGTCGGTTCCAGAGCACACTTCGGTCCACGAGCATAAAGAAAGGGCGAAAAGAAGTATTCGCTGTTTTGTCGTAACTGTCAGCGACACGCGGGATGAGACCACGGATACGAGCGGCCTGGCGATTAAGAAGTACTTGAGTGATGAAGGCCATCAGACGGCCGGTTACCGCATCGTCAAAGACGAACCGGACCAGATAGAAGCGGCACTCAATGACGCGCTTGGCGGCGGCGATGTCGAGGCGGTGATCGTCAACGGCGGTACCGGTATCGCACCGCGGGACGGCACCTATGAAGTCGTGAGCCGGTTTTTGGAGAAGAAGCTCGACGGCTTCGGCGAGATTTTTCGCTATTTAAGTTTCCTAGACATCGGTTCGGCGGCGATCATGAGCCGTGCCGCGGCGGGAACGGCGCGCGGCAAAATATTGATCTCCCTGCCGGGGTCGAAGGGAGCCGTCACGCTGGCTATGGAGAAACTCATCTTGCCGGAAATCCGCCACATGGTTTCGCAGCTCCAGGGACGATGAAAGTTCGAGTCAAGTTCTTCGCCATTCTCCGGGAGCGGGCGGGAACGGCCGACGCCACAAAAGAGCTTGCCGAAGGCAGCACGGTGTCCGACCTTTGGCAGGCGCTCAGGAAAGATTACCCTAAGCTGGATGTTCCAGGAATTCGCCTCCTGTACGCCGTGAATCGAAGCTACGTGAGTCCGGATCATAAACTTGCCGACCAGGACGAAGTGGTTTTTATTCCTCCCGTGAGCGGGGGTTAGAGATGTTTCGTGTAACCAACCAGCCGTTAAATCTCCAAGAACTTGTCGATTTTGTCACCGATCCGGGTGCGGGTGCCATTGCGACGTTTATCGGTACGACGCGCAATAACAATGAGGGGCGCAGGGTCGTCGCTCTCGATTACGATGCCTATCCGGAGATGGCTGAGAAGGAACTGAGACGAATTGGCGACGACGCAAGCAAGAAATGGCAGCTTTGCCGCATGGCGATCGTGCACCGCATCGGTCCCGTTCAAATTACCCAAGCGAGCGTCATGATCGCCGTATCATCGGCGCATCGCGAGGCGGCCTTCGCCGCTTGCCGGTTCGCCATCGAAGAGATCAAAAAAACCGTGCCGATCTGGAAAAAGGAACTTTATGAAGGTGGAGAGTTATGGATCGGCACGCAAAGTGGCCAGCCTATGCTCGGCGGCTAAGCGCCCGAGCCTGAAAAGTCACTGGTTCTGATTTAATATTTTTCCCCGGACGCGCGAACGCAGCCAGATGATCACGGCGAGAGTCGCGGCGATGAGCAAAGCGGAGACGATGGATTCGGCTTTGTCGATTCCCTTCGCAATGCCGTGATAGGTTTCGCCGAGTCCCCAGCCGAGATAACCAAGAAAAAGGCAGCGCGGAATTGTTCCGTAAAACGTCCAAAGGCTGAATTGTTTGACCGGCAGCCGAAGCAGCCCCGCCGCGGCAGAGATAACGGAGAGCGGAAAGATCGGCAAGGCGCGCAGGAAAAATATCGAAGCCTTGACCCCGCTGTCCTTAAACCTCCGTTCCATCGCTTCGACGTCGCTCCAGCTAAATCCCAGAAAGGATTTCCAGCGGTCGATCATCGGCTTCCCGCCAAAGTAGCCGATGCCATAGCCGATATAGGCGCCGACGGTGGAAGCGATGGAGCCGGGCAAGACGATCTGAAGAACAATCGGCGCCAGCGCTTCCATAAATTTCAAGTCCGCACTGATAAGCACGAAGCCCGCGCCCATGATGATCAGCGGCGACGGGATCGGCACGATCACCGATTCAATAATAACGCCGATAAAAACACTCCATGGCCCGTAGGCGCGGATGGAGTCCATGATCCAATTGAGAATATCGGCCAAGTGCCCTCTCTCCCAAAAAATCTTCATTCAGAGTAGCAGTAAATTCGAGTGAAGTTAACCCAAGCCCGGCGGGGCTCAGATGACCTGGAGAATCGTCAGCAGGTAAAGCGCAGCAAGGACAAGATAGGCGAGAGAGGAGATCACGAGTAATACGAGATTCAATTTTCCCGGCCGCGCCATGGCGGGCAAGTGACGCGGCAGATAAACATGATTGAGAAAGATCAGAGCGACGGTGAACAGCACCGTGCCGACGAATCCGATAACGGCGGATAGAAGTATCAGCGGCCCGGGCTCGGCGAAGCCCATTGTAAGGCCGGTGATGCCGGTCAGGAGAAAAAGAAAGACGAGATACCAGGCGCGAAACGAAATCGACTGCGAGCGGGGGAAAAAGGCATAAATGCAGTCCGTATGGATACGGCTGACGGCGTCGACGGTCGCCACCCAGGTATCGGAGAGAAAAGCCGCGGCGATGATTAAGAAAATCATTCTCCCGGCCAAGCCCCAGCCCGCTTCGAAGAAGCGGCTCTGCACCACTGCGAGCTCCCATCCCTGCGGAATGAGTCCTTTGGGAAAGAGCAGCGCATAAGCCAATAGACAGGTCATGAGGGTGGTCAAGAGATTGCCGCCGATGCCGATGCTGATGTCGCAAAAAAGATAGCGATTCCACCGGCGCACATGCGCTAGCCCTTCATCGTTGCCCGGCAGGGAGCCTGACGCTGGTATCGTCTCCGGCTTACCCGTGATCGGCCCGGTGAGCCTGCCCATGTAATGCGCCATGCCGACGCCTTTGTCGCGCGCCCAATAGGAATAAAAAAGCGACCAGAATCCGCCCAGCCCCGCGAAGGTGATAGCCGTCAGAAGCTTTGTCGCGTCCGCCGGGTCCCAGGGGCGCGGCATGGTGGAGGGCGGGACGAACAAACCTTTGATAAAGGCCGGCAGTACCTGCAACGCTTCCTGGTTTGCGCTTGCCCACAGAAGTCCAACGAGCGTTACCAGGGCGACGACCCGCATGAAAATCTCGACGAAACGGTAGATCACTTTGCTCAGAAGGATAGCCGCGAGAAAAACCGCCATGGAACAGTAGCCCCAGAAGAGCGTTTGTTCCTTGGGCGACCAGGCCGCGGGAAAATTTGTCAGCGCCGCCAAAGAGGTTCCGCCAGCGGCGGCAAAGGCGCCGAACCAGAGGAAGGAAAGCGTCATCAGAATCCAGAGCGCCAGCGCAAAGAAGCGGTTTAACCGGATGAAGCCTTGGAAAATGCTCTCGCCGGTGAGCAGGGTGTAGCGGCCGATTTCGTAGATGACCGGGAACTGGAGCAAGCAGGCCGGCAGCAGAAGAAAAAGAAACGTCAGGCCGTATTTCGCGATAATATAGGGCCACCAGATGAGTTCCCCACTGCCTTGGGCGAGGGCCATGAAGATAACGCCGGGCCCCAAGGCAGAGAGCAAATTGATAAGCGGCGGCAGCGGAGCGCGCTTGAAAGGCGGTAGGGTCCCCCAGAGTCGGCGGTCCGACATGCGCCGCGCTCTAGTCGATGCGGTGGACCGCGCCGTCGGGCAGAGAAGCGAGAAAACTCTGTAAGGCGCGATCGAGGTAGGCGGCGTCTTTCGATTCTAGAGTCACTTTGACCTTGTAGTCGGGTAAATCGAGGACCGGATAAGAACCAAGCAGAAGCTCCGGAAACTTCGCCAACAATTCGTTGAGCATCGCGGCGATGACTCCCTCGCCATATTTGAGATAAACGTTCTTCAGAAAATAGGGCGCTTCGCGAAAGCGTTCTTTGATGGCGTGGAAGCGTTCCTGGAGAATCTTCGGAATGCCCGGGAAAATGTAGACGTTGCGGTAATTCACCACGGGAGCGAAGAGCGCCTCGGTGGCCAACAGAGTAGCGCCCTCCGGGACATTCGCCATTCTCAGTCTGGCCTCGTTGACGTCGTTACCAAGGCGCTGGTACATTCGCCGCTCGATATCGGGATGGCGCACGACTTTCACGCCGAAGCCGTGGGCGATGCCGTCGATGGTCACGTCGTCGTGCGTCGGCCCGACGCCGCCGGACGTAAAAACATAGTCAAAGCGTTTGGAAAAATCCGCAACTTCCACGCCGATCAGCTCGATTTCGTCTTGAATGGTAGAAATCCTCTGCACTTCGACGCCGAGCTGACGCAGTTCCGTGCAGAAGAAGTGAGAATTGGTGTCCAGGGTTTTCCCCGAGAGGACTTCGTTGCCAATAATCACGATACCAGCGGTTTTGGACATGGTCTGTTTTCTACCGCAATGAAGCGGTCACTCGCAAGCGGGGCGCAGCCACAGCGCGGCTTCGGGACCCGCGCACCGAGCTGTTGGGAAACTTGGCAAGCAAAAAGGGGGATGACAAAGCACGTGCCGGAGGAGTCCGCATCACATGTCGAATTCGCTGCAACTCATGAAGAAACGGCAAAGGGGATTGGAGCAGACAAATCGACATTTATGGTTCACCAGCCTAGAGCTGCAAACCGGGCAAAACTCCCACCAATTGTCTTCTTTCTGGTCGGACGCGTTATTTACCTCCGGATCAGTCCGAATGTCCTTCATTAATGGTAGTTGTAATTCAATCCCTCGATGCTGGCAAACGGTTTTTTGTTGTGGCGGAATAAATTGAACTCTCCCCAAAAATCGTAATATAGTTCGAAGAACGTTAACCGGCCGCTCGGCGGAGACCATAATGGCGTCGGTTCAACTATGGACGCATCGAATACCAACGGAGATCAACCTCTCCCGGAGTTCGTTGAAGAATTCAAAAGGCGGCGCCGGCGCGAGCGCTGGTCCGCCTTTCTGGCGCCGCTCATCACGCTGGTCTCCATCGTCGTTTCAATTGGCCTTCTGATGTTTATCATACGGACCCGCGAGCAGCGTGTCCCGCACAATCCGCTTTTCCAGCAGCACGGCGCGCGGCCACCATCGGACGTACCCCCAACGCGGCCGCAGCCGTAACAACGCAAAGGATGACTGTAGCGGAGTGAGACTACCCCCGGCGCTGCGCTATCGCGATTTCCGCGTCTTTACCGCTGGCTATCTGCCGGCGGAAACCGGCGAGTACATTCATTTCGTCATCCAAAACTGGCTCGCCTGGGAACTGACCCATTCCGCATTTGCCCTGGGCCTGATTGGATTCTGCGAATTTGCGCCGCGCTTCGTCTTCGGTCCCATCGGCGGCGTGATTGCCGACCGCATGGACCGCCGCAAGCTGCTCATCATCAGCCGGGCTGCCAATCTTCTGCACACCCTGGTTTTCGCGTCGCTGGTTTACTTTGAAGTGATTCAATTCTGGCACATCGTCGTGCTGGTAGTTTTCATGGCCATCGTCAGCTCTTTCAGCACGGCGGCACAACAGGTCTTGATCGTTTCGCTCGTGCCCCAGGAGGGTGTGGTAAGCGCTCTGGCGTTGCACTCCGCGACGCATAACCTGACCAAAGTCATCGGACCATCCATCGGCGGCGTACTGCTGACCCTCATCGGCGCCGCGCCATGTTTGATGATACAGGCTTTGACGATCTTGTGCATGCTCGTCGCGCTGTTCAAATTGCCCGTGCCTAGGACGCGGGTCTCGGCTGCAAAAGGCGACTGGTGGAAGGATATCGCCGAAGGAGTTTCGTATCTGCGCCAGAACCGCCGTGTCTTTGCAACTATTCTCACCACCTATTCCAACGGTTTCTTCGGTATCTCATATGCTCAATTCCTGCCGTATTTCGCCCAAGAGGTTTTGCATGTCGGACCGTCGGGGTATGGTCTTTTGGTATCCGCTCCGGGCGCGGGCGCGGTGGTGATCAGTTTTTTTCTTTCCACGCTCACGCGTTTGCAAGGCATGCGCCGGCTGCTCACGGGCGCCAGTCTTATCTATGCGGGGGCGATTTTTATGTTTGCAATTTCTCCGTTCATGGTCCCGTCGACGATCTTGCTTGCCGTGGTGGGTTCCATGCAGATGAGCTACCGCGTGCTGGCGCGGGCGATCATTCAAGAAGAGTGTCCAGAGCATCTTCTCGGACGCGCCATGAGTTTGTTCTTTCTCGACCGCGGTTTCGGTTCCCTGGGCGCCATCGGCATCGGCAGCGTCGCGGCAATTATTCCGGTGCCCTTTGCCGTGGCGGGCAGCGCCATGGCTTGCGGCGTCGTCTCGTGGATTTTGCCACGGTGGGCGGCGGTGACGAAAGCTTCCGTTTGATTGGGCATGTACTTTGTTTATAATCGATCATTCGCTGGAGCTTGATTGAAAACATGACGGAAATAGGTGTCATAATTTTGGCGGCGGGCCGGGGTACTCGAATGAAGTCCGGCTTGCCCAAGGTGTTGCATAGAATCGGCGGCAAACCGCTTTTTTTGCATGTCCTGAAAACTGCGAGGCTTTTGCAACCGCGCCGCGTGGCAATTGTCGTTGGATATGGCGCGGATGCGGTGCGGCATGCCTACGGCGGCGCTGACGTAACCTGGGTGACGCAGGAAAATCAGCTTGGCACGGGACATGCTGTACTGTCCGCCAAGCGGAGCTTCAGTGATTTTCCCGGCGATCTCTTAATTCTCAGCGGCGATGTGCCTCTGATTTCGGAGCAGACTCTTCGAACGATGGTTGCCCGCCATCGCGATGAAAAGGCGGCGCTGACGCTCATGACGGCTGTTTTGGACAAGCCGAGCGGCTATGGCCGTATCCTGCGCGATGGCCACGGCGCGCTAAAGGCGACCGTTGAAGAGAAGGACGCAACGGAGGAGCAGCGGCGGATTCAGGAAGTGAGCGTCGGGGCGTATGTCGCGCAGGGAGAATTTCTTTTTAAAACTCTGGAACAAGTCAGGAACGATAACCGGCAAGGGGAATATTATCTACCGGATATTGTCGGCATCGGGATCGTCCACGGACGGAAGATCGCGACGGTACAGGTCGCAGACCCAAGGGAGATGATGGGAATCAATACCCGAGAGGAGCTTGCGCGTATGGAAAAGACCCTGCGGGAACGCATTAATAAAAGATGGATGGACGCCGGCGTCACGCTCAAGGATCCAGATACCACATACATCGAGGACGGCGTGACCATCGGCCGCGACACTGTTATCGGTCCCAACACCCAGCTTTGCGGCCGTACGATTATCGGTGAGCGCTGTCAAATCGACGGCACCGCCTTTCTCACGGACGTCGAAATCGGTGATGACGTGCAGCTGAAATTTTCGGTTGTGATGACGAGTTCGCGCATCGATCCCGGCGCCATCGTTGGCCCGTTTGCGCATTTGCGTCCCGGAACATGGTTGGGGCGCAACGTGCACATCGGCAACTTTGTGGAAGCCAAAGCGGCTCAAATCGGCGAAGGCACCAAGGCGAATCATCTTACCTATCTCGGTGACGTCACCATCGGCCGCGACACCAATATCGGAGCCGGCACGATCACCTGCAATTTCGACGGTTTTAACAAATACAAAACCCAGATCGGTGACCGCGTGCAAGTCGGAAGCGATACGACCCTGGTGGCGCCGGTCGCCCTCGGCGACGACGCCTATGTTGCGACGGCGACCACGGTGCGCCGCGATGTTCCGGCCGGCTCGCTGGTTTATAACGAGCGCCAGGAACGGGTGCGCGAAGGGTGGACCGAGAAAAAGCGGAACAAAATGAAGGGTACGAAAGATTAATGTGTGGCATAGTCGGTTACATCGGCAAGCAGGATGCTGCGCCGCTGATCCTCGAAAGTCTCAAGAAACTTGAATACCGGGGGTACGACTCGGCGGGGATTGCCGTGGTTACCAACGGCCGGGCGGAAGTGCGCCGCTGCGAAGGCAAGCTCAAAAACCTGGAATCCTTGCTCGAACGCGAGCCGATAAGGGGAACCATCGGCATCGGTCATACCCGTTGGGCGACCCATGGCCGCCCGTCTGAAACCAACGCGCACCCGCATCGCGCCGGCGACGTTGTGGTGGTGCACAACGGGATCATTGAAAACTACCTCGATCTCAAAGCAGAACTGATCGCGCGCGACACGAAATTCTCCTCCGAGACGGACACTGAAATCGTCGCCCATTTGGTTGGCGAAAAAGTCGCCAAAGGAATTGATTTTTTCGACGCGGTCAGGAAAAGCCTGAAAGAGATTCGCGGTTCTTACGCGCTACTGTTTCTCAACCAGAAAGATCCCACGCGGCTTGTGGTGGCAAAAAATTCGACGCCCATCGTGATCGGCTGGGGCGATGGTGAAACTTTTATCGCTTCGGATATTCCCGCGCTGCTCGACCACACTCGCAAAGTGACCTTCCTCGAGGACGGCGAGGTCGCCGAGGTTGCCATTGGTTCGTTTCGGCTGTTTGACGGTAAGGGCAAGGCCGTTCAACGGCCTGTCAAAGAGATTACCTGGGATGCCGTGGCAGCGCGCAAAGATGGGTACGACCATTTCATGCTCAAGGAGATTCACGATCAACCGCGCGCCGTTGCCGATACCTTTCGCGGCCGGATTTCCCTCAAAGAGGGCGACGTGGCGCTTGAAGACCTGCGCATTACCGACAGCCAGGCAAAAAAGGTTCAACGTCTTCATCTGGTCGCCTGCGGCACCGCCTGGCACGCCTGCCTGGTCGGAAAGTTCATGCTCGAGGAAATTGCGGGCCTTCCGGCGGAAGTAGATTACGGCTCAGAGTTTCGCTATCGCTCGCCGATGATGGATTCGCGTTCGATGCTCTTGATGGTGAGCCAGTCCGGCGAAACCGCGGATACGCTCGCGGCGGTGGAAATTGCCCGGCGGAAAAAAGCCAAGGTTCTCTCCATCTGCAACGTCGTCGATTCCTCCATCCCGAGAAAGTCGGACGGCGTTTTGTATACCCACGCCGGGCCGGAGATCAGCGTCGCGAGCACCAAGGCCTTTACCACGCAGCTTACCGCGCTTTATCTCTTGGCGGTCGCGTTGGGGCGGCGCCGCGGAACTGTCAATCGCGCGCAAGCGACAAATTACCTGGCGGCTCTCTTGCATCTGCCGCACTGGATCGAGGAAGCGCTGAAGACTGAAAGCGAAATCAAGCCCTTGGCGCGGGAGTTGATCAGCGCCAACGATTTTCTCTACCTTGGCCGCGGCATCAATTATCCCATCGCCCTTGAGGGAGCGCTCAAGCTCAAAGAGATTTCGTATATTCACGCCGAAGGTTACCCCGCGGGCGAAATGAAACATGGCCCCATCGCGCTCATCGATGAAAAAATGCCGGTGGTTGTGCTGATGCCGCGTGACCGCTATTTTCAGAAGTCGCTGGGAAACTTAAAAGAAGTCGAGTCCCGCGGCGGCAAGGTCATTATCGTGACCGATGAGGAAAAACTTCCGGCTGATATCCCGTCCTACGGCTTGTTAAGGGTACCCAAGGCGTCGCATTTTCTGACCCCCATCGTAATGAGCATTCCGCTGCAGCTGCTGGCTTACACCATCGCGGTCATGCGCGGCACCGACGTGGATCAGCCGCGCAATCTCGCCAAGAGCGTAACGGTGGAATAATGCCCCTCGTAAGACGAGGGCGAGAGTCTCTTTCCCGGGCTCTCGCGTCGCTGCGTCACCGTAATTACCGTTTGCTCTTTATTGGCACGAGCCTGTCTCATGTCGGTGATTTCGTCCAGGCCATGGCGCAAAGCTGGCTGGTCTGGAAGATGACCGGCTCACCGTTTCTACTGGGCGTGGTTGGATTCTGCCAAGCAGTGCCACGTCTTCTTCTAGGCGCCGTCGGCGGCGCCATCGTCGATCGCTTGGAGCGGCGCCGGCTGATGCTGTGGACCCAAGGCTTGGCGATGGCGCAGGCATTTAGTTTCTGGGCCCTGGTTTATTTCGACTTAATTCAATTCTGGCATGTCCTCGTACTGGTTTTGTTCCTAGGGACCGTAAACTCGCTCAATCAGACTGCACGCCACTCGCTGATCAACGGCTTGGTCCCGCGTGAGGAATTGATGAATGCCATCGCTCTTAATTCATCGGTGGCAAATTTTGCCAAGATTATCGGCCCATCTTTGGGTGGCGTGCTTATTAGCATCATCGGCGTCGCCGGCTGCCTGTTCGTCAACGCCGTAAGCTTTTTCGCGATCATCGTGACCCTCGTCGTCATGGATTTTTCCACGGCTCGCGGCAAGACAAAAGAGGAAGCGACGTTTTGGCAGGAAGTTGCCGAAGGCTATCGCTTCGTGCGTGGCCAGCGCCGGCTTTCCTCGATTATTCTATTGACCTATGGCATCGCTCTGGTCGGGTCGCCTTATTCTCGCTTTCTGCCGGTCTTCGCCACCGATGTATTGCATGCCGGGCCATCGACTTTCGGGTTGCTGCTGGCGGCGCCTGGAATTGGCGCTGTTATCGCTGGACTCGGGATTGCCTCCTTGACCAGGTTGCGCCGGCGCATGCATTTTGTCGCGATGAGCGTCTATGCCTTTTCCCTGGCTCTGATTCTATTTTCATTTTCTCGTTCCCTTCCTCTATCCATGATGTTTTTGGTCCTGGTCGGCGCCAGCAATATTGCCATTCGCTCCGTGTCCAACGGCATTGTCCAGATGGAGACTCCGCCCCATTTATTGGGCCGAATCCTCAGTCTATTTTTCATGGATAAAGGGCTTTGGTCCTTGGGTACGCTTTTTATCGGTACCGTCGCGCACTTGTTTGGAACGCCGCGGGCGATCACAATTGCCGGCATTGCCTGCGCCCTGGCGGCGTCGGCGCTGTTGTATCAGCAACGGCCGGCACCGGGAAATCCCGCAGACGGAAAACTTAGAGCGCCACGTCGCGAAGTAGCCGCGCCGCGTCTTCGGGCGCAAGCGGATTCATATAGCAACCCGATCCCCACTCAAACCCGGCGAAATGGTGCAGCTTGGGTAAAATCTCCAGGTGCCAATGATAATGATCATTCTCAGGCTCGTTGAGAGGGTTGTTGTGGAAAAAATAATTGAGAGGCGGTTCATCGAAGCGCCGGCTCAGACGAATCAACGTCTCGCGCAACGAGCGCGCCAAGGCAAGGAAATCCGCTTTCGAACCAGATTCGAAACAAGATGAATGGCGCTTCGGCAGAATCCATGTCTCACCGGCCACGCGGGACGCAAACGGACAAAAAACGATGAACCGATCGTTTTCCAAGACGATGCGCCGGCCGATTTCGCTCTCGCGCTGCGCGATGACACAATACACGCAGCGGCCGGCGGACGCGAAGTACTTCTTTCCTGCCTCGATCTCCTCGAGAGGCTCCTTTGGCACCATGGGCAACGCGGTGATTTGCGAATGGCCATGGGCCAGCGTTGCGCCGGCTTCGGCTCCTTGATTTTTGTAGATGAGCGCGTAACGCCAGCGCGGATCGCCGCGCCATTGCAGCAGCCGACGGCGGTAAGCGTGGAAAACAAGTTCGATATCCCTTTCGCCGAGCGCGGCCATGTCGATGACATGTTTTGGGCTTTCGATGACTACTTCATGCACGCCGGCGCCGTTCATCGAAATGTATGGGCCGTCGGTTCGTGGAGCCGCAATTTGTTGATCTACTAGGGCGGGATATTTGTTGGGCACCACGCGCACCGACCAAATCGCTGCGCCGGGCCGGGCATCGCTATCAGTCAATACCAGCACTGGAGGCGGGGTCATGCTCTCATTGCCCGCGCAAAACGGACAAATGCCCAGATCCGCTGTGTAAACGCGCTCCGGCTTGCTTTGCGGCCGCTTGGCCCGTTCCGCCGCGATGATCACCCAGCGCTCGACCACGGGGTCTTTTCTAAATTCGGGCATTGCCAAGAAAACCAGTCTTAACGCTTATGGATCAGCAGTGTTTTTTGGATAAAAATCTTTGGCGCAGAAATAAAACTCCGACGAGGCCCGCCGCGTCGCCTCGGGGCGTGTGCGCTCAACGACGCGGAAAGATTTTTTAAGCTCCAGAGTGAACCCATGGAGATCGTTGCTGACAAAGCTTTTGATCAAAAGGTTTCCAGCCGGTTTCAGAAGCCGCACGGCGACCCGAAGCGCTGTTTGGTTAAGCTCGAGGCAGCGCGCGCTGTCCGCATCGCGGATGCCGCTTAGCTTCGGCGCGAGGTCGGATATGACGCAGTGGGCGGGCGCGGCCAGTAGATGTTCGATCTTTTGCCGGGTTTCGTCCGAGGTGATATCGCCCTGGACGACGATGATATTGGGCTCGCGAAACGCATCCATCGGTTGGAGATCGACGCCGATGACTCTACCCTTTGGGCCGACGATCTTGGCCGCTACCTGGAGCCAGCCGCCGGGAGCGGCGCCGAGATCGACGACCCAATCGCCGGGTTTCAATAATCGAAAGCGCTGCTGCAATTCGATTAGTTTGTACGCTGCCCGCGAGCGATAACCTTCTTGTTTGGCTCTTTTGTAGTAAGTGTCGTGAGGATTATAAGCCATGGCGCAACAATAGCGCGACGGGACAAAAAAAAAGGCCCAGCCTGCGAACAGGCCGGGCCCTAGATCGGAAACATCAGTTCTCTTTATTGGGCCGCTTTTACTTGAAACTCGACTCGGCGATTCACCGCATGCGCCCAGGGGCTATCCTGGCTGACCATGGGCTTGCTTTCGCCCAAGCTTGCGGTCGACATTTTGCCCGCATCGACGCCGAAAACGGTGAGTTCCTTCATAATCGCATCGGCGCGCCGCATGCCGAGTTTTTGATTATATTCATCCGTGCCGACGCTATCGGTGTGGCCTTCGATGACGATAGTGACGTCGCTCTGATCCTTGTAGCGCTGGGCGGCCAGGTAGACTTGGCCTTTGCCAAGATCGGTCAGCTCAGCTGAATCGAAATGAAAAGCAACGCCGGGGAAAATCACGCGCTCGACTTCCACGACTTTCGGAACTTCAACGACTCTCTCGACGGGCACCTCGACGACCTTCACCAGTTCACCCGCGGGCATCGCGGCGACTTGCTTAGGTCCGGATTGCAGCTTGCTTTAGCGGAACCTTTTTGGCCATGCCAAAATCGTAAAGCGGCTGCGGTTCCGTGAGCAGCGGTGGGTGCGGCCGATGGCCGAAGAAGTATTCAGTTCCTTCGGTCGCGCTGACCAGAAAGTGAAATGGCCGCAAAAACAGCCACTCGGTAATCACGCCGAATGGGTTCAACAAATAGGCGGCGATTCTGAAAGGATTCGACTGGCTTTCGTCATATTCATCCGGAGCGGCAAAACCGGATTTGGGTGTAAGAGACAAACAAACAACAAACGCGAAAACTATAACTATCGAGCGCTTCATAGAGTCTCCTTTTAAATCTGACCTGTAGTGTAGAGCCTGACTCTTGGGATGTCAAACTTATCTTATAATCGGCGGCTGAGGTTGAAAGTAAAGCGCCGCCGGACTAGAAAAGAAAACCAGGGATAACGAGGGAGCAGGTGGGAAGTTAGAGGCGGCGCATCCTATAAAAATGCGGGCACCAATGCCAGAAAATCATTGAAAATATGAGCGTGAGGCTTGAAAAATCAGAGCGGGTGATTTCAATCACCCTGGATCATCCGCCGCTCAATATCATGGATATCTCCCTGTTGCGCGAACTCGATGCGGTCTTGAGCACCTGTGCAAGCGACCCGGCCGCGGATCTTGTGGTGCTCCGCGGCGCCGGCGAGCGCGCTTTTTCCGCGGGCGTCGATATCAAGGATCACAGCCGCGAAAAAGTACCGGAGATGCTCGAAGTCGTGCATGGAGCGCTGCGCAAGTTGTTGGCGTTACCGCAAGTCACGATTGCCCGGGTCCAGGGCGTCTGTCTTGGCGGCGGCTGCGAGTTGGCGAGCTGCTGCGATTTCATTCTTGCGGCGGAGAACAGTTCTTTTGCCACGCCCGAGATTCTAGTTGGCTGTTACCCGCCGGTGGCATTGGCGCGCTTTTCATCCCTCATCGGCTACCGGCGTGCCGCCGACCTGATTCTCACGGGCAGGAGTATTTCCGCCGAGGAAGCCCTTTCGATGGGACTGATCAGCCGCGTTGCGCCGCAGGGGCAGTTGGAAACGGCCCTCGCGGCACTGCTAGACGAGCTTCTTGGCAAGAGCGGTGCGGTTTTGCGCGTCACGTTGAAGGGGCTACGCGAATTGTCCCTGCGCGGTTTTGCCGATGCGCTCCAACGGTCGGAACAAATTTACTGTGATGAGCTGCTCAAGACGGAAGATGTCGAAGAGGGGGTCCGCGCCTTTCTCGCCAAACGCAAACCGCGCTGGACGCATCGCTAGGCCGAATGAATTTCCCAAATTGCTATCGAATAGTAAGCCTGTATGGTCGCGAGCAGTGGGGCTGCACTGGCGTTACCCGGCTAACTGCTTCTTGATGTTTTCGACGAACTCCTTGAGCATCGCGTCCGCTTTCTTGCGGATGATCGGCTGGCCGAATTCGCCGATTTTGCCCAATATATTCACATCGGTTTCGACCAGCAGCTCGGTCTGATTGGGGCCGAGTTGTTTGAGCGTCATACTCGTCTTGCCATTGACTGCGCCGGCTGCCATACGGTCCTTGGCTTCGGCGCGCAGCGCCGCGCGCCAGTCGGCCTTGTTCTGCTCTTCGAGAATGATCTTTCCTTGCAGGTTTAATTTGATCGGGCCGACGCGCACCACCAATGCTCCCTCGTAAGTGGTGTCGTCGATCTTGCTGACCGATTCCACCCCTGGCAGCGATTTCGCCACTTTGGGCACGTCCATGAGAAATTCCCAGAGAGGCTCCCGGGCAACGGGAATCTGGGCGCTCTGGGAAAATTTCACCTGCGGCTCCGTTTCTTGGCTGCTTTCTTTGTAGCTTTTTTCTTGGCCTTCGGCTTGGCGGAGGCCCTGACTCTGGCCTGCTGCCGGATATCGCCGAGAGCTTTTTCCAGTGCCCGGCGCACAAAGACCGCAGCCATTTCCTTTTTGTAGCCCGCCGAACCCCGGAAGTCGCTAATGGGGTCCACGGCTTCTTTGGCTTTCTCGCCGGCTTCGGCGAAGGCTTCCGCCTTGACCGGTTGTCCGCGCAGGACAGCTTCCGCCGCCGTGGCACGGATCGGCGTCGTGCCGACGCTGCCCAGTGCGATGCGCACGTCATTGATGGTCTTCAGATTTTTGTCCAGCGTCAATACCGCGGCGGCGGAAACGGTAGCGTAATCGTCCGCCGTGCGCGGCAAGAATTTTAAATAGGCCGCGCCCGTGTTGGGCGCGAGCTTGGGAACAAAAAGCTCGGTGAGAATCTCGTCGGGATTGAGCACGGTTTCATAATAATCGGTGAAAAACGCGTCCAGGGGGAGCACGCGGCTGCCATTGGCCGAGGTCGCCTTTACCGTGGCGCCGAGGGCGATCAAGGTCGGCGGCGGGTCTTGATTAGGATCGGCATGGGCCAAGCCGCCGCCCACGGTGGCCATATTGCGCACGCGGATGGTGGCGACGTGATGGAAGGTCTCCGCCAGCACTGGCAGGCGCCGGCGCACCAGCGAAGAGCTTTCGACTGCGCGGTGGGTGGCCAAGCCGCCGATGCTTATGCCGCCGTCTTTGACTTCGATGCCGTTAAAGCCGCGCACCGAACGCAGGCTGACCAGGCAGCTCGGGCGCACCAGCCGCTGCTTCATCATGATCACCAGCGCCGTGCCGCCGGCAATGAGCTTCGCGTCGGGGCCGAATTCCTGCAACGAGGCGTGAACTTCCTTGAGATTTTTTGGCGTGCGGTATTCAAAAGGTATCATGGCTTTATCCTTACTTTGCGAATTGATGCGCCTTCTCGATCGACTCGATGATCTTATAATAACCGGTGCAGCGGCACAGGTTGCCCATCATCCAGTCTTTGATCTCTTCTTCGTTAGGCTTCGGATTCTGTTCCAGCAAGGCGGTGGCCGCCACAACCTGGCCCGGCGTGCAAATGCCGCATTGGAAGCCGCCGTACTGGATGAAGCTCTTCTGCACCGGATTCAGTTCGCCGTTCTTGGCGAGCCCTTCGACGGTGGTGATATCGTGGCCATCGGCAAATACCGCCAACTCCAGGCAGGAACTCACCATGTCGCCGTCCATCAGCACGGTGCAGGCGCCGCACACGCCGACGCTGCAACCTTCCTTGGTGCCCGTGAGTCCCAGATCATAACGCAAACAGTCGATCAAAAGACGGTTCGTGGGGACCTCCAGTTCATGCTTTTTTCCGTTGACGCGAAACTTGATCTTCTTGTTCATCGCCGTTCCTTTCTCAGAATATTTCAGTTTGCTAGTTGGCGCGCGATCTGCCAAAACTCATAGGGGTTTCTTATAGAAAGAAATGCCATAAACTGCAAGCCAAATTCCACTCCCATGGCGGAAATATTCACGAGCCTGCTAAGACGGCGAGGAGACAGGATTTGGCGCGCCATCCACGGCCATGCGTTTCTGCGCGAGCTGCATGCCGGCGCGCTGGCAAAAGAACGTTTCACCTACTTCATCCTGCAAGACTATCTTTACTTATTGGACTTCGCCCAGGTGCTCTGCCTGGGCGGCGCGAAATCACCCGATCTCGCGACGTTGGAGATTTTTGCCCGCCATGCCCTCGCGGCGGTGGAAGTCGAGCGCAGCTTCCACGCAAGTTTCGGCAAGACGCTGGGTTTTTCACAAAAGCAATTGGACGCCACAAATAAGGGGCCGGTGACCCAGGCCTATATCGATCATCTGCAAGCGGTAGCGCGCGGCGGGCGCCTGGGTGAGCTTGTCGCGGCGGTGCTTCCCTGCTATTGGATTTACGGCGAGGTAGGCAAGCAGCTTTACAAAGGCCGCCCGCGGGAGCCGAAAATCTACCGCCAGTGGATCGAGCTTTACGCTTCGGCGGAATTTTGGCGGCCCGTGCGCGAACAGATGCGCTTGATGGATCGGCTGGGCGCGCAGGCGAGCTCCACTGAAAGGCGCTTGATGACTGCGCATTTCTTGCTCAGTAGCCGGTATGAGTATCTTTTTTGGGACCAGGCCTACCGAATGGAGCAATGGCGAATTTGAAAGATAATCGAGCGGCATAAAAAACACTAGGAGGAGACATGATCAAACTAACCGACGAAATGCGTAACATGATTGATCCCGCGCTCGCCAACGGCTGTCCATGCATTTTGGCGAGCGTGTCGGGCGATGGCGAGCCGGATATCGGCTACAAGGGGAGCATGATGGTCTTCGACGACGGGTCCCTCGCTTACTGGGAGCGCACCCGGCGCCAGCATCTAAAGAATGTTAAGGAAAATTCCAACGTGATCGTGCTTTTCCGCGACGCCAAGACCCGGGTCGGCCTGCGCTTTCACGGTAAGGCCGAAGTGCACGAACAAGGCGCGTTGCGCGACCAGGTGATGGCCAAAACGGTAAAGGACGAACTCGACAAGGACCCGGAGCGCAAAGGAGCGGCTGTGATTATCCGCCTCGACCGCGTGACCAACATGGCCGGGCAGGTATTGCAGTCGCGCTAAGCGCGCCCGTTCAAGGTTCAAGGGTTCAAACGCTTCCGCTGTTCAAGGTTCAATGTTCAAAGTTCAAGGAGGGATGGGTCGTTGAACCTTAGAACCGCGCCGACGGCGCCACTTTGAACCTTGAACTGGCTAAATCCGTCGACGTAATAATGACTGCTTAGAAAGTAATGACCGACCTGATGCTCTTGCCTTCATGCATCAGGTCGAAGGCTTCGTTGATTCTTTCCAAGGGGAGCCGGTGCGTGATCATCGGGTCGACCTTGATTTCGCCCGCCAAGTATTTCTCGACGTAGCTTGGTAGCTGGCTGCGCCCTTTGACGCCGCCGAAGGCCGTGCCGCGCCAGACCCTGCCGGTAACGAGCTGGAAGGGGCGAGTGCTGATTTCTTCGCCCGCCGCGGCGACGCCTATGATCGTGGCCTCTCCCCACCCTTTATGGCAGCACTCCAGGGCTGCGCGCATGGTTTTAACGTTGCCAATGCACTCGAAAGAGTAATCGACGCCGCCATCGGTCATTTCGACGATCACTTCCTGTAACGGGCGGCCGCTTTGTTGGGGGACGATGAATTCTGTGGCGCCCAATTGCTTGGCCATTTCGAACTTTTGTTGGTTGATATCGACGGCGATGATCCTTTCCGCTTTGGCCATGACCAAGCCCTGAATGACGCTTAGCCCGATGCCGCCGAGGCCGATCACCGCGGCCGTCGATCCCGCCCGCACTTTTGCCGTGTTCAAGACCGCGCCGATGCCCGTGGTAATGCCGCAGCCGAGCAGGCAAACCTTGTCGAGCGGCGCTGCCGGGTTGATTTTTGCGACGGCGATCTCCGGCAGCACCGTGTACTCCGAAAAAGTCGAAGTGCCCATATAATGGAGAATTGTCTTACCCTTCAGCGAAAAGCGCGACGAGCCATCGGGCATGACGCCCTTGCCCTGCGTCAGGCGAATCGCGCCGCAGAGATTGGTCCGGCCGGACTTACAAAACTTACATTCACCGCATTCGGGGATATAGAGAGGAATGACGTGATCGTCCGCTTTAACGGAGACCACTCCTTCGCCCACCTCAATGACAACCGCGCCTCCCTCATGACCCATGATAGCGGGAAAAAGACCTTCGGGATCTTTTCCGGAAAGAGTATAAGCGTCGGTGTGACAGACGCCGCTGGCTTTGACTTGCAACAGGACCTCGCCCTTTTTAGGGCCTTCGACTTCGACTTGCTCGATGACTAGGGGCTTGCCTGCCTCCAAGGCGACAGCGGCTCTTGCTTTCATAAGACCTCCATCAAACAACCGTACTCCAACCCCGTTATCTCTCATCCGCCTCTTAACAGATTGCCTCGAATTTTGGAACGGATGTTTTACTGAAATCCCTGTTGCAATCCTTCCCGCATTTGTGGGAAAGGGTATGAATCAAAGCAAAGGAGGGCGTCTTATGTTTGTCGAAATGCGCACTTATTTACTTAAGCCGGGCGCTACGGCGGGCTTCGAGGAACGTTTTACGGAAGGTCTTTCAGCGCGGGCGAAAATTTCGCCCTTTGGGGGACTATGGAAATCGGAGGTCGGCGGGCTGAACAGGGTCGTGCATATGTGGCCCTATGAGAGCTTTGAGGACCGAGAGCGAATTGCCGGGGAGGCCAGGAAAACCGGCAAGTGGCCACCCAAGACCCAGGAATTCATCATCGAGCAAGAAAACCGGATTATTCAACCGGCGCCGTTTTCTCCACCTCTGGAACCGCGGTCGATAGGGAACACCTACGAGTTCCGAATGTATACCTATCAGCCGGGCACCATGCCCACGGTGCTCGAACGGTTTGGCGAGGTTATGCCGAGGCGCACGAAGGTATCACCGCTGGTGTTCGCGGGGCATACGCTTATCGGACCGCTCAATCAGTATATTCACGTCTGGGCATACAAAGACGGCGGTGAGCGCGACCGCTTGCGGGCGGAAGCATCGAAGAGCGTCGCAGGCTGGCCGCCGCAGACCCGAGAATTTATCGTCAAGCAGGAAAACATGGTGATGGTACCCTGTGCTTGCTCGCCGATGAAGTAAGCAAATAAGATTGCCTTGGATTCGCGAAAAGAGGTAAGGCACACAATGCTTTGCCTCTTTTCTTTTTCGGGATTCAGTTTTCATGGTTTCCGCGCGGGGCGCTAGCTCTGCGAAAAATTTTCCGCTACACCATTTTCAGGTCCATGATCTACAAATCGCTCATTCGTCCCTGGCTCTTTCGCAAAGACCCCGAACAGAGCCATGAGGCAATCTTGGCTCTGCTTTCCCATCTGGAATTTCTCTATGGCATCATCGAGGCTTTCTACAAGGTCGAGGACGAACGCCTGAAGATTAGGTTGGGGCCGTTGACGTTGCCAAACCCGGTGGGGCTGGCCGCCGGCTTCGATAAGAACGCCGTGGCGGCGAAAATGATTTCCGCTTTTGGTTTCGGCTTCATGGAAGTGGGCGCGATCACGGCCCGAGCGCAGCCCGGCAATCCCAAGCCGCGGCTTTACCGGCTGCCGGAGGATCTCGCGCTGATTAACCGCCTGGGTTTCAATAATGAAGGCGTCGAGGCGATCGCCAGCAGGCTCCACCACCTGCGCGCGCGCGGTGACAGGCCTCAGATACCGCTAGGCATGAACATCGGGCGGAGCAAGAACGTCGACACCAAGGATGCCGTGCCGGACTTTCTTTCTTGTTTTGAAAAACTATTCCCGCACGGCGACTTTTTTACCCTGAACGTCAGCTCGCCGAACACGCCTCATCTGCGCGATCTGCAGGAAAGAAATTTGCTGCACGAGTTGTCATCGGCGGTACAGGAGAAAAACCACGCACTGGCGAAGCGCGCCAAGATTGCCGCGAAACCGGTGTTCGTGAAGATCGCTCCTGACATGGAGTTTTCCCAGGTCGATGAAATCATCGAAGTCGTCGACGCGGTGAAACTTAACGGCATAGTAGCGACCAATGCCACCGCCTTTATGCGCGACAAACTGAAGTCGATTCATGGGCCGGAGCCCGGCGGGCTAAGCGGCAGGCCAATTACCGCGATGGTGACGTCGTTTATCGCGCATATTTACAAGATCACGCGGGGCCGGGTGCCGATCATCGGTGTCGGCGGTATTTTCAATGCCGAGGATGCCTACGAGAAAATCAAAGCGGGGGCCAATGCCGTGCAGATCTATACCGGCTGGGTCTACGAAGGGCCTGGAGCCGTGAAGCGGATCAATCAGGGATTGCTCAGGTTGCTCAAGCGGGATGGGCTAAAACATATCTCAGAGGCGGTGGGCGAAGGCAATCAACACAACTGTTCTGACTGAACGGGTTTGAATCAGCGTAAGGCGTCAAGCCAACAGTTTTATCCGCTCATAATCTTTTTGATCGTCGATATCCATGAACGGCGCTTCTTCGTTCCATTGGACGAGTTCGAGCCGGTCTTGGTATTTTTCAATCACCGCTCGTCCGCCGCGGTCGCCCTCGAGCTTGAGCAGCTCGGGAAAGAGTTCGCGGCGAAACAGCGCGGGGTTTCGAACCTGTCCTTGAAAAGTTGGCGCGATAATCGGCGCTGAAACCCTGTTGAAACGCTCGATGAGCGCGTTGATCAGTTCGCTGCTGATCAACGGCTGGTGACCGACGGCGAATAGGGCTGCGTCGGCCTTCGAATCGACGGCCCACAGGCCGGTAATTACCGAAGAACTCTGCCCGGCATCGGCGCGGTCGTTGACGAGCCATGAGAGCCGGTGGTCCGCGACGGAGATATGCGCGCGGACCGCGGCCAAATCGCGCACCACGCAAATGACTTCGATCACTGCCGTTGCCAGTACGCTTTCGAGCGCCCATTGAAGCACCGGCTTATCGTGGAGCGGCAAGAACAACTTCGGCTGCCCCATTCGTTCGGTCTTCCCGGCGGCCAACACAATCGCAGAGATCATAGCGAGGCGTCCTCTATACTTGAAAGTTTTCGCAGCTTGCGCAAATTTTATTCCGAGATTTTGTGACCGAGGGTGTCTTCGCGAAATAGATTCTCACCACGAAGGCACGCCTTCCGCTCGGGCATGTTCCAAACGTTCAAATCGGTCAATACGTTCAAGTTGTGCAACGAACCCATATCGCTCGGGCGGCTTGAACTCCTCGAACCGGCCGCGCTCAACGTTGCAAGGTGAAAAAGCATCGTGGTCTTGCCGCCGGCGCCGATGAAGGAAACCATTTCTCCGGCCTGGATGCCCAGCGACTCCGCGAGAATCATCGCCCCTCACGTAGCTTGTCTAAGGTCAAATTGCAACTATTTTTTATACGTTTTCATGAGTCCCTAATTGACACAGGAGAGAGCTTTGAGCTTCGTGAACTTGAATCATCCGCGGCTTTTCGCTAACGTCCGCCTCATGCCGCGCCGTTTTAGCATCGAAGTTGCCAAGGACTATTTCAATTTCGCTTCCGCGCATTTTCTTATTTTCGCCAACGGACGGAGAGAAGCGCTGCACGGTCATAACTACCAGGTCTCAGTGGCGGTGGAAGGCGAACTGGACCGGGCGGGAGTGGTTTTGGACTTTATTACATTCAAGCCGTTGGTGAAGCGCGTTTGCGACGATCTCGACCACCGGACTTTGATCCAAAGCGAAAACCCTATTTTGACGCTTCGGAAAAGAGGAGCAGGCATCGAGATATTTTACAAAAAACAAAAACTGCTCTTGCCGAAAAGCGATGTAATTCTCCTTCCTCTCGCGAACACGAGCACGGAGCTGCTCGCCGAGTATATCGCCAAGCAAATTAACCGCCGCGTGCGTCAGACCTTTTCTGCGACAAAGTTGAAATACATGGAAGTCGTGGTGGAGGAAGCGCGCGGCCAGCGGGGCATCTTTCGCGGCGAGTTTTAACGACGCGACCAGTTCCAGTCGTTCAAGCCGTTCAAAACGTTAGCCCGAAAACTTGAAATTGGAGTCTCGCATCGATCGGAATAGAGTATCGTCAGCACTGCTGGGCGGACGTCTTTTCCGACGGCTTGAACGTTTTGAACGGAGGTTTAGTCAAGCCTGGAATCCGCGCCGCCATAGTTCGGCTACTTTGTCGAGGTCACCCGCCGGCAAAGTCACGTCGGCGCCAGCCGCGTTCTCGCGCATCTGCGCGGCGTTGCGCGCGCCGGGGATCGTGATGCTGACGGCGGGATGGGCGACGCAAAAGGCGATCGCCGCCTGGACCAGGGACTGGACTGGGCCGTGAACCAGGAACCGCAATTGTTCGGCTTTAGCCAGCTCCTTACGAAAAGCCTCGCCTTTGAAGCTCCGCGCCCGCACATCTTCGCCCTGAAATCTTTGTTCGTCGGCCGCGGTCATTTTGCCGGTTAAAATTCCGCGCTTGAGCGGGACCCGCGCGATGATGCCGACATTCGCCGCTTGCGCGAGCGAAAAGAATGCTGCCGCCGGCTCCTGAGCCAACAGATTATACTCGGTCTGGATCGTCTCGGAACGGCCATCCTTTACCGCTGCGATTCCTTCTTCCATGGTATTGATGGAAACGCCGTAGTGGCGGATCTTGCCTTCCTTTTTGCGCCGTTCGAGCACCTCCCAGACCTCGCCCCCCTCGATCACGTCAACGGTGGGATTGTGCAACTGGTAGAGATCGATGTAGTCGGTCTGGAGCCGCTTCAAGCTTTCGTGCAGCACGCCGTCGATATATTCCGGGGTGAAGATTCTCTTGCCGCGGTTCGGCCCGGTCATGACGTTGCCGCCCTTGGTGGCGATGATCACCTTATCGCGGCGCCCTTTTAGAGCGTTGCCAAGGAGGGTTTCGGCATAGCCCGCGCCGTAAGCATCCGAGGTGTCGATGAAATTGACTCCTAATTCCAATGCCGCATCGATGGCGCTCAGGGACTCTTCATCCTTCATCGGTCCGAAGTGGCCCGCATGGACCATGGTGCCCAGACCAACTGTGCTGACATTTAATCCGGTTTTTCCCAATATTTTGTACTTCATGCTCTTACCATAGGATAACTTTCCACATTCTCGCAAGTGCGCGTAATTGAACCAGCGGATAATTCCGGGAACCTTTCACTGGGAAAATCAGTTGGTCAACTGAAAGCCCGGAATTGGACACCACATTCAGCCTTCGATACAATCGCCGGGTCATGAAAGGGATCAAGGCTGGCGATCTTGACCGCGAGCGCTTCGCGTCAGAGATCATGACCTATCTCGATCATCTCTACCGGGTGGCTTACTATCTCGTCAAAAACGCCGACGAGGCGCAAGATTGCGTTCAAGAGACCTGCGTGCGAGCGCTGGGCTCGCGCAGCCAATTTACTCCGGGCACCAATATGAAGGCCTGGTTGACGCGAATTCTTTATAACTTTTCTTATGATGTCTACGCGCGCAATCGACGAATGGTTTCCGCCGAGGTTCTGATCGAAGCTGGAGAGCAGACTAAAGATTTTTGGGAGACGCTGCCGACGGCGAACCCCGGCCCCGAAACGATCGCGCTGGAGCGAGAACTGGGAGCGAAAATCGGCGACGCGCTAAGGCGTATTCCCGAGGAGTTTCGCGCGCCGATCGTTTTGGTGGATATGGGTGATTTATCTTACGCGCAGGCCGCGCAGATTCTTTCCTGTCCTGTCGGCACGATCAGGTCGCGCTTGTCGCGCGGTCGCAAACTGCTGGAGAAGCAGTTGTGCGGCTACGTGGGCATCACCGGAACGGATCGATAAACCATGCGCTGCGACGAAGCCCAAGAACTGATTACCGCTCGAGTGGATGGCGAGCTGAGCGCCGACGAGCAGCTCGCCATCGAGGCTCACTTGAAAATCTGCGGTCCGTGTCGCGAGGCCTTCACCGCGGAAAGTTACCTGAAGCAGCAAACCAAATTGGCTGGCCGCGGTATCACAGCGCCGGCTTCATTGCGCCAGGCGATCGAAGCGAGATTTGCCGGAGGGCGGCCAATTTTCATAGGGAGAAGCAGCGAATCCGTGCGGCGGTGGTTTGGTATCTCCGGCTGGCGGCCGGCGTTTGCGGCGGCGCTTCTTCTCCTTACAGTAGCTTCGGTCATTTATATGAGATGGCCTTCGCAAAACATCGGCCTTTCAGCACTGGAGACGCACGCGAGTATCCTCAATGGCAACACTGTTCTCGTCCGGTCTGGCGATCCTGCGGCAATGAGAGACGAGCTGGCCCGGGCAGTGGGTGAGCGTTTTAGGCCGGTAGCTTTCGATCTCTCTATAATGAAGCTTTACCCGGTTTCCGGCTTCGTTCAGAAAGTCGGTCACCGTGAAGTGCTCGTCACGGTTTATCAAGGCGACGGTCCCACGATTACCTGTTTCACTTTTCTCGGCAGCGAAGCCGACGCGCCCGACGGCGCGGAGCGGTTCTACGATGCCGACATGCGGCTCGACTTTTATTCGTTCTCGCGCGGCGGGTGTGAACGGACTCCTGCATCGAGAAGGGGAGGTAATCTGCCTGCTGGTGTCAAAAATGCCGGCCGCCGACCTGCTCGCAATGATTCGTGGAAAATCAGCCCACGCGTAAACCGGCAGGCGGTCGGAGTGTTGGAGTACTGGAGCGATGGTTCTAATTAACAGGTTGCTGAAAAACTCTCTCGGAGTCCTTCGACTAGGCTCAGAGCCTTATATTAGGTCTGTTGCAGATTATCATATTGGAGATCATGTTTATGTGACACTGATTTCAAGAGCTTGCTGGAATGAGGACCATCGGGGCCTAATCCCTCTCACGAGGATCAAGGGCAGACTGTCCCGTCCAGTAAGAGAACGGATCTGAGGTTCAATAGAAAGTTGTCCCTTTGTTGAGGACTTATATAAGGCGAACTTTCCGTTCATAGCTATTGGAATTGGAAGAACACAACCAAGGAGGAAGAGAGAGTGAAACGATACTATGTGGGAGTGGATTGGGCTGATGAATTTCACCAGGTATGGGTCAGCGATGCCGAGGGCAAGAAAGTAGCCGAGATGAAGGTTGAGCAGAGTCCCAAGGGCATGGGCGAGTTTGGCCGTTGGTTCCATGAACGTCAGGCAGAACAGATAGAGCTTTGGGCGGCCATCGAGAAGCCCCAGGGGCGGATTGTGGATTTTCTGTTGGACCACGGGGTAGTGGTCTATCCGGTTAATCCCAAGGCCCTGGACCGGGTCAGGGACCGGTTTCGCATGAGCCAATCCAAGAGCGACTCCTTTGATGCTCATGTGTTGGCGGACTTTGTCAGGACCGATCATGCTCATTTGCGAGCTCTTGAGCCTAACTCTGCTCCGGCCCAAGAGTTTAAGATGCTCACCCGGGATCACCACCGATTGGGGCGCCATAAGACTCGGCTCATCAATCAGATCGAGGCAACGCTCAAAGAGTATTACCCTCGCCCCCTGGAGGTTTTCTCTGATCTGGAATCGAAGATTGCGTTGGATTTTCTACCCAGTATCCGACTCCACGGGCACTGTCTGATCTTACCCGTAGAAAATGGAACCGCTTTGCCAAGCGCGAGCACCATCTCAGTGAGGCGCGCTGTAAAGAGCTGTGGGAGAAGCTGAACCAGCCGCAGTTGGGAATTCCAGAACACGTGATCAGAGCCAAGGCGCAATTGCTTTTGGTGCTCGTCGCTCAGCTTAAGGCCTTGGCTCAGGCGGTGGAGAGCTACAGCGAGGAGATCCAACGTTTTTTCGCCTCTATGCCGGCGGCTAAGCTTGCGCAGACACTGCCGGGAGGAAAAAGTGGGACCATCGTACCGATGCTTTGGGCCGAGCTGGGCGATGTCAAGAGCCGATGGCAATCCTTTCGTCACCTTCAAGCCGAAGCGGGAGGGGTCCCGGTAACCCAATCCAGCGGCAAGAGCCATGTCGTACTGTTTCGTTTTGCCTGTAACAAGCTGATGCGATACGCCTCGTACTGGTTGTCGTTTAACTCGCTCAATCGCTGTGAGTGGGCGAACAAGTACTATCGCGACCAACGGGCGAAAGGACATCATCATCCCCAAGCGCTTAGGGCTTTGGCAGCGAAGTGGTTGAAAATTATTTTCATCATGTGGAGAGACGATAAGCCGTACGATGAGAACTATCACTTGGCGAACATCGCCCGTCAGACGATGCGCCAGGCGGCATGAAAAAAAATAAACAGGGGACTTGACAAGTCTCATAGAATGTCTGCCCTGTTTATCGAAGGGACGAACGGAGGGGAATTGATACCGTTGATGAATTTCCGTTCATGCTGAGACCTCGAAGCATTCCGAACCGTTTTTCAGCGACCTGCTAACTCACAACACTCCGTATTTTCCGCTCTGATTGACAACCAGTGGTGAATTCCATACAGTTCAATCGCTTCTCCGCCTAACCCTGAGCGGGCGTAATTCAGTGGTAGAATGCCAGCTTCCCAAGCTGGACGTCGCCGGTTCGACCCCGGTCGCCCGCTCCAAACCTCTCTAAAGTCAATCTCATATCGTTCTACGCGATCAATATATTGGCCCAGTCTTGTCCCATTCAGCGTGACAAAGACCACGAACACCGATTATGACTCGCGCAAAGTCGCAAAGGGCGCCAAGTTAAGCGGATTGCACCTGGACTAATACCGCAAAAATATTCTCCTCTTTTGGCTGATTCGAGATCTCGAGACGCCGACATACCAAACGCGCGGATCATTGTTGACTTGCTTGAGGTACGCCGACGTGACGCAGTCGGGGAGGTGTCTCGATGAATCAGCCGATCACTTCGAAACCATCTTCAAATCCGCCGCAGGGTTTGCATTCGGACTCTGGCGGAAAGCAAAGCATGCAGAGCTCGGCGCCTTCCATTTCTCTTCCTGAGGTCGGCGCAGTAGAAGCGGACAAGTAAGTATGAACACATTCGATTCGTATTAACCGGCGCGCAACGGTCTACGCAATTTTGGATACACCTACTGTATCCAAAAGTTGCCTATATGTTCACTTATCAACGTAAGCTCATGCAGTTCGCACAAGTATTTTTGCAGTCATGCGGAGAACTTCATCATTTCAAGCGAGGAACGGTGACATGGCATTGTTATTGCTTTGTTAAAAAAAAACAAAAAGAAGCTAACGCGAATCGCATGCATTGCCGCAGATGGCATCCGCGATTTTCAAAGAGTCGACGGGGCAACGATTTGGGAACATTTAGAATGCCGGAAAATGAGGGAGGAATTCAATATTATCTGCAGCATTTGGATACTGCGAAATCCGTTCGGGATGTAGTTGTAGTTAAGGACGGCGGAAATCTGGGCAAAGTTAAAAACCTCATCAACCTCGCGTTAAGGAAAACGCGTTAATGGAAAGGAGTTAGAATCATGGCACTAGTGGAACCGAGCGTAATGGTCAACTCGATCATGGGCAAGCTCTACAACATCCTTACTAACGGTGATGACACGGTACCTAAGTCCGAGGACAATTTTTTTAGCTGGGCGACGCCTGGCATACCCATCGAGCCCGGCGACTTTGAGTTTCTGTCACAAGGACTAACCGGCGTCGTCAAGAAAGCCAAGCTAGACGAGATACGCGGGCAGGGAGCTGAGAACGGAAACAATCCGGTGGAGGTGACCCCGCAGATGCTCGAGTCGTTGCGTGCCCAGGACACCGCCGGGCTGTACATGCAGGCGGAGAACTTCTCACGGCTCGTCGATTTCGTACCCGATCTGGCGAGCACCACGAACAATCAGTTCGCGCAGTTGAGCATCATGAACAACGAGGGAACGTTATCAGAGCGTTACGAGTATATCTTGCGCATGAGCCAGATCATGCAAACAGAGTTGCCCGAGGAAACAAAAAAGAAAATCGAAAAATTTCGCGGCTTGTTAAGTGTCACGAAGACGAAGAAGAACCTGATCGATGATACCGAAACCCAAGTAACTGAACCCAGCCCTCTGGTAGTCGTTTACAACCAGAAGATGGGCGAATACGAAAATGCGGCTCTGGAATACAACTCCCATCGTATCGATGCGCTGACAGCCGATAATGTAAAGGCCGTTCATTACTGGGCCATCAATGCAAACATCCTGCGAAACAAGGTGAAGGCCGCGATGGCCGATTGGGTGAGTAGTGGCTACAAGAATGAGTATGACCAGATGGCCGCGTTCATTGATCAGGTTATGCAGCGCGATATGGCGTTGCTCAAGCAGCAATACCGGGACGATTTGGAAAAGGCCAGACTGACCGGTATGGCTTCGGGCAGCGATTTTTACTATACCTCGCTGGTGCCAGGCAATTTCATGAAGGCGTCCGGTTGGACCGAGTTTGGCTTCAGTTCGTCCGATTTCAACACTTCTTCGAATTCAAGCTACAGTTTTAGCAGGTCTTCTACGAGCGCCGCGGGTGGATGGCTGGGTATTTTCGGCGGCGGAGGAACAGCGAGCAGCGCCGGCGGCGAATCACAATCCCATGTTCAGTTCGACAGCGATCATTTCGGTATGAACTTCAAGATCACGCAAGTGCCGATCGTACGTCCGTGGTACAAGACCGCTTTTTTGGTCAGCAAGCTGTGGCGGTTCGACCAGAACAATCCGGAAGCCAAGGGCGATATGGTGAGCGATGGCGGCAAGCCACCGAAAGGTCTAATCCCGGCCTATCCCACTTCGCTGATTTGCATCAAGGATCTCTCGCTGTGCTTCGCCAAGAGCAGCGGCTTTGAAGATGCTCAATCGAGCTGGAAGCGTTCATCGGCGAGCGGTGGCGGGGCTATCCATTTCGGTCCATTCCATCTCGGTGGCTCGCATAGCCGCAGTTCAGCTAGCGGACAGCGCTCGTCCCAGTATCACTACGACTCCGAGACGCAGACCATGACCGTGCCCGGTGCGCAAGTGATCGGGTTCAAATGCCACATCATGCCGAAGTCTCCCGAGCCGAACAGCAGCATCACTCAGTGGATATAAACCGCCTGGCGGTCCCGCTTCATGTGCGGGGCCGCCTTCGCGACACGACGGCAATTCGATAGTTGAGGAGTAGACATGGATTCCGCAGTGCAATTGGCTTTAATGACCAAAGCAAAAAAGGTATTCGGCGCCGATGATACCTTCCTGAGTTTCCCGGTGTCGCCGCTACCTCACACGAAGCGGCAACTGGATTTTTTCGCGCAACAGGATGCAACTGCTCTCCGCCAGAGCCTGCAAAACCTGCAGGCGTTTTCGACGCTGGTGAATCTGATCCCTAGCGATGAGGCGTGGCTACCGACGGAGACGCGCTTCCTTTGGGACGTTTACGAACAGATGCTCAAAGAAGCGCAGTTTGCATCTTCGACTCGCACACCCGAGGAGGAAGCGGAGTACCAGCAGGCGCTGGCCTACCTCCGCGTAGCCGGCGATGGCGGCGCGTGGGAGGAGAGCGCGCCGGTCAAGGCCTATAGACAGCATAAGGATGCCTATGTGTTGGCTCAACAGAATTATCTAGCCGCTAAGAGTACGGCTGAATGCGGGACCGACGCCGAGAGACAGCGATGGCGGGATGTCGATGAGCCTGCGCGGCGTAAGGAGCTCGATGCGCTGCAAGCGCAGTGGATCATCGCGGGAAAGAATGAGGTGGAGGCTGCGCAGAATAAGGTTATAAGTCTCGGAGCGAAATCGCCGATTCAAACATGGGGTGAATGGAACAGCCGGTTCAATCGCGATATCGACACTTTGACCGGCGCATCTGACAGTTTTACGGTTTTCCCTAGCCTTTTTTCACCTTCCAACGCGCTCGAAGAGGGCGCGTGGAAGCCATTTAAGCTCAGCGAGCAGGAAGTCAAAGTCTTGCTCAATGAAGCGCCTGCGGAGCTGCGCACCCGGTTCGCGGCGGATAGCGCGGCGTCGTCGGTGGCGTCGCTGACCTTCGAGTTCAGTTCCGCGGTCATCCTGCGACCCTGGTTTGTGTCTGAGGCTTTCCGGGTGCGGTTCTGGCGGTTTGCGGATGCGAGCAGGATCCTCTCGGATGGCGGTACGCCACCGAAGGGGACGTGTCCTGCTTACGTGACGGCTATCGTCTTTGCGCGCAGGGTGGCTGTGGAAGAAAAGCGGGCCGAGCCGGCACCGGGCGCCAAGCCGTTCGACGGGTTCCGCTTTACGGTCGCAGTCAAAGATCAAGAGAGGCTTACGCGGATACCGCCCGAAGTTTTAATCGCAACGCAACCTCGCACCGTTAATGCGACTTCACCGACGATGAATGTAAGGGTGGCGGAAGCCGTGTCGCCGAGGACAGCCAATATTCGTGTGGCGAACCCCCAACTAATGCGAGCGGCTGACATGAACGTTGCGGTGGCGAGGCCGGTTACAGCTCAGGAAGTTTCCGCACGTCCCTTACGCAATCTGAGCACCGTGGCTGTCACTCGGTTGCCGCAGCAGCCTGTTGCCGGCACCGGAACCACCGCTCCTTCCCCCTCACCGCAGGCGACAACTCCGGATGATGAGATTTATATCCTCGCGTTCATATGCAAAACCCTGCCGAAAAGTCCCGATCCCGATCTTACTTTACAGTGGTAGTCGGGGCGACCCGATACACGACAGACAAATGCTCTTTATTTCGAATCCCCCCTAGAGAAAAGGAAAAGTTACTGGGTGGCGGGGTCCTTGAATAGAAATCCGTATGCGCAAATATGCGAAGCTAGTCAGCGTGCTGAAAATCTCTGATTGCAGGCTGCTAGTTTTTTGCTCAGGCTTTAGTCATGTGCGTTACCGCGTGAACACCAGCAGGCTGTTCGCCGGCAGCGCGAGGGCTGCGGAGTGGCTGAAGTCGTGCAGCGGTTGGGGTTCCGTGTGGATCCTTCCGCCGTTTCCGACGGTATTGGTGTTGACCCAGTTCTCGTAGACATCGCTGTTAAAAACTTCGCGCCAATCACCGCCGCCGGGAAAGCCGATTCGATAATCGAAGCGATTGAAATTCCCGAGGTGCACGACCACGATCACGTCGTGGCCTTCTCCCTCCACCCAGCGGTGAAATGCGAGCACGCGATTCTGATCGTGGACATGCACCACGCGGAAACCCTGGCCGCGCAAGCCCGGATAGCGCCAGCGAAGTTTGATGAGTTCCCGCGTGAAACGCACATGATCAAGCATTTGCTTGTCGCCGGCGTCGAGTCCGGCCCAGTGCAGCAGCAGGTTCTGGTGAAACTGGAAGTTGTCCGACCACTGTTTGTCCTCGAGAAATTCCTGCCCCATGAACAGCATCGGAATGCCGGGCGCTGTGAGGCTGATTCCAGTGGCCACGCGGGCACGGCTGCGGCCGTACCAGGAGCGTGGATTACTCGGATCGCCAAGCCGGGCGATACGTTGCTCGCGGCCGTTGTAAACGATGTCGTGGTTCTCCGGTCCCTGGACAAAGCGCCAATGCTCGTTGAAGCCCTCCGGCCAGAGGCTCCGCGCCAGGCCGGACATGTCAAGCGGCCGCTCATCCGGTGCGCTCGCGTTACCGATGACGTTGCGAATCGCGATGCGCAGCCCGTCGGTCAAAGTGGTATCGAAACCCGCTCCCTCGGGCGGCGGCTTCACCACGTAGGGATTGACGTTCCAATATTCGGCCTTGTCGAGCACGCCCGGTTTGTGATGGCGTAACGTCGAAGTGAGATCCTGGCAAAAGCGCCAACCGTGGGGCGCGCCATCGTGGTCGATGACGCTCACCTGGTCATAGCGCAAGCCGTCGATCCGATATTCATCGAGAAAAAACTTCGCGTTCTGTATCAGAAAGTCGCGAACCTCAGGCTTGCCGAAGTCGAACACGAGTCCGCCGGCATGGCCTATATCGGTGAAGTAGAGGGAATTGCGATTGCCGCCTTGGTTAGACTGGCGGTCGAAGAAGTAGAGGCTCTCATCGCCGAAGTCGCCGCCCGCGTGGTTGTATACCACGTCCAGGATTACGGCGAGTCCGTAGAGGTGGCAGAGATCCACCAGTGCCTTGAGTTGGTTCATCTCGCCGCGCAAATCTTCGACCCGATAGCGCGCTCGTCCTATGACATCGAGCAGTTTGTTCACCTCCGCGGCGTAGGGCCCGACGTCAGCGTCTTCCACGGCAAAATCCATTTCCGGCGAGAAGTAATCGGTGCCGTTGTAGCCCAAACTGAATTGAGTTTGGAACTCTTGGATCGGCATGAGCTGGATCGCGGTCACGCCGAGATCCGCGAAGTGCGGAATCTTGCGCGCTACGTCGAGGAAGGTGCCGGCTTTCCGGGGCAGGTTGGGCGTGAAGAAAGTTCCGACATGAAGCTGATAGATTACGAAGTCGTGAAACTTCGGCGTGACGTAGCCGCTCTCGTGCCAGGGAAAGTCAGTTTCGCGGACGATGCACTCGCTCGGAAAAGGAGTTTGAAGTTCTCGCGCGTAGGGATCGCGCTTAGGACCTTCGCTCCCAGCGCCGACGACATAAAACATGTACCGCTGGCGATCGCGCACGCCGGGAATAAAGCCTCGCCAGTGGCCCAGGGTATCCCGGGTCAGCAGGCTGGCATCGTTGCGCTGGCGGTTGTTAAAGTCGCCAAACACATGGACGGACCGTGCATTTGGCGCCCACGCTCGAAACGTTGCGCCATCGGCAATGAGATTGGCCCCCATCGGGGTATTAGGGCCAATATGTTCGAGGGAGGCGGGCACAGGACGCTCGTTGAGCGAATGAGATTCTCCGCTTTGATTTTAATCACCGACCAAACGGGCGGTAGGAACCCTCATTTTTGAGAGCACCTTGGCGGCTAAAGTGTTTACGTACAGAGACATTAAATCATGGCGATCGAATTGCGCAAGGCCATGAGACTGACAACTCCCAAGATAATCGGCGCGTGGCTTCTAATAATTCCTTTCAAGACTTTCCTCAATTGCCACCTACTGGCTTGATTCCCTCGCTCTTGTCGGCGCCCTCCGCGGTAAAATCGCCGAATTCTTCTCTGAGCTCCGGGACCGAAGCACTGAGGAGAGACTGCCAAAAGATCAGACGGACGGGCTGCTGGAATTTTTTAATTGGGAAGACCCTCGACGCCCAAGTCAAACGCTAAATGCTGCAGATCCTTGAAAAGGGTATCATTCATCGGAATCCCGGTGGCGCTTCGCTCGAGCCATGTCGCATGACTCTGCTCGCCTGGGAGTCGAATACGTTCCACGCCAGACATCTTCCTCGAATTCCTCATCTCACGGATGACCTGGTCCACGTTGCGCTTAAATGTTTCAACGGGTGAAAAGCGCGAGACATCAAGTGCCACGATCGCTTGACCGGTATTCGTCGGAGTCTTGTCGTCTTTGTTGAAATCAATCACATCACGCCCAAACGCGGCGCTGTTCAGCGTCCCGGCTAACAGACCAAAGACCAGGGCAAGGCCATAACCTTTGTAACCGCCGATGGGAAGTAGGAAGCCCTCTTCAGCTCGTCGCGGGTCAGTCAAAGACCTGCCGAACGCGTCAATCATCCAGCCTTCAGGCATCGTCTCACCACGTTGAGCTTTTGTCTTGACTTTGCCGTAAGCGGTCACGCTGGTGGCGATGTCCAGAACGATCGGCGCCTCTTCCAAAGCCGGTACGGCAAAGGCGATCGGGTTGGTGCTGAGAAGCAGATCGAGCCCGCCCCACGGCGGCATATGATTGGCACTGCCGACCGCCAGGTAGATCCCGATCATATTTTTCTCCAGCGGCATCATCGCATAGAGCGCTGCCGGCCCCGCGTGATTGCTCTGGCGCGCGCCAACCCAAGCGACCCCTACGCGCCGAGCCTTCTCGATGGCGACCTTGGCGGCAAACTGCATCACTAAATGGCCCATGCCGTTGTCGCCGTCGACCAGGGCCGTCGCTTCCGTCTCTTGCGTCACGCAGATGTTCGGCCGCACGTTCATTCCTCCAGCTCTGATGCGGCGAACGTATTGCGGCAAACGGAAAATGCCGTGGCCGTCAGAGCCGCGCAGATCGGCCAGGATCATCAGCCGCGCGACCTGCCCAGCATCCGACGCAGGCAAACCGACCTTTGTTAGCACGCGCGCAACGAAGGCTTCGAGAACGCTCGAATGGAATCGACGCTCAGCTGGAGTTTGGGTCATGATGGGTTCAAATCGTTCAACCGCTCCGCTCCGTTTAACCGCTGCGCTCAGTTTCAACCGTTTAAACGGTTTGAACGTATTGAACGGTTGGACTGTAATAGCTCTTCTTGAAAAACGCGGCCTGTGCGGTGAATCTAACAGCGGCTTCGCGGGTCCGTCAAGCTAGACATTCGACCCGCCTTGCAGTATTGGGAGAATCAAACCGACCGCGAGAATAGGAGGAATAAAAATGCCTTTTTACAAAATTGCCGAGATGCAAAAAAATCCCGCTACGGCAAACCCACAGCAGTTCGTTCAAACCGCTGTTGGCGAATTCATGAAGGCGGGAATCGTGACCAAGCCGGACGAGGAAGGCCCGCCGCTTCACATGCACCCAAACGAGGAACAATTCACTCTGGTCATTGAGGGGAAGCTTCACTTTGTCCTCGGTGACGAAGAGCGTATCTGCGAGGCAGGAGACTTGATCCATATTCCTCGCTTTACCAACCATAGAAGCCGCGCCATCGGCGGCCCAGCGGTTTTCTTTACGGTGAAGAGTCCCGCGGGCGACGGCGATTTAGATCAGGACTACAACAAGGCAGAGGGTGCCGAAGAAGCGGAGAAGCGCTTCGAGGAGGCCAAAAGAAAAAATTTATAAGCAAGCGCCTGTAACAACAGTCGCCGCTCCGATCAGAGTTTTCGCTGACTCGCGCCGATTAGTTTTGTTCCTTCTTCCCTGAGACTGTGTCGCAATACCGTTCATGGTTCGAGAGCCTCACCACGAACGGTATTGCCTAATCGTAAATTCAAGTACTTACCCGTTCGCCCTGACCCCTCGACAGGCTCGGGACTAAAGGCTGTCGGGGGGCCCGCCCTGAGGCCCCTCGGGTCGAAGGGCTCCGAGTGAATTGCGATACTGTCTCCCTTGCGGGAGAAGGCTAGGATGAGGGGTAGTTCAATTTTCACCCTCACCTCATTCCTCTCCCGTCGAGGGAGAGGAGGTAGAGATCGCACGGTGAGTGCCAATGTGTCAGCAAACTTCAGCCGGTGAGGACTTCGCGGTT
>CAWJBB010000082.1:0-56486 GCA_963840855.1 uncultured delta proteobacterium
GGGAAAGAAGAATTCGGACCAGGTTATCGACTCAATGCGGCGCATCGAGTCGGTGGGCAGTGTTCGCGATTTGACAAAGCTGCTGGTAGTGGATTGACGGCGAACAGCCAATCCGGTCTGTCGTACCTACCTCCGATGTCGGTCGGCTCCGCCGTTGCGTTCACATTGTCGAATCGGGAGTATTGGGCAAAGAATGAAGAAACTAGCGATCACATTGACAATATTCCTCTTGCCGGTTTCGGCGCAGGTTCCGTTCGGGGGCGGCGCCGATTCGGAGATTGGATAGTCGATGCGGTCGCTGGAAAATCTCAGCGCGCAACGGGGTATAAAGGGCAATCGAAGTGCAGTCTCGTCGATTCTACTCGAAAAAGCTTGTGATCGGAGGATGGATCGTTGCCAGCCTCGGGGGAGACCCTGGGGTGGCCATTTCAGCCGCTTCGGGCTTCGACTGCGAAAAAGCGATAAAATTTGTTGAAAAGCTCATATGCAGGGATGCCGAGTTGTCACAAGCGGATCAAAAGATGGCGCAGCTTTATGCTGCGGCGATCAAAAAACTCCCGCCATCGCGCGCCGCCGAACTGCGCAGCCAACAACAAGGATGGCTCAAAACCCGAAACGATTGTGAGACTTTCACAGAACCCAGGCGGAATTGTGTTTCTTACTTATCAGCAACGGATTTCATATCTGGATGCACTGGCCACCGCACTTCGAAGGTTGAGGCCGAGCGATCGCCTCCGACATTGGAAGAACTGAAAAACACGACTTACAAGGGTTTGGCAGACATTAAAGACAGGGTCAGGCTCGTCAACGGAAAGTGGGAGGGGCGCCTCATCGCCAAAGGCAGCCCAGTCAGGCCGAGAGTTCAACTGTTGGAGCTGTTACGCGTTACCGGGGATATGGACGGCGACGGAGTCGAGGAATCCGTAGTGCTTTTGAATCTAAGCACGGGCGGCACCGGCCAGTTGCTTCACATTGCCGTGGTTGGGAGAAGAAGCGGTCGAGTAGAGAATCTTGCCACCAGGCCGATTGGCGACCGTGTTCAAATCCGCGATGTTAGGATTCAAGACAAGAGGTTATTCGCCGACGTAGTACAGGCCGGGGCGCAAGACGCCATGTGTTGCCCCGGCGAGGTAGTTACCCGAGTATGGACACTGGCAAATGACGGTACGTTGACAGCCGTTGTTCCAAGCGAAAAGCCGAGCCGCCTGACTCTGGAAACCATCGGTGGAGTCGAATGGATGTTGAAATCTTGGGACATCGGCGATCGGGTCCCGCAAGGCGCGCGCGTGACCCTGGCTTATAAAGACGGCCGTTTTTCGGGTGCCGGAGGGTGCAACCAATATTTCGCGCCGGTCAAAGATGGCGACGCGCCCGGAGAAGTTATCGTTGGGCCGATCGGAGCGACGCGCAAGTCCTGCGCCGAGGCCGAGAATGCAATCGAAACAAGATTTTTCGAAGAACTGGCGCACGTAAAAAAATCGGTTTTTGGCTGACGCAAATGGCTTTGACTTACGAAACAAAGGGCGTGTGGCGAACGATGCTGTTTACTAAGGCGGGATCTTGATTACCTATCGGCGGCAAATCGAATGATCTGGCAGCCCACCGACTTAAGGCTTATATGACCTGTCGCGCAGCGATTGCGACCAAAGCTGACTTCGATCTGACGCCTGCCAATCGGGTTCAGACCGGAACCGAATCTGAGCGGCGCGTGCGCGGCTTCTTTCTGACCGAGGCGACCGTTGGGATGGAGTAACCGCTATCTCTTAGTTGTCGCTGCCATGCTTCTACCCGCGTGCGTATCAGCGCCAACTTACGAGATCGAATCGATGCCTCCCGTCGTGCTCTCCGCGCTCGGCGACGCCGGCGTCAAAGATCTGCGTTCTCTATATCGAGCGGCCGTTTGTGCGAGATAGTCGGCTGGTCATGCTTCATGTGACGAGGTTCTTAGACGATTTCCCGGCGAAGATAAAATAGACGGCAGAGCCGGGCAGCGAAATCCGGCAGAGCAATATCGAATCGGTTTTGTCCCGGGGATTTTTGCCGACTGCATGAACGGAGTCTTTCATCCTTTCACGGACGCGATCCAAGAGCTTCGGCAAAAGGGATTCGCGGTCAGTGATTTTCGCATACCCGGCCGCGGCGCCTCGGCGCAGAATGCGGATCATCTGGCCAAGCAACTCGACGAAATCGCTGCGCACCGTCTCCGTCTGATACTTGTTGTGTATTCCAAGGGCTTGCCGGACGTGCTGGAGTTGTTGCTTCGACACCCGCGCCAGGCCGACCGGATCGCGGCGATCGTTAGCGTTGCCGGAGTGTCCGGCGGCAGTCCGATTGCCGATCGCATGGAAAAGTTCTATCGGCGCTGGCTCGCTTCTCTGCCCTTGCCCGGGTGCGAGGGAGGAACGGGCGCGGAGGTCCATGATCTGCGGCGCGATGTGCGCGTGGAGTGGTGGAGCCGTAATCGTTCCGCCGTAAAAGTGCCGATTTTCTCACTCGTCGCCGTTCCCAACGCCGATCGCGTGTCCCCGATACTTGCGAAAACATACGGAGAGCTGTCGGAAATCGATCCTCGCAATGATGGACAGTTGCTGTGGTATGACGCAGTCGTTCCCCACGGATATCTGCTTGGGTACGTCAACGCCGATCACCTGGCGATCGCCATTCCGCTCGCCGAGCAAGCGCCGCTCTTGAAGCCGCTATTTCGGGACAATGTGCCCAGACCCGCGCTTATCGAAGCGGCTATTGAAGTCGTTGCTGGAACGGTTGAGGCTTTCCAGTGAAACGATCTGTGTTTATCTATTCTTTAAGAATTGCTAGTGGATTACAGTGGGGATGTCACCGGTTGAGTTAGTCCACCCTGGAGGAGCGCATGACAAAGCCAAAAATCACCATCGCACTGTCACACTACGACCGGCATGTGCCGTTTTTCGACGGCACCGTGCAAGCGCAAGGCATCGATCTCAATATCTTGATCGTCGGCCAGTCTGACCGGCAGAGAGACGGTGAGGAGCGCCACGAGCGTATGCTGCAAAAGGGGGAGTTCGATGTCGCGGAGCTGTCGCTTTCATCTTACTTGATGGCGAAAAGCCGCGGCATGCCGTTTACCGCCATTCCGGTTTTCCCGCGACGCTTGTTTAGCCATTCGCAGATGTGGGTCAACGTGGACGCGGGAATTGGCGAGCCCAAGGATCTCATCGGCAAGAAGGTTGGCTTGCACAGTTTCCAGAATACCCTCGCGACGCTAGCCAAAGGAGATTTGCAGAGCGAGCATAATGTGCCCTGGCGAAAAGTTCATTGGCTGCTCAGCAAAAAGGACAATATCGAATTTACACCGGAACCCGGCGTGAAGATCGATCAGTTGCCGGAGAGCGCCAACGCCGGTGATATGCTCGAACGGGGAGAGGTCGCTGCGATGATGACGCCTAATCCACCGAAGCCGGTGCTGCGCGGCTCGAAGAAAATCAAACGCCTCTTCGCCGATCCCAAGGCGGAGGATCTCCGGTACTACAAAAAGAACGGCTTTTTTCCGATCATGCACGTGGTCGCCTTCAAAGACCACGTCCTGGAAAAATATCCCGAAGCTGCGGAGAGCCTGTTCAAAGCGTTCGGCGAAGCAAAGAAAATCTGCCGCGCATTCTACGCCGATCCCAACTGGTCCTGGCTTGCCTGGGGCCGGCAAGCATTCGAAGAAGAAGAAAAACTCTTGGGTCCCGATCCCTGGCCCTATGGCTTAGAGAATAACCGGGCAAATCTAGAACGCTTTGTTAGCTATTCCTTGGATCAGGGACTGATGGCGAAAAGGATGGCCGTGGAGGAGTTGTTCCTGTCGATCAACTGATATGCCCGTATCGTTCGAATCTCAAAAGTTCTCGCTTGGCTTCTCTTAAAACAACCTACCCCTCGACGGACAAGGGTGGGGGTGAGTCGACTTACCGCGAAAGTTCGTCAGCAAGGGCTCGCAAAAGCGCTGCGCCGTCACCGCGCCATGCGCTGCCGTGCATGCATGCGAGGGTCGTCGGTCCGGTAGAAGCAAGCCGCTCAAGCATAGCCCGTGCGTTTTTCGTGTGTGAATAATAGTCCATCGCATGGCGAAACGCTTCGCTTGGACCGAGGATGTCCGACTCGGTGATTGCCGGATGATCGGCGCCGGGCTGGGTAAATAGATCGCCGCAGAGCAGCGTTTTCGTTCGTTCTTCCATGAGGAAACCACATTCCCAGGCGTGAGGCAGGTGCGGTGTGTCAAACCATCGCACCAATGACTTTCCAAGCGAGAGCGTCTCTCCGTCAGCGAGCGCTCGAGGCGGCCGGTCCGCAAGATCGGTGATGGATACCATGGCAGCCACCGTGCCGCATAGAGGCGCGGATTGCGGAGCTACCGCGAGCCATTCATTGAGCGATCCGCATTCGTCCGCTTCGACGTGCGAAAAAGCAACGTAACGAAGCTTTTCCACTGGCATCACGCTCGCAACCGCCTCGCGGACGAGAGGAAACATCTTCCGCGGTCCGGTGTGAAAGATCAGCGGTTCATCGTCAACGATAAGATATTGGTTGAATGAGAATCCTCCCGGTCCTCCTTCGATGACAACCGGCGTATTGATCCGATAAATCCCATCCGCAATCTCATGGACATTCGTCCCGGACTGCTTATTCGTAATCGCCATTCCATTCTCCTTCGATAGCGTCAAACCGGCTTTACCAACCGAGCACCGATTTCGTTTACGGCATCCTGCAGAACCAGGCCACTTCCAGTAAATGAGTCGGCAAGACATTCTGACGTATATTAATCAAAAGTTCCGAGGGCACCTGGGCCAAATAAGTCCGAAACTCGGGAGATGCCTGGCTCCCATCGGAGAGTCTCCCGTCGCCTGCAAATGCCACTAGTTGCTGCACATGCTTTGCCGCAATCTGGTCACGAGACGTTCGCCACAAATCGACTAGAGCCATTGGATTTATTCGGGCGACGGTTTAGGGAGCCCAGCGTGCGAGTTCAGCGGCCGGCAAAAGGAAAAACGGAACGTTGTTGACTGACTGGAATAAGTGTACGTCATTTAACCCGCGAGTAATTCCAGTTAGTTTCATTGTTACGCGCAAAAGAGCGGTGCCACAATGAGATCGGCGCTCCTGATTCCAGGATTGATTGTCCTTTCGGACTTGTCCTGACGCCCTGGGATAAAGATCTCTTACCCAGTTTTTGGACCCGTGGCCACCGCTCGATCCCATCTTGCTCCCCGCGAACGAGGTAGTCAACTAATGGCGAACGACTGGATCACCGGCGGGGAATTGTTGGGGTGCGCCCCCGTCCGCGCGCATGCATTTGTTCTGACTCCCCGTGCTCCGTTCCGGCTTTGTCGATCACTTCCAATGCCTCTTTCACCTTGTCGGCCGCTTGCTCGATAGTAAGACCCGAGATGTCAACCTGCAAATCGGCGCGTTCGTAGGTCTTGCGGAAGTAGCTGATGTCCTTTTTGATCTCCCTCAAGTACAGGTGCTTCTCGTCAGCAGTCAGGTCTTTATCGATGAGCTTTGACTCTCTGTCGTAGAACGTGATCCGCTCCAGAATGTTCTCCGGCTTGTCGTTGAGTGCTACGGTGATTCCAGGGGCCTTCTTTAGGACCTCCAGATACCCTCCCATCAGTCCACTCGGCGGCAGGGCTATCACGCTGTCTCGGCTGTCCGGACGACTCAGGAGATGAACCAGGGCCCTCGCCGCTTCCTTGCGATAAGAGTGGATGGTCCGTAACTTTTTCTGGAGTCGCTCGATACTCGTCCCGAAGAAAGTCTCGATCTCGTGGTCCAGATCGAAAAACTTCACGCCCAGAAGCTCCGCCAGTGTCCTGCCGATCGTCGTCTTGCCGACGCAACTCACGCCTGTCAGAAAAACTCGCACCGGTGTTCCTCGCGCGTGAATTCTCTGTTGTCCGAACTAATAGGTGAGCTATTTAGGCCGCGTCATTCCTGGCGGCCTGTTCCATACAAATTCGCCATGCATTGAATGCAAAATGGGTTGTAATGTCAATCCGTTACGAAAACTTTGTCAAGTAGTGCTTGCCCGAAAAATACCACCGTAGCGGCAGTTTATACCACTATTGGCCCGCGATGTATCTCGAAGCGATATGGCGTATGACTAGCACTCGGAATGTTTCGTCGTTTACAACGCGGAAAAGAACAGCATATGGAAAACGATGCACGAAGCAGCGGCGGATATCGTGCTCGACAATCGCGGACTGGAGCGGATTGGAACGAATGCTCTCAATCGTCGCGTAAACCTCGGAACGAAACTCCTCGCCGAGACCGGCACGTTGTTGGTTATAATATGAAATAGCGCTGTTGAGATCGGAGGCGGTGAGCGGATGATACTGAACAATCATTCAGAAGCGCCACCGGTACGCCGTAGGAACTCGGCGTGGTCGATGGGTTGAACTTTGCCAGATTCGATTTCCGTATCGCGTTGTACGGCGAGGTGGATGCCCTCGGGATCGATTTTGCGATTGCTCGCCGCCTTTGGATCACTAACCAAGCTTTCCCACGCTGCCATCGCGAGCCGTTCGCGCTCAACAGGAGGTAAGGCGAGTATTTCTTTTTCAAGTTCAGTGATCTTACTCATTGAACAAAGTATACCTTGTAAGCTAGTTTCACCGCAATGTGGGTCCTGAACGGATGCCAAGGGTAGGGGCGACAGGCCTCTCTCTCCTACAGCTGCGTTATACGACATCGTTGGCCGCTATAGGCGACCGAGGCGCTGAACGCATGGGTCACGGCGGGCGATTATTCGAGCATTCGGTTTGTCTGCTGCGGCTCATACGAATGGTTAAGACGAAGGTGGGTTCGCTTCGACGAGCTTGCCCAGTCGGGCGTCGGGGTCGGCCAAGGTAATGACGAGTCGAAGCGGATCGGCTCCGGTGTTTCGGTAGCCGTGCGGCGTGCCCGGTGGCACGACGAGACTCATATCGGCGCAAACCGGAATGGTCTCCGCACCCAGAGTGGCGATTCCCTCGCCCGAAATGAAAGTCAATACTTCTTCCACTGTGTGAGTATGCAGCGGTACGACCTCGCCGGGTTCGTGGCACGTGACCCAGACCGAAAGCGAAGCCGCACCCACCTCTCGGTTCACTACCATCGACAGTGATAGCTCTCCAGAGGCGGAGCGGATGACCGGACGATCACGATGATAGACAACGGGCATATAGACCTCCGACGTTTTCCGGTTCGATGAATCTATAGCCTTTTATCCTTAAAGCCTGGAAGGAATCAAGTTCTGTAATGGTCACATATAGGTGCCTGCGGGAGCGGCGAGCCCCTACGGTTTCGTGACACGGCATGGTTGGCCGCGATGCGCGACCGAGGCGCTGATCGGATCGGAATCAGTGTTAGGAATGAGCAAATTAGTGTTGGCGCCGTTTTGACTGAAGGGGTCCTGTCCATTGAGCTTCAATTCTTGGCAGGCTTGCCACCAGCCGTATACCGTCGCAACGACTTTGGTATGTACTGAACCGTTGAACTTGGCTTTCAGTTTTACTTTGCCCGTTGCCGTTTCCAGAAAAATCCACTCGCCGTCTTCGATGCCTTGAACTTTAGCTGTGTCCGGATGGATTTCCAGCAACGGTTCGGGGACTACGCGGCGCAGGCGCGGGATGTTGCGGTGTTGTTCGTCGCAGAAATGGATGTCTCTGAAGAAAGTCAGGGTGAGTGGATACGCCTCGTCGTTCGCCTTTTTGAATTTGAATTCAGGCAGCGGGGCGTAACCGGCTTTGGCGAAAGTAGTCGAATAAATCTCGATCTTGCGAGTGGGCGTGTCGAAGCCTTGCGGGCGGCCACTGAGAGGAACGACGTCGGCGTATTTTCGATAGCGCGCTTGAGTATTCACCCGCAGTCCGCCCGGTTTTTCGCGCAGCTGTCGGACGGTCAAACCGGCAGGCGCGAGCTGAAAATTCAAAGCCGCGTCGATGTCGCCATTGAAAAAGTGTTCTCTCAAGCCGAGTCTCGCCGCCAGATCAAAAATGATCTCCGTGTCGGACCGAGATTCATGCGCGGGTGGAATTACCGCAGGTCGGAGCTGAACCCAGTTGACCGTGTCTTCAGCGATTTCGAACGACGGCATCAGCGCTTCGCGCTCCCAGCAACTAGCGGCGGGAAGTAGCAAGTCGGCGAACCGAGCGCTGGGGTTGATAAACATGTCCACGTGCACGTAGAAGTCCAGCGCTTCAAGCGCGGCTTTGCCTTTCAGCGGGTCGCCATGGCCCAGCAACGGATCACTGCCAAACAGGACCAGCGCTTTAACCGGATATGGACGGCCAGAAAGGATTGCGTCATAAACCTCCGCGGCTTGGACGAGACCGGGATCAGCGGGTGGGCCGAGAGGGTGTGTAGTTGCGCCGAGCCGTAAATTTGCATTCTCGTTTGGCAGCAATTCGCGCCCTGTGGTCGAGTTCGTCGGCGGCGCGTCGAAAAGCACATTGCTGCCGCGCTGATCGAATTGCCCCGTGAGCGCGTAGAAGATGCAAACCGCCCGATTGGTTTGCATCGCGTCGTTGTCCTGCTCGAGTCCGACCCATGTGCAGTAGCAAGATGGTTTTTCACCGGCGAACAGTCGCACCGCCCTGCGTATCTCTTGGGCTGGAACCGTGGTGACAGCTTCGGCGCGCTCGGGCGCAAACGGTGCCACGGCCGCCTTCAATAACTCAAATGCCGGTCGGCACTCGACAATTTCCCCACCCTTGAGTTTGATATTGAAATTACCTGAGAGCGCTGCCTCTACCTCGGAATGATCGGCGTTCAGCGGCCAGCCGGTCTGTTCGTCCCAGATAGTAAATGTATTTGGATTCCCCCTTTCGATGAGGTGTTGTTCAATCAGCAGTTGAGCGTTGTCGCCGCGCACGAGGAATGGCGCATTCGTCCAGCGGCGCACGAAATCGGCGTTGAACAGATTTTCTTCGATGAGGACATGGATCATTGCCATCGCCAGTTCGCCGTCGGTGCCGGGCTTTACTCTGAGCCAACAGTCGGCTTTTTGCGCCAGTCCCGTCTCACGCGGATCGATGACGATGAGCTTGGCGCCGCGGTTTCGCGCGCGGCTTATGCGGCTTGCTTGCGCCGGCGACGTCGCTTGCGGGTTGATGCCCCAGAGAAGCATACAGCGGGCATGGTCGAAATCCGGTATCGGTAGGCCCGCGCCATAGGTGTACTTGGAGCCGACCCGCCGATTCCATGTGCAGATATGATTCGACGTGAGCAGATTTGGACTGCCGAAAGCGTTTGCCAGGCGCTGTATCCATCCATCGAAGTCGATGGCCGCGCTTCCCGCCGTCGTGGCGCGGGAGAAAACCACAGCTTCGGGACCAAAGTTTGCTTTGATGTCGTTAAGACGCCGCGCCGCCAGGGTGAGAGCCTGGTCCCAAGTTATTTCTACCCATCCGGGATTCCCGTCTCCCTTTCGCCGTGTGCGCACCATAGGTTGGCGGAGGCGATCCGGCGAGTAGACGATCTCCGGTGCGGCAGTGCCCTTCACGCAGATGCAGCCGTTCGGATGGTCAGGATCGGCGTTTACTGTTGTGAATTTGCCGTCCTCGACCGTGGCGATGACGCCGCAGCGCGACGTGCACATCGCGCAATAGGTGTGAATCCGTTGAATGGTGCTGGACAAAATTTGTCCCGATGCGCGTCTATTTGGCGACGAGCGCTACGGCGCGTGTCCACGCGGCGCTGCATCTTTCGAGCTTGATCGGGAAGGCAGCGACTTTGAAGCCATGGGCAATCGACAACGATCCGAGGTCCATCTTGTGTATCAGACAAAACGAATGTTCCCGGCCGGCATAGTGAATCGGGTAGAAACGATCCTTCCGGCCGGCGCGGAGCGCGTCGATCATGGGAGCGATGGGACCATCTATGGACTCGGTGTCGCAACCAATGACGCGCACGCCTTGATCCAAGAGCCAGCGAAAGGCGTCGAGTTCCAGACCGATCGATCGATCCGCGAAATTCGGATCGTCGCTAAAGTGCGCAGCGGCGCCGGTGCGGATAAGTACGATGTCTTGGGCTTTTAGCCGATAACCGATGCGCTCCAGCTCGCTTGTGACCTCCGCGCGCGAGATTGTATCGCCGGCCCGCTTGGTCGCGCTGAAATCGAGCAGCGCCGCGTCGCCGTAGAACCATTCCAGCGGCAGCTCGTCTATCGTTTGCGTTTTTTGTCCGTTGCGGGCCGGTCCAAAATGGTGCGGCGCGTCGATATGCGTGCCGGCATGAGTATAGGTGTCGACGATGTCCATCGCTCCCAAGTGAACGATCTCAGGGACGGGCATGCGCAGGCGCTTGGCCTTGGCTCGTTGATTCTGGTCGTGGTCGACGGTGCTGATCCGGCTCTGTTCTGGCTCAAAACTATGGTTCATGATCGGTAAGCTTAGATCGACGAGCCGCACATCATGACTGTTCAGCCAGTCATCTTGAATGGCCACGGCGCGAATCCAGGCACCGGTGCCGCGGGAGAGTTTCACCGGAAAAAACATGAACTTGTAACCGTAGGGGCCGGGCAGGCTGCGCAGGTTGGCCAGCTTTTCTGCATGGGTCCATTCGGTGAGACGTCCGGCGCGGTGGATCGGGAAGAAGGCGGCCTGGTCGCCTTTAACGAAGCGTTCGGTCATGATCGAAATGGGCATGTCGATGGTCGCGGAATCGGTCGCCATGATCTTGACGCCGAGCCGGAAAACATAGTTCAGCGCTCCACCGATCATGCCCGCCGCCGACTCTGCGAAGCGCGGGTCGTCGTCGTAGCGGTCCGTTCCACCCGTCCAAAGAGCGATAATATCGCCTTGTTTGGGCGTGTAGTCGATCTTTTCCAAGGCGCTGGCAATATCATATTCGGTGATTGGTTCCGCCGGCTTCTTATGCCGGAAGTCGAGCACCACGCCGTCGCCGAAGCCCCACTCGAGGGGCACTTCGTCGATGAACTTCGCCGGGCGGCCTTCGGAAGTCGGATAGAAGTGATAGGGCGCGTCGAAGTGCGTGCCTAAGTGGCTGCGCAGCTCGATCCGCTCAGTGGAAAAAAACGAGCCGCCGGGCAGATCGGAAACTTTAATCTGAAAACGCTTGGCGAAAATTCGCGCCGCCTCCGCGTGCGTGACGCGGTTTAGTTGGAGCTCGCTGTTCTCCAAATGGTCAGGCCGCAGGGTAACGCTCAGGTCGTAAATCTTTGCCATGCTTCCTCCGAATTCCAGCGGCCCGGTGCAAAAGACTCGCAATTTTCAAGCGACTCATCCGGCGCCGATGGACTTTCGCCGGTAATCTATGAGAATTCAGGATGGGACAGTCCCCACACTCGACCGCTGAGATCCCTGCCTTTGTCGTTTGCCTGAGCCGGTCGCGGCCCGGTGTATTCCAGGATATATAGCCCGCCACCGATACGATCAGTGATGTAAATTAACCCGTCGCTGTCGACGTAAACGTCGTTGATCTGAATGGCCTCCTGGCCTGGGGGTGGCGGTGGAATGAAGAACCCCGCCTCTTCAGGCCGGAACGGGTTGCTAATATCGATGATTCGAATGCCGGCGTTGAAGTAGCATAGGTAAATGAGCAGGTCGTCGTCTTTGGAGCCAGGACGATTCTCGTGGATGTTATGGGGACCGAAGCGGCCGCCGCGCGCGCAAAAATCGCCCTCCGGTATCGGGAAACTGGCAATCGGCACTGGCTTGGTCTCGTCGCGAACGTCGACGACCCAAACCATTTTGTAGCCATCGGCGCCATGATTGCGCACGGACTCTTCGGCGACGATGAGTAGCTTACGCCGTGGCAACGGCAGGACGGTGTGCGTATGGCCGCGAAAAGGGGGCATCAAGTCGAGCCGGCTGACAAGGCGCGGTGATGAAATATTGCTAATATCTAAAATAGCGAAGCCCTCGTCTTCATACGCCACATAGGCGCGATCGCCATTGGCGATGATGCCGTGGCACCAAACGCTCTTGTTGGAGTCCCAGCCAGGAGTTTCGCCGCCAGCCGCCCAGAGTCCCGGCAGCCACCATCGTCCTACTTCCTCGACGCGGGTTGGGTTTTGCACGTCGACGATGCGGTAGATGCGATTGGAGTAACCTTCGGCGGAAGTTGGCAAGTGGGCGTAACGACCGTCGGCGAACCAAAAGCGATGCACACCTTTCTCGCAGGTCGGAAAAAAACTGATCTCCTTCGGTGAGTCGGGACGCGTTATGTCGTACAACTGGATCCCTGGCCGATAAGATCCGCTTTCCCAGGGAGCCCGCTCGTGATTCGTCATCATGAGATCGCCGGCTATCTGGACCTTGTGCGAATGTACGCCGGGCGCCTTGGCGATCTGATTTACGACTCGAGGGTGAGCGGGATCCTCGACATTCAGGATCGTCACGGCCATGCTTTTCATGTGCGCGACATAGAGAAAGTTGCCTTTCTTGTCGATCCGGCTGCCGTCTCCATGTCCCGCCAGGTCGCTGTGTCCCAACAGACGCATGTTCCAGCTCTCAGCTCGGGCTGCAATATCGATGACATCCGAAGTTGCTTGTGCCATTTAAGCCTCCCGCGTTTTATTTGATTCTGTGCGTCGCCGAGTGTAGTGAATCGCCCGTAGACGTGCAACACGTTCAAGTAGTTCAAGCCGTTCAAAACGTTCAAGTCGTCAAAATGAACCGTTCCAAACGTTCCAGATGTTCCAGTCGTTCCACGCGTTGAATTGAAACTGTGCGGCGGATTCTGTGATCAGAGCCAAAGACCGCGTTGACCGGCAACGAAACGTTGTGTTACGAGGTAGGCACAATTAGTCGTTCCGACCCCGGAGGAAAAATGCGTACGCCAAAAGCGCAACTCGTCATTCTTTTCAGCTGCATGTTCTGGGTCGCCCCGCTCAATGCGCAAAACATGGAAAAGGCGCTCAAGGAAGGCGAGGTGGTTTGGTACACGCCGACCGCGATCGAGGATAGCCAGAAGATGATTCAGGCATTCGAAAAGAAACATCCCGGCATCAAAGTCAGGCTCTTTCGCAATCGAGAAACCGCGTTATTGCCGCGTATATTCAGCGAGAAACAATCGGGCCGCCCCATCGTCGATGTCACTTCACTGCGAGGCATCGGATACTATCAGCTCTGGAAGCGCAATCTGATTCAACCTTTCGTCTCGCCGGAAAGCGCCGCCTACCCAAAGGGTTTCAAAGATCCCAAAGGATATTGGACTGACCTTTACGACACCTATTATGTTTGGAGTCATAACACTGTGCTGATGAAAAACCCGCCGCGCAGTCACGAAGAGCTGGTTCAACCGCGTTACCGGGGCAGGATCGGCATGGATACCGATGAAGTCGAATGGTACGCAGGACTGATGGAGTATTGGGGAAAGGAGCGAACGGTCAGGTTCCTGAAAAACCTCGCGGCGCAACAGATTCGCTATCGGGACGGGCATACTTTGATCGCGCAGCTCATGGCTGCCGGCGAATTTGAGATCACGCTAGCGTTCAGCGAGCGCATCGACAAGATGAAAAAAGAAGGCGCTCCGGTGGATTGGATATCCACTTACGATCCGATTATCGTCTCGATCCACCCCATTGCCATCGCCGCTGACGCGCCGCATCCGGAGGCGGCGAAGGTTTTCGTCAACTTCGCTCTGTCTAAAGAAGGCCAAGCAACGGTGCGCGACTCTGGAAGAATCTCGGCGCGCTCGGATTGGCCCGCGGCTTCCCCGTCGACGGCTAAACTCAAGCTGCACCCTGTTCAGCCGGAAGCGGCCTCGGACTACGAAGCGTTGCTCAAAGAATGGCGCGCGATCTTCAAATAGAATAGGGCCCCCACGAGAGAGCCCGGGAGGCGTGCGGTTACAGCGCCAGGCCGAGCAGGCGCGCGGCGTTGCCGCCGAGAATTTGTCTCTTTTCTTCTTCCTGTAAGAAATCCAGATTGCTGATTTCTGGCACTTCCCGCCAAGACGACATGTCGCCGGAGTGGTCCGTGCCCAAAAGCACGTGGTCCGCGCCGATTGTATCGACCAAAAAGCGCAACACTTTTGCGTCATACACCACGGTGTCGAAGTAGAGCCGGCTGAACATCTCGTCTACAGAACCGGTGAACCTGGCGCGCGGCTCCGGGCGATGGGCGTGACCGTGGCGCCACCTGCCGATGAGCGAGGGAGCCACACCGCCGCCGTGAGCGAGGATAACTTTAAGTTTTGGAAAACGTTCCAGGACGCCGCCAAAAATAAGGCTGGCAACGGCTACCGCGGTTTCAACCGGATTGCCGATGAGGTTCTGCATGTAGTAGTCGTCCATGCGTTCTCTCCTGACGCGCACATCGGGATGAATGAATAGGGTCACCTGAAGCTCTTCAGCGCGTTCGAAGAAAGGCAGGAATTCCGGATCGTCGAGATTGCGCCCCTCGATGCTGGAAAGGATTTGCACGGCGCGCAACCCCAGCTCACGATTGGCGCGAGTCAGCTCGGCGGCCGCGGCGCGGCCGTAAGGCAGCGGAACCATGCCGACGCCGTAGATGCGCCCGGAATATTCCTGTTGGATCTCGGCAAAGCCATCGTTGATCCGCTGGCAGGCCCAGACGACGGTTTTTTCCTCACAGGCGCCAAAGTTGATGTAGGGCAGGGTCGACAGCGCGATCACGTCGATGCCCACCGTGGCCAGCTCGCTCAATTGCGCGGGGTAGTCGGTTCTCTTGGACTGCAATCTGAAAGAGACGCCGTCCGGGCGCAGCAGTACATCGCCCTTGGAGTCATTCACCAGCCGGATGCCGTAGCGCTCGCCTTCGCCGCGCCGGCAGCCGTCTATAAATTTCTTTGCGTAGCCGTGATTGTGAATGTCGATGGTTTGCGTAGTCATTGCACCGCTCTCCTGCCGCGAATCATTTGCCGCGAGCGTACCTCTTCCCTTTTCGCGCTGTCAAACCCCCATGCGTCTACCGGGTCTGTCGAACCCACCCTGCTTGCCGGCAGCTTCCAAATGGTGATAATTATTCACCGTCGGACGCGCTCCAACGTAATCGCGGCGGAACTAAACCTACCGGAGGAGGGAACACGAATGCACCGGAAACGTTGCCGGCATCGCATAGCGTTAAGTCTCGCAACTCTGTTGTCGTTTTTCATTGTTGAAACGCGTTCCTTCGGGGCACTTGGAGCCGTCGATGACATCACGGGAAAAATCGAAGGCGCGAAGAAAGAGAGGCAGGTCATTCTTTACACCAACGCCAGCGGCATTGCGCCGCTGCTCAAACGCTTCGAAGAAAAATATCCGTTTCTCAAAGTCGAGCCGTTGCGCACCGGCGCGCCCAAATTGCTCAATCGAATCTTGGCCGAACACAAGGCCGGCTCGCTCAAGGCCGACCTGATCGAAACCGAGGGGCTCACGTCGTATCTGATGATGAAGAGAGGATTGTACGCAAATTATGTGTCACCGGAGAGCAGAGTGCTGCCGGCCGGCGCTAAAGATCCCGACGGCATGTGGACCAATGCCCATTCCAATTACAAGATCGTCGCATACAACACGCGTTTAGTTTCGGCGGCAGAGCTGCCGAGATCTTACGACGATCTCACGCAACCGAAGTGGAAAGGGAAAATTCTCATGGGGTCCAACAACTATGAATGGTTCGGCAACATGGTGAGGTTCATGGGCGAGGAAAAGGGCATGAATTTGATGCGCCGGCTCAACGCGCAGAATCTAATGTTGCGCGAGGGCAATTCGCTGATCCTACAATTGCTGCTGGCCGGGGAGGGCTTTGTGTCGATCGCCGCCAACGTCGATTCGGTAGAAGAGCTCAAGGCGAAAGGCGCGCCGATCGATTGGATTGGCCTCGAGCCGACGATCTCGCGTTTGCATCCGATCGCCCTGGCGCGTAACGCGCAGCATCCCAACGCGGCGAAGCTATACATCGATTTCATTTTGTCCAAAGAGGCGCAGGAAATCATCACCAGGGATTTCATCGGCATCTCCGATCGGCCCGACGTCAAACGCGTTTTTACCCGGGAGGGCTTGAAACTGCATTATGCCGACTTGAGCTTGGCCGAGCGCTATGACGAGATCACCAAGAAATTCGACGCGGTTTTCAAAATACGCTGAGGGTGAATTGTTTCCGACGAGGAGACCTGTCGAAGTGTCATCGTTGATTCATGTGCGCATCGCTTATGCCGCGCTGGGTAGCGGCAGCGCGCCGGTCTGGACCGCCAAGGAGGCCGGGATCTTTGCGGACGAGGGGCTTGACGCAGAAGTGACGCTGGTTCGCGGCAGCGGGCATGTTACCCAGGCGTTGATGTCAAGCCGAGTTCAATTTGCCAACATCGCCGCGCCGTTGGTCGTTGCCGCCAATCTAAAAGGCGGCGACCTTGTTTACCTCGCCGGCGGCGTCAACCGGTTGATCCAAAGTATCATCGCGCGGCGGGAAATCCGGTCGGCCGCGCAGTTGCGCGGCCGCAATTTTGGATCCAGCCATTCCGGCGGCGTCGATAACTTTCTACTCGATGTCTTGCTCAAGCCGCATGGAATCAGTCCGGCAACAGACCTGAAGCGCGTGATCATTGACGATCAGCCTGACGCCGTCGCCAAACTCGACAGCGGCGATATCGATGCTGCGCTGTTCAGTCCGCCGTATTGTTTCGCGGCAGTCAAACATGGCCACGACGCGTTGATCGACGCCGGGGACTTTCGGATTGACTACCAGCTGGGCGGAATCGTGGCGCGGCGATCCTATGTCGAGCAAAACCCGGAGATTGTGCGCAGGGTCATGCGCGCCTACGTGCGCGGCATTCATCGCTACAAAACCGATCTTGATTTGGCGCTCGGAGTGTTTAAAAAATACAGTCTGGTTGAAGATGCTCAGGTGGCGCGGCAGTGCTACGCCACAGCGAACCGTTACTTCCAGCGCAAACCATACCCGACGGTGCCGGGGTTGTACCGAGTTCTGGCCGAAGCCGCCAAAAACGATCAGTCGGCCGGGCGGCTGCGCGTCGAAGAGATGATGGATTGCCGATGGCTGGCCGAGCTCGATATCGGCGGTTTCATCCATGACCTTTATGCTGAAGCCGGGACTGGATTAGGCGAGGGAGACGTCCAGTAACGCGCACTTTCACAAAGGAGGCGGTATGCTCGATTTTAAATTGATCTCGGTCGATGATCACGTTAACGAGCACCCCGATGCTTGGGCAAGGGCGCAGCGGGAGTATGGCGACCGGGCGCCCCATGTTGTCGTGAATCCGCCCGGCCTCGGCAAGGGGCTGTGGATCATCGCCGAGGGACTGCCGCCGGTGCGCTCGGCCTATTTCGCGCTCGGCCATGTGGTGGAGAAACCCGAAGGTATTACTCAAATCACGATGATGGATGACCGCGAAAAATTTCGCCGACGGATCGTCGACTTCAACGAAAACTTTAGTTATGAGGACTGGCCGGCAGGATGGGAACCTTCGGCCCGTTTAAAAGATATGGACCGCGACGGCGTCGAAGCGGCGGTGTTTTTTTCCAGCCCGACCCGTTTCAATTACAGTAGTAGTGATGCCAAGCTGCAGCGCGCCATCTTCCGTTCTTACAATAGCTGGCTTTTGGATTTCTGCAATTACGACCGTAAGCGTTTGATTCCGATGCCGCTGCTGTCCATCCTCGATATCGAGCTCGCTGTGTCGGACATGGAGGAATATGCCAAAGCCGGCTGCCGCGCGGCGCAGGTGCCGTCGACGATCGCCGGTAGCGGTTATTACGAGGGGTGCTACGAGCCGCTCTGGCAAACTGCCGACGATTTGGGTCTGTTGCTAGCGATTCACTCGGGCACCGGCCAGGGACAAAAGCGCAAGAAAGTCGGCGAGGCAAGGGAAGGGGATATCCGCGCACGGCTGATCGACATGAATCGGCCGATGCCGGCGGTATCCTTCATCAGCAATTTGATCTTCTCCGGCGTGCTCGATCGCTACCCCGACTTGAAAGTCATGTGCACCGAGTTCGACGCCTGCTGGGTCGCCGGGATGATCCAGCGGCTCGACTACGCTTTTGACCGCGAGAGCACCTACGACGCTGAGCTGAATGTTAACAAGCTCAAGCCCAGCGAATATATTAGACGAAACATATTCTTTAGCGTCGGTGACGACCGGGCCGCGGTGCTCGGCACGCCGCTATTCGGCGAAGATAACTTTCTCTGGGGCGGGGATTATCCGCATCACGTTACGAGCTGGCCCTATTCTCGGGAAACCCTGGCAGCGTGCTGCAGGGGGTTTCCCGATGCGTTGGCACGCAAGATGGGGCGCGATAATGCGCTTCGGGTCTACAAGTTGGATTCGTCAATGGAGTCAGGCGCTTGAGTAACAAGGAATCTTCCGGCGTCTGCTTTTACACGACGCCATCGCCTGAATATGCGGATGAGATCGTCGCCGCATTTGAAAGCGAGCATCCGGGAATCAAAGCCACGTTTGATCACGACCACGCGGCGCGTTTTTTTGCCCGCGTCCTCAAGGAATTAATTGAAGCGCGCTGTCCGGCCGATATCATGCTGCTCAACCGTCAGCAAGCGGAGGTTTTGAAGCTGCGCGGACTGCTCCAACCCTTCCGCTCGCCCGAAGCGAAATCGTTCCCCGAGAGCGCCCAGGACGCGGACGGATTTTCGACCCAGGTTTTCATGGTGCCGTTCAGTCTGGCCTACCACACAGGGAAGCTCTCACGCGCAGAGGTGCCGACGACCTATGAAGAATTGCTCGAGCCCCGCTGGAAAAATCAACTGCTCTTTCCTGATCCGCGCTTGAGCGGCAGCGGCTCCGGCTGGTATGCGATCATGAAGGACCAGATGGGCGAGCGCTTCTTGCGCGAACTGGCGACGCAAAATCCTATCTGCAAGCAGCGCGCGGAAGAGCATCTCGCCGCGGGTGAGGGTGTGATCCTGATCGCGGCAATGATTGACCGCATCGAGAAACTGAAACTCACAGGCGCGCCGGTGCAGTGGATGCCCATGCCGGTCATGATGGTCGCCGGACCCCATGCGGTGTTGTTTCGCGATGCGCCTCATCTTGAAGCGGGAAAACGGTTGATCGATTTTTTTCTGTCAGAGGCCGGCCAGACGATCATGAGCCGCTATCATATTCCCAACCGGCCCGGGATAAAGATGCGCGATCCCATGTTTTCCGGCGAGCTGAAGCGCCTGGAGGGATGCCGTTTGATCGCGTTGAGCGCGCGCCATGGCAGGGATTACGAGATCAATCAGGCGCGCTGTGTCGAGCTGTTTACGCGGGGCAATTGAGGGGAGAAAGCATGGACGGGAAATACGGCGCGATCATCATCCAGACCCGAGTCAAGGAATGTTTCAATCGGCAAGACGTCATCGATAACCTGACGCGAGCTTGCAAAGTAACCCACACCGCGGTGCGCCATCCTTACTTCGGCCATCATATTCAGAACAAGCTCGTCGCCTTCGACACCCATGCGCATAATCATGGCTATTCGGTCAAGGAGATGATCGACAAGATCGCGATCAGAATACCAGGCGATGAAACCCGGCTGATCAGTGACGCCGCGAAAAACGATGGAATCTACATCGTGACTTCCGCGCTGGAATACGACATCAATTTCAAAGAGACCTTTTTCACCTGCTTTTTCATCGTCGATCCCAAAGGCGAAGTGATCTACAAGTACCGAAAGATCCATACTCATCTCGGCACGGAAAAAACCCTGAGCCCGTACGATGTGATGGACAAATACTATGCGATCTACGGCAAGGACAAGACGCCGCTCGAAACGTTTTTTCCAGTCGCCGAAACGGCGCTCGGCAACATCGGCGCGCTGATCGCGCATGATCGAATGTATCCCGAAGCGGCGCGGGCAATGGCGCTCAACGGCGCGGAAATTTTGATTCTTGGCCCGCAACCGGAGCCGACCGTCGCCAGCGGCCGTTGGGAGACCATGAATCGGGCGCGATCGTTCGAAAACATGGTTTACGTGCTTGCGACCAACTATGGGGAATTCATTTCGGATGAAAGGGTCGCGCAGCGTTGGGCGGGCCATTCAATGATCGTAGATTACAACGGCCAGATCATCGGTTCTGCGCCGTATCCCGGCGAGGCGGTGTGCGCCGCGTTGATCGACATAGAAGCCCTGCGGGAGCGCAGAGCGGATGCGCATGATTCTCCACTGGCGGAGTTACGCACGGATCTTTACAGAGAGATTTATGCGCAGGATATCTACAGGAAAAACCGCTACGCTCACTCGGTGCCGGGCGAGACGCGCGAAGAGAGGCTCAACTATTTTCCCGAGGTCTATCAAGAGCTGGTTGCCCGCAAAAGTTACGTTAAGCCTAAGACGTAGGGAATGGTCTGGTCCCCTACCTTGGAGATCGGAGTTCCGATAGAGCGGAGAGTCGATGAGGCACGGGATTAAAGCCGACTATCGTCATAAAATCTTGTTGTTCGTCGTCTTGTTGTTGACGATGAGTGTCAATGGCTTCGGCGCTGCGCCACCTTCTAGCATCGACAAGGCCAAACAGGAGGCCGAGGCGCGCGGCTATTTGTTCATCGATAGCCACGAGAAGATCGTCGCCGGCGCGAAAAAAGAAGGCAAGATGCGCGCGCTCAGCGGTCTCGATGCGGAGACTATCAAGGCAATGCTGAGCGCGTTTAGAAAAAAATATCCTTTTCTCGATGTGCGCGTGGAAGAAATCGAAGGCACGGACGCGTACCAGCGATTTGTCTTGCAGATGCAAGCAGGCTCCGCCAAAGGTTGGGATGCCACGTTTATCCCGATTGATTTTTATATGAACTATCAGCCCTTCCAGAAGAAAGTCGACCTTTTGGGAATGGTTCGAAGCGGGGTGCTGCAGATCCATCCAGAGATGATTCATCCGGTAGACCGCAATGTGATCGGCAGTTCGAGCATCTTGCAGGTGGTGGCGTACAATCGAAAGCTGCTCGCCGACGCCAGGACGCCGGATAGCTGGGAAGATTTCCTCAAGCCGGAGTTTAAGGGAAAGAAGTTTCTGGCCGACATTAGGCCGTTTCCGCTTGCGTGCCTGGTGCCTCTTTGGGGATTGGATAAAACTTTGGATTTCTCCCGGAAACTAGCAGCGCAGGAGCCCATATGGGTGAGAGGCGCGACCCGCTTGCTGACCTCCATCGTCGCCGGAGAGTATGCGCTATTCATGGGACCCAATTACAATTCGGTTAAGCGCGCCGAGAGTAGAGACAAGACTGCTACTCTCGGCCTGAAGGTGGTCGAACCGGTTCCAACCCGGATCGCTCGGGCCGACGGCGTTCTCAACAACGCGGACAGTCCGAATGCGGCGCTCTTGTGGTTGGAGTTTCATGCCTCTGCCGAAGCTCAGGAGATCATGGACAAGATATCTCCTTATCAGGCGTCGATCTTTTACGCCGGTTCAGCGACCGCGCGTGCCACGCAGGGAAAGAAACTATCGGTCGTGGACTGGAGTCATTTTCAAAGAATGAGAGAGTACGAAGAAAAAATCGTCGGCGCTCTTGGCTTTCCGCAGGCGCAGGTTAAGGGCTAAATGTTTTTTGAAAAGGTCATTGTCAAGTTATCTGAGTAACGCGCGAGGCGTATCACATGGAGAAGCTAATCATTTTTGCCGCGCTGGGCTACCCCGGGTCGGCCAACCCATCCCTCCCAGCGATACCTGCGACCTGGGAGGAGTTGGTCGAATCCGCGGTTGCAGCACACGCGGCGGGCGCCAGTATCGTTCACTTCCACGGGCCTCATGACGAACAAGGAAAAATCATTCCCGATGGTTGGGGCCGCGTGACCGAAGCGATCCGCAAGCGCTGTGACGTGTTGATCGATTTTGGCCAGGCGGGCGCGCCGTGGGAACAGCGCAAGCCATTGCTCGAACTGGGCACGGCAAAGCCGGATTTCTTCGCGGTCTCACTTACCAATCATGACTACCGGCGCCGCCATGCCGATGGCAGCGATTACGACGTTTACTATTCGCACACCAGAGAGGAACTGGAAACCTATGCGCGCGTGTGCGCCGGGTTTGGCGTTAAACCGCACTGGGAAGTGTGGCATCCCGGCGGGTTGTGGAATTTCGATTTTCTGGCGAAGAAAGGTCTAATCGCCAAACCGTATTGGTTGGAACTCTTGTTCGGCACGCCGGGCGGCACCTGGTCGCCGCCGACCTTGGAAGAAATCAATCTGCGCATCGATAGTTTGCCCGCCGAATCAGTCTATTCCGTGACGGCGCGTGGAACCGCCGGGCCGCTGGGTCAAACCCGCATGCTCACGTTCGTGATCATCAAAGGCGGACATGTTCGGCTCGGCACCCAAGATATCCCTTACTATGCCGAAGGGGTGCCTGCTGAGAGCAACGCCCAGCTGGTCAAGCGCATCGTTCGTATCGCCACCGAACTGGGCAGGGGAATTGCCACGCCGGATGATGCAAGAAAGATACTAGGTCTGCCGGAGAAGCAGAGAAAGTGATTCTCGATGAACAGAATCAAGCTCGCAGCGCTCTTTGCGGCATTGGTCCTGCCTGTTTTCGTCCCGTTGCAGGCGGCCCGGGGGCAAAGCGGACCCGATGCGAAACTGATCGAAGGAGCGAAACGGGAACGCGAGGTTGTCTGGTACACGACCACGAACCTGGAGACCAGCAGAGTCATCGCCGAGGTTTTTCAGAAAAAATACCCTTACCTCAAATTTGTCTTCTATCGCGCCGGAGTTGGGCCGCTGATCAATAGAGTCCTGCTCGAGGCACGCTCGGGAAAGTTTGACTGGGACGTCGTGTCCGGCGGCGGCGAGCTGTTTGCGCCGATCATGGAACGAGGACTGATCGCGCCGTACCGGTCGCCGGAGACGCGCATGATCGACGAGGACTTGGTGGATAAGCAGGGCTACTGGACCGCCTATACCGTGGGGACTTTTGTCTTGGGGTTCAATAAAAAGTTGGTCAGGCCGCAAGACGTTCCCAAAACCTATGAGGCTCTCCTCGAGCCAAAATGGAAGGGGCAAAAAATCGCCGTCGACAACTCCGCGGGACTCCTCCATGCGCTCATACCCGTGTGGGGAAAAGAAAAAGCGCTCGCCTACTTTCGCCAGCTCGCCGCCCAGAATCCCGTTGTCAAAGAAAGCACGTCGATCATCGCGCAGTTGCTCAACGCCGGTGAGATGCCGCTGGCCATCAGCTTGGCCCATCTTTACGAGCTCAATCTTAGAAAAGGCGCGCCAATTGACTGGCTCGCCCTCGAACCGGCCGTCGTAAGGGTGGTGCCGACGATGTTGGGCGCAAAGTCTCGGCACCCCAACGGCGCCAAGCTCTTTTACGATTTTCTTGTCGGCAAGGAGGGACAGGAAATAATTCGGTCATTCAACCGGCCTTCGGTGCGTAGAGATGTTCTGCCCGACCCGCCGCGACTCATCCAGGGTTACAGGCGCGTGACGATGTACCCGGAACTGTATAAGAACCTCGCCGACACGCAGAAGATTTACGATGAAATATTCAATCTGCGGTAGCGGCGACGGGCGATCTCGTGCCCGTGCTATCGCTGAGCTTTGGAACGAGTCAGACCCACGCCAAAGAATTCTATTCTCGCGCCAAGACGCCGAGAGGCAAAGTTTGGGGAAAGACATCTTATCTTTGAAGAATCCGTACTTTACCTTGACGTCTTTGCGCCTTTTGCGCGAGTCTCAATCGGTGTTCGTGGTCTTTGTGACGGCTAATTTGGACAAGAGTGATGCGTGGTTGCGGCGCCGTCGAGAGTTTGCGTATAAAAGCAAAGGACTATGTCCGTTCCGTTGGTAGTCTTTGCCGAGGAGGCACATAAGCATGGCGACACTTAGATTTCTCGACCCGCGGGCAGCGGTGAATCCCAAGGAGCGCGCGCCGGTGCCTGGCTTGGATACGCTGGACGGGAAAGTTATCGGCATTATCGACAATGGCCAAGCCAATTCAACCGACATGTTCAAGGAGTTGGCTCGTTTGCTTCAAGAGCGTTTTCATACACGGAAAATTCTCTTCGAAACCAAGCCCTCCCATATGCAGGGAGCGCCGACGCGAATCATGGAGGACTTTTTGAGCCGGTGTGACGCCGTCATCACCGGTTTGGGCGCTTGAGGGTCGTGTACATCGTGGAGTGTCCACGACGCCATCGAACTGCAAAAGAAAGGCAAGCCAACGGTGACCTTGTGCCAGTCGATCTTTATGGAGCTGGGTAGGACCGAAGCGAAGTTTTTTGGCATCATGAATCTGCCGCTGATCGAGATTCCGCACCATCCGAGCGGCGGCGCCCGCGCCGGCGAGCACCGCGCGGACGCCGAGGGCGCCATCGAGCCGGTGGCGAAGACGCTGACGCTGACAACGGCGAGCGCTGAAAGAGCAAGGCAAGTGGGGTGAGGCTTTTGATTAGGTGCCTTCCCACCGAAGCGCAGAGCCTAGCTTCACGCCGCGACGTCTTACTTGTTGATCCGATTCCTTTCCCCCTTGCGGGGAAAGGTTAGGATAGGGGGTATGAACCGCGTAAGGTTGCGTGCTCGCGCTCTTCGCCATAATCCCACCGAAGCTGAAAGGCTCCTTTGGGGCCAGCTTCGATTCTGGCAGATCGACGGCTACAAATTTAGAAGGCAGCAACCTCTGGGTAAATACATTATTGATTTCGTATGCTTTGAAAAAAGATTAATCATCGAGCTTGATGGCGGTCAACATGCTGAGCAGTTGAAATACGATGCGGAAAGAGACGCGTGGTTACGTGCGCAAGGTTTTTCAGTTGTGCGTTTTTGGAACAATGAGGTGCTGCAGAATATTGGTAGTGTGAAAGAAACAATATTCAACAAATTGGAAAGTACCCCCTTCCTCAGTCCTTCCCCGCAAGGGGGAAGGAGGCGGACTAAAGGGAAGAGTCAACTCGGTTACAGTCGTTCTTAAATCTTTGGAGTTTGTTTTCATTCATGAATCTCACCTCCAACCTCATCGAAGTCGAAGACAGCTGGGAGGCCGCCAACGACTGGTTCCTGAAAGAAAAGCTAAGCGATGGCTTGCCCATTGTGCCGCCGACGCCGGAGCGGGTGGAACGGATGTTGTGCGGTACAAAACGCGATCCGCAGGAGGTGATCGGGCCGATCCCGCCCAAGTGGGCGCCCTGTTCCATCGAAAAGATCGCCATCAACGCCGTCATGGCCGGCTGCGCGCCTGATTATCTTCCCGTGGTCATCGCCGCGGTCGAAGCGATCTGCGAGCCGCGGTTCAATCTTTACGGCGTTCAAGCCACCACCGGTTATGTCGGGCCGGCTCTGCTTTTAAATGGACCTATTCGCAAGCAGCTTGATGTCAATTGCGACGCCGGCGTGTTCGGTCCAGGTTTCCGCTCCAATGCGACCATCGGCCGCGCGATCCGTTTGATTCTCATCACCGTCGGCGGCGGCTATCCGGGCGATACGGACCGTTCGACGTTCGGTTGGCCGGGCAAGTACACCATGTGCTTCGGCGAAAACCAGGAAAAAAGCCCGTGGGAGCCCTATCACGTCGAGTTCGGGTTTGAGCCGGAACAGAGCACGGTGACCGTGTTCGGCATTAACGGCTTTTTGCCGATTCACACCGCGGGTAATACCGGCGAGCAGGCGCTTTCATCTCTCGCCGAGGTGCTCAAGATGCACCACGGCGTGAGCCATCTCGACGTCGGCAGCTTCGGCGGCGGCACGCCGTTGATCGCCCTCGGCGTCGAAGACGCGGAGATCATGGCGCGGGACGGGATTACCAAAAAGCAAATCAAAGACTATCTCTGGGAACATGCGTCTTTGAAATTCTCGGAAGTTCCGGCGCGCCGCAAGGGGCATAAAAACGATGACGAATTGTTGAAGGAATCCCCCAACGTGACCCCGGATCAGGTCGTTCATCTCTCGACCAAGCCCGAAGACATCATGATCATCGTCTGTGGCGGCAAACATCGCCACTCCGTCTTTCTGCCGATGTGGACGGGACGAAATACTTTGTGTGTGATCAAGCCGATTCGGTGAAACGAAGCAGAATTAGGGAGAGCTGGAGTGACTTGTGAACACTGCCGCTAATGCATATCGATTCCAGTTATCTCAAACAGTCCTTGAGAGAAGCGATTAATCGACTTCTCTGTTATTCCCGCGGCGTAGACTATTCTCCACATCGCTTGGCTTCACTACTCAAAACCAGCTCCGACGCGCTGGCAGCGCATCAGGTACAAAGCGATTTTGAGAGGGTCAAAATGGCTCTGAGCCGCCAAGGGTTGATTAGAAAATTGAAGCGATATAACGTCAAAATCCCTTCTTGATGCCTGGGGAAATGGTATGCATCTACGACATTTGCGCTCTCTTGTGCTCAGTCTCTTTTTGACTTGGATCGTAAACGTTGCCGAGTCCGTGTCTGGCGCTGAAGTCCCGCCCACAGATAGCCACGCGGCGCAAGGCTTGAGGGCGTTCCAACGAGGAGACTTTGAACAGGCTGTTTTGAGCTGGACTGAGGCTTCCCGATCGTACGAGAGTGAGAGAAAGTTAAGCCTACAAAGCAACGCGCTCATTCAGCTGTCTCAAGCCTTGCAGGCTCTGGGCCAATACAAAGAAGCCCTCACGAACGTCGAGCTCTCTGTTGCGCTGGCCGAAAAAGCGGGTGATCGGACGCAGATGGCTTTCGCCCTCGGCACGCTGGGCAATCTCTACATCGCCACCGGACCGGGAGATGTAGCCCAAAAATATTTAACCGAGGGACTTCGGCTGGCCAGAGAGTCGGAAAATCTCGCTCTTTCGGCGGTTATCTTGAACAACTTGGGGAATCTAAGGACGTCGCAGGAAAATTATAAAGACGCGGTGGCGGCTTACATGGAAAGTGACTCTCTCGCGATGGCCGGCGACAACCCTGCTTTAGCTGCAAGCGCGCTAACTAATGCGGCGACGGCGTCCCTGCGGAATGGGCAACATTCGCAAGCCAAGACGCTGCTCGACAGAGCGTCCCAGCAGACACGTTTTGTGGGGCCATCGCACGATAAGGCCTTAGGATTGATCAATATAGGCTTGGCCTATCACCGGCTTCGTTCACAGCTCCCCGATTCCAAGGATGCTCTGCTACTGCAAGCCTTTGAGGCATTCAGCGAAGGGGGTGCTCTCGCTGAAAATATTGGCGATCGCCGAACAGCATCCTACGCCTGGGGTTATCTGGGCAGACTATACGAAGATGAACAGCGGTACGAGGAGGCGTTGCAGCTGACGCGAAGGGCGACGTTCGCAGCCCAGGGAGTAAACGCGCCCGAATCTCTTTACCGCTGGCAGTGGCAAACCGGTCGTCTGCTGAAGCAACAGGGAGCTACGGATGACGCCATTGCGGCATACCGTCGCGCGGTGCATACGCTCCAGTCGATTCGCTCAGAGCTGGCGGTCAGCTATGGAGGTTCACAAACGTCGTTTCGTGAGGCCGTGGGGCCGGTGTATTTCGAACTGGTGGATCTACTCCTTCAAAGGGCCGCTTCGCTCCAGGATCGGGATCAGGTTGGACCGTACCTGATCGAAGCGCGGGAAGCCGTCGAATTGTTCAAGGTGGCTGAGTTGCGCGATTACTTTCGTGATGATTGCGTGGATACGGCCCTGGCCAAAGTTACTAAACTCGATGTGGTAGCTAAAACCACCGTGATCGTGTACCCGATCATCCTTTCTGATCGAACCGAGCTGTTGGTAAGCCTGCCAACCGGGCTGAAGCGACTTACAGTCTCCGTGGGCGCGAACGTTCTTACGCAAGAGATACGGCAATTTCGTCGCAGGCTGGAGAAACGGACGACTCGAGAATACCTCCCCCACGCGCAGAGACTCTATGATTGGCTAATTCGGCCCCTCGACGCAGACCTAACTTCCTTTCAGATCGATACCCTGGTCTTTGTGCCGGACGGAGCGCTGCGCACCATCCCCATGGGCGCGCTGCACGATGGCAAGCAGTTTCTGGTGAGCAAATACGCACTGGGAATCACGCCAGGTCTTAACCTGACGGATCCGCGGCCGATCAAACGGGAAGGCATGAAGATGCTGGCGGTGGGCGTGACGGAGGCGGTGCAAGGGTTTCCGGCGTTGCCAAACGTGTCGGCAGAGCTTGAGGCGCTGCGGACTCTTTTCGATAGCACGACGCTGGTTGACAAGGCATTCCTCGTTGCCAACCTGGAGAAGCAGCTTAAGGATGAATCGTTTACCATCGTGCACGTCGCTTCTCACGGAGAGGTGGGCAGCGATTCGGAGAAGACTTTCCTTCTCGCCTTCGACGCTAAGGTGACGCTGGATCGCTTAGACCAGATGGTGGGAGTCTTCAGGTTCCGGGATGATCCCTTGGAACTCCTCACCTTGAGCGCCTGCGATACGGCCGCTGGAGACGACCGGGCCGCGTTGGGCCTCGCCGGCATGGCGATCAAGGCAGGGGCCAGGAGCGCCCTCGCCACCTTGTGGAATATCAACGATGAAGCATCCGCCGATCTTGTCATAGACTTTTATCGAGAGCTTAAGGATACCTCGGCCTCCAGAGCGGTGGCGCTGCAACGGGCCCAGTTAAAAGCATTGGCTAATCCGCGCTACGACCATCCCGGCTTCTGGTCGCCGTTTCTGATGATCAATAATTGGTTATAACTTGGTCTTTGTGCCGTGAGATCAGCGCTTAAATTCTCCCGCTCACCGCTTCTCGTCAGCATCCTGGTGGTTCTCTCGATCACTCTCGGCGTAATCGGTCTGCGCGGTCTTGGTGTTCTCGAACCCCTGGAGCTTGTGGCGTACGACTGGTGCATCAGACTGCGGCCGGACGCGTCCGGACCGGATCCGCGCATCGTCCTCATCACCATCTCCGAGGATGACATTCGCAAACAGGGACGCTGGCCATTGACGGATGAGACACTGGCCGAGGCGTTGGAAATCCTCATTCGCTATTTACCCCGGTCGATCGCCATCGACCTATACCGGGATATTCCGGTTCCTCCCGGACACGACAGACTCAATCGTATCTTGACGAAGAGTCCCCGCATCATAGCGACGACGAAACTTTCGGAAGATCCGGCAAAAGTCATACCGCCGCCTCCGGCGCTAAAGGATACGGATCAGATCGGTTTCAATGACATTCCCGTCGACCCGGATGGGATTGTGCGCCGCGGTCTGCTTATGATGGATGACGGAGAACGAACCGTCTACTCGTTCGCCTTGCGGCAGGCCCTCCTCTATCTACAGGCGGAAGGAATCACGCCACAACCTGACGCAATTAACCCAGATTATCTCAGACTCGGACAGACGACGTTACACCCGTTTGAAAGCACCGATGGCTCGTATGTCGGCGCCGATGCGCGGGGCTATCAGATCTTGCTCGATTTCAAAGGTCTGCGATCGCCTTTCCAATCTTTTTCGCTCACCGCTCTCCTGTCCGGACAGATCGATCCCACGGCGATCAAAGACAAAGCCGTGCAGATAGGGGTCGACACCGAGAGCGTGAAAGATTCCTTTTACACGCCGCATAGCCGAGGACTGCAAGCGCAACCCATTTCGGGGGTGGCATTGCATGCTCATGTCGTTAGCCAACTGCTGAGGTCAGCCCTCGAAGGAAGTAGGCAGATTGCGGTCCTGGGCGATAAACAGGAAGGCTTATGGACCTTGCTGTGGGGCATGATGGGAGGCTCGCTTGGTTTTTGGGTTCGTTCACCCTGGCGTTTTTCTCTCTTGGGTGGCGGCGGTCTGTTCGTCCTGAGCTGTGCCGCCTATTTTTCGTTTTTGAGCGGCTGGTGGATTCCTTTGGTGCCCCCCGCTGTGGCGTGGCTGGTCTCCGCGGCTCTGGTCACGGCTTATATTTCAAACCAAGAAAAGAAAGAGCGCGCCGTCTTGATGCAATTGTTTTCGCGACATGTCTCGGCGGAGGTTGCCGACGCCGTCTGGCGGGAACGGGAACAATTTATGGACGGAGGCCGGCCCCGGTCCCAGAAGTTCACGGCGACGGTGCTCTTTACAGACTTGAAAGCCTTTACTTCGGTATCTGAAAAGATGGATCCGCAGGCGCTGCTGGACTGGTTGAACACCTACATGGAAGCCATGGCTCAACTGGTCATGGATCACGGCGGCGTCATTGATAACTACGTCGGCGACTCGATCAAAGCGGACTTCGGTGTGCCGTTGCCTCGAACCACCGAAGCTGCTATAGCGAAAGATGCTGTGGCTGCCGTCAATTGCGCGCTGGCGATGGAAAGGGAGTTAAAACGACTCAACGCCGACTGGCAGCAGCAAAATCTGCCCACCGTAGAGATGCGCATTGGCATTTTCACCGGACCCGTGGTGGGCGGTAGTTTGGGAAGCGCGCAACGACTCAAGTACACGACGATAGGAGACACCGTTAATGTTGCGTCGCGGCTCGAGAGCTACGACCAGGATCGTTTCGACCCCGATTTCGCAAATAGCTCTTGTCGCATTTTAATCGGCGAGCAGACGTTGCGCTATTTGAATCACCAATTCGAAACCAAGAGAGTGGGCGAGGCAGTTTTGAAAGGCAGGGACGAAGCGGTGACAATATTTCGGGTGGTGAGCCATGCGCGCGCAAATAGTAAGATCGTGGTTGAACAGGGGATAGAAAAGCTCGCAGGGGAGCAAAGCGAGTCCCTTACCCGTGAACGTAGTTGACAGTCTGCAATGAAGTTGACAGTTTGATTAAGCAGTTGCATTTGCAAAACGTTTTCTCCGAACGGTTCCCGGGTGTGAGTTTCGCAGGCGAAAAACGCATTATCGTAGTCCACGATGGTAAGAGATACACTCCGTAATTCTCCGATTGCTTCGGTAAGTTGGTCGAGTCGGCTTCCGTTCTTAAACGATGGCATTGAGATTGCTTTACAATCGGTAGAACGTGAATGATCATGGAGGAAAATACAACATGAAGTACATCGGGACAAAAGTGTGGATCGCTGTTGCAGCGCTCATTCTGGGCACGCCCTTGTTCGTTTTAGCAGCGGATGCTCAACCCGCCACTGGCGCGCCGGTTTACAAACCTCCTATACGTGGAAATCCAGGCGGCCGTGTCGGCGGCGGCACGCGCGGAATCCAGCGCGAGGTGTTTGTGCTCTCAGTTCTGGCGCCGGATCATAGTGGGTTCACCACTAGCGAACAGCCCTCCCTCTACTGGTACATCTCGAACTCCACCTCTCTGCCTGTGGAACTCACCGTGATGGACCCTCAGGGAGTTCAACCCATCCTGGAAACTCGTCTTCCGGCTCCCATCCAGGCCGGCGTGCACCGCGTGCGCCTAGCCGACCACAAAATTCGCCTCTCGCCTGGCGCGCCGTATCGGTGGTTTGTGGCGGTGGTCCCGGATGCCGATCGTCGGTCCAAAGACATACTCGCCGGCGGCGCAATCGAGCGCGTCGAAGTGCCGGCGGAGCTGACGGCAAAACTGACCAAAGCCCAAAAGTCGGAGGTTCCTTTCCTCTACGCGGAAGCCGGCCTGTGGTACGACGCCGTAAAAGCCATCTCGGATTTGATCGAGGCCGCGCCGCAGGACCAGGCACTTCGCCAGCAGCGCACCTCGTTGCTGGCACAGGTGGGCTTGGCGGGAATCAGTGAATAGTGTCTAGTGCTGGTCTTTTTTCGTCAACCAGCAGGGGCGGGGTTGAAACCCGCCCCTGCCTTTTTATTCTCCTTTGCCGAATACCTCGCAGCTTGCTGCGAGGATGAAGGTGAGGAGAACCCTCCGTAGCCTTGGCGAAGGAGGGTGGAACGGCTTCGGAGAATTTCGCAAAGATACCTCGGAGCTTTGCTCCGAGGAGCTTCATTCCCCGACGCTCTCGAAACGTTCAACGAACTTCACTGACAGCCCCACTAGCGTAGCTAGTATCTTGTAACTAACTAGCCAAAACTATTTGAAATTCTGAATCCAAGAAGACATCGGAAGAGCCTTATCTCGCGCAAAGACGCAAAGGGCGCCAAGGTTCGGCGAAATACGAAAAATCTTTCTTTGCGAGCTTGGCGTCTTTGCGCGATAACATTTTTTCTCACTTCAGTTCTGAGTATAAAATGTTAAGGATAAATTCTCAGACGGTAAGACGATGCCGCTAGAAAATCCCGATGCCGAATTGCAGATGAATCCCATGGTCTTGGAGAGAGTCGTGAGGATTGAAAACTTTCTTTAATCGATATCCCCAATAGACTTCGAATTGAGGGCGGATGGGAACGGGCCGCAAGAACGTGCGCGCCCATCGAAGCCCAGTCCCGACACTGTAAATATACTGCGGCTGTGGGGTTGGACGTCCCTTGTTCCATCCCCTGCCGAAATCTACGAACGGGGCGAACTCCAGATAATCGGCCCAGCGAGTATTGCGAAATACCGGCACGCGCATCTCCAGGGAAGACAGCACTGCCTGGTCCGTCAACAGGGTGTTCTCCCGGTATCCGCGCACACTGTATCGCCCACCGACAGAGATCTGCTCCAGGGACAAAAGGGGATTATCGGATACCTGGAAACTCGACCGATAGATCAGATAAGTGTCCAGGAATCCGAGACGCTGGACCCATTGAAATTGGCCTAGCCAAGCGAAAAAAATCCCGTCCGGCAAACCATTCTTGTTAATCGTCGCTCCTAACGCATTCAGCCCCCAAGAAAAGCGCGATCGGGCAGCGATAACTTGGTACTGTGTGCGATAGACAAATTCCTGAGCCGTCCGCAGAGCCGCGACCACGGATCTGCCGTGCTGAGCCCCCGGCTCCAGGGAGAACGGCTCTCCCAACACAGACGTCTGTAGCCAGAGACGCTCGCCAATAAGCTCCAGGGAAAAGTCACTGTTGAGCGTGCGATAGACCGGCTGTCTCAAGGTCAAGGTATAAATATCCGATTTGCTATTGACGTCTATTTCTTGGAATGGTTGCTCGACCACGGCCAACGTGTTTCTCCGATACTCGTAGCTGCCAGTCGTGTCATAGGCATTGAACGGGAATGAATACTTGAAATCGAGCAGTGGATCGAGACCTTTCGATCGCCCGTACTGCCCAAAGAGTACATCTCCGTTGCCAGTGAGGTTTTCATGCCATAGGGTGACGAGGCCCCGGTTCTCTCCCACAGAGGGTGATTGGTAGTTGTTGTACTCCGACAAGAGTCTGTACGGAGTCCTCTCTTCGACGCGCACATCCAAAATGCCCTCGCCGCGCTTTAGCCCCGGCTTCAACTCCGCATTCAGACGCTGAATGCGCTGATCCTCCAGCAAGAGTTGCAAGCGCCGCTGCAACAGATTGACGTTGAGAGGAGGGCCGGCATCAAGAAAAAATCGCTTCTGGAAATAGCTGGAGCGAAACCACCGGTTTCCTTCCACGTCAACAGCAGTCAACCGACCCTCGATGATCTGATAAGTCACCACGCCTTCGGTCACCTTCTGATCCGGAAGGATCGCCCCGGAATTGACATAGCCGTTGTTGACATAGAGGAGCGTCAACGCCACGCGAAGCGCCTCCAGATCCTCCGATGTCAGTTCCCGGTTCAGATACGGAGCGGTGACTTTCGCCAGCTCTTCAGCCGAAAAGACCGTGCTGCCGGTTACCCTGATCTCGCGCACAAAGACGCGCAAGGTTGGAAACGGCGCTGTTTCCGGCGGAATTGGGGTAGGAGGTAGCAGTGTTCCTGGTGGAGGAATGGGAGGTTCCAACTTCTCTGGCAGCGTCGGCGGTTCTCCAGAGCGGCCGGTTGGATCCACGGGAAAGGGAACGCCGACAGTTGCAGCTTGGGCGCTAGCTGATGCGAAGATCAAAAAAAATAGGAACAGCGCGAGCACCGCTCTCCATCACCTCCTCGCTCTCATTTAGTTTGTTTTGACTTTAACCTGAGACCGGAAATTTGGACAGGGAGAGGGGATGTACGGACGTCAAGACCATGAGCTTTTTCTGATAGTGGGTAATCCCAATCAAAGGTTAGAGTCCTTCTCAGGATTCCGCTGAAAAACACCCCCGCTCATGCTTCGACGGACTTATCAGCATGAACGGAAAATCGTCAACACTAACTAGGATGATTCCCGTTCGCCCTGAGCTTATAAGGAACATTTAGCATTTGGCAAGAGACTGTACTGATTCGAAAGTCGATCCTTAGACCCAAGGAGGGTGAACCGCAAGGGCATTTCCTGAGTAATTGATTTGGGGGCTATAGAGGGGTCTGACACATAGAGCGGGCTTGGTAACAGACTGCCCGGCTGGAGCGGCACACCGTCGCGCCCGCCGACCACCAGACTGCTTGCTTTCCCCCCGGCGAACCGAGCGGCGCACGATGCCCGCAGAAGTTCCGTGGCCTCGAGCGGCGTTGACGGTAACTGGGCAAAGCTCCCAGTAACATCGGTAAAGGTGGCTTCAATAGCGATCGTCCCCGGCGTACTCAGGGCCGATGAGGCGCTGACGATACTGTTGGAGGGGAGAAAAGTTTCCGCGACGATATTGATGTTGCCTCCGGGCCCGCCGAAGGCGTCAGCGCGGATCTCAGTGTTATTCAAAAGGACAAAATCCGAACCGATGGTGATGTTGCCTCCACTTCCTGCCCCGCTCCCAACACTCGTCGTAATCTGGCTGTCGTTCAGACGCACCATTGATCCGGTGGTGGTGATAGAAATATTGCCGCCGTCGGCCTGAGTGGACGCTGTCGTGATGCTGCCGTTTTGCATCTGGACCAACTCCCCGGCCACGATGTTCACGTTCCCCGCCGTGGCGGTAGCGCTCCCAGTACTGTTCGCAGAAATGGCTCCAGCGTCAGTGATTTGGAGTTGAGCCGCTTGGATATTGATGGTGCCGCCAGGCCCCGTGCCGGAGGCGTTGCTCAATACTCCAGTACCCGGACCGGAGATCGAGGCCGAGTCCGTGGCGTTGGCCAACACGGTTCCACCTTGACCCGCCCCGCTTGTGCTGCTGACAATCTGCGCTCCGCCGGTAAGACTAAAATTATTCACGTTCAGCAACACGTTGCCAGCATTTCCGGCGCCAGAAGTGGCCACCGAGATCGTCCCGCCATTAGCCATAGCCAGGGTCGGCGTGGAGACAGTAACCTCTCCTGCGTTCCCCGTGCTCGACGCCGTGCTGAACAACCCACTCGGTAGACTCCCACTCCCAGAAATAGAGACCGATTCTCCCGCTGTGGCCGTCACACTTCCACCCTGACCGGAGCCGGTCGTGTTGCTCACGACCTGAGCGCCACCCGTGAGGCTAAAAGTATTTGCATTCAGCAAGATGCTCCCCGCGCTTCCTGCTCCCAAGGTCTCAACCGAAATCTTCCCGCCATCCGCCATCGCCAACGTCGGCACGGGTGTAGAGCCCGGCGCGGCGACCGTGATCTGCCCGGCATTTCCAGTGCTTTCCGCCGTGCTGAACAGCCCGCTCCCTGTGCCTGAGATGGACACGAGTTCGCTGGCCGTCAACCCCAGCGTCCCACCAGCGCCAGCACCGCTCGTGCTGCTCTCGACCCGAGATCCACCACCTGTCTGGGTAAACTCGCTGACATTGAGCGAGATGCTGCCAGCATTGCCGATATTGGAAGTGCTGCTTAGAACCTGCGCGCCACCTGTGAGGCTAAGAGTGTTCGCATTCAGCAAAATGCTCCCAGCGCTTCCCGCTCCCGATGTCGCTACCGATATCGTCCCGCCATCAGCCATCGTCAACGTCGGCACGGGCGCTAAAGCTGGCGCCGATACGGTAATCTGCCCCGCATTCCCGGTGCTAGAGGCCGTGCTGAATAACCCGCTCGGTAGGCTCCCACTCCCAGAAATGGACATGGACTCCGTCGCCGTGGCCGTCACACTTCCACCTTGACCAGAGCCGCTCGTGCTGCTTACGACCTGAGCACCACCTGTGAGGCTAAAAGTATTCGCATTCAGCAAAGATACTCCCGGCGCTTCCTGCTCCCGACTCCGAGCGATGTCACAACCGATATCTTCCCATCATCGCCGATCGTCAATGTCGGCACGGGTGTAGATCCCGGCGCGGCTACCGTGATCTGCCCGGCATTTCCCGTGCTCGACGCCGTGCTGAATAACCCGCTCCCGCACCTGAGATGGACACGAGTTCGCTGGCCGTCAACTCCAGCGTCCCGCCAGCGCCAGCACCGCTCGTGCTGCTCTCGACCCGAGATCCACCACCTGTCTGGGTAAACTCGCTGACATTGAGCGAGATGCTGCCAGCATTGCCGATATTGGTAGTGCTACTTACAACCTGCGCGCCACCTGTGAGGCTAAGAGTGTTCGCATTCAGCAAAATGCTCCCAGCGCTTCCCGCTCCCGATGTCGCTACCGAAATCGTTCCGCCATCAGCCATCGTCAACGTCGGCACGGGCGCTAAAGCTGGCGCCGATACGGTAATCTGCCCCGCATTCCCGGTGCTAGAGGCCGTGCTGAATAACCCGCTCGGTAGGCTCCCACTCCCAGAAATGGACATGGACTGCGTCGCCGTGGCCGTCACACTTCCACCTTGTCCAAAGCCGCTCGTGCTGCTTTCGACCTGAGCACCACCTGTGAGGCTAAAATTATTCGCATTCACAAAGATACTCCCGGCGCTTCCTGCTCCCGACTCCTTGAGCGATGTCACAACCGATATTTTCCCATTATCGCCGATCGTCAATGTCGGCACGGGTGTAGATCCCGGCGCGGCGACCGTGATCTGCCCGGCATTTCCTGTGCCCGACGCTGTGCTGAATAACCCGCTGCCCGCACCTGAGATGGACACGAGTTCGCTGGCCGTCAACTCCAGCGTCCCGCCAGCGCCAGCACCGCTCGTGCTGCTCTCGACCCGAGATCCACCACCTGTCTGGGTAAACTCGCTGACATTGAGCGAGATGCTGCCAGCATTGCCGATATTGGTAGTGCTACTTACAACCTGCGCGCCACCTGTGAGGCTAAGAGTGTTCGCATTCAGCAAAATGCTTCCAGCACTGCCCGCTCCCGATGTCGCAACCGAAATCTTCCCACCGTTAGCCATTGTGAAGGTCGGCACGGGCATCAAAGACGGCGCAGAAACAGTAATCTGACCGGCATTCCCGGTGCTAGAGGCCGTGCTGAGTAACCCACTCCCACTCCCCGAAATAAAGATCGATTCTCCCGCCGTGGCTGCCACACTTCCACCTTGACCAGAGCCAGTCGTGCTACTCACGACCTGCGACCCACCTGTGAGGCTAAGAGTGTTGCCATTCAGCAAAATGCTCCCGGCACTTCCCGCTCCCGATGTCGCAACCGATATTGTCCCACCGTCAGCCATGGCCAATGTCGGTGCGGACACAGCGATCTGCCCGGCATTCCCAGTCCCGACGATCAACTGACCGTTAACCATTTGCCCACTTGCGGAGGTAAGGCTACCACCATTCTGGACATTGACTTGATTGGCACTCAGAGAAATGTTGCCTGCGTTGCCATTGCCCAACGTCGTTGTCGAAACACTCCCGTCCGAGAGGGAGACTGCGTCAGCGGCGCTGATGGTGACCTCACCGGCATTACCGGTGCCAACGAAAAGCAAAGTGCTACCAGGGTTTTCCGGATCAGGTACTGCAAACCCGCTGCGGCTGCGGATTTCAGCACCACCGCTTACGATTAGAGACCCTACTTGCCCCTGAACTGCGCCGGCATTGCCGTCCCAGCCGGTCGATGAGTCTACCAGCGCCCCCGCACTCATGGTCAACTGGGGTGTAGATATAGAAACTTTCCCCGCGTTCCCGACCGTCAGGTCATCCACTGCAATAACCCCGAACACATCGCGCAACATGCGCAGCACGTCGAAAAGACTCGGGTCGGGTATACCCAGGGTATCTGTAGCCATTTGGCGCAGCATTGCGTAATTGGCTTGTTCCTCGCCGACGTTGAATAGCGCCGCGAAACTGTCGAGCGCCGATTCAGGTGGGGTAGTTGTCACACTGAATATGCCAGTAGCATCCCCCGATATGTTGATTCCCTTCGCGGCAGTCACAGTGCCAGCACCGCCGTCGCCGCTACCGCCCGTGGTGGCGCTGACTCTGAAGCCGCTCGTCATTGTGATCTGGCCGGTGGCGTTTATCGTGATATTCCCCGAGTTTCCGGCCAGAATACTCTGCGATGCGATCGCCCCTTTACTGGCCCCGTCCCTGGACAAAGACATATCGCCGGCATTGATGAATATGTCGCCGGCGCGGCCAAACGCGAAGCTGTCGGTGGTAATTTCCGCACCACCGCGCACGGTAAGCGACTTGGCAGCATTGACCGTGAGTGTACCCCCATCTGCGAAAGTGAGCGCGGGATCCAGTGGAACACTCGGGCCCGCGGGATCCAGTGGAATACCCGAGTAGAAGAGGCTGAAGAAGCTTTGCGCCGCCAATCCGGTGAACCCTGGGTTGTTGTCCCCGGACAGCAACACTTCTTGCGCGTTGATAGTCAGACTCCCGCCGGGTCCCGCAAAGAGGTTGTTCACACTCATCGAGGCACCGTCTCGCACTTCGACGGTGTTCGCAGTAATAACTACGTCGGCCGCGGTCCCTGGGCCGAATCTGTCACTCTGAATTCGCACGGGTCCAGACAAAGACACCGAGTCCGCCTGCACTCGGATGTCAGGCACGTCCCCGGGCTCGCCAGGGCCAGCGGGGGCCGGCCCGGTGCGGATGCCTCCCGGCATGGCCATAATGACCTGGTCGATTCCCGTTGCACGAAGATTGATGTCGCTCGCGACTTTGATGTCGATCGCACCGCCATTCGGCGAGCCGAGGAAGAAGCCCGGAAACAGGGCGGCGTCATTCATCACGAGACGCCCGCCACGGACGAATATTTCCTTGGCATCGACGATGCTGTCAGACAACAACTCAAAGCCGTCCACAACGACATTACCACCCTTGATGCTAATGTCGCCGAGCCGGGCAAAGTTATCGACATTGATTGCTCCGCTGCTATCAATAGCCGCCTCTCCGGATGAGGCTACACTGACGAGATTGATCCGCCCGCCGGGTGCGACCAGATAGGCCGGTCTGGCATCTTGAATAATCTGACCGTTCGCGTCCCTTCGCTCCGCAGCACCGAGATTGATCGGTCCACCCACCAACGAAAGTGTTTTCCCGTCGGGTACGTTGAGAACATTGACCTGGCCGAGGCTAAAGTCGAGCCCGCCTCTAAGCACATCGATCGGCGCAGGGGCAGGGTTGGATGGCAAAAAGCCGAAGGCGGACGGGGGCGCGGTGGTGAGCAGATTGTCGGCTGATGACGGAACCGCGTTGAAGCTCGCCCCATCCGCAAGGCGGATATAGTCTGCCGTCGTTGCGTGAAATGACCCGCTCACGTCGAGCTGCGCATTGGGCCCGAACAGAATACCGCTGGGATTCAGCAAGAACAGGTTGGCACCGGATATCGTGGATCGTAGCGTGCCGTCGATCTCAGAGCGAGTTCCCCCGGTCACGCGAGCCAGAATGTTTTGGATCACAGGGAGACCATTGAAACTCGCGATATCGCCCGTGCCAACACTGAACTGGCTGAAACTGTGGAATTGATTGGTTCCCTTGATCCTCCCGCCGCTAATGTTGAAAATGTTACCCGACGGAGTGATTGTCGTGCCGAGGGTCAGGTCCGGTTTGATGTTAGTTATTACTTGAGCGTGACTGACGATGGGGACGCCGCCCGCAAGCAAGCAGGCAAGGAAAATAAGGTATGACAACAAAGACCGGCGGCGACGATTAACCATGTTGTAGCTGAATCCTATAAAAATAAAGGCCGACGTGTCACGTAGACATGGATTGCCCCGCCCAGTAATGAAAACTGGCTTTAACGTTGGATATCGATCGTCTGGTCTTTAAACATGCATTCATCTCTCGGGATCGGTAGCATATCGGCGAAAACTTGATGGGCAACGGCAGATCCGTTGCCCATCATGACCCTCAGTACTCCTATTTTGGGTTGCGGCTACTCACCCACGACGATTACATCATCAGTTCCCACAAAGCGAGTCATGTCCTTGAATGCGCCTGTCGCATAAATGAGCCTAGTAACTCCGGCCACCAGAGGAGCTTCCAGGCTCGCCACACAGGCGGGCTCGGAGATCTGAAACGATAAGGCGGGTCTGCCTTGAACCGTCCCGAGTTTAATTTGCCGCGGTGTCACACCGTCACAGACGCTTAGCGTTTTTGTGTCGATCTCTTTCACGGGGCATTCCGGGCTATCGAAAATCGCCGCGTTGACCTGGTTTTTGCCGGTGAGATTGAGAGTATCGCCGGACGGGGTACCTGTTTTCGACCAATCGAACTCGCATTCAATTGCACCCGCTGTGGTTGTCTTTATGGGCTCCCCTGTATTCCCTTGCCCACACGTGACAGCCCCACCATCGAGATCGCTTTGGCAAGAGCATGAACTAACCTTCCCGGGGCGGAATTGGAATTCTCCGCTGATTAACAACTTTTCTTCTGTGAATGCGAATGTCTGACCGGCTACGGTGCGACCGGAGGAGGGGTCACTGGGACACACTCGAGTATTGAAGAACGACTCCTTTACGTCGACGATACCTACGTTTAGAAGACAGCTGGCCACTCCTCCCGGCGCTGGTACTTTTTCTGGGTCCCCCCCTGTGCAATACGTAAGCATCCTAGTTATGTCGCCGACGGGGGGGGAAGGGGCTCGGGGGGATCCGCGGAGGGATCCGCTTTTCCCGTTAAAAAGCCGCTGACCGGATCCGTCCCATCTGGACACTTTAAGGTGTCTGGATCGAGGTCAGTAAAGAGTTGCTCGTATGTAATGGTAGTCCCTTGAACCGCACGAAAGACACAACGGTGCGTTGCTTCCACCCTAAAATACGCGAAATTTCGAAGTACTTTATCAGGATCGGGTATTCCGCAGACCGCCACACCGCCAAGGTTAACAACATGGGGTCCCAGGCCAGCGTCATCGTCTTCGTCTTGAAAAGCCAGACTATCGACTGTTACCTGCACGTCCTTTAAGTCCGGCCTAAAGAACTGGCAGACCGTGAGAGGACCGCTGAGAGTAAAACTCGTGCTGTCCTGAGGTGGGTTAACAGTGGAGTAACAGGCTTTATTCTTGAGCACCCCAAGAACCGAGACTTTCTCGAATCGGTAGGCTGTACTATTGCAAACCGCCGGGTTCGAGCTACCCTCGCAGTAATGGTTGGTGCTCGACAGCGCTACGCTGGTGGCGCCCGTACCAGTTGGGCAGCCGCTCGTGCCAATTTTACAGCACAAATTGCCCGCGAGGGCCTGCTGGACGAAGAATAACTCCAGCGCCACAAAGGCCACGACCGCAACAGCCAATAGCGAAAATAATTTTACGAACGACCGACTGCTCGGCAATCGGTACAATAACTTTTTCATTTCATTCCCCTTTTTTCAGCTCGTGTAAGCGACACAGAGCCGGTTGTTTAACACATTAAGCAATCCCCAATTGGATAAAAATCTTCACGCTGATAACTAAACAATATCGAGATTAACTCACGTCGCGATGTCACGTGCGTCTTGCATCCGTACAACTCCCCTCCGTTTCTGGCGCGCTTCATCTCCCCCACACTCCAGGAACGCCTGCAATATATCCAAAGATATATTTTCGATATATATCTCTACGTACCGACATATCTTTCAGCTGACAAAATATTTTTGCTCACAACCACCGCCTCGGCTGGCCTGACTGCCCTCCGCTTGAAGAACAGGGCTCGCCCTGCGTCTTTCTCCGAGGTTTTTAAATTGCTCCGCCCGGCACGGTAGGGCCCAGCTGAGTTTTTGTATTGAGATTGAACGTCCTCACCCGGTCTCTCAAGATCGGTGGGAATGGGCAGGATGCAGCGGCGCTGCCACCAGGGAACGGTAGAAAAAAATTAAAAAACTCATGACCGATCCCGTTACGCCTACGACCAAGCCCATTAATAAGTCGATCGCTTTTGAAAAATGACCAAATGGTCCAGGGCTTCCCGTAGTACTCTTCGGGGAAACCCCTGTCCAGACCTGTGGAGTGAGACCTGATAAGCATCCGATGGCTCTTCGACGTTAGTTATCTCAGGAGCCTGCCAAACGATAAACTAAAGATTATCGCGAAGACTATAACTCCAAGGGATGAAAAAGGAGTTAACTCTTTTGGGTGACAAAACGGTTAGATCATTCGAGAGCCGTTGTTTGAGTTGACTTTCAAAAGGCTGGCCCGATGATCTGCATGGACCAGCAACTGTAACCGATTCCGCAACGCGAGTTTCTCTAGCACGTTATGTACGTGGCTTTTGACTGTGTAGGTAGCAATGTGAAGGCGCTGAGAAATCTCCTTGTTGCTCATGCCTTCACGAATCAGGCTAATAATCTCACGTTCCCGCGTGGTCGTCCGCCCGTCCATCGGCGGTAAACTGTCTTGGATGACTCGGTCTTCGATAATTTGGGAAAAAAGCGATCCGGCCAACGCACGAGGAAGAACCTTGGCCCCTCGGGTCACCAATCTTACAGTTTTTAGCAGGTGACTAAAAGTTGCTTCCTTGAGAACAAAGCCGGACACTCCTCGTTTGACGAGTTCGAGGATATCGGCTTGCAAAGCGATGATGCCCGTAACGATTACCCTTGCTTCCGGAATCAGCTTGAGCGATTCCAGCATGGGAATCATGTTAGGGTGACCAGATTCTATAACCACTATCACGGATTTAAATTTTTGCGCTTTCGACAAAACTTGTTCCCAGTTTCCCGACGCTAGTAGTACCTCGACATTTTTCTGTTTTTTCATCATCAACACGATGCGTTCGCGTAAAATTCGGTTATTTTCGACGATTGTCAAGCGGATTTTTCTCATCAAGCTTGCCCCTTTTCTGATCCGAGATGTTTTAGCATTGTTGCGCCCGTTCAAGGGGTGCCTAGGTGATTCTTTTTGCATAACTCAGGGCTGCCGGTGACATGTGTTGGTTACCGCCGTTGCTGCCAGCTTCCACCCCTGCAAAAATATCGCCGTTGGGAGAGACCCAGTCCGGGCAATGTTGCGGGTCAACGTGTGACCGAATCTAGCGGCCCACCAAGTTAGCTGGGCTGTAAAATAGGCTAAGATGATGATCAAGGTCAAGGCCCAATCGTAATTATAAGCCCGGGTCCTGATAATAGGCTCCCTTTGTGTTTTTGCATTGCTCTGAAGCAACCTTGGTGCCAAGCCGGGCGCTGCCCGACTAATGCGATGCAAGAATCCGAATTAGCAGATATCTGCGCAGTGCCGTAGTCCGCCTCTAAACAGGAGCTAGATGAAGTGAAACTATTGTTTACGGAAGGCGTAAACTTAATTGTCGACCTAAACTCAACTAAAAGAGGGGTCTACCATCGAATTTAGCAGGTAGCAGGACCGAAGAGAATCCAGTATAACAGGTCCTGACGAGGGTGTGGCTCTTGGGGTCAGTGGCCTGTTCATTCAGGCTCGCATGGCCTGAAATGCTGCCCTCGTCACCTGCATCATCCGAGGGGTCGACCGGGATGGTGCCATATTCTCACCAGAATACGTGGCTCTGTAAGTAGACGAGACCGAAGGATGATGAATCGATCTTGTTTACGGAAGGAGGAGCTACGTGTCAGAGATAAAATCTTTAGAGCTTCGAGTCAGTGTGGATGTGGGATCACGACGCCACAGCGTGGCAGTAGGGCTGCCCGATGGGCGGGTGTTGGAGGAGTTTGAGATAACTCACGGGCCTGAATGGCCGATTTCACGGAACGTACCCACCCAATTTCAACGAAGGGACCCACCTGATTTCACGGAAGGGACCCACCCCATTTCAGGTGGTACCCTTCGTTTTCTGAGCTAAGCGACGAACGATGCTACCTTGGCCAACTGGAGGAGGATCCAGTTGATGGCCAAAGAGAGGACCAGCGTTCGTATGCAAGCGCAAATCAAAATTCTGTCCGAACAAGGGCATTCCATTCGCAGCATCGCCCGGATACTGAGGCTTTCGCGCCGAACCGTGCGCAAGTTCTTGGAACCAGCCCCACAACCGACCTCTGAGATCGGCGGCTGGATGGAGACGCTTGACTGGGAGTATGTCCGCCAGGAAGTCTATGGCAAAGGGACCACGGTCAAGCAGATCCAGAGGGAAGTGGCCCCCGATATCGCGTACGTAAAGTTTTGGCGGGCGTTTCGGGAGAAGGTCAGTGCGCAGGCCTCACCCGATCAAGTGACGATCCGGCTCGATCATAAGCCCGCGGAAAAAACCCAGATCGATTTCTGTGACGGTCTGTTTCTCACCGACCCGGTCACCGGCCATAAAACTCTCACACAGTTTTTCTTAGGCGTGTTGCCGTTCAGCTCGTATTTCTTCGGCGAGTTCGTTCTAGATCAAAAGCTTGCCACGTTTATCGGGGTCCAGAGCCGCATGTTCGCCTACTTTGGTGGGATCACCCCCTACGTGGTCGTGGACAATCTCAAAAGCGGTGTCCACAAGGCCGATCTGTACGACCCCGATGTCAATGCCACCTACTGTGACTTTGCCAATCACATGGGCTTTGCTGTTCTGCCGGCCAGGCCCCGAAAGCCCCGCGACAAGGGCTCGGGAGAAAGCCACATCGGAGTGGTCCAAAGGAGTTTTTTCCAGGAGGTCCGTAACCGCGTCTTTTATTCGCTCCCCGAGCTCAATCAAACGCTGCGGGACTATCTACAGCGGCTCAACTACGAAGTGATGAAAGACTATGGGGTGAGCCGCTCCCAGCGCTTCGCTGAAGAGAAAAAGCAGTTAAAAGCCCTGCCGGCTTCGCCCTTCGAGCTCAGCGAGTGGCGGCAAGCTAAAGTCCATCCCGACTGCCATGTCCAGGTGGAAAAAAACTTCTACTCGGTCCCCTTTGTTTACGTCGGCCAAATAGTCCGGGTCAGACTCACGGAGAAAATCGTCGAACTCTTCAGCGAGGACAGCCAATGCCTTACCGCGCACCCAAGACTTAGGGGCATCGGACAGTTCTCCACCTATGATTTCCATTATCCAGAAAAAAAGCTTAGCGTAGCGCGCTTCGAAATCCGTCACGCCCAACAGCAAGCCAAACAGGTCGGCCCCCATGTCGAGAAGTTGGTCGACCAGCTGCTCTCGGGCCACCATCCGCTGCGCCATCTACGGCGGGTCCAAGGGATCTTGCGGCTTTCAAAACGCTATCCCGTCACCCCTCAAGCTCTGGACCACGCCTGCCAGCGCGCCCTGAGCTTCAACAAAACACGGCTCGCCTACATCAAAGACTGCGCCCTTTACTTTGTCGCCCACGGTCAAAGACCGACGCTGCTTACCCCAAAGAGAAAGCCCGATACCGTTCATCTGCACCAATACGGCGCCGATTCGGACTCGGATCCAGAACCGTCCTTGCCTTCGGTGGAGGAGGAAATCCTATGAGCACGAGCTTAAAATCCAGCCGCAAAGCCATTTTTAATCATCCAGACAAGCAAGCGGGAAAAAACGGCCTCCGTATAAGCCCTATAAACGACGATCTCGGCTCGGTTGATACCTGGGGTTCCCCCAAAAACAGCCCTTTCACCAAGAGGTCGCACCACCATGATGCTTGATCAAGTCAGAGCCCTCTCGCACCAGATGCGCCTGTTCGGCATCCATGAAGCCTGCGAACGACAAGCCCAGATCGCTTTGTCCCAGCAGTTCCATCCCCTGGAGTTCCTCCGACTCCTGCTCGAAGATGAACTGTTGTCGCGCAAAGACCGTACCGCTAAGGCGCTCATGACCAAGGCCCGCTTTCGGTTCCGCGCCGATCTGGAAGACTTAGATTTAGCGTTCCACAAGGATCTGACCAAGGCTAAGATCAAAGAGCTCTGTGAATTAAACTTCCTTCATAACCAGGAGAATCTTTTGATCCTTGGAAAAACCGGCCTGGGTAAAACTCATCTCGCCATTGCCTTGGGTAAACGGCTGTGCCAGGAAGGCCATCCCACTCAGTTCTTGCCAGTCAACTTCCTGTTCGAGGAAATCCAGGCCGCCAGGGCCGCCGGCCGTTACCTCAACTACATCCGTAGTCTCATCAAGGCCAAGGTTTTAATCCTCGATGACTTAGGGCTAAGAAACTACACCCACGAGGAGGCCACTTCCCTGATGGACATCCTCGAAGAGCGTTACCGCAAGGCTCCCCTCATTGTCACCTCCCAGGTCGAGCCCCAGGGGTGGATAAAACTGTTTGAAGATCCGGTGATCGCCGAAGCCATTGTGGATCGGCTGATTCATCCATCTCAGAAAATCACTCTGAAAGGAGAGAAATCCTATAGAGAAAAACTTGCAGAGAAAAAATCGGGATTGAAAAACCAGGGAGGCTCAGTGTAAAAGTCAAAATCGCTTCGTCGCTTCGCTCCGCTGATTTCAGTGGTCCCCTTCGTTGAAATCGGGTGGGTCCCTAAAGTGAAATCGAGCACCTGAAGGGTTTGGAGAGTTTTTCTCCCGCATCGAGAAACATCAAAAGGAGAACGGCTGTGGGGTGGCGGTAGCGATGGAAGGCTACAACGGCTGGGCACGGCCACTCGATAGCCTGGTGCGCCAGCGCGGTTATCGGCTTTACAACATCAACAATCTGAAGCTAGCGCGATTCAAGGAGATCTTTCCTGGGGCGGCCAAGAAGGATCGGATAGATGCGCGCAAGGGATTGGAGCTGTTTCAGCTCCGCGATCACCTACTTTTGGTCAAGGAAGTCCTGCAGGAGGTTACGGGAACGCCCAAGGAAAATGAAATTCTTAAGCGGCTCACCCGGCGCCGGCGCAGACTGGTTAACGAGCGGGTGCGGGTGGTCAATAATCTTCAAGCCGATCTGCAGGCGGTCTGTCCTGGACTGCTGGAGATTACTACTGAGGCAAGCAATCGGTGGTTTTTAAATTTTCTTCTCAGCGTTGATACCCTGCCCCAGCTGGCTCGGCTTCGAAAACCGAGTTTACTGAAGATTGCTGCCGTAGGCAGAAAATACGCAAGCGTCATCCAGGCCTGGCAGAAGCGGGCGCATTTTAGCGAGGAGGTGGAGTGGGTAGGCGCAATGATCCACGAAGACGCAGAGCGCTGTCTTGAGCTCGAAGGGAAGATCAAAGCGCTGGAGAGCAAGATTAAAGAAGTGGCCAAGGACTCCAGGATCGCCAAGATTTTATTATCGATTCCCGGCTTTGGACCGGTGTGCACTTCGGAGTTAGCGGGAGAGATCGGCACAGTGGAGCGCTTCAGCAAGGAAGGAAGTTTAGCTCTATACCTAGGGATGGCCACGTTGGACAACAGTTCGGGTAACTATCAGGGGTCCAAACAACCCAAGCACGTCAACACGCGAGCTAAGGCCGCGATGATGACAGCCTTGGATCGGCATCGAAAGTATGTGGCGGAGTCTCAAAGATATTATGCAAAGAAACGCAGCGAGGGAAAGAAGCACAACCAGGCAATCCGTGCCCTGGGGCGCCACCTCTGCCGTGTCATCTACAAAATGCTCAAGGACCAACGCGAGTACCAGCTTCGCTCTGAAAAAGGGAATACCAAGGCCAAGGTCAGGTCGAGATCGTCGCTTAAAACGGCTCTACGGAGGTCGAAAATCTCAGCGAGCAGCTAAAAACAGAAAAATATCTATCAGAGCCCGTGAAGACCGGCTGTCCTGCTTGAAATTTCCAGCGGGATGATCAGGCATGCCTAATTGATCTTTTCGCTGTCTTTCCTCTTCTCAGATTCTCGCAAAGCTTCTCGACGACCTCGCCTAGCTCATGGTTCTTGGACAATTCATCTGCCAGCTTGCCGATTCCTCGGCTTAACGCCCCCGCGTCTTGTCGTAACTCTTTTGCCATCTCTTGATTGGTGAAGCCCCCCACCTCCCTCGCTATCCAAGCCATCACCCGCTTCGCCTTGGCGTTTTTTCTCCCACGCCCGCGGTGCAACGCGACCGACGGCGGGAGATCGAAATATTTGCAAACGGTGTCTTTAACCTCCGCCCATGTTAGTTCTACAACGCTCGGAGGGTCTCGGTCGGCGACTCGCTCTTCAACGTTTTCGACAAACTGCTCATCCCCCAGGTACCTTTGCTCCACGACATCATACAGATCGTCTCGGTGCCCCACTTGGAGCCCGTCACGGACAAAGCGTCGATAAGCCGTAATGGCTTGCGCCGGACTTTTTGCGAACAGCGGGAGAACCTCGTCTACCACAATCCATTCCTTCCCGACTCCTTCCAAGTAAGCTTTATGGCTGCTCCATTGGTACTGATCGGGGTCTTTGACGACCTTGCTCCGTACCGGATTTAAATGCAGATAGCGGATCAGCTCTAATAGATAGCTATCCTTATCGCACAGAATCGCTTTGTAGCGCCCCTGAAATAAATGACCGATCTTTCTATTCCTCGCATTCCAGTAGCGGGTATAACGAAAGAGAATATTCTGCATGACCTTCGCGAGCGGCGTCCGACCGATCTGAATGAGATGATGAACGTGGTTGCCCATTAACACGTAAGCATACAGACTGTACTTGAATCTTCGTTGGCTTTCCCGAAGCAGATCTAGGTAGCGCAGACGATCATCATCGTCCTTGAAGATCGCCTGTCCATGATTGCCGCGGGCCATGACATGATAGAGAGCGCCGGGGAAATGGACTCGTGGTTTTCTCGCCATGGTGGCGGGAGGCTATCTGAATAATAGTATAAGGTCAATTAGGCATGCCTGACCCCCATTCCGTTACTGAAAAGACCTTCTATAGAACGGCAACCGTCATGGCGAGATTAAACCCAATCATCCATTTCACAACGGCTAAATCGCGCTCAATCCGCGCGAAGCGATTTTCATAGGTTGCGACGGCTTCAGCGGCTTTGCGGGCTTTCTCTTCGCTAGCGCCCGCTTCCTTCAGCGCGTCGTATACCTCGGAAATCATCGTACTCATGGAGTCACTGTAGCATTTTTCCCGGTTCGTCTGCCACCTAATGCGCGCGCGCAGAGCGCGTTAAGCCACTCATCGTCAATTCCCAGATATCGCGTTATCCCGTAGGTCGGGTTACCGAAGCGTAACCCGACGTTCCGTTGCAAAGACCGCGTCTAGCGGGTGCGCGCCAACTCGTCGTCGATAATCCGCGCGAAAGCCTCCAACGGCTGGGCGCCGGAAATTATTCGGCCGTTGATGAAGAAGGCCGGCGTGCCGCTTACGCCGATCCGGTTCCCTTCCGCAATATCTTCTTTGATCGCGGCCTGATATTTTCCGCTATTCACGCATGTTTCGAAGCCGTTAGCATTGAGCCCGATTTCCTTTGCCAACTCCTTAAAGACCTCTGGACTACTTTGAGGCGGAGCGTCGAAAAGTTTGTCATGGTAAGCCCAGAATTTACCCTGTTCGTTGGCGCAACGCGCCGCCTCGTGGGCTTTGCTTGCTCCCGGGTGAAGGCTCTCGATCGGAAAATCACGAAAGACCAGCTTTATTTTTTCGCCGTATTTGGACTCGAGCTGGGCCAGAGTAGGAAGCACCAGTCGGCAGAAGGGACAATGAAAGTCCGAGAACTCGACGATCGTCACCGGCGCCTTCGCCGGTCCTTTGAAGGGAGCGCCGTCCACCGCCACCGCGACCCGAAGGACCGGCGGCACCTTTAGATTAACTACCACCTTCGCTTGCGAGCGGAGTGACGTAAGAAACTCTTCTCGCTTTGTCGCTAGCTTTTGGTTTTGTAAACGCGCCCTGATTTGTTCCCGCAGGTTGCTTTCTTCGCCTTTAAACTGAGCTTTATTTTGCTGGTACGATCTTTCGATCTCCTGCTCTGTGACCAGACCGACTTTTGAGGTGACCTCGGCGTCCAGTAATGCTGGAACCGAAATCCCTCTTTTCGCTGCCTCGTTGGCAAGAAGTTTCTGAGTGATTAGCGCCTCAACTCGTTGGCGCTTGAGGTTATAGATCTGCTCCTCCAGCTTGCTTAGCTGCGAAGCCAGGGTCTTCTCAACCTCCGCAGAAGTGATCGCCACCCCGTCGACTACGGCGAGCGGTTCGTCGGCCGCATGAGCGGTGAAGGGAACTCCGAGCCCTGCCAATAACAGTAAAATCCAAAGAACCATCATGGGAGTTAATCCTCTCTTACCCGCGTCTTTAGCCGCTGACTCTTTCACGGCGGGTTTGAATTCGCAACACAAAAACGGCAGAGCGGGTTGCCCCGCTCCGCCGTTGACACGCGCAATCCAAAGTCGAGATCAATTAATTTATTCACTTTCGAAGCACGCCGGCGGGTCCTCTGAATCAGCTGGCACGCAGTTATAGCCGTTGCCGGATAAAGTGCATAGCAGTTCCATATCACAAAAGGTGGAGTCAGGCAGGTCGTTGACGAACACGTTCGCCCTAAATGTATCAGAAATAAAATATTTTTATTTACTTTTAGGGCCCTAGCCAAGGAAACACGAACTTATCTATTACTCGGGAGTTCAGTAAGGCCGAAGTTTGGTTCGAGGGAATTTAGAAAGGCATCGATTTAACAGCGAATTCCTGAGGTGTTTGAGCTAGTCGGAATCGGGTGATCCCGTAGAGGAGAAATTAAAAAACGGGTTAATGAGGGGAGAATCTGCGTCGTCGCCGCTTGACAGACTAATCGTCGCTCACATAAGTTCGAATCGAATCTGAGATTTAACCAAGGAGGTATCGAACCGTGGCTGCAACTGTTTGGAAGGAATATAAGACCGTAAAGGTTGAAAAAGAAGACGGGATTACGTGGTGTATCCTCAACCGGCCGGAAAAGAGAAACGCCATGAACCCGCAGCTCCACTACGACATGCTCGAAGCGCTGACCGAGCTGGAAGTCGACAAGGATACGCAGGTCCTGGTCATTACCGGCGCGGGGCCGAGCTGGTGCGCGGGCCAGGATTTGCGGGAGTATTTCCGCGGCACGGATAATAATCCGTTGGAGCGGCGCAAGGCGAGCTGGGCCTCACAAGAATGGCGCTGGCGTCGGCTATTCTATTATCCCAAACCGACCATCGCGATGGTCAACGGTTTTTGCTTCGGCGGCGCGTTCACGCCGCTGATCGCCTGCGATTTTGCCATCGCAGCCGACGATGCGATCTTTGGCTTGAGCGAAATCAACTGGGGCATTTTCCCCGGCGGACTGGTGAGCCGCGTGCTGGCGGATGCGATGTGCTACCGCGACGCCATGTGGTACATCATGACCGGCGACCCGTTCGACGGCAAGAAAGCCACCGAAATGAAACTCGTCAACATGTCTGTGCCAAAGGAAAAGTTGCGCGAGGAAACCGTCAGTCTGGCCCAAAAGCTGATGAAAAAAAATCCAGCGGTGCTGCGCGCGGCGAAGGAAGTTTACAAGTATTGCCGCAACATGGACTACGCCCAGGCGGAAGATTACATGAGCGCCAAGGGCACGGCGCTGCGCCTCACCGATCCGGAAAAAGGCCGCGAAACCGGCATGGAGCAGTTCCTCGACAAAAAAACCTACCGCCCGGGTCTGGGCGAATACAACCGGGAAGCGAAATAGCAGAATAGAAGTCAGCGGTCGGCGGTCGGAAGTCGGAAAGTTTCCGTGCGGCGCTAAGGGTTCTGATTCTGCTGAAAAACCCCTTGGAATGCTTCGACAAGCTCAGCATGAGCGGAAAATTCTTAACGTTATCAATCCGCTCCCCGTTCGCCCTGAGCCCTGTCGAAGGGTGAACGAGAGTTTTTCAGCAGTATCGGGTTCCGATCTCTGACGTCTGATCGCTGACATCTGGTTTAAAGCATGGATTTCAATTTGCCCGAAGAGCTGCAAGTTCTAAAAGACACTGTCCGTAAGTTCGTCGACCGTGAGTTGATTCCGCTGGAGCGGGAGTGCCGCCCCGAGGGCGAAGACATGCCGGAGCAGTTCATCAAACCGCTCCAGGAAAAGGCCAAGGCCATCGGTCTCTGGCTGCTCGACGTGCCCCAGGAGTACGGTGGCGCCGGACTCGATCTCATGAGCCGTTGCGTGATCATGGAAGAGGTGGCGCGCACGGTGGCGATACCTTTTCGTTACGCATCGATTTTCGGCCCGGAAGTGCGGCCGGTGCTGTTTCATTGCAATGACGAGCAGATACAGAGATTTCTTTTGCCGGTCATTCGCGGCGAGATAAGAATTTGTTTCGCCCAGACTGAACCGGATGCCGGCAGCGATCCGGCGGGAATGAAAACGCGCGCCGTTCGGCAAGGCGATCATTATGTTATCAATGGCACCAAGCGCTTTATCACCGGCGCGAAGAACGCTGATTATGCGCAGGTCATCGCAGTCACAGATCCGGAGAAAGGCGCGCGCGGCGGTGTAAGTTGTTTGATGGTCAGCATGAAAGCTCCGGGCGTGACGCTGGAGCGGCTGTGGCCGACGATGATGGGCGATACGCCGGGCCAGATCCACTTTGACAACGTCAAAGTTTCGGTAGCCGACAGAATCGGCGCGGAAGGCCAGGGCTTTTCCATCGCGCAAAAATGGATCGAAGAAGGGCGCATTCGCGGCCACGGCGCGCGCCCCTGCGGCATCGCTTCCCGCGCGCTGGATATGATGATCGAATATTCCAAAGTGCGAACGACTTTCGGCCAGCCCCTGGCAAACCGCCAGGCAATTCAGTTCATGATCGCGGACTCCGCGATGGAACTTCACTCGTGCCGGCTGATGGTTTATGAATGCGCCTGGCGCCATGACCGCGGCGAAGATATTCGCCAGCTTTCCTACATGACCAAGATCATGTGCGCCGAGATGGCGGGCCGCGTCGTCGACCGCTCGATTCAGGTGCACGGCGGTCTTGGGCTCATGCGCGAGCTACCGTTGGAATGGTGGTACCGCCAGGTGCGCAGCATCCGTATCACCGAAGGCACGCCGGAAGTTCTCCGGTGGCGACTGGCGGAACACATCATCCGGAATCATAAGTGAGGATGTAAATGATCCTGGAGTACTGGGCTTAAACCCCATTACTCCAATACTCCATTACTCCAACAACCCGATTAAATTACCACAGCCTGCTGATGACTGACACGACTAACGCTACGCCGCTCCTTTCGGGATATCGCGTTCTCGATTTAAGTTCCTCGATGGGAGCGTTCTGCGGCAAGCTGCTGCGCGACCTCGGCATGGACGTCATCAAGGTCGAGCCGCCCGGCGGTGACATAGGCCGCTCTGAGCCGCCTTTTGCAAAGGGACATGCGCACAGGGAAGGCAGTTTGCGTTTCGCCTATCTCAACGCTGGAAAGCGCAGCATAACCCTGGATATCACCAAGGAAAGCGGCCGGAAGATTTTTCTTGATCTGGTGGCGCGATCGGATATCGTGCTCGAGACCTTTGAGCCGGGTTATCTGCCGGTGCATCATCTCGGCTACGAATCCTTGATTGAAAACCAGCCGAAGCTGATTTTGGTTTCCCTAAGCGGGTTCGGCCAAGACGGCCCCTACGCGAATTACAAGACTCCTGACCTCGTCGGCAACGCCATGGGGGGCTTGCTTTACATTAGCGGCGATCCCCAGATGACGCCATGTAATCCACCGGAGACGCAGTCCTACTATTACGCCAGTCTGTTCGCTTCTTATGGAGTGACGCTGGCCCTCTGGCAGCGCGAGTCGCGCGGCATCGGCGCGTGGATCGACGCGTCGGTGCAGGCGAGCATGGCGCTGCACGAGCACGTCGCGTTCAATTATTCAGCCGAGGGGCGCGTGATGAAGCGGGCCGGAAGCCAGCACCAGCACAACGCACCGGCTAATTTGTTCAAGTGCAAGAACGGCTGGATCGCGCTATTCGTCACGCAAAACCATTGGCCAATTCTCCTCAAGGTCTGGAAAGACCATGAACCGGAGCTCGATGATCCGAAATGGATCAACAGCAACCTGCGGCGCCAGCATGCCGACTATATCAACGCGCAAGTCACGTCCTTCACGTCGCAATTTTTCAAGGAAGAATTGGCCGAGTTGATGCAGAAAAGCGGCATCCCGGGGCTGCCGGTTAATTCTCCCTCGGACTTCATGAAGGACCCGCATATCCAGGCGCGGAAATTTTTCAGCCCCGTCACGCACCCGGTGCTGGGAACCTTTCAGCAGCCCGGTAATTCTTTCATGGTCGATGGCCGGCGTACCGGTCCCGCGCCGGCGTCGCTTGTGGGGCAACACAATCAGGAGGTTTTTTGCGGTGACCTCGGCATTAGCGCCCTCGATCTCGCGGCGCTGGCGGCGGAGGGAGTAATATGATCAATGTCAGATCGCAAATTTCAGAACTCAATAAGGTAAAATCCGTATGGATCAGGCAACCTGAGGTTGGTAATTTGCGATTCGATTGAGACATGGACAGCACCAACGAAATTCTCAAAGGGGTACGCATCCTGGCCTTCACCACCGGCTACGCCGGCCCCTATGCCGGACGTTTATTGGCTAACTATGGCGCCGAAGTTATTAAGATCGAATCGAGAAAAGGTGGTCTGGATACCTTTCGTCATTACGGCCAGCACCAAGACATCGACGCGGCGCCGCGCTTCATCGAGTGCAACCTCGGCGTGCGCTCGATGGCGCTCAATCTTAAACACCCCACCGGCGCGCGGCTGATACGGGAACTCGCGGGCAAGGCCGACGGCGTGCTGCAGAATTTCCGCCCACGGGTGTTAGACAAATTAGGCTTGGGCGATGACGAGTTAAGAAAAGTTAATCCCAAGCTGGTGATTGTGAAGCTTCCCGGTTTCGGCACTGAGGGGCCGAAGAGCAGTTACGGCACCTGGGGGTTCAACCTCACCGCCTTTTCGGGCATGACCTATCTGTGGAATCACCCTGAACAAGACCGTCCCATCGGCAGCCAGGGAGTTTACCCGGATCATCTCGGATTCGTCATGGGGCCGACCTTGATGGTTGCGGCGCTGCTCAATAGCCGGCGCACGGGTAAGGGCGTAACCATCGATCTTGCGCAGATCGAAGGGACCGCGGCCACCCTTGGCGTGACCTATCTTGAGACATCCGTCAACGGCGACGATCCCCGTCCGAAAGGCAACCATTACGCTGTGGCTGCGCCGCATGGCTGTTACCGCTGCCAGGGGGAAGACCGCTGGTGCGTGATCTCCGCGCGCACTGAAGCAGAATGGCGAAGTTTCTGTGGAGTGATTGGCGGGCAGGGAGTCGACAGCGACGCGCGGTTTTTGGATTTAGAATCACGCATCAAAAATCGCGTGGAACTCGACGCCATCGTGCAGGAGTGGACGCAAGCCCGGACAGCGGAAGAAGTGATGACCAAACTGCAAGCCGCTGACGTTCCCTCGGGGGTCGTCCAAACCGGCGCCGATCTTCTCAAAGACGTGCAGCTTCGCCACCGAAATTACTTTGCGTCTTTTGACGATTCTCTCATCGGCCCGTTTGAAATTCCTCGCAGCGGTATCGTGTTCCGCGGCATGAACGAAGAGCCATTGCGCTTGCCCAACCGTTTCGGCTCGGACAACGACCAGATTCTCGGCGACCTGCTCGGTTACGACAAGGCGACCATCGAGCAATGGCGCGCCGAGGAAGTGTTAACGTAAGACTGACCTGATCTTCCTTCCCCGAATCCAGCCGGAGGTGGACGAGATGCGCTGGCTGTGCACTGCGATGGTGCGCCTATGCTTTCTTACACCGCGTTTTGAGCGTCGCTTGATTCGCGCGCTGGAGCGTGTCATTTTCGCACACCGAATCTTTTTTGAAGCGCATTTTCCTTTTCACGCGCATGCTGAGGAGAAGCGAATGTCCACAGAAATCAGAGTCATGATAGCCGCGCTATTTGGGCTGGCGACGCTTAATCCCGTGGCGGCTACGGAGGCGCAGGATTTTTACCAGGGCAAAACGGTTCGTCTGGTGGTGGGCTACGCCCCCGGCGGCGGCTATGATTCTTACGCGCGCCTGGTGGCCCGCTATATGGGCAAACATATCCCAGGCAATCCGGCGTTTATCGTCGAGAATATGCCGGGCGCGGGAAGCCTGGCGTCCGCCAACCATCTCTATAAGCTCGCCAAAGCGGATGGTCTCACCGTCGGTCATTTCAACGGGTCGTTGTTTCCCCTCCAAGCGATGGGGCAGAAGGAGATAATCTTTGACGCGGTTAAATTTCATTACGTCGGCTCGGTGGCCAAGGTCGAGATCGTTTGCGGCTTTCCGAAGGTTGGCGGTATCGACAGCCCGGAGAAATGGCTGAGCGCAAAGACCCCGCCGCGCCTCGGCGGCACGGCCCCCGGCACCGGCGGCCATGACACGACGCGGCTGCTGCACGCGACCATTGGCGTGCCAGTTCAATTGGTGCTGGGTTACAATAGCACCGGCGATATGCGATTGGCTATAGAGCGCGGCGAGCTGACCGGACTTTGCACCGGTTGGGAAAGTTTCAAATCGCTCTGGCGCAGTCAGCTCGAAAGCGGCGAGTTCGTGATCGTGCTCCAAGCGCTGCCGAAGCCCCATCCCGATTTGCCTAAGGTTCCGTTGGCGATTTCCTACGCCAAGACTGACGAGGCGCGCCGACTCTTGCAAGCGGGCGCTCACGATATATCGGCGATCAGCCGGCCCTTCGTGTTGCCGCCTAACACGCCGAAGGAGCGAGTGCAAATTCTGCAAAAGGCTTTTATCGCCGCAATGAACGATCCTGGACTTCTCGGCGACGCCGAGAAGGCAAGGCTCGATATCAGCCCGCTCACCGGTGAAGAGCTGGAAAAAACCATCCACGGACTGCTCAAAACACCGCCGGCACTGCTCGCCAAACTGAAACAGATCATTTCGCCGCAAT
>CAWJBB010000083.1:0-65068 GCA_963840855.1 uncultured delta proteobacterium
GGGCAACCGGCTTTACTATCACCTCGTCGTGCGTCCGGAAATCAAGGAAGCGAAGGATCTGCGCGGCAAACGCTTCGCCGTCACTAACATCGGCGGCACCACGTGGATGGCGACCTATTTAACACTCAAGCATCTGGGATTGGATGCCACCCGCGATCGCATCAGCATCAATGGTCTCGGCAATCAGACCATTCTCGCCCAGGCGGTCGAGGCGGGAAATATCGACGCGACACTGCTCGATCCCTTTCTGAGCCGCGGCCCCAAATCAAAAGGACTAACCGTGCTCGTTGATCTCTATCGCGCGAAGATTCCATTCATGAGCGGCACGGTCGCTGTCAGCGGCAACTACCTGCGTGAGCATCCCGAAGTTGTCGAGGCGGTGTTGAAAGCGTTGATCGAAGCGCAAGCATTCGTCGCCGCGCCGGCTAACCGCAGCGCAGTTCTCCAAACCATGTCGCGCCACATGAAGCTGAGCAATCCGGCTTTGTTGGAGGATGGCTACCAGGACTTGCAGGTGGGCGTTGAGAAAAAACCCTATGCTCAGGTGGACGGTCTGCGCAACATTCAGCGCATGATGGCGACTCTGAACCCCAAGGTTAAGAGCATTCGAGTTGAAGATCTTATCGATAATCGTTTTATCCGCAAACTCGATGAGAGCGGTTATATCGACAGCTTGTATAAAGAATGATCCCGTCGCCCCCGCGCATGAATTCGAGGTCAATAATGAACGACACTCTTCACCCCTCAATTCTCGATCTTTCCCGTAAGATTGCGGGTTTCAGCCACGGTTTTCGTCTAGAGCAAGCGCCGGCATCCGTCGTGGCGAATGCCAAGCTGGCGATCTTGGACTGTCTTGGTGTCGCGGTCTTAGCCGGGACACAGGAAATTGGCGACTGTCTGCGCAGGTTTGCTCGGGCCAATATCGCGTCGGGTAATTGTACGGTCTGGGGCATGGAGATCCAAAGCAATGCCCGGGACACCGCCCTGTTAAACGGCACACTGGCGCATGGACTCGATTATGACGACCGCAATCATTCGACGACCTACACGCTGGCGTCGTCGATCGCGTTGACTGAAGACACCAACGCCGGCGGCCGTGAAGCCTTGGAAGCTTTTATCGTCGGACGTGAAGTAAGGGCAAGTCTCGATAGCCTTTTCTCCCATCGAAGCAGCGGTATCGGCCCTGGAGCACGCGGTTGGCATTCTAACGGTATTCTCGGTCCCATCGCGGCGGCGTGCTGCGCCAGTAAAGTGCTCAAGCTCGATGCGAAACAGACTTTAGCTGCCCTCGGGCTCGCGGCAGGATCCTGCGGCGCGCTCACCCGCGACGGCGGCACCATGGCAAAGCCATTTCGTTGCGGCCATGCGGCGGCAACGGGCGTAACATCAGCGCTGCTGGCGCGAGAAGGATTCACCAGCGATGAGAACGCCCTGGAGGAGCGCTACGGGCTTTTGGAAGCCGTAGGTCCTCTGAGCGAACAAATTCTCGCATCCCTTGGGAAGGACCTTGGCGCGGTTTGGGATCTAGCCCACAGCCTCAGAATCAAGCCCTTTGCCTCCTGCACCGCGACGCACTCCGGTCTCGAAGCGATGCTGCGCCTCGTGCAGCGTGACAAAATTGCTCCAGGTGACGTCGAAGCGATGGAGTGCGACCTGCGTCCCTATCCGCTGGTGCGCGCCAAACCCACGCGCGGTTATGAAGGAAGATTCAGCATGCCTTTCTGTCTGGCGGTGGCATTAGTGTATGGCAAAGTCACGCCGGATGATTTTGTTGATGAACGGCTGCAAGAGCCGCGGATTAAAGAGTTGATCGGTCGCACCCGCCACCTGCCCAAGGAAGACGTTCTCACCGTAACCCTAAAGAACGGCAAAAAATTGTCCGAGCCTTTCCAACCGCCAACGAATCTTACGGAGCAGTCGCAAATCAGCGAAAAATTCGCCAGATCGGTGAGCCGGGTTTTTTCACCGGAACGGACACGGGCAATTGCCGATCATGTCATGCACCTGGAAGAGCTACGGTCGGTCACGGAACTCACGAATTTATTAAGAACGTAATTTATCCTTTGGCTTCCTTTCTGAGGAAGCTCTCTGAAGGAGGGAAACCCATGGTCTTGCGCGCAGGCCCGAAAAAACTCATTTTGCTATTTTTCGTTTTGCATCTTCCCATACTTTGTGCTGCGCTTTTCCAACCCACAAAAGTCTTTGCCAGCAACTGGTACGAGGCAGCTAAAAGCGAAAAGCAGGCGGTGTGGTACACCTCGCTCAATGTCGCGGACAACGAGAAGATAACCGCGGCGTTCACAAAAAAGTATCCCGGCGTCGACGTGAACGTCAATCGTCAAAGCGCCAACAGCGTCCTGCAAAAAGTCCTCACCGAGCGCCGCGCCGGCAAAGACGTTGCGGACGTTGTCCTGGTTGGAGCGGAGTATCTCGACCTGCTGCAGAACCGCGGCATTTTACAGAAATACAACTCGGCGGAGTGGAAGGCCGAAAAAGGGGATTTCTGGACCGCGACCTACATGAGCGTTCACAGCATCGCCTACAACAAGAACCTCCTTGGCGCGGACATGGCGCCACGGCGCTACCGGACCTGCTCCAGGAGCGCTGGCGCGGCAAATTCGCCGTCAACCTGGGTAATCCGACGTGGATTTATTCCATGTTGGACTTTTTCGGCAAGGATAAAGGCTCGGACTTTCTAAAAAAGCTCGCCGCGCTGAACCCTCGCGCATACCGCGGCACCACCTTGCTCATGCAAAGTGTCATTGCCGGAGACGCAGAGATCGGCGTAGCGCTGAACCACGACGGCGTGATCGCCTTTATCAACAAAAAGGCGCCGGTAGCATTGTCGAATATTCAGGACCCCCTCTATGCGGATGTGCACGGCATTGGCATTTTGGGAAATGCGCAACGTCCCAACGCGGCGCGGCTGCTGGTCGACTTTATTGTCTCCAAGGAGGGTCAAACCATCCTGGCCGAGCTGGATAAGACCACGGTGCGCGATGATGTGCCGACAAAGTATCAATTCGATCGCAAGACTCTTCGTGTCGTTGGCCCGGAGGCGCGCGCCAACGTCGAGGAGTACGACAAGATGATGGTGGCATTGTTTACCAAATAGCAGTGTTCGAAGGAGACGTGTCATGAAGGATTGGAAAAACCGCGGCATCCGCGTTTTCGGCGCGGTCGCGCTGCTGTTGCTTTTCTCCGCTGCGATAGCTTCCGGCGCCGCCTACGAAGAAACGAAAAAGGAAGGCCAGGTGGTAGTTTACACTTCACTCAATGTGGAGGACTCGCAGCCGCTCGCCGAGGCCTTTTCCGCAAAGTATCCCGGCGTCAAAGTAGAAGTTAACCGGCAAGGGAGTTCGACCCTGGTCACCAAGATTCTGACGGAGCGCCGCGTGGGCAAAAGAGACAATGCCGATCTGGTTCTCACCGGCGCCGACTCCCTCGACTTGATGCTGATGGAAGCGCCGACCATCTTTCAGAAATACACATCGCGGGAACGGCCGCCAGAGGAGCGCGGACTTTACAGCGGTGTCTATTTCACGATCCAAACCGTCGCGTACAATAACCGCGCGGTGACCGGAGCCGATATCCCGAGGCGTTATGTTGACTTACTGCGCGAGCGTTGGAAGGGCAAAGCGGCTATCAATCTGAACAACTACGGCTGGATCTATGCGATGTTGGATTTCTTCGGCGCCGAGAAAGGCATGGATTTTTTACGCAAGTTCGCCGCCCACAACCCCAAGCCCGGACGGGGCACAACCTTGATGGTTCAGCAATGGTTGGGCGGCGGCGAGGTGGAATTGGCGTTGCCGCTCAATCACGACGGCATCAATAAATTCAGAGAAAAAGGCCTTCCCGTTGATTGGGCACGCCTCGAAGATCCGCTTTACGCCGATCTCCACACTGTTGCGATATTGGGCATGGCGCGCAATCCCAACGCCGCCCGGCTGCTGGTGGATTTTATTTTGTCCAAAGAAGGACAGACACTGATGGCCAAGACCGGCAATTCGGTTATGCGCGACGACCTTTCCGTCAAGGACGATATCGATCGGAAGAAGCTCCGGTTCCTGTCGGCCCAAGCTCGCGCGGCCGCGGACAAGCACCAGAAGACTATGAACGAGCTGCACAGCAAATAACCCAGCTTTTGCCCAGCAAGCGTGAAACCGCAGGAACAAGGAGGCATAGTGGAACACCAAACCCATGAAGCGGCCCATGAGAGCCGCGAAGCATTGAAATCAAAAATTCCAATCTACGACATGGACGCTCATGTCATTGAGACCGATGACGATTTGCGCCCGCTGATGCCGGAACCCTACCGCAACAAGCAGGGCTCTCTTCTCGGCATGGACGAGTGGCACGTTCGCGTCAGGCGTCGGCCACGCGCTCCCGACGATCTGGAAAAACGCTTGGCCGTCATGAAAGAGGAAGGGATCGTCTATTCGCTGCTCTTCCCCAGCCGGGCGATGGACGTGGGAACCCAGCGCGACAAAAATTTTGCCGGCGCTTTCTGCCGCGCCTACAACGACTACATCGCCAGTGTCTGTCGTGAAGCGTCACAGCTCAAGGGTGTTGCCCTGCTCCCCTTTCAGGACGTCCCTGCCGCCGTGGCCGAGCTCAAGCGCGCCGTCGCCAAACTCGATTTGTCTGGCGTCGTGCTTTCTTCTTTCGGCCTCAAGGAGCACATCGGTTCGTCCACCTTCTGGCCCATTTATGAAGAGATGGAGCGACTCAACGTGCCGCTAATGATACACGCTTCCATTCAGGGACCGGCGGGCGACCGGCGCGCCGACACTTTCCTCTTACAGCATACCGTCGGCAGACCGGTTGCGACGTTGTATGATTGTGCGGCCTTGATCTACGGCGGCGTTGTCGAGAAATATCCGAAGCTGCGCGTTGCTTTTCTGGAAAACCGGGCGGCCTGGGTACCGTACTGGATGGATTACCTGGACGCCAAGTGGGAAAAGCGCCGCGCCGACGCGCCGCTTTTAAAAAGAAAACCCAGCTCGTACATGACCGGAGGGAATTTTTTCTACTCGGCCGAGCCCGAAGAAAAATCGCTTCCTCACGTCCTGGAGCGCCTCGGCGGAGACCTCATTATCTTTGCCACGGACTTCCCGCACAGCGGCTCTGCTTTCACCGCCGACCTGCTCGACCGGTCGGATATCTCAGAGGACGCCAAGAGCAAGATTCTACACGACAACGGTAAGCGCTTATTCGGATGGGCTTGAGCGCCGGGGACGTGCGACCACAGATTATCCGCAGCTTCAGGGAGGCAGAACATGGCTGACTTTTCAGTAATCGACGCTGACGTGCATTTCATGCAAAAAACCGACGACTCCGACGTACGGCCTTTTATGGGAAGCCCATACAGCGATCAGGCAGGTCCCCTGCTACCGGCCACCGGCTGGGACGCCAGCGAATATGGCCGGATCAAGCCCGACGACTGGACTCCGGATCACTACCGTCGCGCCATGGATCAGGAAGGGGTTGACGTTTCCGTTCTCTTTCCGACGCGCGCTTTGCTAATTAGCCAAATTCCCCGCAACGGGTTGCCCACCGGCTATTCGGCCAGAGCCCGGGACGAGAACCTTGTGATCGCCTATTGCCGCGGCTACAACGACCACATCGCCGGCATCTGCAAAGCCAACCCGCGTCTCAAAGCGGCGGCCGTTGTGCCATTTCAGAACGTTGCCGCCGCGGTCACCGAGATTAAGCGCGCGGTTACAGAACTCGGTTTGGTGGGAATCGCGCTCTCTTCGCTGGGACTCCCCGAGCACGTGGGAGCGCCGACCTACTGGCCTATCTACCAGGAAATAGAACGCCTCAACGTGCCGCTGTTGATTCACAATCTATCCTACCAGGGACCGGGACAGGACCTGCGCGCGGATACTTTTCTCTTTCAAGATACGGTGGGCGGCTCGATGGAAACTTTTCATACCTGCACGGCGCTGATGTACGGCGGCATCTCTGACAAGTTCCCAAAACTTCGCATCGGCGTTTTCAACACCGGCATCGGTTGGGTTCCCTTTCTCATGGAACGAATGGATAAGGACTTCGAAGGAAGAAACCAGGAAGAGGCCCCGTGGCTCAAGAAGGCGCCCAGCGCGCACGTCACCGGAGGGAATTGGTATTTCGCTACTACCTACAATGAACAATCCTTGCCCTACGTCCTGCAAACCGTCGGCGAGGACCAGATTATCTTCGGCTCCGCCTATCCGGAAGCGGATAACCTTTTCCCCGAGGCCGTATCAAGCATTCGCGCGCGCACGGATGTTTCCGACCAAGCCAAGAAAAAGATCCTGGCCGAAAATGCCAAGGCGCTGTTCGGTTGGACGTAAAACTGATTGCGGCTAAGCACGTAGCGTCCAAAACGGCTCAAGAAAGTTCCCGGCGATCATAATACATGATGGTGGGTACGGATTCACAAGTGGGCGGAACACTCAACCTGTCAAAGAGACTTGCCGAGTTCTCCGCCGGCATAACTCTAAATCAGATCCCCGCTCCGGTTATTGCCAATGCCAAGCTCGCTATACTCGACTGTTTCGGCGTAGCCGTTCTTGCGACTACACACGACCCTGGAAAGAGAATCTTCCGACTGGCGGAGCAAGAAGGGTGGCGTGGCCCCTGCACTTTGTGGGGCTGGAAGCTTTCTGCCAGCGCCCGCGACGCGGCCTTCGCCAACGCTACCCTCGCGCACCTACTTGACTATGACGACGGCGGCCACGTTTCCACATATATTCTTGCATCCGCAACCGCTCTGGCCGAGCGTGAGGCCGCGTCGGGACATAGCCTGCTCGCGGCGTTCATCGCGGGCCGCGAGGTGCGCATATCGCTGGATCCGCTTTTTGCCAACCGCTTCGAGGGAAGCGGCCCCGGCGCCCGGGGCTGGCATGCTAACGGAATTTTGGGACCGGTAGCCGCTGCGTGCTCTGCAGGCAAGATCTTAGGTCTGAGCGTAAACTAGACTCTCAACGCCATCGGTCTCGCGGCGGGCTCCTGCGGCGCGCTCGGTCGTGACGGCGGCACCATGGCGAAACCATTGAGAGCGGGTCAAGCGGCCGCCACCGGGGTTACGTGCGCGATCATCGCGCGTGAGGGCGGCACGGGTGATACAGCGGCGCTGGAAGGGAGCCACGGCCTCTTTTCCGCTCTCGGTCCACTCGATGAAAAGATTCTCGCCCGGTTGGGCGAGAACCTTGGCCGCGAATTTGACTGGGAGAAAAACAAAGTCAAGGTAAAAAAATATTCCGCGGCGGCAGCAACCCACGCGCCGGTCGAGGCGATGCTGCGACTACTTCACAAGAATCCCTTGGCGCCCGGCGACGTTGAGCGGATCGAGTGTCACCTGAAACCCTTTCCTCTGCTCAGGCTCGCGCCCCAGAGCGGAGAAGAAGGAAGATTTAGCATGGCGTACTGCCTCGCTGTCGCTTTGGCCTACGGTCGTCTGACGCCGGAGGATTTTACCGACGAAAGATTTCGAGATCGTGAAATTATGGAACTCATCGGTAAGGTTCACCATCATTCCGACGCAAAATCTCTGAGGGTCATATTGAAAACCGGGGAAGAGATAACCGAGCCCCTTCTGCCGGCACCGGATCTTCAAGGCTGGGACGAAATAGTCGAGAAGTTCCAGCAATGCGCCGGCAAAAAACTAACGGGACCGCAGCGCGCTAAGGTCATTGATGCCGTGGCTCATCTTGAACAGCTAGCCTCAGTGCGTTCGTTGACGGAAGCGCTGCGGAGCAACTCTAACTAGTGTAGTGTCGCTTAATCGGGGGACTTATTTAAATGTCATTCCGGCCAAGCTGGCGACAGCTAGCGCGAGCCGGAATCCAGGGACTTCTGGATTCCCTAAATTCACAAACCAAGTGCAACACTTTCTGTATAAGGTGTTGCAATGGGACAACGCTATGCACAGTTTTCGCTTGAAGAGCGCTGTACACTTTCCCGACTTAAGCAAGCCGGGAAAACAGTGCGCCAAATCGCGGCAGCTATGGATCGCGCGCCATCGACTATAGCCCGAGAACTTAAGCGCAACAGTGGCACACAGGTCGGCTACCAGCCTGTTTACGCACAACAGCAGGCCAAAAGCCGCCGCTGGAAGGGGAGTCGATTGCTGCGTCAGCCTGAGCTTCAGAAAGAGGTCCTCAAACGGCTTGAGTATGGTTGGTCGCCCGCCCAAGTCGCTGGACGCTTGCGCAAGGAAAAAGGACGTAAGGTCATCAGCTACGAATCGATCTATCGGTTTATTGATGCCCAGATTCGCCGAACCAAAGACTACAGCTGGCGCCATTATCTTCCCCGAGCAAAAGCTAAGCGCGGTTGGCGTGGGCGCAGAGGCGGCAAGGTGGTCGACCGCATCGAGGGGCGCATCGCTATCGATCGGCGCCCGGCCTACATTCACAAACGCCGCCAACCGGGCCATTGGGAAGCGGACCTTATGCTCTTTGCCAAGTATGGCCAGGCTGTTCTGGTTGCTCATGAAAGGCGCTCGCGCTTGCTTGTTGTGAGCCGTCAACCCAATAAGGCTGCTGAACCAGTAGCTACTAAGCTCATTGAAATGTTTCGCTCTCTACCCAAGTCGTTACGTCGAACCATCACCTTCGATAACGGCACTGAGTTCTCCTATCACCATCGACTCCATAGATTAGAAATGCGTACCTTCTTCTGCGACCCTCATGCGCCCTGGCAAAAAGGTGGCATTGAAAACGGCATCGGAAGGATGCGCCGCGGCCTGCCTAGGAAAACTGATTTGGCGACACTCTCCGACCAACGCTTGCTGTCGCTCCTTCGTTCTTATAATCACACTCCTAGAAAGTGCCTTAACTACAAAACTCCGGCAGAGGTTTTTATCGGTGACCTGTTGCACTTCAAATGTGAATCCACCTTCCCGCTTTCGCGGGAATGACGATCGCGGGCCTTTCGGTTTTGTAAACGAAATTTTGAGACACGACACTAGAAGCTGCTATGAAAGGGTTTTTACTGGAGGCGCCGTCCAGATGAGAGAGGAGAAAAAGCGATGCCAGTCTTGTCAAGAGCCGCAGCCACTAGCCTAACCGTCTTCTTTGCCGCCTACCTGGGTTTCCTGCCCGCCTCCAAGCTTGCCGCACAAACCAAGGGAAAAACGGTCGTTGTCGGCCACGGCGTCGATCTCGAATCCCTCAATCCCTACTGGCACAATACGACGGCGAATTACGCCGTCTGGCGCCATTTCCTCGAGCCTCTGGCCGAATACGATTTTGTCAAGAAAAGGTACGTGGGCGTCTTGGCGGAGTCCTGGTCCGGCACTGAAAAAGGATGGACCTTCAGACTGCACAAGAACGTCAAATTTCACAACGGCGTGGAAATGACCGCCGCCGATGTCATCTATAGCCTCAAGAGATCCGTGGACCCGAAGCTCAGCCGTCAGATCAATCTCGCCAGGAGCATTCAATCGATACAGGCGCCCGACCCTTACACCGTGGTCGTTACAACGACGAAGCCTGTAGTCTCCCTTCTAGACTACCTCGACAACGCGTACATTCTGAGCGAGGCCGCCGCCAAGGAGTCCGGCGACGAAGCAACGTTTGGCAAGAAGCCGGCCGGCACCGGCCCATTCAAGTTTGTCGAATGGGTGCGCGGCGAAAGAGTCGTGGCTGAAAAAAACCCGCAATACTGGCGGGGAGCAGCCAAGGTCGACCGCATCATTTGGAAACCCGTCGCCGAAGACGCCGCGCGGTTGGCGTTGCTCGAATCTGGCCAGGCGGACCTGATTGCCAATGTTCCGCCGCACGAAATAGATCGCCTGCGGGGAAATTCAACGGTCCGACTCGAAGAAGCCAGAAGCGCAAGGATTATTTTCCTATTGCTCGACCCAGCCCACAAACCGCTTGACAACAAGCTGGTGCGCCAGGCGATTCACTACGCGCTCGATAAAGACGCCCTCATCAAATACGTCCTGGATGGCAAAGCCTATCGCCTGGACGGCGTCTTGGGCCCGCATGGCTTCGGTGAAGACCCATCTTACAAGCCATATTCCTACAATCCTCAGAAGGCGAAGGAGCTCTTGACCGCAGCGGGCTTTGCCAACGGGTTTGAAATCGACTTTTACACCTCGACGGGGCGCTACACCAAGGATCGGGAAATAGCACAGGCGATCGCCGGACAGTTAGCGAAAGTCGGCATCAAAACCCGCTTCCACACTCCCGAATGGGGCATCTTCAACGATCTGCACCGGGCCGGGAAATGTCCCGTCTGTTTCAGGGGCCGGGGAACGGTGGTCGACCCGGACGATTTTTTTAACGAATACTTTGAGACCGGAGTTTCCAAGAGACTCTCCTACTCGAATGCCCAATTCGACCGTTTGATCCAGCAGCAGCGGCAAATTTTTGATCCCGAGAAGCGCGCGCCGATCCTCCAGGCTGCCATCAAAATTCTGCTTGACGACGCTCCCATCGTGCCGCTGTACAACCCCATCGATATCTATGCGGCCAAACGGCGCCTGGTCTGGAAGCCTTCGCCAAAAGATTATATCAACGTAGCGGATGCCGACCTAGCCGAAAAATGAGACTTGTCAGGCTTGCCTGTGGAGTAGTATTCACCAGGAAGGACCCCAGCGCGGCAGAGCCGCAATCAAAAGCCGGAGAATCTCGCGCAAAGCATGTCCTGAGCAAAGTCGAAGGGACGCAAAGGCCGCAAAGGAAAACTTTGATTCCGAACTTGGCGTTCTGGGCGGCTTGGCGCGAGAATAATCCTAAGTATCTGTACTAAAGGGCAAAGACTGGCGGTAAAATTGCGCAAGCCGCGAAAACTTTAAAGCAATACAAAGGTCACAAAAAAATTATCCTGCCGCCTCGCCGCGCTAGGCCCTTTGTGGCTAAAACCTAGGAGAGGTGTTGCCATGTCAAAACCGATGATTCCAACAGCTCGCTTGGAAGCGCTCCATATGGCTCTAGACAGGATTAGAGTCGCCCCGGCCTATCAAACCGGCAAATGGTTCGTCGGGCCGCTAAATTTCGCGCCCGAGGTACTCGGCGCCATGAGCCTGCCCGAGCGCGTGGAGATCTGTGATGTCACGCTGCGCGAAGCGTCCCAGGGTTATTTCGGGGAAAAAGAGTACGCCACCTTGGCGGCGGCTCTGGATGAAGCCGGCGTCGCGGTGATTCAGTTTCTCGCGCCCAAAACCGGTGGCGAAACCGACGAAGCCGTGAAGGTGCTCGACCGGCTGGGTAAAATGGGACTCAAAGCCAAGCTCCAACTTTACGGCGCCAGCTCGGAAGCGCAAATGGATCTGGCTCGGGATCACGGCGTCGAGATCATTTCCTACACGATCTTTCCTCTGCCGGAATGGCAACCCATCTACGCCGCTTCCAGGAAGGTCGCAGAAGACTCCGAGACCGTGGCTCGATCGGCCGCAGTGGACAGCGAGGCGGCACTGCTGGAGTACGTCGAGCAGATGGCCGCGGCGATCAAAAGGCGCGGCATGCAACCGCGTCCCATCGCCAATTTCTTTTCCATGGCGTCTATTGATTTTTTGCGTAGTCTCGGACGCACGTGCGAAAGAGCCGGCGTCTACGCGCTCAACTTCGTCGACGCCGCGGGCAGTATGGGACCCGCCGCTTGTCGCTATGCGGTCGCGGAAGTCAAGAAGGTAGCGCCAGGGTTGACCATCGGCATGCACACCCACAACGATCTGGGACTCGCCACCGCCAACGCTCTAGCCGGCGTTGAGGCCGGAGCCTCGCAAGTCGATGTCACCATCAATGGCGCGGGGGCGAGAGCGGGCAACGCCACCTTGGCGGAAGTCGTCGTTGCAATAGAAGCTCTCTACGGCGTAAAAACAGGAGTCGACTTGACCAGACTCACAGGCTTGTCGAAGCTGTTTGAAGAGTTGTCACGATGGCCCACACCCAAAGACAAGCCGCTGGTGGGCAATTACGCTTTTAACGACTCGAGCGACACCCACAGTTTTCTTTTGCAGGCCGATTCGTTGTTGTTCGCGCCCGTCAGACCGGAGCTGGTCGGCAATGAAAGAAGGAGCCATCTCGACCTGAAATCCGGCATCCACACGCTCAGGATGCGCCTGCGGGAGATGGGCATGACCGTTCCGGAAGAAACCCTCCCTGAACTCTGGAAACGCATCCAGGGTGAATTGACGGTAAAGAGAAGAGCGCTCACCGAGGAGGAGATTCGCGGCTGCGTTGACGCCGTGCGGTCATGAGCACAATTGATATCGTTTTGGATTCTGCTGAAAAACCCACCGTTCATCCTTCGAGGGCCTCAGGACGAACGGAGGAACCGTTGAAATCATTGGAGATTTGTCCGTTCATGCTGAGCCTGTCGAAGCATTCTTAGGGTTTTTCAGTAGAATCGTTTTGGAGGTCTAACCCCAATGGCAAAGATACTGATCACCGGCGCCAACGGCTTCATCGGTTCCCACACAACGCTGCTCATGGAAACCCTCGGTCACGAGGTCGTTCCCATCGACGTTGGGCCGCGCTCGCCGGACCTATCGCTGCTCGGTATCAAGGCATCCAGTCACATCATGAACGTCACCGACAGCGCGGCTTTCCGCGTCCTCTGCGAAAAGGGAAAGCCGACGCATATTTTTCATGCCGCCCATCCACCGCGCGATGAAACCCCCACTGTGTTGAATTATTGTTATCACGCCATGACCAATATTTTAGAAGCGGCGAAGGATCTCAAGATCCAACGCGTCGTCTATTCCAGCTCCGCGTCGATCTACGGCCCACTGCAAAAACCGGACGGCAGCCTGGTCAAAGAAGACGACGCGGTGACGATCTATCCGACCTATTTTTACCGCGCCGCGAAGACAGTCTCCGAATGGATGGGAAATTTTTACAAAGAAAAACACGGCGTCGACTTCGTCGCCCTGCGCTACTCGTCGGTGTACGGCCCGGGCTTGTATCGGAGCATTCCGTTGGAACTCAAGAAAGGTATTCTCGGCCAGGCCTGCCGGCCCTTTCTCACCCGCCCGCTGGACGATCTGATCTATATCGACGACGTTGCCGACGCGGTGCGCCGCGCGCTATTTGCCGACAAACCGCTCAGCCGCGCCTATAACATCGGCCTGGACAAGGCCTATGCCAGTGAAGATCTGGTTCGCGCGATTGGCAATGCGTTGCCGGAGCTAAAATTCGAAATCGGCCAACATCCCAATGCCTTCGAAGTCGCCCCCCACCGCCTGCGCAGCCCGCTGGATATCTCTCTCGCCAAACGGGAACTGGGCTGGGCGCCGACGATCTATCTCGAAGAAGGCATCGCGCGCCTCGCGCAGTGGTTGAAGGAGCATAAGGCGAAATTGCGTTGACGGCTTTACACTACTCGGGAATCGTGTGCGGTCAATGATAATTAGAATCAAGGTTGGTTACTTGGTATGTGTTGCCGTGTCGCCGAAGACCGCCAGGACTGCTAATGGCTTTACGTTGTCACGGGCGCCAAAGCGCAACCCACGCTCCAGGAGCCGATCAAGAATCCGGCGCGATTTCCCTGGCATGAAGTAAAAAAGGTGGATCACTATCTATTTTTTTTCTATTTTATTTTCAGGTTACCTTCCCTGGCCCCGGCGACGACATCGATCGCATCCGGGTGCCGGAGACCCGCCTGCTAGTTACGCCATCGGTGGAGGCCCAGTTAAATGAACGACAGAAGAAAATTATGGTTCACGTTCTTACGGAAGGTTCCGTCACCAATCGTTGGTGTCGCTCCCGCTTCCATGTGGTTTACAATACCGCCTACCGGGATCTGCAAGGCTTGGTCGAGTTGGATTTGATCGACCCGGTCGGTGGTGGTCGGAGTGTGAAATATGTCCCGAAATCTGCTCATGCGTAATCCATCGATAACCCATCGAAGATTTGGCGTAATCCATCGATCCGCCTCGACCGGTAATACCGCCCGGAAGCTTGACGAGTGCCAGGGCATCGTCTGCGCTAAAACGGTTCAATCCATCGATAATCCATCGATCAAACTATGGAAGCCATCGACGGATGTCTCGCCGAATCCACCGATAATTGACCGACGAAATCGCCGAACCGACCGATCCGGCTGTCGGAATCGGAGCGTCGAATCGTCACGGAATCGTCAGATTGACTCGCCCGTGGATCGGTCAAGCGCTTCGCCGAATCGTGAAGTAATCGTTAACCGATTCGCTGTAATCGTAAACTCCGCCGCTCGGAATCTATCACCAATCCATCACCAAAACGCAGAACTCTATCACCGAGCTGGCAGGCCGCCTGCGATTCGATTGTTGGAAGCATCCGATAATCATCCGACGAAAACGAAGAAATCATCCGACCGACTCAGCGAATCTACCGATAATCAACCGACAAATTTTCGCGATCTACCGATCCTTCCATACGAACAAGTTGCGTGCGCAAGGTTTTCGATGTTGATTGAACAGAGAGCAAAGAACCAATATGGCCGACTACAAGAAAAAACTCCTCGAAGTCGCTTTGCCGCTTGAAGCCATTAACAAAGCTTCGGCGCGGGAGAAGTCGATTCGGCATGGCATCCGTCGACGTTGCACTTGTGGTGGGCGAGGCGGCCGTTGGCGGCGGCACGGGCGGTGATTTTTGCGCAGATGGTGGATGATCCATCGGCGCACCCGGATATTTTCAAGACTGAGAAAGCGCAGGACAAAGAGCGGCAACGCCTTTTCAAGATCATCGAGGATCTCGTACTGTGGGAGAATACGACTAACGATGAGGTTCTTCAGCGGGCTCGCGACGAGATCTGGCAGAGTTGGCGCGCAACCTGCGCGGAGAATGCGGATCATCCGCGCCAAAGAACTATTCGACCGGGACAAACTTCCCGCATTTTCACGATCCGTTCGCCGGTGGTGGATCGTTGTCGCTGGAGGCGCAACTGAATATAGAAATCATGAGGCTTTGTACGACTCCGCCAATTAGTCGCAACTCACAAGGACCTGGCCCGCAAGCTGGAAGCGCTTGAAAAAAGATACGACGCGCAGTTTAAGGTCGTCTTCGATGCGATCCGGGAACTCATGAGGCCACCGACTCCAAAGCGCAGAAAAATCGGATTTTTGGTGGAAGAAAAAGCCGCGTCGTATGGACGGCGGTAATGTTATCCCATGTTTCGGAATACGCGCTACGTAAGCACGCCCCACTCCCGCCTGTTGCCTAATGCCTCGTGCCTATTTTACATTTCGACGCTTCGGGAATTCTCGAAACGTGGAAGCGTCAGCGAGAGGGATCGGAATGGTGATCACGGCGTCCGCCTCACCCAGCCTGCCTCTTGCCAGAACAGACCCTTCTCATCTACATTGAGTCCCGCCGATGCGGCAGGCCGCCAGGGATCGCCGCGCCGGGTAGCCAGGTGCATCCCCCTTCCTGGCTTTCCACTGGTGGGTCGCCGCAAACCATACTGAGAGATCAGTCGTGATCGTATTGGCGGCGATAGACGGGCTTGTGATGGAAAAAGAAGATGGTTTTTTCGCAACCCGTGTGCATTGATCGGACTACCGCAAGATCACAGACACGACTAACGAGCCCTGCGGTCCGGGTTGCTATGATGCTAGACCCGACCCCCAAAAACGACCCCTCCTTCTGTTCAGGCCCGCCCACGGCGCCCTTCACGAAGCTCTGTCAGGTCTTTTGGCGCGATAATTCTTTTCAAAACTGTTCACTATTAGACAGCAATCCTTCCCGCGTGTGGTTACATTAATCCTGAAAGTTATTGCATTTTCGAGAGCTGTAATGGCGCGCAAGAGGTAGAAGACCGGGCCACACACTCAACGGTGGCATGGACTTCGGCTCCGGTTTGACAGCGAACGTATCCCCGGTTCTGCCCCCCCCTCCCTCTTCCAATATCCAAAGGCTATCAAGAGCCTTAAAAAGGAGAGAGTTATGAATCCTCTATTATTGATCGCTATCCCCGTAGGGTTGGTGATCCTGGGCATGATATTGAATAGTTTTGGACTTTCTTTCGCTTCCCCTCCAACTTCACAGGAACAAGATCCTGCTAAGAGGGTAGCGGCGGAAAAGGAATCTTACCGCAAGTTCTTTGACATCCAGAGAACCCAGTCTATGAAAAGGCAGAAACGGGTCGGCCAGTATGCCTGGTTGGTGATGGCCGCCTTTATCGGCGCCTTCATCTGGCTGTACATGGACACCGTGAACAAGACCAGCCTTTCGAGTCGCATTGCCGGACTTCAGACATTGGGAACGGAAGAGGGCAAACAGATGGTTCTCTCGGTGACACTGAGCGACGGGAACAATGTCAAATACCTGATCAAATTGCCCCAAGCCGACAAGTTGGATGGCGCCGTAAAAGAAGACGTTAAGATAGAAAAGGTCTCATCCTGGGAGCTGCAGAGACTGGGTACGGCTTTGAGTACCGGCGATAATCCATTGCCTATGGGTATTGCGCTGAAGATTTCCCAAGCAGCAGTCGAAGCCAGATAGACGCGGGATTTCTAGAGATCCAAATCAGACTTGAGGTGCCAATTAGGCACCTCAAGCCGGTGATTCATTTTGACGTTTTGAGAATTCTCAAAACATCGAAGTATGCTCTGCTTTCTCTGAATCACGCGTCGAACCGAAAGTGGCAGTCGGTGTGGACGTAAGGTCTCTACAACGTAAGAGTTTTTCAGGAACATGCAGGACAAACTCCTTTAAATTCTTATCTTGTTCCGTACTAGCCATTACTTGCGCACTCACTATTCAGGAATTGTTCTGACTGTGTATATACATACGAAAGAATGGGGTGTTTGATGCGCAAACAGACGATCAACTCAGGTTCTGAAGCTGTCTCACGTTCAGGTGATGTGTGGTTGGATCTCGAGCGTTTAGCTCAGGTCGAGATCACCTCGGAAAGCGCCGAACATCCCATTGAGGCAGCCCTGATCTCCGATCGCGGGCCGGGATGGCGGGCGGCGCAAGCCGGGCAACAGGCGATCCGCGTCATCTTTGACCAACCCGTGAGTATCGGGCGTATCCTTCTCCGATTCGACGAAGAGGAACAGGGGCGCACGCAGGAATTCGTGTTGCGCTGGTTACCGGAAGGCCAGCAGTCGCCTCGAGAGATCGTGCGTCAGCAGTATACCTTCAGTCCGCCTGGTACTGACCAAGAGATCGAGGATTATTTTGTCAAGCTCAACCGAGTAACCGCGCTTGAACTAGAGATCGTTCCGGATATAAGCGGAGGCGCTGCCTACGCGTCGTTGGCGCAGATGCGTCTCGCATAAGCGCGTTAAGGTTATTTAAAAAAGGAGGTAACTGAAGATGGAAAACAATATCGAGACCAATCCCATGAACCAGGACATCTTGGCAGGAAAGTGGAAGCAAATGCGCGGCGAGCTTAAAACGTGGTGGGGTAAACTCACCGATGACGACTTCGACAGGATCGGCGGTCAGAAGGACAAGCTGATCGGTCTGATACAAGAGAGATACGGATATACTCGCGAGCAGGCCGAGCAAGAGATTGAGCGGCGCCTCCAAGAGTACGGCGACAAGACAGGCGGGGCCGTTGGCCGTATGTCGGTCAAGGCACGAGAGCTCGGCGCGACTGCCGCGAAGAAGGCGAATGTGGCGGCACCCGTTATCGGTGAGAAGATGAAATCGCTGGCGAACGTGATCCGTGGAAAGGCGCCGCGCGAAGGCAAGATAGGCACAACGGCAACCAAAGTAGCGGGTGGGTTAGAATCTGCGAGTAGTTATCTGCAAGAGAAGAAATTCGACCATCTGGGAGAAGACTTCAGGGGCTTGGTTCGGCGCTACCCTGTACGATCTCTATTGATCGGTCTTGGTCTAGGCTTTTTGCTCATCGGACGTAAAAAAAAGTAATGAATGATCAGAAAAGCTATAATAGGAGTATGGAGCACCTCCAGCAAGGTTGCTGAAAAAGAAATCCAGATCAGGCGTGAGGTGCCGAATTGGCACCTCACGCTCGTGACTGCCGTCATTTTCGATGTTTTGATAATTCTCAAAAACGTGGAAGTATCGGGGAGACCTTTATCTCGGCCAATCTCGCTTAACGCCGATAAGTCAATTGCTCAGGCTCGACCCCAAATTTGCGACCCCATTGCCACCTGGCGTCGCACTCAAGTTTTCCAACTGACGCGCGGTAAAGCCGCTGCGACTCCGGACCAACATCAAAAGCGGACGCCGTGAACCGCGCCGCGTCGAGATTGGAGGCGTGCACTATGAAGGTCCTGCTAATCGAACCCATACTAGATAGATACGTGGCAGCGGTCCAAAGGGGCCGGAAGGAATGGAGCGCGAAAGAAGTAGAGGCGTTACTAATCAAACTAAGAGAAGAGATACTGGAGTGCCTAAAATAAGAGTTGGCTTGTGCAAGATAGCCATTAGAGGAAGGTGATTTTTATGCCACATGATCACAGATTTACGATCGCGGACGATGAGGCGGTGCAGGTGCTTCTTGATAAGATGCTGGGTGGAGGAACGCGACAGAAACGCCGGGAAAAGCTCCTGAAAGCACTAGATGAGGCGTCTCGGCACTATGAAAATACCACCCAAAAGCAGAGGCAAGCTTTTTTCCATGGACTGTTAACCGGCTACGCAGTCGCGTTAAAGCTCTTGTAGTTGAAAAAGGGCAATGTCGCGTGCCCACCGGGACGAGTACGTGTCTGGTGCTCGTGGTGCCACGTTGAGAAGCACCCTGAGCCTAAGATCGTTGTCGCAGCGAGTGGGGGTTAAGGAAAGAAATCGGGTTCGAGTCGGTGGAGAAATAATCGACCTATGACTAAGATTGAATTAAAGAAAGCATCCGAGCCATTATCAAAATACGCCCAAAAGGCCAGAAAAGACCCGGTTATTGTTGTGAAGAAGGGAAAACCTTTTGCGGCAGTGGTGCCGATCCGGAACGCGGATGAAGAGAGCCTCGCGCTGAGCACCAACCGCAAGTTCCTCAAGATCATAGAGAGGTCCAGGGCCCGTGTAAAAAAAGAGGGCGCCATTTCGGCTAGCGAACTGCGCCGGCGCCTTGGTTTAGGAAAGTAGCTTGCTCATTTCCACGTTTCCGGAATTCCGGAAACGTGGAAGTTCCCCCTCAGTTAGGATCAGCGAGCACCCCGGCATCTTTTCGGGTTCGGATACGATCATGATTTTTTCCCCACCACGCCCACTCCCGCCCGTTGCCTAATGCCTCGTGCCTATTTTACATTTCGACGTTTCGAGAATTCTCAAAACGTGAAAGTGTCAGCGAGGGGGTCGGAACGGCGATCACGGCCACTGACCCAGCCTGCCTCTTTTGCCAGAACAGACCGTTATCATCTACATTGAGTCCCGCCGATGCTGCAGGCCGCCAGGGTCGACGCGCCGGGCATCCTGGTACGAACGCGCTCGTGAACCGTGAGCGATAGGGTTTGATAGCGCGTTATCCTTGAACCTTTTAACCTTGAACTTTGAACTGCCGTAGGGCCTTGAACGGAGCGTCTGCCATGAGCGCCCCAACGCAAAGTCGAAGGGCCGTGATTGAACGACTGGAACAGGCTTCTGCTTTGAAGCGTTGAACTTTGAACCTTGAACGTTAAACGGCGACAGGCCTTGAACCGGCGACAACCCTGGAACGGCCGCTGCCCACCGAAACGATGATAGCCCTGACTATCGAGTCCTGTGGCCTGAGTTGCTATGATGCTAGAGCTGTTGCCCTAAGGGGTCCCTTTATCCTCATGAAGCTGGTGGAGCGAACGCTATGAGTGTCGAAAAGGATCGAGAAAGTGCCGAAAAGTTGAAGAAGAGGTTTCTAGCCGCTGATGGTGAACGCATTCTGCGGGTGATCCTCTATGGTTCGCGCGCCCAGGGTGGCGCCACCGAGGAGAGTGATTTTGATTTCCTGGTGGTTGAAAAGGACGCTGTCTCGAAGCGCCAGGAGATGCGGCGTCTGCGCCAAGCCGTCGCCGACCTCGATTGTCCCGTCGACGTCTGGGTTATGGGAGAGCAGGAGTTCGATGAGACTAGGAGGTCTTGCCTATCCGGCGCATAAATACGGAGTAGTGTTGTATGAGAACCCCTGAGCAGGTGAAGTGGGATTTTGTACAGCAATGGCTGGACAAGGCTAGAAAAGACCTTGCGACAGCTGAGATCTTACTCAGAGAGGAATTCGAAGATTACGAGACCTTGAACGTTTGAACCTTGAACCGGCGAGAGCCGTGGAACGCTTGGAACGGCCCGTGGCCTAATCTCTTGGGGGCAAGTCACGAGCACGAATCACGATCACGTCTCTCTGTTTTCTTCAGCAAACGCGCGTGTCCGATTGACGAGGAGTACGAAACTAGACCTGACCCTGAAGATATCCTGAAGATATCGTTACGAATTGGCACAGCAAATGGAACCAGAGTTGGCTCGGCAACTGCGCTCCGACGGCCTCGCTGTCTGGCAAAACTAACTCGGGCAGGTGACCTGCCAGTCGGGCAAGCAGTCGGTGTACATAGGGAAGTCGTGTGTTAGGCCCTTTTTTCTTATCGCGGGGCTTATCCACTTCTCGAATAATCTGCTTTGCCCGCTATCACACCACGGACGCCCCCACGAGGATTGTTGGTATCCCCCGATCTCCGGGGAATCAGATGAATGTGGCAGTGCATGATAGTCTGTCCGGCATCGGCACCGATATTGATCCCTACGTTGTATCCGTGGGGTTTAAAGCATTCATCGAGTAACTTCTTGCCTTCGTCGACCATAGCCCACATTGCTGTCTTCTCTTCGACCGTGAGTGAGTCAGGAACATGACGATTCAAGATGATTAACAAGTGTCCTTCGGTCACTGGGTACTTGTCCCAGCGGGCAAAACAAAGCACTGACGTCAGAACTTTCTCGCCGTCAACCGGTGAACAGAAAGGGCAGTTTACTTCTTCTCCCAACGATCATACCCCCGTTCTTGTATGAGAAAGTCGCACCTTTTGGAAAGCGACTGTAGAGCCACCTCCGTAAGAAACGCCGGATCCTCAAAACCGACCAGGTCGTAGCGGACTTCTTGTTCGAAGGCCTCCGGGTAGCGACTGTGTTCCAGTTGCCAGCACGTTAAGATCCAGTCCTGCCGCCGCTTCAAAAATTCCGGCGTCGGTATGCTATCGCTTTTAGCGGAATTGCATTTCTTGCACGTCGGTAGCAAGTTCCATAGGTTGTTGTTATGGGTCTGGGAGAACGGGAGAAGATGGTCGATGTCAAGGGTTTGCGCCGACAGGCAAGTTGGGCACCACACACACAAAAGTGGTCCCTTTCGCATGGCCTCTAGGTAGCAGATTTTTGCGTCCCTGACTTGGCGGTCTTCTAGGTAAGTCTTGGTCAGCGTTTGAAAGATTTTCTGGAACGCCTCTGGGGTAAAGGGGTCCTTTTGTATTCGCGCCGTGAACTCGGCCCAATGATAGAGGATGGCGTCGGTGCCGAGAAGCAAACCACCGATCTTTTGAAAAACTTCGTAATAGTCCCGGCGCAGCTCGAAGTTGCCAAAATTCTGGACGACCCATCCCGGCGTAAGTTGACCGACCCGAGGCGTTGACGTTTTACTTGACGAAGGCTGCTTCACGATACCATATAGACCCTTGAGGACTGACTGTCCCAGGTGTTTCATGGGCATGGTGGCGATAGTTTGTCGAAGCTTTTGCAGTAGCGCCAGGTACTTCGCCTCGTCCGACTCGCTCAACCTTCCGTTGTGATAATCGTGCTGGAATTGAGCGAAGCCGCCCCTGCGGGAGTACACGTCCGGCAGCGCCTTAAAGATCCGCCGGAAGGCCAGCGGCTTGGTCTTTTCCCCGCCGTGTTTCTGCGGTATGTCCTGCTCGACGATAGGCCAGTAGTACTGGACCCACTTTTCCACCAATAGACCGAAAGGAGCGGTAACGAAATCGGCTTCTTGTTTGATGTGCGGCGACTCGGAGGAGATCTCGATGAGGCCTCGGAGCAAAGCGAACTTGTAGGTAGTGTCTTTGGATTCGTAGCGTAGGATACGCAAAAGATTCTGGTAGATGTCTCCGGCCACGCTGCCATTTCTAATCCATGAGCTTTCGGCTGGCAAGGCTAGAAATTTCGAAAAAAGAATTGCCGGAAAGTACGAGGTCTGGCAGAATAAGCGACAAGCCGCAAGAACAAGGCAGGGACTGAAGTTTCACGGCCATGAAGCTTTACATTGGTGTAACGGATAACGACTGGTATCGGTATCTAAGCCGGTTTCCCCATGTTGACGAGGTCAACTTTTGGCAGCCGGGCGGGAGTCACTTGTTTAAAGCTCTCAGACCCGGAGAGCTTTTTCTATTCAAATTGCATAGCCCTCAAAACTTTATCGCTGGTGGAGGTTTCTTCACGCACGCATCAATACTGCCGGTAAGCTTGGCGTGGGAAGCCTTTGGCGAAAAGAATGGGGCTGCTTCCTTTACGGAGATGCGGTCAAAGATTCTGCAGTATCGGGGATCAACGACCGATTCGCGGGAGGATTTCGAAATCGGCTGCATCCTTCTTCAGCAACCCTTCTTTTTCCCCGAAAGAGAATGGATTTCCGTCCCATCGGATTTTCATCGCAATATTGTTCAAGGAAAAACGTACGACGTAGATTCGGCAACCGGACAAGACCTCTGGGACGCGGTTCAGCTCCTGCTCCGGTCACAGCCGCTTCTACAAGAGCAAGTCGGCGAAGGCGAAGTCATCTGGAGTTCAGCGTTGGTCAGGCAGCGTCTCGGTCAAGGGGCTTTCCGAATCCTGGTGACGGACACCTATGATCGCCACTGTGCTGTTACCGGCGAGAAAGCACTGCCAGCACTCGAAGCTGCTCATATCCAGCCCGTGACCCAAAAAGGAAAGCACCGAATCGATAACGGCCTCCTTCTCCGATCAGACATTCATCGACTCTTCGACTCTGGCTATGTCACGATAACTCCAGACTACAAGTTCCACGCCAGCGGAAAGTTAAAGGACGATTTCGACAACGGGGAAGAGTACTTCCGCCTTCAAGACAGTCCAATCTGGCTGCCACGCGATTCAGATAGCCGCCCTAAAAGCGGGAATTTCTAGAATGGCACTCCGATACTGTTTTTCGAGGATAGGAAGGGTGAAAGATGGCACACAAGGTGTATGGAGCAATCGTGAAAGCCATAAGATCTGGACGGCTCAAAGAACCTTTCTCGAAAAAGGATTTCGAAAATAGCTGTCCCGGCCTCGGGCACGGAACCTACAACGCATTTCTCGACAAACACGCTGTAGACAATCCCGGTGGTAATACTGAGCTTTTTCGTCCGGAAGTCACCTGGAATCTTTAGGTGTGTACGACCATTCAAGCATGGTCTTTAGTACTTAAACTCGCTGGAGAAATAATCTATGGACGCTCGACCTAAAACAGTACGTGACATACTTCATACCGGCGACCAATACATAATCCCGCTGTTTCAGCGTTACTACTCTTGGCAAAAGGAACATTGGGATCGTCTGCGAAAAGACATCTGGGCGCTGATGGAGGACGAGTCGAAGCCTGTCCACTTTCTTGGTCCGCTGGTCTGTACGCCTACGTCTCATTTCCCAGGCTCAGTGCCTGCTTACCAACTGATTGACGGTCAGCAACGGCTTACAACGCTAACCTTGCTGCTTGCTGCACTTCGTAATGTCGCAATGTCGCGAGGCCTAACCAACTTGGCGGCCGAAGTTTCCGAGGATTATTTACTCCACAAGCGCAAGCAGGGTACGGAGCACTACAAAATTCTTCCCAGGCTGGGAGATCGCGAAGCTCTATCTGCGATCATTGACGGCAATGATCTTTTTGCGCATATGGATAGCCAAATTTACGCTGCTCTAAAGTATTTTCACCGTCACGCTGAGCATTGGGCCCGTCATAGAGCTGAACAGAATCTACGTCACCTTTTGGATACGGTCACGCGGCGTCTGGCACTCGTCGTCGTGACGATAGACAGTGAAAGTCCATACGAAATATTTGAAAGTCTGAATTCCGCAGGCCTTCCACTGGAGGAAGCGGATCTTATTCGAAACTTTATCTTCATGCAGGTGCCTCTATCGAAGCAGCAGGAGTTCTTCGATCAGCACTGGAGCGCGTTTGAAGATATGTTCGATGCGGTTGACGATCAGGAAGCTATTCCGATGACTCCTTTTTACAGGGACTATTTGATGAAAGATGGGCGCTATTCAAAGGAAGATGCAACTTTCTTAGACTTTAAAGAGCATCAGAAACAAGCAAACCTTGCCCCTGAGCAGCAAGTTAAGGAACTTCTTCACTTCGCGACTTTAGATCTCATGTTGCGACGCCCGGAGGCTGTGACAAAGGATACCGTCTGTCGGTTACTCCGCCAAATTGAGGGCATGGAAATCTCGACGTCCTATCCGTTGCTGCTTAATCTTTTGGACCGCAATCATCGCGGCCAATTGAGCGATGGAGAGTTGGAAGGCTGCTTGCAGGATCTCGTTAGTTTTGTACTGCGCCGCTCAATTTGTGGAGAAACCACGCGTTCATACGGTCAGTGGTTCGTGGAAGCAATATCTGTGCTCCGCGATAATCCGCGGCACGATCTGCAGACCTATTGGTTGAATCGGCGCTGGCCGGATGATTCCGCGCTGAGGGATAGGTTGCGTGACTTTCCAATTTACCGGAGGGAAGGAAGAAAAGCACGAGTCATACTTGAGGCGATCGAAGATAGTTATAAACACAAAGAGAAAGTAGATCTTCGCAGACTATCGATTGAACATGTAATGCCTCAAACCATTGGAAACAACTCTGCGGGGAGAAGTTGGAAAACTATGCTCGGAGATGGGTGGGAAGAGATCCACGAAAAATATCTTCACTCATTGGGTAACCTGACGTTGACGGGTTATAACCCAGATCTCAGTAACTCCAGCTTCGAGCGCAAAAAGGAATTATTACACGATAGCCATTTGGAGCTTAACAAGTGGTTTGATTCGCTAAAGTTTTGGACGGAAGAATCCATCATAAAGCGCGCGGAAGGGCTCGCAGAAATCGTCGCCCGACTTTGGCCGATGCCTTCCTCCAGTATTCAGTACTCGCCGTCCCAGGAAGCCTTGCGTGAACCGGAAGGTCTGTCCGAGAGACAGAAAAAAGCTTTGGAATACTGGCGTCACCTGGATAGTCGCTTAGAGGAAAGAGGTATTCCCTCAGACATGATTGTTCCTAGGCCGTCAAATTGGTTATCCCTCGTTATTGGTACGACAGGCTCGGCCGAAATCCAGCTGACCTTTAATCAGCAGAGAAAGCAAGTGTCTGTAGGTCTCAATTTGACGGGGGAAATCGGTGAGTCTATTGAAAGGCGTCTGTTGGACGAGAAAGAACAGATTGAGAAAGATTTAGGGTACACGCTCGAGTGGGAATCTGGTGACATCTACATCGCCGATGAAGGTATAGGGATTTGGGATCAAGAAGACTGGCCCATCCAGCATGATTGGATGGGAGATCATCTTGAAGACTATCTGCGGGTGTTCAAGCCTAGAGTGGTCAAGCTGGAGGAAGAAGTCCTACGTGATCCCGGGTTGCGGCGAAAAATTGAGAAGCGAGAGCGATTGATTGAGTACTGGAACGCTTGTGCGATTGAACTCGCGGGGTCGCCATTGCGTTTCCGCGAGAGCGAACCGAATGCTGGCAGAATCTACTGTCGCTTCGAACAAGTCGACACCGGCATCTATTTTGGAACACAGTACTACGATTCTGATGGTGGCTGGATTTGCGTCTATTTTGGTGTGTCCAAGAAAGCAGGAAGGCGTCTACGTTCTATCTTCAAGGAACTGGTGGAAAGTCTTAGAGGGGAATTAGAAGCTCTCATGGGAGAGGAACTCGAATGGTCGGATCCCTATCTCTCGATTTATAAAGAGGCAAACATCGAAGAAACGCAAGACTGGCCGCGGCAGCACAAGTGGATTCGAGAGAAAGGCGAAAAGCTTTTGAGGGAATTCACGAGGCGGCTAAACATCGACTGAAAGAAACATGAAAAGCTAGTTTGGAAACTGTGGCAGCTGACCGTGAGTTCCGCTTTACACCCCCGGTGTGGGAGCGCGGCACTGAGGCTAAATCTTATGCCATTTAATAAAGACCTTTATCCACTCAATTGGACCCCGTTTTCAAAATACATTCGGATCGAGCGAGCGAAAGGACAGTGTGAGTGCGAAGGCGAATGTGGGTTGCATCGAACACATCCTGGCCCGCGCCGCTGCGTCGAGCGTAACGGGCAGCCAGCCAGGTTCGCGAGAGGTAAAATCATCCTTACTACCGCTCATCTGTGCAAGTGTGATCCGCTTTGCGCGAACGAAAAGCACGTGAAAGCAATGTGTCAACGGTGTCACCTCCGCGTTGACCTGCAGTTACACATCAGCAACATGAAAAAGAACGTAATAACTGCCAAGCGTCGGAAGGCAGAACTAGCCGCTTCGGATACAAAGGGAGCTCTCGAGCGCGCACGGGCGGCGTTCATGGCCGCTTGGACACGTAAGTACGGTAAGAATGACGCTAAGAATCCGTACTCCAAGCGAAACTACAGCGAATCGGCCTAACTTCATAATTCCCTGCCGCCGAGCGGCGCCTGGGGTCGCCCACCCATTAGCAGGCAGGTCAACAGGCACAGACGTTCCCGTGAGAAATTTTTCTTATTCCCTTTTTCAATCCCTCGCGGAATATGTGATCCCCTGATGCTTACCAAAAACGGATCCCGTTCCAGACGTTCCAAATAGCCTGCCCTGAGTCCTATCGAAGAGGGGGTTACTTGGCCGAATCTGTAGGTGTCTGCATCTAGCTATCCAATTCCCACCGTGGATGGTTGCCACTCTCCTTAAAGAATCCGTGGAGATAACTTTCACTTATTCCAAGGTTCCAGTTGTCTCAGTTGTTCCAGTCGTCCCGCTCGCACCTCGCAACCAAACAACAGCAAACGTGAACCCTTGGCTGAGTTCCCTCATCGCCCGCGGGACCAACAGGAAGAACGAAGCCGGAGGAATCAAGTGGCGCTGTTCGGACTGCGGCTGCGCAGGATTCCAGAGCGGCTGCGCAGTTGTCGTCACCAAGGACGGAAAGCACCGGAAGCGTCTGACTTCTACGTATCGACTAACTTGGTTAATGCTATTGGTCCTTGCCCGTGGCTTCTACGCTGGCCTGTCAGTCGTTTCGGGCGATCCTTGGGGCTTTCTCAATGTCACGGACAATTTCGGGGCAGTATTGTTCGGCTGTTTCGAGAAGGATGCGCGCTTGGTCCTCGTCACAGGGAATATTGTAACCTTCAAACAGCACGCCCTCGACGGCGTGATCAATTCGCGTCGCCTTGTCGATGGCTTCACGGGCGGGAGACTCGGTGGGGATTTGACTCCGCAATCGCTGATAGTATCGAGGAGCGACTTTAATGAATATATGCATAGCATGACCTCACTCTGGTTGAACGGCTTGAACAGTTTTAAACGGTTCAAAACGTTTCGCGGGTGCAAATCGTGCGCCTCCCCGTTTTCCAAACAGTCTGGCAAGAATCAAACTAACATAAAGGGGGAATAAAGGGGACAGGCTACTTTTTCCACGTTGCTATCGCAGGCGGCTGTGTGATAGACCCCTGCCATCGGTTGAAGGAATCTGAAGCGAGCAGTTGAAAATACGCTCGCTGCAAGGCCTGACTCTGCCAGCGACCCTCAAACAAAACATGGTGGCCCAATACATTCACTGGACAATCCCGCTCGGGATAAATTATTATGACGCCGGCGATGAATTTTGACGATTTCGTTCACACCGGACCTGGAACTCTTGCCGGGCGTTTCCTGCGGATGTTCTGGCAGCCGGTTTGTTGCTCCCATGAGCTTTCGGTTGCCCAAGCGCTGCCGATTCGGATCATGGATGAAGAGTTTACGCTCTATCGCGGCGAGAGCGGCGCGGCGCATTTAGTCGGCTATCGCTGCGCCCACCGCGGCACGCAACTCTCCGCCGGGTGGGTCGAGGGCGACTTTATCCGCTGTTTCTATCACGGTTGGAAATACGATGGCGCGGGACGATGCGTTGAGCAGCCAGCCGAAGCGGAACCCTTTGCGCCAAAGGTCCGCGTGCCTGCTTATCCGGTGCAAGAATACCTCGGACTGATTTTCGCCTATTTTGGCGAGGGCGAGCCGCCGCCGTTGCCGCGTTACCCCAAGATGGAAAGCGCCGATATCTCCCTCGATGTCGCTGGACTCAGACGGATCTGCAACTACTTCAACAACGTCGAGAATTCATTGGATAGCGCGCATGTGCGCTTCGTGCACCGGCGCCACCGCGATTCGGTGCAAGATCATATCGTGTTGGGCGATCCGACGATTACCGTCGAAGAATCCGAGTGGGGCGTCGAGCGCCATGCAAAATATCCCGACGGCAAGGAAGTCACCGTTTTTTTCGGCATGCCCAACATCAACTATACCAACGGTCAGGTGGTTGATCCGGAGATCAAGCGGGCCGACGTGATGTTATTTAAAGTTCCGGTAGACGATGAACGCCATATTCACTTCGAGGTGCGCGCCATCCCGCTCACAGGAGAGCGCGGACGGGTATGGATCCAAGAACGGCGGGAGATGCGGACAAAGGCGGAACTGGATCGGCCGGAGTTAGTCCGAGCCATCCTTGCCGGAAAACTTAGGCTCGACGATATCGATCCGAATCGCGTCGACTTCGTCATGCTCGAAGACGAAGTCGCGCAGACCGGTCAAGGCGCGATCGCCCCGCGCGGCAACGAACACCTCGGCCGCAGCGACCGCGGCGTGTTTCTACTGCGCAAGATTTGGGAGCGGGAGCTGAGAAATCTCAAAGAGGGTAGACCGCTCAAGCAGTGGGTTTATCGTCCGGAAATGGTGCCGACGTATCCGAAGGCGTAGGGTTTCGTGGTTGTGGGCGATGTGCGATTGAAACCGCCTAAAAGAAAGGAGATGCCTACGGGGGTGATATTTGCTATTCGTTAACCGAGGCTTTTCGAAAAACGAAAAGCAATTTCTTAAGGACTACGATCCTGCGAGCCCATAACTTTAGAAGGCCAATCAGACTGGCAGACGAAGATTGCAAGTCAGTTTGGACTTGAAAGCACCATGCGTTCACGGGGCCGACCCGCGCTGAGTGAAATGAGGAGATAAGACAAAAAAGTAGCCTGTCTTTCACGGCTTCTCTTACGGAGAGGAGTTGATTTATGAAGGATCGAAATGAGCGGTCACAGATAAAACTATGATCACAAATCGGCGGCCGGCGCTCGACAAATTACGCCGCGAATACGATAGCAGTCATCGCCTGGAGAAAATTCGCGCCCCGGCTTCTGCTAACTTGGCTCCCATGTTTGGCGCGCTTGAAGCGGCCAGGGATGCGGCAGCACCCGAACTAATGAAAAATGTCTGCACGCGGTTTCTCGCTTCGCTTTCAGCCTTTTACGGCATTCCTTCGCCGAACTTAAAATTGCTCGGGCCTCGTCCGCATTCGACTTACGAAGGGCGCTTGGCCAATGAACTCTTCGGCGACTACCAGATCAAGGTTGCAAAAATTCGACTTTGGACGCGGACCCCAATGAAAAGGCAGTGGACATCGAGTAAGACGATATTGTCTACGCTTTGCCATGAATTCATGCACCACTTGGATGTGACTTCTCTCGGATTTCCAAACAGCTTTCATACCATCGGTTTTTACGAGCGGACCCACCGACTTTATCTTGCTGCCATGGGTCATCCCTACTATCCTCTTAAGTGGCGCCGGGTTGGCTTTGAAGGCCGGCAGATTATTGACTGGCAGGAGACAAAGCGACACGGGCCGAAAGTCTTGGGGCGAAAGAAAGTGAGAGGGACCAGCTGGCAGCAGGTCAGACCAGCGCAAGCCATTGATTCACAGGAATAGGCACGAGGCGAGAGGCAACAGGCAATAGTAGGACAAGAACATTTCAGACTGCTCACTATAAGAAATACACGATGCCGCGCGTCAATCGCCATTTTCTACCTGGTCACATCTGGCACATCACTGACCGCTGTCATCAGCAGGCATTTCTACTGAAATTTGCGCGCGACCGCCGCCGCTATATGCACTGGATTTTCGAGGCAAAAAAACGCTTCGGTCTGTCCGTGCTCAACTATATGATCACCTCGAACCACGTTCATCTTTTGATCAAAGACACCGGGCCGAACGTCATCGCCGACAGTATGCAGTTAATTGCCGGCCGCACCGCCCAGGAATACAATCAGCGCAAAGATCGGCAGGGAGCGTTTTGGGAGGACCGCTACCATGCAACTGCAATTGAGGCCAACGAGCACTTGCACCGTTGCCTCATCTACATTGATCTAAACATGGTTCGCGCCGGTGTGGTAAGCCATGCTGGAGAGTGGGCGCACAGCGGTTATCGTGAGATACAGGAGCCGCCGAAGCGTTACGCGGTGATCGATCTAGAGGGGCTGGCGGCCATGTGTGGCTTTACGAATCCGAGAGATTTTCAAAGAGGACACCGCGAATGGGTCGAGCAAGTGATGGAAAACGGCGGTGCTCCGCGCGAGGACCGCTGGTCTGAAGCGCTCGCCGTCGGGAGCCTGACTTTTGTCGAGAGGGTCAAAAACGATCTTGGCGTCAAAGCCGCGCATCGGGAAGTGCTGGCAGCTGACGGAACTTATGCATTGCACGAGCCCAGCGAAGCTTACACTCGCAATTTGACCGGTGAAAATGAGGCTCTAAGTCCGCAAAATACTCTCCCGTGGAATGAAAGCATCGAAAACCCAAATACATAGCCCGGTCCGACCCCGCGAAACAAATTACCGTGCCAAGGAGGCCCTCACCGAGCTATTCCAGGAAGCTAAGACCAAGAACACCCACATCATCGTGAAGCGCATCGTCACGGACATCGATGACATCGTAAAGAAGGTGCGCTTTGATGGCTGGCAAGCCACGACGCAAGGCGAGCGGTTGGTGCAGAGGGAACTCCGCCGCGCACTTCTGAAATACAAGCTGCACACGGATCAGGAATTGTTCGATAAAGCGCATGGGTATATACGGCAATACTACTAAGGAAAAAAACAGAAATCAGCTAGTCGTAAAGAGTGAGGCGCCCAAATTTTTGGGTTGCGATTTGAAGTCGTGAAGTTGCAACCCTTTCAGTTCTAAAAGGGTCGCTAAATGGAAGACGATCGTATTAATCTAAAACAACCTTGGAAACAACTTGATGAGGCCACACGAAAACATATATTCCTGTGTATTTTTCGCGACAATCGAAACCTGATCACTCGGCTGTCGCGCGAAATGCATGGTTACACTCCCAAGGGGCTCGCCAGACGGCCGTCAACAATTGTTTCACGTATAGACGACCTGCTCTTTTCCCTCGACGGTGGTTTGTATGCTAGAGATTTTTTTAGATCCTACTTTGTTAATTGCGAGCCCACAATCAATGATCTCTATCTAATCCACTTCAAGCGCATCGCTAGAGAAGATCCGTCCAAAGTTTAAGGAGGTTAAAATGAAACGAAAAGCCTTGGTGCTGATTGCAAGGATTGTGTCAGTGATTACTCTCAGGATACGTGCCGTCGTGACCTTGTGCGTCGTCCTGATGTTGTCCCTGGGGCCGTTGGCCACGCCCGTCTGGAGCGAACCGTCCCGGTCTTTCCTCGGCCTGTGGCAGGGTATCGATCCCGAAGACGGCTCGGGCGTCCTCTACTCGTTCGCCGACAACGATCGTGACGGTGTGATCGAGATCACCGGGCGAGAAACGTTCTTCACGGCATGCGGCACGCCCGGTGGCGACGGCGTGGTCAACGGCACCGGCGTTGTTGGGAGCGGGGGCCTGCTCGTGGCGGAGGTGCTGCTCAAGTGCCGTCCCGGCCCGGAGCTCCCCGCCACGGCCACCTTTCAACTGATCGCGCGGGACGACGTCCTGATCCACCCGGATCCGGGGCTCGCGCGGTCCATCACTCTCCATCGGGTGAGCCAGCGCTAGGCCGACGACCTGGGTCACCTCGTCGAACGTCATGACTGCCGCACCTCCGCGGCTGCTGCTGGTTGATCCCGTTCCCGCCGTTCCCGTTCGCCGGCCGCTCTGCCCGGGGGCCGACCGCGGGTCGGACCAAGGCAACTTCTTGATTTGACAATATAACATGGCGTAAAAGGCATCGTTTGCTTCGCCGGTTCAAGGTTCAATGTTCGGGGCGGCCGGTCCGGGGTCGGACCAAAGCAACTTCTTGATTTAACAACATAAGATCGCGTAAAAAGCATTGTTTAAGAGCTTAGAAGGCATTTTTTGAAGGCGAAAAGTGACCTCTAAGAAAAACGATGCCGCGCGCAAACCGTCACTTCCTGCCACATCACGCACCAACGTTGCACCTAGTCCAAACGTTCCAGTCGTTCAACCGCGTCGCGGAGCCCTGTCTGAGCTTAGCGAAGGGTTCAAGGCGTTATCCGGACAACAGCCATTCAAGGTTCGAACGCTAGCCGAGATTTCTTTGAGGGTGCCTCCTGTGCTACAAGCGCGTCAGTTCCGAGAAATCTGCATCGACTAACCGCAACAAGGAGTCAACGATGAAATACCGGCTTCTAATCCTGGCCTTTGTATTGTCGATCCCGCCTTTCTTATTGAACTCGACTGTCGTTAGCTCGCGCGATACGGGAGCACAAGGCGGCTGTTTCCCCGGCACTTATCTTGTAGTCGAAGGCAGTGGCACTCAAAGCCTCTGGACACTGTCACACGACGGCGGGTTTCAGGTTACAAGCTCCGCCGAAAGGGCGTTTGGCTTCAGCCACATACAAGGTGTCTGGAAGAAAACCGGCGCTCGGGACGCGAAGGCGAGGGGCCTCGACTTCAACTTTAACGAGACTCCCGTGAACGGCGGTGTTCCACCGTCACAGATCGCCAGACTCGATATCGTAATGAGGTTCGCTGAAAAGTGTGAAGGAATGGAAGGGAGCTTCGAGTTGCGCGGTTTCAATCCCAATGATGATCCTTTGGACTCGAACAGCCCAGCCGCCGCTTCTGATACTTTCTTTGGGCGACGGGTCAGCATTGATTAGTTCTCAGGTTGCGGTGTCAATAGAACCCGCCCCGGGCGGCTCCGCCCCAGCCCCGGGCTGGCAGCGTGCTGACGAGGAGGGGCGATGGACGAATTCCTGAAGGCCGCCATCGCCGAGGCGGAGGCCGGGCTGGCTGAGGGGGCATCCCGATCGGCTCCGTCCTCGTCCATGAGGGTCAGATCATCGGTCGTGGGCACAACCGCCGCGTGGGAATTAAAGGGGACAGGCTACTTTTCTCCCGTTGCGATCGCATGTAGCGGTGTGATAGACGCTGCTGATGCCGAGAATCCCGCGTGGGCAGCAAGCTGGTTTTGTTTATCATGTGATCAACCGAGGAAATGGTCGCGCGACGATCTTTCATAAAGCTCAAGACTATTTTGGCTTGCGCCTGTTCCAAACGTTCCAGAAGCCTGCCCTGAGACCTGTATGATGGATGTTAGGTGTAACCACAAGTCCTCTTTAGCGAGTATAGTGATTCATCAAATCGCCATTGAGCGAAGGAGGACAACAGATGAACAGCAAAGCGTTTATTCCCCGCGACTACGACGTGTTTGCGGGACTGGATGTGGGCAAGAAAAGTATCTCGGTGACCTTTACCAATCAGCAAGGGTTTATTCGCTCCTTGCGCGTGCCGTATAGCGCGGAGCATCTTGTGAACCACGTGCGTAAACATTTTCCCGATCAGAAAGTGGCCTTTGCCTACGAGGCGGGACCGACGGGCTACGGCTTGTACGATGGGATTGTGGCTCAAGATTACCCGTGCCTGATCGCTTCGCCATCGATGATCCCCAAAGCGCCCGGACAAAGAGTGAAGACCAATCGGCTCGACAGTCGAGGCATTTCGGAGAATCTTCGTGGCGGACAGCTCAAGAGCATTCATGTCCCCGCTGTCCTGTACCGTGAGCTGCGCCATTTGACTCAGCTGCGCGACACCTTTGTCAGCGCGATGGTGGCGATGAAGCAGCGCATCAAGTCGCTGTTGCTTATGGAAGGGCTGGAGTTTCCCCCGGCCCCCGCCGGTAGTCAGTGGTCGTTCATGGTGAAGGCTAAACTGAGAAAGCTTCCCTGTTCTTCGACCGTGCGTTTTGAGCTTGATCAGTTGCTTGACAGTCTGGAGTTCAACGAGAAGCAGATCGTTAAGACAACCCAACAGATCCGCCGCTTGTGTCAGAACGATGCCGAATTGTCCCAGTGTATAAAGTACGTGATGAGCGTGTCCGGGATTGGCCAGATTGTGGCCAGTCAGCTTTTGGCTAGGATCGGCGATTGGCGTGAGCTGAGAAACGTGCGCCAACTGGGAGCCTTTCTCGGCTTGGTCCCTACCGAGAACTCCACCGGAGAGCGAACCGATCGAGGATCGATCACTCACAGCGGAGACCCGCGGCTGAGAAGCAAACTCATCCAAGCCGCCTGGTCGGCGATCCGAAAAGACGGTGAGCTGAGGGAATTTTTCCGGGCGGTGTGCCAGAGCCATGCGCGCCCGGTGGCGTCGCGGGTGGCCATTGTGGCGGTGGCCAGAAAACTCACGGTACTGATTTCGGTGGTCTTGATGGAACAAAGACCCTATGTAGTGAGGAAAAAAGTTTAATCGGCTCCTTTGACCCAAGAGGAGACCGTGCCCCAGGGAACGCCTCGACGATAGACAGAACCGGGAGAGACAAACTCCTGACGGTTCGATCCATGAGATAGAGAGCCCGGGGCCGAGTGCCTTAGAGAGGGGCGCATGCCAAGTCAGTGTGACGGCCATGGTGCCGTGCCACGTATAGCAGTCAGTCTCTCTTGGGTGGGGAAGGAAAAGAGTCATAAGAAAATAAGAGGGCGGTGCCGTGACTTGACATCCACATAGCAGTCTATCGAAGGGTTCAATCGCTGCGCTCCGTTCATCACGGGGGGATCAGTCCGTTCGAGCCGTTCCAATCGTTCAACCGCTTTGCTCCGTTCAAAACGTTTCCGGAATTCTTTAAACTTCGAAAGGTTCAACGAACACAAGTTGGGGGACGCGTCGCCATTGAACCGCTCACTCTAAGACACAACCGATGCCGCGCGCGAATCGCCATTTTCTACCCGGTCACCCATGGCACATCACTCACCGCTGCTATCAGAAGAAGTTTGTCGCGGTCGGCTGCACCGGTTTGACATCGATAGCGCAGTCTCTTAGCATTGGTTTGGATTATCAATGATGGTCGAAATCATTTAGAGAGGGTTGGCTTATGACAGAGTCGGCAGAGAAAATAGATCATCCCTATATCGTTTCTCGGGCGGACTACTGCGGCGGCAGTCCTGTGATCAAAGGCACGAAATTTCCCGTTCGCTCAGTCGTCAACTACGTTCTTCGCCAAGGCATCTCACCTGAAGAGTTGGTTGGAGAGTTCTCCCATCTAACCCTCGCGCAAGTATACTACGCGCTTTCGTACTACTATGATCACAAAGAAGCGGTTGACCAGGATTTTCAGGAGAACTCGCAAGAGAATCACAGACCCGTGACCGGGGTCTAATGGCCAAGATTACCCTGCTGTTGGATGAGGATGTCCGTCCGATACTGGGCGAAATTCTCCGGCAGCGAGGGTACGATGCCGTGCATACGAGCCATTGGGGCCAGGTCTTGCAATCCAACATTCCATTTAGCCTCGGTGTCTACTTGCGATAGTGGCGTTATTAAATCGATCTGTTCAACCGGACAAGACGGGCTTAACCCGCCAACACAAAATCCGTGGAGACGACTTTCATACTCCGGAAGGGCTTTCGCGGCATGCGGAAACGCATCCTTCTAACCCGCACCAAGTTGACTTGTTAGGCATGGTTATTATAATGGCCATAATTGAGGCCTGGTATGAAAGACATTTTCACCTATATACCCATTAGCAAGGCCAAGAGTGAACTTTTGGATATTATTCGCCGGCTGGAAAGCGTCAACGACGCCGTGGCGGTGACCAAGAACGGAGTTCCGGCTGCGGTGATTCTCAGCATGGAGAAGTACGAGGGGCTGCTGGAGACACTTGACATTTTGAGTGATGAGAAGACCATGAAATCGCTACGGACCTCAATGCGTCAGGCTCGTCGGGGAAAGTGGCTGAAGCATGAAGAGGTGTTTGGTCGTTGAAGAAGACCGCTTGCCGTTTCACCCCGGAAGCGGCCCGGCTAATCGCTACACTCCCGCCCGAAATCAAAAAGCTTGTTCGCTCTTCTATTGATACACTTCTGGAGAAGCCGCACACCGGTTCCGAACTGACCGGAGAGCTTGAGGGTTATCGCTCGCTCAAAGCAAAGAGATACCGGATCATTTACCGTCTAAATGACAGTGAAACCAGTGTCGAAATATATCTTGTCGGTCATCGGCGGGATGTTTACGATACCCTTCGGTCTCTGCTCCTCGAGGTTAAACAATAACCGGGAGTTGAAAGCTCTCGAATCTGTGAGGAGATTTTGGGTTCGAAGGTCGCAAATCAGTTTAAACTTGAAAGTACCATGCGTCCACGGGGCCGACCCGCGCTGAGTGAAATGAGGAGATAAGACAAAAAAGTAGCCTGTCTTTCACGGCTTCTCTTACGGAGAGGAGTTGATTTATGAAGGATCGAAATGAGCGGTCACAGATAAAACTATGATCACAAATCGGCGGCCGGCGCTCGACAAATTACGCCGCGAATACGATAGCAGTCATCGCCTGGAGAAAATTCGCGCCCCGGCTTCTGCTAACTTGGCTCCCATGTTTGGCGCGCTTGAAGCGGCCAGGGATGCGGCAGCACCCGAACTAATGAAAAATGTCTGCACGCGGTTTCTCGCTTCGCTTTCAGCCTTTTACGGCATTCCTTCGCCGAACTTAAAATTGCTCGGGCCTCGTCCGCATTCGACTCACGAAGGGCGCTTGGCCAATGAACTCTTCGGCGACTACCAGATCAAGGTTGCAAAAATTCGACTTTGGACGCGGACCCCAATGAAAAGGCAGTGGACATCGAGTAAGACGATATTGTCTACGCTTTGCCATGAATTCATGCACCACTTGGATGTGACTTCTCTTGGATTTCCAAACAGCTTTCATACCATCGGTTTTTACGAGCGGACCCACCGACTTTATCTTGCTGCCATGGGTCATCCCTACTATCCTCTTAAGTGGCGCCGGGTTGGCTTTGAAGGCCGGCAGATTATTGACTGGCAGGAGACAAAGCGACACGGGCCGAAAGTCTTGGGGCGAAAGAAAGTGAGAGGGACCAGCTGGCAGCAGGTCGGACCAGCGCAAGCCATTGATTCACAGGAATAGGCACGAGGCGAGAGGCAACAGGCAACAGTAGGACAAGAACATTTCAGACTGCTCACTTATAAGAAATACACGATGCCGCGCGCGAATCGCCATTTTCTGCCTGGTCACATCTGGCACATCACTCACCGCCGCCATCAGCAGGCATTTCTACTGAAATTTGCGCGCGACCGCCGCCGTTGCGCCTCGGGCAGACTGTAGGGTCAATCATGGCAAAAATCTTGGATCCGCACGGCCTTCACGACTGGAGCGCCGAAGAATATGTCCATGATTGGGCAACGCGCCAGGATCGCTACGAGGACGAGCGACGCCCGCAATTTCAAATGATTGCAGATGCGATTCCTTTTAGCAGGGACGCGTCGATTCAGATTCTGGACGTGGGCGCCGGTTACGGCGCCCTAACCCAATTTCTCTTGGAAGAGTTTCCGAACGCTACAGCCCTCTGCCAGGATGGCTCGGACGAGATGGCCAAGCTCGGTCGCCGGCGCATGGCCAAATGGAAAGGGCGGTTTGATTATGTGATTGCGGATTTCAGTAAGCGGGGCTGGAACCGGGCGATTCATGGATCCTTCGATGCGGTCGTTTCAACCATCGCCATTCACAACGTTCGTGTTCCCGACATCATCGAGTCCATCTATAAAGACGTGTTTCAACTCGTAAAGCCGGGCGGCTGTTTTCTCAATCTGGACCTGGTTTTTGTTCCTTTGGCAAAACAACTCGGTTGGTTGCGGGCTGCCGGATTCAGCGATGTCAAATCGTATTGGCAAGAGCGGAGAGGAGCGTTGTTCGGGGGGAGGAAGATTTAGGGGACAGTCAGAGGCGCTTCCGACAGCGTTATTGCCTCGTTGCGCGCAATTAACTCGCTACAACACGCTGGTCAAGTGCGCTTCCGGACGTCGATTTTTCGCACGCCTCGCCATTGAACCTTTTTTGACGAGCCTGAGAAGAGAGGAGGTACGGTCGTTATGCCGGAGCAAATATCGAAATATCCAGACGTAACGCTACAGGTTTTGAGAGAGAGCGGTGCCGTTTGCGGTCAAGGGGCGCCGCAAAACATCCTAAAACAATGTCCGCGGGACCGTTTCTGTTCACTTCGAACGGGGGAAATCTGTGTATATGGCATAAATGAGATTCCGAAAATGACTCAGATTACTTCCCAAGAGCTGGCTAAAGTTGTTTGTCCGCAAGCTCAAAAGACTGCCCTGTTTTCTGCGGGCATCTCGGGATTGGAAGCGGCTCTGATTTTCGCGGTGTTTCTTTCGGGACTCACCGTGGGCAAGTATCGGCGGAAACCACGGTTGCCCGTTTCGTCACACTAGCTCCTCTTCTTGGAGGCGCGTGCCGGTCGCCTGCACGACGCATCGAATCATCAGCGGAAGCACGGCTACAGGGTCAGGTCTTGCAATGCAACATCCCTACAAAGATTTCGTTGTCTACTTGCGATAGTTTCGTTCTTAAGATCGATCCATTCAAAAAGACACCAGGCTTCTGCGGGAATCAATTTTTCGTAGGGCCGAATGCAAAATGACTCGGTTTGGCCGGGAGAGCGATCTTCGACGAATGCTGAACGTCAGAAAAGATGAAGGCTTCAGTCCGGACTTTTCTGGCGGTGAAAAAGGACTTAATCGACTGTAGATTACGGGACCAGGTAGTATAATAATGACCTGGTAGCCAGGGTCGTGTGAATGCGAAGATATTTAATGCCACTTTAGGAGGCGACGATGACGTATAAAGGTGTCGCTAAGGGAAAAATAATCGAACTCGAAGAGGCTCTTCCGTATTCCGACGGGCAAGCTGTTAGCGTTTCGGTGGAGGTCTTGCATCCAGACCTTCGGCCCGGGTCGGCGCCAGCGATCCTTAGGGTGATGCGCAGTTTGCCAGATCTTAACCCGGATGACGTTGACGAATTGGAGCAATTGATTAGGCAAGGACGATTGCCTGTGCGCATGCAGGGCGAGTTTGAAAAAGACGAAGCGGACAACGGGCGATGATGTTTTTGCTGGACACCAACGCCTTCAGTGACTTGATGAGGAAGCATTCGAAGCTAGATGCTCGCATGACCTCTCTCGCTGCTGCGGATAGAATTGTGATTTGCACGGTTGTTCGGGGTGAAATTCGTTATGGTATTGAGCAGCTTCCGCAAAGCAAGCGCCGTCAAGATCTGGAAGGTCAGGCGGGACCTCTATTCGCTGTTATTCCGTGCGAGTCAGTTCCTGAGGCGGCGGGCGATCATTATGCGAAGATTAAGCTAACACGCCAGCAAAAAGGATTGGTTTTGGATGAAAATGATCTTTGGATTGCTGCGACCGCTTTGGCATTAGATGCCGTGCTGATAACCCGCGATAGCGACTTCCAACAGATCCAGGGGTTGTTCGTCAACGATTGGACAGTATAGCAGCCCGTGGTGAAAGTCGAGCATGTTTTAGTTGTAGCCGGTGATAAATAATCGATATGTTCGGTGTGTCGTAGTAAAGTGTTCCGCATGGCGATGGGACAAAGAACACAACAAGAGCAAGTTGGGATGTGGGTAACGGTTAGCGAGCTACCGCGGTCGGTGAGCCACCCGTTTTACGAGAAACTCAATCGGCTGTTGGCCGAGCATGGGTTCGACGACTTTGTCGAGGCGCAGTGCCGGCCGTTCTATGCCGAGAAGATGGGGCGGCCCAGTCTAGCACCGGGGCAATACTTTCGGCTTTTGTTACTTGGGTATTTCGAGGGGCTGGACTCGGAGCGCGCCATTGCGTGGCGAGCGGCGGACTCCTTGGGAGTGCGCAGGTTTCTCGGGCTGGGGCTGACCGAGGCGGCGCCGGATCACTCCACGATATCGCGGACGCGGCGCCTGATCGACCTGGACACCCATCGGGCGGTGTTCAGATGGGTTCTTCAGTGTCTGGGCATCGCCGGCCTGGTCAAGGGGAAAACGATTGCGATAGACGCCACGACGCTCGAAGCGAATGCGGCCCTGCGCAGCATCGTGCGCCGCGACACCGGGGAGAGCTATCACGAGTTTTTGACCAAGCTGGCTCAGGCCTCTGGCATTGAGACCCCCACGCGGGAGGATCTCGCTAAGCTGGATCGCAAGCGCAAGAAGAAAGGGTCGAACAAGGACTGGGAACATCCGCACGACCCCGACGCGCGCATCACCAAGATGAAGGACGGGCGCACCCATTTAGCGCACAAAGCCGAGCATGCGGTGGACCTGGAGACCGGTGCGATCGTGGCCGTCACGCTACAGGAGGCCGATCAGGGCGATACCACAACGATCCAGACCACGCTGCCCGAAGCGGTCGAGCAGTTGGAAGCCGTAGCCGCCGTCACCGACGATGTGGTGAGGACGGGGGAGGAACTGGTCGCCGACAAGGGCTATCACAGCAAGCAAACCGTGCTCGATGTACAGTCCCTGGGACTGCGCAGCTACATCAGCGAACCGGATCGGGGTCGGCAGCACTGGATCGATCAGCACGCCGAGCGCGACGCAGTGTATGCCAATCGGCGGCGCATCGAGGGTGAGCGCGGGCAGCAGTTGATGCGGCGACGGGGTGAGTTGTTGGAGCGACCCAATGCTCTCCTCTATGATACCGGCGGGATGCGGCGGACTCATCTGCGTGGGCACGGCAACATTCTCAAACGGCTGCTCGTGCACGTGGCGGCCTGCAATCTGGGCCTGTGGATGCGCACATTGACGGGCATTGGAACGCCACGCGGCCTGCAGGACAGCCTGGCCATCGTACTGGCTTTCTTTTTTACTCTGTGGGGAGTCCTGCGCAACCGAGTAACCGCGCATCGCCGCCGAGAACTCGATCTGAGACTAATTGCGATCCCAAGTTACCGCCTCGCACAGATCGCGTCATGTGAAAAACGGACTTGTACCACGGGCTGATAGGGAAGGTCCACAACAGCAAAACCATGAGTATTTACGCCACACTTTGGTCGCTAAAGTTTCCACGGTACGGCGATGATTACGTAGGCTGCGAATGGATCAGAGTTACCGCTCAAGGGGTTCCGGCGCACATTGGTACACCAATTAAGGGGTTCGGCTACGAGAAAGGTGATCCATATGCTGAATTCCTGCCGCCTGCTGTGGAGGTGAACGCGGATGGGGACAGCGAGTTCATGCGGGCAGTTGTGGTCGTCACCGAAGAAACCCCCAAGGGGACCGCTCGTTCACCGCAGGAGTACGTCAACCCCTTGCTGGTTCTTTCTGGCCGAGGGTACGCATCAATCTCGTTTAGCGAACTGCACACGCGCATCTGCGACGCTTTACGCGGTGACGGTCCGGAAGTTGTCGCGCAGTCATTCACGGCTGACGGCGACATCCAGCTGATACTGTCAGACGGCCGGGTCCTCGACACGAGGAAGCGATAAATCGAGAGAGATAAAGGGGTCGGGAGTCTTTTCATGAACGTTTCGGACGACCGCGGGGATTCATTGTCGACCCAAGTCCAAGCTGTTTGGCAATTTTGATCATCCAGTCTTCACTACCATACGGTCGGCCTCGCTGCGCGCTTGACCGCATATCCTCTAACTCCGATTCTTGCTCTCGCTCGTTCACGAATTGAATCCATTCCTTTGGTCGCTCCATCGGCCATTGACTCAAAATTTCAGATGACTTTTCATTCTCCCGCAATAACCGCCACAGACTCGACCACTCCCAGTATTCCGCCCGTCCAACTAACCCGGCCCGCACTGCGTTACGCTGCACATATTGTAGTGGGACACGCCTTGGCAACCGCCACCGCATTCCGCCAGTGTGAATTCCATCGATAGGCGATCACTCGCGAGACCCCAGGTACAGGCTCAAAAACCTTGTGGCCGCGGACCATGCCTGTTCATCTTGTTCGCCCTTGAAGCCGTGATCCCCTCCGCCGATGACCAGCAGCTCGACGTGTCGATTAGCTTTCTGAAGCGCTTCCTGCATCCTGAGGCTCTGCTCGGTTGGGACCTCTGTGTCACGGTCGCCGTGAACAAGAAGGACCGGAGCCTGGATCTGCTCTGCAACATGGACTGGGGAGTTCCAATAGCCGGTTCCGCATACCAGCGGGACATAGAAATGACGGATACCCGCGTTACTCGTCGTATCCTTCCAACGTTGAACATCAGTGATCGGGAAATACGCGACGATGGCTTTGATTCGACCGCTCCGGGCGCCGGAGAGTAACGCCACTTGACCTCCCAGGGAGAACCCCAGAACGCCAATGGAGTCGGCATTAACGCCCGGGAGCGTTGCCAGCCAATCCGCGGCTTTTGCGACATCGTCGGGTTGCTGCGTTCCGCAGTCGTCCCATCCGCTGGAGGGCGGCCATCCTCGCATGGAGAGCGCTAGCGCTACGTATCCTTGTTCCGAAAGCCGTCGTGCCGTGCCTTCTACTCGCGGAGCGCCTAGCACGCCCGGTTGGGCCCAGCCGTGTAACACGATGATCGCTGGCAGCGGTTTCGATGTGCTGGCAGGGCGGAATAGGATCCCGCCGAGAGTCACGCCGGAGCCAGGCAAGCTGACTTCATATCGACCTGGATCGCTGACAGTCGTGACGTCGGTAACCACCTGAGTACATCCCGCCAGCGCAAACGCTAGCAGTAATATCACCACGGTCTTAGCCATAGATTGCCACTCCAGGCATTGAACAACAGTGGATGCCGGCGGCGAGGAAGTCAAGAAAAAGAGAAGCAGGAAACCCATCACGACAAACGCCGATACAACCCGACACTCACAACACCGCAGCCGGCGATCATGGCAGTCATGGGAATAGCGCTTTCGGTATGCAACATTCCCAACACCGTCGAAGTGATGGCAGCGATAGAGAGGAAGGGCCACCGGGGGTCTAGTGCAGTAGCAAACGAAGAACAACTGCTTGGGGCCAAGCTTTTTAAGCTTGCGAATATTGGCCAATTCTTCCCAACCGCTACGCTCCGTCCAAATCGTTCAAAAACCGCCCAAACGGTATGCAGTGATCGATTACAAGGATTGGTCGCGTTATGTGGCTTTTCACAACTGGCAGATTTTCAACACGTCATGCGCCGCCGCATTTCCACGCTCTTTACGCGGAGCACGAAGCGCTGATTGACCTGCGCGACCTCGGCGTCATGCGCGGTTCTTTGCCCCACCGGGCATTGGCGTTAGTATTGGAGTGGGCCGCGGAACACCGCGATGAACTTTTGGAGGATTGGAACCTATGCAGCCGAATGCAAACGCCGAAGGCAATCGAACCCCTGAAATAGACACGACAATAAAGCATACGGTTCCCTGGCGCGTGACGTCCGTGATCGCGTTGCCTGACGCACGCTTGCAAGTGACATTTGTGGATGGCACCGGCGGCGAAATTCAGATGAAAAGATTTCTGAGTGAATCGGGTGTCGACGGCACCATCTTCGAGCCGTTGCGCGATCCGGCAATTTTCGTCCAGGCCCAAGTCGTGCTGGGGGCGGTTCAGTGGCCCAATGGCGCCGACCTCGCGCCCGATGCGATGTATGACGCTATCCGTGAACGCGGCGTTTGGATCCTGGATTAAAAATCAAAACGGGAGAATCCATGGCGCGCTACAGAAACAACCTGCCGCAACTCGCCGGCGGTCTTTTTCTCACCGACGGCGGCATCGAGACGACGCTGATTTTTCGCGAAGGGCTTGAGTTGCCCTATTTTGCCGCGTTCGACTTGTTAAAGCACACCGAAGGCACCGCGGCGCTGCGAAGGTATTTCCAAACCTACGCCGAGATGGCCAGGCGCTATGAAATCGGCTGCATTCTCGAGAGCGCAACCTGGCGCGCCAGCATAGATTGGGGCGCGAAACTCGGCTATAGCGCCGCGGCAATGGTCGAGATGAATCGTAAATCGATTGCGTTGCTGCACGAGATTCGAGACGAATACGAAAATGACAAAACAAAGATGATCATCAGCGGCTGTATCGGCCCGCGCGGCGATGGCTACAACCCCGCTGCTTTGATGCGCGAAGATGAAGCCGAGCAATACCACGCCATGCAAGCGCAAGTGTTTCGTGACGCCGACGCAGACATGGTGACGGCCATTACAATGGCCTACGCCGCAGAAGCAATCGGTCTCACAAGAGCGGCGAAAAACGCGGGCATGCCTGTGGTAATTTCCTTTACCGTCGAAACCGACGGCCGCTTGCCCACTGGACAAACGTTAGAAGACGCCATCGCGCAGGTCGATGACGCCACCGCCAAAGGGCCTGCTTACTACATGATCAGCTGCGCCCATCCGACCCATTTCACCGGCGTGTTGGCGGCCGGCGCGCCGTGGTTGGAACGAATCCGCGGTCTCAGAGCCAACGCGTCGATCAAGAGTCACGCTGAGCTCGATGAGGCTAAAGAACTCGATGACGGCAACCCCGTGGAGCTAGGGAGCCAATACCACGAATTGAGAGAGACGCTTCACAAGCTAAACGTTCTTGGCGGTTGCTGCGGCACCGATCATCGGCATGTCGAAGCAATCTGCAAAGCTTGCATAGCAGGCGGCTGATAAAAACCCATATGCTTCGTTGCGCTAGACCGATTTCGCGTCAACGTACAGGAAAGAGTACGCCTCCGCTCATCGATCTTCGCGCGCCTCGCCTCTGGATTCTTCTCAACCGCCTGCAGAGAGCTGTTTACGCAATCGGTTACGGCGCGCGTTCCAGGATCCGGGGGCCGTAAAGCCGGATGGCATTATCCCACAAAATTTTTCGTTTGCTCTCGTCCGAAATTGGCTGATCAGCGAACCAGGGCAAAACCTGGGCCGGGTCAGGCGCATCCGGATGGGGATAATCTGTGTTCCAGACAAGGTTCTCGTCACCCAAAAAATTGACGATAGTGTCCAGGCCAGGCTCGTCCGGGTCCGCCGAGATCACGCATTGGCGCTTGACGTACTCGCTCGGTTTCATAGGCAAACCAGCGCCCAGGATGAGCCGGCGCCCATGGGAGTGATCGTCCATGCGCGGCAGCCAGAAATTCACCCAGCCTGCGTTGGATTCGAGTATCCCGAGCCGGAGTCTGGGGAAGCGCTCCAGGACGCCGCCGAAAATAAAGTGCGCCATGGTCGCCATGTTATCCATCGGAAAGCCGATGACATGATCGAGTGCGCTGAAAATCGTCTCCTTGCGAAGCGCCCGAAACGGCGCGGCCCTCACGTGGCGAGACTCGCCGTGGACGGAGATCGGGAAATCAAGATCGCTGGCAAGCTGCCACAAGGCATCGTATTCGGGTTCGTGCAGCCAATTGCCGTTGGGCAACAGTGGATTACGCATTGAGACAGCGCCGAGCTTCTCCACCGCGCGACGCGCTTCCGCAGCCATTGCTTGAGGGTCGCCCGCAGGCAAAGTGGCGGTGAATTTCAGGCGCTTCGAGTCGATACTTGCATAGTCGTAACACCAGTTGTGGTACGCTCGCGCCATGGCGAACGCGATCTCCGGATCTTCGAGACCGACTTCCATGATGCGGTTCCCGTTGGTCGAAAGAATGACCTGTATGTCCCACCCATAGCGATCCATGTCCTTGAGACGAATGTCGGGAGACCACCATCTGTCATAAGCCTCGCCATACTTCTCCGCCATCCACTTGTCGTGATGGTCGGGAATGAACTGACCCGATTCGATCGAGGCGAACGCTTTCGCGTCTTGCGCATAGACAAAGAAATTGCGCCGCATGCCAATGACCCTGGGCACACGGTCCTTGAATTCTGGCTCTAAGTAGCGGGCCCATAGATCCTGGGGCTCATGATGGTGAGCATCCGCATCGATAACTTTGAAACCGTTCCACATTGCTATTTCCTCCAGGTAAAAATGTCGCGCTGCGCATAGGCACGAGGCGAGAGGCAACAGGCGTCAGCCTGATCCTTCTTTCCCGCGCCTCAAGCCTCTCGCCTCACGCCTCTTCTCACTTTGGCCAGAGTCCGATCGATGCTTTCCCCTATCTGCTCGGCGAGCTGAAACGTCTTTGAATCATCCGAGCCCTTGGCCTCGCCGAAGAATCGAGCTGTCTGTTTTTGCGTTTTCAAGAAAGGCTGGGCCTTGTCGAGAAAATCTTCGCTGTACTTGGCCCGCTTCGCGACCTTGAAGCTCACCCGGGAAATGAGCTTGGCGGTAGCGCCACTGCCGCACTGAGCGCAGGTTACGGCGTGGTTTTCAGCCCCGACGTGCAGGATAAGGACCTCGGTTACTGCTTCACATTTTATGCATCGGAACTCAAACAATGGCATGGGTTGTCCTCAGGCATTCCTTTCAGCTACTGAACCTTATACTCCTTCGCCGCGTCTTCGTTGAGATCGAGTCCCAGTCCCGGCCTGTCGGTTAAAGTCACCCAACCGTTCACTGGATTGGGTGGATCTCTATAGATAACGTTAGCGGCCAACCAGTTAGGCACACGAAACTCGGTTCTCCATCCATTGGGGACCGCCCCATGCAAATGAAGATCGTAGTAGTCGCCGTTGCCAATCGGAAGATTGAAGGCCTGAGCCACAGCCGCCACCTTCATGCCCATCGTGAAGCCGCCAACCGCGCCGACATGGGGTTGCAAAAAGTCGACCGACCGCTCCGTGGCTAATTCACATAGTTTGGAGAAATTCTCTCGTTGTCCGGCGCCGATGGGAATGCTCGTGCGTTTGCGCAACTCGGCCAGCAAGCGAGTATCGTTGTACAAGATTGGCTCCTCGAACCACATCAGGTTATAGGGCTCTAGACGCTTGCACCAACGCAGCGCCGCGTCGAACTTCATCAGGCAATTGGCGTCGACCATCAACTCAACGTCGTCGCCAACGGCCTCCCTGACCGCCTTGACGCGGGCTTCATCTTCGGCCGGATTATCTTCCCGATGCTCGATACTGGCGCCGGAACTGTCCACCTGGCCGCGAATGTTTAACCGGCCCACGACGATCTTGAGCCTCTTGTGCCCTTGCGCCACGAAGTGCTTGGCCGCTTCAACCAATTCTTCCTGCGAGTAATTCCTGAAACCATACGTGAAGTAGGCCGGCACAGATCTTTGCGCGCCTCCCAGCAGACGCCAAACAGGAATATTGAAGTACTTTCCCTTGATGTCCCAGAGCGCGACGTCGATGGCGCTGACGGCGGAGCTCCATACCCCCGCATGGGCCCGGGTGTTGAAGTTCCACAACATCTCCTGCATCAGACGCTCGGTATCTAGCGGGTCTTTCTCCTTGAGAAATGGAGCGAGATCCTGCTGGATAAACGAAACGGTGGTCCGCAGCATCGTGCCGCTGATCTGAGAGATCCCGATAATTCCATCGTCTGTTTTGACCTTCAGCAGAGCAACCGATTGGAACATCGGCGATTTGAACAACGGCGGCGAGACCGGAATGTTGGCGAGCTCAAGTGTTTCTATTGCAGCGATTTTCAATGGCGGTCTCCTTTCAATTATTTTGCATGGCGGCCGATGAATTCGAGCACCGTGCGGTTGAAGAATTCGGGGCGCTCCCAGTAGGACGAATGCCCGCACTCGGCTGCGACCACGACCTCGTTGTCGGGGACATGGCGCGCGATCATCCGCATGATGGACGGAGGGGTTGCCAGGTCGGCCGCGCCGGCAATCAGGAGAGCCGGAACTTTCAAGGTCTCCAGCTTTGCCGGCGTAACTACGTTGGCTACCTTTTGCCGGGCTCCCTTGCCGGTCTCGGACTTGTGGTTGAGCTCCTTCCATCGCTCGACGCCCTCGGGGTTGGCGGCGCGGTACGAAGGGCCGAGTTCCCAATACCACCGCGGCAGGCTTTCCGTCTCCTTGGGCCTGATCATGGCGGCTGTCTCGGCAATGTAGCCGTTGCGCGCGGCGAGATTGTTGCTGGATACGGTCAGGCTCAGTAGCCGCTCCGGGTGCGAGAACGCATAATCCGTGGCGACGCTGCCGCCGGCGGCCGAGCTCACCGCATGGAACCTCGCCACGCCCAGCAATTCGATCAGGTTGTGCAGGTCTTCCGAGCCGATCCCTGGGTTATCCTCGGCAGCCAGGTCGGAGTTGTAATGGTTGCGGCGCGAATAAGCGATCACGCGATAGCCGGCCTTGGCGAACACCGGTTGCTGGTATAGCCAAACCAGCGCGCTGCCCGACGCCGGATGCAGGAACACGACTGGAGTTCCGTCGCCACCGGTGTCCCAATACCCAAGGCGGGTGCCCGGGAGTTCAGCCATTCCTTCCTTGGCCGGCACCTGTTGCGGAATTGGAACGGGTATCATGGGATCGTCGATCTGTTGTGCCATTATCTTCCCTCCTTTTACCGCATTGGTCACTTTGTGCGACAGCCAACAGCGGCGTAATTATGGTATACTACTTGCACCTGCCTTTAGTCGAACCGATTGAGCGAAAATATACTGTTGAAGCGCGTTGCCCGTGCTTGATAGAAGGTGGGGTTGGCTTTCGCGCTGAGCGACAAATTTTGCAGTTTGGAGGAAACCGAAATGAGATTTATCCATCGCGCATTGCCGGTAATTTTATTCGGCTTATTAGTTTGCGGATTCAATCGTGCCGCATGGGCGGAAATCGGCCAGATCAAGAACGTCTCGGGGCAAGTATCAGTGTGGCGTAACAATGTGCAACAACCTGCCAAGGCTGGCGATCTGCTCGAACAAGCGGATGTGCTGACAACGGGTGCCAATAGCTCCGTCGGCGTCACGTTCATCGATAATTCCCGGTTATCGGCCGGGCCGAATAGCCGGGTCGAGCTCAAACAGTTTCGCTTCGATCCAACCACCAACAACGGTGAATTTCTCGCCGACATGCAACGCGGCACCCTCGCCATTGTGTCCGGGCAAATCGCCAAACGATCCCCCGATGCCATGAAAGTCAAAACTCCGACGACGATCCTCGGCGTCCGCGGCACAACCTTCGCTGTAAAGGTAGAGGAGTAATCGGTCATTCGCATGCGCGTCATGTCACAAAGGGTGCTGTATTCTTGCATTATCCCCGCAGCGTCCGCGCTGCTTCTTGCCAGCTGCGCCAGTGTCAAAACCTTCGTCGTCCTTCTACCTGAAGAGACCGGTGTGCGCAGCGCCGTGACCGTCGGTGAGGGCGACCGTCAAACGATTCTAGAAGTCCCGCTGAGCGCGGCGGCCGTCGATGCGCGCGGAAACGTCGAAAAGTCAACCGTCACAACGGAAGAAATCAATCGCACCTTCGCCGACGCCCTCGCCGCGCAACCACCCAAGAGCATCAGCTTTACGCTCTATTTCGACACCAAAAGCACGGAAGTAAGCGCGGCTTCGCAGCCCGCGTTGGCCGAGCTCCTTGCCGAAGTGGCTAAACGGGCCGCGGCCGAAGTGCAGGTCACTGGACATACCGACCGCGTCGGCGCGGACACCGACAACGACCGCTTGTCATTGGAGCGCGCCGAAGCCGTGCGCGCCATGCTGATTCAAAGGGGCATCAAAGCGAGCTTCATTCGTGCCGTGGGGCGCGGCGAACGAGAACCATTGGTACCCACCCCGGACGAACAACCGGAACCCCGCAATCGGCGCGTCGAAATTATCGTGCGCTAGTTTTCGCCCGGCGGTGCCATGAAGCGAAGGGCCATAATCGTAATATCGTCCGACACCGGCGCGCCCTGGGTAAAACGCTTGACGTCCGCGTAGAGTTTTTCACAGACAACCGTGGCGCTATGACCCCGCCCATTCCCGGAAAAACATTGCAACAGCCGCGCCGAGCCATACATGTTGTATTGCTGATCCGTGGCCTCGGTAATCCCGTCGGTCATCAATAGCAAAATATCGTTGGACTCAAGCTTGATCTGTCCAGGCTCGTACGGAAAGTCATCGATGACGCCCAGGGGGGGTCCGCGGGCTTCTTCCAGGAATTGCGGCGGCTGATTGACGCGTAAAAGGACCGGCGCGTCGTGACCCGCATTGCACAGATCCACTGCGCCGCTGCGGACGTCGATAACGCCGATCACAGCGGTGACAAACATGAACGCGGGATTGTCCCGCGAAATGTCTTCGTTGACCGAGCGCAGCAATTGCCCCAGAGGGACTTGTTCACGCCGCGCCAGGCTTTTGCAGAGCGTCTTGGTTAAGGCCATGAAGAGCGAAGCGGGCACGCCTTTTCCGGAAACATCGCCGATTAGAAAGCAAAAGCGATGGTCATCGAGCATAAAGCCGTCGTAGAGATCGCCGCCCACTTCTTGAGCGGGCTCGAGCATGGCGAAAAATTCCACATTGCCCGGCAGCCCTTCGATTGACTTGGGATCGGGCAACATGCCCATTTGAATTTCTCGGGCAGCGCGCAATTCTCCGGCGATGCGGAAACGCTCGACCCGCGCCGCTTCCAATGCCGCGTCGAGCTCACGCCGGCGCCGGTCCGACGCCGAGAAGCCGGCCGTTAGCAAGAGTGCGACGATGAGACCGTTGCCCGCCGCCGGCAAAGTAGGATCGTAAAGAACATTGAAGTGATGAAAAGACAACCAACTGATCAGCCCCAGTACCACGGCCCCCGCGAAATAGATCACCACACCGTAAATCGGCGCAAGCCGCGGCAGAAACAAAATCAGCAGCAGCGCCAGTACCACGAAGCCCAGTAACTCCAACCGCCGCGCCACGTCCGGCCGCTGTAACCGCGTTCCATCAAGGATATTCTCAATCACCTGAGCCTGGATATCGACGCCATCCATACGCGCCGCCACCGGCGTGGCCGCGACATCACTGATCCCCACTGCCGTTACGCCGATGATCGCCACTTGATTGGCCAGCGCGCCATGCGCCAGCTCGCCGCGCAGAATCGCCGCGGCCGACACCCGCCGCGCCGCATAAGCGGGAGAATAGCGGAGTCGAATCCCGCCATCGGCATCCGTCGGAATAAATGACTCGCCGACCTGTATGCCAAGCATCCCTTCGACGCTGCTTTGAACGGTGTAGTAGGTTTCGTGCGTGGCCACGCGCAGGAGCTCCAGGGCAAATGTCGGCGCTAGCTCGCCGCGCACTGCGATCACGAGCGGCATGGCGCGCACGACGCCATCGCCATCGCGCGTGTCATTAAGATAGCCAAGTCCGGCGGCCGCGGCTTCCAGCTCGGGAATATTGCTCAGATGGCCTTTAAAGGATGGCAGATACGCTAGCGGCGATTCCCCGGCGATCACCACGGGAGTTTGCTTGCGGCTGGCAACATCTTGCGCCAACTCCTCGGTCAACGCCGCCCGCGAAATCACCGCGGGCAACCGGCGCAACGTGTCAGCCAAAACAGCGTCATTGGACGGCAGGGAAGCGAGCGCGCCGCGCAACGCTGCGCTGACGTCCGGTCTATCGCCGGCAACCTTAGCCGGCGATAGGTCATCGGCTTCCGGCATGATTAGGTCGAGCCCCACGGCGAGAGCGCCCAGACGATGGGTTTCCTCCATGAGCCGGGCCAGTCGGGTGCGCGGCCATGGCCAGCGCCCAAAGAGGGCCGAGCTTCGATCATCGATATCGACGATCACCACCTTATCGTGGGACATTTGCCGCGGCATGAGCCGCTGGTAAGCATCGAAAAGGAGATTCCGCACCGGGGTCCACGCTTGTTCGCCGATCCCATGGTGACAGAGCGCGAGAATCAGCAACAGGCCAGCCGCCGCGGCTCGGCCATGCCCCGCGCTCAAGCGCACGATCCATAGTTTCGACGACCAGCCGCGCGCGGCGCTGTTTTCGAGACCGTCTTGGAGCGCCGCCACGACCTTACACTTCGATGGCTAAACCGTCGTAAGCCGTGGAAACCTGGAGCAGGTGATCCTCGCCCACGATTTCGGCGTAGCGCCGCGTTTCTCCGAGCACGGCGTGAATCGTTTCGTCGCCGTAGGCCGGCTCGTGATGAAACATACAGTAGTGCTTGGCTTTGGCGCGTACGCAAAGATCGACGCCCACCACGTTGCTCGAATGTCCCCAATCTTGCTTCGCAGTAATCATCTCATTGAGCGAATACATGGCGTCGAAAACCACCAGATCCGCGTTGCGATAGAAATCGATCATCGCTTGAGTCTCTGTTTCCGATTGCTGCTTGTGCTCGGCGTCGGTTGAATACACGAACGCTTTACCGTCCTTTTCAAAACGGTATCCGTAGGAATCACCCGGATGAGGTTGGAGCTTCGCTTTAACGCTCAGGCCGTCGATCTCGTACCAACGCCCGGTTTCCAGGTGGACGAAACTGATATTCGCCCGCAACTGATCCCAATCGACCGGAAAACAGGGGTTGGACTGCTGGCGGCGAAACGCTTCTTCGAGGACGGCGAGCGAATGGCCGCCATGAATCACAATCGTATTGCCGGGAATATAGGCGGGGGTGAAAAAAGGGAAACCCATGATGTGGTCCCAATGCACGTGCGACATGAAGAAGTTGTAAACCTGCGGTTGGCCCGGGCCAGTTTTCTGCATGACTTGCTGGCCAAAACAACGCAGGCCGGAACCCATGTCGCACAGCGTGTATCGCTCGCCGCCGATGATCTCCACGCAGGAAGAGTTGCCGCCATAGCTATGACGGATGGAGAAGTCGAGTTCAGCGTCAATAAAACGCTCCACGTCGGTTTCGTTGTCAAACCGCCGGCCATTGGCTTTGAGCAAGGCCTGTTTGATTTTTTGACGTATTACCGCGCCGTCCGGCCCAACCGGCAGTGAACCTCGCGTACCCCAAAAATACACACGCATCGTTCCTCCCCAGTCGACGCTAACATCGCCGCTGGATCGCTTGCCATCTAACGCTCCGCCCGCACAATCAAACGCAATATGTTCCGGTTTCCCTCCCGCTTGTAGCTCGCCTCGTCAACCATGGCGCGGATCAGCGGCACACCGAGGCCGCCCGGTTCACGCTGGTCGAGGTCTACTGTGAGATCCGGCGCCGGCGCAGCGAGAATATCGAAGGGGCGGCCGCCGTCGATGAATTCCAGCAGTAACCGTTGCGTATCGACGGGCCGGCAACGAAGCTCCATCTGTCCCGGTTGATCGTCATAGCCATGGCGGCAGATATTGGTGACAACCTCTTCCACCACCAGCTCGATTTCACACAATCGCGAGGGCGTAAAGCCGGCTTCCACGGCACGCGCGGTGACAAACTCAGTGCACTGCGACAGCACGTCGATTCTGGCGGGAACGATCAGGCTCGCGCTCTCGGCGGCTGGCATCGCTTTGTTAGCGGCGTTCATAGGCAGCGGCGGCGGCGGGAGAAATTGCTTCCAAAGCCGCCCGCACCGAGGGAAATACTTCAAACACGGTATCAAAACGGCCAATGCGGAAAATCTCCTGTATCGTCGGCTGCAGCGCCGCCAACACCATTTTGCCGTTTTGCTGGCGGCACCGTTTGGCCGCGATCATGAGCACGCGCAGCCCGGCGCTGCTCATGTAAGCTAAACCGCTGCAATCGAGCAGCAACTTCTTCTCTTCGCCGGTGCACCCTTCGACTTGTGGCAACAATTCGCTTTCAAACACCGGCGTCGATATATGGTCGATGCGCCCCTCGACTTTGACCAGCGCGACATTTGCGAGAGTCTCTATTTCCATAGCGCCACCTCATTCCGACAGGCGAACTAAGGACGGTTTGTAAACCCGCAACGACCGGCGATCGTTGCCTGCCGGTGCCGTACCCTATGACAGAGAACCAGGAGTGTCAACTTATTCGGAGTCCGGGGAAAACCAAGAGTCTCGGTTTATTTTTGGATTGACAGGAACCGCTGTAATTCATAGCATCCACTGCTCAAAGATCCGACAAAGGAGGCAACCATGTCGCTGCTTCGAGTTATTCGAACGGCAGGTATTTCACTTACCTTCGCGATTTCAACGTTCACGGCGACAAATGCGTTTGCCGCCAGCCCGCCCATGTCGATTTCCCAACTGGCGCTGTATCAAGGCGCCGACCGAGAAAAGGTTCTTATCGAAGGCGCCAAGAAAGAGGGCGCTTTTACGCTCTACGGCTCGCATACCTGGTATCGGACCGTCGCTAAGGAGTTCGAGAAGAAATTTCCGTTCATCAAAGTTTCCGAGTTCCGCACCGATGGCAGGAACCTCATCAAGCGGGCGCTCGAAGAGATCAAGGCGGGCCAATATATCGCGGACGTCATCGCGACCACCGGCGAACAGATGGATATCATGAAACGGGAGGGCGTATTTCTAGAACACTATATTCCGGATGCGAGTCAATACCCGGATGAAGTCAAAATGAAAGGGAAAAACGGGTTTTACTTTATCGGGCACTACGAGACCTACAACAGCTTGGGGTTCAACACCTCGCTGATTCCTCCCGGCGAGGCGCCAAAAACGATGAATGATCTATTGAACCCGAAATGGAAAGGAAAAATGTCGATTGTCAGTACCACCACGGGGACTCGGTGGATCGGCAGCACGCTGGAATCCGTGGGACGTGAGTTCCTGGAGAAGATGGCGGATCAAGATGTGCAGGTTCAAAACATGTCGGGCGCGGCTTTGGCGGGCCTGGTTGTATCCGGCGAGGTGCCGTTATCGCCGACGATTTTCGACGCCAACATCACGCAGGCAAAACAGAAAGGCGCGCCGGTGGAATGGCGGCCGTTAGAGCCCGTCGTGACCACGGTCGCCTATTCCGGTATGACCTTGAAGGCACCCCATCCCCATGCTGCCCTTCTATTCCTCGACTATCTTCACTCCAAAGAAGGACAGCAGCTAATCATGAAGGGCGGGCTCTGGTCGCCGCGCAATGATATTGGTTCGCTGGCACAGAGATTCAAAAAGTCCTACATCGACGAAAAGTACTCGGTCGAGGAGGCGGAGAAAAAATACGCCGAGTGGGATGGCCTCATGCAGCGGCTATTCATTCGCAGAAAGTAGGCTGCTCAGGGTAGTTTCGAGTCTCGGGTCTAGAGTCTCGAGTTAACTCGAAATCACAAACCGCCTCTAGTGGGTTTGAACTGCCCCTCCTTCATCCCGCAACGAGACTGCGTGGCAATCCGCGAAAGCGCGCTGATGTCATGCTGATTATTATGAAAGCGATGGATTCCGTAACGGCTGTGATTAATATAACGGATCGAGGAGGAAAGCAGTTATGGAAAACATCGCACTGGACGTTCATAAGAAGTATACCTGGGCACGAGTAGAGAATACCAAAGGAGACCGCTTGTACGAATGTCGATTGGTGCATGCTCATGGAACGATCAAGAACTTTGTTAAACGATGGACTGCAGGATCTCCTGTGGCCGTGGAGACGGTGGGGAACTGGTACTGGGTGGTCGATGAGATCGAAACCGGAGGAGGAAAGCCGCAACTGGTCAACGCGCGGTTGGCGAAGCTGATGATGGGCAACGTCAACAAGAGCGACAAGCTGGATGCTAAAGGGATGAACCATCTGCAAAGAAACGGGACTTTGCCGACGGTTTGGATCCCTCCTTCTTCGGTTCGCGATGCCCGGGAGTTGCCGCGCACGCGCATGGTGCTCAGTAGGCAGCGTACCCAACTGAAGAACCGGGTGCACGCCACACTGGGTAAGTACGGTTTGGTGGTCGAAGGAGCAACCGATGCCTTTGGCAAGCGCGGGCGTAAGATCATGAGCGCGCTTATGGCCGGGCTTCCGCCCCATACTCAACAAGGGCTTGAACGTGTGCTCGACCAACTGGATCACATCGAAGAGAATCTCGAAATCATTGAACGACAAATGCAGGAGGTCTTTGCGCCGTGTGCTGAAACTAACTGGCTTAAAACCCTGCCCGGGGTAGGTGATATCCTGGCCGTGGTGCTTTGGACCGAGATCGGTACCATTGAGCGCTTCGGCCGTGCCGAACAACTGGCGAGCTACGCCGGGTTGGTGGCGCGGGAGCACTCCAGCGGCGGCAAGATTCGCTTTGGAGCGGTGCGCCGCGATGTCAACGTGTATCTGAAGTGGGCCTTTGTGGAAGCGGCCAACAGCTCGATCCTTAATTGCGAGCGTTGTGGCTATGGTCATATCAGCCGACTTTACCAACGGATCAAAGCCCGCCGAGGTCACGGCAAGGCCAAGGTGGCCGTGGCCCGCCACCTCGCTGAGGCCAGTTTTTGGATGCTTAAGAAAGGAGAACCCTATCGGGAACCGATGTCGTCCACACAACGCTAAGCGCGCCCTGCTCATGGGTCCACCGAGACCCGCATGCTGATTGCGACAGCGTTGTGAAATATTTCTCTGCCGCACAAGACGGCGAATAGATGAGTCCGATAACATCGGGTTAGAATTACGGACGACGGGAATAGGTTTGCGCAGAAACATTTTAGGAGTGCTCGATTCGGGAATTAACAGCCACCTTGACAAAGCTTTCATAGATGAGCGGAGCGAAGCATCTCGCATTTTCAAGGTGTTACGAAGACGAGATTCTTCGGCGGAGTTTATCCTGAGCGTGTCGAAGGGCCTCAGAATGACAATGCCATACAGCCTCCAAGCGAGGGAGGAAAGAGGTGGCGCGACGGTAAGACTCAAAAATCAATTAGGTGATCGCCAGAGTTTTAATTAGCCGCAAAAAATATTTCTCATGAAGGCCCAGGGCCTTTGCAGCCGCCGCGCGATTCCCGTTCGATTGCTCCAGGGCTTGAGAAACCAACTCACGCCGGGCCGTCTCCATCGCTGCGCGATAGGAACGCGTATCCGGCGTCACACGCGAATCTGTCCCGATGAACCGGCTGGGTAAATCTTTGACAGAAATTTCCGGTCCCCGGCCAAGCACCACCGCCCGCTCGATAGTGTTGGCGAGCTCGCGCACGTTTCCCGGCCACGCGTATGCTGAAAGTTTTGCCATCCCCTCGGAGGTTATCTCCAGGAATTTCTTTTTTGACTCCCGCGCGTAGCGGCGCATGAAGTGTTGAGCGAGAGCGGGAATGTCCTCGGTTCTTTCCCGCAACGGCGGCAGCGTGATCGGAATGACGTTCAGACGATGATAGAGGTCTTCGCGGAATCGCCCTTCCGCTACGGCGTTTTCCAATTCTCGATTCGTTGCCGCAACGATCCGCACATTGACTCGGATTGGAGCCCTTCCGCCCACCCGATCGAATTCGCGCTCCTGGAGAAACCTCAGAAGCTTCGTCTGCAGTTCCGGCGAAACATCGCCGATCTCATCGAGGAAAACCGTACCGCCGTTGGCCAACTCCATCTTTCCCTTCTTGAGCTGATTGGCTCCCGTGAAAGCGCCTTTTTCATGCCCGAAAAGCTCGCTTTCCAATAATTCTTTCGATAGACCCACACAATTAATGGCCACGAAGGGCCGCTCTTTTCTTTCGCTCCAGTTATGAATGGCGCGAGCGAATATCTCTTTTCCAGTGCCGCTCTCTCCCAAGAGCAATACCGTGGCATTGCTGGCGGCGGCCTTTCGCGCAGTTTCAGTGGCTTCGGCAATTTTGTTGCTTTGTCCGATAATGAGCCGATGGCGGTTGTCGGTCTCTTCTGTGAGCAATTCCAAGCTGCGCTTCAATCCCTCTCTTTCCAGGGCTTTGCGCACAACGATATCGAAGTGATTCCCATCCACGGGCTTGGTAATGAAGTCATAGGCTCCCTCCTTCATCGCCTCAACCGCAGTTTCTATGGAACCATGTGCGGTAATTACTATAACCGGAACATCGATTCCCTCGTTGCGCAACGCGCGGAGCACTTCGATCCCGCCCATTTTGGGCATTTGCAGATCGAGCAACACCAAATCCGGCACTTCCTTCCGGATTGCCGCGACCGCCTGCTCGCCGTTGCCGGCGGTAGCCACGTCGCATTCCAGCGGACGCAGTCTCACCTCCAAGAGACGCCGCGAAGCGGGGTCGTCATCGGCAATCAGAACTCTGTTCATCTGTGAAAACCTGGATACCTGGCGCTGGGTGCTATTATCGCACCACGATCCTCCAGCACGGCCTCTGCAATCCGTACATTTCGGACCTTGAGCGCGCGCTTGCGCGGTCTAGGCTTACGCTTGGCCGGCCGGAGCAAACCCTTTTCGACCAATGAGTTCAGCGCTTCTTCGGCGTCCTTGCCCCGCGCTCCAATCGGGATCACCTTGGCGACGGGCCGATTGCGCACCGTAACAGTCAGACTGTCGCCCGCCTCAACCGCGCGCAAGTAATGGGCGAGTTGAGTCTGCAATTGTCGTAAACTGACGTATTTCACTGTGGCCATTCACGCGACGCCGCGATCTTCTATCCTGCATCCTCGATCTTCGACTTGGCTCCCAACCGCGCCGCTACTTCTTCGATGAATATATTCTTGTCGATGGGCTTGGTGACATAACCGGCACAGCCCGCAGCCAGCGCTTTCTCCCGATCGCCCTTCATGGCATAAGAGGTTACGGCGATTACCGGAATATCAGCGGTATTTGGTTGCTCCTTGAGCTTCCTCGTGGCTTCAAGCCCATCTATTCCGGGAAGTTGAATGTCCATCACGATGAGATCCGGGTGTTCCGTCCGCAGGATCTCGAAGGCCTCTATTGCTGAAGTCGCCTCGCGCACCTGATAGCCTTGCGAGCGAAGCAGAAAACCCGCCAGACGACGGTTGACCTCATTGTCCTCAACCAGCAAAATTTTCTTTTCATTCATAAAGATTTTTCCCGCCAAGGCGCAAAGACGCTAAGTTTTAGAAGACTTAACGAAGATTGTCCATAAGCTAATCCTCCGAACCTTTGCGCCTTCGCGTCTTTGCGGGAGTATACTCTTCTCCCCGGAATCGGATTTATCTCCCGCCAAGGCGCCAAGACGCAAAGGTTCATTCATCATCGAGTCCATTCACTACACGCGCGATGCCACGTTTCATTAGCGCTTCACCAAAGTTGAGCAAGAAACCCAGCTTGCATCCGGTTAACCGCAGATAAGTCTGCACCTGTTTTTTATGAGCCTCACTTACTCGTTCAACGGACTTTAACTCTACAATTACCTTCTCCTCTACGACAAGATCGGCTCGAAACGCTTCGTCGAAGGTCATGCCTTTATAGCGGATCGTGACAGGCACCTGCCGTTCCACTGAAAGTCCACGTTGCAGTAACTCAGCCGCTAAGACAGCCTCGTAAACACTCTCAAGTAGCCCAGGCCCAAGCTCCCGATGCACGGCGAACGCCGAGTCCAGAGCTATCTTGCCGATCTCGTTTTCAGTCATAACTTAGCGCCTTTGCGCCTTTGCGCGAGTATACTCTTCTCCGGAATCGGATTTATCTCCCGCCAAGTCGCCAAGGCGCTAAGTTTGGGAAAAGACATCTTATCTCTGAACAATCCGTGCTTTACCTTGGCGCCCCTTCGACCTTGCTCAGGACATGCTTTGCGCCTTTGCGGGAGATAATCTTTTGCCGATTCGGATTTTATCCCGCCAAGTCGCTAAGTTTAAAAAATCCACAAGAAGTACCCACCAACAGACGCTCCAAACTTTGCGCCTTTGCGGGAGAATATCCCTATCCGATTGGGAGCGTGAAGAAAAACCGGCTGCCTTTACCGACTTCGCTCTCCAGCCAAATTTTCCCTCCATGCATCTCGACGAACTTCTTCGCCAGAGCAAGGCCCAACCCGGTTCCCTGCGGCTTGCCACTGCCGCCCGAATCAACCTGCTGGAACTCAAGGAAGATCCGCTCGTGCTCCGCGGCGGGGATTCCCGGCCCAGTATCGCCTACCTCGACGCGCACGGTTCCTTCCTCAACATCCGCTCGCACCCAAACCTGTCCAGCTTGAGGCGTGAACTTAATAGCGTTTCCCACTAAATTCAAAAGAACTTGCTTGACTCGGGCACCGTCCATGGGGAAAGGGGCTAAACGCTCGTCGCTTTCAACCCGAAGATCGATAGATTTCTTCGCTGCCAGCGGCCGCGTCGTATGCTGAATCGCTTCGAAGACATCCTGCAGCAGCGCAGGCTCGATCTGCAGTTCCATCTTGCCGGCCTCGACCTTCGCTAGGTCGAGGACTTCATTGATAAGGTTTAGTAGATGCTTGCCGCTGCCCAAGACGTCGGTCAGGAACTGCGACCGTTCATCATCGGTAACCGAGAGAGAGGGATCGAGCAACACTTCAGAAAATCCGATGATCGCGTTGAGCGGCGTGCGCAGCTCGTGCGACATGTTGGCAAGAAACTCCGACTTGTGTCGATTGGCCGCTTCGATCTGCCGGCCTTTGTCTTCGATCTCGCGGAACAGACGGGCGTTTTGGATCGCCAACGTCGATTGCGTCGCGAAAGTTTTCAATAGCTCGACCACCTCAGGACGAAACTCGCCGATAGATTTTCGCCGCACGACCAGGGCGCCGATGATGCGCTCTTCGCGCAGCAGGGGAACCGCCAGGCTGGCGCGGAAACCATAACGATCGAGCAGCGCCCGCATGCGCGGCGCATAAGCGTGGGATTCCGATATATCGGCAATTTGAATCGGCTCACGGCTCGAAGCGGCATGGCCCACCAGGCCATCGCCGAGCCGCGGCGGGTTCGCCCGCAAAGCCGCGATCAATTCTTCTTCCATATGATCGGTGGCGCGCAGCAGGAACTCTTCGGACGGCTCGTCATATTCGTAAATCGCCCCGCCGTCGGTGCCGCTCAGTTGCACCGCGTGGGAGACGATTCTCGTCAACACGGTTTCCAAATCCAAAGTCGAGCTCACCGCCTGACCGACCTCGCCGAGCGCCTTCAGTTCTCCCACCGACCTGATCAGCTCGTGGGTTCGCGCTTGCAACTCTTGCAACAACCGGACGTTCTCGATGGCGATCACAGCTTGGTCGGCGAAGGTCTCCAGTAGTTTGATCTGCGCCGGGGTGAAGGGACGCACCTCGGTGCGACGTGCGGCGAGCGTTCCAATGAGTTCCTCCTGCTGGCGAAGAGGAACAGATAAGTGAGTACGCCAACCGACGTCGGGACTCACCAATGGGAATTCGTTCTGCACGCGGACGTCGGGAATGTGGAGCGTGCCATGCTCACGCATCCAGCGAAACCGTGGTAGATCGCCACTGACCTCGACGAGGCTCACGGGAACTGGTATGGAACCGAAATGAGCCTGCGCAACCAGATTGTTTCCCTCGCGGAGTCGCAGCACCACGTCATCGATCCCACAAACTCGCGCGGCGCTCTCGACGATGGCGTCGAGGACCGGCTGAACGTCGGTCGGCGAGCGGCTGATGATGCCGAGCACCTCGGCTGTCGCCGTCTGATGCTCCAGCGCCTCGCGCAACTCCGCGTTGCGCTCACCGAGTTCCTTAAACAAGCGCACGTTCTCGATGGCGATCACCGCCTGAGAGGCGAACGTTTCTAGTAATTTTATTTGTTTGTCGGAGAAAGGACGGACTTCGGTGCGGCGAATATAAATCGCTCCGATGGCGACACCCTCGCGCACCAACGGCGCTATGAGCGCCGTGCGAACTCCCATGGCGACCCCGCGGGTCTGAGCGTCGGGAAAATCGGATTCAGCTGCGGCGAGGTCATGTATATGGATCGTTTCCCGGTCGAGAATAGCTCGACCCACCGGTCCTCCACGCCTAAGTGAGTCGGAAGTCTGTCCGAGTACTGGCATTGAGCCATAACTCGCGACTCTTTCATGAAAGTCCCCGTTGACACGAAAGATCAGTGCGTCCCTCGCGTCGCACAGTCGTGCCGCATTTTCCGCCACAGTATCCAAAACTGGTTGCACGTCCGTCGGCGAACTGGCGATGACGCCAAGAATCTCACTCGTCGCCGTTTGCTGTTCCAACGATTCTTTGAGTTCTTGGAACAGCCGAACGTTCTCGATCGCGATGACCGCTTGATCGGCGAAGGTTTCGAGGAGCTTGATCTGCGTCGGGGTGAAGGGCCGAACCTCGGTGCGACGCGCGTTCAGTGATCCAATGAGTTCCCCCTGCTGACGCAGCGGAACAGCCAACCAAGTGCGCCAGCCGGCGGAGCCCAACGTTGGGAAATCGTTTAGTGCGCGGACGTCCGGAATATGGAGCGTGCCATGCTCACGCATCCAGCGAACCTGTGGCTCATCTGTACTGACCTCGGGGCGGACAATGGGCATGGCACCAAAATGAGCCCGCGCAACCCTAATGTTCCCCTCGTGGAGTCGCAGCACTACATCATCGATTCCACAAACCTTTGCCGCGCTCTCGACGATGGCGTCGAGGACCGGCTGCACGTCCGTCGGGGAGCGGCTGATGATGCCGAGCACTTCGGCGGTTGCGGTCTGATACTCCAAGGCCTCGCGCAATTCCGCATTGCGCTCTTGAAGTTCCTTGAACAGCCGCACGTTCTCGATCGCGATCACGGCCTGATCGGCGAAGGTTTTGAGCAGCGCGACTTGTTTATCATTGAAGGGGCGCACCTCCGTGCGTCGGATCAGGATGGCGCCAACGGCGACACCTTCACGCAATAGCGGGACGGCGAGGGATGTGCGAATTCCCATTTGCTCGTCGATACGGCGCGCTTCCGGATAGTCCTCGTCGCGCTCCGTCATCATATCCTGAATGTGGATGATCTGGCGGTCAAGAATGGCGCGGCCAGTCACGGTACCACGAGCGACCGGTCGCGTCTCGCCGACGGCACGCGCAGTTGGGATAACCCCATAGCTCGCCACTTTCCGCACAAGATCCGCTTCAACGCGATAGATTTGAGCATCATCTGAGCCGCACAGACGCGCTGCGCTTTTAGCGACGACATCGAGTACGGGCTGAATATCCGTCGGCGAGCTGGCGATGACGCCCAAGATTTCACTGGTGGCGGTCTGCTGCTCCAGTGACTCCTTCAGCTCTTGAAACAGCCGAACGTTCTCGATGGCTATCACGGCCTGGTCGGCGAAAGTCTCTAGAAGTTTGATCTGCACCGAGGTGAAGGGACGCACGTCGATGCGACGGGCGTTCAGCAGGCCAACGAGATCGCCTTTCTGGTGAAGGGGAACGGACAAGAAAGTGCGAACGTCGGGGCCGGAACGTAACCATAGGTTTTCGTTCTCCGCACGGACGTCGGGTATGTGGTGCGTACCGTGCTCACGCACCCAGCGAACGTTTGGCTCATCGATACTGATCTCGGCCCTGGCGATCGGTATAGGACCAAAATGCGCCCGCGAAATCATAACGTCCCCTCATGAAGTCGCAGGTGCACATCATCAACACCGCAAACCCGCGCAGCACTTTCTACAATAGCGTCGAGGACTGGTTGCACGTCCGTCGGCGACCTGCTGATGATGCCGAGCACCTCAGACGTCGCGGTCTGATGCTCCAGGGCCTCGCGCAATTCTGCGTTGCGTTCTTGCAATTCTTTGAACAGCCGGACGTTCTCGATGGCGATGACTGCCTGGTCGGCGAAGGTTTCGACCAACTCCATCTGTCGCTCGGTAAATGGCTCGACGAAGTCACGCCAAATCGAGATCGTTCCAATTGCCGCTCCTTCTCTTAAGAGCGGGACGGTCAACAGTGTGCGCATACCCAGTTCACGAATGCGAAGCTGGTAGAACAACATCACGTCCCGGGGCTCCGCCTGAGCATCAAGAATATGTTGGGCTTTTCGTTCGAGGAAGGCACGACCGGTCAGGCTCTCCAAGCCTGGTCGGGTAGGTGTGGCTTGAAGCTTTGCTATTTGTTCAGCCGTTTCGTTGTAATGGGCGACGACTCGGAGGAACTCGCCGTCGTACTGACGGATGTGGCCCTGCTTGGCGCCCGCAAGTGTTACTGCGTTTTCGATGACTGTATCAAGCACCGGCTGAAGCTCGGTAGGCGAGCTGGCGATGACACGCAGCACTTCGCTCGTTGCAGTCTGCTGCTCCAGAGCTTCAGTGAGGTCACGATTTCGCGCCTGAAGTTCTTGGAACAACCTTACGTTCTCGATAGCGATCACGGCTTGCGAGGCGAAGGTCTCGAGTAACTTGATCTGAGTTTCCGTGAATGGCCGGACCTCGCGGCGGTGGATCGCGATTGCACCGATCAGATTATTCTCCTTGAGCAGCGGCACTGCGAGGTTCGTTCGCATCCCCTCTTCCCGGTAAGCTGTAGGTACAACGCACTCGGGGTCGGCAAGCATGTCCGGGATGTGGACCGGCCGTTTTTCAAGTCCTACTCGACGCAGTGCGCTCTCTCGCCCGGGTGGAATCGGCGTGTTTTGTACATAGGACGACAATGCCGGTGAAATGTTATTCCATACTAGAGCTCGAAAGACCTCTCCATCAAATCTGAACACCGCGCCATTTTGCGCCTCGCAGAGGCGAACTGCATTGTCGAGGATCGTCTGAAAGACAGGCTGGAGGTCGGTCGGCGAGCTGGCTATCACGCCCAGGATTTCACTGGTGGCAGTTTGCTGCTCAAGAGCTTCGGTGAGATCGCGGTTGCGAACCTGCAATTCCTTAAAAAGACGCACGTTCTCGATGGCGATCACAGCCTGATCGGCGAAGGTTTTGAGAAGGGCAATTTGTTTGTCGGTAAAGGGCCGCACCTCAGTGCGCCGGATTAAGATGGACCCGATGGGAACATCCTCCCGTAACAGCGGGACAGCGAGGATCGTCCTAACACCCTGGCTCTTGTCGAGATGCCAGAAATCCCAGTCATCTTCCCGCTCCGCCATCATATCGTGAATATGAATTAGTTGGCGGTCGACAATGGCTCGGCTACCGACCAAGCTGCGGCTAAGGGGCCGAGTATCGCCGAGTGCGAGGACAGGGGAGATACTTCCATAGCTCGCCACTTTCCGCACGTTATCACCCTCGGCGCGATAGATCTGAGCGTCAACGGACTCACATAGCCGGGCGGCATTTTCAGCAACGACATCCAACACCGGTTGAATATCCGTCGGCGAGCTGGCGATGACACCCAAAATTTCACTCGTGGCCGTCTGCTGCTCAGCGACTCCTTGAGCTCATTGAACAACCGGACATTCTCTATGGCGATCACGGCCTGGTCGGCGAAGGTTTCGAGCAATTTGATCTGCACCGGGGTGAAGGGGCGAACCTCGGTACGCCGTGCGTTCAGGGTTCCAATGAGTTCCCCTTCTGACGAAGGGGAACGATCAAAAACGTGCGTGAGTTACCAGCGGAACCCAACATTGGGAATTCGTTCTGCGCACGGA
>CAWJBB010000084.1:0-77019 GCA_963840855.1 uncultured delta proteobacterium
CACATTTTTCCTGATCAGGGAGGAGATGTTTTTTTCATGATGCCTTGACCGCGAGTGAGAGAATTTCAGATTATGATAAGCCTCCGTAAGGGAGGCTTTTCATTTTTAGGGGGAGGAAAAGGATGGGAGAGAAGGGAAAGGTTTCGCCGACCCCCTTCTCTCCGCGATGGGGCAAAGCCCCACACATCCGACAAACAAGATTCTGATACTCTTTGTGGAAGTGTGCGTCAAGACGTTGGTGGGACTGGGGCGCAAGTATCCCTGGGAGAAACCCGAGCGTTGTCCGAAGTGCAAGGGCGATCGGGTATGGGGGCACGGGTATGTGACGGCGTACTTTGATGAGGCGGGCAGTCAAAGTGTGTATCTGAAGCGCTATCGCTGTCCCGAGTGTCGAGTGGTGATGCGGCTGCGACCTTTGGGATACTGGAAAAGGATTCAGGCAGCGGTGGCGAAAGTGCGCCAGTGTTTGATGGATCGGCTTGAGCAGGGGCGCTGGCCCCCCGGGAGTAACCCTCCGCGTCAGCGTCATTGGCTGCGCGCTTTGAAGCGCCAGGTTCGCACGCACCTCGGCATGAGCTATGAAGAGCGATTAGCGCAAGGTTTTGCGGAGCTTTTACGCCGGGGGATCTGTGCGGTGAGCCGATCGGTTTAATCTGGGGCGTTTAAAGGCCCTTGAACACCCTACCGAAAAGTTCTCTGTTGCTGTCCTCATCGTTGGGCTACAGAGCGGGAAACAACTCACAAGGAGGTTTCCCGTGGATGAGGAGAAGAAAAAGCAAGTAGCGATCTTCCGTTTTGGCGTGATCAGCGACTTTGTCAGCCCGACACGGTTGGGTTGGGGCGAGCGGGCGCGGCTTTTGGTGGAGAAGTGCGCCCGCCAGTGGCAGATCCCGTTCTCGACGCGCACCCGTCTTTCACCAGCAACGATCCGCTCTTGGATTCGCGCCTACGAGAAAGGCGGGCAGCGGCTCGAGGCGATCTATCCGCACAGCCGCAGCGATCGAGGCGCGGGGCGTGCCCTGGATCAAGAGACCACCCTGGCGCTGATCGGGCTGCGCCGTGAGATGCCCAGCGCCACCGTGCGCAGCCTGATTCGCACCGCTCAGCAACGGGGCGTGGTCGATGGCGAAAAGCACTTGGCCGAAAGCACGGTGTGGCGACTGTTAACGCGTGAGGGATTGATGGAGCGCGGCGAACAGGCGGCGGTGGATCGGCGCCGCTTTGAGGCCGAACTCCCCAACGACATCTGGCAGTCCGACGTCATGCACGGCCCCGCGGTTCTCGCTCAGGGCAAAAACCGCAAGGCTTATCTGATCGCCTTTATCGATGACATGAGCCGGCTGATCTGCCATGCCCAGTTCTACTTAAGCGAGAATCTCAACTGTTATCTCGACGCTCTGCGCCAGGCCCTTTTAACCCGTGGCTTGCCGCGCAAACTTTACGTCGATAACGGCCCGGCGTTTCGTTCGTTTCACCTCCACCAGATCACCGCCTCCTTGGGCATTGCCCTGGTTCACGCCAGACCCTATCAGCCCCAGGGCAAAGGCAAGATCGAGCGCTTTTTCCGCACCGTGCGCAGCGATTTTCTCCCCGCTGCGCGCGCCCAAAGTCTTACCGATCTCAACCTGGCACTCGATTGCTGGCTCCGAGAGCTCTACCATAACCGGGAGCACAAAAGCACCGGGCAAACCCCGCTGGCACGCTATGCCGCCCATTGCGAGTGTGTGCGCGGCGCGCCTAAAGATCTCCCAGATCACTTCCGTCAACAGGCCCGCCGCCGGGTTGCCAAAGACCGCACCGTCTCGCTGGCGGGGCGCCTCTATGAATCTCCCATCGCGCTTATCGGCAAGCAGATCATCCTACTCTATCACGCCCACGATCTTGCCCGCATCGAAGCTCGCTTCGAGGGTAAATCCTACGGCATGCTTACCGTCGTGGACCTAAACGTCAACTGCCGCGTCCAGCGCGAAAAGGATACTCTCAAAATCCACACCCAACCCCGGGCTCTAAGCGGCGGCAAGCTCCCCTTTGCAGGGAAAAAGGAGGAACCGCGATGACGCGCCATCCCTTGTATCGCAGCTTCTTCGGCTTTATGCGCGAACCCTTCTCCATCGAGTTAAACGCCGAGGAAATCTTTACCACCCCCGCGCTCTCGGACTTTACCGAGCGCTTTGATTATGTGCTGCGGCTGGGCGCCATCGGCCTTTTGACCGGTGAGGTCGGCGCGGGGAAATCCACCGCGCTGCGCTTTGCCGCAAGCCGTCTTCATCCCTCGCAGTTCCATCCCCTTTGGATCACCGCCTGTGCCGGCTCGATTCTGGAGACCTACCGCCAACTGGCCGCCGCCCTCGATGTCGAGACCAAAAGCTTTTCCCGAGCCGCGCTTACCCGCATCATTCGCCATGCTATTGTCGAGCTCGTCAACAAGAAAATCCAACCGCTCCTCATCATCGATGAGGCAAGCCTGCTCAGACTCGATGTCTTCGCCGAACTCCATACCCTTTGCCAGTTCGATGCCGACTCCAAACCCCATCTGCCCGTGATCCTCTCAGGCCAAAATAACCTTCTCGATCTGCTCCAGTACCGCTCCTCCTTGCCGCTGGCTTCCCGCATCGTCGCCAGAAGCCATCTCGAAGGAATCGACACCGAGCAGATGCAACTTTACCTCGCCCACCACCTCAGTATCGCCGGAGTGAAAACTCAGCTCTTCTCACAGCCGGCCATCACCGCCATCCAGCAAGGCTCGGCCGGCCTACTTCGAAGAGCCAACCACCTCGCCCGCGGCGCTCTGATCGCCGCTGCCAATGAAAAATGCCAGCAAGTCGCCGCTGAACATGTCAGACTCGCGGCTACCGAATTGGTGTAGATAAAAATGCCGGGACGGCCACCCGCCCCGGCATTCCTTCTATTCACATGAATCAAAATAATCAGCAAGAAATTGTCAGTTTAATGTGAAAGCCAACAGCAGGAGGGAGCTATGTTGGTGCGCATGACGACGTTTCGTTTCTCGCCAGACGCGACTTCAGGGCGGGCGTCGCCCCTGTCTCAATCACGATGGGGGACTTCAATGGCGATGGCCGCTCGATCTGGCCACGGCGAATGTCAATTCCAACACGGTCTCCATCCTGCTAGGGCAGGGCGATGGCACCTTCCTCGCCGCTCGGGACGGTCGCGGTGGACGACTTTCCCTAGCTCCATCACAGTGGGGGACTTCAATGCCGATGGCCACCTCGATCTGGTGACGTCCAATCCTGGGTTACCAATACGGTCTCTATCGTGTTGGGGCAGGGCGATGGCACTTTCCGGTCCGCCCGGGACGTTGCGGTGGGGGCCTTCCCCGTTCTCCGTCACGGTGGGGGACTTCAATGCCGATGGTCGCGCCGATCTGGCCACTGCCAATCTCGATGACAGCACCGTGTCCGTTCTGCTGGGCCAGGGCGATGGCACCTTCCAGGCCGCGCAAGCCGTCGGGGTCGAAGGTGGACCTATCTCTGTCACGGTAGGCGACTTCAATGCCGATGGCCACCTCGATTGGCCACCACCAGTAGCGGGTCCAGACACCGTTTCCATTCTGCTGGGCAGGGGCAACGGCACTTTCCGGCCTGCCCAAGCCTTCGCGGTGGAAGGTGGGCCTTTCTCCATCACGGTGGGGGACTTCAACGTCGATGGCCGGGCTCGATCTGGCCGTGGCTCTGTGCCAGCCCATCGTCTCCATTTGCTGGGCCTGGGCAATGGCGACTTCCAGCACACCAACATCGCAATGGGATCGCGCCCATACTTCATCACGGTGGGGGACTTCAATGCCGATGGTCGCCTCGATCTGGCCACCGCTAATATCTTTTCCGGTAATGTTTCTATTCTAGTGGGCCTGGGCGATGGCAACTTCCGGCCCGCGCAAGACGTTGGGGTGGGAGATAGCCCTCGCTCCATCACGGTGGGGGACTTCAATGCCGATGGCCGCCTCGATCTGGCCACCGCCAATTCCTCAGTCGACAGCGTCTCCAGCCTGCTGGGGCGGGGCGATGGCACCTTCCTGACCGCGCCAAGCCTTCGCGGTGGAAGGTGGGGCCTTTCTCTATCACGGTGGGGGACTTCAATGGCGATGGCCGCCCCGATCTCGGCCACCGCCAATTTCAGGTCCAACACCGGGTCTATCCTGCTGGGCCAAGGCGATGGCACGTTCCTCGCCGCCCCGGACGTCACGGTAGGAACCAACCCTATCTTCGTCACAGTGGGGGAACTCATACGCCGATAGTCGCCCCGATCTGGCCGTGGCCAATTTCAGGTTCCAACACCGTCTCTATCCTGCTGGGCCAAGGCGATGGCACGTTCCTCGCCGCCCCGGACATCCACGGTGGGAGGCACTCCCCTCTCCGTCACAGTGGGGGACTTTAACACCGATGGCCGCCCTGGATCTGGCCATCACTAGTGAGGGGATCAGCACCGTCTCCACTCGTGCTAGGTCAGGGCGATGGCACGTTCCTCGCCGCTCCCGGACATCCACGGTGGGAGCTTTCAACCCTGCATCTGTCACGGGTGCAGGGGGACTTCAATGCCGATGGCCACCCCGATCTGGCCACCGCCGATTTCACGGGGCAGCACTGTCTCCACTCGTACTGGGGCAAGGTGATGGCACTTTCCGACCCGCCAAGACTTTGGGGTGGGATTCGAGCCTATCTCCCATTACAATGGGGGACTTCAATACCGATGGTCGCCCTGATCTGGCCACAGCCAATTTCAGAGGCAACGGCGTCTCCATTTTGCTCGGCGAGGGCGATGGCACCTTCCAGAGCCGCCCCGGATGTCGGGGTGGGAGCCGAGCCTAACTCCACCACAGTGGGTGACTTTAACGTCGACGGCCACCAAGATGTGGCCGTGGCCAATACTTCCAAAACCGTTTCCATTTGCTGGGCCAGGGCGATGGCACCTTCCAGAGCGCGCAGGATTTCGGCGTGGGAGCCGGGCCTGTCTCCATCACGGTGGGCGACTTCAATGGCGATGGCCACCAAGATCTGGCCACCGCTAATCCTCTTCCAACACAGTCTCCATTCTGCTCAACACCTCGCCCACCGTGGTGAACACTCTGGTCTCCTTTGTCCCCTTGCCTGAGACGTTTGAGACCTCCCCAGACCCTGCGGGCTGCCCAGCCGGCTTTGTTGGGACAAATTCCGCTTTGAAGCTCGACTGACGAACCAGCCAACCAGTCCCCCGCTGGCGGCCCTGATGGTCCTGGTCACCACCCTTACGAACGGCAACCTGCTGCAGAATGCCGAGGGTGGGCCGACCGGCGCCGGTGCCAAATTACTCGCTCCACGGATGCAGGGGTTTGCCGATGGTCTAATGAGTCCTGGGGAGGTGGTTGAGGTGCCCTTTGTCATCTGTTTACGACAGAGGGCGCCGTTTCAACTATTTGTAGATGTGTTGGGCATCCAAGAAGAATGAAGATTCTGCTGAAGCCCTGGGGTGAATGACATGAATGCGAACCATGCTGTTAACCTCTCGCCGTTTGATGCATTGCTGAAACGAAGTTGAATAATGAAAAGCACACGGATCAGAACGTTTTTCGGAACAAAGGTCGGAGAAACTTTAGGCCTTCAAAGCCTCCATGTGCCGACAGCAACAATGCAGTTTTGAGACGGGCAGGTAGCCTCAGGTATGCAAGATACAGCGCACATGGCATGCGCTCACGTATACGTTCTCGGAGTTTAAGGTAAAAGGCCGGGTCGTTGACAGCCGAGAGCTGGGCGTGATGTTGGGCAAAGAGCCGTGTCTGCACCTTGGTAGCGAGCCGGGGCACCACAGGATCACGCGTTTATTTCTTTCCAAACCTCCTTTGGCAGTTCGGCGTCCAATAGCACATGCGCCAGGAACAAACCCAGAAAGAGTATCCGCCTTCCGCCTAATTGCTTTGCCTGTAGGAGGATGGCTGTCCATTTCAGTCCTGGGTGAACGCGAAGCAATTCAGCCACATCGCAGATCCAGCCGAGCCTGCTCCAATAGTGCTTCGCACCATGCACGCACAGGATCAGGAGCAGGTCTTCGGGTGCTAGGGTACGGACCGGTGTGTCCTCAAGTGATCCTGTCTCAAGGCGTTCCCACAAGTGTGCTGGATTAAGGGGAAAAAAGAAAGTCCACGAGGTGATGGCCCAGTGCAGCTCCACAAGGATCTTTTCATCCTGACGCACCAGTTCATACACCTTGCGAGCGCGATGAAACGCCGCTGCGTGCGCGGCAGAAATCTGAGTGAGGCGCCGGTAACCGTTAGAAAGCAGTATTTCTCTCGCGCGTTCAGCATCCTGCTCGCGGATCAAGATGTCCAGGTCACCAAACTGTCGAAGCGCCAGATTTCCGTAAACGGACGCAGCCAAAACAGGCCCTTTGAAAGGCAGGGCGGGAATGCCGTCCGTTTCGAGGAGTCGCAGGAGTTTCAGCAGTTCCCTTGCGAGCAGCGTATTGTGTGCGGCGTTAGCATAGAAGGCAGCTCGAAGCTGCTCAAGGAAAACTTTGGGTACAGCGTCCGGGCAGGTGCTACTCAGGCTGCGGTACAGCAGCGGCATCACGCCATGGCTTAGTGCTGTCTGGAGCAAAGCGGACCAGTCGATGTCGTCCCGGAGGAGCGATCTAATCCGCGCAGCACTGTCAGCGTCCATAGTAGTTCGGGCGCAACAGAGCAGCAGGTCTTTTTCAGCGTCAATAAGCACAACGGGACTTTCTAAACCAACACTTCCACAAGCTGCTGTTGCGACAGCTCGTCAACAAGAGCAAGTACGCTGCGGTTAGCCTGCTCTGCCTCCACCGCGAACTCAGTCTGGAGACGTGCACTGATCTCCTTTAGCGACAGGTCTTCTTTTATCCCCTGCCAGATTCGTCCGCCCGTGAGGTTTAGGCTGAAGTAAAGTTTGCTTTTTAGATGAAGTAGAACAATCTCGTCTTCATCGAGCTTAGTGTCAACCACATCTGGATGAAGTCGAAGTTTCTGATCCAATGTCGTCATGAATCCTCCTTATCCCGCCAGGCCGTCGGACTTTTCACGCTTGACCGAAGAAAAAATCTTTTACCAACTCGGCGCTTCATGCACCTTGCCTAAATACTTCACACAGTACCAGCACGGAAAATGATCCAGCTCACTGAACTCACCGCGATTGACCTTGTCATGCTTGTCGGCCAGGTACGTTGCCACGTTTTGCTGGAAACGCTCGCAAGCATTAGCGAGACTTACCTCGTGAAGATTTCCCATAACATCCGTTCCTTGATTGACTCCGGCATAGCCGGAAAGATGACAACATAGAGTGAGATTCCCGCGGTAATCGAGATTAAACTCCTTTAGTTCCAGTGGAGCGCAGGGAAAGAAAGGTGACTCGCTGAAATATCCAGGAGCCATGCCCACCGGAACGGCAGCACTCTTTTGCAAACGCCAGATCTCCGCTTCCACTGCGCGGCGCTCTTGCGGAGATAGATCCAGCCCGCGCACGGCTGTTTCGTGCGTTGGCATCAAGTGACCAAAACGAACTCCACCGCTGCCCAGCCGCTCCGCGAGCCAGACCATCTCGGCGATCTCATGCCGGTTCTGCGCCGTGAGAACCATGTTGAGAGTGAAAGGCAGGTCTTTAAAAACGCAGATACTCGCCGCCCGCATCACATGCCGGTACGAACCCTTGCCACGGAGTCTGTCATGCGTTTCTTCGCGCGCCCCGTCGAGGCTGAAGGTCACGCCGGTAAACCACTGACGGTGCAGAAGGAGCAATGGATAAACATGAGGAAAGTTCATGCCGTTGCTAACGAAGCTGAAGGTGTAGCCCGCCTCACAGACCCGTGAAATGATTTCGTCAAACTGGCGGTGAATGGTTGGTTCTCCCCCGGTAAAGGCCAGGTGGTCGATACCGCAGCCTTTTCCCTCCGATAGCACTTTTTCAAAAATTTCTAGCGACAGATCTCCAGTGGCAGCATGCCGCTCTTCAAAGCAATGCTGGCAGCGCAAGTTACAGCGGTTGGTTAGCTCGATTACGAGGCGGGCCATCTCCGTGCTCCTTCAGCTTCGTTCAGGAGACGCATTAACATCATCGGATCACGGAAGAGATCGAGTCCTGCCCGGAGTTCATAAGCCGCGGTCTGCTGCACCAATCTCTTGAGGACTTCCAGGTGCCGAGTCATCGTGGCTTTGTCAAACAGTTGCGGGCCACTTCCGGCTAGCAAGCGCCGGAGGACGTCGATTCGATCGATGGGAAGCAAGCTGCTTTGCGCCTGTGGAACGATGCGGGAAAAGAGCAACACGTGCGGGAGACATTGTCCTAGATGCTGCCCAGTATAGGCACCTTCGAGATGAACTCGTCTCCTTTGCCTCCCGGCAGTATCGGGGACCTCCTCGCCTAGAGGAAGCTCGCCAGAGGATGGCGCCTGATCGGCGTCAATATAGAAGTGCTTACGTAATGCCAAGGCTTCTACTTTTTCCGCCTGAGAGCGTAGAAGCACGGCATCATCCGAGAGATAGCGCCACCCGTGGCGAATCAACCCGATTGCTAATGTCGACTTGCCACTGCCGGATGGGCCGACAATCAGGAGGCCCAGTCCTTCTTTTGCAACGACTGCCGCGGCATGGAGACTGTAGAGTCCCAAGGGCCGGAGAAGTTTCAGCAGGCCGAATGCCCAAAAATTACTTTGGAGGAGTGGGTGTTTGGTAAAAAAGGAAGGAGCGATAGATGCCGTTCCCTGCCCCTGCCCAGGTTGGAGGTACAGGAGTGAGGAACCGTCGGTGAGATAGAAGTCGTCCCCGCTTACAAGGGCGGAGAAGCCATCTGCTCGGAACAGTTCGCGAGCCCATGGAGGGGCTCTCAATCCATTACTGCGAAGCCCGACGGAAAGACGAAGAGACGGCGTCACTGGGCAAGGCACTTTTACCCAGGACAGCTCCTCGAGAAGCTCCGCTAAATTACTGAATGTGTTCTCACAATCGTGCAATACCTCTAGAGTGAGATCACGAAAGGCGAAAAGAGCCATTTACCACTTCCTAAGAAGACCCTTTCACTCCGGGGGGCGTGAAGCCGCCAAAGAAGCCTTGCCCGGTAATCTCTTCGAGTGATCCGTGCTTGGTCAATTTAGGCTCGACAAAAGCGAGCTTCGGCTCCTCCCAGGGTTTCTTATCCACTGTCGGAGCAGGTTCTTGCTCGTTAGGTTGTGCTGACAGCGGGAGTTTCTTCTCGTCCATGATGACCTCCTCGTGTAAATAGACACGCTTGCAACAGTTGAACCGTTTCATCTGAATTTGAAGGAAGTGAAACGGAAGAGTATGAGTAAACGGCTTTAAAGAGATATGTTTGGGTTCCGTCTGCCAACGGTTTTCCTTCTATCGTGACCCAGCTATGACCCAGCAGATCGTCACCGTCTTTACGGACGCCGAAGTGGATCTCGACTGGATAGCCCATACGAGTCAACACTCGATAGAGCGTCAAGGATTGTCGTAAGCATGCGCGCGGAAAGACTCGCGCACCGAAAAGCCTCAGGTGACATATCCGCGTTACAATCGGGACCGCTTCCTTTAACTCCAGAGCCGTTTGTTTTTTGTGAGACCGCGCAGTACGCGTGAGCCGTTCAAGCAACCCGGAAATACTATAGATGCGCACAATGATAGGCAACCTGAAGAGCCATAGGGCTACACTCAAAGCCAGGGTGACTTTCTGTAGAAAACGTTCCCGAACCGGATGCCGGACAAAGCGAAGTAGTTTTTTCATCGTCAGATCACGGCTTCTTCATAGAGCCGCCGGGTCGAACTCGAATTTAAAGGGCGGCGGTCGTGGCGTAGCCTCTGTCTTTGACGATTGGGGGGGTGGTTCGACGCGCTTGGCCGGCGGCTGCTGTGGCGCAGGCACAATCGTCTTTGTCGATTCTTCTATGGATGCTTCGGTCCGTTTGGGCGGCGGCCTTGTCCCTTCGCCTAAGACAACTACCCTGGTAATGCGGCGGCCCTTGTCGTTGGGAACTTGAGCGTAGAGAATAGTTATGTTTTTTGCCAATCGATTGAGCGCCTCGTCCAGAGCGACGTGATGGAGCTGAATCGTGATTTTCTCTTCCGGACCGAGATTACTATCAATGATGATTCCTGCTTGCTTGCCAATCTCTTCGAAGACTTTTGCCAGAGGCGCCTCGTTGGCTTCCAGCGTAAGGTAGTCTTTGGTGACCTTCGCCTGGAACATCCCCCGAGGCAGAGTCGTGGGCTTTCCCAATTTTTCGGCACTATGAGCTATGCCTATCGTGCAGGCTAACATCACGGTCGCCGCAATATGCCTGCGCATGCGCTTCATTGATCGTATCCTTTCGAGAAATTACCCGGACCGGCAACTTGCATTGCGCGCCGATCCAAACATTAGTGTCGGGAGCGGATGCTAAATCAAAGGCCGACGAGCGCTCCCCGTCCATTTCTCCCCCACCTCGAAGAAGACGACTGCACTGTCCTGTATCGCTGTCACGCACCGGATGTCAATAGCTATTTGCGGCTGTGTAATCCTTATCGCTTTTGCTGCTGATTATAGGTTCTTCCTAACTGGCTTGCCTCGTTGTAGATCAGAACCCACCCCAAAGAATTCTATTCTCGCGCCAAGCATGTCCTGAGCAACGTCGAAGGGACGCCAAGCAATATTCTTTGTCATTTCGACCCCTTCGGCCAAGCTCAGGGTAAACTCCGGGAGAAATCCTTCTTAGATCCCTCGCATTTGCTCGGGATGACGGGCCTCGGCCCGTCCACCTTGGCGTCTTTGCGCCTTTGCGCGAGTCATAATCGGTGTTCGTGGTCTTTGTGACGGCTAATTTGGACAAGAGTGGCCCAGGCTATTTTTTGAATCCGCCCACGAGGGCTCTTCTTCCTCCGTCCCAGAAGCATTGCACATTCTCAAATCCCGCTTCTCTAATCCATTTGAGCTGGTCCTGCTGGGAGGGCGTCATGCGATCGAAGTTCAGAAAACACCCGCCACTTTTCACCAGTGAAAAAGTTTCGCCGTAGATCGCCCGAATGGTGTCCGGCAAGCGGACGTTATGGATCGCTATCGATGACACAACGGAGTCAAAAGGGCCTTTGATCTTCCGGCTCCAGCCGGGCTTGCTAAAATCACAGAGAACGTACTTGAAGCGTCCTTTGAATTCTTTCATGCGCTGGCGGCCCAGCTTGACCATCTCCTCCGAGCCATCCTGACACACAGCCGTGGCGTTGGAAAAATGACTCAATAGAAACCGGGCCAGCGCCCCATAGCCCGCGCCGAGATCGAGAATTTTGATCGGCGCCTCTTGTTTATGGCCCGGGACTTTCGTCATCAATCGAAAAATAGCCTCGCGATCGGCCTCCCGTTCCTCCTGCCGCTCCGCCCACTGGGATACGTATTTTTGCGAGCTCCAGTCGTGGCGATCCCAGGGATCTGATATTTTTGCCATCGGTTTATCTCCAAATCGATTTTTCTTTGCGCTCAGCGGAAAAATATCACCCGGTTTTCTCGCGCGCAATCAGAAATTTAGCGTGATCTAATCTCCCCTATCCCACCGCGCCGAGTTGCAAGCGCTTGCCCCAGCGATGAATTAACACTTCGCGCAGGCCGGCGGATTCCGGAGTTGTTAGATTAGGATCTTTTTCCAAGTAGAGCTGCGCTTCTCGGCGCGCTTCGATGAGGATTTCCGTGTCGCGCGCCAGATTGGCAAGGCGAAAATCGCCCATGCCGGACTGGCGGGTGCCGAGAAATTCCCCTGGGCCGCGCAGCCGCAGGTCGGCCTCGGCGATTTTGAAGCCATCGAATTCTCGTTCCATCACGCTCAGTCTCTCCGCCGCCAGCGGATTTTGCGGCGCGCGATTGATGAGCAGGCACGTGCCCGGCGCGCTGCCGCGCCCCACCCGGCCGCGCAACTGATGCAACTGCGATAGGCCGAATCTTTCGGCGTGTTCGACGACCATCACCGTCGCATTGGGGATATCGATGCCCACTTCGACAACGGTAGTGGCGACCAAGACTCCAATGGCGCCGTCCCTGAACGACCGCATGACCTCGTCACGCTCATCGTTGGCCATTTTTCCATGCACCAGACCGACGCCGAATTCTTTGAAGACCCCGTCGCGCATCTTTTGCGCCATCTGAGAGGCATCGCGCACCTGCGTTAGCTCCTCGCTCGCTTCGACCAGGGGATAAATAATGAATGCTTGATGTTTCTGGCGCAGCTCGCGCGCGACAGTCTCATAAACGGCGCGGCGCTCCTTAGGATAAAAGACCTTGGTGCGGATCGGCGTTCGTCCTGGAGGCAACTCGTCAAGAAAAGAAACATCAAGATCGCCGTACAGCACCATGGCGAGGCTGCGCGGAATCGGCGTGGCGCTCATGAGCAGCATGTGGGGCTCCGCCGCCCCGGCAACAGATTTGCGCATCCGGCGCCAGCAGGCGCTTTAGTGAAAGCCTCTGGATCACGCCGAAACGATGTTGCTCGTCGATAACGCCCAGCCCCAGGCGCGGCACGCGCACACCCTCCTGGATCAAAGCATGGGTGCCGACAAGAAACTGAATCTCACCGCTCTCGACGCGGCCCAATATAGATTTCCTGTCCGTGGCATTTATCGAGCCGGTGAGCAGCGCCGCGTTGATCTTCAAGGCTTTGGCAAAGCCCGCGATGTTGCGGAAATGTTGTTCCGCCAAGAGCTCCGTGGGCGCCATCCAGACAGCCTGGTAACCACCTTCGATGACACGCAAAGAAGCGAACCACGCCACCATCGTCTTGCCGGCGCCGACGTCACCTTGGACCAGCCGCTGCATGGCGCGCGATGAGTTCATATTCTGCTGGATTTCACGCAATACGCGCTCCTGCGCACCGGTGAGCGTGAAGGGCAACAAGCCGCGCATCGCCGCTCCAAGCTCACGCCGTGACGAATGCAATTGCACCCCTTCGGCCGCGGCTCGACCGCGCTTTCTCAGCGCCAAGCCAAGCTGTAGGTAGAAAAGCTCGTCGAAAATAATGCTGCGATGGGCGTTGGAGGCGAAAGTATTGAGCGCTGCAATATGCGATGCCGACGGCGGTTGGTGCAGTTCGGACAATGCCGCCGATATGGGTAGCAGGCCCTGGCGTTCACTGGTGGCCAGCGGCAAAAGACTCGGCAAGCAGGGTCCATAATCAGCCAGCGCGAGAGCGATCCATTTTCGCAGTAAAGACAAAGAGACACCGGCGGGATGCAAATACACGGGCAGGATTCTTTCCAGCTCGCCGGCGCCGTCTTCATCCAGAACATCGAATTCCGGGTGAACGATGCGCTTTCCGCCGCGGGAATCAGATTCAACCTTACCGTGGACTAAAAGCCGCGCACCTTCGGGCAAACGCCCGACGAGATAACCCGGCGCGCGGTACCAAAAGAGGCTTAGAACACCGGTTTCGTCGCTTAACATCGCGCTAAGCATTTGCCCGCGCCGGCGCGGATTAAAGTGTTTTTTTAGTTTCGAAAGCCGCCCGATACAGGTCAAAAGGGCGCCGGGCACCGCGTCACGAATTCCTTTGATGCCGCGCCGGTCTTCATAGCGAAACGGAAGATGATAAAGGAGATCTTCGACCGTGGTGAGACCGATGCCCTCGAGTTCCGCGGCGCGTTTCGGGCCAATGCCTTTAAGAAAACTGAGCGGTTGCTCCAGCGCGCGCAGGCACTGGCTTAAGGATTGAACTTCCCCAGGAGGCGGCCTAGCAGGCTGCTGCGAAATAGCCATGAAGTTGATTGCAGTCAACCGCTTCAAATAACAGTTCAAGCCGTTCAACGCTGCGCTCCGTTCAAACCGTTCAAATCGTATTCGGAGGTTGTTAACGGTTTGAACGTTTTGAACGTCTGGAACGATTGGAACGCGCGCAAGCGTTTAGGGTAGCGCTGCCACCCCGTAATCTTGCAGCGCCTTGACCTCGAAATCGCTATGCGTGAGATATTCGATGGCCTCCGCTGCCGCCTCCGCCCCCGCGATGGTGGTGAAATACGGCACTTGGTAGTCCAACGCGTAGCGTCTGAGCAGGTACGAATCGGCGTGGGAGTGCGCATCCGTCGGAGTGTTGATGACCATCGCGATATCGCCGTTCCTGATCCGGTCGGCGATATGAGGGCTCCCCTCCTGCACTTTGTTGACCACCTCGGTGGGAATCCCCCTGGCATCGAGAAAGGCCGCGGTGCCGCGGGTCGAAACGACTTGAAAGCCAGCGCGATGTAATTTCTCAGCCGCCAACGCGATGCTCGGTTTATCGTTATCGCCCACGCTGATAAAAACTTTGCCGCACTTGGGCAGGCGCATGCCGCTGCCCAACTGCGCCTTGGCAAAAGCCAAACCGAAGGAAGTGTCGATCCCCATGACTTCCCCGGTGGATTTCATCTCCGGCCCGAGGATCGTGTCGACGCCGGGAAATTTATTAAACGGAAAGACCGCTTCCTTGACCGATACATGTTTGGGCATTATTTCGGCGGTGAAACCCAGCTTTTTGAGTTTTTTTCCGATCATGATGCGCGCCGCCAATTTGGCCAGCGGAACGCCGATGGCCTTGCTCACGAAAGGGACGGTGCGCGAAGCGCGCGGGTTCACTTCCAGGACATAGACCTTTTCCTTCTGCACGGCGAACTGCACGTTCATGAGACCGCGGACGTTGAGCGCCTTGGCCAGCTCGATGGTGTGCCGGCGTATTTCGTCCTGGATCGCCGGCGCGATGGATTTCGACGGCAGGCTGCATGCGCTATCGCCGGAGTGAACTCCGGCGCGTTCGATATGCTCCATGATCCCGCCGATCACGACATCCTCGCCATCGCCGAGGGCGTCGACATCGACCTCCACCGCGTCATCAAGAAATTTATCGATTAGCACCGGATGCTCGGGTGAAGCCGCCACCGCGTGGGTCATGTAATTGCGCAGTTCCTCGCTGTCATAAACGATCTGCATGGCGCGGCCGCCCAGGACGTACGACGGACGAACCAGCACGGGATAGCCGAGCCGCCCGGCTATTTCAAAGGCGGCCTCATAGGAGCGCGCGATGCCGTTATCCGGTTGCTTGATCTCGAGACGATGCAAAAGTTCGGCGAAGCGCTCACGGTCCTCGGCCAGATCAATGTTGTCCGGCGAGGTGCCGATGATTTTGACGCCGGCGCGCTCCAGAGGCAAAGCCAGCTTGAGCGGCGTCTGGCCGCCGAACTGGACGATGACGCCATCGGGATTCTCCCGGTCGACGATGTTCAAGACTTCTTCCATCGTCAGCGGCTCAAAATAGAGCTTGTCGGAAGTATCATAATCGGTGCTTACGGTTTCCGGGTTGCAGTTGACCATTATGGTCTCGTAGTCCTCTTCGCGTAACGCGAAGGCGGCATGCACACAGCAATAGTCAAACTCGATACCCTGGCCGATACGGTTAGGGCCGCCGCCGAGGATCAGAATCTTCTTCCGCGCCGTGGGTTTCGACTCATCCTCGCCTTCATAGGTCGAGTAGAGATAGGGCGTGAAGGCTTGAAACTCCGCGCCGCAGGTGTCCACCGAATTGAAAACCGCTTCAACGCCCCTGGTCTTGCGCAGTGCGCGAACCTCGCTTTCCCGCGTGCCGGTCAATGCCGCGATGCGCGCGTCGGCAAATCCCATTTGCTTCCAAGTCCGCAGCAAGTCCGCGTCGATGGCGCCAAGAGTGCCGTGGAACTTTTCGATTTCCGAGTCGGTTATGACGATTTCGCGGATCTTTTCGAGAAACCAGGGATCGAAGCTGGTAAGCTGATGAATCACATCGACGCTCATGCCGAGGCGAAATGCGTCGCCGAGATACCACAACCGCTGCGCATTCGGGTTACGAAGCTTTTCGCCCACCAGTTGGAGCGCCTCCTGACGCCGCTCCGGTGCGATCAGGAGCCGCGGTTCAAAACCGAAGGAGCCGGTCTCCAGGGAACGCATCGCCTTTTGCAGGGATTCCTTGAATGTCCGGCCAATGGCCATCGCCTCGCCCACGGATTTCATTTGCGGCGTCAACAGATCCTTGGCCTGCGGGAATTTCTCAAAGGTAAACCGCGGCACTTTGACCACGACGTAATCAATCGTCGGCTCGAAGCAGGCCGGGGTCTCACGGGTAATATCGTTACGAATCTCATCGAGGGTGTAACCCACCGCCAGCTTGGCGGCGATCTTGGCGATGGGAAAGCCGGTGGCTTTGCTCGCCAGGGCCGAACTACGCGACACCCGCGGATTCATCTCGATGACCACCATGCGGCCATCTTTGGGATTCACCGCGAACTGAATATTCGATCCGCCGGTATCGACGCCAATTTCGCGGATGATCCGCAAAGCGGCGTCGCGCATGAGCTGATATTCCTTGTCGGTCAGGGTCTGCGCCGGCGCCACGGTAATGGAGTCGCCGGTATGGACCCCCATGGGATCGAAGTTTTCAATGGAACAGATGATCACCACGTTATCCTTGTGGTCGCGCATGACCTCAAGCTCGAACTCCTTCCAGCCGAGCACGGACTCTTCGATCAGGATCTCGTGCACCGGGGAAATGCCGAGTCCCGCCTGGACCACTTCTTTAAAGTCCTCCGGGCCGTAGGCGAAATTGCCGCCGCTGCCGCCGAGGGTGCGCGAAGCGCGAATAATGACCGGGAACTTGAGCCGGCGCTGAATGCGCACGGCGTCGCGCATGCTGCGGGCATAGCCGCTGCGCGGCAGATCCATACCGGCGCGGCGCATCGCGTCTTTGAATAAATCGCGGTCTTCGGCTTTCTTGATGGACGCCAGCTTGGCGCCGATCATCTCCACGCCGTAGCGTTCGAGAACACCTTGCTCCGAGAGATCGATGGCAAGATTTAACGCGGTTTGGCCGCCCAGGGTGGGCAACAGCGCGTCGGGCCTTTCCTTGGCGATAATCTTCTCGGCAATGTCGATGGTGATCGGCTCGATATAGGTTCGGTCCGCGAAGCCGGGATCGGTCATGATCGTCGCCGGATTCGAGTTGATGAGAATCACCCGGTAGCCCTCTTCCTTGAGCGCCTTGAGCGCCTGGGTGCCGGAGTAGTCGAACTCGCAGGCCTGGCCGATGATGATCGGGCCGGAGCCGATCAGCATGATCGATTGGATGTCGGTTCGTTTGGGCATTGAATCATTGGCCTCGAAATTTTGCCATGAGGTCGATGAAGCGACTAAATAGATAATGGGCGTCGTGCGGTCCGGGCGATGATTCCGGATGATATTGCACGGAGAAGATCGGCAATTCTCTGTGCGCTAACCCCTCCACCGTATTGTCGTTCAAATTCAGATGAGTGATTTCCACCGCGCCCTTGAGGGAGTCCGCGTCCACGGCAAAACCGTGATTCTGAGCCGTGATTTCGACTTTTCTCGTGGTCACATCCATCACCGGCTGGTTGCCGCCGTGATGACCGAATTTCAGTTTGTAGGTCTTGCCGCCCAAGGCCAGACCCATGATCTGGTGCCCGAGGCAGATACCGAAGATCGGTTTCTTGCCGATGAGCTTTTGCACGTTTTCCCTGGCGTAGGGAACCGCGTCGGGATCGCCGGGACCGTTGGAAAGGAAAATGCCGTCGGGATTCATGGCCAAGACATCTGCCGCTGAAGTGTCCGCCGGAACAACTCTCACTTGGCATCCCGACTCGGCGAGGTTGCGCAGAATGTTGTACTTGATGCCAAAGTCGTAGGCGACCACGGAAAAGCCGGGAGATTGAAAGCTGGCCACCTTTTTGCCCCGCCGGGGGTTCTTCGCAGCCTGCCGCTTCTTGTAGCCTTCGCCCAATTCCCAATCGCCTTCGTCCCAATCGTAGGGCGCTGCGCAGGTCACATTTTTCACTAAATCCCGCCCGACCAGTCCCGGCGAAGCCTTAGCCTTGGCGATGGTATCGGCCGGGTTGGCGTCCGCCGTGGTAATGATCCCCTCCTGAGAACCCTGATCGCGCAAGTGGCGCACCAGCGACCGGGTATCGATTCCCTGAATGCCCACGATGCCGTGCTGCTCCATGTATTCATGCAGCGGTTTTGCGGCGCGCCAGTTGCTCGGCCTCGCCGTGTAGTCCTTGACGATAAATCCCTTGGTGTAAGGTCTTCTCGACTCGACATCTTCGAGGTTTACGCCGACGTTGCCGATCTGTGGATAGGTCATGGCAACGAGCTGGCCCTCATAGGATGGGTCGGTGAGAATCTCCTGGTAGCCGGTCATGCTGGTGTTGAATACCACCTCACCCGCCGCTTCGCCTGCCGCTCCGAAGGAGAGCCCTTCGAAATAGCGTCCGTCCGCCAATGCCAAGATCGCTTTCATCTATTGCTTGCTATCCTTCCGTCATTTGGTCGGCGCCGCCGCGTTTTGCGGCCGCGGCCGCGTCGCACCGTCGCTTAGATTGATGATCGAATAGATCACCGCTTCATCTTTTTCACCCTGCTCCGTCGCTCGCAGTTTAACGCGCACCCGTTCCCGCTCCGAACTCGGAATGTGTTTGCCGACGAAATTGGGCTTCACCGGAACCTCCCTATGGCCCCGGTCGATCAGAACCGCCAGGCGCACCATTTTGGGACGGCCGGATCGGAAAATAATGCTCAGAGCGTCTTTGATCGTTCTGCCCGTATAAATGACATCGTCTACGAGCACGATCTCGCGGTCCCTAAGATTAAGCGGCCCGGCGTCGGTAGCGATGGGGGAAATCCGGCGAATTTCGTCATCGGCGCCGTAGATGTCAATCTCGCCGACCTCGTATTTTCGCTTGTTTTGCTTTTCCAGTTCCGCCGCGACGCGACGCGCCAGAACGGAACCTTGGGTGCGGATACCGAGAAGTAGCAGCCTGTCTGGGTCCTGGCATTCTTTGAGAATTTCCCGGCTCATCGACTGGACGGCCCCTTGGATCTCATCGTCGTTCATAATCATTCGCTGTCCGCGGCTCTTGTATGGCTCATAGCCGAGCTCTTCCGCCTCTTTGATCGAATCGAAGATCGCCAACTCATTTTTCTCGAGCCAGTCGCCAATCGTCGCCCGGAGCGAAATATCGTAGGCACAGTAGCGTTTGGACTTCACATGGCCCACCAGTTGCACTTTGAACCGGTGATCGCAATAGACACAGCTGAGAATCAGCGCTCCGCCGGGCCCGCCGGAGAGCAGAGCGAATCGGCGCTGCGTCGAGCCGGCTTCGGTGACGGTCACACAATTGCTATTGACGCAGTGGGGGCCAAGGGACTCCGGGCTTTCATACAAAAAGACTTTATGTACCGCCGGCCCGGCTTTGTCCTCGGCGCGGTCAAACAAAAACTTTAACAGCGCCATGCGCACCGGCACGCCGTAGGCCGCCTGCTTAAAATAAATGCCGCGCTTGTCGCGGTCCAGTTCCGGCGATAGCTCATCGACCCGCGGCAGTGGATGCATGACCACGGTGTCCTTAAAGCGCTTTTCCCTGAGAAAGCGGTCTCCGATGGTCGGATAGCTGCCAGCGCCGGCGCCTTCTTTGATCCGCTCCTTCTGCTTGCGCGTCATATAAAAAGCGTCGTAGCGTAGGCCGGATGCCATTGCGCTGATGCGCGTCTGGATCGAGGCATCCAACTGCGTAAAGAGCGCCAACTGGTGCGGCTGTTGCGGCGTGAGATAGAGCGCGTCGGTTTCCGTAACCACGGCGCCTAAATCACCGGCGGCCAACCGGCTCAAGTTGTAGCCGTAATCCAGCTCCAAGCGTTCCAAGACATACTGCGGAAGTTCCATGCCGGCGGCAGCCAGGGTCACGACGTTGGCGCCAAAACGCGCCAGGGCGTAAACCAGAGAGTGAATCGTCCGGCCATTCTTGAGGTCGCCGCAAACTACCACGGTCAATCCTTTTAGCTCGCCCTTCTCCTTGCGCAAAGTATAAAGATCGCACAGTGTCTGCGTCGGATGCTCATGGCGGCCGTCGCCGGCGTTGATCACCGGTACATCAGCATGCTCGGCCATGGCGCGAACCGCGCCGTCCCAGTGATGGCGCACGACCAGAACATCCGAATAGCTGGAAACCACCTTGGCCGTGTCGGCAAGGCTTTCTCCTTTGGCCGCCGACGACGCGCGCATGTCAGCGCAACTGATCACCTCGCCGCCCAGACGATGCATCGACGACTCGAAAGAAAGACGAGTGCGCGTGCTGGGCTCGTAAAAAAGCGTCGCCATAATCCGGTCGCCTGCCGACTTTTCCTTCCGTAACTTATCCGCGTCATCCGCCAACGCGAAGATTTCTTCGATCTCCGCGTTGGTCAAATCGGCGATGGAAATCAGGTTGCGCATGATCCACGCAGCTCCAGAATTCTCACAGCGCGCCGCGGCCTTGCCAGCGGGTGATCGTGATCTGATCGATTCCGTCGGACTCTTCCAGCATCACGTTCACTCGGTTGCCTTCGCCCGCTTCCACATTCTTTCCAACGATATCGGCACGAATAGGCAATTCCCGCGATCCGCGGTCGACGAGTACCGCGACCAAAATTCTTTTCGGCTGCCCGAATTGCGCCACCGCATCCATCGCCGCGCGAATCGTCCGGCCACGAAAAATCACGTCGTCGACTAACACCACGGTTTTATCGTCCACCGCCACCGGCACTTCAAACGCGCCCACCGTAGCCGATCCCGGTTCCTGCGCGCGGTCATCACGGTACGGCGTGACGTCAAGAACGCCGACCGGCGTTACGACTCCGGTGATTTCCTCGACCTTGCGCGCGATGCGGCGCGCCACATGCACTCCCCTCGAGCGAATCCCGATGAGAACCAAACCAGCCGCATCGTTGCTCTGTTCAATGACCTCATGGCCCATGCGATTGATGGCGCGCGCCAATTCGTCGGCTTCGAAAAGGACTTGCTTTTCTTGCATCATGGCAAAAAAAAACCCCTCGGTTCACCGAGGGGTCAAACGATAGTATGCGAAATGGTTCCTAAGCTATTCATGGCGCCTTTCCCAGCCTCGCGGGACCGGATTAAAAGGAAGACACGGTTTATTTAGCTATCATGACGCAAGCCGTCGGCTGCGTCAGCCCACAGAAACAATGGTACTGTAATATGATTTCCACGGTATATTCAAGATAGCGGCGAAAGATTTCGCGGAAAATTCTATTCGCGGATCTGCACAATGATTTCGGTTTCCACCGGCGCGTCCTGACTGAGCGACGCCACGCCGACCGCGGCGCGGGTATGTTGCCCCTTTTCGCCCCAGACTGAAACGAGCAAGTCGGACTCGCCGTTGACGACTTTAGGCATGTCGGTAAATCCCGGAGCGACGTTCACGTAGCCCAGCACCTTGACAATGCGCTCTACTTTGTCGAGATCGCCAAGCGCCGCTTTCATGGTCGCGAGATGATTGAGCGCGCAATCGCGCGCCGCGTCATAGGCCTGTTCCAGGGTGACCGTGCCGCCGACCTTGCCGCGGTATTTGAGCACGCCATTGATGCGGCCGATATTGCCGCCGATAAACAACAGATTGCCGACCCGGACAAAGCCGATGTAATTCGCGGCGGGGGTCGGCGGATCGGGCAACTCGATCCCCATCGTGTTGAGCTTTTTCTCTATTTCCATTTCCCCTCCCGGAGAATTGTTTAGACTACCAGCGAACCATAAATGCGAGTAATTATCTAGCCGCCCAGCGCGCGATCTGCTTCATGAATTGGGCTCCAAACGTTTGAAACGATTGGAACTACTGGAACGATTGGAACGACCCCTCGTTAAAGTAAACTTTTTATTCCCTGTGTCGTCTAATTGAACAAAACCAACCCATAAGGAGGGGGGGATTATATGAACAAAGTGAAGGCATGGTTCTTGGGCGGCGCAGTCTTAGCATCGGCGGCTATTGCGGTTCCGATGTTGTTGCACGCCGATGGCGACGGTCAGGGGCGATTTGGCCGGAGGCCGGGTGCGCACCAGCTGTTTGCCGGCGGCGCGCCGATTATCAGCGTCGCGCTCAAGCATCAAAGCGAACTGAAGCTGACTGCGGATCAGGTAGCGAACCTGGAAAAGACCAGGACCCATTATCAGAGCCAGATCGAGCCGCTCCACCAGCAGCTCAGGACGGGGGAAGGCGAAATCGCCAAACTGATGCAGGAGACGCCGGCGAATCTCGTCCAGCTAAAGATAAAGATTCAGGAAACCGAAAAACTCCGCTCCGAGCTTCGCTATCTGAGAGTCGAGGCGCTTGAGAATGGCAAATCCATCCTGACCAACGACCAGCGCGAGCAGTTGAAAAACATGTTCGCTTCCCAGCGCAGTCGACGTCACAGAAATCACGGACAGCCGTCATAGCATCGCGCCATTAGACACAGCGCGAAAGGCCCGGCTCCTTCGAGCCCGGGCCTTTCTGTTATATTGAATGATTGCCGGTCGATCCTCGCGAGCCCGCCTCCTGTTACTGAAACGAAAAATCTCAGCCCTTGCGCAACCGATCGCAAACGAATAGCTTGCTTTTTGCTCGCAAATCAAACCCAGGGGAGTTACTCCGATTATGGCTCAAGCGGAATTGATCGTTGACGTACATCATCATTACATGCCGGCGGCACTCTTCGACCGGCTGGCGGCCCAGGCGGGCGGCAAACGCATCGTTACCAAGGAAATCAGTCTGACGCTCCATCCTTCGCGCAAGGATTTGGCGGCGCATATCAGCACCATGGACGAGGCCGGCGTAACCGTCTCGATTCTCACCGATCAGGTGCAAGTCATGGGAGCAGAGGTCGCCAAAGCGCTAAACGACGGCGTCGCCGAGGTCGAACATAAGCATCCCACGCGGTTTCGTAGCGCGATTCACTTGCCGATTCACGAGCCGGATGCGGCGAAGCGCGAGCTGGAACGGGGAATCAACGAGCTCGGACTGCGCGCCGTCGCGCTGCTCGCGTGCCATCTGGAAATACAGCTTGACAACCCGGTCATGTTTCCGCTCTATGAAATCATTCAGAAAAACAATCTGCCGATCATCATTCATCCGCAGTCGAAGCCCACGGGTTCGGAAACCACGTACAATTTAGATCGCTGCGTTTTTCGTCCCCTTGAAACGACGCAGGCAATCGTGCGCGTAATGAATGCGGTTTTGCCCCGTTTTCCTGAGCTGCGTTTCATCATGCCGCATTTGGGCGGCGCGACTTCCTCCCTGAAGGGGCGCATGATGGCTTTCTTTGAGACCGAAGACGCCGATATCCCTCCCGACATGAAAGGTTATCTAAAAACTCAATCGGAACAAAAGAAATTCGGCTTGACGGAGCGGTTCGAGAAACTTTTCAAGCGGCTCTACTTCGACACCGCCGGCACGGGCGCTTGGCTCCCGGCGATGGCAGCGGCCTTGAACATCACAGCGCCGGACCGCATCATGTTCGGGAGTGACTATCCGTTGGAATGCAAAACGGCGGCAAATCTCACTGAGTCCCTGGAGATGATCCGGCAGGCACCCTGTTCCGCCCAGGAGAAAACCGCCATGCTAGGAAAAACCGCGGGGGAGTTGTTCAGTTTGTAAGAGCAAGTTATTGAATGGAGCAAAATCGAATCTATGTTCCAGCGCTTCGGGAATGCTGGAAGGCCGAACCATCCGAGGCACGGGTGGCGGGGTTGAGCGGCAAAGAGACCTATTGAAAGTCTCATAGTCCCTTGCCTCCGGAAATAATCCCAGGCAATCGGTTCACGAGAGAGCTTGGCAACGGCTTAACGCAGCTAAAGATATTTCCACGAGCTTGTTCGGCTCCTTGTCGAACAGGACGACCCCACGGGTCGGTTTCTTGCAAAAACCGATGATTTCCCGGATATGGTCCGCAATCCCGCCGCTGCCTTCAAGGACGCCGATGATTTTCCCTTCGTCGTACGCAATCGTAAATTCGTTCAATGTACCGGTGGCGCCGCCGAAGATAATCACGACGTCGGCGGAGCGGACGTTGATGACATTGCGGCCCTTGTAGCCGAAGCCGGTATAAATAATTACATCGGCGCCGTCCTCGGGCAATCCTAATCGACGATGCTCCGTTAAATCGGCCGCCGGCGAAACGCCCACCGCAAAGCCGCCCCCTGCGCGAAACGCTTTTGCCACCAAGTCCGGCAGCCCGGTTGTGGCGCCTGTGACCAGGACGCATTCTTCGCGTGCGAGTACCGATCCCAGTTCCTCGGCGAGTTTTTTGACCCGCTGTGCTTCCGATTGGGTCAGGGCATCGTTGGCGGAAGCGCCCATGACGCCGACAACCGGCTTGCGCATGAGGATTAAATTACCTTTTCCGCCCGAAGTTTCGCGGTGTCCTCGGCGTCGTAGCCCAGTTCGCGCAAAATCGCTTCGCTGTCTTCGCCCAAACCGGGAATCCGATCGTAGCGGGCTTCGCTGGCCGACATTTTGAGCGCGTTGGCGATCACCGGAACTTCGCCGACCGGCGATGCGGCCTCGCGAATAAGTTTTCGCGCCGCCACTTGCGGATGCGCCAGCACTTGAGCGATGCCGCGCACAATGCCGTAGGGCAATTCGGCATTTTTGAGTCGTTCGAGCCAATGCATATGATCTTTTTCGAGAAATAGTTTTTCAATCGATTCTTCCAGCTCGCCGCGGTTTCTCCGCCGGCCTTCAACCGTCGCGAAGCGCGGGTCTTCGAGCAGCTCCGGCTTTTCAATCACTTTGCGACAAAACACTTCCCAGTCCGCGGCGCTTGCCACGGCGAGATTCACATACTGCCCGTCGCCCGCGAGATAGGGGCCGTAAGGCGTGACGTAGTGATGGCGCATGCCGACCCGCGCCGGTTCTTCGCCGGCATGCCAGAAGTGATGCGGAAAATAGCCGAGCCACGAAACGATGGAGTCGAACATAGAGACGTCGATCAACTGCCCTGCACCGGTCTTTTCTCTCTGATAAAGCGCGAGCAGAATGCCGATGGCCGCGTACATTCCCGACGCGATATCGGCGATGGCGATGCCCGCCCGCGCGGGCTTGTCCGGATAACCGGTCGTAGCGATAATACCGCCCTCGCCTTGAATCAAGAGATCATACGCTTTCACGTCGCGATACGGTCCGTCCTGGCCGTAACCCGACAGCGAGCAATAGATCAGGCGCGGGTTGATCCCGCTAAGCGTTTCGTACCCAATCCCCAATCGGCCGGCGACGCCTGGCGCATAATTTTCAAAAAAAATATCCGATCGCTTGGCTAGTTCCTGGATAATCTCCCGCCCCTTCGTCTGCTTGACATCTACGGTAAGACTGCGCTTGTTTCTATTGAGCCAAACGTAACCCGAAGACAGACCCTTGACGACGGAATCCCACGAGCGAATCACATCGCCCACGCCCGGCCGCTCGACCTTGATCACTTCCGCGCCCATGTCCGCGAGCAAACATGTGGCAAACGGACCGGACAGCACCTGTTCAAAGGCGAGAATCTTGACGCCGTCTAAAGCGCGACTTGGTTGTGAATTGGACGCCACATTTACCTCATGTTTCACGTTGAACCTTGAACTTTGAACCTTGAACAGCGCCGAGTCCGTTCAAAGTTCAAGGTTCAATGTTCAAAGCATGTCTATTTACCTTCCTTAATCTCTGGAAACAGATCAGCCTTCGGCGCATGGGCTTTCTTCCAAACCATCACACTGCGAGCGTAGTCTATGACGACTTTGCCGTCTTGCTGGATGCCACGGGTGCGAACTTTGACGATACCCCACTGCGGCTTGGATTTCGATTCGCGCTTGTCCAGGACTTCGGATTCCGAATAGAGCGTGTCCCCCGCGAAGAGCGGGTTGGGCAGCTTGATCTCATCCCAGCCGAGGGCGAAGCCGTTTTCGCTGACATCGGCGACGCCCATGCCGGCGACGATAGCGAGGGTGAGCGCGCTGTTGATGAGACACTTGCCGAATTCCGTGCGCTTGCCGTACTCGTTGTTAAAATGAATCTGGTTCGTGTTGTTAGTCAATAGTGTAAACCAGATATTATCCGCTTCCGTTACGGTCCGACCGAGGCGGCAACGGTATATATCCCCTACTTCAAAGTCCTCGAAAAAACGGCCTTCCCAGCCGGGCTTGACGGCCATGACGTTCCTCCTCTATTGGCAATCCGCGGGTTGCGCTATAGTCTACGCCAATTATAGGAGGCGGTGATGGATTTCAACCTAACCACCGAGCAGCAGCAGATTCGCGAAGAGATCAAAAGGGTCTGCAAAGAATTTGCAGACGCCTACTGGCGCGAAGTCGACCGGAACAAAGCCTACCCGGAAGCCTTTGTAAAAAAACTATCAGAGCTGGGCTGGCTGGCGGCGTTGATTCCCGAGGAATATGGCGGCACGGGCCTCGGCATCACCGAAGCGAGTATTATTCTCGAAGAGATCAACCATTCGGGCGGTGTCGCCACGGCCTGCCACGCCCAGATGTACACCATGGGCACGCTTTTGCGCCATGGGAACGATGAGCAAAAAAAACGCTACCTGCCCAAGATCGCCACCGGCGAGTTGCGTCTGCAAGCCTTCGGCATAACCGAACCCGACGCCGGATCGGAATCGACGCGCATCCAAACCACGGCCGCGCGCAAAGGCGATAAATACATCATCAACGGTCAGAAGATTTTCATTTCCCGGGTTTTGCAGTCCGATCTGATGCTCCTGCTCGCGCGCACGACGCCGTATGACGAGTTGCAGGATAAAACCCGCGGCCTTTCGGCGTTCATCGTCGACTTGAAGGAAAATAAAGGAAAACTTGAAGTTAAGCCGCTGGACCTTATGATCAACCACCACACCAACGCGCTGTTCTTCGACAACGTTGAAGTGCCGGTGGAAAATATCATCGGCGCGGAAGGCATGGGCTTTCGTTACATCATCGACGGTTGGAACGCGGAGAGAATTCTCGTCGCCGCCGAGGCCGTCGGCGATGGCCGGTGGTTTATCGAACGGGCCGCCAAGTATGCCAGCGAGCGCAACGTCTTCGGCAAACCTATCGGCTCCAACCAGGGCGTTCAATTCCCCATCGCCAAGGCCTACGCCAATATCGAGGCCGCCGATCTGGTGCGCTACCAGGCAGCGACCAAATTCGACCGCCAAGAAAAATGTGGCGCCGAAGCGAATTTGGCGAAGTACCTCGCCTCAGAAGCGGCCTGGGAAGCCGCGAACGCTTGCCTTACCACCCACGGTGGTTACGGTTTCGCTGTGGAATATGATGTGGAGAGAAAATTCCGCGAGACACGCCTACTGACCGTTGCGCCCGTAAGCAACAACTTAGTTTTGGCTTATCTTGGGCAGCATGTATTGGGAATGCCGAAATCCTACTAATCACAGTTTCGAGAGCCGTAAAGAGCCTGGATGCCAGAATCCGGAAAGGCTTACGCCTCAAGCGCCAATCGCGCGAACATTCCGTCTAGGGTCTTGATTTAACTCGAGACTCGGGGACGCTGGACGCTGGACCCTCGACCCTAGATCCCGGTCGCTAAACCCGGGTCCCTTAGTTCTGCTTTAGCCTCCTCACGACCAACACCGCTAACAAAAATAGCGCCGTCGAACCCAGCGAGCCGACGACGAAGACGCTGGCGATTCCAGTGGCGTGAGCGATGAAGCCGCCGATGGCTGGTCCCAAAATATTGCCGAGATCGCCGGCGGCGTTGTAGACACCCGAGGCCAGCCCGCGCCGCACCCGGCTTTCGGGAACGTCCTCTACCAGGCCGACTGCGTTGGCCACGACCACGATGGCCCGCATAAATCCCGATGCCACGTATACAACCAGAATTGGACCAAAAGCGGTAAAAAGCGGCACGAGCATCAGAATCAACGACTGGAGTGGAAGCCCGAAGTAAGACAAGCCGCGGTGGCCGATCTTGTTGACGACATGGCCGCTGATAGGGCGAGTAACGGCATTACCGCCAGCATAGGCGGCGCGAATCACGCCGATCTGGGTCAAGCTCATCCCCACTGCTAGGCCGTACAAAGAGATAAAAACTCCACCCATCTGATGCAGCAGATTGAGAAACAAGGCGACGATGACTACCGTGCAAAGCTTGGGCTCCAGTAAAACTTTAAGTGATTCTTTAGATGTGAGTATGGCTTTGTCTCGCTCCTTTGACTTGCCCTTCCCTGTTCCAACCCGCCCATGGAAAAACCACAGCAGAGCAACCGCCACCAGCGAGAGCAGCGCTGCTAATTGAAATGTCGTGCCAAAGTCCCAATGATCGGCAATCAGCCCGCCAAAAAAATTTCCCGTCGAATAACCCAGCGCTAGGCTGCCGACATAATATCCCATGGCATGATTGCGGTTTTCATCCGGCGCCAGCGAGTCCACGTAAAAAGCCATGTAGAGAGTCGTCACCGCGCCGTAAGAAAAGCCGTTTAAGCTATGAACGAGCGCAAATGTCAAACCATCGGTCGCGAAGCTGTAGAGAAAATTGGTGCAGCCCATCGCCAACACCGCCAGCGATACCAGGACGCGGGCGCGCGCTTGGTTATAGGCCATGCCCATAGGCAGCCGCGACATGAGCGCCAGCACTGGGCCGAGGGAAATGAGCGTGCCGATGGCAGCCACGGGAATACGCATGTGATCGAGATACGGCGGAATGATAGTCGAGGCGGAATTGCTCTGGATCGTAACGGCAACGATGGGCACTAGAAGTTTCAGCGTGCTTAATTTCATATCTGTTGAGTTATTCTCCAAAATTCGCGACAGCGCAAATCCGCTCACAGCGCAAGCCCGGATAGACATTTCCTCGACCTTCAGGTAATGAGACTCGGGAGGAGAATATCGAATGGAATTACTCCGCTCATGGATGTTCGTGCCGGGCCACCGCCAACGAATGATCGACAAAGCGCTGGGGCTCAACGCCGACGCCATCATGCTAGACATCGAAGACGGCGTGGCGCCCAACGAGAAAGATCAGGCGCGGAAAAACATCGGCGAATCCCTTGGTCGCAAAAAAACGCCCGGCTCCTCTGCTCGCTACGTGCGCATCAACGCCATCGGCCACCCGCGGATGGACGCTGACCTGGATGCCGTTGTCCGGCCTGGGTTGGAAGGTTTGGTGTTACCAAAAGTCGACACCGTGGCCGAAGCGCGCAAAGTCGATGCGATCCTCACCGATCGTGAATCCAAACGGAGGATGCCCTCCGGCGGTATCAAACTCCTCATTGCCATCGAGAGCCCCAAGGGACTGCTCAATGCGCCAGCCATCGCAGCAAGTTCCTCCCGCGTCACCGGTTTGATGTTTGGCGCAGAGGATTTTGGCCGCGAGATCGGACTTCCGGCGGTACGCGAAGGCGAAGCCCGCGATCTGATTTTCGCGCGCTCAGCAATGGTCATCGCCGCGGCGTCAGCTCATGTTCAAGCCATCGACGGCGTCTGGGTCGATTTAAACGACGGCCCCGGACTTCTGGGTTTTGCCAAGCAGTCGCGCCGGCTCGGCTTCTCCGGTATGTCGTGTATTCATCCATCGCAAGTCGATGCCATCAATACGACCTTCAGCCCGACGGCGGAAGAAATCGATTACTGCCAAAAAGTTTTGCAAGCCTTTGAAGAAGCCAATGCTCGGGGCGACGGCTCGATAGCCTTCGGCGGCCAGCTGATCGACCGGCCCATCGTCGAGCGCGCCCGGCGCACTATCGACATGGCCAAGTCCCTCGGACTTTTAAAATAAGTTTTCCCCGTCAATATTATCAGGAAACGACAGATGAAAACCGGATTACTGCCAATACTCGCGCTGATTTGGTTATTGAGCACTGGAGCCGCGGCTCCCGTTCGGATGACGCCGGTCAAAGTTACCGACGGCGTTTACATGTTCGAGCACTCGCAAGGCTCAGGCAACTCCACAGTCGTTATCACCAACGATGGCGTGGTGGTGTTGGACTTCCATATCGACAACGCCGACCAGACCCTTGCCGGCATTCGCAAGCTCACGGACAAGAAAGTCAAGTATTTGATAACTTCACACAGCGCCGGCGACCACGCTTCCGGCTCCTGGCATTTCCGCGAGGACAATCCGGTTTGGATTGCCACCAAGAATCAAACGCACGACCTGCAAATGCAGGAGCTAAAGGGATTCAACGAGCGAAAAAACTCCAGCGACCCGCGGTACGCGGCCTACAAGAAAGCCGAGCAGGGCCAGCCGGATCTTGCCTTTGACGGCGCGATGACGCTCTACTTCGGCGGGCTGACGTTTGTAATCACTGCCGAAGGCCGCGGCCACAGCACCGGCGATCTGACGGTATATATTCCCCAGAAGCGCGTCATGCTCATGGGCGATCTTTTGGACACGGAAATCCATCCGGGCCAGGGCGAATCCGGCGAGATTTTTTATTCCAACGTGCAGGGTTGGATCAATATCCTCGACAACATCATGCGGCGCAATTTGGCAGTGGAGACCTATATTCCCGGTCATGGCCCTGTGCATATCGGACGCGGCGTCAAAGACCTCGAAGAACAAAAGCGCTACTTTGTCGTCATGAGAGACGAAATCGCCAAGATGGTCCAGGCCGGCAAGACCCTCGAACAGGTCGAAAAGGAATTTAAGATTCCGCAGGAATTCGCCCACTATAAGCGGCCGGAAAGACTCCGGCAGTTTTACAAGCTCTTCTACCATCAACTGGCTGAAACCGGCTATTAGCCGTTCAATGGGATATCGAGGAGAAACATAATGAAAGTTTTGTTTAGCGCGGTTCTTATCGCACTCGGCGTGGCGTCCAGCGGCTGGGCACAAAGCAAGATGTCACTCGCGCAACTGGCAGCCTATAACAAGCCGGACCGCGAAAAGGTCCTGTACGGCGGCGCGAAAGCCGAAGGCAAAATCATGTGGTACACTTCGCTGGCCGGCGGCTCTTACAAGGAGTTGGCCAACGCCTTCGAGGCGCGATATCCCGGCGTCAAAGTGGAAGCCTATCGCGGCACGCGCCAAGAGCTCGGCGCGAGAATCATGGCGGAAACCCAGGCCAACCGGCCGATCGTCGATACCATCGAGACCACCCTGCCGCTATTGAAACTCCTGCGCGACAACAAGCTGCTCGTGCCTTACTATTTTCCGACGCAGGCTAAGTACCCAGAGCATGTGAAAGAAAAAGGGCCGAAGGGCCTTTACTTCTGGGCCATCGACCGCGAGTCCCATATCGGTCTCGCGTACAACAAAAACTCCATTCCCGAGCCACCTAGCGCCGAAGAACTACGACGGCCTGCTGCGGCCCGAACTCAAGGACAAGATCGGTTTTGCCGGCAGCGACACCGGCGTAACGGTTGTCGGCGCAATGATCAAAGTGAGGGGTGAAGAGTACTTAAAAAAACTACGGGGTCAGAATCCGGTGGTGCACAACGTTTCCGGTCGGGCGCTTCTCGATCTTGTGATTTCCGGAGAGATCGGCGTGTCGCCCACCACTTTCCGCAATCACGTGGAAGTGTCTCTCAAAGCCAACGCGCCCATCGAATGGATACCGATGGATGTCGTTCCCTCCAACTCTGGCTCTACGGCGGTTTCAGCGCAAGCGCCTCACCCGCATGCCGCATTGCTCCTGGCGGACTTCATCCTTGGCGAAGGCGGGCAAAAAGTCCTGGCGGAATATGAATACGGCAGCCCGCTGAAAGAATACGGTTTCAAGCGCTGGTATCCGGAGCAAGGCTTGACCACCGATCAATACGAAAAGCTCGATGCGCGGTGGAATAAGGAACTGCGTGCGCTAACCCGAAAATCATCTTAAAGCTATCCTTTAAGTTCTGCGCGCCGGCGGTTTCTCGACAAACCTAAGGGTAAAAGGTCGCGGCCGGTTTCTTTTTTCCGTCAAATCTTTCCGCTGCAATCATGGCTGATCGCAAGGTAGATTTTCCCGTCTCCTTCAAGTAATCAGGGTCTATAATCAGACGAAGTTCGGGAGGATTCTATGCAGACGGGTTCCTATGTAAACGGCAATTGGTTTCATCCTAAATCCCCGCGGCTCGTGCGCAACGTCAATCCCGCTGATCCCGACGATGTACTCGCCGAATTTCCCGCCGCGACGGCCGCGGACGTTGAAACCGCCATCGATGCGGCGCAGGCCGCTTCTCGAGGCTGGAAGAATACCCCTGGCCCGGAGCGGGGCCGCGTGCTGTGGCGCGCGGCCGATATCGCGCGACAACGGGCAGACGAAATCGCCCGCACGCTCACACGCGAAGAAGGCAAAGTGCTCAAAGAAGCCAAAGGGGAAGTGATGAAAGGCATCTCGCTGCTCGAATTCTATGCCGGCGAGGGTTTTCGCATGCATGGAAAGACGTTGCCATCGGAAGCGCGCGACACCTTTACCTACACGATCCGCCGGCCGCTTGGCGTGGTCGGGCTCATTGCGCCGTGGAATTTTCCCTGGGCGATCCCGGTCTGGAAAAGCGCGCCAGCGCTCGCCGCGGGCAATTGCGTTATCTTCAAGCCCGCCGAACTCACCCCAGCGACTGCGACACTGCTCACGGAGATTTACGCAGCAGCCGGGCTGCCACCGGGCGTGTTCAATATGATCGTCGGCTCCGGCTCGGTGGTCGGCGAAGCGATGGTTCACTCGCCCGTGCTCCGGGCGATATCGTTTACAGGCTCCAACGAGATTGGCGGCGCGCTCTACGGTAAAGCGGCCCAGCGTGGAGCGAAGGTCACCTGCGAAATGGGCGGCAAGAACGCGGTTATCGTGATGGCTGACGCCGATCTCGATAAAGCCGCCATCGCCATCCACGGCGGCGCTTTTGGCTCAACCGGCCAGCGCTGCACGGCAACGTCGCGTGTGATCGCGAATCCGGCGATCAAAGACGCGCTGCTGGAGCGCCTGGTGGAAGGCGCAAAGAAAATCAAAATTGGTCCGGGTCTGGACGAAACCGTGGACATGGGACCGGCGGTGGACGAGAAACAATGGAGGACCGACTTCGACTATATCAACATCGGGCAACAGGAGGGCGCCCGTTTAGTCCTAGGCGGGAAGAAACCGGAGCAACTCGGCAAAGGCTACTTCGTTGAGCCGACGATCTTCGACAATGTCGCGCCGGGCATGCGTGTTTTCAAGGAAGAAATCTTCGGCCCCGTGCTCGCCGTAACAACGGCGAAGACTCTCGATGAGGCCCTCGCCTTCGCCAACGGCGTCGAGTACGGCCTGACCACATCGATCTTCACGGAGAACATAGACACGATCATGAACTTCGTCGAAGAAGTCGAAACCGGCATGGTGCACGTCAACGAGCCGACCATAGGCGGCGAAGCGCAGCTTCCATTCGGCGGCACCAAGGCCACCGGCGTCGGCGAGCGCGAGATGGCCGAGGAAGGTTTGAATTTTTTTACCGAGTTAAAAACCGTGTTCATCAACTACTCCGGCAAGGCCGAGCGATTGATGATACGATAAACAGAAAAGGCGCATAGCCGAGAAACCATGCACCTCAAATCTGTGAAGCGGGCGCAGCACGCTGCGCCCCTACTCACGCCTGTCGCCTAACGCCTCGTGCCTATTCCTTGTCGAGCGGCGCCGCACCCTGCCAGTGGCCAACGTCGACGACGATATCCTCGGGGCCGACGAATTTGTCTTCATAATAGGCCGTGCCCAAATTTATTGCCCCAGCTTTCTTGGCGCCGGCGGCTTCCAACATACGGAAGGTCTCCTGATCATTCTCGGCCGTAAAGCCAATATGGTCGATGCCCGGCTGTTTCGTCGGCGCGCCATCCGCCGTGCCGGCTCGTAACGGCAGGACAGTTATGTTGACCGAGCCATCGCTCAGGTCAATGGCATTATTCTTGCGCTTCTGGACCATCTTCATACCCATGGCATCGACGAAAAACTTGGCCATAGCATCGACGTCCGCCGCCCGATATGCGATATGCCTTATCTTAGCCATAACTTTTTCTCCTTGTTTACCACAGTCGTCTTTAAAAAGTTTTTCCTATCCTCGTCGCCAGCCTGATCAAAAAGGCCCAGATGCGAGGCGCGCGATGGATCGACGAGCGCAGGCGTACTCCCACAGTACGTCGAAGCGAGGCGACCGAGCGCAACGAAGCAGGTGGTCTTTTTCATCGGGCTGGCCTATCCGCCATAAAAGACCTTGTCGCCTAGATCCCGCATCGCCAATATCGCGTCATCGGGCCTTCCCGATGGTTGCACGGCGACACCAGCGTCTTTCACCTCGCCGACAAAAATCGAGTGATCGCCCATTTCAACCGTATTGACGAGGGAACATTCAACAAATGCTGGGGCCGTTTCCAAAATCGGCGCGCCCAGAGAGCCCTTGCGAAATGCTTCCCCGCCGATGCTGTTGCCCTCGCGCTCCAGCGATTTGAAGAACGTGAAAGCTTGCCCCTTTTGCTCCTTGCCAAGCATGTTTAACGCGAAGACTTTCGTTTCTTTAATGATTGCATGGGCCCCCGAATCCGCCTTCACGCCAACGACCACGAGCGGCGGCTGAAACGCGGTCTGGGTCACCCAGTTGACCGTCGCGGCGGCCACTTTACCGTCTTTGTTTTCGGCGGTAAGGACGTAAATCCCGTAGGGGATCATGCGCAATGCGGTTTTTTTAGCATCTACATCCATTTTTTAAACTTCCTTTCCGCTTGAGATTTTGTCTGCCGCACCATTTGTCCTTTTGACTCGCGATTCTATGGGAGCCAAGTCGATTCCGCAAGCCTCGATCTCCTCGGTTCAATTTTCAAAGTTCAAGGTACGCATTTCGGTCCTTTGTTGAAGTGTTGGCATTGGTTCCCCTAACTTTGAACCTTGAACCTTGAACTTTGAACCAATAGGCTAGGGCAAGCGAAAAACTACGGCGGCGAAAACATTACCATTGACCTCAAAATCACCGGCTTCAATCATGCCAAGTCCAGCGACGTGCGCGTGCAGAGAGTGAACATTGTCGCGCGAAACGAGGCCGACGCCGATTTCAAATTGTCCCGCCATTTCTCGCCTTTGCGCCTCATAAAGTCCCCGTAGCAGTCCCCTTCGGCGAAAGGCACGATCGATACAAACCGGGCCGTAGACGTACGAACGATAGCTGCTGAGTGATTTGCCCTCAAACCCCATGCGCTGGTAGGACGCGATCATCCTGGCCACCACGGGAGAACCATGATCGAATTCATTGCGAAAGGCGCAGAGAAATCCCGCAACCCTGGCATCGACGACGGCAACCATGATGCCCAGGTCACCGGCCATCGCCGCGACCTGCTTCTCACTGAAAACCGCTGAGAGAAATCCGTCCTCGCGCTCTGCTGCGGTAAGATTGGCCATGAAATTAGCCTCGTTCAGGCGCAGGATCTCCGGATAATCCGTGGAGATAGCGCGCCGGTATTGCACCGTCGACATGAAGCCAACTTTTTACGAGACAGGGGGCTGCGGCCAAGCGCTCCTGCCGTTGCCTTTTAACCAACCCGCGGCGAAACCGCCCAGGGCGCCGGCAGGAATCACCGCCACGATGGAGACGAAGTTAAACCATTCCGGTAACGGCATCGACCGTTCTTGCATAGCCTGCTGGATTAATGACACGATCAGCGATCCCAGTCCAACGAAAGCACCGTGCTTCATCTCCAGTGTTCCTGCCCTGCGCGCGGCGATAAACCCGCCCAGTGCGGTGCAAAGGCTGCCAATAGCCAGTGCCACCGTAAGACCTTCAGGGGTTAACATGTATTTGGCAATGGCATCGTCAGTCATCTCGCCTTGTTCCGATAATTTCTTGGCTAAATAGCCGAAAATAAACGCCGCCATCGCGAGGTGGGTTGCGATGTAATCGACCACTATGCCGACGATTACCGGCCAAATCTGGACGCCAGTAAAAAATCCGGAGGGCTGGACGGGTGGAGGCACTGTCTCGGTTTGTCTTGGATTGTACTGCATGGCGCAACGTCTAATACCGCGACCTAAAGCTGATTTGCAATTAACCGATTATCATATTCACAAGCGGCCATGTTCTCATCGCATAAAATACTCAAACCCGATGTCCCGCCCAAGCGGCGCAGGACTGCCCCAGGTTTTCTTGGCCGATTGTTTCGGCTACTGCCTTTTTCTCCACCGCGGCACCTTCGTCCGATTGGGAATACCATCACCGAGGAGCGTCCGGCCCCCGAGCGGAAAGTTCTTCGGCGGAATGGCGCCTAAAATCATATACACCACGTCATTCTTCGAATCATTCCCGATGGCCCTATAAACCGTGGGGCCGACCCGGACAATCGTGCCTTCCGGCATCGCGATACGCTTGCCGTCGAGGATGAGCGTGCCGTTTCCCTGTACCGTCAGAAAAACTTCTTCCTGCACCTTGTGGCGGTGCACGTAGGTCGCCCCCTGGCCCGGTTTGTAGCGCACGAAACTGAACCCCACGCCCTTGCACCCCAGCGGGCGCGACAAAAACTCCTTTTCCTTCACTTTGCTCAGCGGCATGAATGTCTTTGCGTATCTGGCGGATGCCATAGTCTCCCCCTGATATAGTATTTCGTTTACCCGGCGATTGCAGTCGGCAAACGGCCCTGAAGACATTGCTCGAGGGAGCGGACCTGCCATCCGGTTGACCTTTACGCCGTTGCTAGAGAAAATAACCGCGCATGAGGGAAAAACGCAACCCTTGAAGCAATGATTTGATGCCATGTTTCACCGTTTCCGATATGAGGCTGAGTTCTATCCGGAGCTGAACCGGTTGCCGCTCCACGTGCGCATGAAGTTCGACCTCATTGGCATCAAGCTTTCTTTAAAGCAATGGTTGGCCTTTAGCTTTGAGGAGCGTAAAGTGATTTGCCATCTGCCGGTTGAGAGCGAAGAAGAGCTTGAAGCCTTCGTGGTATATATGAATTTTCTTTGTCGAAGGTACAACGGCAGCGCGGCGCAAACGTTCCCGCCCGTAACGCCGGCGCTATGGGATACCCCAGGCGACATTCCGGAACCGGTGGTGGAAAACAGTCGAGACAGCGGGCAAGCGATAACCCTCGAAGAATGGACGCACTGGCAATTTCACCAGCGCTACGCGCTGTACAAAACCGCGGTCTCGAAAAACGAACCGGAAAAGTTTCTTGCCGTGCTAGCAGAGCTCCGGCAAAGGGAAAGATAGCTGACGTCTATGGTCAAATCCACCGATACATGGGTCACGCGACTGGTTCCCCTGGGCTTGATCGGCCAGACCAAGCCCCGTCACTACCGCGAGCTGTTCGAGGTGTTATGGGAAAACAAAAGCGACTTGTCCTACGCATGGAATATTCTCAATCACGGTGTATGCGATGGCTGCTCGCTGGGCCCCCACGGTTTGCGCGACAACGCGCTCGACGGCGTGCACCTGTGCACGACGCGGTTAAAGCTTCTCAGGCTCAACACCCTGAGAGCCCTCGACATATCAGCGCTGGGCGATGTGCAACGCTTGAGGAATTTCGATCAGGAAAAATTGCGCTCCCTCGGAAGACTTCCGTATCCCATGCTGCGACGCAAAAACCACAAGGGCTTTGTCCGTATCAGCTGGGACGAAGCTTTTGACGCAATCGCCAAGTCAATCCGCGGCATGGCGCCCAGCGAAATGGGCTTTTTTGCCACCTGCCGCGGCCTCACCAACGAAGTTTATTACGTGTTTCAGAAACTGGCCCGCACCCTGGGTACCAATAATGTCGATCTCTGTTCGCGCCTGTGTCATGCCGCCAGCGTCTCCGGTCTTAAGAATACGTTAGGCTTCGGCGCGGCCACTTGTTCTCTCTCTGATTTTATTGGCACCGATCTGCTTGTGCTTTTCGGCACCGACCTGGCCAACAACCAACCAGTAACGACGCAGTATATGCATTTCGCGAAGAAGGCGGGCAGCAAAATCATCGTCGTCAGCCCGACGCGCGAGGACAGCCCGGAGCGCTATGGGGTGCCATCGATGATGTTGAGCGCGCTGTTCGACACCAAGTCAATGGATGATTTCTTCCAGGCGCGCGTGGGCGGCGACATCGCGTTCGTGAACGGCGTGCTCAAAGCCCTGATCGCCGCAAACCAGTTAGATGGGGATTTTATCGCCAAGCACACCAGCGGATTGCCGAAACTTAAAGAAGCACTTGAACAGCAATCTTGGAAAATATTGGAACAGCGCTCCGGCCTCTCGCGCGCCGAGATGGAACGCTTCGCGCGCCTTTACGGCGGCGCAAAAACCGCTGTGTTTGTTTACGGCATGGGCTTCACGCAGCACGAGTTCGGCGTTGAGAACGTCGAGGCCATCGTCAATCTCGCGCTGGCCCGCGGCATGGTCGGCCACGAGAAGTGCGGCATTATGCCGATCCGCGGCGACAGCGGCGTCCAGGGCGGCGGCGAATGCGGCTCGGAACCGGACGTATTTCCCGGCGGCTTTAGCGTCAACGAGGAAAACGCTCGTCGTTTTTCCAACCTTTGGCGCCACCCGGTATCGTCGGCCCTCGGCCTTACGGCTCCGCACATGATCGAAGCCGCCCATCGCGGCGAAATCAAGTTCCTCTATTCCATCGGCGCCAACCTGTTCGAAACGATGCCTGACCACAATTTCGTTGCCGAATCAATTGCCGGGGTGCCTTTACGCGTGCACCAGGATATCGTTTTGAATGCCTCCATGCTCCTCGATGCCGAAGAGGTCGTGCTGCTGCTTCCTGCCCAGACGCGTTACGAACAACGTGGCGGCGGGACCTCGACCAGCACCGAGCGGCGGATTCGATTCACACCCGAAATACGCGGCCATGGGATCGCCGAAGCGCGGCCCGAGTGGGAAATCCCGGCGCTCATTGGACGCAAGACACTGTCCAATGGTGAGCTGCTGTTCCCCTTCGATGACACGCAGAGCATTCGCGAGGAAATGGCCCGGGTCATGCCGATGTATCAAGGTATCGATAAACTCGCCAGGGAAGGCGACCAGCTTCAGTGGGGCGGACCCTACCTTTACAAAGGCGGGTTTACCAACATGCCAAACCAAAGGGCGCGTTTCACGGTCCTCGAACCGCCGGACCGGGACACAGCACCTGGAGATTTTGCCTCACAATGCGGACTCGATTTCCGGCGAGGCGGATTATAATGCGGAGGTTTCCATACAACGGATTATCGCCTAGGGGTCCCTAATGATTTTCCATTCACTTAGGATTCTTGCCTTCGACGTCTTCGGCACGGTTGTCGATTGGCGATCCAGTGTCATTGCCGAAGGCGAACAACTAGGTAAATCGAAACGCCTTACTGTCGACTGGGCGGCGTTCGCCGACGCCTGGCGGAGCGTCTATCGTCCAACCCTCGATCGCGTCCTGTCGGGCGATTTACCATGGACCAAGCTGGATGATCTTCATCGCATGTCACTGGAGGAGATGCTCAAGCGCTTCAAGATTGAAGGTTTAGGCGAGGAAGAAATAACCCACTTTAATCATGTCTGGCACCGGCTCACGCCCTGGCCCGATTCGGTCCCAGGATTGAACCGCTTAAAGTCGCGCTTCACGATCGCTACTTTGTCCAACGGAAACGTTTCACTGCTCACCAACATGGCAAAAAACGCCGGTCTACCGTGGGACTGCATCCTGTCGGCTGAAAACGTCCGGCGCTATAAGCCTGACCCTGCCGTTTATCGCCTGGTGCCTGAGCTGTTCGATCTCAAGCCTGAGCAGGTCATGATGGTCGCGGCCCATGAGCATGATCTGCAAGCCGCGCAAAAGCACGGTCTGCGCGCGGCCTTTGTGCACCGGCCATTGGAGCATGGCTCCGGAAAAGAATCGGCTATACCACCGGCGGGACGATATGACATCGTCGCAACGGATTTCCTCGACCTCGCGAGCAAACTCGGAGTTTGAATTTTTGGCGGCAAACCGCCGCCCTTGCTACTTACTCTTCGTCGATGCCGCCTTACCGCATCTGGCACACAACATCCACCAGTGCCGGCTTGCCTTCCTTCACGACTTTCACCGCTTCGCGCAGCGTCTTGATCAGATCCTTCGGCTCGGTGATGGGTCCCGCGCCCCAGCAGCCGTAGGTCCGCGCCATGGCGCCGAAGTCGACGTTGGGATCTTCGATGCGGATGCCGATGGTTTTGTTCTCCACCGGGCGGTTACGCACGATGGCGAGCCGCTCCTGGTGCTCTTCGTCGTTGAAATAGGAACGGTTGCTGCAAACCACGACCAAGAGTGGAATTTGATGATGCGCCGCCGTCCACAGCCCACTGACGGTAAAAAGCAGATCCCCGTCGGGCTGAATATCGACGCAGAATTTGCCGGTGCCTTTGTGCGCCAGCGCCGCGCCCAACGAAGCCGGCAGGCCATAGCCCAATCCCCCGCCCTTGTACTTGCCAAGTATCTGATTGAACTTGGCGGCCGGTAAACAGAGATTTTCCTTACTCTGAGAACTGCCGTTGGTAAGCACCCAGTCTTCGCCTTTGAGCGCCCCGGCGAGCTCGGCGTAGATCCGCGTCATCGATACCGGCTTCTCGTCCCATTTGGTTTTGGTTTCTTTTTCCAGGCCGGCTCTTTTATCTTCGTAGATTTTTCCCCAATCGGCGCGCCGTCTGTCAATATCGTCCTTCAAGTCATGCAGTTTCTTTTCGGCCTTCAAACGCCGCACCAGCTCGGGCAAAAACACGGACGTATCGGCAAGAATCATGAGATCGGCTTCGCGCAGCTTGTTGAAATCCGTCGCCCAGGCGCGCACGAGAAGATCGTCCAGGGCGACGTTGATGATCTTCGCGTTCGCCGGAATAAGCGAAGTCGCCTTTCTGTTCCCTCTCTCTTGCGCCCTCCGGGTGGTCGCGCCTTCGAGATCCGGCACGTCCAGTGCCAGGATGAGATCTGCTTGCGGAATGACCTTGTCCGTTTGTCCGGTCAGATTAAGAGGATTATGGACCGTAAAGTTAAATCGCCCGAACTGGTCGAGCACAGGCGCGGCGAGAAGCTCCGCGATCTGGCCCAGGGCGTTGAAACCGGCTTCCTTTCCTCCCACCTGATCGGCGATAATCACCGGCTTCTTCGCTTCGATCAGCCAGCGCATCGTTTTCTCAAAGCCCTCCTCGGGGGCTTGCAGGGGTAACGGCGCCGGGTAACGATCCAGGGATGGAAACGAAACCTCACCGTCCAATTTTTTTTCCTGCACATCCCCGTCGTAACAAATATACACCGGTCCCATCGGCGCGGTGGTGGCGAGCCGGTAGCCGCGGATGAACGATTCCGGCACCGCTTCGACGCTTGCGGGTTGATCATCCCACTTCACGAAATCGCGCACGAGGTTGCCCTGCACCAGCGCTGTGTGCACCCAGTCGATCCAGGGACGGCGGTTGGCCGTATCCATCGGGCCGGTGCCGCCGAGAACGATCACGGGCAAACGGTCCGCCCAGGCATTGTAGATCGCCATCGACGCATGCTGCAGGCCGACGATGTCGTGCACGGCGGCCGCCATCGGTTTACCCTTGGCGCGCGCGTAGCCATGCGCCAGGGCGACGCAAATTTCTTCGTGATTGCAAAGAATCATCTCCGGCGTATGGTTGCCGCCATAGTTCACCAGCGAGTCGTGCAAGCCGCGAAAGGTCGCTCCGGGATTTACCGCGATGTATTCGAACTCGAACGCCTTTAGCAGATCGACTACCACGTCGGATCCCCACTCGGCGCGGGGCTTTTCCAATTTTTGCGCTTTGGCCATGAACGATTCCTTTCTACGTGTAGTGCGTCGCTCTTTTGCGGCAAAAATAGTTTAACGATTCGCCGAGTGCAATCGTGCCTGTGAACCGTGGTCGTGCTAGTTGACGAACACGAATCGCGAACACGAGCACGGCGTATTAGCGCTTGGGAATCTCCATCCCCCGCTTAACCGCCGGCCGCTCTGAAATCGTATCGTACCAACGTTTCACGTTCGGATACTCTTCCAATTTTACTTGATGTATTTCGTGGCGCCACACCCAGGGATAGGTGGCGATGTCGGCAATCGAATATGCACCGGCAAGATACTCCTTGCGGGCGAGTTCCTGGTCGAGAACGTTGTACAAGCGCCGCGCTTCTTTGTGAAAGCGCTCGATGGCGTAGGGGACTTTTTCCTTCAGTCGATAAAAATAATTCGCCTGGCCGAACATCGGCCCAACGCCGCCCATCTGAAACATGAGCCATTGAATCACCGTGTAGCGCTGGCGCATGTCCGAGGGCCAGAGTTTGCCGGACTTTTCCGCGAGGTACAGCAAAATGGCGCCAGATTCGAATAAAGTAAAAGGTTTATCGCCCGGTCCGTCGGGGTCGATGATGGCGGGAATTTTGTTGTTCGGATTGATGGCGAGATACTCCGGCTTGAACTGATCCCCCTGACCGAGATTGACCGCATGGACTTCGTAGGGCATCCCAAGTTCTTCCAACATGATGGAAACTTTTTTTCCGTTAGGTGTGACCCAGGTGTAGAGTTGAATCATTGCTCATTTCCTTTCCGCGCAATTTTGCGCCATAACGACGCGGCTGCTGGCCAGCACGATAAACACGGAACCGATCAAACATGCAAGCGAGACCCCAAAAGCACTGCATAGCTGTCAGTGACATCGAACAGGAACCCGCCGAGCCACGCGCCGACGGTGCCTCCGAGGCCGATGCTGAAGGTAAAAAAGCCGAAGATCGCGCCGGAGTGCTTGCCGTGGAATATGTCCGCTGAGATCGCCGATAATACCAACGCTCGCGAGCCCTGCCGCAGACCATAGCAAACGGCGTAGATACCATACCCTGCTGTCATCGCGCATGGCTAGCAGGGCTAGCGTGCCGATCGCCGAGATGATCTGCACCAAGGTGAAAACCATCTCCCGCCGCATTACGTCGGCCAGATAGCCAAACAGGATCCGCCCGCCGATGCTAATGACTCCCATGAGACCGAAGATCGCCGCGGCGAATACCTTGGCGTACCCCACGTCGACAGCATGGGCGATCTGGTGAGTTACGATGATCTGGTTGCCCAGGCTCGCCAGCGTGCGCGCGGTGAAGAGCAGCCAGAATGCCGAATTGGTGAGCGCGCCTTTTACCGTCCAATCCGTGGGTTGATGCTCGCTGAATTGCATTTTAGCATCGGCGGTTTTGCTCCCGGCGGGATTTTCGCCGCTTGGCAAAAAGATCTGCACCGGTGGAATCACCAGCAATAGAGTAATCGCCGCCAAGCCGATATAGGCCATCGGCCAGCTCCAGTTGTCGATCATCAACTGGGTCACCGGCACCAGGAGAACGATCCCAACACCGCCCCCGGCCCAGGCGATGCCGAGAGCCGTGGCGCGCCGTTGCAGAAACTCGCGGGTCAGAATGGCGACATGAGGCACCATGCCGATCAGCGCGATGCCAACGGCGCACACGATCCCCACCCAAAAATAAAACTGCCAAATGGCGGAGATCGTCGAGCAGAAAGCGAGTCCGACGGCAAGTACCAGCCCGCCGAGCATAAGCGTTTTGCGTCCGCCGATGCGGTCGATCAAGCCACCCGCCCACGGCAGACAGGCACCCTCAAAAATGATTGCCAAGGAAATCGCCCCAGCGGTCGCCGCCCGTGACCAACCAAAGGTATCCAGCATGGCGACAAAAAACACGCCGAAGGTGCCATGCAGTCCGTGCCCCACGGCAATATGGAAAAACGCCAGGGCTACCAGGCCATAGCGTCCAAGGCTTGCTGATTTGTCGCTGTTTTCTTCCGGCATGAGTCGTGAAGTGGAACTCCAGCCATACATTGCGCTGCGGCGAAAGTCTATTGCGGAAACCGCGCAGGTGCTCGTAATTAGACGATCACGGTCCACGTTGTCCCGCCGAGACGTCAAGACTTCTCCAAAGAATTCGCCGATCGGAAGTCTGCACTCTAATTTTGTCGCTTCACGCGCTTGACACCCGAAGGGTTCTCGTACCATCATCGGCGCATCTTAAAGAACTCGGAGGTAAACGCTATGAGAAGCGCATTCAAACATGTCGCACTTTATACCAAGGACCCGGACCGGTTGCTGGACTTTTATCAGAAAAACCTCGGCTTCAGCCTGATTCGGCGATCGCCGTCGGGGTCGCTGTACACTTCGGACGGTGTCATTATGTGCGCCATGCTGAAACACCGCGAAAATACCGAGGCGCGATGGATCGGCTACGATCACTTCGGTTTCCACGTGGGTAATATGAACGAAGCCAAACAGCGCATTACCGCGGCGCTGCCTAATTGCCAATGGGGGCAACGCCCACAAGATGGCCGCTATGCGGAATATCGTTTTCTCGACATGGACGGCCATCCAGTGGACGTATCGGAAGAAGGCTTTCGCACCAGCGACGATCTTACTCCCCCGACAGTGCGCCACGTTGCCATCGAGGCCTCCGATCCAGCGAGAACCGGGACCTTTTACAAGACGGCTTTCGAGTTAAAAGAGTTACAACGCTCCGACAGTGAAGTGGTGCTTTCCGACGGCACCGTCAGCGTATCTTTCGTCAAACAACAGGGCGGCGGCTCATGTAAAGTCCTGGGCGTCGGATTCGAAGTGAAGGACCCGGAAAAGACCGCTGCCGGATTTCCATCTAAGAAAAGTCTGGGGGGTGGAAGATTCGAGGTCCAAGACGTCGATGGCAACACGGTGGAGTTGGCGTCGTCGTGGCTAGTATAAGGATCTGCCTCAGTAAGAGTTCAATTCGTTCAAGCCGTTCGAATCGTTCAAAACGTTGTGCGCTGCGCTTGCCGTTCCAGGGCACCTCCCTCGGTAGCTAGATGACGCCTTACTTTTGGAATTCTTAGTAATCAGGTTGTCCCATGGCACATTCAGATCTCTACGGAAAAGTCGCGCCAGGTGAAATTTACCGTAAAGCCGGGGCGCGCTTGAAGGAAGACGCCGACCCATCGCAGATCGCGCACAAGGTGGGAAGCGCTGAGAGAACCCAGCCTCTTCTGCACGTTTACCATATGTTCGACAAAGCGCATGTCGTTATGTTGATTGAGGAACGCTTGGTGCTAAACAACGACGGCAAGGCCATCCTCCGGGCATTCCGGGAGATGGAGGAAAAGGGCGGGGAGCGCCTGCGCGGCGAAGGCGGCCACGGCCTGTTTTCCGGCGAGGCCTACCTGATTGAAAAACTCGGCGAGGAAATCGGTGGCAAAATACATCTAGGCCGAAGCTCCGGGGACCTGAATTCAGTGTCGGCGCGCATTGGCACGCGCGAGAAGCTGTTATCCGTGATGGAAGCCGTTTTGGAATGCCGCAGCGCTTATCTAATCCTCGCCGAACAGCATCTTGAAACGGTTCTGCCCACCTACACCATGATGCAGCAGGCTCAGATCGGCACCTTCGCTCATTATCTGGTGGCCTGGGCGCTGCCGTTGGAGCGGGACTTTGAACGCCTTCTGGGCGCTTACGACCGAACCAACGTCAGCTCCGCGGGCGCCGGTATCGGCACCGGTTCGGATTTTCCATTGAATCGTGCGCGCACCGCGGAATTGCTTGGGTTCGACGGCGTCTGCGACAACGTGCGCGACGCCAACGCCGGCCGCGATTTCGTCATTGAGTCGCTGAGCGCCATCGCCATTCTCATGTTGAACATCGCGTGGTCAACCGACACGATCTATCTCTTTTGTTCCAACGAGTTCAGTTTCGTCGAAATCGCCGACCGCTATTGCGGTTCCAGTAGCATCATGCCGCAAAAGAAAAATCCCCACTCCCTCATGGAAGTTGCCGAAACGGCCAGCCAGCTGAGCGGCGCCCTGAGCGCCATGATGACCAATGCGCGAAGCAGCTCGGGATCGATCAAATCCGCGCTGCAAAATTTCGACAAGACCAGTGCGGCGCTCAAGCTCTGGGCCGGTATCGTCTCCACTCTGACGGTGAACAAAAAAATCATGCGCCAACGCACGCTCGATTTCTGGGCCCTCGCGACCGACCTCGCCGGCGCCATCGTTCGCGAGCGCAATCTTCCCTGGCGCACGGCGCACCAGATCACCGCCATTCTTGTGCGCAAGGCTCTGGAACAAGGCAAAAAGCCGCTGGATATCGATAGTGGGTTTTTGGATCAGGCGGCACGCGAATATATCGGCAAACCTATCGATCTTGGCAACTCGCGAATCCGTGAAGTCCTCGATCCTTTGCGCGCCGTTAAAGCGCGCACCTTGATCGGCGGCACAGCGCCGGTAGAAGTGAAACGGCAGATCGATAATTGTTTTGCTCGTTTGCGTAAAGACACAGAGACGCTGGCGCGGAAAAAACAGCAGTTGGACGACGCCGCGGCGCGGCTGGAGCGCGCCATCGACGCCATCGTTTAAAGGCCAAAACGGAGGAACGGCATGAAACGCGTGACCGGATTCCTGGCAATAACTTTTCTGCTTGCAGTCGTCATTCATGGACCCGGCAGCGCCGCTGCGGCGGCCCAGGAGCTCAAGCGCGAGGCGATCATCGAAGGGGCAAAGAAAGAAGGCAAGGTGCAAATTTACGGCCTGCTGGCTGTCCCCGAACATATGCAGATCATTGAGCGTTTCAAGGAAAAATACCCGTTCATTGAACCGTCGCTGTACCGCGCCACCAGCGAGCGGCTTTACACCCGCATCGAGAACGAGGCGCGTGCCAATGCCCATCTGGTGGATGTGATCGGCGTCAGCGGCTTTCAGTACTACCAACTTCTCAAGCGCGGGTTGATAGGCAAATACGAATCCCCGGAAAGACGCTCTTTCGATCCGGCGTTCAAAGACAAGGACGGGCGTTGGACAGCCTACTACGTCAACCCGATGGTCACCGCTTACAACACGCGCCAGTTGACTCCCCAAGAGGCGCCCAAGGATTACGGTGACTTGATCGACCCAAAGTGGAAGGGCAAGCTCGTCATGGAAGACGAGGAAATCGAATGGTTCTCGACCATGATGACTTTCTGGGGCGAAGAAAAAGGGTTGTCCTATATGCAGCGACTGGCGGCGCAGAACTTCACCATCCGCCATGGTCACACGCTGATGACGCAACTCGTCGCCGCCGGCGAATATCCCGCGGCGGTGATCGTCTATGGCCCACAGACCCAAATGACCCGGAACGCTGGCGCCCCCATCGATTGGTACGCGCTCAACCCCACGGTCTCCGGCACCAACTTGATGGGCATCGCGGCGCGGGCGCCCCATCCCCACGCGGCAATGCTTTACATCGACCATATGCTTTCCGAGGAGATCCAAAAAGATTATCTTTCCGCCAAGTTCTTTAAAGTATCGGCGCGCCAAGGCATTCACAGTACGGTTATGCAAAAACTGAGTAAGGTCAAAGTGATTCCGGTTGACATCACGCAGTCGGAACATTTCGAGAAGAACCGCAAGAGGTTTCGCGAGATATTTCTCGGTGGCCGCTAGGGGCGGATGCGACTGCGCCGTAGTTCAAAGTTCAACGTTTAAGGTTCAAAGTTGGGGATTTCACCCATGCAGTTCACAAACGGATACGTTGAACATTGAGGACTAAGTATCGACTTCATCGTATTAAACGATTTGAACCATTGCGGCCGTTCAATCCAGTGCGCAATCTACCATCAACGAAGAACTTTCGTGCGAGCAGAATTATTATCTAGGAGGAAAAATTCGTGGCAACTTTGAAAGAACATGAAACCGATGTCTTAGTGATCGGCGCGGGCAACGCGGCGCTGGTAGCGGCCGAGACCGCTTACGATGCCGGACTCAAGGTCACCGTGTTGGAGCGCGCGCCCAAGGAGCGGCGCGGCGGCAACTCGGCATTTTCCGGCGGGCTATTCCGGTTTGCTTTCAAGGATTTCGAGCATGTCAAAGAAATCATCAAAGACAGCCCCGGCATCGATTTCAAGGACGTCGACGTGGAACCTTATCCCACCGATATGTTCTACGGCGATCTCATGCGCGTCACCGAAGGTCTCGCCGACCCGGCGCTCTCGGAAATGCTGGTGACAAGATCGGAGGAAGTCGTCACCTGGATGGCCAAACATGGCATCGACTGGGAACTGCACATGAGCCATGTCGCCAGGGTTAAAGGCAAATATATTTGGCGCTCGGGTACGATCCCGGTGTCGGCCCGCGGTGGCGGCGCCGGCCTGCAGCAAATGCATTTCAAACATGTGGAAAGCCGCGCTATCGAAGTACTGTACGGTGCCCGCGCGCTAGAATTTTCCCAGGATCAAAGCGGCGCGGTGGATGGCGCGCTTGTCTCCACCCCCGGCGGCAAACAGACCATCAAGAGCAAGGCCGTGGTTCTCGCCTGCGGCGGCTTCGAGTCTAATCCGGAAATGCGCGCGCGCTACTTGGGAGAGAATTGGGACCTCGTCAAGGTCCGCGGCACCCGCTACAACACCGGCGACGGCATCAGGATGGCGACCGATATCGGCGCCAGCCCCTTCGGCCACTGGAGCGGCTGCCACGCCTCGGTCATCGACGGCGACAGCCCCAATGTCGAGGCGGCCACGGACGAAAGTACGCGCTATTCGTATCCCTACAGCATAATGGTGAACATGCTGGGCGAACGTTTCGTCGACGAAGGCGAAGATTTCCAGGTTTACACCTACGCCAAAACCGGCCGTCGCATACTAGCGCAACCCGGCCACATCGCGTTCCAGATTTTCGATCAGAAGACCGTGCCGCTGCTGCGCAGCAACTACATGCGCAGCCGGCCCGTGGTTGCCAATTCGGTTGATGAGCTGGCGGCTGGCTTGGGCATCGAACCGGCCCGCCTGCGCCGCACGATTGACGGATTTAACAAAGCGGCGGCGCCGGTGGAATTCGATTTCTCCAAACGGGACGGCAAATGCACCACCGGTCTAAATCCCGATAAGTCGAACTGGGCGTCGCCCATCGACTCCCCACCCTACCATGCCTACGCCGTCGCTTGCGGCATCACCTTCACGTACGGCGGGGTGAAGATCGATCCGCAGTGCCGGGTGCTGACCGCGGATGACGAAGCGATACCGGGCCTGTGGGCGGCGGGTGAATTGACCGGCGGATTCTTCTACCATAATTATCCCAGCGGCTCCGGCCTCATGCGCGGCTCCATCACCGGCCATGTCGCGGCCGCGGAGGCGGCGAAGTATATCAAGGGACAATAAACAAAGGCACTTCGGCGGGCGGGGTTCTGACCCCGCCCTAACATCCTTGTCTTTTCATCCCATTCGCTCAGATAGCTTAAAGACTTATCAAGCAATGCTCCAGGCGGGTCTCAGTCTGATAGCGGAACGCTTCAATCTTGAACATTGACCCGGAACTTGGAACAGCGCTTCGCGCTTACCAATGCTTCTCGACAACGCCAATGCATAACTCCAGCGCCCGTTCTGCATCCTGCGTGTTGCCGGCGCCACCGGTGTCATCCAATTGAACCCGCGCAAGATGCAGCTTTTGCAAACGCACCGCGTCCAACCGCGTTACCAGCTCTTTCTCAATCGCCCGGTTGAGTAGTTCGGGCAATCCCCACGAAGACCAGGGGCGAAGCCCTAACCTGATCTTCAACCAATCTTCCATGCCTTGCTCGCACAGCACCAAGACGTCGAGGACTCTGAGATTGCCCGTCAACCATCCCGTGAGCGCGCGACTGAAAGTTCTGATTGCCAGGCCCTCGGGTGAATGATGACCTTTTAGTTTCTCTTTCTCAGCCAGATTCGCGAAGATTTCTCGAAGGTCAAACGCCATGGCAACCATAATTCCATCGATGTCGCTTTGTTATAGCATGATTCACTGTGACGCCGTAGCTTTCGGATTCATCTTGTCCATGAATTTCTTTGCGTTCTGTGTGTTCTTTGTGGTTAAATCCGTCCAAACATTTTGGAGGGGACGACATGGAACCACTGCCCAAGGGAGCAAACTTTCAGCGCGCGTTGATGCTTTGGGAAATCGGCCTGCAGATCGCCGGCAACCCTCTGACCCCTTATTACGGACCGCGCGACATATGCATCGCCGTGGGCAGCGGGTCCAACGAAACTTTCAAACCGTGGCTGCGCATGTCCACCGGCTCGCCGATTCTCGCCCACGCGGTCTGCCGCGACGAGTTGGAAGCGGCGATAATCAATCCGTCCGGATTGCTCACACAGGCTTATCGGGGTTCGGGCTTGTTTTCCGTGGCCCTCCCCGTGCGGATTCTCGCCACCTATCCTTCGTTAGACCATTTTGTATACGCCATTCACCCGCGCACGGGGCTGAAATCGCTAGCCGAGATCAAAGAAAAAAAGTTTCCGCTCCGGCTTTCCATTCGCGAGGATGCGACTCACTCGACCCGCGTGTTGCTGGATCAAACCCTCGCGGCCTATGGTATGACGCTCAAAGACCTCGAATCTTGGGGCGGGAGCCTTCAGTTGAACGGCGGTCCCGGCGATGCGCGGCGCATGAAAGCGATCGCGGACGGCACGGTCGACGCGGTCTTCGACGAAGGTTTGGTTCTCTGGCTGAACGCGGCCCTCGACTCGGGGATGCAGCCGGTGACGCTCGAAGACTCGACGTTCAAGCATTTGACAGACCTCGGCTGGCGCAAATACACCATCAAACCCGGCCGTTATAAAAGTCTCAAACAAGAGCACACCTGCATCGACTACAGCGGCTGGCCGCTCTACACCCGCGCCTCATTGCCGGATGACGACGCCTACAAAATCTGCGACGCCATCATGGCGCGCAAGGATCTAATCTATTGGGAAGACTCCTACACCGGAGTCGGCCAGTTAGGAGAGGAGACCGATGCCACGCCGCGCGACGTGCCACTGCATCCTGGAGCGGAGAAGTGGTACCGCGAGCATGGCTTAAGGGTGTAACGACGACGGCTCCATCGGAGATTTTCGGGTCAGCAAGTTCTTTGCCCATGCCTGGCACTCGACTGATAAGAACCGTTTTCGATCGCGGCACCGTCCCCATCAAATGCCGGCTCAACCCCGATCTCCGGCCCGGCGTCATCGTGATCCCGGAAGGCTCCTGGGTCAAAGACTTTCCCCAAGGAGACCCTTACAGCCTGACCCACGAGCTGGTCAGCCCAACGTCAGAAAATTACGCCTTCTTTGACACGCTCGCGGAAGTTGAACCCGACCACACGGAAACCTGAAACTAGGAAGAATTGCCATGAAGCTACTTTCTGCGACGTTCATCGCAGTTTTACTTTTGCAGGGCGCGCCCGCGCTCGGCGCCGCTCAGCCAAAACCGGGCTGGGAAGAGGAATGGAAACGGACGCTAGAAGGAGCCAAAAAGGAAAACACCGTGGTGGTTGCCGGTTCTCCCGATCCGGTTATGCGCAATGAGATCATCCCAAAATTCACGGCGCGTTTTGGCATTTCCGTCCAGTACATTGCCGGCGGAGCGAACCAGATCGTTGCCCGCCTGAGCACGGAACGAAATACCAGACTCTATTCGACGGACATCTTCATGGTAGGCATGAATACCGCTGCTAACGTGCTCTATCCCAACAAGATGCTCGATCCCTTGCGGCCTGGGTTCATTTTGCCGGATGTGGTTGACCCATCTAAATGGCGCAAGGGAAAACTATGGTTTCAGGACCCCGAAGAAAGCTATGTGCTGCGCGCTTTCAGCAGCATTGCCAGCCTTTTTTTCATCAACGGCGATCACGTCAGGGCGGCGGAGCTTCGGGGTTCGAAGGATCTTTTGAATCCCAAATGGCGAGGAAAACTCTCGGCCGAGGATCCACTCCTGGGCGGCGGCGGAGCCAACAAGGCCGCCAGGCTCTATGCCGCGTTGGGCGAGGATTTCGTCAAAAGATTGTACAAAGAGCAAAAACCGGCGCTATCCCGCGAGCGCAGACAGCTAGCGGATTGGCTCGCCCGCGGTACTTATCCGATTTGCCTTGACTGTCGCGCCGATGACCTCAAAGCGCTTAAGAAAGAGGGTTTCAATTTTTTAGAATTTTTCGAATTGACGGATATACCCGGCACCTTGACGAGCGCGCCCTGGCTGCTCACCTTGCTAAACCAAGCCCCTCATCCTCATGCGGCGCGTGTTTTCGCCAACTGGATTGTTTCGAAAGAGGCCCTGGAAATCTATTCGCGCGGGTTTGGTTACGCGACGCTGCGCAACGATGCGGATGAATCCTTCTTGCCCCCTGAAACCATCCCGCGGCCAGAAGTCAAATACTTCGACGATGCCGATTGGCAATGGGCCGTTAGTGGCAGGGTCGAGGCCAGGAAGCGGATCGAAGCCATTCTCAAGGCACCTTGACGCGGGAGAGAATCACGCCACGATAAAAACCATATGGATTTATGAAAGGCTACAGACGGCGCGCGCTTTTTATCGCTGGCTTTTCCTGCTGTGTTCCGGAGCGTTCTCCGAGCAAGCCGCGGACCTTTTGCTGGCGAAGTTAAAGGTTCTTTAGCGATGCCGATGGCTACCGCGTCGCGCCGTTCACCTACGCGTTGGTGATCGGTTACAACCATCGAGCCGTGCCGAAGGGACAACAACCCAGATCTTACGAAGAACTTTTGCACCAAATGGAAGGGTCAAATCGGACTCGAAGCGGCCGGTTACGAGTGGCTGGCCGCCATAATCGACACCATGGGCGAGGACAGGGCGCTTGCCTTTGCGCGTAGGCTGGCAACCCAAGACTTGCGGGTTCAGCAGGGCAGCTCGTTACTCATACAGCAGATGAGCGCGGGGGAATTCAACGTGGTGATCGACGGATTGCACTACCAGATTGAAAATCAAAAGCAGCTCGGCGCGCCGATAGTACGTATTCCCGACCCGCTGCTGATCAAGGATCCCAGCGGCCTCGGGTCGCAAAGTATGCCCCTCATCCCCACGCCGCCGTGCTCTTTGCCGATTTCCTCTTGCCGGGAAGCCCAGGAAATCTTGGCACGACAGAACCGCCTGCCGGCAGCAAAGACATGGAATGGCGCCTGGCGCAAAAAATGCCGGACCGAATGCATATTTATCCGTCGACAAATGGGCCCGCGGTTACACTGAGCTCATCAGTAGGTTCATAAAATCTTCCGTTAGCTAGAAGACCCATGATTCCGTTCAGTATCCTCTGCTACTAGAAAGGTCGCTTGCTTCGGGAGGGAGTTACTACTGGAGTCGATTTATATAATCGATCAATAAATCTCGAGCTGTCCAATTCTCTGAGAAAGGTTGAGTTTATGCTGCTCCGGCCGCGCCGACTGGGCCTGAGGGTATTTGACCGACAATTCCTGAAGCATGACCTGGATGCCGCGAAGGGTTGGATATGGCTTCTCTGGAATGAGAGCCAGCCCTATACCCTCGTAGGTCTCGAGGATGGCGTCGGGGTCGTTGATCTTGAGACGCTTTTGCAGAAGCGCTAGAGCTTCATCGCGATGGCTCTTGTAGTAGTGAATACCCTCCACGTACGAAACTAAGACCTTCCTTACCAGATCGGGACGCAACTTGACCATCGATTGCGTGGCTGCCAGCACCGTCGCCTGGTATTCAAGTCCCAGCGATTGCAAGTCGGTCAGAACCGGGAAGCCATTTCCTTTGCCTTTAACGTAAGCGGCACTTCCAGCATTACCCCTTGAATTTTACCGCTTTTGAGGGCCGAAAGCGATCCGGCTGGTTACCGATTTCAATGATCGCCACGTCCTTAGCGGGAACCAGACCATATCTGTCGAGCGCGTAGCGCGTGGCAAAATCTGAAGAGGAGCCAAATCGGCTAACGGCCACGGTCTTTCCCTTGAGTTGATCGGGTCGTTTGATTTCTTTGCCGACGATGAACTGGTAGTTCATCGTGTTGAGAAGCCCGGCAAGAATCGCAATCCCGGACCCCTGAAGGCTGCTTTCGACCACTGGCAGTCCGGAAACCTGACCGAATTGCACTTGCCCTGAGAGCAATGCTTGCACGCCCGTAGCGCCGCCTATGACGCTTACCAGTTCAACCTCCAACCCGTTCTTACGGAAAAACCCGCCCTCATAGGCTGCCCAACCCGGCGCCTGGTTGCCGGATAATCCGGCGTACACGATTCTGATCCGTTCAAGCGGCTGTTCGGAAATTCTCTCAGCTGTGTAACCAAGAACGGGAAAAAATAGCGGTAGCAAAGCGATAACCGCCAGTCCTCCACATCTGCGCACACAGTTCGGTTTAGCCATCTTGCCTCCCGATAGCTAATTCAAGCATCACCAAGAAGTTGAGTCACGATGTCGTTCCTTATTCTCCTGTACCAAGGCGCGGGTTCCAAGTCAAAATGAATTTCTTATCCCCCACCACTCGCTCATCTCAATGTTGTTCCGCCGTTCATGTTACGGTATTTAACAATAATTCGAGGTTATAAAGACCGCGGGCGTGTCACAAAACGGACGCCCGAAGTGATGTCGGCGCGGACGGAATTGGTTCCGGTGGTCCGAACCTATTCGGCATCGGACCTTCCCTATCCGCCCGCTAACGCGCGACTCTACGGTGCCGCTCTGGTAACATAGCCGGGTTATTTTGCATGGTTTTCGAGGCTGCATCACAATGTCGCTAATGCATCGCTTGCTTTCTTGGCTTGCCTGCGCCGGTTTGGGTCGGGGCTACCTGATCAGCCTAATCGTCGTGAGCGGCATCGCGGCGACGCTGGCGCTTTCTGTTTCGATCAGACATCAGGAATCGGACCACATTCGGCGCACCGTTGACGGGGAGGCCGAGGCGGTGTCCAGAGCAATCCAGAGCGCCATTTTGTGGCACGTCCAGTCCCTGCTCCGAATTGCCAGACGGTGGGAAGTGCGCAAACCATCGATGATCGAATGGCAGGAAGATGCTCGAATGATGCTCGAGCATTCCTATGGCTTTGAAACTATCGATTGGGTGAATTCATCCTATAGCACAGAATGGTCGGTTTATACGGGCGGACAAAAGACCATCGATGTGGCATCCGCATTCGACGAGCCGCGCGAGAACGCGTTGAAGAAAGCACGGAAGAGTTCCGGACCCTAAACGTGAGTCGAGCCATCGATCTTCGCGCAGTGGAACAGCAGTATTGATTTATGTGCCACTCTTTACCGGGACCGAACGCGGCACGTTCGACGGTTTTATCGCCGCGGTCCTGAACCTCTCCTCCACGATGACCGAGATTCTGGACGTCAATCTCTTGCGCCGTTACGACCTGGAGATCCTCGAAGGCAACAAGCCGATTTATACGAAACCCGGCGCCCACGATACTTTAAATAACAAATGGGCCCAAGAAGCGGAACTCAAGCTCTATGGCGTCGTTTGGCATGGGTCGTTGTGGAAGATACGCCTGTGGCCGACCGATGCCTGGCTCAACGAAATGCGCTCATTTCTCGACGAAATAACGCTGGTTATTGGGTTCGTCCTGACGGCTCTTCTCGCGCTGTTGAGTTACTTCTTTCAACTGGCGCGCGAGCGGGCGCGCCAGCTTGAGACCACCAATGCCAAACTTCAGCAAGAAGTGACCCAGCGTGAGCATGCGCAGGCAGCCCTCGCCGATTTCACGGCTATGATTGTTCATGATCTGCGTTCGCCATTAAGCAATGTTATCAACATTCTGGAAATGACCAGGGAGGGACTGTTCGGCTCCCTTCACTCGGAGCAGGATACATGGCTGGGAAAGGCGGAAACCACCACTCGCAATTCGGTGGATCTGATCAGTGACTTTTTGGATGTGTCCCGACTGGAGTCGGGCCGCATTGGGCTCGTGAAAGAACCCGTCGACCTGCGCCGTTTTCTCAAAGCGAGTCTGGAGAGTTACTCCCTTGCCGCGCAAGAGAAATCAATTCAACTCAACGATGAAATAGATGATTCTCTTCCGCCCGTCGAGGCCGACGCGCGGCGACTCGACCAGGTCTTAAGTAATCTCCTCAGCAACGCCTTAAAGTTCACTCCCAACGGAGGGGAAATCGTGGTGGGTGCGGCTTGCAGCCACGAGCAAATCCAGATTTGGGTCCGGGATACCGGACCGGGGATCCCACCTGACGAGATCGGTCAGATTTTTGAAAAATACAAACAAACGAAGAACGGTGTCAGGTCGAAACAAAAAGGCACTGGTCTTGGATTAGTGATTTGCAAGATGATCGTGGACGCCCACGGGGGAGCCATCTGGGCCGAGAGCAACGGAGGCGCGACCTTTAAATTTACCCTGCCGCGCCGTTAGCCAGCAGCGACTTGCCGCCCGCCAGTGCTTTCGCGAAAAACCAGCTGTGCTCCGGGATTCGTGTCAAGATTCCGTAACAACGGCCTGCCAATGATCTAAAAAGACTATGAAACTGCAGAGTGGGATTGTATTTGCTAATCCAGGTTTGTTCCGCTCACACCGCCACGCAGCGTTACCCTTGGAATCCAAGTTCGGTACCATCGGCGATGTCTGGCGCTCCGTCTGCGCGGCCGAAGGCAACCGCTCCCGGTCGTGGGACAGCTCGAGATGATCTAGATTGGGTCCCATCGGCACGATACCGGTGGGATTGACGTTGAGCTGGCTGTAATAGCCCGCTTTGGTCCTCTGTAAATCGCAGGTCTCTTTGATGCCAGGCCACTGGTATAGCTCACGCAGGTAGTTGGCGAGATTCGGATAATCCTGAATGCGCCGGAGATTGCACTTGAAGTGGCTGTAATAAACCAGGTCGAAGCGCAGCAGGGTCGGAAACGCGCGCCAGTCGGCCTCGGTTATTCTTTCGCCGGCCAGATAACGGCGCTCGCCGAGCTGTTTCTCCATCGTATCGAGACAGAAAAACACTTTCCGCACCGCATCATCGTAGGCTTCCTGGCTGCGCGCGAAGCCGGCGCGATAGACGCCGTTGTTCAAATGGCTGTAGACGAGTTCATTGATGCGGTCGATCTCAGCGCGGAGTTCTTCGGGATAGAAATCGTAGCGAACATTGGTGTGCGCGCCGAAGGCGGCATTGAGCATGCGGATGATTTCCGATGACTCGTTATTCACGATGGTGCGCCGCTCGCGGTCCCATAACGTCGGCACGGTGACTTTGCCGGTGTAATTCCCATCCGCAGCGGCGTACACTTGATACAAGCGAAAACTACCGTCATCGCATGGCTTAAAGTCATCGATGGCTTCGGAATAAGTCCAGCCCTCCGCTTTAGGCCGGTCGGCGCTGGACATGGAAATGGCGCCTTCGAGCTTTTTCAATTTACGCATGATGATGGTCCGGTGAGCCCAGGGACAGGAAGGCGACACGTACAGATGATAACGCCCTGGTTGGGCCTTGAAGCCGCCTTGGCCCGAGGGCCCCGGGCTTCCATCCGCTGTAATCCAATGGCGAAATTGTGAGTCTGCGCGCACGAAATGGCCCCGCGCATCGGCGGGAATCCGGTCATCATTCACCCATTTGCCGTCGATCATATGGCCCATAAAATTTCTCCTCCCGCATCGCTGGTCGACTTTTATCAGAATCCCCCGGATCCGAAAAAGGCCCATTCGACGCCTTCACTTTCGAGTTCTCTGCCGCCAAAACTCGAAACTCCCCCGCGCGCGTTGACACCCGCGGCGCGACTCTGCGATAAGCTGGTAAATCATTTACCGCTATCGGCACAGGAGACGCAATGGAAACAGTAGGTTTCATCGGTCTGGGCAACATGGGCGGTCCCGTCGCCGGCCATATTCAACGGGCGGGTTATCCAATGGTCGTCTGCGATCTCCGCGCGCAGGCGACGCGGCCTTTTCAGGAGCGCGGCGCAGCCGTGGCCGAGTCAGCGGCGGAGCTAGCCGAGCGCAGCGACGTTATCATCACCGCCCTACCGATGCCGCGCGACGTGGAACAGGTTGCTTGCGGCGCCGGCGGCATCGTCGAAGGGATCAGGGCCAATTCTATTTATATCGATATCTCCACCAGCCCGCCGTCACTTATGCGCGGCATCGAACCACGGTTTGCGGCCAAAGGAGCTTTTGTTCTCGACGCCCCGGTCGCTTCGGGCCAGCCAGGCGCGGCGCGCGGCATTCACGAAGTCATGGTCGGTGGCGAGCGCGAGGTTTTCGAACGGGCAAAGCCCATACTCGGCGCGTTCGGAGACCAGGTTTTGCACGCCGGGCCGCTGGGGACGGGAAGCATCTGCAAGCTCATGCATCAGATGATCAACAGCACGATCTCTCAAGCCATCGCCGAAGGATTGACTCTTGGCGTCAAAGCCGGAGTCGAGACCGAGGCGCTCTGGGAATGCGTGCGGCGCGGCATGGTAGGCAGGATGCATGTGCTTCACTATCAAGTCCCACAGACCGTCTTTCGCGGTCGATTTGAAACTGACACCTTTCCATTAAAGCTGCTGCGCAAAGATGTCGGACTGGCCACGGCCCTGGGTCGCGAGCTAAACGTTCCCCTGCCGTTAGCAAACATGGCGGAACAAAACCTGGTGGCCGCTATCAATCGCGGCTGGGGTGATAAATCCGCTTACACGGTTACGTTCCTGCTTCAGGAAGAGGCGGCGAACGTGGATCTGCGAGCCCAAGGAGTGGACCCGGACAAAGCGGCGCAATATATTTCCACCAACCCTTAGGATTGGGTTCCAGACATTCAAGCTGATCAAGCCGTTCAAGCCGTTTTGAACGATTTGAACTGTTTGAACGTTGCATGTTTAAGAACCGGAGGTACTATGGCCAATAATGGTTATAAAGTTCTCGACAGCGATATGCATATTCTCGAACCGGCGGATCTATGGCAGCGCTACATCGATTCCAGGTTCAAGCATCTCGCGCCCGTCGGCACCACTGATCATGTAAGAGATTTACGTCTCGTCGGACCGGACGGACGCGCCTGGGGCCGCCCCATCGACCCTGCGCCGGGCACTCTGCCGCCGCCCGGTCATATTTTTCATAAGAACCAAAAACTCTTTAAGACCCACAACGAGCGCGGCTGGTCGCCTCAAGTGCAACTGGACGCCATGGCCGAGGAGGGCATCGATGTCGCGATACTCTATCCGAGCCGCGGTTTGAATGTTCTCAGCATTCCAGACTTGGATCCCCAATTCGCTGCCGCCCTGGCGCGCGCCTACAACAACTGGCTCTATGACTTTTGCCAAGCCGACCCCGGCAGAATGATCGGCGCCGGCATGATCTCGCCTTTTCACATGGGTGACGCCGTCGCTGAAACTCAACGTTGTGTAAACGAATTAGGCTTTCGCGCAATTTTTCTTCGCGCCAATATCGTCAGCGGGCGCAACTGGCACGATCCTTTTTACGAACCGCTATGGTCCGCTCTAGAATCGCTCGACGTGCCACTGGGGTTTCATGAGGCGAACAATTCCGCGGCGCGCCAGGCGGGCGAGCAATTCGGTTACGATTTCATGCTGCGCCATACCTTTTCACATCCCGTGGAGCAGATGTACGCCGCCGGCAGTTTTTGCGGCGGCGGTATCCTGGATCGCCATCCCAAATTGCGCGTGGCATTTCTCGAGGGCAACTGCGGCTGGCTGCCCTTTCTGCTCTGGCGCCTGGACGAGCATTGGGAGCTTTACGGCGATCAGTGGGCGCCTGAGTTAGAGCACCCGCCGAGCTATTACTTCAAACGGCAATGCTATGCATCCGTCGAGTGCGATGAAGAACCGGTGAAATACGCCATCGACTTTCTCGGCAACGAGCGCCTGGTTTTTTCCACCGATTTTCCCCACGTGGACACCAAATATCCAAAGGCGGTGGAGCGGTTCTTGGAACTGCCCATTAGCGAGGAAGACAAGCGAAAAATTTTGTGGGACAACTGCGCCGCCTATTACGGCATGATGGGAATGTGAGCCGTTTGCCGGGCGCCTGGCCATCGTGACATAGGTCGATCGCAGGGCATTTTTCAGGCAACCTTAGAAGCAAGTCTTTAGGTTAGATCTTGATATGGGGATTACGTCCTGACAGATCTTAATTCTAGGGGAGCGAAGGAGCGATTATGAAAATGTTTCACCTATTCGTCGCTATTTTCGTTCCATTGATTCTCTGCGCTGCGCCGCGCTCTGCTTGGCCGGCCGCCGACCAACTCGAAGAGATTCGCCAGGAGCAAACCAAGGATCGGCAAAAGAGACAGCTGGAAGATCTCAAGCGTCAAGAGCAACTCGAAAACCTCAAACGCGACCAGCAAATACAACAAGTGCAACGCGAGCTGGAGCAAATAAAGCAGTCAAAGGGCGACGATCCTCAGGCCCGGCAACAGGCCAGCGAGCTGCAGCGGCGCTTGGATCAACTCAGAAACGACCAGCAGCTCGAACGGGTGCAAAGGGAATTGCAGATTAACCGGATTCAGCGCGAGCCAAATTCGTTCCGCCAGCAGGAACAGATCAGAGAACTCCAGCGCCAGCAGCAAATCGATTTTTTGCGCGATCAGTCGCGCAAAACCCAACAGGATCTCAATCGTCAGGATCTCAACCGTCCGCGCTAACCGGGTGTGTTTTTCGATTGCAGCTCTGCCGCGCTACGGCAAGTTCGTGCCGCCCATCAGGTAGCGGTCGCATTCCCGCGCCGCGCCGCGCCCTTCGTTGATCGCCCATACGACTAAACTCTGGCCGCGCCGGCAATCGCCCGCAGCGAACACTCCCGGCACATTGGTGGCGAACTTGCCGTAATCGGCCTTGGCGTTGGAGCGCGGGTCTTGTTCGACGCCCAACTGCTTGAGCACCGCATCCTCCGGTCCGAGAAAACCCATGGCGAGCAGCACGAGATCGGCTTGTAAAACTTTGTCGGTACCGGGCACTCGCTTGGGGATAAACGCGCCCTGCTCGTTCTTAGCCCATACGACATCGTAAATATGCAATTCTTTGACGTTGCCGTTTTCGTCCCCTGCGAATTTCTCGCCGGTGGTAAGATAAACGCGCGGGTCGGAGCCAAAGCGCGCCGCCACTTCTTCCTGGCCGTAGTCGAGCTTGTAAACCTTCGGCCATTCGGGCCAGGGATTGTCAGGCTGCCTTTCATCGGGCGGCCGCGGCAGGATTTCGAGCTGGGTCAAGCTCTTGCAGCCGTGGCGCATGGCGGTGCCAACGCAGTCCGTGCCGGTATCCCCGCCGCCGACGACGATGACGTGTTTATTTTTCGCCGAGATGTATTTGCCGTCCTGGTGGCCGCAGTCAAGCAAGCTCTTAGTATTGGCATGGAGAAATTCCATCGCCATATGGATGCCCTTTAACTCGCGCCCCGGGATCGGCAAGTCGCGCGCCTTGGTGGCGCCCGTACAAATGACCACAGCGTCAAAATTCTCTTTCAGTTCTGCACCGGGAATATTCGCGCCGATATGCGCATTAGTGATGAATTCAACTCCCTCCGCCGCCAGCAAGTCGACCCGCCGCTGCACGATGGTCTTATCGAGTTTCATATTGGGAATGCCGTACATGAGCAGTCCGCCGATGCGGTCGGCGCGCTCGTAAACTGTCACCTGATGGCCGGCGCGATTGAGTTGCGCTGCGCAGGCGAGTCCTGACGGACCGGAGCCGATGACGGCGACTTTCTTGCCCGTGCGTTTCTCCGGAATCTCAGGCGTCACCCATCCTCGGGCGAAACCGTTATCGACGATCGAGCACTCGATAGTTTTGATCGTGACCGGCAGTTCGTTGAGACCGAGAACGCAGGAACCTTCACAGGGTGCGGGGCAGACGCGCCCGGTGAATTCGGGAAAATTGTTGGTCTTGTGCAGCCGCTCCAGCGCCTCTTTCCAAAGCCCGCGATATACTAAATCGTTCCATTCCGGAATTAAATTATTGATGGGGCAGCCCGATGCCATGCCGCTGATCAGCTGCCCGGTGTGGCAGAACGGGATGCCGCAATCCATGCAGCGCGCCCCTTGTTGGCGCAGTTTCTCGTCTGAAAAATGCTCGTGGAACTCTTGCCAATCCTTCACCCGCTCTAACGGTGAGCGGTCGACTGGCAGCTCGCGCTCATATTCCATGAAACCCGTTGGCTTACCCATCTCGCTTATCTCTCACTCCTAAGGGTACAGATATCCCACGCGCATGCCCGGCGCCCAAAAACTCTCAAATTGTTGGATTTGAGATTTTGGTTTTGAGTTGGAAGCGATCGCGAATACGCGGAGCTTAGAATACCAAACCCAAATTGGCTTGATGCGGGCCCCGCGATTCAATTCCCGCTCACCCGCGACGCATCGTTTTTGTTCGCTTCGAACGCCGCCATCAACGCCTCGTCACCCACCAACCCTTTGGCCTCGGCCTGTTTTAGCGCCTCGACGACCCGGAGGTAGTCTTTGGGCATGACCTTGACGAATTTGGGCGCGTTGTCCTGCCAGCGCGCACGAATCTTCCAGGCACGCTCGCTGTGCGTATAATAGGCGTGGCGCTTGAGCAACTCCTCGACTTCCAACATATCGCTAGCGTCAAGTTTTTCCAGAGACACGGTTTCCGGATTGCAACGGTTTTTGAAGCCGCCGTCTTCATCCAGAACAAAGGCGACGCCGCCGGACATACCCGCGGCGAAATTGCGCCCGGTGGTGCCGATGACAACGACCCGGCCGCCGGTCATATACTCGCAGCCGTGGTCACCGACGCCTTCCACCACCGCGCTTACGCCGCTGTTGCGCACGCAGAATCGCTCGCCGGCCATGCCCCGGATATAGGCCTCTCCGCTAGTGGCGCCGTAAAACGCCACGTTGCCGACGATGATATTTTCTTCCGGCGCGAAGGTCGAGCCTTCGGGCGGAAAAAGGATCACCTTGCCCCCCGACAATCCCTTGCCGAAATAATCGTTGGCGTCGCCTTCAAGCTCCAGGGTCAAGCCCGGCGGCACAAAGGCGGCGAAGCTTTGCCCGGCGGAGCCTTGGAAGTGAAAATGAATCGTGTCTTCGGGCAGCCCCCGCGGTCCGTACTTCCGCGTCACCTCGCTGCCGAGAATCGTCCCCACGACGCGATTGGTGTTTCGAATATCCAAGGTCGCCTTTACTTTCTCTCCGCGTTCGAGCGCCGGCGCCGCCAAGTCGAGCAGCACCTGGTTATCGAGGGCGTTCTCAAGCCCGTGGTTCTGTCCGATCTGGCAGTAGCGACCCACGTCGGCGGCCACCTGCGGCTGGTAAAGAATCGCCGCGTAGTCCAATCCTCGGGCCTTCCAGTGTTCCACGGCGCGGCGCACTTCGAGCCGGTCCGAGCGGCCCACCATTTCGTTCACGGTGCGAAATCCGAGTCTGGCCATGTGCTCGCGCATCTCCTGAGCGATGAAGCGCATGAAGTTAACGACATGGCCCGGGTCGCCAGTGAATTTCTTGCGCAGCTCCGGATTCTGTGTCGCCACGCCGACGGGACAGGTATCGAGATGACACACGCGCATCATGATGCAGCCCAGGGTCACCAGCGCCGTGGTCGCGAAGCCGAATTCCTCGGCGCCGAGCATCGCCGCGATCACCACGTCACGCCCGGTTTTCAGCTGCCCGTCGGTTTCCACCGCGATGCGGCTGCGCAGATTATTGAGCACCAGAGTCTGGTGCGTTTCCGCAAGTCCCAACTCCCAGGGTAAACCTGCATGCTTGATGCTCGTTTGCGGCGAGGCGCCGGTGCCGCCGTCGTGGCCGCTGATCAAGACCACGTCCGCGTGGCCTTTTGCCACGCCCGCGGCAATGGTACCGACGCCGATCTCGGAGACGAGTTTCACGCTGATGCGCGCGTGGTGGTTGGCGTTTTTGAGATCATGGATCAGCTGGGCCAAATCTTCGATGGAGTAAATGTCATGATGCGGCGGCGGCGAGATGAGCCCCACGCCGGGCGTCGAATGGCGCACCTTGGCGATCCACGGATAAACTTTTCGTCCCGGCAACTCGCCGCCCTCGCCCGGCTTGGCGCCCTGCGCCATCTTGATCTGAAGCTCCTGGGCCTGGGTGAGATAGTAACTTGTCACGCCGAAGCGCCCGGAAGCGACTTGCTTGATGGCGCTGTTTTTGGAATCGCCGTTGGGCTCCAGAGTATAGCGCGCCGGATCTTCACCGCCTTCGCCGGTATTGCTCTTACCACCGATTCGGTTCATGGCGATGGCGAGGGCTTCATGGGCCTCTTTGCTGATGGAGCCGTAGGACATGGCGCCGGTTTTGAAACGCTTCACGATGGCGTCAACCGGTTCCACCTCCTCGATGGCAATGGGCTGCGGCTCGTATTTGAGTTGCATCAGCCCGCGCAGCGTAGCCATGCGCTCGGACTGGTCGTCGATGAGCTGGCTGTACTCTTTAAATGTCTTGTAATCGTTGATGCGGCAAGCTTTGTGCAACAAGTGAATCGTCCGCGGGTTGAAGAGATGCAGCTCGCCGTCTTTGCGATACTGGTACTGGCCGTAAGCTTCCAGAGTGTGGCCGTTCAGCGAATAGAACGGAAAAGCCTTGGCGTGCTGCTGTTGCGCTTCCCGCGCGATCTCCTCCAGACCCATGCCGCCGACCCGCGACGGCGTCCAGGTGAAATATTTATCGACCAACTCTTGGCCGAGCCCCACCGCCTCGAAAATCTGCGCGCCGCAATAGGACTTGATGGTGGAGATACCCATCTTTGCCATCACCTTGACCACGCCCTTGTAGACTGCTTTGTCGTAACCTTTCACGGCATCGTGATAACTGACGTCAGGCAGCATGCCTTCACGGATCATGTCGTTGAGGCACTCGTAGACGAGATATGGATTGATCGCTTGCACGCCGTAGCCGAGCAGCAAACAAAAGTGATGCACCTCGCGCGGCTCCCCCGACTCCAGCACCAAGCCAACCCGCGTCCGGGTGCCGTTGCGGATCAAATGATGATGCAAGCCGGAGGACGCCAGCAGCGCCGGAATCGGCGCATGTAACGGGTCCACGCCCTTATCGGACAGGATAAGAATCGTCGCGCCGTCGGCAATGGCCTGATCCGCCGCATGGAACAGATCTTCCAGCGCCTTTTCCAACCCTGCCTTCCCCTGGTTCGGATTGAACACCATCGGCAGCGTCACCACCTTGATCCCCGGCAGATCGACGCGGCGCAATTTTTCCATGTCGGAGTTTTTCAAGATCGGCTCCGCCAGGCGCAGCTGGCGGCAGCTTTCCGGTCTGGGATCCACCAGATTTCCTTCGGAACCAAGAGTCAAAGTCGTGGACGTAATCAGTTCTTCGCGAATCGGATCGATGGGTGGATTGGTTACCTGCGCAAAGAGCTGTTTGAAATAGTTATAAAGCAGCTGCGGCTTGTCCGACAAAACCGCTAGCGGCGTGTCGGTACCCATCGAGCCGACGGGCTGAATGCTGTTTTGCGCCATCGGGCCGATGTTGACGCGCAAGTCCTCAAAACTATAACCGAAGGCCTGCAAGCGTTTCAGCGTCGCGTGGTGATTGTAAACGGGCTCTTCCTCGGGCACATCGGGCAAATCATGGAAGTGAACCTGGTTATCCTTGAGCCATACGCCGTAGGGTTTCGCAGCCGCCATCCCCTGCTTGATTTCCTCGTCGCTGATGATGCGCCCTTTGCCGGTGTCGACGAGAAACATACGCCCCGGCTGGAGACGCCGTTTTTCCAGCACGCGCTCCGGCGCCACGTCGAGCACGCCCACTTCCGAGGCCATGATTACGAGATCGTCTTTGGTCACGTAATAGCGCGAAGGGCGAAGCCCGTTGCGGTCGAGCACCGCGCCCACCACGGTGCCATCGGTAAAGGCAATCGACGCCGGACCGTCCCAGGGCTCCATAAGGGCGCTGTGATATTCGTAAAATGCCCGTTTCTTGGCATCCATGCTCTCGTGATTTTCCCAGGGCTCGGGAATCATCATCATCACCGCGTGGGGCAGCGAGCGGCCGCTGAGCGCGAGAAATTCCAGACAATTGTCGAACTTCGCTGAGTCGCTGCCGTCCTCCTGGATTATCGGAAAGATTTTTTTCAAATCATCGCCGAACAAGTCCGAGGCAACCATCCCCTGGCGCGCGTGCATCCAGTTTTCGTTGCCGCGCAGAGTATTGATCTCGCCGTTGTGAATCAAATAACGATACGGATGCGCCCTGCCCCAGCTGGGAAAAGTGTTAGTGCTGAAGCGCGAGTGGACCACGGCAATGGCGGTCTCGACCGCGGGGTCCTTAAGGTCTGGATAAAAAGTCGACAACTGCCGCGGCGTGAGCATGCCTTTGTAGACGATCGTCCGGTGCGACATGCTGGAAACGTAAAAGAAATCCCCACCCGATAAGCCACCGTAACGAATCTTGTTTTCAGCTCGCCGGCGAATCACATAGAGCTTGCGTTCAAATGCCATCTCGTCTGTGACGTTATCCCCACGGCCGATGAAGACCTGGCGCACAAAGGGCTCGGAGATTTTGGCCGTCTCCCCCAGATAGAGATTATCGGTGGGCACCTTGCGCCACCCGAGCAGGCGTTGCCCTTCGTCGACGATGATTCCCTCGATCAGTTTTTCAAAGCGCCGCCGTTGCTCGCGGTGGTCCGGCAAAAAGATCATCCCGACGCCGTAATCACCGGCATCCGGCAGGTGGAAACCCAACCCTTCGCAAGCGTCGCTGAAAAACGCGTGCGGCACCTGCGTGAGGATGCCCGCGCCGTCGCCGGTATTCTCCTCACAGCCGCAAGCGCCGCGATGGTCAAGATTTTCCAGCACCGTCAAAGCCTGATCGACGATCTCGCGAGACTTTTGACCTTTGATATTGACGACGAACCCGACACCGCATGCGTCATGTTCGAATCTTGGATCATAGAGACCCTGTTTTGCTGGCAATCCTGCGATCTTCATTGCTCTACCCTTTATACTTGCGCGGCGGAATCGAGCCGCGTCCGGCTGATATGCACGAAAGCAGCAGCGCCGCGCAGAATAAAATCGACTTATCGGGAAAAGTATTCTGCGTCAACATCGGGGTTGCCCGACGCCTCATTTCCGCCTCCCTTGGCCCTCCGCAATACTCTCGTCCAATTCCAAAATCTGGCTCTCTTTAGCCGTTGATAGCACGACTTTAGTGACGGTGCGCGTCACGCCTTCGACGGAGCGAATCTCGCCGAGCAGTTTTTCCAAAGAGCCGGTGTTACCGGCTTTTACCTTGAGAATAAAACTTTCATCGCCCGTGACATGATGGCACTCGAGCACGTCGGGATAGCGCAAAATTTGCGTCGCGAAGCCGTCGATATCGCGCTGGTGGCTGATCGAAACCCCGATAAACGCGGTGATATCTTTACCGACCATCTTGCCATCCAGCAACGCCGCGTAGCCCTTGATGACGCCGCTCGCCTCAAGCTTTTTCACCCGTTCCATCACCGCGGGCGCGGAAAGATCCACTTCCTCAGCTATGTCCGCCAGCCGGGAACGGCCTTGGGACTGAAGAATGGATAGTATTTTTAAATCGATTTGGTCCAGCAACCTAATAATCTTAAGTATTTCAAATTAATTTCTTAACTTTCTATGTCAACTCAAACGTTATGTCAAGTGCAAAATTACGAAAAATTCAAAATTTCCGCGCTAAATTGGCGGCCGGAAGGTAACGCGGTCGGAAATCGACTCAGTCGGCCCCGGAGAATGGAAGGCAATTGCGCTAGAAGCGAGCGTTAGGGAGTCACCAGGGGGATGGATTGAATAAGGTTTCGCGGCCGAAATCGTCTGGAGATTCTGGCGTAACATTCAAGTTCAGCGATTCGAGTCTTGCTCGGACGCTGAATTTTTAAATCTTGAAGCTTGAATTTTGAACCCGAAACTCAAAAGTTTCGGGCGGGAGAGCGGTCCCCGAGAGACAGTCCCGCGAACGACGCTGAAATCTTGCCCCGAGGACCGCTCTTGGGTGGGAGGCTGTGAATCGTTATCCCGATAGGGTCTCTTGTTTCGGTGCTGCTGCGCCGGGATCAAGTCCTACCAGGATCCAAGGACATTGTTGCATCAAAGAGGGGTGGTCGGACGCGAGTTTCTTCAGCAAGATACGCGCACGATCATCCGAAGAATCCATCTTAATGGCTTCAAATAACGCCCAGGCGGCAGAAGGGATTTTTCCCTGACCGTGAAAGCTGATGCCAAGATTGCGATACGCGCTGGGACGAGTCCAGTTGAGGTCCAGCGCCGTGCGGCAATGCCGCTCTCCCTCATCGTAACGGCCGACCATGTTTAAACAGTAGCCCAGATTGTTGCGCAGAATATATTCAATTTTTTTGCTGTTCGGTTGCAGGTCCAGTGCTGCTCCGAAATGGCCAATGGCGTTATCCATCTTTTGTTCGTCCGTGGCAATCTGTCCCAGCGCGAGCTGGCATTGAACATGGTATTCCGGATTGCTAGTGGTGCCGAGAAAACGGCGGAGCAAATCCTTAGCGGATTCCGCTCGCTCTATGCCCCGATAGTAGCCCACCGTAAATAGCATCCAACGAAAGTATTGGTCCTCATCGGTGGTCGTCTCGAGACGTTGGAGCAGCATCTTTTCGGTGTCCTGATCCTGAGAGGCCTCGGATGGGGCCGCTGTTTTCTTCATGAGGGTGTTCATGGCTAGAGTTAGTAGCAACTGAAAGACCAGGCCGAATCATACTGATTTGGCACCAAAACGGCCAAAAAATACTCCTGTGCAGGCTTAAAAATGGGCAGTTGCGAATTAACCGAATTAAAGCAGGCGTTTGGACCCGATGGGAACTGAGCGAGTGCAAAGGGTTCAAGCGGTTCAAGCCGCCCGAAACCTCAGGACTCGTCTATCGTAAATTCCTCAGCAAATGAATAAGAAGTTGGTGGGCCCACCTGGACTCGAACCAGGGACCAACCGGTTATGAGCCGGTGGCTCTAACCAACTGAGCTATGGGCCCTTGAGAATGTGGGATCTGATTTCGGCGTTTAGCGCCTTGCGGTGTTTGGACTGGGTAATCAGCCTTCCATGAAGGTTTTCAAGCGCTTGCTCCGGCTTGGATGTCTCAGCTTGCGCAACGCCTTGGCTTCGATCTGGCGAATCCGTTCGCGGGTTACAGTGAATTTTTGCCCTACTTCTTCGAGCGTATGATCCGACCTTTCGCCGATACCGAAACGCATGCGCAGGACCTGCTCTTCGCGCGGCGTCAACGTCGCCAAAACCTTTCGCGTTTGCTCCTGCAAATTAATGTTGACCACGGCATCCGACGGGGTGATGATCCGTTTGTCTTCGATAAAATCGCCGAGATGGCTGTCCTCCTCTTCGCCCACCGGCGTCTCGAGAGAAATCGGCTCTTTAGCGATCTTCAACACCTTGCGGACCTTGTCTAATGGAATCTCCATCTTATTGGCGATCTCTTCCGGCGTGGGTTCGCGGCCAATCTCCTGGACCAGATAGCGCGACGTACGGATGAGCTTATTGATGGTTTCGATCATGTGCACCGGAATACGAATGGTTCGCGCCTGATCGGCAATAGCGCGAGTAATCGCCTGGCGAATCCACCAGGTGGCATAAGTGGAGAACTTGTAACCGCGCTGATATTCAAACTTGTCCACCGCCTTCATGAGGCCGATGTTTCCTTCCTGAATCAGATCGAGAAATTGCAGGCCCCGATTGGTGTATTTCTTTGCGATGCTGACCACGAGTCGCAGATTGGCCTCGATCAACTCCTTTTTGGCGAGATTGGCGTTGGTTTCTCCTTCGACAATAGACCAGACGCGCCGCTTGACCTCTTCGGCCGGCATTTCGAGTTCTTTTTCGATCTGGCGAACATCGCGCCGGGCATTTTTGATATCCTCGGCCATCCGCAAAATCGCCTCATGCCCCATGCGTAGCTGGCCCGAAAGCCGCTGCCAATCCTTTTTGCGGCCATTCATACCGGAAACCAGCTTGACAATCTCCGGCCCGGGTCTGCCAATTTTTTGCTCAAAGTCCTTGACCCGCCGCTCCAACGACTGCATCCGCTCCATGGCCCTCTTCAATCCTTCGGCAATGGCTTCGGTCTGCTTACGATTGAGTTGCAACGCTTTGAGTCCAGCAATGATCTTGTCTTGGAATTTGCCAAGGCCGACCAGAAGCGTCTCTCGCCGCCGGGCCGAGAGGCGTTTGCCATCTAGTTGTTTGTGGATCTTTTCACGCTCATTTACGGTGCGGCGGATTTTGCCGATTTGATCGAGCAACCGCCGCTCTTGGATTTCGTCGTCGTCGACAGATTCGGCATCTTCCTCCCCATCATCTTTAATGATTTCACGCACGCGGATTTCATGATTGGCGAGCTGATCGCCGAGTCCCAAGATATAGGTGAGTGCCAACGGGCTGGTCAGCACTTCGTGAATGACTTGATTTTCGCCTTTTTCGATTTTTTTCGCGATTTCGACTTCGCCTTCACGGCTCAGGAGTGAAACGGTCCCCATTTCCCTGAGATACATGCGCACCGGATCGCCGGTCTTGCCCACGGCATCGCCGTCGCCATCAGTATCATGTTCCTTTTCTTCTTCTTCATCGTCTGATACTTCATCACCGCCCCCGCCCAGCGTAACCCGCTGGTTGGAGTCCACCACTTCGATATCCATCTCGCCGAAGATGGACATGACATCTTCGATTTGGTCCGGCGAAACCGCCTCGGCGGGAAGCATGTCGTTGACGTCGTCATAGGTCAGATAGCCCTTTTCCTTGCCCAGGTCGATGAGCTTTTTGACCTCTTTGCTGCTTTCTTTTTTTCCCCCGCGGCCGATGGCAGGCTCAGCCACCGCTAACGCGGAGGCATCTTCGGCGCGAGCTTTTGGCGATCTTATTGACGTTTTCTTACGTCTTGCCATTCTAGCGTCCTTTCTCGCTTCGCTTGCTCATCGTTTTTTTCTTCGGCGGCTCGAATCGCTACGCGCAAGTTCTGCCGGACATTCTTCAAGTGCTTTTGGCGTAAGTAATCAAGACAATCGGCCGCCGCCTTGGCGCACTCGGTCTCAGCGAAACTATCACCTTCAAGTGCGAGCGCGGCGATATCGGACGCTTTGTCCGGCGCGCAGTCCTGGGCGATTCGCTCCACATCGACCCTACCATGTTCTTGCCACTGGCTCGTGATGAGGTCAACAGTGTCACGCCAGGCAGCGCCGATCCACTGTCGCGATTCAGGCTCCTTGTGAAAATCGCCAACGATCGACGGATAGCGCAGCATTAGTCCGACAAGCAACCGCTCGGCGCGATCATCGCGGCTGCGCGCCGACGTTGGTGCAGGAGGACGATCTGCGGTGAAAGCTTTTGGCGCGAGGTTTCCCCCTGGACGGCGCAACGACTCTTCGCGGATTCCGAGGGCGTCCACCGCCCGGCGCACGAGCAGATCCGCTTCAAAAGGGTTACTGATTTTCGCCAGCAGGCGACTAATCTCGGAAGCGGTTTGGCTCTTGCCCTCTAGCGTCGCGCCGTGGCGTTGATCCAACCAGGAAAAATAATAGTCCGCTAAAGGGACCGCCCCGCCGATAACGTTTTCGAGCGCGGCTTTGCCATGCTTGCGCACATAGGTGTCGGGGTCTTCGCCTTTGGGCAAAAACGCCCCCCGCCCCAACAGACCAGCGTCAATAAAAATCTCGAAGCTGCGCGCCGCCGCTTTGCGTCCCGCGTCATCGCCGTCGAAAAGCGCGATGATATTCCTGGTGTAACGCGCCAAGGCGCGCAGATGATTGGGCGTCAGCGCAGTCCCCAATGTCGCCACCGCATAATCGATCTCGTGCTGCGCCAGCGCGATAACGTCCAGGTAGCCTTCCACGACCACGACACGATCGGTTTTACGGATGCCGTCCTTCGCTTGGTGCAGGCCGTAAACTGTGGCCCCCTTGTGGAAAAGCGGCGTTTCGCTGGAGTTCAAATACTTGGGAAGCCCTTGATCCAGAACGCGTCCGCCAAAACCCACGATTTTGCCGGCGGCGTCGGCAATAGGAAACATGAGCCGGTCGGAAAATTTTTCGTAAACCCGACCGGGGTCCCGTTGCCCCATAAGTCCAAGGCGCAGCGCGTCCTGTATCGACAGGCGTTCACTATTAAGCACGTCCGCGAGCCCCGACCCGCCCATGGGCGCGTAACCGATCATAAATCGGCGCGCCGTTGCGTCATCGACGCCGCGGGTTTTTAGGTAGGCCAGAGCCCTTTTCCCCTCGGGATGGCTCGTGAGCATCTTTTGATAATTGACTGCCGCGCGCTCGTTGATACGGTATAAGGATTCGCGTTCACTAACTTGGCGCGATGCCGGCCCGCGCTCACTCGGCTCAATGACGATGCCATAGCGCTTGGCGACTCGCTCCAGCGCCTCGGGAAAGGAAAGCTGGTCGATCTGCATGAGAAATTGAAAAACTCCACCCCCGGTATTGCAGCCGAAACAGTGAAAAATGCCCTTCTCCTCACTCACTGTAAACGAGGGGGTCTTTTCCGAATGAAATGGGCACAGCCCCATGTGATTCCGGCCGGCTTTTTTCAAAGTCACGTAATCCGAAATCACTTCGACGATGGAAGCGCGGTCACGGATTTGGCTGATTGTTTCTTGCTTGATCATAGAGCTACGCGGCTCGCAAACGCACCGTCGCCCGAGCTTCACCGGGTTCCTTGATAAAGATCTTCGTTTTGCCAAAGCGGATCAGAGTATCGGCGAGACGCGCCAGGGGCGATACGAGATAGGTGTCATCCAGCCTCTCCCGCGCGGACGGCGGGACCAATGTCGTTGAAGTCAAAGTAAAAACAACTAGAGCCGCCAGCGCAGCCCCTTTGCCGACCCCCAACAAAACACCACCCAGCCGATTGACCGTTTGCAAGAACAAGATTTCTCGCGGAACGGTGGAGCAGCCAACCGGTCATATTGAACAAAACATAGATCACGAAGAAGCAGATCATAAAGGCGACACCTTTGAGAATGATCGGCGTAGCATTCCAATGGGTCGCGACCAGGCCGGCAAGCGGCTCGGCATAACGGGCCGCCCCGACAAACCCTGCGACTAGACCCAACAAAGAAAACACCTCACGGAACAGTCCGCGAAAATAGCCCCTGAGCCCGAACAAAAGCATTACCACCAGCAGCGTTAGATCGATCCAGTTCACCCGCGAGAACCATCATTCCACAATGACAACGCAAATCCGAAATTATCAAGGCGAGAATAACGATTTGAAACCATGAAATGTACGGTTGGCCTATTCCTGTTGTTGGACGGCGCAATTCGATGAATTGCCGCCGTTAGCGGACGGTGACAACGCGCAAGGCTCCATCGTATCGCGCGCCTCTAAGCCCCATAGGCTTGGATGATGTGCCCTCTCCGCCGCCGGGGCGCACTATAACCGCCCTCCTATCAACCGCCAAGCAGCGCCTTGGCCAATTCGTTCACTCGTTTGCCGTCGGTTCGACCGCTAACCTTGGGCATCACCTGCTTCATGACTTTGCCCAAGTCCTGTACTCCAGTCGCGCCTAATTCAGCGATGCTCTCCCGGATCAAAGTTTGCACTTCTTGCTCCGTGAGGGGCTGCGGTAGATAGGCCTGGAGAATCTCGAGTTCCGCCTCTTCTTTTTGAGCCAAATCATTTCGGCCACCCTTACGGTAAAGGTCGATGGCCTCGCTGCGCTGCTTGCTGAGAGTTGCAATGACCTTTTGAATTTCTTCGGCGCCAAGCTCCTTACGTAGCCTGATTTCCTCGTTATGAACAGCCGCCAATAGCAGTCGCAAGGTCGACAGTTTTACCGCGTCGCGGCTTTTTAGCGCTGCTTTGGCGGCTTCCTGGAGCCCGGCTTTTAGTTCCATTTTTAATTCGCCGCCCGCCTATGGGTCAAAAAGAATGGCGTACACGCCGCAGCGCGCGCTTTTTCGCCGCGATCGCTTTTTTCTTTCTCTTGACGCTCGGCTTTTCGTAATGCTCTCGCTTGCGTAATTCCGCCAAAATGCCAGCCTTTTCACACAGTTTTTTGAAACGACGAATGGCGCTTTCGATGGACTCGTTTTCGCGAACTCGAACACCTGTCATAAAATAAGCTCACCCCCAATCACCACGGGCCGTTGCCGACTTATGATTTTAGCCGAATTCCGAGTCAAGTCAAGCAATTGCCTTGAAGAACAAGGTATTTACGAATCGCCGCTGCTATTCAACCTATTAAATCACCCGGGGCAACATGAAATTCAGCCTGAGAGCTTGGACTGCCTGTTAGATTTTTGCAAAGCGCTCGGGAAAATCGGAAACGATCCCCTGGACTCCGAGAGACGCGAACCTCTCGATCTCGACGCGATCGTTTAAAGTCCAAACGTAGACGTCGAACCCTTCGTCCCAGGCCCGCTGGAGAAAGTCGCGCGACGCCAGTTCCTTTTGGACATGAATGGACCGAGCTCCCAGGCCGATGGCCGCCGTGATTGGATCCTCTCGTACGCCATCGCCGAAAATCACTCCGATGCGCGCGTCGGGCGCGAACTCACGCACCCGTCGCAAACAATGGTAATCGAAGGACGACAGAATCACCCGGTCCAAATAATCGAAATGGCTGATAGTAAATAACACTTTGAGCTCGATTCCCGCGGGCGAGCTGGAAAATTGCTTGATATCGATGCAAAGACTGGCATCGCCGTCGATGAACGCCAAGACCTCTTCTAGGGTTTGAATGCGCTCGCGGCAAAAACTCTTTTTGCGCCAGCTGCCGATATCGACTTTCTTGAGTTGTTCTAGGGAACGCTGGCCGATGGTACCGCGCATTTTCGCGATGCGCGAGAGCTTTTCGTCATGAAAGACTACAACGTGACCGTCATGGCTGAGCTGGCAATCCAACTCGATCATGTCAGCGCGCGCTTCGATGGCTTTTTGAAACGCCAGACGAGTATTTTCAGGAAACAAACCGGATGCGCCCCGGTGAGCGATTTTGGTCAAGTTCCGCATCGCCGCTCAAATGCGCTCAGGCAGAGCTTCCCGGTAGACTTAAATGGATCAAAAACTCCTTGTTGCCTTTGGGGCCCAATAACGGCGACTCGATGACCCCATGCAGGTGAAAATAGAGGCCGGCGGCAACATTTTCTATTTCTTCGACGACGCGCCGATGGTCCTCGTTGGATCGCACCACGCCGCCTTTGCCGACCCGTCCTTTCCCGACTTCAAATTGAGGCTTGATGAGCGCAACCACTTCAGCGCCTGGCTCAAGCAGTGTTTTCACCGCCGGGAGTACCAGTTTAAGCGAGATGAACGAGACGTCGATTGTGGCAAGACTTACGCGGGATGGAAGAGCGCCAATCTCGAGAAAACGAATGTTGGTTTTTTCAAAAACAACGACGCGCGGATGGTTTCTCAGCTTCCAATCCAGCTGGCCGTAGCCCACATCCACCGCGTAGACTCGCGCGGCGCCATGCTGCAGCAAGCAATCGGTAAATCCGCCGGTGGACGCGCCGACGTCAAGGGCGATTTTGCCATCGACGTCGACTTTAAATTCTTGAAGCGCTTTTGCCAGCTTGATTCCGCCACGGCTAGCATAGGGCGCGGTAGTGGACCTAAATCGTATCGCCGCGTCGGCATCAACGAGACTTCCGACTTTCGTAACCGGATGATCATCGACCAACACCTCACCGGCCAAGACCCGCGCCCGTCCCGCTTCGCGGCTCGTTACCAGACCTCGCGCTACCAGCAGTTTGTCTATGCGCTCCCGCGTTCCCATCCCTCCCTGGTTCTTTTTCTGCCGAGGCGCATCATCTGAAGCGCCGCCTGTGTAATGCTTTCGCGGTCGAAACCACAAAGCTTTCTAAGTTCATCTTGCGTGCCGTGGGGAATGAATCGGTCCGGCACCCCCAAACAGCGCAGGTGCACGCCGGTGATGCCTGCTTCGGCGAAAAACTCCAGCACCGCGCTGCCAAATCCGCCGGATATGGCATGGTCTTCAACCGTGATCACATAGGAAACATTGCGCAACGCTCCTCGCAGCAGTTCCTTATCCAGAGGTTTCACGAAGCGCGCATTTACCACGGCCGCATCGATGCCCAAGGGCGCCAATTCTTCCGCCGCCGCCAAAGCCGGAAGGACAGCTTGGCCAATGGCCAATATCGCCACGCTTTTTCCTGGCCGCAGTAATTCTCCTTTGCCGATCTCCAGCGCGCGCCCTTGAGCCTCCATGGGCACACCCCAACCTTCACCGCGCGGATAGCGGAGCGAGATTGGACCGGTATGTTCGATGGCGGTTTGCAACATATGCTGCAGCTCATTTTCGTCCTTGGGTGCCATGATCACGAGATTGGGAATCGAGCGCATATAGGCAAAATCGAATACGCCGTGATGCGTCGGCCCGTCGGCCCCCACCAAGCCGCCGCGGTCGAGCGCCAAGACAACGTGGAGATTTTGCACGCAGACATCATGGAGAATTTGGTCATAGCCGCGCTGCAAGAATGTCGAATATATCGCCACCACTGGAATCAATCCTTCCGTCGCCATGCCCGCCGCGAAAGTCACGGCGTGCTGTTCAGCGATGCCGACGTCGTAGGAACGCTCGGGGAAGTCCTTGGCAAATTTATCGATGCCTGTGCCGCTGCCCATGGCGGCAGTGATGGCGACGACCTTGGGATTTTCTTTCGCCGCCCGCAAAAGCGCCTGGGCGAAAATTTCCGTGTAACTCGGGACCGGGCTCTTGGCTTTCTTGGGTTTTCCCGTCAGCACGTGGAACGGCGTCACGCTGTGGTACTTGACGGGGTCCGCCTCGGCGGGCGCATAACCTTTGCCTTTTTTGGTCAGCACATGGACCAGTGTCGGTCCTTCGATCTTCTTGACATTTTCCAACGTCTGAATCATTTCGCCGACATTGTGGCCATCGATGGGACCGACGTATTGAAAACCCAGACTCTCAAACAAAAATCCCGGGGTGACCAGACCGAGAAACACGTCTCTGAGCTTGCGCGCGGCGAGCTTGAGATTCTCGCCACTGGGAAGGCTTTTGAGCCAAGTGGAAATATTTTTTTGCAACCGCACGGCGAGATTGGTGGTGAACTGCTTGCTTAGAAAAGCCGACACGGCGCCGACCCGCGGGTCGATGAAATGTTCGTTGTCGTTCAAAACTACGATCAAGTCGCGATCGAGATGGCCGGCCTGATTCAGGCCCTCGAATGTGAGCCCGGCGCTCAGGCCGCCGTCGCTGATCACGGCGACAACGCGACGTGGCGAACGCTGTAATCTATTGGCTTCGACCATGCCCAGCGCCGCCGATATTGACGTTCCCGCGTGGCCAGCGCCAAAGACATCGTATTCGCTTTCCTCGCGGCTCAAAAATCCGCTCAACCCGCCCAACTGCCGGATCGTCCCGAGCCGTTCGCGCCGCCCGCAGATAAGCTTATGCGCGTAAGCTTGATGACCGGTATCCCAAACGATGCGGTCCTCGGGCGTGTCGAACACATAATGCAACGCCAAGGTCAGCTCAACGGCGCCGAGAGTCGAGGCAAAATGGCCGCCCACCTCCGACACCACGGAAATAACCTCTTCGCGGATTTCCTCCGCGAGTTGCGGCAGCTCTTCCGGCGTTAATTTGCGAACGTCTTTTGGATAATCGATACCATCGAGTAAGCGAGCCATATTAGCAGCGCATCTCCTGTGTCTGTAAATTTGCCTAAATCCTGAGGGCTCTCTCTGCCACGTAACCGGCAATGGCGCGGAG
>CAWJBB010000085.1:0-165364 GCA_963840855.1 uncultured delta proteobacterium
CGAATCGGCCCGCTTAGGAAAACGGCGCCATGCGCCTGCCACAATGTAGCATTGCCCCGCCCAAATCTTCAAATGAGAAACACCATAGCGAATGTGCAACACTAGGGCGCCGCGACGCCGCATATGCACCCTCCTCGTTACCTCCCAAAAACGCATTCAAGTAGCGCTTTGTCGGGTCAGGGTCGCTGTTGCTTCGAGATGTTTGAATAGTGCCGCGCCTCGACTTGGCTACTGCGTCGGCCTAAAGTTCTAGCGACGCCAGTGCGTTAACCACGTTCGTGTATCTAAATCGGAAGCCTAACCGTTCAGCCGCCCCGGGCAATGCCCGTTGCCCTGCAAGGAGCATGTCGGCCATTTCGCCCAAAACAAGCGTCAAGACGGAAGCTGGAACCGGCGCCCACGAGGGTCGATTGAGCGCTTTCCCCAAAGCACGAGAAAACTCACTCATGGTTACCGGATTGGGCGCCGTGGCATTAAAGGCGCCGCGCGCGTTCTCGTTTTCCATTAAGAACTGGATCAAACCGACTTCGTCGTCGATATGGACCCAGGGCACCCACTGCTTGCCGGAACCGAGTCGACCGCCGAAAAACATTTTGAACGGCGGTACCATTTTGGCCAGGGCGCCTTTGCCCTTCCCCAATACGATTCCCGTGCGCAATAACGCCACTCGCACGCCGTGCGCCTCAGCCTTGAGCGCCTCCTCTTCCCACTCGACGCATAGGCGTGAGAGAAAGTCGTTTCCCGGAGGGGACTCTTCCGTCAGAGTCTCATCGCCGCGCGGCCCGTAGTAACCGACAGCGGATGAACTGATCATGAATTTCGGTCGGACTTTGGCTTTTCCGATCGCATGCACCAGAGATTTCGTTGTATCGATGCGGCTGGTTCTAATTCTTTCTTTTTGAACCGCGGTCCAACGCTTTGCCGCAATGGGCTCGCCGGCAAGATTAATAATGCCGTCCGCGCCGTCAACGGCTTGTTCCCATACACCGCCGGTTCCAGGTTCCCAGTGAAACCACTCTTCCTTGGAACCGTTCTGGGGGCGGCGCGGATTGCGGCTCAGCAGCACCAAAGAGTGGGACCTCGCCCGAAGCGGCTGGAGCAAAGCCGTACCGATGAATCCTGTAGCGCCCGTTATAATGACTTTCATTTTTTATCGCCCGATCTGGTTAAAACCCCGAATAGTTAGTTAACTATAGTTGACTTATAGCTCTATGTTATGAATAGGCAACGCCGCCATGCGAAATAATTCTCCAACAAAGCCCAAGCTCGGAATCAGCACCTGTCTTTCGGAATCAGACATTGTAGCGATGCTCGGTACATGGTCTGGATTGGCCCGGGAGGCGATTCTTATCAGCGACCTCCCTCGCCATCGAGTCGCCTGCCATGGAATCGGCCTTATTAGCAGACTGTTGACGCGTAATGTCATGACGCGGGTGGATGCGCCGCTTTCGGTGCGTCGAGCCTATACTCTGCAAGAACGGCGCGAGCTATTCCAACGAGCCGGTATCGGCCCGTTTCGGATCTCACCGATGTTTCCGTTTCGCCAGATAACGGTTATCGGCTTAGGAGGTTGATCATGCGGCTCTTCGATGTGGTCATTGTCGGTGCCGGTCCGGCGGGATCGTCCGCGGCCATTTCGCTCGCCCGCAGGGGTTACACCGTGGCGCTGATAGATAAGGAGCAGTTTCCTCGGGAGAAACTCTGCGGTGACTTTATTAATCCGGCGATCTGGCCCATTTACCAGGACCTGGGGGTAGACCATGGGATCTTCTCCCTTGAACATGAAAAAATCTCAGCGATTCGCATCACTACATTTTCGGGTGACGAAAGCATCGTACCCATCTCAACGCATGTCCACGAAACGCCCTTCGGCCTGGGCATAAACCGAAAGAATTTAGACTACGTGCTGGTACAGGCCGCCGTTCGAGAAGGCGTCACCGTGCTGCAGAGACGCTGGATCAAGAAACTCTCGAACAAGCCCGAGGGTTGGTGCCTTCATGCTGAGCATCAAAGCGTAGCTGAGACTTTCCGGGCCGCAATCTTGATCGGCGCCGATGGTCGAAACTCCTGGGTTGCACATCACACAGGTTTAAATCGCAATGCGTCGCCTGGCGGGAAAACTGTGGGTTTACAATTTCGTCTGAAAAATTTCCACAAGATACCAGGCAGAGTGGAGATTCATGTTTTTCCCGGCGGCTACGCAGGGCTTGTACAACTCGGCGACGGGACTGCAAATCTTTGTCTCTCGGTCACGAGAGGCCAGCTACCCCGTAATCGACCGGCTGATTTGCCTGCGAAACTGGGGCTTCTGCAAAACCCCTTCCTGCGGGACTTGCTACGCGAAACTGAATTTTCTCAACAAGTACGGTCGACCTTTCCTGTTTATTTCCCGCCCCGGCGTTCCTACGCCGAACGAGTGCTGCTCGTCGGCGATGCGGCTCAGGTCATCGAACCCGTGACCGGCGAGGGAGTCTACTTCGCCATGGCAAGCGGCCTGATCGCAGCGCAAACTATCGATGAAGCCTTCCAACGCGGAGATTTTTCAGCGGCGCGACTCAGTGAATACGAGCGCACATTCCGGCGGGCGTTCTGGCGGCGGCGCAAGCTCAACCGGTTCATCCAGTATCTCGTCTACCGGCCAGCTCTTTTGCAATCCTTGATCCGATTCTCAGTCAAGCGACGCAAGCCCCTTGATTCTTTGGTTAATTCGATCTGTTTGCCGGATCAGGCAAGACTCTCAACCACAGCGTTGAATCAGAGTTAATCGATGTGTTCAGCAGTTTCTGCGAAGGCGAGAACGCGCCTGCCCTCGCTACACACCGAAAATCCACGCCCAAGAGATGTTACCGTTCAAGTCCGGTTTTGCCGTTATCGCCGCGGCGGCGGAGAAACGGCTAGGGGTAATTATTCCCCTGGTCCCGGTGGGTATTCGCTACTCCGTGGGCGCGCGGTGGACCGCCCACGTAAGTTTCGCTGATCCGCTCAGCGCCGGTGATTTCGTTTCCAGAGAGGCTCTAGTCAGAAAGCTAGAACAGGATGCGGCGGCGTTATCAAACCTATCGCCGCAGAAAGAAAACTCAGGGCGCAACGGCAACCCTTAAAAATAGTGACCTCGCGAAAATTGACAATCGTCGTCACGCGTCGTCTTCATCCGAGTCCTCGGTTGTTACCCCCTCCAGCGCCCTGAACTGCAGCTTGCCTTCCTTGTCTTTGACCAGCAGCTCGACTTTCTTCTCCACTTCGGCGAGTTTCTGGTTGCAATATTTTACCAATCCCACGCCCTTCTCGAAGGCCGCCAGCGACTCTTCCAACGCTAGCTCGCCGGTTTCTAACTGCTCCACCATCCCTTCGAGCTCCTCCAGGGCAACCTCGAATGTCTTATTCTGCTGTTCTTTCTTGGCCATCTTACTCCTCCATCTTGCTCGTGGCCGGGCGCGGCGCCGCTTTGCCGCCGGCGCCGAGCTTTTCGATCAATTGCAGCGGATCCACGCGGGCGCCGTTGGCGCGCGCGCCCCAGTGGAGATGCGCACCGGTCACCCGGCCCGTCATTCCCGATAGCGCGATCACTTCGCCTTTGCGCACCATAGCGCCCTCCTCGACTTTGAATTCAGAGAGGTGGAAATACATCGTATACAGCCCGCCGCCATGGTCCAAAACTAAGCTGCCACCGGCGAAAAAAAAGTTCCCGATGAGAACAACGCGGCCATGATTGGCTGCGATGACTTCGGTTCCGGCGGGCGCTGACAGGTCCGTCCCGCTATGAGGCGCGCGCGGCACTCCGTTGATGATCCTGCGAAAGCCAAAGGAGGACGCCGAAGCTTCTTGCGGAACCGGCCGGACGAAGGGTATGTCCCAGAAACGTTCAGCCGAGGTGGTAGCGAATGCGCGGGCAAACGCCGTCTGTTCACGGCGAATCTCCGCCAGCGCTTCCGCCGTCATCTGGTCAAAACCCGGAGCTACCTTGAACGATTCCTTTTTGAAGGCTTTGGCTTTGATCCGAACCTCGATCTGCTTCTCGGTGGCGATGCCCTCGGCTGTGACAACGCGGATGAGAACCCTGGCCACGCCTGGCTTCGCTTCTACGTCGGCGCCGATCAGCGCAACGTACTTGCCGTTTTCCGCCGGGAAAAAGTGCAAAGGTTCCTTACCCATCGTTGCTTCGATGGCGGTGATGCCATCCGCGAAAATCTGCAACTCGGCGATTTCCCCTTGAAACACTTCGACCGGTCTTAGAACGGTGATCTTGGCGGGCGAAGCCGCGCGGATCTGGCCGCCCAGGGTCAAAACCACAAGCAGCGCCGATAAGATTTGCCAACTCATTTCACTCTTTATCTTCCACCCGGCAAATGGCTTTTCCCGCGGCAAAGGTAACCCGCAGCCGGTCGCCGAGATTGAGAGTGGCCGCATCTTTGACAATGCGCTCCTCCGGCAGCTTGTGCGCAATGCTGTAACCGCGCTGCAAAACCGCCAGCGGGCTAAGCGCCTCCAGGCGGCCCGTGGCCCGCGCCAGCTCGTCCCGCCACTGGCGCAACCGGTCCTGAAAGCGGCGCGCGAGATCGACGGAAAGCTCATCCAAGCGTTGCTGGTGCTCCCTGAGCTTGCGCCCCGGATCGCTCAGCCGCTTCACCAGATCGCGCCAGTTATCTCTCTCGCTTTCGATCTTGCGCTCCATGCCGCGCAGCAGCGCCTGCTCCATGCTCGCGAGATGTGCCAGCAAATCGGCCTTTTTCGGCACAACCATTTCCGCCGCTGCCGTGGGCGTCGGCGCGCGCCGATCGGCGACGAAGTCGGCGATGGTGAAATCGATTTCATGGCCCACGGCGGAAATCACCGGCGTCGCCGAGGCGAAGATCGCCCGCGCGACCCATTCTTCGTTGAAAGCCCAGAGATCTTCCAGCGAGCCGCCGCCGCGTCCGACGATCATTACGTCGACGGCGCCGCAGCTGTTTAACTCCTCGATGCCGGCGGCAATCTCTTTGGCGGCGCCTTCGCCCTGCACTTTGACCGGGCGAATCACGATGCGCCGGTCGGGGAAGCGGTCGCCGATGACGCGCAACATATCGTAGAGGGCCGCCCCTTTGTCGGATGTCACGATGCCGATCGGACGCAGGCAGAAAAGGCAACGGCCGCTTTCTGTCGTCGGCAAAGAGCCCCTCGGCGGCGAGTTTTTTCTTGAGCTGCTCGAAGGCCAGATAAAGCGCGCCCTGCCCCCGCGGCTCCATGCTTTCGACATAGAGCTGAAGATCGCCGCGCACGGGATAAAGACCGACCCGCCCGAAGCAGAGCACTGCCATGCCGTTTTCCGGCACGAAGCGCAGGCCCGCTCCCTGGCGCCGGAACAGCACGGCCGCGATCTGGCTCTTTTCATCTTTGAGCGTGAAGTAAAAGTGGCCCGACGGCGGGACGCGCAGGTTGGAAATTTCGCCCACCACCCAGAAGGCGTCGAGCTGCGATTCCAGGGTTTCTTTGACGATTTCGTTCAGCTCGCTGACCGAAAGAAACGAGCGCTCAGGCTCGCCGAACAGCGGGGCGTCTAACGCTTTGACCCTGATCATTGCCACTTTCTTAAGATATCACATAGTATCGGAGCATGTCAGGATGAACGGCGGGTTTCTCCGCATCCCGTAGAAAGTCAGGCGAAGTTGGCGCGGTCGAAAAAGAATGCCGCCAAACCTATTTCGCGGCGCAGACGGAAATCTCGACCATCGTACCGGGCGTGAGCACGGCGCCCACCGCCGTGCGCGTCGGCAGATTCGATCTATCGACCCACGCCATCCAAGACTCGTTCATTGCGTCTTTAAGGGAAGCGTCCGCCATGTAGACGATCGCGCTCAGAATGCGCGATTTATTGGTGCCCGCCTGAGCTAGAACCGCGTCGATCTTTTTCAGCACCTGAGCGGTCTGCCCTTTCATGTCTTGCGATTTGTCATCGGCGACCAAGCCGGAGAGAAAAACCAGATCGCCGAACACAGCGGCGTTGCAATTCCATTCCCGGGGATTGATGCGTTGAATATCCATAAAAAACTTCCTCTCAAACCCTAGACGTTTTGCCGCAGATAATGCGGCACGCCATGCCTCAGAAATAGCAACTTACATGTTCCTGGTTTCTAGTTTCTGGCTTCTAGTTTGAAATCCGGAAGTTCTGTTTTCCCACAACCAGAAACCTGGAACTAGGAACTAGAAACGACTCAAGTCAAATCGCCGGCCGCCTCTCGTACCACTTCATGTGCTGCTGGTAAGTGTAGCCGGCGCGCAGCACGGTTACTTCATCGAATGGCTTGCCTACGAGCTGTAACGCGATTGGCAGGTTGTTCTCCGAGAATCCGCAGGGGACGGACAACGTCGGCAATCCGGTCAGATTGAACGGACCGTGATACTCCGGCTCCACATGCTTGAACAAAGTATCGATGGAACCCACATCCTTGACCAGCGGCGCCGGACCGGCCTGATTTGGCAACGCGAGACAATCGACAGTGCGAAAGATCTCCGCCAACTCGGCGCGGCAGCGGCTGCGAATACGCTGCGCCTGGATGTAGTCTGCCGAACCCGTGAGCAGGCCGAGATAGATGCGCGCGCGCCGCTGCGGCGCGCCGCTTTTGAGGATCTCAGCCGCCGCGCTCTTATGCGCCGCCCAGAATTCATTGTAGTAAATGACGGCATTGGCGATGGTCGCCAAATTCAACGTGGAGAGTTTCACTTCTTCGATGCGCGCGCCCAGAGACTTTAATTCGCCGATTGCTTCGTCCACCCGTTTGAGAACGATCGCTGCAGTGCGCGGCGCGCATGCGTTGATATACTCCCGCGGCACGCCGATGGTCATGCCTTTGATGTCCTGGCGCAGCGCGCTGCTATAATCCACGGTGGGCGCGCTGCTCGACGTCGGATCTTTGGGATCATGTCCGGCGATCGCGTTGAGCATGTGGGCCAGGTCTTCTACGACCCGCGCCATGGGCCCGCAGTGATCGAGGGACCAGCTGAGCGGCGCCAGACCGTAGCGGCTGACGCGACCATAGGTTGCTTTGAGACCGGCGATGCCACAGAACGACGACGGGTTGCGAATCGACCCCGCGGTATCCTCGCCGAGGGATCCAAGGCAGAGGCCGCCCGCCACCGAGGCGCCCGAACCCGTACTCGAACCACCGGTGATATGCTCCGTGTTCCAGGGGTTGCGCGGCACCGGCAGTTCGGCGCCCGGCATACTGCTCATGTGCAGTTTGCCCATCAGCACTGCGCCAGCCTCGCGCAGTTTTCTAACCGCCGTCGCATCCCCCACGCCCTGGGTGAATTGCCGCACTCGCGCCGCCGCGCCCTCGACATCCAACTGGTCTTTCACCGCCACTGGTATGCCGTGCATTGGCCCGCGCCAATTGCCGCGCTGAATTTCTCCTTCCGCGGCCCGCGCCTCCGCCATGGCGCTGTCAGCCATCAAATTAATATAGGCGTGCAATTTGCCGTCGACGGCGTCAATCCGGTCGAGAACCGCGCGCGTGAGTTCCACCGGGGAAAGCTTGCGCGTTTGGATGAGTTGCTGAGCTTCATGGATCGACAAGTAATAGAGCGGCTTTTCCGCAATTACCATGACAAGGCTCCTTTCGTCCGTCCCCAGACCTTAACTAAATTTCCGGCAATTAAGTCGAGATCCTTCGCTTGCGCTCAGGATGACAGAAGAAAGGTTCGGAGCACCCGTCGAAGGATACCTAGCGGGTCATTCTGAGCGCAGCGAAGAATCTCGTTATCAACCCTTACTTCCCGCTCCACTCCGGCCGAAACACCGGCCCCGGCTCATCAGCGCCAAGATTTACCGAATGCAATTGTCGGAGATTACCCATGTAGAGTTCGATAATTCTTTCGAACTCCTTCAAGTCCCCTTCCTTGGGTTGCAAACCCTCGCGGGCGAGTAGCGCGGTCAAACTTTGCTCAATCAGTTTGTCCATGGAGTATTCCTCCTTAACGCGGCTGCGTCACTACATCCACCACCGCTGGTTTGCCGCCTTCGACGACCGCAATCGCTTTATCCAGCGCCGCGCCGAGCTCATCGGGCTCGGTGATCGAACCGAAGCCCTGCACATGCAACGCCCGCGCGATGGCCGGGATATCAGGGATCGGATCTTCGATGCGAATGCCGATGCCTTTGCGTTCGATGGGGCGGTTGCGCCAGCGCGCCATGCGTTCCTGGTGCTCCTCGTCGTTGTAATAGGAATGATTGTTGAGCACCACAACCAGCAGCGGGATTTCGTACTTGGCAGCCGTCCACAAGGCATTCGAGGTCATCAGGAAATCGCCGTCTCCGATAATACTGACGCACAAGCGGCCGCTGTCTTTGAATCCCAGTGCGGCGCCGATGGACGACGGCAATCCGTAGCCGACGCCTCCGCCGCGGCCGCCGCCCATACCGTGAGCGGGCTCCGTGACGTCAATCGCCTCGCGCCAGCGCCGGCCATGGGACGATACCAGGGCCCACGAACGGTTTTGCACGCGTTTATTGATCTCGCCAAAGAAGCGCGCCTGGGAAATCGGTTTTTCACCCCAGGTTTTTTCGATCCACTCCTGGCTCTTCTTGCGCGCTGCCGTGTATATCGTCTCGACTTTCGAGCGCCGTTGACGGGCGCGCTGACCGATGCTCGGATCGGCGCTCAACCGGTCGCGCAGTTGCGCCAGAAGGTGCGGCAACGCTACCGCCGTATCCGCCGCGATGGGCACCGCCACTGGTAATAGCCACATACTGTCGCTGACCCAGCTCTGGCGTTCGAGGTCGAGCAAGGTGATGTGAATGATCTTCGTCGACGGCTTAACCGCCGGCGCAAAGTTGCCCCGCTCGCGCACCGAGGGGCCGAGGGGAACGCCTAGACTCGGAACATCGAGCGCGAGCACGACGTCCGCGTCCTGCAGAGCTTCTTCCCGCGCATTGGTGAGATTCAGTGGATGGGTGCTTGGAAACGCATAGCGGCCGTCGGCATCGATCACCGCCGCGCCGAGTAATTCGGCGATGTCGAGCAATGGCGGCACTGCTTTCGGATTGCGCGCGAGTTCTCCGGCGACGATAACCGGCCAGTCAGCGGCCGCCAGTAACTGCGCCGCCCGCTGCAAAGACTCCGGGTTGGCCGCCGGCCCGGCGGGCGGGCGGAACAGCCGCGCATCGGGGACGATCATCGGCGCTGTGATCTTGGCTTCCTGCACGTCGGTATCCAGACAAACATAAACCGGGCCTCTGGGTTCCGTCATGGCGATGCGGTAAGCCTTTAGGAACGACTCCGGTACCGCATCGACGGTGGCCGGCTGATCGTCGAACTTGACGTGCTCGCGCACCGCCAGACCTTGAACCAATGCCGTATGCACCCAGTCGGTGGAACGGCGATTGATCGTGTTCTGCGGTCCGCCGCCGCCGAGGTTGAGAATCGGCGTGCGGTCGCACCAGGCGTTGAAGATCGCCATGCTGGCGTGCTGTAAACCGACGACATTATGCAACCCCGTGGCCATGATCTCGCCGGTGGCGCGGGCGTAGCCATTGGCAAGCGCCACGGCGATTTCTTCATGGGTGCATAGGATCATCTGCGGCCCTTTGTCCGATTCGAAATTGACGAGAGAATCGTGCAAGCCGCGATAGCTCGCGCCGGGATTGAGCGCGATGTATTTGATGCCCAGCTCGCGCAGCATCTCCGCCATGAGATCGGAACCGTACTCGGCGTTGCTCTTCCGGCCGATTCCCGCCGCCCAAATTTCCCCTGTGCCTTGCGCTTTACTTTCCGCCACTGTTGTTCCTCCGTTCGACCAAGAAATGAAGTTGACTTTAAACGAAATCGACGCGCCGGTGCGCCGCCGAAATCACACTCGCCATACCTATTGCACAGGCAGAGCATCGGTGCAAGATTTAGCAAGGCATGCCCTGAGCTTAGCGAACGAACGAAAATCTCCGCGACCGCTTGAACGATTTGAACTACTTGAACGGCTTGAACGCGTTCAGAACTAGGTCACGCCCAGTATGTAGTTCGATCCATCGGTATATGTTGCAGCACTTCGCCGGGCACTAGCTCTTCCAGTTTAATTCGCGCCAATGCTTCATCGGGACATTTGGAAACCGGCGAGAATGGTCGGTCCAACGGTTGGGTCGCATCGATGATCATCACGGAAGTACGGCGCGGGTGATCCATCGACGGATCGAGCAAGCTGCCGCGCATGAGGTCGTTGATGATCGATATCTGTCGGTGCGGCTGCACCCGGGTGGCCAAAGCCCAGAGAATCTCAGTCGGATTATAGACGTCAATATCTTCATCGAAGACGAAAACATTTTTCGCCCAATCCCAGGTCAACACCGCCGCCGCCGCTCGCCCCGGATCGCCTTCCGACAGCTTTTTCATCGAGATGAAAACATTGAGCAAAGCATGTCTGCCGCTCGCGCACACCGTTTGAACGCCCGGCACAGCCTCACGGGCGCGCCGCAGGTAGGCGCCTTCGCGCGCCAAATCCATCCACGGCTTATCCCCTTCCGGCGTGAGGATCGACGTATGCATGGCGCCGTGGCGCCGGGTGATCGCGCGCACTTCGTAATGCGCCGACTGCTGAAAGCCCTGAACGCCGAGATATCCGTTGACCTCGCCGAATGGCCCTTCGACCATGCGTTTGCCGGGAAGCAAGGCTCCCTCGATCACGATCTCAGCGTCGGCGGGAACGAGCAATCTCTCGCCCCAGGTTTCCGATGCTACGAGACGAAGCGGTTCCTGCAGATAGCCGCCGATGATTTCATATTCGCTGATCTCGAACGGCCCGCCGTAGCAAGCGCCCATTTGATACGCCGGATGATGGCCGATGACCGTCGCCACCGGGCACTCTTCGCCGGCTTCCTCGTAGCCGCGAAAAATCCGCCACATATGCTGCAGCGTCATGAGAAAACCAGTGTGACTCCGGTCTTTGACTTCCATGCGGTGGTAGGAGCAGTTATACACGCCGCTGCCGCGGTCCCGCGCCACGCTGGACATATCGACATAGGGACCGCCATCCATTTCGTGGTGGCGCATGAGCGGCAGGTCGTGCAGATCGACGTTCTCTCCGGTTCGCATTACTTCTTTGACCGGCGCCGCGCTCTTCTCGACGATAATGGGAGAAATCCGGTTGGCCTCCCGCCGTAAGCACTCCCGCGCCATTTCAGCGCGGTCCATGTCGCGCGGCACTGCCAAAGCAACTTGGACCTTCTTCTGAGAGTTTTCCGCTCCGATCACCAGTTTCATATCGTTAAGCTCGCCGTGAACGTTCAACGGCTGGTCGAAGATCAGAATGGGAAACTTCTTCAGCGCGCCGAGGTGTTTGATGATCGCGGTGACGTCATAGTTGAGCGGGTTCACGGTCTTGGAGACGGCCACCACCTCGCTCGGATATTCCCCCCGCATGTCTGCCAAAAATGTTCTGAGATTTTTTGCCATAAGGTTAGACGTAGGCAACGAGGATGTCAGCGCTGGTTTTAATTTCGAGGCGCTTCCGAGAAATCCCGTCTTGAAGCAAATCCTTCACGTATCCAACGATTTGAACTCTTAATAAAAAATACTGCCGCCATCGACGACGATGATCTGCCCGGTCATGAAGTCGCTATCCGGCGAAGCTAGAAACAGCAGCGTGCCCAAAAGATCCTCCGGCGTCTGAAGCCTCTTGATCGATCGTTCTTTGAGTTGCAACTCGGTCAGCGCCTTGGGCGCGTTCTGGCCTTCATGTTCCACCAGGCCGGGAGCGATGGCGTTGACGCAGATGCCGTATTCACCGACTTCCCGGGCCAGCGCGCGGGTCATGCCGATGAGCGCGGCCTTGGAGGCAACGTAATGCAGAAAATTCGGCGTGCCCCAGAACGCGGTGGACGACGAGATGTTGATGATTTTGCCGCTTCTCTGCTCCTTCATTCGCGGGAACACCGCCTTGGCGCACAGAAACGGGCCTTTGATATTCACCGCGGAAACAATGTCCCATTCTTCACTGCTAATCTCGTAAAACGGATGGCGTTGAATATTGATGAAGATCGCCGCGTTATTGACCAGGACATCGATGCGCCCAAATGCCTGCACCGCCGCCGCCGCCATGCGGTTGGTGTCTTCTTCTTTGGACACATCAACCGTCAACGCTATCGCTTTACCGCCGGCCGATTTGATTTCCTGAACCACGCTTTCGCCGGCCAGGATATCGGCGACGACTACCGCAGCACCTTCCGCCGCCAGGCGACGGCAATAGCGCGCGCCGATATGGCGCGCGCCGCCGGTAACGATGGCGACTTTCCCCGCCAGTCTCACGGCACTGTCCTGGATCGATGGAATAATGGAATGATGGAGTGTTCGGATCCGCATCCATTATTATTCCAGCATCCCAACGTTCCATCATTCCAATGGTAAGTTTTCATCACAGTCCTTCCAGGTATGCTTTGAAGTCCAGCGGATTCCACCAGGTTTTGATTCCCAGCGACTCGGCGATGACGCGCGCAGCGTTATATCCGGGGGCGCCGGTGATGTTCCCTCCGGGATGGCAGGAAGAGCCGCACAGGAACAGCCCATCGATTGGAGTCCGGTATCGTCCCCAGCCGGGGAACGGGCGGTTTTCCAGCGCCTGATCGCCGGAGTATTCGCCGACCATCCAGTCGCCACAGTACATATTGCGGTCATGGCGTTCGATATCCAGCGGCGTCGTCGAGTCCATCGAAAGAATATTATTTTCGTCGAGATTGGGAGCGAAGCGGCGCCAGGTTGCTAATTGTTTTTCCGACCATTCGCTCCGTACCTCGTCCCAGTTGAGCGGATTGCCCCAGAGATTGTATGTCATCAGCTGCCACATGAAGGCCGTCGCTTTACCCGGCGGCGCTTGCGTCGGGTCATGATACGACGGCGTCGCGCCGTTCATGAACGGTTTGCGTGGCAACTGGCCGGCGCGGCAGTCTTCGAAGAGATCGAGTAGATCCTGATATTCTTCCAGTCCAACGATATGCATGAAGGCCCCGGCGACTTCAGGACAGCGTTCTTCGGTGATGTACTTGGGCCGCTCGTTCAACGCCAGATTTACGGCGAAGATCGGAGTGGTTTTCGAAAACCTGAAATTCGCCGCCAGATCGGCGAACGTTGGCTCGAGGTTCTCCCGCCCCACCAGTTTGATGAAGGTTTCGACGGGATTGACGTTCGATGCGATGAATTTTCGCGCCTTGATCACCGTACCGTCTTCGAGCACCACCGCCGTCGCCCTGCCTTTCTCGACGAGAATTCGCTCGACGCCATTGGCCTCGATGTAGTCCACGTGGTTGTGCGACATCATATGCGCGAGGTTATCGCCCAGGGCGTGAGAGGTGCCGCGACAGAGTTGCGGATTGACGCCCCAGGCGATCATCGCGGGGATCAAATACCCCGTCTTCGGCGCGTCCAGCTCGTACCCTCGCATGACGCCGAGGAAACCAATAAAAGCGCGCACCCGCGGATGCTCGAAATGATCGACAACAAAATTCCCGGCGTCGTTTCGAAGTATCGGAGATACTCCCGGCCTTCGGCTGTTTTTTCGAGCAACGGCTTTTTTTCTTCGAAGGGCAGCGGCACCGCATAGGTTTCCGGGAAAACGATCTTTTGCACCACCGGCTGCCAGCGCGTCCATAGATCCATGAAACTGGCCGCGTCTTTTTTGGAAAATCGCGCGATGGTCTCGGCGGTGTTTTTAACATCGGCAAACCAGCCAAGATAACGACCGTCAAGAAAATGATGCACCACGCCGGGATCGGGTCGGTAATAATGAATGCCGAATCTTTCCAGTTCCAGGTCTTTATACCAGGGAAGCATCATGAGACCGCGATGAAAAACCGAGTGAATGTTATGCCAGAAGCCGGGATAGTTTCGGTCTTCGTGGGAATCGAGGCCGCCGCCGACTTCCATGTTTTTCTCAACGACCATGATCTTCTGGCCGCACTTGCCGAGATATCCCGCGCAGATCATACCGTTGTGCCCGGCGCCGATGACAACACCGTCGTATTCTAATATCTTCGCCATAACTTCCGGTCTCAAATCTTCAAAGAGGTTTTTAGAGTTTCAACTCCTCTTTCATGACCCGCCAGCAGTTATAGCCCGATCCCGCGATCACCGCGTCGGCGGGATGAGTCGCAACGCCCACCTGATAAAGCCCTGCGATGGGCGTGCGATAATTTGCCAATTCTTCGATAGGGCGCATCTCGCCCATCTGGGCGGCGACCTTGCGCGCCACCCAGACCGAGCCGCGCCGCATGTTGGGCCAGCGGCCGGCAATGTAAAAAGGTTCCATGGCGACTTTCATCTCAATGTTCTCATCCGTCAGATTGGTGGCGTAGCGCCGCCAGATCTTCAAAACGGCATCCATAAAACCGTTTTTAAGCTTGACCCAATCCTCGGGTTTCTTCCCTTTCAACTGAAACGGCACCGGCATGAATAGCGACGCCGCGTGTTTCGCCTTGGGCGCTTGCAGCGCATCGAAGGCCGTCGGGCAGATGGCGTGCAAGCACACATGCCGGGGAAACTCGCCGGCGCGAATCTCTTTCCACATTTCGTCTAAATCATCCGGCTTTTCCGGTCCCATGTTGACGTTCATCGCCTGGCCTACCGCAGGGTCGTCCGCTTCGTGGAGCGCGTAACGTACCGGCGCTTTGAGAGCCAGATGCACCTGAAAGTAGGAAAACTCATCCGGCTGGATATCTTTCACCCGGTCGGTGAAGGTCCGCGGCAGGTATTCATCCCCGACCATTTCGACGAACGTCAAGTACGGATCGGTGTTCGAAACCACCGCTAAGCGCGCTTTCCACTCTCGGCCATCGCGCAACCGCACGCCCGCAGCGCGCCCCCCTTCCACCAAGATCTTTTCCACGTGGTGCACGGCGCGAATCTGTCCGCCGTTATGGACATAGGCCCGCTGCAAGACCTGAGCGATGGAATGGGAACCGCCCCGCGCAAGCTCCGGCTTTTCGTCGCCAGCGATCATTTTCAGAACTTCGATGCCGCCGCCCGGATAATCCATGCCGACGCCGCGCGGGATCGTCATCTGCGATAGTACCAGGGTCTTCACCGCGTCGTTTTCAAACAACTCATCGACGACCTGTTTAGGCGTCATCTGCCAGAGCCGATTGAGTTCCTTGCCGACATCATCTTTATCAATTTTAGCCGCTATTTCCTGATTGCCGGGCCGATTGTAATAATAGGGGATCAAGCGGTCACGAATGATCTGGTGAAATTTGACGTGGGTTTCGCACCAGCTGACAGCGTCTTTCCGGGAAAACTTGGCGACAAAACTGAGCGTGTCTTCGAGAAACTGATGATGCGAGATCGACTGCCCGTCCGGCAGGAGCAGCGAACTGATGACCGGCGGTGACACGAACGCGGCATGGTGGCCGTTATCCCAATTGAGTTCCCTCCACACCGGTGAGACCGCGCGGTTGTTCTGGAAATAGGCGAGCGTATTGTGCCAATAGCCGGGTAGGGTGATCTCTTCGCTGGCCAGCCGTCCGCCGTTTTCGAGCCGGCTTTCGCAGATGACCGTCTTCAAGCCCGCCATGCCGAGGTAGGTGCCCAGGGCGAAGTTATTCTGCCCGGCGCCGATGAGGATGACATCCCATTGGTCGTCGATCAAAGCGCTCTCTCACTTATCGCTGCAAAAAGATTTTTCGGTACTCCGCCATTTTCTCGGCGTACGCCTTCTGGTCCATATCGATCATCTCGACCAGCTCGATCTTGTCGGCATCAGGCAGCGGCGGGTAAATTCCTTTGCGGGTGACAAACTCGCCGATTCCAGCCATGATCTTCAACCCCTCGTCGCCGAGGAAAAAATCGATAAAGGCCTTGCCCGCATTCGGGCGTGGCGCCTTTGAGCCCAGCGCAACAGCATTGCCGTCGCCCATGAACCTGCCAAGTCTGGCGTAGTCCAGCGGGCAACCAATAGCGCCGGAAACAAAATTGGTCGAATACTCATAATAATCCTTCCCGATACGGTTGATTGCTGCATACCGCAATGCGGCGTCTATGTCCACGAGAATTGATGCAGCCTGAGGCGAGCCTAAATCCGGCGTTGTTTCCGCGCACGCCGTTTGTTACCTTACACTAACAATTTCCATGACGACCCAAGAAAAACTCAAAAAGCTCCGCGAGGAACTTAAACAGATCTTTCTCGAACGGGCCGACTTGATCGACGGCGCCCTTGCCGCGCTGCTTTCTTCTCATCATGTTCTTATTATCGGCCCGCCGGGCACGGCCAAGTCGATGCTCGCCGACGAACTATGCCGGCGCATCGAAGGCGCGAACTATTACCAGTGGCTGCTCACCCGGTTTACGACGCCGGAAGAGATTTTCGGCGCGGTCAGCCTTAAAGCGCTGGAGCAGGACGATTACCGCCGGGTTACAAGCCACAAACTGCCCGAAGCTCACATCGCTTTTTTGGACGAAATATTCAAAGCCAACTCGTCGATCTTAAACGCCCTCTTGACGCTCATTAACGAGCGCCTCTTTCACAATGGCAAGGAAATCACGCCGGTGCCCTTGCTGACACTTTTCGGCGCCAGCAATGAGCTGCCCGAGGAAGAGGAGCTTACGGCGCTCTATGACCGCTTTCTCGTCCGCTTCGTGGTCAACTACATCGCCGAGGACTTCCGCTTCCTGCGCATGCTGGAAGCGCCGCCGCAAAGCGAGCGCACCTGCCTGACCCTCGGCGAACTGCAAGAACTCCAGCGCGGGCGGCGCGAAGTGATCATTCCACCCCATGCCTACCGGAGCATCGCCGATATCCGGCGCGAGCTAAACAAGAAAAACCTTCAGGCCTCCGACCGCCGCTATCGCCAATGTTTGAGTTTGCTGCAAGCCCATGCCTTTCTCGACGGCGATAAAGAAATTCAGGAAAAGAATTTGTTTTTCCTGGAACATGTCCTGTGGCGCGATCCGTCGGAGCATGAGCAGGTGCGCGCTACGATTCGCGATCTCCTGCTCGGCTACGAACAGGAGATCACCGAACTGCTTTACGAGTCGCGCGAAATTCGCGAGTCGGCGGTCCAGCCCGGCCAATCCAGCGACGAGCGCGCCCGCGCGCTGATCGAACTCCATACCAAGCTCAAAAATATTCTGACAAAAGTCGATCAAATCATGGAAAGAGCCAAACGGCTCGGCCGCCCCCTCGACCGGGTCAGCTCGGTTAGAAGCGAGATCGAGCATCTGCAAAAGGAGATGCTGGAGCAGTTCTGATGCCGCCCAAACGAAGCAAAACCAATCTCTCCAAGCGCAGTTTCCAACCGCTTCCGTCAAACACCTGCTGGGTTGAAAACGACGCCTACGACCGGCGCGTCTGGCAGCACCTGCGCGCCGAAGCGCCGTCGCTCAGCGAGCTGGAGCAAAACGGCAGCATGTTTCTGCCCCACTTCGCTTCTTTGCTGCAGGATATTTTCTGCCTGCTTTTCAAGTACAACGTCGCATTCCACGACGCCAATGACGTGCTGCCCAGCGCCTTGCTTAACCAGACGTTTCTCGACGGCGTGCGCCGAGGAGGGCAATACGAGATCCTGCGCGAGCAAACCCTTTTAAACGAAGCCCATGCCGGGCTCTCGACGTTAATTCTTGGCGAACGCTTGCTCGGCATAATACGCGAGCAAAAGCTCCTCAGCCAACGGGACCTGCGCGACCTGTGGGACATCGAACAGCAGGAGGAACTTGTCGGCCGTAAGATAGAAGAATACGACAACGCCGATACCATTCCCGAAGACCAGTTGTCGGATGAAGGCAAGAAGGCGCTAAAAAAGGCCAAGGAAAAAATGGCCGGAGAGGTCCAAGGCGCCGAAGCGCTGCTGCGCCACAAAGCGGCGCAACTCAAGCAGGACTTGAAACAAATCGAATCCCAGGCGAGCAAACGCTTGCAAGCCGAATCGATCAAAGTCGCCCAAGAACTGGAAGACGCCAGCGAAGAGGCGGAGACCTGGGGCAACGCGATTGGCACCGGCGAGCGTTCCCCACCGGGGCAAAAGCTGGAACTTGGCAAGAGGCTCGCCGGCAACGAGAAACTCAAAAAACTCGCCCGCATGGTCGGCCGGATGAAATTGCAATCATTGGCGCTGCGCAAAAAAGTCTTCGAGCGCGCCAGTGAAGAAGTATTGGAGGTTGAGCAGGGCGATTCGATCCATCGTCTGTTACCTCATGAGCTACTCAGCTTGCACCATCCCGTGCTGCGCAAAGATTTTTACCGGCGGTTTCTGGATCAGGAGTTGATTCAATATTCGCTGCGCGGCATCGAGGAGAAAGGCAAAGGCCCGATGATCGTCTGCCTCGACGGCAGCTCGTCCATGTCTGGCGACAAGGAGATCTGGTCCAAGGCGGTGGCTCTGACCCTGCTCGACATTGCCCGGCGCCAGCGCCGTCTGTTTCGTTCCATCTGTTTTTCTTCAGCGGAAACGCCGCTGCAAGTGCTCGACATGAACCCGCGCGATCGCTACCAGGTCGAAAGCAAAACGGTGATGGACTTGGCCGAGTACTTTCCCGGCGGCGGCACCGATTTTCAAACGCCGCTGGACGCGGCGCTGGATTGTTTGAGAGAGTCGCGCTTCAAAAAAGGCGATATTATTTTCATCACCGACGGCGAGTGTCAGGTGAATAAGGAGTGGGCCGAGCAATTTCGCAAGGAGAAAGACAAACTCGGTTTTTCGCTGTTTTCGGTTCTCATCGACGTGGGTCCGGCATCGCTCGGCACGTTGCAAGAATTCAGCGACCGGATCACCACCATCAAGCAGCTTACCGGTGAAGGCGCGAAGGAAATCTTCTTAGACTTCTAGTGAGACTCTCCCGTCTAGAGTTTGGAGTCTGGTGTGGCGTATCTGAATTTCGTGACATAATTCAATCGGCATTCCGGGCGAGCTGGCGATAGCTAGCGCGACCCGGAATCCAGGTAAGGGCGGTTTTGAAACCCGCCCCTACAGCCCGCTTCCGCGGGAATGACGGACTCGAACTGCCAAATTTGCAAACGAACTCTAAACGCGAGAACCGAGACGCTAAACTCTGGACTAAAAGGACCTTCAAGTCAGGTTCGCTACTATTTCCTCCTCGCTTGCGTTCAAGTCCACCGGCTTGCCAAACGGCTGGGGCCAATCAATCCCCGTCGGCCAATAGATTTCTACCTGATTGCCGTCCGGATCGAGAAAATAAGCGCCCACCGCGTTACCGTGGCTGACCGTTCGGACAATAGGAACGTTTCGTTCCAGTAACAGCCGGTAAAATTCCTTGAGGTCGGAGATACTCGAACAGCGAAACGATATCTGCTGCACCACCTTGCCGTCTTCCCGTCCCGGCACAAGCAGCAGCTCATGATGCTCCTTCGAGCGATCTTGCGCCGTCATAAAGACGCTGCCGGTATTCGGGCTCACATCGCTGACCGTAAGACCGAGGACATCGCGATAAAATGCCTTCGAACGCTCGATGTCACGCACGTACAGGCCGACATGACCCAATGAAGTCACTTTAGGCATAAATTCTCCTTTCAGGCTTTGCTAATTGCTCCGATTTGAGTTCCGTTACGTTCGGTACAGCGCGGCGATGGAACCGCTGTCGTCTATCAAACTCCAACCGCGTGCTTGATAAAGGTTAAACCCATCAGATATTTCACGACGGCTACGCCGGTGTCGTTCCAGTCTTGCCACAGTTGCCCCCGCTTAACACTCCGTCCCCGCCTAGTCAATCAGAAACCACGCCGCGCGCAGGAGTGACTGTTCGATTAGGGAACCGTTCGGCAAGTGTCAAAATTCTGACGCCGACGCGCGGTGCGGTTCAGCAAGGTCAAGCGGCGACTGCTTCACATGGATTCGGTTACTGATTTTGCGCGCTAGAATTTCTGAATTCATGTCTTGCAGGTAAAATTCCGATTATAAAAACCGCGACGATTATTTCGGCTACCCTTATTCTGCAATGATGTGTTAAAATAATTTTTTGATGCGTCATTGGACTTTCTTATTACTTTTGCTCGGCTGCCTTTCGTGCTCTCTTGCAACAACCGAGCAATCGGAAATTCCGCCCACCCTCCCGGTTCTGTCTGATCCCACCGTCCTGGGTACAGATCGATTCAATGTTAATACAGCACTTCAAAATACGGCTCGAAGTAACCAAAATATTTACGAAAGCATATATAAAGTCAATTTTGGCCCACAGGTGGTAAACATCCGAGCATCCTATCGCGAAAGACCGGATCTGAACATCAATTTATTAAACAGCGACCTAGCGACGGACAATATACAGCGCTATTTTGACCTGCGCGCGACATCGGCCTTGGCCGGCACCAGTCTAGTCGGCGAAGGCGAAATTGCCTATAGCGCGCTCAATTCCTTCGACGGGACCATGCAGCCCGGAATGGTTCGTTTCGGGCTTAAGCACCGCTGGAGGGATCTTACTTACGGCGCCGATTACAAATCCATCGCGAAAGGATACACGCCCATCGCGGGTACGATTGCGGATCAGTCACGGGACGAAGCGCAAATCTGGGGCGAACATAGCCTGGGCCCTTTTAACTTCCGCGGCGCCATCGGCGAGTCATGGGAACGAGTGATCGATGCGGCCGACCTTCGCGTGACTCGATCGGCGGCGGCCGCGATTCAAATCAACCGTGGTCAATGGGGTGGATCGTTCTCCACGAGCTATGGATTGATTGGCCAAGGCTCGGCCTCGAACGAAGAAAGCACAGTGTTTATCAAAAGGCTCACGACCTCATATCGTCCGAGCGACTTCCTGGTGCTGGAACCTAACTTCAGTCTCAAGCAAGAGTGGAATCAAAGTACGGGTGTGAGGACCCAAACTCCCACCACAGGGCTATCGTTAACCTACTCCCCTCTTCAAAGCGCGATTCGATTAACCGGTGGGGCTTCCTTCAGCCGAATCTTTAACAGAGACGGATCCAACGACGTCAGTGTTCATGGAACATCGGCAGTAGTGGATTGGAAAATCGGGAAATTTCTAGGGCGTAACGACACCCTGTCCTTCACTTTCAGTTATGATAGGCAGCTCGATCATGTTTTTCGCGCCAATTCCCACGAAGGCCTATCAAGCATGCTGCAATTCAAAATCGCCGGCTTCTGAGGCAAAACGTCGTCGCGAGGCTCGCTCGAGAGCTCGATCACAGCGGTTTTATTGACCGGCTCTACCGCGCTTACGGCGTAAAATAGTAGATTTCTAGTTCTTAGTTCCGGGTTTCTGGTTATCCCGAACAATCCGGATCTCAAACTAGAAACATGTTAATTCCGTGATTCGAAAGCCAGAGTCGCATAGCGCATGTAAATGCCGCCTCGCGGTTCGGCCAGCGGACCGTTCGCCACCAGGCAAGCGATGACATGTTTGCTCCCAGGCACGGCCTTTTCGATTACCTCTACTCGCTGTGGCGCGTTGATGCCGACGATGATACCGCCGGCGCGGTCGATTTTCCCGTCGATCCAAATCTCGCCGTAGTTGTCGACGTTGGTCTCGAAAAACACCCGGGAATCCGCCACGGCGACGCCGTCGATCTCTGCGGGGATCTCCACGGTGATGCGGTACCAGCCGAAAGTGAAGCCTTTTGAGATACTCTGCCGGATGTTTTTGCAAACCTCCCACCTGGAGTCGTCATAATCGGCCAGACGCGCGGGAGTATCCACGAGCTGCGCCACCAGCCCTTCGTTGGGCTCGCCCGGCACCAGCCCGGGGCCGATGCGCCATTGTCCCTTGACCTTCTGACGATCTGCTTCTTTGTTCAAGTCCAAAGTGATGCGCGGCATGTTTTCCTCCTGGTTAAACTTTCGCGAATATATCCTTTTCAACCCGGCGGAGATTTTCGGCGATGGACTTTAGATTTCTCCTTTTCCATGGTCGTCAGTCCGGACGCGTTTATTTCGACATCGCGAAAGCAGCATTATTTCTCATGGTAACAGCCGCCCAATAACTATCAGGTTGACCTTTAAATCGCCAGGAGAGCGCGGATAATTTTGCCGGTGCTTAATTCCGTTACCGCTTCAATCCAACCCGTTTTGGATTCGCAGAAAGTTAAATTTCTCCACTCCCATCAAACTAACGCACGCAGCCAACTACCGACGATCACACCAAGGGTCGCGCCGCCGCATATCCACTGGACGACAAGAACCGGCGGCCGAGGCGAGACGAGCGCGATGAGAAAGCCTAAGCCGCCGCCGATCAGAAAACCCAAAAGGTGAGCCAAGACATCGATCCGACCGCTGCCTGTGCCTAACATTCCAAGCAGCGCCAGTGCCGCGGCGACGGCGATCCAAGCGCGCCGTTTGTCTCGACTTTCCCGGCTGCGCCGAACCATGGCGAGGCTGCCGAGAATACCGACGGCGCCAAAGACCGCCGTAGACGCGCCCACCGAGTCATGAGGTGAACCCTGAATAAAAGCGTTGGCGAGATTACCCCCCGCGCCGGCCAACAATACCAGCGCGCCGGCAACCCCTACGCCCAGCTGTCCGGATGCGGCGCCAAAGAAAACGGCAAGAGCAAAAGCGTTACTGACCGCGTGAGCAGAGTCGCCGTGTAAGCTGAGTGCCGTCACGCTGCGCCATAGCTCGCCGTCAATTATCCGGCCGGCGTTTGCGCTGCCGAGTTCGAGCCAAAGTAGCTTCGAGTTCCACACAACGGTCACAATGAAAAATCCGAGGAGAAGTAATCCAACCAACGTTGCCGCGAGCAAATCTGTAGCTCGTGGCGCCGCCTCTCGCCGTTGCGCTTTCGCCGGGGTTTCCTTTTCATACGCCGCAAGCCCGGCGAGCGCTTTGTCCGCCTCATGGGAAGGCACGGCAAGCACGATGCCATCCAGCGTCCGGCGAATTCGAGGCGAAAGCCCCTGGGCTAATAGAACCAGCTCCCAGTCACGCGCTAACGCTTCGTCGCGCGCCACGCGAAGAATAGTTTCGGAATCGTCGGTCATTGCCGATGGCCCCTTTTTACTTTAACTATTCTAACAAAGGCCTGCCACCATAGGGTACTATAGCAGTTATGGAGAGCGCTGAAGTTTTGCTGATGCCGCAGATCTCCGACGAGGGGCTGCGGCGAATTCAGAACGTCGACCGCCGGGTCAACATTATCGACGCCAGGGGATGGTTCGACATCGAGCTTCGCGCCACATGGCCGCAGTGGACCGTCGATAGGTATCTCGGCGCCAGAAAATTTCCCGCCACCAGCATCGAGGAGCGCAACCACGCTCTGGCCTCGGCTCAGATCGTGCTCACCGGTTGGCCGCCGCTGAAAAATTTAAGAGCCCGCGCGCCGCGCTTGCAATGGGTCCATGAGCTTCCCGCCGGGGCGAGCAATTTTCTCGGCACCGATCTTTGGGACTCCGATGTGTTGGTGACCACTTCGCGCGGGCTAAACAACAGGCGGCCCATGGCCGAGTACGTGTTAGCGAGCTTTCTCCACTTTGCCCGCGGCCTGCACTTGAGCTATCGGGACCAAAGGCGCCAGCTTTTCGATCATCGAACCTACGATCCGGTAATAGTTCGCGATAAGACGGTCTGCGTTGTCGGCGCGGGCGGTATCGGCCAAGAGGTGGCAAACCTCTGTGCGGGAGCGGGGATGCGGGTGGTCGGCACGCGCCGGCAGGTGGCTTCGGGGGCATCACTTCCGCCGGGTTTTGCGCGATTAGAATCCTCGCACCTTCTGCATAGCCTGCTCGGCGAGAGCGAGTTCGTGGCCGTTTGTTGTCAATGGACCAAAGAGACGACGCACCTGATCGGCGCCCCAGCTTTTGCCGCGATGAAATCAGGAACGACATTGGTCAATATCGCGCGCGGTGAGATCATCGACGAAGCAGCTCTGTTGCATGCTTTGGCTGAGGGAAAGCTGCGCGGCGTCGCCCTGGACGTCTACGACGGCGAGTTCGAGCGGCCGCCCGATGCGCGCCTGTGGCACGATCCGCGCGTCGTGATCACGCCCCACGTATCGGCCCTGACGGACGTCTCCGAGCACGGCGGGGTGAAGTTATTCTGCGACAACCTGGCTCGTTATCTGGAAGGGCTGCCTTTGGAGAATCTCATAGACTGGGCGCGTGGATATTAAGCGGGAACGTTCGAGCGCCGTTCAAATGATCTTCTTGCTTCTTATTGAAGTGACCAACGGGATGAGACTGATTCCAAGGGCGAACAGATAGGTCACGTTCATCGAGGCGACGAAAACTTGAGCGTCTGCCGGGTTGGGCGTTGACGCCGGGTCCCCTGAATAGAAGCGGAAGGCCAGCGTCAATAAAATCCCGCTCAGCGAGATGCCGAGCATGTGTCCCAGGCCAAAGATCCCATTGATAATGCCTATAGCGATCCCCCAATGTTCTTTCGGGAGCGAACTCACCATAACGGCTTGTGATGGCGTGTTAAAAAATGCCGATCCGATCCCCGTAAGCGCGAGCATGGTGGTGGGCAAGCTCCAATGGGAGTCGGCCCGCAGGTTAACGCCGATTAAAAACGCAACCAACAAGATAAGCACGCCCGTGATCAAGAGAAAGCGGGCACCGATACGGTCGGTCATGGCCCCGCTTACGGGCGAAAGCACCATGCTGAGTAGCGACGGGATGAGAAAGATAATCCCGATGAACGTCGGCGTGAGCTTTAGCACGTCCTGGAGATAGAAAGGCGCGATAAACGTCGTAAGCCCTTGAGTGATGCAGGACATGAGCAGACCAAGGGAGCCATAGCCAAAAGCAGAGATCGAGAAAAAAGAGAGATCGATCATCGGGCTCGGGGTCTTCTTCTCATGGGCGACAAAACTCCACAGCGTTCCGACAAAAGCTAAACCAAGCAGCGCCTGGTTGCCGGCGCCCACGACCGCGGCAATTTTTTGATCCAGGAGCATAGTGACGAGAATCGTTAATCCAAAAAAGAGCAACGCGCCCCGGTAATCAACCGAACGGGATCGCGCAGCGGACTGCGCAGCGGAGCGTCCGGTCATGTAGGAGAGCGCGATGCCAACCAGGCTCGGCAGGAACAACAAGAAGAAGATCCCGCGCCAGTGAATCAGATCGATGATGAGACCGCCGATGGGCGGGCCAACAAAAAACCCAAACTGGTGCGACATGGACATGAGTCCCTGGGCCTTTCCCTCGGATCCCTCTGGCATGGCCCTGAAGGCCAGGGTGCGGCCGGAAGACTGAATCATCGCGCCGCCTACTCCTTGCAAGAATCGAAACAGGATCAGTTGAAAAACATCCTGCGAGAGCCCGCAGAGAAGCGAGCCAACGGCCATCATGGCCATGCCAAAGCCGTACAACTTGTTATGGCCATATATGTCGCCCAAGCGACCGCAAACGACGCCCAACCCGATCCCGGCCACCTGATAAACTATGAGCGCCCAAGAAATCCCAAGGATGTCCGTCCCCAGCGCGGTCGCCAGGGTCGGCACGGAGATCATAAATATCCTGGTAGAAAGCCCGGCTATGGAAATCCCGATTATAGAATTTATCAGGGTAAGCCGGCGGACCCTTTTGTTTACCTGAGTTTGATCTTGCAAATTCGCGGCTGGACCTATCCGGTTGATGAATTGTCGTAATAGAGGAGCCGAGAAAGGGTTCGCGTCCCCTTACTCCCCGGCTTCAGTTGCGGAATACAGTCGCTATAGTCTGGTTCGAACCTATGTGACTTCGAACGACGTTTAGCAGAAACGATTCAACGAGGAGGCCCGAAAAATATCTGCGCGAAGCCTCTTGCCATCCGAGCCGACCGACTTTAGGAACTCGGCGCCGATTAGCCGAACGCCGTTTCGACTTCGCGTACTTCCATCTTCGCGACATTCGCGCCCAATTTGATCCCGGCCGACGCGACTTCCGCCTGGAATGCCTTGCCTTTCGCTTCAAGGTCCGCTTTGTCTTTGTAGGTCCTGACCCAGATAAACTCGTTCTGCGGACGGTTCACCCAAGTGCCGACAATCGGCACGCCGATGCGCTCGTGCACTGCCATGACCTCCTCTTTGAAGTGCTTGAGGAAGGCGTCCATCTCGCCCTTGTTGATAGTATAAATGCGAATCTGTGACAGCATATCGATCCTCCTCCGTTGTTACTATCCGTTGCGCTGCGCCGGCTGAGTCGGCGCACCAAAGCAGCCCGCCAACCGCCGTTTCGAGACAGAAATATCCGAGTACGGCGTCTCATGTCAACTTGGTTTGACGCTAGTGGTTCAGTTTGATTCTCTTTACCGCGCGATCTTTTCAATCCGCTCGATTTCTTGGCTGGACAGTGCGAGTTGTTCGGCTTGAAGGTCCTCTTTCATATGCTGTTCGCTCGTCGTTCCGGTCAACGGCAGCATGCCGATTTGCATGGCAAACCGAAAGATGATCTGCGCGGGACCAGCGCCTAACCGCCTGGCGATTTTCTGAATTTCCGGATAAATGAGGACTTCTCGATTGGCGGTCAACAGCGAAAAGCCTTGATAGATGATGCCGTGGGCTTGGCAAATCTCCCTGACCTCTTTGTCCCAGCCGAGCGCGGCATAACAGCGGTTTTGCACCACCATGGGTTTAACATTTGCCTGTTCACAAAGCTCTGCGAGTTGACCGGCCGCGACATTGCTTATGCCGATCATTTTAGTTTTCCCGGATTGATAAATACCTTCCATCGCCGCCCACACCTCCCAATCTGCTTCGCCCAAGCCCCGGCGCGAAAAAGGCGCGTGTAAGACATAGGAGTCCACATAGTCGGTGCATAGGTGGCTCAACGAGCTGTCAAAGGACTGTCTCACTTGGGTTGTGAGATCGGCCGAGGCATCGTAGGGGGTTCGATGGTCCTGACCGTCCACCGAAGTAAACTTGGTTTGGAGAAACAGGGTGTCTCGTTTGATGCCTTTCTTCCCGAGTGCCTGCAAAGCTTCACCCACCAGAGCTTCCTGGTAATGGATCAGTTGATTGGCCGTGTCGATGGCCGTGAAACCTGACTCCACTGCTAATTGAACTAATTGCGTAGTGGCCTCTTCTTTCCAGGCCGTGCCATACATGAAAGACGGAATAGGAACCTGGTTATAGGCTTTCAATATCATAATGTTTCCTCCCGTTTTGCCCGCCTGTCTTTCGGGCTATAGTGAACTACCCTGCAGTTTGCTGGAGAGAAGTTCATTGTTTCTGGCGAGTGGACGCGAGCGCGTCCGGGTTCACCAAGTTGGTCGGGCGGGCCTCAAAATAGGCGAGAATATTGTCCACCACTAATGCTGCGGCGCGCTTGTAGGATTCGACGGTTTGCCAAGCAATATGCGGTGTAAGAACAGTATTCGGAGCCGCAAAAATCGGATCGTCATCTTTTACCGGTTCAGTACCGCACAAATCCAGCGCGGCGCCGGCAAGATTGCCGCTGCCGAGTGCTTTTGCCACAGCTAAACGGTCGACAATACCTTCCCAGGAGATATCGATGAGAAAAGCGCTTGGCTTCATCCAGCCCAGGCGCTTTTCATTGATGAACCCGCGTGAGAAATTAGACCTCCGTAAATGTACAGAAAGAATGTCGGAGGCGCGAAAGAGCTCTTCTTCGTTCACCATTTTGACTCTCGAAGCCAGGGCGCGCTCAGGCGTTAAAGTTGGTCCCCAAGCGATCACTTCAAGTCCAAACGCAGGAGCGCGCGCAGCTACTGCGCTTCCAGTTCTCCCCAGTCCGAGGATTCCCAAAATTTTCCCTTCAAGCTCCACTCCCGCTGAATATTCCCAGAGCCTTTGCCGTACAGAAAAATCTAGGTGAGGAATTCGGCGCGCAAGGGCTAGCATCATCCCGAAGACATGTTCGGCCACTGACGACGTCGAAGTCCCCGGGGCCTGCGCGACCACGATCCCCAGTTCCGTCGCTGCGCCAATGTCTATACGGTGCGGGCCCGTGTATGCAATCAGGCGCAGTTGCGGGAGCGAGGCGAGCGTTTCTCGACTCAAGACCGTACGGTCGCGGATGACCACCGCCACGGAAGCGTCACCTAACCGCTGCACCAAGGCGCCGGTATCCACCGCGATTTCGGAGTGAATGACTACATCCGCAAAACCGTCGAGGCGAGCAAGCTCGCCGGATTTTCGGAAGGCATGGTCAACGTCATCACATACTATAACCTTAAACATTTCTTTCACTCCTGTGGAGTTTAAACTCTTCATTCATGGATACAAGCCTGTTAGTCACTGGTCTTTTCGGTGACATGACGCGTCCGGGTGCTCAGGCAAATCCGACTACGCCTGCCAGCGCGCCGGCGGCGAGCAGCCACAGCGGGTTCCATGGAGTGCGCAGGACCAGCGCTACGGTGAGGAGTGTGATCAGGTACCCGCGCCAGTCGTGGGTCGCCGCCCGCATCAGTATCGTCGCGCTCGCGAACATCAGCCCAATCGTAATCGGCAACAGGCCTTGGCGAATGGCACGGCCGATCGGAGCATCGGGATAACGGTCGTTCAAGTGCCCGACAAGCAACGAAAGCGTGGTAGCCAGCACGAGAAGTGGGATCGTCGTCGCGGCTGCGCCCGCCCACCCAGCCACATGCCAGCCGATAAGCGTGACGTACATGAAGTTGGGGCCAGGCGCCACCTGGGCCAACGTGTAGATCTCAGCAAACTCTACGCTCGTCATCAGGTGATGCACTTCCACCATGTAGCGGTGGATGTCTGGCAGGATCGCCGACGGACCACCGACGGCCACGCACCAGAGGGCCAAAAAATGGAGAAACAGCGCGCTGAGGTCGATCCGGTCCATCACTCCTTCTCTTTCCAGGCCGCGGCGACGGCCCAGGGCGCGAGGGCACCCATGACCCATAGGAGCGGCCAGCGCATAACGCCGACGCCAATAAAGGCGAGCGCGCCGAAGAGCCACGGCCGCCAGTGCCGGGGCAACACCATCGCCGATTTGAGTGCGGTGGAGAGCAGCAGGCCCGCTGCCACAATCGACATGCCGGCAAGCGCGCGCTGCACCTGCGGCAGGGCGCCGTAATGTTGGTATAGTACACCCATGCCGATGACCACCAGACACGGCCAGCCCAAGAAACCGACGACGGACGCCGCGGCACCAGTCCAGCCGGCGAAACGATACCCGACCATCACCGTCAAATTTAGTCCGGGTGCCCCAGGCAGGAGCTGTCCGAGCGTTAGCAATTCCACAAACTCCGGCTCAGTGATCCAGCGCCGTTGTTCGACCAGCGTGCGTCGCGCCCAGAATATCACACCGCCAAAGCCAGACAGGGTAATCCGGGAGAAGGTGAGGAACAACGCGAACCGGGTCACGTGCGGCCTGTGTGCCTCTTTTTGCTTCACGGCTTTTTGACTTCCCTATGGCGACGCATGTGTCGCATGACTATCAAACTTGCTTCTCCCGGGAAATCAGTCCGAGTCCTACAGCCTATCAAGATGCGAGCCCGCAGCGTGTCAGAGATTTGCGGCGATTTAGCGGAATTGTTCGAGGGCGGCTCCGAGGTCTTCGACGATTTTCTGGGTGAGCACACCGGGGTCGGGGAGGTTATCCGATTCTTTGAGGCTATCGCCTCTGAGCCAGCAAACATCCAAGTTGGCTTTCCGGCGCTTAGCTCGGAAGTTCAAAAATTTCGAATGTCCTCTCTTCTCTCGCAAACTTCTGCTCATTCCCGAATGGCGAGAGTAAACACGCTGTTGAAAAACGTTCTGCCATGTTTCGACAGGCTCAGTAGGAACGGAAATTAATCAACAATACTGACTGCGCCCCGTTCGCCCTGAGCTGCGTCGAAGGGTGAACGGGAGTTTTTCAACAGCCTGTAAGGACCTGACACTTACAAGGCGACCACCGCGCTGTTCCAGCCCTGGCCGAACGCCTCACAAGGTGCGCAGAAACTCCATCAGGTCAAGCATGTCCTTCTCCGTGAGTTTCTCGGTCGTCCCGGCCTTTTGCACGTATTCCCACATGAAGCGGACGGTCTCCTCGAGGGTCGCGAAGCGGCCGTCGTGCAAGTACGGGGCGGTAAGGGCGACGACGCGCAGCGAGGGAACCTTGAACTTCCCTCCGGAAAAGACGTCCTCCACTTCCTTTTTGTCGTAGCTCGGTGGGACATGGCACGCCTGGCAGCCCGCACGCATGAAGACGTCGTAGCCGCGCTTGGCCGCGGCGGGCGCTGCACCCGCCGGCGTTCCGTCCGCGTTCAAGTTCGGATTAGGCGGATAGCCAAGCGACCTCACGTAGGCCTCCAGGGCGTCCAGCGTCGCCGGCGAGGGCTCCGGCCCCTTCATGCGATTTACAATGATGCCACGGATGTTGGCTTGCAGGCTCGGCGCGGTGCCCGCCCACGAGAAGGCCTGCCGCGTGCCCGCGCCCCAGAGGGTCGGCGTGCTGCGGCCTTTCGGGTCGCCGTCCGCTACGACGTCCAGCCCGACGTAGGTCTTGTTGTTGGTGTGACCGTGGTTCGGGTGGCAGGATGCGCATGACCACTTGCCGTCAGCCGAGAGCTTTACGTCGTTGAACAACTCCCGCCCCTTGGCGATGACCGGCGTCTCGGCGGCCTGCATGGGCGCCAATTCCTGTTGCGTCGCACAGCCGGTCGCCAGCGCGAGCGCGCAGGCAACGAAGACTGGCATGAGTCGGTTCCGTCGGCTCGACATAGGCCCCTCATTCAATTGACACATGATAGGAATATTCTTTGAGAGGGATCAGCCATCGAGACTGGTAGTTGCCCCGACCATCTCCTAGATTCTTAACCAACCGCCTGAGAAAACAAACCGACCCTCTACCCGCCCATTGCAGAGAAAGTATCCGGTAACCATGTGTTATGTCAACGAGAGGAGTTTCCGTGGTCCTCTTTCATCCGCTCGCTCATAGTAGATTCAGCATGCGTATTCTTTAAATAATCGCATTGTAACGCGTTCCTCAGGTGTTATTATCAGAAACTATGGGTTTTCATCCTCGCTGGAGATGATCGGTGCTTGGGTTGGGGCGTGGCATCTTGGTTTGTTTTCTTTCTTCTTTGCTCTTCACCTTCGCTCGCCATGCCTGTTGAGGAGTTGGATCCGAACCGAGAATGGCGGACCAAAGATCTAATTATTTCCGGCAATAAAGAGATCGGCTCTTCAGAAGTGGAAGATGCATTATCGACAAAGACCCGCCCCTGGTACGCTCCATGGCGCGCCCGGCCGGTGTTCGATCCCGCAGTCTTTGCTTCCGATCTGGAACGCATCGTCAAGTTCTATCAAGACAAGGGCTATTACGAGACGAAGGTCACTCACGATTTGGCTGTGGATGACCAGGAAGGCTTGGTGACGGTCACGATTCACAGTCACCGAGGGAGAGCCTATTCGGGTGGCGCAGATCTCGGTCGATATCGTCGATGCGCCCGAACTAAAACCAGAAGTGGACGCGCTTCTCCGGAAACTCCCGCTTCGTGAAGGGGAGCTTTTTGCGGTCGACGCGTATCAGGGAACGGAGTCTCAAATAAGAGACTTCTTTTATGACAAAGGCCGGGCAGCGATTGCCATTCGCCGAAAAGCGGAGGTGATTCTCGACCGGCACGTGGCCAACGTGTCTTACACCCTGAGTGCCGGGCCGCAAACACAATTCGGCACAACCACGGTGGAGGGCCTGAAGGATGTCCAAGAAGCTGTTGTCCTGCAAGAGTTGATCTACAAGCCCGGCGAACAGTTCTCCGGCACGGCGCTCAGGACCACGGAAAAGAATCTCCGGGAGCTGGATTTATTCAGCCTAATCGTCATTGAACCGCAACCCGCTCCTCCCGATACCGCCGTCCCGGTCAAAATACGCCTCGAAGAGAAACCGCACCGCGAGATCCGTATCGGACTAGGCTTTGGCACCGAAGACAGGGTACGCGGTCAGATCCGCTGGCGTAACAACAACTGGCTCGGCGGCGCGCGCAGACTTGAAGTCGGAGCGAAGGTATCGTCTATTGTGCGTGAACTGGATCTCCGTTTCGTTCAACCTCATTTCCTCGCCCCTGAGAACCGTTTTATGGTCAATTTTGGACCGCGCCAGTTCGACGAACCGGGTTACTTCTTGAACGCAACCCGGCTGGAGCCGAGGTTTGAGCGCAAATTTACCGATCGGCTTACCGGCTTCTTGGCGTATCGTGTGGAATACGACAAGTTATCCAAAGTGCCCGAGGCATCGCTACAGGCCCTCGGACCGTTCGACCAAGAGGGACTGCTTTCCGGCCTCTCGGCAGGGTTTCTATGGAACAACGCAAACGATCTGCTGAATCCTACCAGCGGCTGGACCCTTTCGTTTGCTGGAGAACAAGTCGGGCGGATTTCTCGGCGGTCGATACGATCTATACAAACTGCAAGGTGAGATCAAAGGGTACTACCCGCTGACCGAAAAGACGGTTTTCGCCTCGCGATTTAAACTGGCGTTCGCAGAGCCGTTGCAGAGCGGCGAGGAGGTGCCGCTCTTCGAACGCTATTACGCCGGCGGCGGCACCAGCGTGCGCGGCTACGGCCGGAGTCGCTTGGGACCTCTCTCTTCCTCTAATGATCCCTTGGGGGGACGAAGCTTGATCGAAGGATCCTTTGAGCTGCGTCGGCAATTTACCGAAAAAATCGGCGGCGCCTTGTTCGTCGATTTTGGACAGGTTTCGTTGCGATCGTTTGACGTACCCGTTGACAATCTAAAGTTCTCGGCCGGCTTTGGCGTGACTTATGCCACGCCCGTTGGACCGTTGCGTCTCGATATTGGCTTTCCCTTCAATCCGCCGCGCGGCGATCGGTCCTGGCAAATCCATTTCAGCTTAGGTCAGGCTTTCTAAAGGACAAATATGCAAAGAAAACTATGGCGCCGGCTGTCCTGGTCCATCGGCATTTTCTTTTTGCTGGTCCTCGTCACTATCGTTGGGCTGCAATTCTATACTCGCACGCCGCAATTCCGCGCTTTACTGCGTGAAAAAATCTTGGCGGCTGCCAACGATGCGCTGAACGGCGAGATCCAATTCAAAGAGATTACCGGCTCCGTCTGGCGCGATCTCGAGTTCCATGACTTTGCCATCGTACAGAACGGCGAACGGGTCCTGTCCGCGCCCGTGGTTTCCATCGACGTCGGCCTTTTGGGCCAGGTGATTGCGTACTTCAACTCCTCAACCCTGCGCATCGGGCAAATCGATATCGCCGGGCTCGATTTGAATCTGGTTCAGGACAAGGACAAAAGTTGGAACCTTGCCAAGCTGGTTAAGCAACCCGAAGAGCCGGAACAGCCCCTAAACCTGACGATCTTATTGCGCAATATCAATATTAAAGACGGCAAGCTTCAAGCGCGCTTGGCCGACGGCAAACAGGCGCGCATCACCGCCCTTTCTGGAGATCTCGATATCGATTTGCCGCCTTTGGGCGCCGAGATCAACGTGAACAAACTGGCTTTCGCGCTTTCCTCGGCCGGTGTTCCGGACAGCAACTGGTCGACGGCGTTGTTGTGGAAACAAAGCGACAAGACTTCTTCGCTCAACCTAAAGCAGCTAAACGTTGCCACGGCGCACTCGCGCGTGAATCTTAGCGGGACAATCGACGACATCATCTCCTCGCCCACCACCGATTTGACCATAGATCTCAAGCGGATCGCCGTCAAAGATCTCAAGATGGTATCAGCCGCTCTCCCGTTGCAAGAGGACATCTCCGGCAGAATCCGCGCAACCGGGCCGCTGTCGGCATTGCAGCTTGCGGTCAATTTGGCAATGCCCAGTGGCCGGATCATCGCCTCCACTCTCGCGGATTTGAAAAAAGACAAACCTCAATTGCAGGGGCGTTTGGAGCTCAAAGAATTTGTCGTTGATCGAGTGCTGGCATTACCGGCCATCAAAGGGAAGATAAATGCGCAGGTCGCGTTTAAAGGCGGCTCTCTCGACGATGCGCAAGTTACATTGCACGGACGCGCGTCAGGCTTGACCTTTCGAGAATGGACCATCGGCCAAATGGCGCTCTCCAGTCAACTGCAAAACCGACGGGTCGCTTTCGATGCACGCTCCGAAGAGAAAAATGGCACCGCCGAGCTCAAGGGAGCCGTGGTGCTGTCGGACACGCCGAGCTACGAAGCCAGCCTTCGGACTCGGGCGTTCGATGTAAAAGGAGTCGCCGCGCTTCAACCCGGACTGCCAGAGGCTAAAATCAATCTCGATGCTTGGGTCAAAGGGCGTGGAACAAATCCCGACACCATGGAGGCGGACACGCGGCTTACCTTGGACGGTTCAGTGGTAAACGGCATTCGGCTCGATCGAGCGCGAGCGGAAGGATCCGTCAGCAAGGGGGTCCTCGCTTTAAAGGAAGTCCGGCTTGCGGCCGACGGTTCGACTCTTGACGCCAGCGGGACGATCGCTTCCATCGCACAAAATGCCAAAGGTCGACTCACTTATGTTCTCGACTCGAAGGATATTCGTCCCTGGTTGAAGCTCGCCGGAATCGACGCCGGCGGCGGTCTCAGAGCCGATGGCACCATCGCCGGTTCATTGCAAACGCCGCAGCTCGACGGCAAGGCGAGCTTCAATCAGTTGCAGATGGCGGCTCATCGGGTGCAGAGCGGCGCGCTTCGATGGACGCTCGCCGGCTCGCGCGGCAATTCCTGGCAGGGCAAAATCGACCTCACCGCGCAACATGTGACCGCCGGTATCTCACTGACGAGCCTCGAAGCGCACGTGAACGTGGACGGAACCCGCCCGGTCGCGCTCAACGCCGCGATCGTGGCCCGCGACGTCGACCAGCGCGTGCAACGCGTGAACGCCCGCGTGACCCAGGCCGGCGGGCGCAGCGAAATTATGCTGCGCCAATTGAGCCTGCAGCTGCCCGACGGTACCTGGCGCAACGTCAGACCCGCTCATCTCTTCGTCGCAGGAAAAAACGTTAACATCGATGATTTCGTTTTGCAGCGTGAAGCACGAACTTTAGATATCAAAGGAGCTGTCGGAGTCGAGGGGCCGCAAGATCTTTCGGTTCGGATGAACGGTTTTTCCCTCGCCGATCTCCGCCCCTATTGGAAAACCGCGCCGGATGTTACGGGAAGCTTGAATTTGACGCTGCAGGTCAAGGGCACGGCAAGCCAACCATTGATCGACACAACCATGAACGTCGATAAATTGAGCGTCGCGGGTCAGACCTATGCCGGTCTCACGGCACGGAGCTCCTATCAGAACGAGCGTCTCAACGTCGAACTTCGCCTGCTGCAGGACAACGTCCATCGACTTAATGTTAACGGAATGCTGCCGGTATACCTCGGGTGGGGCGGAGATCGATCGATAGCGGTGACCGGAGATACCAATTTGCGGATTCAATCGGACGCATTGAGCCCCACGTTCGCGGGCGCCTTCAGCAAAGAGATCGACAACCTCAAGGGCAATCTGAGCATGGACATTGTTCTGCGTGGCCCGCTGCAAGCTCTTGCGCCCAATGGAACCATCCAGTTTCAAAACGGCGGCGTCAGGGTCCGTCCTCTCGGGCTGTCGCTGAGCGACATTGGTTTGCAGGCCAATCTGACTCCGGGAGCGATCCAGATAAGTCACTTCACCGTGCGATCCGGCAGCGGACAACTGAGCGGAACGGGACGGCTCGCGATCAAGGACAGTAGCATCACCGATATCGCAGCCAATCTAAAAACTCAGGATTTCCAGGTGATGAACACGCAGGGGTACAATGCCAACGCATCGGGAAGTCTAACGGCGTCAGGGAATCTTCAAAAGCCCGTTGTTCGCGGCGATCTAACCGTAAAAGGCACTTTGCGTCCGGATATGGGGATGCTGAAAGGCGGTGGAAAGGCCGCCCAGGATAAAACCATCGTGGTTGTCCGAAACGAGAGTGAGCTGTCCGCGCAAGCGGCAGGAGCGACTGAAAAAGACAGCAGCGGAAAAAGCAGCTCCGGTTCACCAGAAGAAGACTCGCTTTTTCAACGGCTGCGCCTCGATGTGGCGGCCGGAATATCGCGAGGTACTTGGATCTACCTGGACGAAGGTTCGGTCGAAGTGACGGGACAGCTAAGAATCAAAAAAGAGCCCAACGAAACAATTGACGGTCGCCGGCAACGTACAGGGCTCCCATGGTTGGTATTCGTTTCAGGGTCGCAGGTTTCAGATGGAAAAAGCAGAACTGCACTTTACGGGAGGAAGTCAAATCGATCCCAGCCTGGACATCATCGCCCGCTCCAAGGTCTCGCAGTACGAGGTTGATCTGGTGATCGGTGGCTACGCGAGCAAACCGACCCTTACGTTGCGCAGCGACCCGTCGCTAGAGCAGGCCGAAATTCTCTCCGTGCTGTTGTTCGGCAAACGGACGACAGATCTTGGTCAGGGCGAAAAGAACACGCTGCAGAACCAGGCGTTGAAAACAGCCGCGAACTTTATCAGCTCTGACTTGCGGCAATCCGTCGCCGGCAAGCTCGGCGTGGACACCCTCGATTTCGGCGTCGGTGACGACGGCGCAGAAGTGTCAGCGGGAAAATATGTCACGCAAGATGTGTTCGTCTCGACCAAGATCGGCGGCGAAAAGCAGCAGGAATATGCCGTCGAATACGACATCTCGCCCAACTGGCAAATCAAAAGCTCGACCAACCCTGAAGGCAACAGCGGGGTCGACATTTTCTGGCGCAAGCGGTATTAAGTTTCCCCGCTCGCAGGTCCGGCACTCCGAAGCCCCGCTTCCAAGTCTTCAATGATTTCCTGGGCGACGACTTCGGGGTCGCCTTTCGCTTCAGGAACTCCCGGCCGCTGCGATCTTATCGGTCACCGGCGCGTCGCTTGCGGCTTTGGTTTGGCCACCGCGCTGCCGAGTACGCCACATATCCAGATAGTCCAGCACCTCCTGCAGCGCCACGACATCGGCATATTTTTGATTCATGTCGAAGAGATTCATGGCGTGAGTCGTCTCATGTCGATCGAACACGCACTCCTCGACAACCATCATACGGAAACGATAGGTGCATCCATCAACAACGCTCGCGCGCACGCAACCGCTCGTGCTCTCGCCGCAAGCAATGATCGTATCAACGTGAAGCGCGTTAAGGTGCCCGATCAACGGGGTGCCCCAGAATGCGCTTGGCCCAGCCTTGCGCAGAACCGTTTCACCCGAAAGCGGCTCTACTTCGTCAATAATTTCATAACGGCGCGTGAAACGGTCCCGCGCTTCAGGGTCTCTATTCGCCTGAAGCTCCGACTCGCGCTGAGGCGAGCGCGGCGCCACGCCGGCGCCGTCCAGGCCGGTCGTGTGGACGACCGGAATACCCACCTCACGTGACTTGGCTAGCAGTTTTTGAATCTGCGGGATGGCGCTCCAGCCCTCCAAGCCGCAGCTACTCGGCCATTTTTTCATCGCTTCCAAAATCGGTTCAGGTTTATCCCCGAATACCCACCGATAAAGATCTATGAGGAGCAATGCGGGCTTCTCGCCGAAACCACGCCGGCGCGGCGGCCGCATCGCTAAATGAGCGCGGTCGCGCTCAGTTAGATACTGGTCCCAAACTCGCTGTGCCATAAAACACCTCCATGTTTATTTTGTAGTAGATAACATGACTATTTCTTGAAGCTTTTGCAAAATAGCCTGGCACTCTCGTCTCCCTACGGGAGGCCCGCCAATTGCCTCGGGTTGCGTCGGGCCATGTAGTCCACCTCTTCCGGCGCCATGCCGTGGTTCAGCAAGGTCGCAATGAACATCCGTAAACCCTCCGGTGGCGGCGGCGTGGCATAAGCGCCGAAATCGGTGCTGATGATGCATCGCTCAGGGCCGATTTCCCGGATTGCCTCTACCGTTTCCTTCGGAGTGGAGGTTTTGGCGCGGGTGAAGGGCATCATCGAAACGAAAGTGTGTTCAACGGTAGCGCCGAGATCCGCCAACTGTTTGGCTTCTGCGACCGTGTAACGGCAAGAATTCTTCGACAGCGGGTGATTGGCGATGATCCGTTCGATCCCCTTCTCCCTGGCCGCCTTCACAATGGCCGAAGCCTCGGGAAACGACACGTGACCGGTGCCCAGGAGCATGTCATAACGCAACACCAAATCGAGAATTTCATGGACCTCGGGTAGCAGCTTGCCTTCGGCGTCAAGGACGTAAATCCCCTTATCGTCGCCCCGGCCGCCTTCGACGAGCGTGCTGTTGTGATGAGCGGCATGATGCGTGGGAAACCAGAGAATGCGCGCCCCAAGCTCACCGGCCATGCGCACCGCGTGGGGGTTCAATCCGCCGACCGTCTTGTTGAGCGTAATTCCGCCGAGGAGCGTAATTCCAGAGACCATGCGGCTCGCCAGGCTTGCCAAGGATGCGGTCACCTGTTGGTGGCTCTTGCAAGCCACCGCCGGTTGCCCTGCGGCTTTGGCCATTTCGCCCACCTGTGCGACGTCGTAGCGGCGGGTCCCGCCCGCGCGGTGGGAAGGATCCGGACCCACGTGTACATGAAGATCAATAGAACCGACGAGCAGGTCATCAATGATAGTGTCTTTGTACGTCACGCGGGTCTCCTTTCAGTCGCGCCTATTTCGATTCGCTCTATACATCAGCTTAGAATTCGTTCCCCGTAAAGTTTAACGGCGTTATCCCACAGAATTTTGCGCTTCGCTTCTTCCGGTATCGGTTGCGCGTCAAATTCCGGCAGCGCTTTCGCCGGTTCGATGCCGTCGAGATGCGGATAGTCGGTGTTCCACACAATGTTCTCCCCTTTGAGGTGTGCCACCGCATAAGGCAATCCGCTTTCATCGCTATCGCAGGCCACCGTGCATTGGCGCAGAAAATATTCGCTCGGCAACATCGTTAGACTTTTTGGCTTTCCCATGACGCTATAGCGGCCATGGGAATGGGCGTCCATTCGTCCGAGCCAGAACGGGAGCCAACCGGCGTTGGATTCCAAAATCGCCAGGCGGAGCTTGGGATACCGCTCGAGAATACCGGTGAATATGAAATGGCCCATGGTCGCCATGTTGTCGCAGGGAAAACCGATGGCGTGGTCCACGGATCGCAGGGCTTGAAAATCATGAACCTCGCCACCGTCTTCCGCTTGCTCGACTTCTCGGAATCCTCTGAAAGGTTGCACGCGGTAACGCGACTCACCATGGACGGCAACGGGAAAGTTCAATTCGCAGGCTAATTGCCAAAGGGCGTTGTACGCTTTCTCGTGCAACCACTTGCCGCGGGGCAATAACGGGTTCCTGACGGATACTGCGCCGAGCTCCGCCACTGCCCGGCGCGCCTCCCTGACAATTTCGTCGACGTCCGCGCCCGGCACCACCGCGATGAAGTGCAGCCGCTTAGGATTCACACTGCAGTAATCATGGGCCCAATTGTTATAGGCCCGGCAATAGGCCGCGCCAAGTTCCGCGTCCTTGAGGGCCACCGTGCAACCGAAGTTGCCGTTGCTCCCCGTGGGCAAAAGAACCTGGATATCCCACCCGTGACGGTCCATGTCCTTGAGTCTTGTTTCCGGCGCCCACCATGTGCGATAGGCCTCGCCGTACTTCTCTTCCATGATTTTAAACGACTCCGGCGGCGGACCCTTAACCTGTTTTTCGTCCTTTGGGATAATCTTTCCATCCGGCTCATAGATCATGAATGTCCCGTTCATATGAGCCACTCTGGGAGCGCGCTTCCGATACTTCGATTCCAGATAGCGATCCCACATGTCTTGCGGTTCATGCATATGAGCGTCGGCATCGATGACTTTAAATCCTTTCCACATAACCAGCTCCTTTTCCGTCGCCCGTTGTCACACGTTATTCGCATCCAACTTATGCCAATTCGAGTCCGACAGGCAAATCCCGGGAGACTTACGGGTGAATCACGACCGGGGCAAGATTTTTTAGTCGAGAACTGCGCGAGCGGGAAGTCGTAGAATTTTTTCAGGATCTTGATCTGAAAAAGGTCGAGTCATTCGGGGAAAGCAAACAACCACCGGCGTTCGTCGATACGTGATGTCTTCCCTGCTCAACTATTTAGGAGGCCCACTTGTCGAAGCACACTCGCGTGGTCCCAATAGATTCGCTCACAAGCGAGTTTATCGCCACGAAACTGCGCGACCACGACGACATCAACGACGATCTTCCTCTGGGTCGGGGCTAGGTTTGGCAAAAACCACGGCATTGGCTTGCTATGAGTAAAACTAAGTCGCAATTCATCGACGAGTTGTCCCTCACCGACTACACGGTTGATCGCCACCATTTCCAGATCATCGGGCCATGAAGGAATAAAGTCGTCCCGATAGAAGCGCCGCAACGCATTTTTTCCCCGGCCGCCCGTATTTACAGGCATGTGGTTGACATAAGCGTCGTCCACCATCGTGGCCAGGGTCGCTTCCACATCTTTGCTATCGAACTCTCCTTTCAGGTGTTCCGCCCACCGCTGCTCCAGCTGTTGAGGAGAGAGAACTTCTTGCTCGGTCATCTTTTGCTCCTTCCACGGGATGGCGCCGTCAATCAATTGCTCGTTTTCCTGGACAGAAAGTCTCAAGGAAACCTTATAGTTACCTTATTATTCCTAAACCATTTCACGAATTTCTCGAGGGCAACTTCGCGGTCTTCGACCCCTCGACGTGTTCTCGGCCTGGCCCCGATGCCGCGAGAAACGCGCATCGCAAAGTCTTTGTGCTCTGACGACCGCATCGGCAAGCGAACTCTCGACGGTTTCGCGCCCTTTATCCCGCTCTGTTCGTCATCAGATCCCAACCCTCTTTGATGGGCACATCAAGCGAGCCATCAGGTTTGATCCGGGTGTATTCCGTTTCGATCTTAGTAAAGCGCAAACTTACTTGATCTGTCGGCGGATCACCAGAAGGGACACTAGCAGCGGTCTGGTATGACGCCACGGTGATATCAGTCAGCGTCCATTTGAGAAATTCAACCGGGTTCCCGCCGGAGTGACGCACGGTGAGAACAGCGTTTTTGATGCGCGTTCCATTGGCGCAGGCCAGAAATAGTTTTGGCGACGCCCTATTCACGTGCATAGTAAAATGAAAGTCCTGCATCGTTACGCTGCCTGCGGCGGCACCAGCTCCGCTGCCCGCTACTGCGGGCTGTGACTCACCCCACGTATAGGCAAGAACATCGATTTCGTCGCTGTGGTGGGTATCCGTCGATTCGCCCTGGATTCCGTCAATTTTAAGAAACATGTCGATAGCCATTTGAGCCTCCGGCAACTAACTCCGAATTCAAGGTTAATTTGTCGCCCTCATCTGCATAACGCTGTCAATCGGCTTTCGTCTCTGGCCTGGAAAATCTCCAGGCGGGCCTTCTGGTCTTTTGTTTGGAACTTCAAAAACTCTGAATGTCCTCTTTTCTCGCTCTCGAGCCATGGTGGCGAACTCTAGGGTCGGTTTCGATCTTCCATGTCGTCGGGGGACGAGGGTTTGTCCGGCGGAGGTGGCGTATTTTTCGGTTGAGGCAGATTTGACTTGGGATTTCGCAGTTGACGTAAATACTCCGCCCTGGATGGAAACGATTTCCCTGCATAGGGGCCTTGATGGCAGTGATAGTTTCCTTGCTTCGGATCGCTGTGGCAACCGTAGCCATCGACAAGACCGCCGTGCGCATCAGCGATACCCGGAGTCAAAAACAGAAGTCCAAAGAACTGCAGGAGCACAAGTAGTGATGTCATTGGAAAGCCTCTCCCCGACTAGGAATCAAAGTTCCCTTTAATTTTCAAGCAAAACTGCCAATCACGCAGTTCCCTGTCATGTAACTCGACTGCTCGGACGCCAGAAAAACCACGACGCAGGCAATCTCTTCGGGGCGGCCAAGCCGCTCTAGCGGGATTTCGCGCGCGCTTTCAAGAGTTCGTCGGGGCTTACGCCCCTTATGTCGGCTTCCCGCTGACGATTGCGAACTTGGCGAGGATTTTCTGAGCCCTCAAAGTTTTCAACGGCTTGAACCGTCAGTTTCTTAGCCGCAGTTGGATTCTTCGAGGCGTTCGTCTCGGAGCTGGAGGAAGTCGTCGTGGTTTCCGACCAGAAAATCAGAACGTCCCCGTTTCTTCTCCTTCCCTATTTACCTCTTAAGTCAACCCCGGAGACCTCTGACAATGCTTCATCAGTGCGACGCTCAATTACCGCGGGATCATCTGTCTCACCTTTTGAGAAAACAATTTTCGCAGCCATCCGGAAATCAGCTTCTAATCGATCCTCCGAAGCGGTCCGATTTTGACGAGGACCTTCACGATCGAGCGTGATAGCCCCCTGCCAAGCAGGTAAATTAGCAGCAATAGCCCCTATTCGTACACCTATGTAAAGAAGGATCGATTCCGCGATCGAACAGCCACCAGCACGGCATGCGTGGTAAAACATGCGGTCCGCTGCGCGGCGCGCTTTCCCGTCTCCTCCCGCCTCATCGCAGGCTTTGTCGTGCACAATAGAAGCACGGCGATAGTCTCCCGTGTAGGGTGAACCGACCAAAGTCCAAAGCGCTCGCGGGATCGAAGCTCCGTCCACCGCGTACTCTGATGGAACGAACCACTCTTTTTTCTTCGGATCCCGAAACCAAAACGGCTTCAATAAGCACATGCGGCGATCCGTCTCCGCTTCGGTTAACCAAACGGTTTCAGGGTCTCCGGAGAAGCTGCCGTGGTTGAATTTTGCTTTTCGTTTGGAACGCACAGAGGCGCGATTCATCCTCGTCTCCTCAAGCTATGCTTATTGAGATCACCTCGTTTTATTACCTCACGCAGAATAGCAAATCTACGACCAGGCCTAACGCGCTCCTGCTGCGAAGTCGCTTTCTTTAATGAATCGCCATCCCGCCAAACCGGCTGCTCCCTCGTCGTCGGATGCGCCGCTTACGCCTTTGATGTTTCCGACCATAATGTAATCGTCCGCGAGTATGTAAGTTTTCAGCTGGTTTAGAAAAACATCCTTCGACATTTCCATCGGGCCAATGAAGCTAAAAATACGGTGCCACAACGGCACCGATTGAACTACCACGGCCCAGTTGCCGTTCAGACCGACGATGTGTCCTTGTGGTTTGAGGCTGCCAACGCTGGCAATACTAATCGGGCCACCGGAAACTTCCAGTGTGTCATCGACATCAAATGCATAGATCTTCATTGTCGTAGGGCTCGGCTGGATTTCCTATGTTTCTTGGAGACTCACGCGTTCTCCACTCATGTCAGTCGCGATCTTACGGAATTGTTCGAGAGCGGCTTCAAGGTCTTCGACGATCTCCTCGGCGCGGTTAAAACGTTGACGTCGTCAACCGCGTAACTTCGGACCCTAGCGAAACAGTATCCCGGGATCGACCTCTCCCCATACCTTCTTTGGGTCAGCACGATAGTTTATGAGCCAATAGAATTTCAGATAACTCCCTTTGACCCACTCGGCCAGCACGACATCCCTGGCGTTGTAATATTTTGCAACGTCTCTGAGTCTTTTGATTTCGGCCTTATCGGGGCGCTTCGCGCCGCCGCCTTTGATTTGAATTAGGATGATCTCAAAAAGGTCGCCTCGCTTGAAGGGCGTCTTTGGTTTCCCGTGGTTCTTACGAATCGCCACGAGATCCACGATCCCTGCCGATTCCCGGCCGCCAGGTCCGGGAAACCCAACCAGTTGCCAGCGCCTTATCGGCTTGACCTTCGCCGATCCCAAGCGTTTTCCATTGGTCACAAACCCAATGTGCCACCTGGTCATCGTGGTGGCCCATTTAGCCGTTAGTTTCGCCTTCTCAGCTGCAGTAAGTTCCATGCTATCAACCTTGAGACTCATCGGCGCAACTAATTCAAAAACACCCAATCGCCGGGAGCACGCTCATACTTCGAAAATGTCCAACCGTTGCACGATCGTTTTACCACGCCTGTGCCGCAGCCTTAAGTCAAATGAATTCCTCGCACGTCGAGTTTCGTTCAATCTCCCAGCCCGGCTGTCACGGCTGAACTGCCATTGTAAACTGAGCCTAGGCTAGCCGGGTCCTGAATTTTGTTCTGTACCTTGCGGAAGATGACACCGAGCAAGCCCTTCTCCTTGCCGAGCATCTCTAATAGATAACGATAATGAATTTCCAGTTCGTCGCCGTCTTGGCGAGTTAAGCTAACCCAGTCGAAACCGTTGAGAAGGGTGAAGGTTTGTTAAACAGCGGCCAGCTCTGCTCATCCGCCATTTTGAGTAAGAGAAGGAACATCAACTGCTCACAGCCAGTCCTGAGCCAGGCCGAAGGATAGTCGCCGTACGCCAACCCGTCATCGCGCAGGATGTTGCAGTAGTTCCAAAGTTTCTGAACGATTGCGGAAGAGGTCACCTCTACTCAGACCTCCATTTTTCAGGGTTCTCAGCCTGAAGATGCTCCCGGTGAGCAGCGTCAAGCAGTCTGTCGTCAGCGGATAAAAAGGTGAGTGGAAGTGCCTCCACGGGCACACTATCTTTGAGCTCAAGTGCGCTTGCGAGCTGAATAGCGTCCAACGCGCGCAAAACATGACGGGCTACGAGAGCCGATGCCCTGTCAATTAACGCATCCGAATACGGAATCAAAATGTAATCTTGGTGAGAGTGAGCAACGTAAGCGCGAAGCAGAATAGACAGCTCGTCCTGTGAAATTTCTTGGGATCGCAGTCGTCGGTACAGAGCTGATGCTATTTCAAGCGGCGTAAGGAATCCTTGATAGAAGCCGTTGTCCTTGTGCTCCAATAGACGACGCATCCTATTGGAGCCTTTCTCTGTTAAATAACGCTTGGCCAGCGCACTTGTGTCAAGAAAATAGATCACCAGCGGTCTTCACGGGAGTCGATAAGGTCACGGGTTAGTCCCTTCAACTTGCCGCCGATCTTCACTAGCCGTCGCATATCCACCTCGTCCTTGACCGGCCCTATCAGCCGATCTAGCCCAAGACAACCGCTACGTCCGATCCCAAGATCGAGCAGGCGTTGGGTCATAGATTTTGTTTTCATCTTTTTTGCACCCTTCCGCTTTCCGTCCCATTTGTCTTTTGCAGCTCCGGATTTGCTAAATTGCGAATCAACACTCAGGTGACGCCGCGCTGCTTCGCGCAAAAGCTCGCTACGGGTGCGATGTTCTTTGCGCGCCGCCTCGTCGAGCTTCTTGAGCATCTCGTCTGGCATCGAAATCATAAACCGTGCCATGCTTGTCTCCCCATGATAGATAAATGATATATAGTTTCAATCATACCGACAAGCCCGACCGATAAACCGTCGCCCTTTGCGCAGTCGAGTTTCGGTGTGAGGTCCCAACGCTTGTCGGTTGTACCATGCGACTGCGTCATCGAGTTCGCTTCGTGCTGCGGCCAGAAAACGTACTTTCACGAGCGGCGGTGTTTGGCCATGACGGACTCATAGGAGACGGTTGGGACCCTGCCGGCTTTGTAAGCCGCCCACCGTTTGCGGGTCTCCTCCGCCCATACTCTGTCGATTTCCGGGTCCGGCTTGTCGAGGTCAGAGAGAATCGCGTCAACCAAGCGCAATTTCTCAACGTCTGGCAGTTCACGAATCTCTTGCGCTATCTTGTCCACACTCTTGGCCATTTCGAACTTCCCCGGCACACATGATTTACTCCGCAAGCTCAAAGTCTACTTTCCGCGTGTCTGTTACACACTTCGAGGCATCAAGGATCTCAAAGGAAATCGGATTGCCTTCCTTGTCGTAATCGAGAATAACCCCTGACTTCTCCTCGTCGCTCTCATGGACGGGCGTATTGTCCTTAAGAACGACGCTCATGGTATCGGTTCTGGAATCATAACGGACCTTCATGCTTCAGCCATTGCGACTGTTTGATTCGGTATTATAGCCTCCACGCGACACTTTATGGAAATCGATCAAACTGCATTTCAGATCGCCTTTGATTTCATTAACTCCTCACAGATTAGATTAAAGACTCCCGGCCGCTTTTGCTTCCGCCCGATTTTGCCGCCCACCGTTCTTTCCCGGACCGTAAATGATCTTCCCCGGCCGCGCCCCTGTATGACTACCGTTGTCGATGACGGCGGTGCCGTTTACGAACACGAACGGCACGCCTTTGGCGTACTGCTGCGGTATCTCATAAGTAGCCGGATCTGACACCGAGCTGGGATCGAACACGACGACATCAGCCCAGTAGCCTTCTTTCAGTAGTCCCCGATCTTTGAGTCTCAGAGTTTGCGCTGGAAGCGAGGTCATCTTCCTCACGGCGTCTTCAAGCGTGAGCACTTTGTCTTCCCGCACATACTTGCCAAGCACGCGCACGTTGGTGCCGTAGCTGCGCGGATGCGGTTTGCCCGGCTCCTTCAGATTGAGGCCGCTTCCGTCGGAGGCGATCGACACCCAAGACACTTGCATCACAAATTTCACATCGTCCTCCGACATCGTGTGATGCACGCCAGGAACGTAAGCGCCCTCCTCGACTATCAGGTCGAAACAGGTTTCCGCCGGATCGGCCTGTTCGCGCAGCTTGGAAATTTCAAGGATCGTCTTGCCTTCGTACTGCTTGTTCTGCGCCTTGGTGAAAACCGTACCGACGATGCCTTCCCAGCCGCCGTGCTCGTTGACGTACTCGGCAAACTCATGGTCGGCCTTAATCTTGTCGCGAAAAGCACGCTCTTTAAGTTTTGCGATGGACTCTTTGCGCGGCATGCTCTGCACCCAGGACGGAAACAGACGCGCCCAGGGATGCTGCATAGCCGTATACGGATATTGATTCGCGGTGATATCCAGGCCGCGCGCTCTGGCCGCATCAATTTTCTTGATAACCTCTTTGACTTTGCCAAAGTTATTCTTGCCGCGCACTTTGATGTGGTAGATATGGACGGGAATGCCGGTCTCTTCGGCGATGCGGATCGCTTTATCTAGCTCTTCGTTGATTTGCTCGCCTTCGCCGCCGATATGGGTGCCATAATAGCCGCCGTAGCTCGCGACCACTTTCGCCATCGCAATCATCTCGTCGGCATATTTGTAACCGCCGCCGGTAAACGCCGTGGATAGATTGACCGCGCCCTCTGCCATCGCCTGGGCAACCAGCCCCTTCATCTGCTCGATCTCCGCCGCGAGTCGCCGGTCGGTCCTCGAAGCCAACCACGACCCGGCGCACCTGCTGCGGCGAAACGCTGGAGGCGATATTGATCGACGCGCCTTTTTTATTAAGGCGACGAAAATAGCCGTCGAGGGTCGTCCAATCGACTTCGACCCCGGCGCGCCGTTTTGCCGCTTCTTTGTACTCTTCGAGTACGACGCCTTTGAGCGGCGCCACCGTTGAGCTCTCCCCGATCACATCAAGGGTCACGCCCTGGTACACCGCGCTTTCGACATTGCCGTCCGCCAAAACCGGCATGTCGGTGTGGGTGTGGAGATCGATAAAGCCCGGCGAAACCACCATCCCTTTGGCATCGATCACTCTTTTAGCCATGCGAGAATCGACCTTGCCGACTTTGGCGATCTTGCCATTCTTGATCGCAACATCGGCATAGAACCAGGGATTGCCGCTGCCATCGACTATCTTGCCATTGGCGATGACAACGTCATAGACGCCGCTAGCGCTCGGACGATCAGCGGCGACTGAAATAGCGTAGTTGAGTGCCTGCAAGAAAAAAGCAATAAACGTTGCGACGATTAACCGCTTTGTTCGCATTGGCACCTCCTTTGAAACAATGCAATCATTATCAAGTCCTGCCTTCGAGCGTCAAACTGATCTCAGCTCTAGCTGACTTGCCACAAGCATCGAGCGGGTAAAGACCTTGGCGGAATAAATTTCGCTCGCAAGCCTTCCAGATTAAGTCTCCTACCCTGACTCGCTATGTCGGCCTTCATTACCTGTTCGGAACTGAGGTCGGCCGCAATTTCATGGAATTGTTGGAGGGCGTGCTTTTCAACGATTTACCCGCAAGAAGATTGCGACTGGCACCATTTTCTGAGCGCTCAAAGCTTTTAATTTAACGGTTTGAACGTGTTGAACGGCTTGAACCCGTGGACTCTTATCCGCACTTGGATTTTTTGAGTTCTCGTCTCTTAGCCAGAACATTCGAGGTTAGCTTTATTTTCGGTTTAATTGGTCATTCAATTATTCAAGCCAAACCCCAAGCTCGCCCTTCGAATAAGGTCTGTCGCCAGTCTGAGCTGGTCAGAGACACGCGGTAACAAAGAATTGCTCATAAACGCGCGGTATTCCTTCTGCCTTTATGTAGGATCTCTTACTGTAACTTATTAACCCTTTCTAATCTCAGCTCCTTCACCTCCGAAATCACCGGCGATTTCACTGAACTGTTCCAACGCGGCCTGCAAGTCTTCCATGATTTCGGCAGCGATGATGTCGGGCGCGGGGAGATTGGCGGAATCTTCGAGGGATTCGTCCTTGAGCCAGAAGATGTCGAGGTTAACCTTGTCGCGTTTGATGAGGTCGTCGTAGGGGAAGCACTTGAAACGCTCGCTCTCCGTGCGCTGGTGACGGTTTTCGGCATGATAGCAGGCGACGAAGTCATCGAGATCGGAGCGTTTTAATTGGTTCTCCTTTAAAGTGAAGTGCTTGTTGGTCCGTAGATCGTAGATACAGAGCTTTTCGGTCCACGCTTTTTCCTGTGCGGGCTTGCGGTCGAAGAAAAGCAGGTTGGCCTTCACGCCCTGGGCGTAGAATATTGACCGATTTCACGGAACGTACCCACCCAATTTCAACGAAGGGACCCACCTGATTTCAAGGAAGGGACCCACCCAATTTCAGGTGGTCCCCTTCGTTTCTGAGCGAGCCGACGAACGATGCTACCTTGGCCAACTGGAGGAGGATCCAGTTAATGGCCAAAGAAAGGACCAGCGTTCGTATGCGAGCTCAAATCAAAACCCTGTCCGAACAGGGGCACTCCGTTCGCCGTATTGCCCGGATACTTCGGCTTTCGCGCAGGACGGTGCGGAAGTTTTTGGAGCCCACCGCAGAGCCGCCCAGTGAGAGCGGTGGTTGGGTTGAGACGGTTGACTGGGAGTATGTCCGCCAGGAAGTCTATGGCAAAGGGACCACGGTCAAGCAGATCCAGCGGGAGGTGGCCCCCGAGACAGGGTATGTAAAGTTTTGGCGTCAGTTTCGGGAAAAGGTTAGTGTGCAAGCCTCACCCGATCAAGTGACTATCCGGCTTCATCACAAGCCTGCGGAAAAAACCCAGATCGATTTTTCAGACGGTCTGTTTATCACCGAGCGAGGGACGGGAAACAAGACACTGACCCAGTTTTTCTTAGGGGTTCTGCCCTTCAGCTCGTATACCTTCGGGGAATTCGTTCTAGATCAGAAGCTTTCCACCTTCATCGGGGTCCAGCAGCGCATGTTCGCCTACTTTGGTGGGATAACCCCCTACGTAGTGGTGGACAATCTCAAGAGCGGTGTCCACAAGGCCGATCTGTACGACCCCGATGTAAATCCCACCTACTGTGATTTTGCCAATCACATGGGCTTTGCGGTACTGCCGGCCAGACCCTACAAGGCCCCGGGACAAGGGCTCTGGGGAATGCCACATCGGAGTGATCCAAAGAGGGTTTTTCCAGGAGGTCCGTAACCGGGTCTTCTATTCTCTCCAAGATCTCAATCAAACCCTCAGGGAATATCTTCATCGGTTGAACCGCGAGGTGATGAAAGACTACGGGGTGAGCCGCAACCAGCGCTTCGAGCAAGAGAAAAAGCAATTAAAGGCCCTGCCACCCTCTCCCTTCGAGTTAAGCGAGTGGCGCCAGGCTAAAGTCCATCCCGACTGCCATATCCAAGTGGAGAAAAACTTCTACTCGGTCCCCTTTGTCTACGTCAGCCAAAGGGTCCGGGTCAGGCTCACCGAGAAAATTGTGGAAGTGTTTAGTGAGGACAGCCAGTCCCTTACCGCTCACACCAGACTGATGGGGATCGGACAGTTCTCCACCTATGATTTCCATTATCCCGAAGCCAAGCTGAGCGTGGCGCGCTTTGAAGTCCGTCACGCTCAAGAACAGGCCAAAAAGCTTGGCCCCCATGTCGAGAAGTTACTCGATGATCTGCTCTCAGGCCAACATCCATTGCGCCATCTAAGACGGGTCCAAGGAATCTTGCGGCTTGCCAAACGCTATCCCATCACGGCTGAAGCTTTGGACCATGCATGCCAGCGGGCGATTGTCTTCAACAAGACACGGCTCGCCTACATCAAAGACTGCGCCCTTTACTTTGTTAGCCACGGCCAAAGACCCACGCTTCTTCCCCCGCAGAGAAAGCTGGATACCGTGCATCTACACCAATACGCTGCCAACTCGGGCTCAGATTCTGAACTGTCGCTGCCGTCGGTGGAGGAGGAACTGCTATGAGCACGAGCTTAAAATCCAGCCCCAACCTGATTTTTTACCTCCCAGAGCAGGGAGCAGAGAAAAACGACCTCCACAGAGGCCCTATAAACGACGATCTCGCTTTGACCCATACCTTGGGTACCCCCCAAAACAGCCGTTTCACCAGGAGGTCTCCCCGCCATGATGCTTGATCAAGTCAGAAACCTTTCCCACCAGATGCGCCTGTTTGGCATCCATGAAGCCTGCGAACGGCAAGCCCAGATCGCTTTGTCCCAGCAGCTCCATCCCCTGGAGTTTTTACGCTTGCTGCTCGAAGATGAACTGTTGTCGCGCAAAGACCGAACCGCCAAGGCGCTGGTGACCAAGGCCCGCTTTCGGTTCCGCGCCGATCTGGAAGACTTAGATTTAGCGTTCCACAAGGATCTGACCAAAGCCAAGATCAAAGAACTCTGCGAGCTCGGCTTCCTCCATAACCTGGAGAATCTTTTGATTTTAGGTAAAACCGGTTTGGGAAAGACTCATCTAGCGATAGCCTTGGGAAAACGGCTGTGCCAGGAAGGTCATCCCACGCAATTCTTGCCAGTCAACTTCCTGTTCGAGGAAATCCAAGCTGCCAGGGCCGCCGGCCGTTACCTCAACTACATCCGTAGTCTCATCAAGGCCAAGGTTTTGATCCTCGATGACCTGGGGTTAAGAAACTATACCCACGAGGAAGCCACTTCCCTGATGGACATCCTCGAAGAGCGCTACCGCAAGGCTCCCCTCATCGTTACTTCCCAGGTTGAGCCTCAGGGATGGCTCAAACTGTTTGAAGATCCGGTGATCGCCGAGGCCATCGTGGATCGGCTGATTCATCCATCTCAGAAAATCACCTTGAAAGGAGAGAAGTCCTATAGAGAAAAACTCACAGAGAAAAAATCAGGATTGAAAAACTAGGGAGGCTTATTGTAGACAGTCAAGATAACTTCGTCGCTTCGCTCCGCTGAATTGGGTGGTCCCCTTCGTTGAAATCGGGTGGGTCCCTTCAGTGAAATCGAACAGAATATACCAGTGGGTAGACGCAGAAGTGTATGCACGTCCGCCTGCTTGAGCAGTTCGCGGCGAACCGTCTCACCCGCGCCGCCTTCGAAGAGCACGTTATCCGGCACGACGATCGCCGCTCGCCCATGTTGCTTGAGGATCGTGAATACGTGCTGCAGAAAGTTGAGCTGCTTTGCTCGTCGAAGCCCAAAAATCATCACGGTGAATCGTCAGACTTTCTTTCTCCGCCTCGCCTTTTTCATTCACAATCGTCACGCTGCTCTTCTTGCCAAACGGAGGATTGGTCATCACCATCTCGTAATGTCTGCCGCCCTGGCTGCCGAGCGCGTCGCGGACCTCGATCGGTACCTCATCCGCTCCGTCCGCGCTGATGCCGTGCAGTAGCATGTTCATGCAGCAAAGCCGAGCCACGCCATCCACCAGTTCGACGCCGTACAGCGTATCGCCAGCCAGCTTTTTCTTCTGTTCACGATCCAGTTGGTAGTGCTGCGAATTGGAAAGATAGTTGTAGGCGGCCAACAGGAATCCGCCTGTGCCGCACGCCGGATCACAAATAGTCATATTGGGCTCGGGACGCATCACGTCGACAATCGCCGCAATCAAGAGCCGGGGCGTAAAGTACTGTCCCGCTCCACCTTTTACGTCCTCGGCGTTTTTTTGGAGCAGCCCTTCGTAAGCGTCGCCCTTCACGTCCGCCGACAGCGACGACCACTGCTCCTTGTCGATAAGATCGACAATCAACCGCCGCAGTTTCGCCGGGTCCTGAATCTTATTCTGCGCCTTGCGGAAGATGACGCCGAGCATGCCCTTTTCCCTGCCGAGTGTCTCCAACAGATGGCGATAATGAATCTCCAGCTCGTCGCCGTCCTTGGCGAGCAAGCTGGCCCAATCGAAACCCTTTGGAATGGGAGACCGTTTGTTGAGAGGTGGCCGGCTCTGTTCATCAGCCATCTTGAGGAAGAGTAGAAACGTCAACTGCTCGACGTAATCACCGTACGACAACCCGTCATCGCGCAAGATGTTGCAGTAGTTCCAGAGTTTTTGGACCAGTTGTGTGGACTGTTCTGCCATGTCTGTAGAGAACGAGACTATTTGGAGACAACAAATAACGACGAGGGAAATGTTTGCATCGTTTACGGCTGGCGCACTAAATCACGGTCCTACGCCCGCATCAGCCTTGCGTGCGTGATTTCTCTTTTCAGAACCGGCCAACCTGTGAGGAAGTCAAGGTCGCGATACCAACCGTTTCGCCGTGCAGCGTAAAAAACTCCACTTCAAAGGCTTCGCCCTTTTTGTGGACAAGAACGACCGTGCCGACATCGCCCGCGTTTAGGCCCTGTTCGGGAACAGACTTTCTTAAAACCACTAGGTCAAGCTCTTTAATCATATACGTTTACGGACTAATAGGCTTACGGCTTCGATACTGAAGAACTCGCCGAGCTAGGTGCTGCGCTTTCCCAGTCAAGATTGCGTAAGGCGTTCTGGATTAGGTCGACTTCCCGCGCATCAAAAAACGGTTCTCCACATTGCGTGCAAACCCACTCCGGAATGGCGTCCCAAGCGACGTGATAACCGTTCCGATGCAAGCTAAACGGCGCCGTGGCGCGAACCATCCGCCCTTTGCAATGCAGGCACTGCATACCAACCATGCAAGCCAATAACTTATTCAGCGAGTTGAAAATCTACCCTGCGCGTATCCGTCACGCGCTTAGACGCATCAAGAATCTCAAAGGAAATCAGATTACCTTGCGCGTCGTAATCGAGAATAACCCCCGGTTTATCTTCATCACTCTCATGCACAGCCGTATTGTCCTTAAGAACGACACTCAATGTATCTGTTCTGGGATCATATCGTACCTTCATGCTTCGTCCCTCCAGTATTTGGACACTTTGCTGGTCCGATAAGCCGTAACGACCTCTCCAGGTATTCCGAGGCATGCATGATCTGGGCAATCACCTGCCCGCCTGTATCCCTTACCAAAAGATGAATGTGATTGGAGGTTACCATATAGTTGAGTACCGAAACACCGAAACGTTTCTTGGCTTCAAAAACCCAGCGCACGTACCAGCCCCAGTCACGCATTCCGATATCTCTAAAAATTCATTCGCTGTCATCTTCATCAACGTCTTGAACGAAGCGTAGCGATTGAACGACTTGAACGTTTGGAACTGACTGCTGTCTAAATTAAATGATGTGCCAGACGTGACCGGGAAGAAAATGGCGGTGGGCGCGCGGCATCGGTTCTCCTTAGAGGACCCGAGACCTCGTTTTTGATGGGCGACTGAAAAAAAGTACGCCGGATATCTGTAACGATTAGGTGCAGGGTTCGAATCAAGTGAGAGACTCGCCGTTCAAGAAATCGTTTTCTCAAAGGGCTAACAAGCTCGATGGACACGTGTCACAAAATTAAAACTTGACAGGAAAATTATAGGATGTCCCCTTAATCCTCGCTGCGCTGCCCGAGCCGACCGAAACAATATTGCAAATTTCACCAATCGCTCCGACGATTGACACCTTCGCCGATTCAGCGATATATCTCCGGTCAGAAAAAAAGATGGTTTAAATTTCCTATACATCGTGGAGATAAAACATGAAAAGCGTTTTACGTAAGACGCATGCGTTTTTACTTGTCCTTGCGTGCTGTATGACCAGCTATAACGTTTCTTCTCTTGCCGCTTCCGCAGCAGTGCTTAATGCAAAAAAGGGGGCGGAAGGCCGCGGTTACATTTTTGAGATGAGCCACGATGATATCGTGGCCAAAGCAAAACAGGAGAAGGGAAAGATGCGGGGCTTTGTCGCCCATAGTGCGGAAACCAATAGGGTCATGGCAGCGGCTTTCAAGGCCGAGTATCCCTTCGTCGATCCTCAGATCGAGGAGCACGCTGGTACCGACACCGCGCAAGCGTTTGTGACGCAGATGAAAGCAGGCATGGTTAAAGGCTGGGATTCTGTCCACTTAACCGAAGACTTCTTTAACGAATTTCTGCCTTATCTCAAAAAATTCGATATTTTGGGAATGGCTCAACACGGAGTCTTGCGCATCCCGACTCAGACTGTAGATCCGTTTAACCGAAATATAGTGGCTGTTAACAGCGGTATTCAGGTCGTAGCCTTTAACGAACGGATGCTTCCACAGGATCAGGTCCCAAACCAATGGGACGAGTTCCTTAAGCCCGAGTTCAAGGGAAGGAAGTTCATCGCCGACATTCGACCTACAGAGGTCGCAGCACTCGTACCGGCTTGGGGTTTGGAAAGGACCCTGGAATTTGCCCGGAAAATAGCCGCGCAGCAGCCTATCTGGATTCGTGGGGGCTCAAGAATTCTCACGGCAATGGCAGCTGGCGAGTATACCCTATTTTTGGGACCCAACTTCAATACCGTCATGCGAATAAAAATGAAAGATCCCACTAAGAGCCTAAACTACAAGATGGTCGAGCCAATTCCCACTCGGGCCCTTACTGAACCTCTTAGTGTTCTTAGCACTGCCGATCGCCCTTACACTGCTCTTTTATGGATAGAGTTCCAAATTTCGCCGATGGGTCAAAAACTAATAGATGAATATCACCCCTATGGCGCCTCGATTTTTATTCCCGACACTGCCCAGGAGAAGGCTACCAGAGGAAAGCAGCTTTCTGTAGTGGACTGGGAGCATCTCATTAAGCTGAAGGATTATCAGGCTAAGGTTGTGGAAGCGTACGGCTTTCCCAAGGCGGCAACCAGGTAAGCGAAAAGCTTGTGCATGGGACAGGAGAGAGGAAATAGATTTCCTCTTTCCTGCTCTGAAGATATCGCGGTAAGAAACGGCAATCTTAAGCGGCAAGTTCGTGCCGTGCCGCCGGGCGCTCATCCTCCTGAGGTAACGCTCACGTTTTCGGAATTCCGAAAATGCGATGGTAGTCGGCCTTCGCAATCCGATGTTAGTCTAACAGCGAACCGCCACGCAGCCTGCCCGCTAAACTAAGACAAAACTATCGGCGCGTGATCTGGCTGCCGACGGTAGTAACAGTGATGTGCGACATCGTGGTATCGGCTTTAGCGCCATGCCAGTGGCGCTCGCCGGCTTTGATATGCACGACATCGCCAACGCTGATCTCACGCTCATCCTTCTCTGTCGCGACCCTGCCGCTACCGGATGTGACGACCAAGATCCCGCCTCGCCGCCCTGGTGCCGCGCCCACGCTTACATCTGATCCGCTTCCATGGCGTGCCCGCGCCCAACGCAAAGTTGTGCTCTGAAATTATCCCCAGTCCGGTAGAGCAAGCAACAGAGCCCTCATGCGATCACGCTGACGCGCAAGGTGCGCCGGCGCGCATGAGTTGGGCCAGGCTACTCAAACGGGTCTTCGACATCGACATCGAACACTGCCCGAACTGCGGCGGCAGCTTAAAGATCATCGCCGCGATCGAAGACCCGCCGGTGATTGTCAAAATCCTCACCCATTTGGGCCTACCGGCCCGCGTCCCGCCGCGCGCGCCGGCGCAGAGTACATTTAGGGTTAGGCATGAGCAACTGAATCAAGCCAGCTTCTTAACCACCCGATCCAGCAGGCGGCAAAAAACTCGATCCCCCTTCAACCGCTCCTCCGCCCGCCGGATCGCGTGGCTGGGCGTTGACGACTCCTTGACCTGGAGAAATCTCGCCAGTTCCGCCATCCTGACAACCCCATGCCGCCGAGCCACATAACAAACTAACTCGCGGCTCGCTTTGACCCGTTCCCCGCGCTGCCGGTTTCTCATCTCGGCTTGCTCAACTCCCGTCACCTCGCTCACGCTCTTGATGATCCGTTGCAGCGGGTAGCCTCTTTCACTGGTTGCCGTAGTTTTTGCTTTCCTACCGACCGTTTCGATAAACTCTTCGTCGCCGACATAGATCTGCTGCTTCACCTGCGGCGCCACGTTGCGCAACCCTTCGCCTCGACTGCCTTCGACAAACTCTCGGTATTGGTGGAGCCGCACGCTCTTGCCGCCGCTCAATTGCTCCAGCACCGCCTCGCTCTTCAATCCTGGTATCCCTTTACCTCTGATATAGGATCCATAACTGCTCCAGCGATAGTCTTGAGGCCGATCGGCGGCCTTGGCACTGACTGGATTCAAGTGAATGTAACGGCTGACTTGCAGCAAATAATTGTCTCTGTCCACCACCATCGCCTTGTAGCGCTGCTCGAAGACATGCCCGCTGCGGCCGTGCCGTTTGTTAAAATAGACCGTATAGCTCGTCTGAAACGCCTGCATCATCTTGGAGAGATTCCCCTGCGGGGTCGCCAAAAGCAAATGCACGTGGTTGGACATAAGGCAGTACGCTAGCAGATCGACTTTCTTCTCCTGGCAGTAAAGTGACAGTTTCTCAAGGTAGCGCCGTCGGTCCCGCTCGTCGCGATAGATCGTTTGGCGATTGTTGCCGCGGCAGATCACATGGTAGACCGCTCCCGGATACTCGATTCGAACAGGTCGTGCCATGCCCCGGAATTAGCTCAAGTGGCTTCGATTTGCAAGTTCATACATTTATGCAGGCCTGACCCTAGTTCCCTCCCTGGCGATCAAATCCGGGTTGACAAAATGAACAACGCCCACCTCCTTGGATAGAAACTCGCGCGCGAAAGTGGTTTTGCCCGCGCCATTGGGACCCGCGATGATGATACAAAGCGGCGATGCGCGGATTGGTTTAGCCATTGATGCGCGATTCTAGTTGCGGGGCTTCAATGATGCAAACCGGAAGCGTTACCGCAGTTCCAAGGATTAACGGTCGACCTGATAGTATAGAGGCTGACAATCTTTCCAATCGTTGAAAAAACGGACACGTTCACGAATCACGAGAACGTCTCGTACCACTTCAGTTTGCGCTGGAGCATGAACTCTACTATATGAGCGCCCAGGGGGAATCCTATGAAGCACAACCGAAAAACGTTGATATCAAATCATGACCCTGTTGTTCGCGCGTGGTTGGCTTTGCTGTTCGGCTGGGTGCTATTGGCCGGAAGCGCTCAACTCGAAGCTCAAGTTGGCCCAGCGGGGAACACGGTTGCCGTTGCCGGATCACTGATTTCCGTTCAGGGTCAAGACGTGATGGTCGAGACCAAGAGCGGACCGGAACGGGTACAGCTGTCGGATAAGACCGTCATCCGGGGCGAGGTTCCCATCAAATTTTCCGATATTACGTCAGGCATGTACGTCGCCGCCACAGCGGAAAAGCAGCCGGACGGGACCTTCCGCGCCACCCGCTTGAATGTATTCTCAGAAGACCAGCGCGGCACCGGTGAGGGTCACAGACCGCTGTCTTCGGCGCCGCAAAGTGGCTTGACGATGACCAACGCCAATGTCGAGACCGTGGAAGACGTGGCGGTGCAAAACGTCAAAGGCCGGATGCTGACCCTCAAGTACAAGGGCGGTGAGATCAAAGTTCTGGTGCCGCCGGACGCTCCCGTCGCAAAGCGCGTCCTCGGTGACCGGTCACTGCTCAGGCCCGGCGCTGAAGTCTCAGTCCAGGCATCCCAAGCCGCGGACGGCTCAAGAACCGCAACACAAATAACGGTGAGGGCATCGGCCCGGTAAGGCCTGACGGCCGTTCAAAGTTCAACGGCTCACGCCCGTTCAAGGTTCAATGTTCAAGGTTCAACGTAAAACAACCCGGGTTCCAACCGTTCAAAACGTTCGAAGGGTTGTTATTAGCGGCCTGTAACGGTTGATTCACGTCTAAGTTCGAAGAACCCTTCGACTAGCTCAGGAAAAGAGAGCCCAGTAAAACCAATCGTGCGTTAGTGTGATCGTCGTCGATCCTTGCCGCCGGATGCAAACGCCGGCCAAATGTTGAATTCATTTTACTTCGTTCCGTTCAAATAGTTGAATAACGAACACGATCACGCTTCACGAGCACGTCTTTTGAATTCTCAAAACGTCGAAATGATCGGCGCTAGCGTCGCCAACTTGCTCAATTTGTGAAGGGCAGTTTCAAGAACTTGATCCGCTGGCCGGCGCGCAGTTCGTCCAGCGGGTAATGAGTGCCGCGCCAGTCGATGCCGTTGTTGCGCAGGCATTGAAACCCGGCGCGCAGCATCATCAGGCTGATCAATAGTATGCCGGCGGGAAACAGCAGCAGACTCGCGAACTCTGCTCGGCCTTCGTGATAATAGAAAAGAGCAAAAACGACATGCATGCCGATAACGGCCGTGGCAGGCTATCCATAAGGGGCGCCGATCCTAGCATGATTGCGCAGGCTGCCGCGGCAACGGGAGCGGCGACCAGCGTCCAGATCGTGGCCACCTGCAGAAGCATCAACCACCATCGGTATTGTGACCCGAGTCCGAAGAGGTTTTTCTCCAGCCCTTTAAACATGGCGGGAACCGATTCATACCAGCGCACGCTCAGTTCGTCGTAGGCGATGGCCACACGCGAAGCGCCCCCTGCCCGTTTGATCATCATCCCCAGCCCGACGTCGTCGACCGTTTCCAAACGTAACCACTCGAAGCCGGCGGTGCGGCGAAACATCTCTGCTTTGACCAGATTGAACGCGCCGATGCCGACAAAGGAGTTGCTCCCCGGCCGATTCACGCCGGCGGCGCGCGTGGTTAGTAAAAACAACAAACCGAAAGCGCGCACCGCGACCGCCAGCCAGAAACCGCTTTGAACGATGTGCGGGATCAGCGTCAGATGGTCGGCGCCCTGGCGTATCGCTACGGCGATAACCTGGCGCAATGCCCCTTCGGAAAAGTGGATGTCGGCGTCGGTAAAAAGCAACCATTCGCCGCGGGCCATCTCGACGCCGCGCTGCAAAGCGTGCACCTTGCCGAGCCAGCCTGCCGGCAGACTCGTCACGTGAATGGCGCGAACCCGTGAGTCCGCCTTGGCAAGCCGGTCGATCACTTCAGCGGTGCCGTCGGTGGAACGATCATTGACCAGGATTATTTCGAGATCCGGATAGTCTTGCCGCGTCAGAGTTGTGACGGCGGACGCAAGATGCGCGGCCTCGTTGCACGCGGGAATGATGATGCTGAGCGGCGGCCAGCGCTCCGGCGGAGAAACCAACTGTCGATTCAATACCGGCAGTTGCTTGAGCGCCCACATGAGATAGCCGAAAGCCAGCACCCACGCGCCGCACAAGGCAACGCAAAAAATTTGCAGTGGGACATCCATGAAGTCAATTTACTCCACACCAGACCGACGCCTGACGGCGGTTCAAAGTTCAATGTTCAAGGTTCAACGTAACCGAACCTGACAATCGTTCAAAACGTTCAATCGCTTTCCTTCGACTTTGCTTCGCGGCGCTCAGGACAGGCGCTCCGTTCAAGTCGTTCAACCGCTTTCCTCCCGCTTTGCTGCGCGCCTCTCAGGACAGACGCTCAGTTCAAATCGATATCGGAAACAAGACATGGCGAGGTTTGTTTCATTCGCTCCAAGCGTTCCATTGCCTTGCACTCAGTGGACGGTTTACCTCTGACTATTGCCTGTTGCCTTCCGCCTGGAGCCTACGGAACACCATGCATGCGCGTAAACAAAGATCGCCTGCTCTCAGCGTCCGCGGGTGGCTGCAATGCGCCAGAGATAGATAGTTCGTGTGAGTCCGGCGGAGTCTTTGAGTTGCTCGGTTTTAGCCGGCGTCCAATCGCCCATGGCAAATTGGTGGGAAACCACTCGCGAACCCGGCTTTAACTGGCTTCGGATCGCTCGCCGTAGCCGGAGATTGGCGTTGGGAGAGAGATACATTGTCACGACGCTGGCCGGCGACAGGTCCACCGATCGTATATCCTGCTCGCGGATCTCGACTAAATTTTCCAAACCTTCTTGTTTGATTGCTCTTCGCGATTCCTCGACGAGCGCATGATCGATCTCGAAGCCAACCGCCTTGATCCCGTATTTTTTTGCCGCCGCGATGACAATCCTGCCGTCGCCGGAGCCAAGGTCGTACAAGACGTCTCCTGGCGTGATCTCTGCCAGCTCCAGCATTCTAGCTACCACCTCCTCAGGAGTACGGACGAAAGGGGCAATGTAGGGCGACTCGCGGTCGTGATCGTTGGCGTGAGCGATAGCGACACGGCTTTCCTTCTGATGGCTAACCGCCGCCGCAAGCACGAAGAGACAAACGGCGAATACTATAGGCATTCCGCGCGAGGCAACAGGCACAAGTCGAGAAAGAAGTCTCGGGTTACTCACGGCCGGGGCGCGGAGAAGCCGGAGTTTAAAGCATAGGTTTAGAAACACTTCTGTCATCTGCGCACTCGCACAAGCTAAAGAAAAAGATGAGATTGAGGAAAGGCTTCATTTTGCCATTTTTCACAAACGTCTATTGCCGGGAATGTCAGCCCTCACCCTTCCCTCTCGCAAGCGGGCGAAGGTATGGATCGACAATGAATCACGTGCCCTATAAAACGGTTATCCCTGCGCTCGAACCTGGCGCGGATACAAGACATCCACCATCGCCCGTTTGTGGTGCAGCGGTGTGCCCAAATATTGATAAAGCGAATGGGCCAGTACGCTGTGGGCCATCAAGGGATGCTTGTAGTCGGTTCCCGGTCCGGCAAAGACCATGTGCGCAAAGTTGCAGGACTGATAGTACGCTTCGCTCGCCACGGCCTTGGCTTGATGCACGTTGGCGGCGGCCGGTATGCCGGAATCGATTTTCCACAGCGTCTCGTAAGTGATCCAGCGCGCGCCGTCGACGTGGATCGAAATATCGACGCAGTGATCTTGCACCCGTTGAAAGCGGCCGATGGGCTGGCCGAAGACCACCCGCGTGCGCGTATACTCGTTGGTCATCTCAAAGATTTCCTGACAGGCGCCGACTTTGTAAGCGCAGAGAATCGGCAGCGCTTTATACAACGCCCGCTCCACCGTGTCCCAGCGGCCATTGACCTCGCCGATGATGCTCTCAGCTCCAACCTCCACATTGGCGAAGCTCACTTCCGCCGCGCCGATCATAAAGCCGAATATCGGTTTCACGGTCACTCCCGGCGCCCCCCGGTCAATCAGCGCTAGGGTTACGCCACCGCTTTCCCGCCGCGCCGCGCAGATAAAATGTGTCGCTGCGTCGCCATCAAACACGTATCGCTTGGTCCCGCTGAGGGTGAAGCCGTTGCCGGACTTGTCGATCCGCGTTTGCACCGACCGCGGCCCCCATTGGATCGGATCGTCGGAGATCGCCGGAATCACGATGGCGCTGCCGTCGCAGATTTTCGGCAGCAGGCTTTTCTTCTGCGCCTCCGAGGCGCCTTCCATAATCAACTCGGCCGCCAACACGCCTGAAGAAAAATATGGCCCTGGTAACGGGCCACGCCCAAGCTCCTCGAACACCACGGCGCAGTCCGTGCAAGAAGCGCCGCCACCGCCGAATTCATCCGGCACAATCATTCCTAGCCAACCCACTTCCGCGGTTTTTTTGTACAACTGAGGTACAAACGCGGTTTTCTGCCGGTACCATTCGGTGATGACATAGGGCGGCGCTTCGGCTTTCAAAAAATCCGCCGCGACTTTTTTCAACATGTTTTGCTCGTCGTTCAATTTGAGGTCCATAATATGACTCCTTATCGTTTCACCACGAAGCGTACAGATGCTTAGGATTATTCTCGCGCCAAGGCGCAAAGCACGCCAAGTGACAGGCAAGTGGCCTGTCATCCCGAGCGAATGCGAGGGATCTATGAAAGATTTTTCTCCTCGTTCGAAATGACAATGCTCTTGCTTTGCGTCTTTGCGCCCCTTCGACTTTGCTCAGGACATGCTTTGCGCGAGATATTCCGGCGTCTGATTGCGGCTGCGCCGCATTAGGCTCTTTGTGGTTTCTATCTCCTCCTCTTGTCACCGAAGTTATACTGTGGTCGGCGCGGTTTCTTGCTGCGGCCGGCCCAGGCCCAAGCGGCGCGCGATGATCAGCCGGTCGGTGTCCAGCGTCCCGCCGCCGTGGAGCCAACCCGGCCCGCTGCGCACGGTGTACTCGAAATCGGCTTGCTCGTGCACCGACCCGTCCGGCGCCAGCGCGTCGAACCCAAGAATCTGCTGGACCCGCTCGGAATTTCGCAAGCGCACCATGCGCTGGTAGTAAAGAAACTGCGGCCCGCCATAAGGATGGGGATCGCGCACGTAGCGGTGCCAGAAGTTGCGCAGGCCCATGAGCCGTTGCACGTCGAGATCGTTGAGCATATCGGCGATCACGTCCCGGACGTCCTGGTCTTCCAACAGGCTCGCGCCACCGAACTGGTTTTTCTGGCAGTGGTCGATCAGCCGCTTGAAGAGCGGATTTTCGGCTACGCTGCCGCCGCCGCCATGTTCTAGTTCCAAATAACTATTGGCGACCTTCCAACCGTTGTTCTCGCCGCCGACTAAATACTTGGCGGGCACCCGCACGTTGTCGAAGAACACCGCGTTCTTGATGCCCATCATCAAGTGTAAGTGTTGGATGGTGATGCCGGGCAAAGTGGCAGGGACATACAACCATCCCAGGTTCTCGTGCCGCTTTCCGCCGGGATTGGTGCAGACCAGCGTCCAGAGAAAGTCCGGCGGCAGATGGTGCCCAACCATGATCTTCTGGCCGTTGACGACGTAATGATCGCCGTCGCGCACCGCTTTGGTGAGGCAGTTTGCCACGTCGCTGCCGCCCTGCGGTTCGGTCAGCACTTGCCACACCGCCAACTCGCCGCGCATCATGGGCGGCAAAAACTCCTGCTTCTGCTCTTCGGTGCCGAACTTCATCACGGCGGGCGCGACGAGGCGAGCCAGCGTGTAAAAGATCGAGCCGAGCGGAAGTCCATAGCGATCGATCTCAGTTTCCAGGACAAACTGATGGTCGAGGCTCAGCCCCGCGCCGCCGTATTGAGCGGGATAGGTGGGAAACAACCAGCGCTTCTGGCCTAGCTTTTTTGCCAAGCCCCGGCGAAATTGGTACTCCTCGGCGTTTTCCCGCGTCGACCATATCCCCGACCACCTCAAGTGTTCGCTGCCGCGCATGTTCTCGGCCAGCCACTCGCGCACTTCCCGGCGAAACGCGCTGATCTCCGGCGTATCCGGTTGCAAGCTAAAGTCCATGGTTCATCTCCTTTTCTTGTTTCAGTCTGGGGTCTAGAGTCTCGGGTCTCGTGTTAACACAAAAATCGTGTTCGTGTCTCGTGCACGAACAGACAAGTGCGAACCGTAACTAACCCATACATTCTGTTCCGCTCAGCTGCGGCGTCGCGTTAGACGTCCGATTCCGGTCAACCTAAGACGCTAGACTCTAGACCCGAGACCCTCCCTAGAGATTCCACTCGCCCGAAACCAGCCGCGGGATGACGGGACGCAAGATTCGATACGACAATCCCCAGAGCCGGTGTGAACCGACCTGATAAAACGACACTTGCTCGGCTTTCTGCCATGTGGGGAAGCGGTCGATCATCTTGTCATGGGCGCCGGGCCGGGTCAGATCGTTAAGTGTCACGTCGAGAATCTCGGCGATCTCGCGCTCGGCGATTTGCCAGCGCTCGGGAACGGTGATGCGCGCGAGATAGGGAAACACGCGATAGCCTGTGGTTCTTGTCTGGATCATGGGCAGTTCCGCGAGCACATCGCTGGGATCGACGATGAGACCGAGCTCCTCGCGCGCCTCGCGCAGCGCGGTATCGAGCATGGTTTCGTCTTCCGGGTCGTGTTTGCCGCCGGGAAAGGCCACTTGCCCGCCATGGATGCCGCCGGGATTTCTGAGAATCATAACGATATGAAGTTCCCCGTCTTTGGAACGGTAGACGGGTATCAGTATCGCGGCATCGATCATCGTTTGTTTTTACTACAAGACAACGGCCGCAGGCAACGCGGCCTCCCAATAGTCTAGAGTCCCGTGTCTGGAGTCTCGAGTTAGAACTCATCGGCTTCACCACGAAGGCACGAAGAACACGAAGGGTTCGGATATCATCTCTTATACTTCGTGACCTTCGTGGTGAGTCCCCTCTTCTTTGCGACGCTAGGTTCTTTGTGGTTAAATGTTTTCTTTTGGTTGCGGCTCCGCCGCGCTAAGATAAACGGGTCTCACGAAAGGAATTCGCTGCCAATGGACAAGAAGCCGAACTTTCTTTTTTTCATCACCGACCAGCATCGCGCCGATCATCTGGGCTGCTACGGCAACCCCGTGGTCAAGACTCCGAATATCGACGGCCTGGCGGCGCGCGGCACTCGCTTCGATCGCTTCTACACGGCGACACCGATCTGTATGCCCAACCGCGCCACACTCATGACCGGGCGCATGCCGTCGCTGCACGGCGCGCGCCACAACGGCATCCCGCTGTCGATGAATGCGACGACCTTCGTCGACATCATGCGCGCCGCGGGTTACGACACAGCGCTCGTCGGCAAGTGCCACTTGCAAAGCATCAGCGGCGGCCTTCCCACCATCGGCATGCCGGACCCGATCCAAACAAAGTCCGCCCGCCGGAACATTTGCGCGAAGCCGACCGTACCTGGCCATCCCATGGCCGCTACGACCAGGAGCTACGCTCCACCTGGCGCGACGATGCCAATTTCGAGCTAAATCTGCCCTACTATGGCTTCAGCCACGTCGAGCTCGCCGTGGGTCATGGCGACGCGGTGGTCGGCCATTACGAAAGATGGTTGAATGCGCGCCATGGCGATGCCGAATCGTTGCGCGGGCGCAAAAACCAGTTACCGGGTAACGATTACGTTGCGCCCCAGGCCTGGCGCACGCGCGTTCCCGAAGAGCTTTATCCGACGAGCTACGTCGCCGAGCGCGCGATTGCGTATCTGGAACAGCATGCGCGCAGCGGCGGTAAACCATTCTTCATTCAATGTTCTTTTCCCGACCCGCATCACCCTTTTACACCGCCGGGCAAGTACTGGGACATGTATGATCCCCGAGAGGTCAATTTATCGCCGTCATACAACACCGGTGAACATTCCTTGCCGCCGCATTTGCAGCAGCTGTACACCGAGCGGGAACAGGGTAAAGCCAACCGCGACGGACAGCGCACCTTCGCCGTCACCGAGCGGGAAGCGCGCGAAGCCATCGCCCTCACCTACGGTATGATCACGATGATCGACGACGCCATCGGGCGAATCCTGCAACGCCTTAGCGCATTGGGGCTCTCGGACAATACGGTCGTGATTTTCAACGCCGACCACGGCGACTTCATGGGCGATCACCAACTGTTGCTAAAAGGCGCGCTCCACTACCAGGCGCTGGTGCGCGTGCCGTTCATCTGGCGCGATCCCGCGGCCAAAAATCAAGGACTGGTGAACTCCGGTCTGTGCGGCACCCTCGATCTGGCGCGCACAATCCTCGACCGCGCCAATCTTGAAGGCCATAACGGCATGCAGGGCGTGAGTTTATTATCCGCTGCGGAAGGAAACGAAACCGGCCACGATTCGCTGGTCATCGAAGAACACCAGCGGCGAGGCTATATGGGCTTTAAAAATAACTTTCGCGCCCGGTCATTGATCACCGAAGATCACCGGCTCACGCTGTACGAGGGAGTGGATTGGGGCGAGCTGTACAACCTCGAGAACGATCCACTGGAATCCAGAAATCTCTGGCACGAGTCAAGCGCAGCGAACATGCGCCATGAACTGACGGAAAGACTCGCCCGTAAATTAATGGAGCTAGCTGATACCAGCCCGCTGGCAACCCATCACGGGCCATGATCGATGCGCCGGCTGGCGCATCGGGTTCAAACCGTTCCAGACGTTCAAATCGTTCAAAACGTCTTCAGAGATAAATCTGAAGAAAAATCTAATATTATTTAAAGTGCCACTTCAGTTCTTAAACCGGACAAGCGATCTCCCTCATACCGTAGTATGATCGCTCTTACGGATCTTCATCGGCTTGAACGATTTGAACTACTTGAACCAGCGGCTTCTTAGCCGCTGAGTCGCTTAGGTTTCACCGCCGCCGCGATCAGCGCCGGCATGGGTAATTCAACGGCATCACCCTTGGCGTACTTCTCCACATCGACCCGCATTGCGTCGCGGATCCTATCCAACACCCCGGGCTTCTGCGCGCGCAGCAAACCCGCCGTGCGCACGGTGCTGTCTTTCATCGCTTCGAAGAGTCCGTCTCCGGCCGGCAAACGCCAAACCTGCGCTACTTTGGTTATCGTCGGAGTTTCGAAACCCGCCGCCAGCAGCCCGCGGACACTTTCTTCGGGATCGCTGTAGCGAAAAAACGGCGGCCCCTCGGGCAACGCGATCCGCGGCTCTCCATGATTTGCCACCGCGCGCAGCACAATGCCAAAGCCGATGGTTTCCTCGGGCTTCGCCCAGACGCTGAAGGCAAAGCGCCCGCCGGCGCGAAGAACGCGCCAAGCTTCGGCGAGCGCCTGCTCCGGCCTGCCGAGATGAAGAATACCGAAGTTCATCACCGCCGCATCGAACAGCCCGTTGCCAAGCGGCAACTGTTCGGCGTCGCCTTCGCGAAAATCGATACTGGGATGGAACTGTTGGGCATGCGCCACCATCGCTGCGGAAAAATCCACGCCCAGGACAGTAGCACCTCGACGCGCCGCCGCGGCTGCCACGTAACCCGGCCCGGAGGCGATATCGAGAAACTTATCGCCCCTCTTTATATCAACCGCGTCCAATAACGAGGTGATCGCCTGCGTGGTGAGCTGGCCGAAGGCTTGATGATATTGATTGGGAATCGCTTCCCAACCAGCATGTTCAAAGTCGAAGAAAGATTCCGCGCCGGGCATGGAGAAAACGGCGCATGAATTGCGCCGTGGCTGGTACAATGGCTTATTTCCCACGAAAAGCAAAGAGACAAGCGGTATTCGCAAGCTCCGATCCGCCGGACGAATCGCGTCTGAATCTAATATGGGATTGCTAGACGAGGTTCACATGCGGTTGCGAAACGCAACCTTGTATTCAGGTCCCGTTCGTCCTATTTTTAGCATCCGGTGACTAACTCCCAGGAGGTGTCATATGCCACGGTATCTCGTTTTGGCCAACCAAACCGCGTCGAGCCCAGAGCTATCTAACGCCGTTCGGGAAATCGTTGAAAAGGAGCGAGATACGGAGTTTGTATTGCTAGTTCCTGCAACACCGGTGGAGGATCTGCTCGATTGGCAGGATGGCGATAATCAGTCGATAGCCAAGCGGACGGCCCAAGCCGCGAAGGAGCATTTGGAACGAGAGGGCGCGAAAGTCGTCCGAACGGAAGTCGGTGATCCCTCGCCTGTAAAAGCTATCGAGGACGAGTTGCAACGCCACCAAGAAAAATACAAGGCCATTCTTATCTCGACCCTTCCCCTGCAAAGGTCCCGCTGGGTGGCCCTTGACCAGCCTCGGCGCATAGAGCGTCGCTTCAAATTGCCCGTCATACACGTTGTCGGTCATTCCGTAACCATGACTCGCGAGGAGCTCATAAATGGCTTGAACGAAGATCTCAACCTCGAACTCGAGACGATTCTCAGGAGCGTATATCATGCTGCTGCGGGTCGCGGTATGCTCGGCCACGAGCTTCGGGAGTTAATGAAAAAAGAAATGCCGAGTGAGCTAGAGCACGCCATGTTTCTGGCCGACAAGATTGTCGCGCTCGGCGGCGAGGTGCGTATCCGGCCAGCCGTACCCGGAGAATTGGGAGCCGCCCGGCAACTTTTACAGGAGAATATCGCTGCCGAACGCGAGATCATAAGTAACTACTCGAAACGTATCGACCAGGCATCGGAGTTTGGCGACAAAGGTTTGGTGATACGGTTAGAGGATATGCTCGCATCGGAAACCGACCATCTCGAGCAGCTCGAACGACTGGCGCGATAGTTAGTGGCAAAATTCGCTCGAGTTAAGCCCTAGCCAAAGCCGCTTCATCTGGTTAAAGTCAACTGCTCGCGGGCCTCGATTACGCGCCGAGCCGCTTCTTCGGAGCTGTCCGATAGCGCCGTGAGATGGCCCATTTTTCTGCCCGGACGCGGCTCGATCTTACCATAGAGATGCAACTTGACATCCGGCGCGGCGCAGGCCGCGGCCCAGTTCGGCTCGCCGCTTTGCCAAAGATCACCCAGCAGATTGGCCATGGCCGCGGCGGAAAAAAATTCTGTGGAACCGAGCGGCAAACCGCACACGGCGCGCAGTTGCTGTTCAAACTGGCTGGTGCGCGCGGCGTTGATCGTCAAATGGCCCGAGTTATGCGGTCGCGGCGCAAGTTCGTTGACGAGAATCTCGTGCTTTCGAGTGAGAAAAAATTCGATGCAAAGCACGCCGATGAAGTCCAATTTTTCGACCAGCGACCGCGCGATCTCAACGGCGCGAGAGACAACCTTGGCGGGCATTGCAGCCGGAGCGAAGGATAGATCGAGGATATGATGGCGGTGCTGATTTTCAATGGCGCCCCAATGCGCGAAGGAGCCGTCGACGCCCCGGGCGGCGACGACGGAAAACTCCAGTTCGAATTCGACGACGGCCTCGACGATCAATTCCTGCTGCCCGGTGTTGTGAAACGCGGCTTCAGCCTCGGCGAAGCTATGAACCTTCGCTTGTCCTTTGCCGTCATATCCGGAACCGGCGGTTTTTAGAATCGCCGGGCAGCCGATACTCTCCACTGCCGCGCGCAGTTCATCCAAATTCCGCGCCGGCAGAAACTTCGTCGTGGGGAAGCCGTTTTGCGACAGGAAAGTTTTCTCGCGCAGGCGATGCTGCGTCGTATGCAATATCGATCCGCCGGGGCGCACCGGCGCGAACTGCGCGGCGGCCTCAACGCAGGCCGCCGGCACGTTCTCGAACTCAAAGGTAACCACCGCTACTTTTTGGGCGAACTTTTTAACGGCGTCGAGATCCTGATAGGACGCGGCAATCTCGACGTCGGCAACCTGGCCCGTCGGCGTATCGGTCTCCGGCGAATAGGTATTTACCCGGTAGCCCATCTGCCGGGCGGCGATGGCGAACATGCGGCCCAACTGGCCGCTGCCTAGAACGCCGATGACGGCGCCGGGTAAAATCGCAGACGGGGTACGGTTCACGGGACTTTTTGTTGCAGCACGCCGTCGGTTTGTTTGGCGCGGAACTGGCGCAACTTTTCACGCAACTCCGGACGGGAGTTTGCCAAAATGGCGATGGCGAGCAGCGCGGCGTTAATGGCGCCGGCCTTGCCTATGGCCAGCGTCCCGACGGGAATGCCGCCGGGCATCTGGACTATCGATAGCAACGAGTCCACGCCCTTCAGCGCCTGGCTCTCCACCGGCACGCCGAGCACGGGAACCAGCGTCTGCGCCGCGGCCATGCCGGGAAGATGGGCCGCGCCGCCGGCGCCGGCGATGATCACTTCGATGCCGCGGGACTCCGCCTGGGAAGCGAATTCCGCCAGCCACGCCGGCGTGCGGTGCGCCGAAACGATCTGGCATTCATGCGGCAATTCGAACTCCTTCAGCATCGTCGCCGCGTGCTGCATCGTGTCCCAGTCGGATCGACTGCCCATGATAACGGCGACCAGCGGTTTGGGTTCTTTAGCCATTGTCAGAGCGTCTCCAGCCATTCCTACGTTAAGGGATAACCCAATTTTTCTCCGATACCAAGTAATTGCCACCCGGGACGTTCAATGCGACGGGCACGGGACATCCCTAGCATGAACTACAAATTTTGAATCGCAAATTTCCTCGCGACAAAGGTCGCTCCCATGAGACCGAAAATAAGCAAGACCCCAAGTGACGCGGTTGCCGCAACGTCGCCATTACTCCACAGTTCCCAGACAAGCACCGAAAGCACGATGCTGTCGTGGCTGTAGAGCATGATGACGGATCCCATGGCCTTGGCCACGACAATCGCCGAAAAGATCCATCCGTTGACCAGAGCCGGCAGCAAGAGCGGCAACGTTATTTTCCTGAAAGTCCCAAACCATGACCCGCCGCTGGCGTAGGAAGCCTCTTCGAGCTCCTTGTGAAGCTGGGTCATGGCCGCATTCATCACCCGGGTGCCGAACGCAATTCGACTCGTGACATAGGCGATAAGTAGAATCCAAATCGTGCCGTAGATCGGCAACGGAAGAAATATATACACCCACATGAGCGCCACTCCAGTGACGATCCCAGGTATCGCGTGCGGCATGAAGGTGAGGAAATCGAGGACCTTGCGGCCTCTGCCGCGACTCTTAACGATGATCCACGAGAGCACCGAGCAAATGAGCATGGTGATCGTCGGCGCCAGGAGAACCAAAATCAACGTGTTCTTGAAGGCCAGTGCGACCTTCGAAATTTGGAACACGGTGCGATAATTGTCCAGGGACATTCTGCTCAATGCCGCCATCGACGGCGCCTGGTAGATCGGTAGCACCGACGTCCAAATCAGCACGAGCAGCGGCAAGATAATAGTAACGACAAAATAGGTCGCCACGAGACCCAGCGCGAAAAACCTCCAGGGCCCCAAATCGATCAGCTTCGCGCGATAAGCCTTTCCAGTGATGGTTGCATACTTATCGGCGTCGCGGGAAAGCTTGCTGTACGAAGCGATCAAAATAGCGCTTATGACAAGGAGTAAGATCGCGAGGGTGCTGAGCATTCCGTAATCGGGCGGCGATTCCTGCTTCGCGAGATAGATCTTGAAAGCCAGAACGTGTATACCCGCGCGCATGCCGATGACCCCAGGGACCTCGAAAGATTCCATCGCGGAGATGAGCACGTAGATGAGCGCGCCTAAAATCGACGGGCGCAACACCCGCAAGGTAATTCGATAGAGTGTCGTCAAAAAACCCGCTCCCACCGCGTCTGACGCTTCTTCGAGGGCAGGGTCCATTCGACGAAACGAACCGGCCAACATGAGAAACGCGACCGGCGTGAGATGCAGGCCTTCGAGGAAAATCATTCCCCAGAGGTTGTAAACGTCAAACGGCGCTTGCTCGAGTCGCAGCGCGTGTTTCAACGCCAAATTGATCACGCCGGCGCCCGGGCTTAATAACAGAACCCAGGCAATCGAGAACAGCACTCCAGGGATGGCGATGGGCACAAGAAAGAGCGGATAAAACCAATCCTTGCCGGGCAGGTTGGTTCGTTCGACTAGCCAGGCGAAGATGACTCCAAGAAAAAGCGCGACGGCGGCCGAGCCGGACGCGAACACCAGGGTGTTGCGCAGAAGCTCGTAGGTGCCCGGGTTGGCATAGGCGCGCGCATAGTTGGAAAAAGTCAGTTCCGCGGGCATACCGATTTGCCCCGTGCGGAAGCTCGTCCACAACAGAAACACAAGGGGAATCACCACCAGATAGACGGTGACGGCGAGAACAGGACCGATGACCCACGTTCTCGAATCCCACTTGAACGCGCTGACAAGCGGAAAGATTTGTCTTTCGGCCCTCACGTTAGGCGGTCTTTCAGGTTACCTTGAAACTGTTTAGCGTGTTGTTTGTATTGCAGCGGGCAATTTAATCATGGGGTTTTAAAGAGGGAGCCGGCGTCCCCATTGTTGAAGGGCTGGGCGCAAACCCGCCCGCGCAGTGGTCGCCTTCATTTGATGCCAAATTTGTTTCTCAACTCTTGCTGGAATTCCTTACTCGAGTTGTAAAAAACATCGTCTTCGTAAACAAATCTGAGCCCCTTGATGATCTGTGCTTGTTTTGAGTTGCTGCCCGCGGCGGGGTTGCCTTTGTTGAGCACTTCGTCGATGGCTTTTTCCCCTTCTGGAGAATAAACCCAGTCGAGCCATACCAACGCGGCATTAGGATGAGGCGGGTTAACGCTCAGAAAGCTCTTTGGCCCCTTGCCGATCAGCGGATTCGCTTTGACCAGTTCGATGGCAGCGCCTTTTTCTTTGTTGGCCATCGCTCTGAAGAGAAACGCCTCGGCAGTGATGTGTAGATCACCCGCGCCGACGAGGGTGAGCGCGGGCGTCCACGCGAGGATCTTGGGTTGATTCGCCGCCAGCCGCGTCACGTAGTTGAGAGTCTTTTCTTTGCCCCAAACGTTAGGCTGGGCGAAAACCACCCACATGTCCATGATATCGGGCACGGCGATCTTCCCTTTCCATTTGGGATCGAGAAGATCTTCCCAGGATTTGGGCGCGTCTTTGGCCGAGACGAGCTGCGTGTTGTAAACGGGAATGCTCACGTTGAAGCCAAACGGCGCGTAATAGCCATTGGGGTCTCTCGCTTCGGCGGGAAGCCGCGAGAGACCGGGAACGGACCACTTCTGCATGATACCGGCCTTGACCCAGTCCTGCGCGGCCCGCCCGCCGCCCGTGACCACGTCCCAGCTGAACTTCTTGGCCGTAAATTCTGCCCAGACCCGTTCCTGGGTCGCCTTGCTGGAAGTGTTCCACTGCTCCACCGCGACGAAAGGATATTTCTGATTGAATCGCTTGATAAACTCACGATCCTCAGCTTCCGTGCCGCCGCCCCACCAAACCAGTTTGCCCTCGGCCTTGGCTTTTTCGACCACGTCCGGCGCCGGAGCGCCATGCGCGAGGGTAGTCACTAGACCAAGTATCAAGCAAAAAATCGTCACGCCCATCGGTGAGTTCTCCTTCAATATAGTTTCGGGTTTCGTGGCAGCAACCAGGAACAGTCCCGAGTCCAGAGTCTAACAGATGGTCCGAAACCGTGAACCGCCAACAGATTGTAATTCCACTTGCCGACTCTTTCGTTGTTCCTGTTCGTCCTGGAACTGCAAACCAAAGCGAGTTTGGAGTCAGCTTGAGACTTCAGCCACGCTCCGCGGGCCGCATTGCGCGCGCGCCGTCGCACTAAATCAAACACCAGGGAGGTGGATGGCCATCGGCGCCAGCGAGTTGCATCACCAGCAACGTGGCGCCCTTGGCGCTCGACGTTGCCGGATAGGGAACATGCGCCGGAAAATACATGCACGAAATTGCGCTATAGGATTGTCCCTGAAAAGCGATTTCGCCTTCGATAACGTAGCGCACCTGCTGACATGGCGCCGTACCCGGCAACGTGCTGGCGCCGGCGTCGATTTTGACCATTTTGATATTCGGCCCGACCTCGTTGAAATAGCCGAGGTGCCGCACCGCTACTCCTGACGCGCCATCCAGTGGACTCCATGGATATTCGTTGGAATGCATCACCACGTACTCGTCGTACCTGGCTTTAGGATACTCGATTTCTTTGCCGCCGAGATATTCGCGAATCGCTTCGGCGCTGTCTTGCTTGCGCCCGTTGGGCCAAATAAAGATGCCCTTGTCGTCGAACGTGCCGCCCAGTTCGCGCAACGCCAGCTCCCCTTTCTGAACCTCCACCCGCTGGAAAAACGGCCGCTTGGACGGACCCTGAAACTGCATCCCGAGGCGCACATTCTCATCACAACCCGCAGCGGTGAAGGTCGGACCGTAGGAAACTCCCTCAGGGAAATACACGCAATCCCCGGGGCCGAAAACTTGCTTGCTGTAGTTCTCTCCTCCGCGCGCGTAGTAGCGAACCTGGTCGAAATCATGCTTATGGCGCGGGTTGAGACGCTCGGAAGTGTAGACCGACATGCTCGCGTTAAGGCAAACGCCTTGGGCGCGATCGAAAAAACCAAAGTTTTTGCCTTTGCGTCCGCCGCCGCGATGTCCGACAACTTGACCAAAAGCGATATTCTCTCCAGGAACGATGACCGGACCGGTAATAGCCATTGAATCAATTCTCCTTCGTTATATTTTTGTTGTGGTTGTCTAATACTTCTTATCACTCAGCGGCGAACAAATTGTCAAGCTGCTGCATCACTGGGTGGTGAGTCCGGCATGACAGCAGGCGCCCCTTATCGACGGATCAGGTGGTGAGCTGTTTCGTTGACAACCCATATGTTTAAGCGATAAGTCCGGCACCCCGCTAATGCCGGAAGAGCTGGCGGGCGCAATCAAAGGAATACCTCGAAACGCCGGGGTCGCGGACCTGATTAAGAAGCTTTCCGGTTCCGGACCACTGCCGCAACGGTAAGCCCGGTTAGGAATGTATCTCAACCGTCATGTCAGAACCTAATCCTGAGCTTTCAGCAAACCTAAAAGGCGGGATTGGCTGCGCAGCTTTTTGCGAATGTCGGTGAGCTCGATAATTAACGGCCCCGAAAAGCGGATGCCGCGGAGCAACTGGATAACCTGGGCAAAATCCACCGTGCCGTGCCCAATTGTCAGGTGTTGATCCACGGTTCCGTGGTTGTCAGAGAGTTGCACCTCGCGAATTCGCTCGGGAAAGGATCGAACAAATCGTCCGACTCCCCCGGGGAGGAGGTGGCAATGAGCCACGTCGAGAGCCAGGCCCAGGTATGGAGATCGGATGCGGCGAAAGAGTTGAGTGAACTCCTCCACCGTCACTCCGAGGTATTGGAACTCCGAGTCCGCGGGCAGGCGGTTCATGTTCTCGATCACCAGCGGCACCCGCTGTCGCTCAGCATACTCGACAGCACGAGCAAAGGTCTCGCACAGAGCCTTCCACACGCTTTTGAGATAGACGCTGAAGTGGAACCCACAGTGGATAACCAGGTACTCGCAGCCCGAGTGCCGCCGCGAGATCAATGTACTCTTTTAGATGTTCCTCGGCGGCCTTGCGGACCTGCGGCATGATCTCTGCGCTATTGACGAAGGAGGCGGAGTGGAGACCGCATCGCACTGCCGAGCGCTCCATGAGGCGCCGGACACGGAGGATCCTCTCGCGGTCGAAGGTCTGGGGAAAGTTCACCGGATTCTGGCAACCGAACTCGAGCCATGAGACATGGTGCCGCCGGGCCAGCGGAAAATAACGCTCCACGGGCCCGGAGGACGCGGCAAAGCCAATCTGCGTCGGTTGCAGGTAAGGCAGCGAAGTGCGCGGCATCGGTCTAGTTGCGCTTGCGCAACCCAAGCTCGTCGATGATCTTGACGAAGCTTTGTTCCTCACCGGCGAGGAATTTCCGGAAGTCGGCCGGGCCGAGGTAGGCGTCCACTGCCTTCGCGTTTTTGTTAAACGTCTTCCACGAATCGGCCGCCATAGCTTTCTGGAACGCCTCGGCGAGAATCCGAATCCGCTCGGCGGGAGTGCCCTTCGGCGCCAGGACGCTCCGCCATTGCACCATCACGACATCCGATCCTTTTTCCTTCAAGGTCGGCACGTCGGGAAATATCGCGCTCCGCTTCTCACTGGCGACCGCAATGGGAACCATCTTCTTCGCCTCGATGTGCTGGAAGTATTCGGAGATGTTACCGACGAGCACCTCAGCGTTCTTGCCGAGGAAAGCCAGAGTGGCCGGCCCGCCCCCTTCGTGGGGAATATACTCGACATCGATCCCGGCCAACTTCTTCCACGAGAGGATAACGAAGCTATCGATCCCGCCGATTGCGGAGCCGGCGACGCGTAATTTCTTTGGGTTGGCTTTCGCATACGCGACGAGCTGGTCAATTGTTTTCCACGGCGCATCCGGGTGGACCAGAAGCCACTCCTCCTCCGCGTGGATCCGGGCGATCGGCTCAAAGGCATCCCACTTGAGCGCCGGCTGATTGGTGATCGTCGGCGTGATGATTGAAGAACCGGCATGAGCGAAGAGGATCGTGTAGCCATCGGCGGGCCGGCTGGCGGCATAAGCGTTGGCGGCCGTGCCTCCGGCGCCGGGGCGATTCTCCACCACGACGGGCTGCGGGATGGAGGTCTTCGCAGCTTCCGTGAGGGCGCGCGCGAACACATCCGCCCCTCCACCGGGGGCAAAGCCTACGACGAACGTGATCGGGCGCGTCGGATAATCGACGCGCGGCGCCTGCGCTACGGCTGGAGTCGCGGGCATCGCAGAAACAAAAAATGCCGTAAAAAGTACTAGCGTAACATCTATGATTGGCCGCTTATTCATAACGTCTTTCCTCCTTTGTTTGACTATTTGGCCGTAGATTCCACCGCGTCTGAACTAGCCCGCCTAGAGCGCCAGACACGGGTCACGTTGACTACCGCCGGGTAGACTAGAACGCCGAGTGTTAAAACGAAAAGCGTACCGGCGATAGGCCGAGTGAGAAAAATGGACCAACTGCCGTGGGAGATGATCAGCGAGCGCCTAAGCTCGCTCTCCGCCAAGACACCGAGGACCATCCCGAGCACCGTCGCCGCGGGTGAGAACCCGAAGACCTCCATCGCGTAGCCGATGACGCCGAAGGCCAGCGCAATAAGCGGATTCAGCACGAAGAGATCGCCGGCGTATGTGCCGATAACAACCAGCGACAGAACTGAGGCGATCAGCACCTGCGGGGCGAGTTTTAGCGCCAAGAGACACAGCCGGAGAAGGACAATGCCTACGGGGATCATCAGCAAGTTCACGAGGATAAGCCCGGCAAACAACGTGTAGACGAGGTGGCTGTGCTTCGTGAGCAGGAACGGGCCGGGCACGATGCCGTGCAAGATCAGCGCGGCGAGCATGATCGCTGCTGAGTTCGACCCAGGGATGCCAAGGGCAAGGGTCGGCACGAGGTCGCCCCCCTGCACTGCGTTGTTGGCCGTCTCCGGGGCCGCCACGCCTTCCATGGATCCCTTGCCGAAGAGGTCCGGCCGCTTCGACCAACGCCGGGCCTCGTTATAGGCAACGAATGAGGACGCCGTTGCGCCGGCGCCCGGCATGATCCCCACGATGAGCCCGACGATAGTTCCGACAAATGTGGCCCGCCCGACGGCCTTGAGTTCCGCAAGGGTGGGGAAGTCCGTGGAGGTCTTCCCCACCATCACTTGAGCCTGGCGGGTCGGGTGGGCGATCTGCGAGAACATTTCGGAGACAGCGAAAAGGCCTACCATCGCTGAGATGATATCGATCCCGGTCAGGAGCTCCGGTCGCCCAAAAGTAAAGCGCAAGGATCCGGTGAGGGTATCCATCCCTACGGTTGTCAGCAGGAGCCCGAAGAATCCCGAGGCGAGCCCCTTCAAGAAACTCGGCCCGGAAAGCCCCGCGATGAGGGTGAGTCCAAAGAGCGCCAAGGTAAAAACTTCGGGCGATCCAAAGTGCAGGACGAGTTCGCCGAGCGGTACAACCAGCGCAATGAGGACGACGATACTGATGAGACCGCCGATGGTGCCGCAGATCAGCGAGACTCCGAGCGCCTTGCCAGCATGGCCTTGCCGCATAAGCTCGTAGCCGTCGAGCAGCGCGGCCGCGGAGGCGGGCGTACCTGGGATGCGCATCAGGATTGCTGGGATCGAGCCGCCATAGTTCGCCCCCGCCCACACTCCAGCCAGCATGACAAGCGCGGTGGCGGGGTCCAGCGCAAAGGTGAACGGGAGCGCCAAGGCCATGGCAACCGCGCCGCTGATGCCAGGGATGGCGCCACCGATGATTCCCCAGGCCACGCCTCCGATCATGATGAGAATCCCTGTCCCCTGGACGGCCGCTACGAAGCCGGCTGAAAGATTCTCGAGGAAATTCATAATCAGAGAAGACCCTCGATGACACCGCCCGGCACCGGGATCCGTAGCCCAAAGCGGAAGGTCAAATAAAGGACAATCGTGATCACCACGGGAGCAACGATCAGAGTGCGCCACGTCGCACCGCCGTGGATGAGTAGAATCGCCACGACGTATAGGGGCGTAGTAATAAGGTATCCGACAGGTTCAAAGGCCGCGACGTAGATAGCCGTCGCCCCCACAGCCCCCAGCAGACGTATAGGTGAGAACGGTCCCCTCTCAACCTCCTCGGCCCCTTCGGCGCCGGAGAGGAGGCCTGCCTTCTCGGGCTGCCAACGGAAGATAGCTCCAACGCCAAGCAGTAGACCACAGAAGGCAATTCCCACCCCGAGGGCACGCGGGAAGACGCGGGGACCTAACGGATCGGTGTAAACGCCCGGCTCGATCTTCCCGCCGAGAGCGATGACAACAGCGCCGAAGACGGCGAGAAAAACCGCAATAGCAATCTCACGCCGGGAAATATTTTTTTGCGAGTGCGCCGTCTCTGCCACGTTGTGCGCCCGATTGTCGGTCCTTGACCTGACCGCTAAAAGAAAGAATTCGCGGAAACAGCGCCGGATTTTAGTCAGGGTTCCGGTGACGTGTCAAGGCAATGTCATGATCCACGACTGACGCCGGAAATCTCGTGATCAATCGAGTCCATCGTGGCGATCGCCGGAGGTCTTTGCTATTTCCTCGGACTTTATTGTAAAGAAATTTTGACTTTCTTATCGTTTTCAATACGCCTATGAAGGAAAAATCAGAGGTTTGTTCGACTAAAAAACGAGTGTTCCTAGTCGGTGTGAGTATCATCTTATTCCTCCTCTTCGTTGCGAGCGGAGTCGCGCGAGCCGCAGAGTCGAAACCAGGCTGGCAAGTTGAATGGGATAAAACGCTGAAGGCGGCTGAGGCGGAGGGTGAGGTCACGGTTTACGTCGTTGATTACCCCAGGTTCACAGTCAGTCAATTTCACAAAGCTTATCCCAGGATCAAGCTCAACCTGGTAGACGGTCCCAGCGGCCCAGCGCTGTCATCTCGACTTATGGCCGAGCGGAGAGCGGGAAAATATCAAGCCGATCTATACGTTGGCGGACAAGGGACGCATGTTTCAGTTTTATATCCCGCCAAGGCTCTGGCTCCCATGCTGCCCGCTTTCATCCTGCCGGAGGTGAAAGACGAATCAAAATGGTTCAAGGGGAAGCATCGTTTTGTCGACCCTGAAACTCGTCACTCTTTTGTCTTTCAGGGACATCGGGGCCTTTACATCTCCTACAACACACAGCAAGTGAGGGCAGACGAAATCAAGTCATGGTGGGATCTGCTAAACCCGAAATGGAAGGGAAAAATCATCGGCTACGACCCGTCAATTGCCGGGGTAGCCCGCAATGTTCTGTGGTACCTTTATATGAACAAGTTTCTGGGTCCGGAATTCATGAGCAAACTGTATGGTGAAATGCAATTAACCTTGAGTCGAGACCATCGCCAGTTGGTGGATTGGCTGGCCGCGGGGAAGGCGGCCCTCTGCGTTCCCTGCGACGATGCGGAATTGGGCGGCGCCAAAGAGCAGCGGCTTCCCGTCGAGTCCATTACCTATTCTCTGAAAGAGGGCGACTATATCGCTGCTGGACAAGGAGTGATCAGCTTGATCGCGCCCGCGCCTCATCCGCATGCGGCGCAGATCTTTCTCAACTGGTTCCTTTCAAGGGAAGGACAGACCTTGTACCAGGAGTATTCCGTCAAATCCGGCCAGCGCAACGCGAACTCTCGCCGCACGGATATCCCCAAAGACGTCATTGCACCTGAATACCGCTTGAAAGACGACTCGGTTTTCTGGGAAAACGGGCCCACCGTAGATCAGGAAACCGCTGAAGCCACCAAGACGCTCAAAGCAATTCTCGCAAGGAGACCGTAGAAGGAAACAAATCATGCTCTCAAGAGAAGAAAACGAGCTTTTGACCCGCGTAGGTCCCGACAGCCCAATGGGCGGTCTGATCAGGCGGTATTGGATTCCCGCCCTGTTGTCAGAGGAAATTCCCAATCCCGATTGTCCTCCCGTGCGGGTGCGACTCCTCGGCGAGGACCTCGTCGCTTTTCGCGACACTCAGGGAAGGATCGGCCTTTTGGACGAGCACTGTTCTCATAGGGGAACTTCGCTGTTTTACGGCCGTAACGAAGAGTGCGGTCTGCGCTGCATCTATCATGGCTGGAAGTACGACGTCGAAGGCAACGTGCTTGACACACCGGCGGAACCTTCCGGTAGCCAGTTAAAAAACAAGGTCCGTCATATTGCTTATCCCTGCGTCGAAGCGGGCGGAGTGGTCTTCACCTACATGGGAGCGCCGGACGAAGTCCCGGTCTTCCCAACCTACGCCTGGCTTGGCGTGCCGCAGAAGCAAATTTACATAGCGAAGAGTCTTTTGGAGTGTAACTATCTTCAAGGATTGGACGGCGACTGCGATTCCGCCCATTTGAATTTCCTCCATAAAATGTTCAAGCCGGACGCGCGCCGGGAATTCCTGAGACACGAAGATCAGTCCCCGGCTTTTGAAATCGACGAGATGGACTTCGGCTTCAGGGTCGCCGCTATCAGGAAGATCGGATCCGACAAGAGTTATGTGCGGATCTCACAATTTGTCATGCCGTTTATCGGCTGCGTTCCGGTGGGCCGCGAGGTCGACGGAAAACTCGATGGCTTTAAAGCCGTCTACCAGGTTCCTGCCGACGACAATAACACCTGGAGGTACGATTTCTTTTTTAAATGGTCGAACCCGATGACCAAGGAGGATTCATCGAAGCGAGATTTCGTCGGCCCCGATTACCGGAAGCTGCGCAACATCCGCAACAACTATCTCCAGGACAGGCAGGTTCAGAAGACGGTCAATTTCACCGGGATAGAAGAATTTTTGAACCAGGACGCATGTGCAACGGAGAGTATGGGACCCATCGTCGACAGAACCAAAGAGCATCTTGGAGTGAGCGATTCGTACGTCATTCAAGTTCGAAGATTTTTGCTCAAAGCACTTAGGGATTTGCAAGCGGGTAAACCGCCTCCGGGTCTCGTCTACGACTCGGCACAAGCCGACTTTTCTCGTATCCGATGTGACGTTGCTTATTTGCCTGCCCACGTCTCTTGGCGCACGCTATTCGAAGAAAGAAGCGATCAAAGCGAAAAGGCCTGAGAGTTCAAGCCGTTCAATAGGACCGCTATCGGCGCACCCGATTTTGAGCCGTCATTTATTCTCCTTCGCCGAATACCTCGCAGCTTGCTGCGAGGATGAAGGCGAGGAGAACCCTCCGTAGCCTTGGCGAAGGAGGGTGGAAGGGCTTCGGAGAATTTCGCAAAGCACCTCGGAGCTTTGCTCCGAGGAGCTTCATTTATAGCCCTCGACGATCAGCTGCCGCCGAAAGCAATTGATGACGTGATCGTTGACCATTCCCGTGGCTTGCATGTGCGCATAACAAATCGTCGAGCCGACAAATTTGAAACCCCGCTCTTTCAAATCTTTGCTCATGAGGTCGGACTCCTTGCTGGTCGAGCGATAGTCCTTCAAGGTTCGAAATTTATTTACAATCGGTTTTCCGCCGACAAAGCGCCAGATGTAGGCATCGAAGCTGCCGAACTCGTTTTTGATAGTCAAAAACTTTTTCGCATTGTTAACCGTCGCCAGAATCTTTTGCTCGTTACGGATGATTCCCGCGTTGCCGAGCAATAGACCGACCTGGCGCTTTCCGAATCGCGCTACCTTCTCAACGTCGAAATTGGCAAACGCCTCCCGGTAGGCGTCGCGCTTGCGCAACACGGTGTACCAGCTAAGCCCGGCTTGTGCCGCTTCTAAGGTTAGGAATTCAAAAATCGTGCGGTCGTCGTGCACCGGCACGCCCCACTCTTCGTCATGGTACTGGACGTAATCCGGCTTGGTCATATCGACCCAGGGGCAACGACTGTTCTTGTTGGGGCTTTTCATGGCGAGGGGAGGTAAACGATTCAAAGTTCAAGGTTCAATCGCAATGTGGTACAATCAACTTTTTGACGCTGGATGCGCAAGGTCAACCCAAAGAACTTCCTCTGGCGTCTCCACTGTAGGGATAGCCAAATTTACCACGATGGGTTCTTGATCGCTGCGCACGACCACGCACGTCAGCGGCTCGCTGGGACTGGCGTTGATTTCCTGATGCGGGACGAACGGCGGCACGAAGATAAAATCCCCCGGACCAGCTTCCGCGAAAAACTCGAGTCGCTCACCCCAGCGCATCCGGGCTCTGCCGCTGACGATATAGATGATGCTTTCCAATTCGCCGTGATGGTGCGGCGCGGTCTTGGCGTTGGGATGCACGCTGACCGTGCCGGCCCATAGCCGGTTGGCCCCCGCCATCGCCCGATTGATGGCCGCCGCCCGCGTCATGCCGGGGGTCTGCGGGGTATTCGAATCAAGCTGGTCGCCGTGGACGATTCGCACGCCGCCATCCCGCCATTGGCTCTCGGATGCTCCAGACATGTTCGACCTCCAGTATCTTAATAGAATTCTTCCTACTCTTACCCCACGACATAGCGGCTGATCTCGCGGTTAAACTCCAACCCGAGCCCGGGTTTCTTCGGTACCGAAAGCTCACCATTCACCGGAACCGGCACTTCTTCGAAAAGCCTGAATGACCAGGGCATATATTCGACCGTGAGGCCATTAGGCGCGGACGACACCAGATGCACATGGATTTCCGGCAACAGATGACTCACCACGGGAACGTTGAAAGCCCCGGCCATCGCCGCAACCTTCATCCAATTGCCGATGCCGCCGACGCGCAGCAGATCGATCATCACGATGTCCACGGAGCGGGCCTCCAGCATATGGCGAAACGGCGTGAGACCGTAGAGATACTCGCCGCCGGCGAGGGGCGTGGCCAAAGCATCGGCCACCCGGGCAAGACCGGCATAATCATCGGGTGTCGTAACATCCTCGAGCCAAAAGAAATGAACGTCCTCCACCCGCTTGCCGATCTCGATGGCTTGGTTGACGGTCCAGCGCTGGTTGATGTCGCACATGAGGTCGGTATCCGGCCCCACCGCCTCGCGGATCAAACGCGCCCGCTCCACTTCCTTGCGCGGCGTCGTGTCGCCGGGCAAGGCGAGCTGGGTTTTCATTTGCCTGTAGCCTTTTTCGCGCAGCACCCGCGCGGATTTCAGCACTTCGTCTAAAGGCGATGTGCGCGCCAGCGCGCCGCTGGCATAGGTCGGTACTCGGTCGCGCAACCCGCCCAACAGCTGAGCGACGGACTGCCCCAACACCTTCCCTTTGATATCCCAGAGCGCTATGTCGAACGCGGAGATGGCAAGCGTCGATATGCCGCCCGGTCCGGCGCTGCCGGCGGCATCACGTAGTTTGCGGAGGACAAGCTCGGTGGGCAGCGGGTCCTCGCCGATGATCAATTCACCGAGCAACTCCACCGCCCGCTTTAACGCCGGCGTAAGAGTCCCGCCAAAAAAGGTGACGCCTATGCCCTCGACGCCGTCATCGGTCTCCAGGCGCAAGGTGACGAAATCGAGGTGCGAACGATGAAAGCCGGAACCGCCGGCCAGCGGTTCCTCGACAGGCAGTCTGGCGATTTGCGATTTAACCGTGGTGATCTTCATGGCCGATTTTTAGTCCTCCGATGGCCGGGAATCAAGCCGATTCTTGAACATCGCCGCCGCTCGCAGCGTTATGCCGCGCCGACGAGGGATGGCGCTGACTACTTTCGCCTTGCGCTCTCTGCTAGACTGGCGCGCAACAGAAGCGGATCTCAATGTTCAACCCTGGAAATTATCTAGCGCGCTTCGATCTCGCGCGGCTTCGCCCCTACGGCATGGCGAGCATTATTTTATTCGCACTTGGCGCGCTCGGCGGCGGGTTGGCGATTATTCTTTACCCGGAGGCGGCATCGCAGCTCCAGGATCTATTGAAACAGTTTGCCAAGATGTTTCAAGGCATGCCCAAGTTGAAACTTGCTGCCGCGATCTTTCTCAACAACAGCCTCAAGACGCTGCTGGCCATATTACTGGGTCCCTTGCTTGGTTTGGCGCCGGTCGTTTTTCTCATCGTTAACGGCGCGATTCTGGGCGCCGTGATTCCGGTCGCTATCGAATCCAAAGGGCTGTGGCATTCGATCATGACCATCGTCCCCCATGGTATCCTTGAATTGCCGGCGATCTTTCTAGGGACAAGCATAGGAATCAAACTGGGATTGCATCCCTTCCGGCACCTGGTGGGTAAGGCAGACACCACCTTCCTCTCCGAACTTGGCCATGGCTTGCGGCTATTTTTCGGCGTCATTCTCCCGTTGTTGCTTGTCGCAGCGGCGATCGAAGTGTTCGTCACACCGCTTATAGCGGGCCTGTAGTGGGCAAAATATCGAGGATAAGGGAATATGGAGCAACAGGAGGCTTCCGCGTATTTCCGTTCATTGCCGTTTTCTAATTGCCACCAATCGTAAATTCCCGAAGGCCTGTTTCGCGCGCCGATTAAATGCGTTAGACCTGCTGCGCGATATTCAATAGTGTGTGCATAGATTTCCGGGCGAGTGCCTCCTTGATGGATAGTTACATTAGAATTACAAGTCGGTCCCGGTTTCTGGCTCCGGGAATTGACTAGAAAGATGCCGTGATGACTTCCCTTAAAAATCAAACCGTCTGGCAACGATGGCTCAACCAATCTCTACGAGAAGCCGGATGGGCGCCCTTTCTGGTTTTCGCCGTTCACGCCATCGCGCTGGGGGCCTTTGATGCTTACAGCCGCTTTGCTCGTTTAGACCTCCTCATGCACTTTATCGGCGGTGCGGTTATGGCATTCTTCCTTCATCGGACCTCGATCAACGCGTCGCTAATCGGCCTCTTCGGACCACACCATCCGATCACGCACCGGCTATTAGTGTTCACGGCGACATGCGCCGTTGCCCTATTTTGGGAGTTTGCTGAATTTATTGCAGATCAAACCCTGGGAACCCATTCACAAGCCGGTTTAGCGGATACTCTCGGTGACCTGCTATTCGGTGTTATTGGCGCCGGCGTTTTCATATTATCTAGCTTCGTCTTGGTACGTTATCCCCACCTGTCGCTGGCTAGAATCATTCAAAGATTGCAAAGCACCAAAGCTGTTGTACCCGGTGATTGACCCACCGATCGTGACATTTGTCGTCACACCTTAGTCTAGCCGGCTGCTGAAGAAATCCCACGGACGATCGTGCTCGTGATATGAACGTGCTCGTCTTACGAACACGAGACACTAACACGAATGACGAAAAATGGGCGCCTCGCCTGTGAAATTTTTTTGAGCAGCTTCAGGTCACGTAATCCGGGCGGGTCGCGCTCTCCGCTTGAATCACCGGACTTAAGTTTAGCTATAAGAAGACAGTGGGCTGCAAACGAGTTTGATCGCGTCTAGAATTTCGAGTCCACCCGAGACCCGGACCTCGAAACCGCGAACGGCGCAAGGACATATTGGAAGGAAAATAAATATGGCAGCTAATCTCGGCACCAGAATCATCGACGGCGACGGCCATATTATGGAAGACAATGCGGCAATCATCGCCCACATGGAGGGCTCGTATCGCGAGATCGCGGCGCGCAAAGGAATTTGTTTCCCGCCGCTGGATCACCTCCACGCCGGCCGGGCGGTGGAAACCCCGCCACAGCGAGACCAGCGTCCGGCGGTGGGACCCCAAGGTTGGATCGATTTCCTCGACGATGTCGGAATCGAGTGGTCCGTGCTTTACCCCACCGTCGCCCTCTCGTATGGTAAGATCGTCAGTCGCGACTATGCCGTCGCGGTCTGCAAGGCTTACAACGACTGGCTTGCCGACACTTATGTGAAATTCAACCCGCGCTTTAAAGGTATGGCGATCATCCCCATGCAGGACCCGGAGGAAGCGGCGCAGGAGTTGCGGCGTTCGGTGACGGAACTCGGCATGCTTGGCGCGATGATGCCGTCCAACGGACTCGCGCAGCCGTTGGGCGCCAAACAATTCTGGCCGATCTATGAGGAAGCCAACCGGCTTGGCTGCTGTCTCGCCGTGCACGGCGGGGCCCATGACCGTTTCGGGATGGATCATATGAACATGTATGTCCCCGTCCACGCCCTCGGCCACCCGTGGGGACTGACCATCAACTGCGCGGACATCCTTTACAATGGCATCTACGACCGCTTCCCGCGGGTGCGCATTGCGTTCTTGGAAGGCGGCATCGCATGGCTGTTGCTCTTGCTCGAGCGGCTGCACGCTTCCCACGAGACCCACTTCCAATACATTCCAGCTAAAGAATTCGGTGTGCGCGAAGGCGAAGATCCCGCCAAATACGTCAAGAAACTGATTAAGGACGGCCGCTTGTATCTCGGCGTCGAAACCGAAGAACTGACGATGCCGTTTGCGATTAAAACCGTCGGCAACTCGCCTTTCTTGTATTCGTCCGACTTTCCCCATGAAGTCACCAACGAGAGCTGCAAACATGACCTCGGCGAGCTAATGGAAAGCGACGAGATCACCGACGATGATAAGGCAGCGATGCTCTGGCGCAACGCCGAGACGTTTTACAAATTGCCGCTCTGATCGGCAGTCATGAAGCGCGAAGCAAGAGGCACGAGGAGGATTCGGTTCCCGGCCGCTAGAAAGGATAGATCATGGATACATGCCGCGCAGCTGTGATAACCGAGCACAATAAACCATTGACGATTCAGCAGGTGCCGATCCCAAAATTGGATCCCGGTTCGCTGCTCGTTAAAATCACCGCTTCGACGCTTTGCGGCACCGACGTGCACCGCTGGCATGGACCGCTGAGCGATGGCGACACATTACCGATCATTACCGGCCACGAGCCCTGCGGCGTTGTCGAAGAGATCGCCGGCGAGCGGACGGATATCTTGGGCAATCCCGTAAAGCGCGGCGACCGGGTTGTCTGGAGCTACGTCGCCTGCGGCACCTGTTACTATTGCGCGGTTGCGCTGCAACCTTGCATCTGCCCCGGCCGCGCTTCATGGGGGCACAACCGCGCCGATCAGCATCCCTATCTCTTGGGTAGCTGCGCGGAGTACATGTACGTGCCCAAGGAATGCCTCATCATCAAAGTTCCGGAAGAAGTCTCATCCGCTTCGGCGGCCGCCTCCGCCTGCGCCTACCGAACCGTCATGCATGGCTTCGACCGGTTGGGCGCGATCAAGAGTCACGAGACGGTCGTCGTTCAAGGCAGCGGTCCGCTCGGCAACTTCGCCACGGCGGTGGCCAGAGATCACGGCGCCAAAAAAGTCCTGGTGATCGGCGCTCCAGCCAACCGCTTGGCAGTCACCGCGCGCATGGGCGCCGACGCCGTGCTCAATCTCGAAGAAGTGACTGATGAGAAACAGCGGCGCCAGTGGGTGCGCGACCACACCGAAGGGCGCGGCGCGGACATCGTGATTCAGGTCGCCAATAATTTGGCGGTGCCCGAAGGGCTCGCGTTGCTGCGCGGCGGCGGCCGTTATTTGAATATCGGCGCCGGTGGCAAGGCAGTTATCGCCGTGGAGCGGATACCGCAAGAGATGCTTTTTATCACAGTGCGTTCGGCGGAACCGCGCCACTGGCTGCAGGCCATCGACTTTTTGGCGTCGCGCAAGAAGACCTTTCCCTTCGAGGAGATGATCAGCAGAAGTTACAAGCTGGAACAGATCAACGAAGCAATGGCGGCGATGGCGAGTTATCAGGTGGTAAAAGCGGTCATTAACTTCTAGCGACGCGGCAAATTATTGTGAAGCACTAAGGGACTGATTCGGCCCATTTGCCCGCAAATGCATCGTTCCTCGACTCGAACATTTTAAAGTCTGGAACGATTTGAGCCAACCGAGCCACAGCTTGGAATTCATTTCTCCAGCAGGGGTTTTAGCCGTTCCATGACTTCCGAGGGCACGGTGCCTAACTCGCGGCCCAGAGCTTCTACTTCCTCCCCGGTCATAATACTTGGTTCCAAACCTTTCTTTTTCGCCTCTGCGATAAAATCCCGGTCATTCATCATCTTCACGAAACCTTCGCGAAGGATTTTGAGACGATCTGCGGGGATTCCCGGCGGGCCAAAGAACGGGCGGCCCATCTCGTCAGGGAGAACCAGTATCTTAGCCAACCTTCTATACAGGTCGCTAATCTTGTGCTTGTCGAATAGCTCCCAAATCGTCGGAACATCGGGCAGGTTCGGGTGGCGCGTTTGTCCGCCTTGAGTGAGCACGCGGACAAAACCCGTCTTGGCCCAAGTCCGCCCCGGTTCACTGCCAAAATAGGCTTGCACACTACCGCACCAACACTGCATTTCTCCCTTTTCGATGGCTAGATTGGCATCGGCGGCGCCTTGATAACCGGGCACCGTGGTTAACTTGAGACCGAACACTTCCTGAAGGAACCGGGGAAAATAATAAGCGGCGGTGCCAAGACCCGTAGCGCCGCATTTGGGTGGTTCCACCGCATTACGCAAATCCTCCAACGTTTTATACGGAGTGTCAGCGCGAATATAAAAAAGTCGGTCGGTCTTTTCCGGCGAACCGATCCAGCTAAACTTGAACCATTCAAATTGGGCTTCCTTTTGCCCTGAGAGCTGCAAAACATAAATTCCCGGACTGACGATGCCTAGCGTTAACCCGTCCGGTTTGGCGACGCTGTAGACATAGTTAGCCGCGATCATCGAACCGCCGCCGGTCATGTTTTGCACCACCAGGGTGGGGTTGCCGGGAATATATTTCCCCATGTACTGAGCGATGAGACGCCCCCACACATCGAAAGCGCCGCCCGCGGTGAATCCGACACGGATGTTGATCGTTTTGCCCTGGTAGTAAGGCGTCTGCGCGACCAGCGGAGAACCAGTCGTCAGGCCAAGAAAAAAAACCAGCAGCATCGTTTTCATGTAAATTATCACTTAGCCCCCTGCGCCGGCGCATAGTTGCCGCTCAGCAAGATGCCGCCGCTCGGCACTGTATTTTCGATCTTCAAGATATGATAGGTCAACCACATTTCGGCGGCCAACGCCCACACGACTTTAATTTTCAGATCGCGTTCAAGGAATTCGATCGCCGGCGCCGCGTCCCAACCACCGCCGTTGATGTACACCGCGTCCACCGCCGGCATGGTCGCCAAAGCCCGTTTGCAGTGGCGGTACACATCCATATGCGACACTTCATCCAGAGCCAGAAGCGAAGTCGTATAAAGCCCCGAACTCTCGCCGGACATGCTCAGGCCCGGCATTAGTTCCGACTGCAAGCTGAAGCGCGAGAAATAGTTCACAATGGCTTGATTTAGTTCGTTGCCGTAATAGGTCGCCACCGCCACTTTCCGCGCTCCGAGGGTCTGCAATGCGATGGCGTGGGGTTCCATCGGCGTCACCACCGGCAGACCGATCTTCGCCGACAGATCCGCCGCCCACTGCCGTTCATAATCTAGGCCCTTGAGCAAAAACGGCGGCGTCCCGCTCACCGAGATAATGTCGCAACCGACTTCCTTCAGTTGCACGGCCAGGGCTTCGGCCTTTTTAAATCCTTCGAGAAAACTTTCCCGCTTCTCGCTGCGAAAGCCGATAAACGTTGGCACGATCTCAACGCCTTCCGGCGCATGCTTGTACCAGTAGGCAAAGGATTTGCCGCGATGGGTCGGCTTGATCAAACCGATACGGGCGCGCCATGCAACCATTCTGGATCCCTCCCCCTTTGCTCGGCACCATCGCGATAGAGGAAAAACATGCGCAACGGCCGGCTCATGATTCGCCGCTACCACCTGAACAGGCAGATGTCAAAGGCAAACTGAGGCGTTAAAATATTCAGTAGTTTGGAACGTTAGAAATTCGCGATCCGCGTCTCCGGCACCCTGAGTCCGAGTTCGATTCTCGGCGGGCACACCAGCCTGATTCTACTAAACAATCCGCCAATCAGCGGCAGCCAAAAAAGACGTGGGTGTCCAAAAGACACACTTAGCCACGGCAAAACGCACTTAAGTGCATTCCCAGTCCTCGTTGTGATTTGCCGTTTTTCGCCGACCGTGACCGCGAAGTTGACGCGAGCGTATGGCATGGTGTAGCCTAACGGTGTTAGATATTCTAACTTTCTAACCGATAGGAGATCGCACATACATGGCCCTTGTCAAAGTCAAAGAGAAGTACCAGGTTACCCTTCCAATCGCTCTGCGGGAAAAGGCCGGTTTAGAAGTAGGAGACCTCTTGGAAGCTGAAATGCAGGGAAAAAAGATTACTCTCACTCCGAAGACCACCCTCGACCGCGAGTTGGCACAGGCGCTTAAGGAAATCGACGAGGGAAAAGCCCATGGTCCTTTCAAGACCGCGGAAGCAGCTATCCGGTTTCTCCATCGCCGCGCAAAAAAGTTTAAGAAGTCTTAGTGAACGTCCGGCTGACTCCACAATTCGAAAGGAGTTATGCGAGTGCTCCTTTACACGTTCAGAAGCTCTTTGATCGCAAATTAGCTCTTTTAGTTCAAAATCTTCGCCATCCTTCCTTGCGGGCCAAAAAATACGATGAAGCACGCGATATCTGGCAAGCCCGCGTCGATAGGGTGTGGCGTTTCTATTTTCAAATCAGGGGCGATACCTATTATCTCCTTAACATCACACCGCACCCCAAATAAACATAAAACTTCCTGATAGCGATGTCCCGTTTTGGACCCCGGCGGGATTGCTGACAATTGTGAGCCAGAAAAACTCTGCTAGAATATTTGGTTCCCCTTTCAGTAGGAGGTGGTCCAGGGTAATCGCATCAAATACCCTGTTCAATCCTACCAAGGAATAGACAGCCCTTGCTCCAGTCTGCGTCTCTATAGAGCTTTACAGTCTAAATAGCCGGTAGTAACGTGGCGCTGTCGGGTTTGTTCAACGCGCATATCCTCAATGCCACTCATCGATCTTAGTCGAAACCTTCCTGCTCGTACGCATCAGGATAAAACGCTATACATTAGGTCTACGTGAGATTATTTCATTTGGGCGTCTTCCCTCACGTCGTGGGACTTTTTTCGAGGAGAAAGCATATGAGTCGTTCGCCATCTTTTAGAAACCTTGCTCGTGCAATCAGGATCGCCTGCTATTGCGAAGAGAACAACATCTCGACGAGTGAGGGTCTGCAGCAAGCAGCCGCCCTTGAGGCCGGCGCGGCTGCCCGGCGTATCAATAGGCGTGAGTTCCTCGCAAACATGAGCAAACTAGCCGTGGTCGGCGGAATTGGGTCAGTCGCCTGGCCGCTGCGCCACACTTTGGCGGCTCAGCAGCTAGGTCCGGGCGTGAGGGTTGCGATCGTGGGGGCTGGTTTGGCGGGCCTCGCCTGCGGGGACGAGCTCAAAAACAACGGTATTCACGCAACGCTGTACGATGCAAGCAATCGAGTCGGCGGCCGCTGCTTCTCGCTCGGCGGCTTCTTCCCCGGCCAAGTTGCCGAGCGCGGCGGCGAGTTCATTGACAACCTGCATAAGACCCTGCTCGGGTACGCCAAGCAATTCAATCTCGCGCTCGAGGACGTTGAGAAAGAGCCCCCGGGTGAAATCTTTTACTTTTTCAACGGGCAACACTTTCCGGAATCGGCAGTCGTCGATGAATTTCGGGATTTGGTCGCCGCCATGCGTGACGACCTGCGCACGGTCGGCAAACCGACGGCGGATAGCCACACGGATGCCGATACTAAACTCGACTTTACAAACCTCCGTGAGTACCTCGATACTCGTGACGCAGGAAGCATTGTGAGCAAGGCCATCGAAGAAGCCTACATCGCGGAGTATGGGCTCGAGATCGACGAGCAGAGTTGTTTGAGCTTTGCTCTTCATCCACGCGGATCGGCGATCCAAGTTTCGGCCTTTTGGTGTGTTCAGCGACGAGCGTTATCACATCATTGGGGGGAACGAGCAGATCGTCGAGGGTCTTCGTAACCGACTTAACGGACAGATCCAACTTGGGATGAGGCTCGTCAAGGCTAGCAAGAATGGTAGTGGGATAAAGCTCACCTTTGAGAACGGCTTCAGCAAGACGTTCGATGCCGTGGTCTTTGCCATTCCGTTCTCGACACTCCGCGAGGTCGACCTGGATATGAGTCTCGGCCTCCCTCCCTGGAAGCAACTCGCCATCAGCGAGCTCCGCTACGGAACCAACGCCAAGATGATGGTCGGTTTCGACAGCCGTCCGTGGCTATCTCAGGGAAGCAACGGCAATTCTTACTCGGATCTTCCGCATCACCAAACGACGTGGGAGACAAACCCGATAAAGGCCACGGATCTGCACGCGATACTGACGGACTACTCGGGCGGCAAGCGAGGGGCCAGCCTCGACCTCAACCCCCAACAGGTCCAGACGGAGGCGGAGTCCTTCCTGAGTGACCTCAATCTTGTCTACTCCGGCGCATTGGCCGCGGCCACGGGCTCCGAGGGTAGTCGTCGTGTCCACCTCGAGCACTGGCCCTCCAACCCGTTCGTGAAGGGGAGTTACACGTGTAACCATCCCGGATACTTCACGACGATCGCTGACAACGAAGCGAAGCCGGTCGGCAACCTGTACTTCGCGGGCGAGCATACGAGCTCGTTCTACGAGTTTCAGGGCTTTATGGAAGGGGCTGCCCTTTCAGGTATCCGCGCAGCGCGTGAGATTCTCCACGATATCAAGATCGGCGCCCTGCAGTAAACTTGACCCACAGATCCGTGCGTAGTCGTCTAAGCCTCCTACTCTCGAAAGCAAATTAGCCGGGCTTCACGTGCCTACAGGAAAAGGGGATAAGTCCAATTATTATGAATGCCAACCGGTTGGAGTCCGACGTTCACCGAGGGTGTTAAGCTTGTAATTGAATTGCTTTCTTCCTGCGACTCGATGCTGTGAGACTTGACCGTTGCGTCGATCAATTCAATCTCAGGCCGATTTTAGCTTTTTTCCCTCGACGAATCTGGTTACTCTCTTCCGTAAATAACACTTTTCTCAGCTTCTCTGTTCGTGATAAGTAGCTTCAAGAGCCGAGGGATATTCCCTTATCGTTTAAGTGCTACTCCGCAACAACGATATCGGTTGTTGCTTTTATTTCTGTGGCCAGGACGCAGTAATGACTGACAAAAGTATTGATAAGCGTGAAGAGAGCCTGCGAGTATTCAGCCAGACTGCCAAAATCTATGACCGGATCGGTCCACAAATTTTCTCTTATTTTGGTCAATGCTTGGTCGATCTTGCCGACCTGGATTCGGGCGATAAAGTGCTCGACGTAGCCGCTGGCAGAGGCGCGTTGTTGTTTCCAGTAGCCGCAAGGGTCGGACCTACTGGCCATGTGACCGCTATCGACTTTTCTCCGGACATGGTACGCGAAACAGCTAAAGACATCGAGAGTCGGAAACTAAGCCACGCTGAAATCCGTCATATGGACGCTGAACAAATGAATTTACCAGATGCGTCGTTCGATTGGGTCATGTGCGGCTTTGCCCTTTGGATGTTCGCTGAACCCGCGCGCGTTCTCCAGGAGTTTTACCGTGTGCTCAAGCGCGGAGGACGGGTAGCTCTCAGCACCTGGGCCGCTGATAATCCGTCTCAAACTTGGTGTAATGAGGTGCTTAGACCCTTTGTGTATGCGCCGGCGGCAAAAGAACTCCCTGCGAAATTCGATTGCCGGTTCGACACGCCGTTGCAGTTAGAAACGGCGCTGCGACGGGCAGGCTTCGCGGATACGCGAATCTCAGTTGAAGAAAAAGATTTCGTGTACGCCGATGAGGAACAGTATTGGTCGTCCCTCTGGTCGGCTGGTTTCCGGCGCCAACTCGAAAAGATTACTCCGGATTTCCTCGAACAAGCCAAAAACGAAGTGTTTCAAAAACTTCAAAAGTTCAAGAAGCCCAATGGATTTCACAAACTGAATCGCGCTTTATTCGCCTTCGGTACGAAGCCAGCGTAATAAGCGTCGCACCTTTTAATGTGAAGTGATCGGCAATGACCGAAATTCCGGATCTCTCGATTTCGGGAGAGGCGCAGCGGGAATTGGGAATTAAACAAGTTTACGGTAGTTTCAAACTACAAACATTAGCCAATCAAGCGGACAGAGTGATTAAAATAACCACGCCGTGACACCGGGATTGAACTGAATTCTCCTACGACCTAATCCTACAAGACGTGACTGAGGCGTCGTTCAGTTCAATCCTACGCAAAATTTCCTCGATTCTCAGAGCTAGGCGAGGGTTTCGCTCGTCGTGAGTCGCGATTATTTGGGCCGGCGAGCCGCGTTTTCTCCGTCGTACAGATCCTGTGAGGTTCACCCGTCAGACAGCCGTTTCTGCTTTACCCGACGCTTTAGGCCAACGAGCTAATTTCCCCGTTGACGCCACCAACCACTTGAAGTAAAGGTCAGCTCAGCCACTGGGCGAACTATCTACCAAAGTTTACTGCGATCGCTGGTATGGTAAGTTCGCCCTGCGCAAATCACTATCTCGGTCATTTATGGCGTCCACCACCAAAAAGGACACTACGAAATCACAGGCAAAGCCGCGACCGCCGGCGGTGAAAAAGTCTCGGCCTAAACAAGCGCCAAACGCTCAGTTATTGCGACGCGCGCTCGCCGAGTCGCTCGAACGGGAAGCGGCGACCAGTGACATTCTTCGCATGATCGCCAGCTCGCCGGCGGACCTTCAATCGGTGCTCGATGCGATCGCCGAGCGAGCTGCCAGACTCTGTGACGCGGAAGATGCTGCGATCTTTCGGCTTGATGGCAACTTTTTGCGTCTGGTTGCACACTTCGGCCCCATTCCTATAGCAGGTGTTGTGGGCGAGAGCGGCCGCGTTCTGGATCGCGGCACGCCCGCTGGTAGAGCAATCATTGACCGGCAGACGATACATGTCCATGACCTTCGAGCCGCCGACGCTGAATTTCCGGAAGCTAAGGCCCGTGGAATCGCAATGGGCCTCCGTACGGTACTCGACACACCGTTACTCCGTGAAGGTGTTGCCATCGGTGCTATTCATATTCGTCGACGAGAAGTCCGCCCGTTTTCGGACAGGCAGACCAAGCTACTTGAGACCTTCGCCGATCAAGCGGTCATCGCCATCGAGAACGTGCGGCTATTTAATGAGCTTAAGGAATCCCTGGAGCAGCAGACTGCGACGAGTGAGATCTTGGGCGTCATTGCCAGTTCGCCGACCGATATTCAGCCCGTTTTGGACACCGTGGCGGAGAATGCTGCGCGGCTGTGTGAGGCTAGCGATGCACAAATTCTTCGGGTCGAGGGTGATATTCTTCGGCTCGCGGCCTCATACGGCTCCCTGCCAACCAGTCAGACACGGCCCATCAACCGCCAGGTAGCAAGCGGCCGCGCCGTGATCGACCGGCAAACGATTCATGTCCATGACATCGCCTTAGCCGAAGACGAATTTCCGGTCACTAGGGATCGAGGAATACCAAGAGGCATTCGTACCTTCCTCGTCACGCCCCTACTGTGTAAGGGCGACCCGATCGGGGCCATTGTGATTCGCCGCACTGAGGTCCGTCCCTTCTCAGAAAAGCAGATTGCACTTCTCAAAACCTTTGCGGATCAAGCGGTCATCGCCATCGAGAACGTAAGGTTGTTCAAAGAATTGCAAGAGCGCAATGTCGAACTGCGCGAAGCCCTGGAGCATCAGACGGCCACTTCCGAGGTGCTCGCCATCATCAGCCGATCGCCAACTGACGTGCAGCCGGTGCTCGACGCGATTGTCGAGAGCGCCGCCCGGGTTTGCGGGATTGATGATGTGGTGCTGCGACTCCGTAAGGGGGACAGTCTGGTTTCGCGGGCTCATATTGGTCCCATACCCGTACTCGAGCGCCGTGAAGAGATCAGTATTGATACGCCACAGTTTCGCTGGCTGCGTGAGCATGGCGCACTTCACGTTCCCGACGTCGACACGCAGAGGAATGAGTTCCCAACCCTTGCTGTCATCGCGCGCACCATTTTAATCGTTCCCCTTCGTCAGCATGGAGAAATAATTGGAACTCTGATCGCGCGCCGCATCGAGGTGGGTCCTTTCACCCCGGCGCAAATCAAACTTCTTGAGACCTTCGCTGATCAAGCGGTCATCGCGATTGAGAACGTACGGCTGTTCAACGAACTCAAGGAGTCACTGGAGCAGCAGACTGCCACGAGTGAAATCTTGGGCGTCATTGCCAGTTCTCCGACCGACATCCAGCCGGTGCTGGATGCCGTGGCGGCAAATGCGGCCCGACTCTGTGAGGCAGCCGACGCCCAGATTGTTCGCGTCGAAGGGAATCGGTATCGGCACGTGGCTTCACATGGGTCAATTCCTGTCCCCGAGACGAATGAACTTATACCCCTCATGCGCGGTCGGGTTCCGGGTCGAGCGATCATTGATCGGCAAACCATTCATATACATGACGTTGCAGCAGAGTCAGAGAACGATCTCGCAGCTCCTTTCGCCAGAAGTGTCGGCGTTCGCACGGTACTTGGCACCCCATTGCTGCGAGAGGGAATTCCGATCGGGGCTATTTTAATTCGCCGCCTCGAGGTGCGCCCGTTCTCAGAAAAACAGATTAAATTACTGGAGACCTTCGCCGACCAGGCGGTCATCGCCATCGAGAACGTGCGGTTGTTCCAGGAACTGCAGGAGCGCAACGCAGAATTGCGCGAGGCCCTGGAGCATCAGACGGCAACGGCCGAGGTGCTCGGCATCATCAGCCGCTCGCCGACGGACGTGCAGCCGGTGCTCGACGCCATCGTCGAGAGCGCGGCTCGGGTTTGTGGGATTGATGACGTGGTGCTGCGACTCCGCGAGGGAAGCGCTACGATTCCGCGTGCTCATTTTGGTCCCATACCCGTTGGCCACGTGAGGTCTATTGATGAGCCACAGTATCGCTGGATGCGTGAGCATGGCACACTCCACATTCCAGACGTCCGCGCGCAAAACGATTTCCCGACGATGGGTTCTCCCAGCGGCGCGCTCACCTTTTTACTCGTTCCCCTTCGTCAGCAGGGAGAACTTATTGGGGTACTAGCTGCGCGTCGCACCGAAGTGCGTCCCTTCACGCCGACCCAGATCAAGCTTCTTGAAACCTTCGCTGACCAAGCGGTCATCGCTATCGAGAACGTGCGACTGTTCCAAGAACTCAAGGAATCTTTGGAGCAGCAAACGGCGACGAGTGAAATCTTGGGTGTCATCGCCAGTTCGCCGACGGATGTCCAGCCGGTACTGGACAATGTTGCCAAGAATGCGGCCCGACTCTGTGAAGCAACGGACGCGCAGATTCGACTCGTGGACGGTACTGGAATACGATTAGTGGCATCCTTCGGAACTCTTGCAGCACCGGAATCTAGGCCCATCACAGCAACCAGTATCTCCGGCCGAGCGATTCTTAGCCGAGAGACAGTGCACGTTCACGATATAGTAGAAGCTAAGAACGAATTTCCCGAGAGCGTGGCGGCGCGCCTGGGAGTGCGGACAATGCTTAGTACTCCGATGCTCCGAGAGGGAATTCCCATTGGTGTCATAAATATAAGGCGAACGGAGGTTCGTCCTTTCTCAGACAGACAAATCAGATTGCTGGAAACCTTTGCTTCGCAGGCCGTAATCGCCATCGAGAACGTCCGATTGTTCAAGGAAATCCAAGAGCGCAACGCAGAGCTGCGCGAAGCCCTGGAACACCAGACGGCGACGGCAGAAGTACTCGGCATCATCAGCCGCTCGCCGACAGACGTGCAGCCTGTGCTCAATGCAATCGTCGAAAGCGCCGCGCGGGTTTGCGGCGTTGATGACGTGCTGCTGCGACTCCACGAGGGGGACAGTCTGGTCTCGCGGGCTCATTTCGGTTCCACACCCGTTAGACGTGGCGAGATCAGTATGGATGAGCCACAGTATCGCTGGACGTGCGAGCATGGCACGCTCCACATCCCCGATGTCCGAGCCGCGCAGAACGATTTTCCGGGAATAGGATCCGGCTGGCGCACCTGGTTGGCCGTTCCCCTTCGTCAGCATGGGGAAATAATTGGAACCTTGACCGCTCGTCGCACCGAAGTACGCCCCTTCACCCCGGTTCAGATCAAGCTGCTAGAAACCTTCGCCGACCAGGCCGTCATCGCGATCGAGAACCTGCGGTTGTTTCAAGAATTGAAGGAGTCACTGGAGCAGCAAACTGCGACGAGCGAAATTCTCGGCGTCATCGCGAGTTCGCCCACCGATATACAGCCTGTGCTAGACGCCGTCGTCAAGAATGCTGCAAAGCTCTGCGAGGCTGACGACGCTTTGATTACTCGCATCGATGGTGATTCCTTGAAAAGGGTAGCCAATTATGGACCACTGCCCGGGTCGCTGGGCGGAGGTCCGGCCTTCGACCGTGGCTCGATAGCCGGCCGAGCCATCATTGCCCGGCAAGCCGTTCACATACCTGACCTCGCAACAGAACCAGTGGATGACCTTCCGGCACCACTCGCTAGAAGTATAGGAGTTCGGACCGTACTTGCTACTCCACTAGTGCGTGAGGGTATGCCGATCGGCACGATCATGATCCGTCGGACGGAGGTTCGACCCTTTTCGGAAAAGCAAATCAAGCTCCTCGAAACCTTCGCCGACCAGGCGGTAATTGCCATCGAAAATGTCCGCTTGTTCAAGGAACTCGGGGAACGCAATGCGGAACTGCGGGAGGCCCTAGAACATCAAACTGCTACGGCCGAGGTGCTCGGCATCATCAGCCGCTCGCCTACGGACGTGCAGCCGGTGCTGGATGCAATCGTTGAGAGCGCCGCGCGGGTTTGTGGGATTGATGACGTGCAGCTGCGACTGCACGAGGGCGACAATATGGTTTCGCGGGCTCATTTTGGTCCCATACCCAGCGGCCGCTTCGAGATCAGCATCGATGCGCCACAGTTTCGCTGGGTGCGCGAGCATGGCACTCTCCACATTCCCGACGCCCGTACGCAGCGCAATGATTTTCCAACGCTGGGTTCCGACAGCGGCTCGCGCACCTTTTTGATCATCCCCCTTCGTCACAAAGAGGAATTCATTGGAACCTTGGCCGCCCGTCGCGGCGAGGTGCGCCCCTTCACTCCAGTGCAGATCAAGTTGCTCGAAACATTTGCCGACCAGGCGGTGATTGCGATCGAGAACGTACGGCTGTTCAAAGAGTTACAAGAACGGACGCGCGAATTGATGGAATCGGTGGAGGAGATGAAAGCTCTCGGAGAAGTCGGCCAAGCAGTCAGCTCCACTTTGGATCTCCAGACAGTCCTCAGTACGATTGTGCGCCACGCTGTCCAGCTTTCTGGAACTAATGGCGGTGTTATCTATGAATACGATGAAGCTGCTCAAGAGTTTCATCTCAGAGCGAGCGACCGCATGGAGAAAGAAGTGATCGAGGCTCTCCAAACCACTCCAATTCGCCCAGGTCAGGGTGCCACCGGGCAAACCGTGAGCGCTCGCGCGCCAGTTCAGGTTTTTGACTTATTGGACGAGCGAGAGATTAGCGGCACCCGAATCCGGCCGATAATGGCGCGGCTGGGTTATCGATCGTTGCTCGCGGTTCCACTTCTGCGCGAGGAGCGGATCATGGGTGCCTTAACCGTCTGGCGTAAGGAGGTAGGCAACTTTTCACCTGAGATTGTGAACCTTCTTCAGACGTTTGCGACACAGTCCGCCCTCGCAATTCAAAACGCACGGTTGTTCCGAGAGATTGAGAATAAGAGCCGCGAGATTGAGACGGCTAACCGGCACAAATCTGAATTTCTCGCCAACATGTCCCACGAGCTGCGCACGCCGTTGACCGCCATCATTGGGTTCTCCGAGGTTCTTTCAGAGAAGGTTTTCGGAGAAATGAATGACAAGCAGAGCGAATATATGGACGATATTGTCTCCTCGGGGCGTCATCTTCTTTCGCTGATCAACGACATTCTGGATCTGTCCAAAGTCGAGGCCGGGCGGATGGAATTGGATCTGACGAAGTTTGACATACCAACCGCGATCGACAACGCGCTGATTCTCATGAAAGAACGGGCGACACGGCACGGCATAACGCTACGGCATACCGTAGACGAGCGTGTGGGCGAAGTCCTCGGTGACGAGCGAAAGTTCAAGCAAATTCTTTTGAATCTATTATCGAATGCAGTCAAGTTTACTGCGGAAGGTGGATATATCGACGTTGATGCCGCGCTGACCAACGGAGCGGTAGAGGTATCGGTGAGCGACACCGGCATCGGCATCGCCCCCGAAAACCAGGAGGCGATCTTTGAAGAATTTCGTCAGGTGGGTACCGACGTTTCCAAGAAGCGCGAAGGAACGGGTTTAGGGTTGACGCTCACACGGAAGTTTGTCGAATTGCATGGGGGGAAGATTTGGGTTGAAAGCGCAGTCGGCAAGGGCAGTACATTCACGTTTACTCTGCCGCTTCAACCAAGAGAGGTTTGATGGCCAATGAACTAATACTGATCATTGAGGACAACGAGAAAAACCGTAAGCTCATTCGTGACTTACTCCAGGCCAAGGGATACCAGACCATTGAGAGTGAGACAGCGGAGGAGGGGCTAAGTCTCACCGAAGAAAGACAACCGGCTCTCGTTCTTATGGATATACAACTCTCTGGCATGGACGGCATCACCGCGATGAAGCAGCTTAAAGCTGGGCCGGCTACTTCAAGCATTCCCGTCATGGCGATCACGGCATCGGCCATGACCCACAACCGGGAATCGATGTTGGCTGAAGGGTTTGACGGCTATCAGACCAAGCCATTTAACTTGAACGCATTTCTCGCCGACGTAGCGCGCTTGATCAGTCAAAATCGCTCCTAGCCTGTTCACTTTGCCACAACTTTGCCAGAACTATATGGCACTATGTGTTCGAATCGGTAAAATCGACCGGCTGGAAGCGGCGTTAAACGCTTGGATAGATACCAATAGCGACCGATAGTGTCACATAGTCCCGCTACGGCATGAGGACTGAAAATCCTCGTGTCGCCCGCGCGCGTCCGTTATTTGGCAACGACGTCGCACGGGCCGAATTGAACTGATTTCTCCGTCTAACAAATCCTGTACGATTTGCCGGATGCGTCGATCAGTTCAATCCTAGCGTGATTCCGGCCTTTGTATTCGACGAACGTTTATCGCCTTCCGCCGTAAATCACGCTTTTTTTATCTCTATCCGCGTGATACATAACGCTCGAAACGAGGTGCGCAATGAAGAGGGCTGCGGTGCCATCAATCCTTGTTGTAGTGGTATTGCTTGCTCTTGGAGTGATAGCCGAGGCGCAGCAGCCAACGAAAATCCCGCGGATAGGGTATCTATCGCAGTTCGATCCAGCTACTGAGTCCACTCGTGCGGAGGCAATTCGGCTGGCTCTGCGCGAGCTTGGCTACATAGAAGGACAGAACATCGCCACGGAGTACCGATATGGGGAGGGGAAGCTCGATCGGTACCCTGAACTTGCGGCCGAGCTGGCGCGTCTCAAGGTTGATATCATCGTGGCAGCAGGAGCGGACACCCTGGTCCGGGCGGCCAAGAATGCGACCAATACAATTCCCATCGTTATGGTGGGCCGTGGGAGCGATCCTGTCGAGGCAGGCTATGTGCAAAGCCTTGCCCGTCCCGGCGGCAATATCACTGGCCTTACAAACCTTGGCAGAGAACTAGGCGGGAAGCGGCTGGAGCTGCTCAAAGAAGCGGTTCCCAAAGCTGCCCGTGTCGCAGTTCTCTACGATCCGGCCACTCCAGCCAGTGTACGCGATGTGAAAGAGGTTCTCCCAGTCGCGGCGCGCGCGCTGAAGTTGACTATTCAACCTTGGGAGATACGAAGCGCGGACGATTTCGATAAGCTGTTTTCTGCGATCGGCAAGCAGCGCCCGGATGGACACTACGTGTTCAACAGCCCGCTAATCGTTCTAACCGCAAACGCATCGTGGACTTTGCCTTAAAAAGCCGGTTACCGTCGGTGCACGAGAGCAAAGAAGCTGTAGAGGCCGGTGGGCTCATGTACTACGGGGCGGACCTCGCGGACAGCTACAAGCGCGTCGCGTACTACGTCGACAGGATTCTGAAGGGCGCCAAGCCCGCTGATTTGCCGGTCGAGCAGGCAACGAAATTTGAGTTGATGATCAATCTAGAGACGGCGAAGCAGATCGGCCTGACGATCGCGCCGGAGGTGCTGGCGCGAGCGTACCGAGTGATCAAATGACCAAGCGGCGATGCTAGGATTGAATTGAATTCTCCATCGACTCAATCCTGTGAGATTTGTCCGTTGCGTCGTTCAGTTCAATCCTGCGGGAACTTTGCGATGGTCTGGCCGCGATAAGCGGCCGTTCGTTAGGGAGATAACCCGCCGCCCTGGCGGCTTTTGTCGGGAAACGAAACGTTGACAAATTGGGGTAGCTGGTGGATATTGCAGCCGATTTGGATTTCATTGTCGAGGCCGTCGCCGGAGATGAGCCGACCGGCCTTTGTCGCTGCCTATGGCGGCTCACCTAATAGTTAGGCGAAATATTCATTTAAGGAAATGCCTCGCCGGACATTTCCTCGAGTTACCCTGAAAACAGTAGGAGGCGTGTATGTCTAAACTACGCCTCAACATGGCGCTCCGTTATTACGACCGCACTGCTGCGTTGATCGATGGCACAGTTCAACCTGAAGGGATCGAGCTCAATTACGTTCAACTGAAGCCTTGGGAAACATTCTGGCGGGTGCTCCATCACTCGGAATTTGACGTAACTGAGATTTCAACTTCAGGTTACGTCACCACACGCGAACGCATTCCGAAACCGTACATTGCTATCCCTGTTTTCCCCTCCAAAGTTTTCCGGCATGCGGACATCTACATCAATGCGCGCTCAGGAATCCGGGAGCCTAAAGACCTCGAAGGAAAAAAGGTCGGCGGACCAGAGTATTCACAGACCGCTGCAGTTTGGGCACGGGGAATCTTGCAGGATGAGTATGGTGTTGATCTGACGAAAGTATCCTGGTACCGAGGCGGGATTGAAGCTCCAGATCCGGTTGAACGAGTAGAACTAAACCTTCCTCCCAGAATCCATCTTCAAGAAATCCCGCCTGGTAAAACAATCAATGGAATGCTTGAAGCCGGCGAGCTGGATGCAATGATTACCTCCCTGGCGCCATCCTCTTTTTTGAACGGCTCTCCCAATGTGTACCGTCTTTTCCCGAATTATCGAGATGTGGAAATGGCCTATTACAAGAAAACTGGAATCTTTCCAATTATGCATACGATCGCCATCAGCGAGACATCTACGATCACAACCAGTGGATCGCCGCAAGTCTCATGAAGGCGTTTGAAGACGCCAAGAGGCATTGTTATCAAAATGGCGCACGGGGATCCTTCCGTTGCGCTTGTTTGTGCGATGCACCCGTCGGTCCTCGCTGTATGGCTGACCTCACCGGAAGTGCCTCCGCCATCTCAGGAGGCATGGGTCGCGCAACGCTCTGAGATTTTCCAAACGGTGAGAGAAGGCGCCTGGTGGGGAACCATCACATCAGAGCCTGGTAGTGGTGGCGACATGGCGAAGACGAAGGCGACTGCGCGCCCTGCGGGCAGCGACGGCCGTTATCTGATCACCGGCCAGAAGCAGTTCGGGAGCGGTTCCGGGATAACCTCCTATATGATCACGACGGCTCTCCCAGAGGGAGAGACAACCCCCGACTTGTTCTTCCTCGATATGCGGGGCGTGCCCTGGGACGGCACAGCGGGGGTGACTCTAACAGCACCCTGGGATGGTCATGGAATGGTAGCCACTCAGAGTCACGCGATGGCGTTCGCGAACTTCCCTGGCCAGCGTAGTGCCCACCCGGGGAACCTTCTGAAAAGGATAGAAGCCACCGGCGGATTCATCCAATGTGCTTTCGCTTCGGTCATCGTTGGAGTCGTCGAGACCGCAGTCACGTCGGCGCGCCAGCACATGGTCAGGCGGCGCGATACTTTGCGCGCCTACGAGCGGGTCGAATGGTCGAGAGCCGAGATGGAAGGCTGGTTGATTGAGCAAGCGTACGACGGCATGCTCCGCGCCGTCGAGGAGGGGAACGAAGGGCGGCGCCGGGCGGCGCAGGCGAAAACGGCTATCGCAGAATTGGCGGAGTCTGCCACGGGGCGGATTTGTCGGGTGATCGGTGGAGGGACGTTCTCGCGATCCTCACCGTTCGGCTACTGGTACGAAGATGTTCGTGCGCTCGGCTTTCTGCGGCCGCCTTGGGGACTGGTGTACGACAATCTCTTTGAGTGGTCGTGTGCCGAATCGGAATAGGGAGCACGCATCAGCCAGGCGCACCGTATCGCCCAACTCCACGCTCGACCGGTCCTCTGGCTCGCATTCGCTCGCCGCGGCCGGTCAACATGTGCGGTTGGGCCGCAGTATGGATGGTGAGCTATAGGAGGAGCATATGATCTATTCAGAATGGAATCGGGTCAGCATCCTCTCGTTCTTGGTGTTGATGGGCTGCGCCGGAATCACCTCTCAAGCAGAACTCAAGCTCGTTACAGAGAGCTATATGATTCAATCGCATGACCCTGGCATTCAACTGTATGTCAGGAATAAGCGCCCCGAAGGCATGGCCCAATTCAGCGGGGAGAAGACGCTGCTCTATGTGCACGGTACCACACAGGCAGCGAGCAGTACATTCGATTTGCCTTTGGATGGTTTCTCGTGGATGGATTACATCGCACGCCGCGGCTACGATGTTTATCTGGTTGATTTGCGGGGCTACGGTCGTTCCACGCGCCCCCTAGAGATGGAAAAGCCGGCCGCTGACAATCCACCCATCGTCAGAACCGATGTTGCAGTTAGGGACGTAGGGGCAGCTGTTGATCATATCCTGGTCCGTCGAGGCGTGACCAAACTCAATTTAATGGGCTGGTCTTGGGGTACCGCGATCATGGGCCGATACGCCACGCAAAACAGCGACAAAGTCAATCGTCTGGTGCTCTATGCACCGGGCTGGATACGCAAGGCGCCGGCGAGCGGTAGCCCCGCAAGGCTTGGCGCATATCAAGCATGGACGATGGAGCAAGCGAGGAGCCGTCTTCAAACTGGCGCGCCGGAAGAAAAGAAAAAAGACTTGATGCCGGCAGCTTGGTTCGAAGCGTGGTCTGCGGCCACACTTGCCACCGACCCAGTCGGCGCCAAGCAGACACCGCCGGTTGTGCGCACTCCAAACGGCACTGTCCAAGATACTCAGGAGTACTGGTTTGCCGGGAAGCCTCTATGGGAGCCATCCGAAATTAAGGCACCTACCTTAATTGTGCTCGCAGAGTGGGATGACGTTACCCCGGTCACAGGGGCGCAGGCGGTCTTCGGCAAACTCAGCAACACCCACTATAAACGTCTTGTTCAAATCGGGGAGGGCACTCACGTAGTTTTCCTGGAGAAGAATCGCATCCATCTTTTTCGCGAAGTACAGTTATTTCTTGATGAGCCACGCTCGGCAAACTAGGCTGCCGATCATTTCCAACACCTGTGCACCTAATTCCGGTAGTTCATCGCGCAAGGAAAAAGACCTTATTACGGCGCGAATAGATAGACCATTTTTGGTGCTCACGGTCTCGCTTCCAAAGTGACGCTAGTCTCTACCTCCTAAGGCTGGGATTTTCATGTGATTCCGGCACCTTGGCCGCCAATACATTACGTTGTTTGGGATTGGTTTGACGCGTCGTTCAGTTCAATCTCAGGCTAAAAATCTGGTTTTTCCACTCGATGAATACTTTTCGCCTTCTGTCGTAAATGGCACTTTTCTCTGCTACCTTCCGCGTAATGTGCAAATGGTGTCTGTAATGAAAAAAGCTGGTGTCTCGTCAATCCTGTTCGTAGTGATCCTACTTGCTGTTGCGGTCATAGCCGAGGCGCAGCAGACGAGGAAAGTTGACCGATTTCACGGAACGTACCCACCCAATTTCAACGAAGGGACCCACCTGATTTCAAGGAAGGGACCCACCCAATTTCAGGTGGTCCCCTTCGTTTCTGAGCGAGCCGACGAACGATGCTACCTTGGCCAACTGGAGGAGGATCCAGTTAATGGCCAAAGAAAGGACCAGCGTTCGTATGCGAGCTCAAATCAAAACCCTGTCCGAACAGGGGCACTCCGTTCGCCGTATTGCCCGGATACTTCGGCTTTCGCGCAGGACGGTGCGGAAGTTTTTGGAGCCCACCGCAGAGCCGCCCAGTGAGAGCGGTGGTTGGGTTGAGACGGTTGACTGGGAGTATGTCCGCCAGGAAGTCTATGGCAAAGGGACCACGGTCAAGCAGATCCAGCGGGAGGTGGCCCCCGAGACAGGGTATGTAAAGTTTTGGCGTCAGTTTCGGGAAAAGGTTAGTGTGCAAGCCTCACCCGATCAAGTGACTATCCGGCTTCATCACAAGCCTGCGGAAAAAACCCAGATCGATTTTTCAGACGGTCTGTTTATCACCGAGCGAGGGACGGGAAACAAGACACTGACCCAGTTTTTCTTAGGGGTTCTGCCCTTCAGCTCGTATACCTTCGGGGAATTCGTTCTAGATCAGAAGCTTTCCACCTTCATCGGGGTCCAGCAGCGCATGTTCGCCTACTTTGGTGGGATAACCCCCTACGTAGTGGTGGACAATCTCAAGAGCGGTGTCCACAAGGCCGATCTGTACGACCCCGATGTAAATCCCACCTACTGTGATTTTGCCAATCACATGGGCTTTGCGGTACTGCCGGCCAGACCCTACAAGGCCCGGGACAAGGGCTCTGGGGAATGCCACATCGGAGTGATCCAAAGAGGGTTTTTCCAGGAGGTCCGTAACCGGGTCTTCTATTCTCTCCAAGATCTCAATCAAACCCTCAGGGAATATCTTCATCGGTTGAACCGCGAGGTGATGAAAGACTACGGGGTGAGCCGCAACCAGCGCTTCGAGCAAGAGAAAAAGCAATTAAAGGCCCTGCCACCCTCTCCCTTCGAGTTAAGCGAGTGGCGCCAGGCTAAAGTCCATCCCGACTGCCATATCCAAGTGGAGAAAAACTTCTACTCGGTCCCCTTTGTCTACGTCAGCCAAAGGGTCCGGGTCAGGCTCACCGAGAAAATTGTGGAAGTGTTTAGTGAGGACAGCCAGCCCCTTACCGCTCACACCAGACTGATGGGGATCGGACAGTTCTCCACCTATGATTTCCATTATCCCGAAGCCAAGCTGAGCGTGGCGCGCTTTGAAGTCCGTCACGCTCAAGAACAGGCCAAAAAGCTTGGCCCCCATGTCGAGAAGTTACTCGATGATCTGCTCTCAGGCCAACATCCCTTGCGCCATCTAAGACGGGTCCAAGGAATCTTGCGGCTTGCCAAACGCTATCCCATCACGGCTGAAGCTTTGGACCATGCATGCCAGCGGGCGATTGTCTTCAACAAGACACGGCTCGCCTACATCAAAGACTGCGCCCTTTACTTTGTTAGCCACGGCCAAAGACCCACGCTTCTTCCCCCGCAGAGAAAGCTGGATACCGTGCATCTACACCAATACGCTGCCAACTCGGGCTCAGATTCTGAACTGTCGCTGCCGTCGGTGGAGGAGGAACTGCTATGAGCACGAGCTTAAAATCCAGCCCCAACCTGATTTTTTACCTCCCAGAGCAGGGAGCAGAGAAAAACGACCTCCACAGAGGCCCTATAAACGACGATCTCGCTTTGACCCATACCTTGGGTACCCCCCAAAACAGCCGTTTCACCAGGAGGTCTCCCCGCCATGATGCTTGATCAAGTCAGAAACCTTTCCCACCAGATGCGCCTGTTTGGCATCCATGAAGCCTGCGAACGGCAAGCCCAGATCGCTTTGTCCCAGCAGCTCCATCCCCTGGAGTTTTTACGCTTGCTGCTCGAAGATGAACTGTTGTCGCGCAAAGACCGAACCGCCAAGGCGCTGGTGACCAAGGCCCGCTTTCGGTTCCGCGCCGATCTGGAAGACTTAGATTTAGCGTTCCACAAGGATCTGACCAAAGCCAAGATCAAAGAACTCTGCGAGCTCGGCTTCCTCCATAACCTGGAGAATCTTTTGATTTTAGGTAAAACCGGTTTGGGAAAGACTCATCTAGCGATAGCCTTGGGAAAACGGCTGTGCCAGGAAGGTCATCCCACGCAATTCTTGCCAGTCAACTTCCTGTTCGAGGAAATCCAAGCTGCCAGGGCCGCCGGCCGTTACCTCAACTACATCCGTAGTCTCATCAAGGCCAAGGTTTTGATCCTCGATGACCTGGGGTTAAGAAACTATACCCACGAGGAAGCCACTTCCCTGATGGACATCCTCGAAGAGCGCTACCGCAAGGCTCCCCTCATCGTTACTTCCCAGGTTGAGCCTCAGGGATGGCTCAAACTGTTTGAAGATCCGGTGATCGCCGAGGCCATCGTGGATCGGCTGATTCATCCATCTCAGAAAATCACCTTGAAAGGAGAGAAGTCCTATAGAGAAAAACTCACAGAGAAAAAATCAGGATTGAAAAACTAGGGAGGCTTATTGTAGACAGTCAAGATAACTTCGTCGCTTCGCTCCGCTGAATTGGGTGGTCCCCTTCGTTGAAATCGGGTGGGTCCCTTCAGTGAAATCGAACAGAAAGTCCCTCGGATAGGGTATTTATCGCCAAATGATCCTATTAGCGACTCCTCGCGCTCCGAGCCGATTCGGCTGGCTCTGCGCCAGTTGGGCTATATAGAAGGACAGAACATCGCCTTTGAGTACCGATATGCGGAAGGGAAAGTCGATCGCTTCCCTGAGCTTGCAGCGGAGCTGGTTCGTCTCAAGGTTAATGTCATCGTGGTGGGAGGAGGGACCAGGATGGTCCGAGCGGCCAAGAATGCGACCAAGACGATTCCCATCGTTATGGTGGGCGCTGGGGTCGATCCAGTCGAGGCAGGCTTCGTTGAAAGCCTTGCCCGTCCCGGCGGCAACGTCACCGGCCTTACAACCCTTTCCAGAGAGCTAGGCGGTAAGCGGCTCGAGCTGCTCAAAGAAGCCGTTCCCAAAGTGGCCCGTGTCGCGGTTCTCTACGACGCGACCAGTCCGGGCATTGCACTCGACATGAAAGAGGTTCTCCAAGTCGCGGCGCGTGCGCTGGGGTTGACTCTTCAGCCTTGGGAGGTACGCCGTGCAGACGATTTCGAGAAGGTATTCGCTGCGCTGAGTAAGGAGCGCCCGGATGGACTCTATATGGCCGCGGGCCGGCTAATGAGTGAAAATCAAAAACGGATCGTCGGCTTTGCGTTAAAGAACCGGTTACCGTCGACGTACCCGTACGTAGAAGCTGTAGATGTCGGTGGGCTCATGTACTACGGAGCGGACATCGCGGACAGCTACCGGCGCGTCGCATATTATGTAGACAAAATTCTGAAGGGAGCCAAGCCCGCCGACCTGCCGGTGGAGCAGCCGACGAAGTTTGAGCTGGTGATCAATCTCAAAACCGCCAAGCAGATTGGCCTCACGATTTCGCCGAATCTGCTCGCGAGGGCGGATCGGGTGATTCGGTGAAAACAGGTAAAAGCACTGGACATCAATTCGTCGACGGGTCCCCGGATTCGCTCAGACGTTAACCCTTGACCCTCAGATTGAACTGAATTCGCCATCTAACAAATCCTCTGAGATTTGACCGTTGCGTCGTTCAGTTCAATCCTGAGCCGAAATTAGCCCTTTCCCCCTCGACAAATCCGGTTTCCCTTCTGCCGTAAATAATCGTTTCCGCAATTACCGCCTGCGTGATAGCATCCGTAACGAGGTGCGCAATGAAGAAAGCTGCGCTGCCATCAATCCTTATTGCAGTGGTGTTACTTGCTCTTGGAGTGATAGCCGAAGCGCAGCAGACCGGGAAAGTCCCGCGGATTGGTTATTTAACGGGTGCCACGCCTGACGGGCAATCGGCCCGCATCGAAGCATTCCGGCAGGGCCTGCGCGAGCTTGGGTATATAATACGGCAAGTACCGTCTTGGCCGATGGTGACGATGCCCGGCGGTTTGCGGCAATGTCTCGGGAGCGGATCAAACCATAACGGCGGTGGACTGCCGGGCCGATACTTCCGGCGCGTCGGTGAATCCCATTCTTACGGGCGGCGCTTCCAATTCGATATTGTCTTCGGCTCTCAGTTGCGGCAATGGCACATGGGCGGCGGGAACGGTGAGCGGCACGCCGACGATAAGAACTTTTAGCGCCAATGGGGCCACTTGTTCCGTCACGCCCTGCACCGTCGATGCGGCGATTGCAACAGCAGGAGGCTCGGCCAGATATGCGATTATCCGGTTTACGATTTCGGGGCAATGAAGATGAAAACTTATTTACTTGCGATCCTGTTGTTTCTTTTTTCTATTTCTCCGGCAAAAGCAACTGTCTTATCCGATGCCGCCGCGGCGCTCGCCGTCGGCTCCTGGGCCGAGATTAGCCTGACAACCGGGTGCAAGGCGGCGCTGTTACAGCCCGGCACGGACGGCAATATCATCTCCTATGCCGCACAGTTTGTTTGGGACTCGGTTCGCAAGCGCGGCTACTTTGTCGGCAACGATCATATAGATAGCGTGATGACTCAGGACCAGAGATTTGTCTATTACGACGAGGCGACAAACTGTTGGGATAATCTTCCTGCCGGTTGGTCCAATCCCGGGGTTACTGATCACGCCTATTACCATAATGCCATCGACACTTCCGAGGGATACTTCTATCGCCGCCAGGGCAAAGACACTCAGGTCATTGCCCGCTTCGACATCGACGGCCACACATGGTTATCGGACCTGCCTAATAATAGCCAACTCTCGTTCACGCAATGTTGCGGCGGCTTGAGCTATTTTCGCGAGGCGGGGGGGTTGTTCTGGATTCAGGGCGATGGCGGCCCCGGTGGCGCTGGCGCGTGCGGCGGGACGAACTGTGGGCGCCTAACGTACTTCAGCGAATCGACAAACGGGTGGATTACGGTGCAGTCCAATATCCCGATGGCGGCGCAGCCGGTGTTTATGGCGTATAGCGGCGTCCACCGGATTCTCGTCTTTGGCGATAATGCTGGACATTTCTGGAAAATGGATCAGAACCGCACATTGACTCAACTCGCAAGCCCGCTCTCCTCTAGCGTCGATTTTTACGACGGTACGGGCGCTATGGGGGTGATGGTTGACGATCCCGTCAGCGGGGATTTTTTGTGGCTCGATGCTTCGGATCGAGTTTTCCGAAAATACAATGTGCTTACCGACACTTGGAGCACTCAGTCCTCTACGGGCAAGCCGACGCTCACGAACTTAACCATCATGGCGGCGCCGATCACCAATCACGGCGTTATCATGTACGTCTACTGCGCGATCACTAACTGCCACGTCTATTTGTACAAACACGGTACAATTCCGTTTTGTAAAGGCAAGAAATGCAGATGACCGACGGGGCGATCGACTGGCTCTGCGTGCCCTCCTTCGACTCGCCGAGCGTCTTCAGCAGCCTGCTCGACCGGGAAGCCGGGTTCTTCCGCTTCGCGCCGTTCGGGATGCCCTTGCAGGGTCACCCATTAGCAGGCAGGTCAAGAAGCACAGACGTTTCGATAGGAATTCTTCTTGTTCCCTTTTTTCAACTTGCCCCCATGCGATCGGGCGTATTTAACACCGCCTCCTACAAGTTGGATGGTAAGACGCTGACGATCACGCAGGAACTCAACCAGACCGGGCCGGTAGCGAATCCGACAACGTGGAAGCTGACGCGAATCGAATGATGTATGCGAGATCTTGACGGCGAACAAGCTCAGGCTGTTTGTTGATCCGAAGCGGGCATACGCATAACACGAGACTCATGCGATGTTTCGTCTTGACGGTCTATCGTTGGATTAGAGCCGGCGGCGGTCAGGTATGTTGGCAACGTCCGGCCACAGAACCGCCGCGGCTCAATCGCATTTTGTTAACTCTGCGATTGAACTGAATTCTCCATCTATGTGATCCAGCCTGTACACCAAGGGATATAACTGAGTCCGAGCTTCCGTCGGCGTAGAAATCTACGAATTGCGGAATAACGCAACTTTGGTTTAAAAGGGGTCAAGGACGATCTTATGTGCGGCCGTTATACCTATTTTCCTCGTGAATTTTCCGACCTTCGCCTTACTTGGAATGTCGATGAAGTGTTCGGCTTAAAGCCCCGCTATAACATCGCTCCAACTCAAGAAGCGCCCGTGATCGTTCAAGCCGCGGGAAAACGAACCCTCGAGCTGTTCCGCTGGGGATTGATCCCATGGTGGGCCAAAGATCCGGCCATCGGAAACAGGATGATCAACGCCCGCGCTGAAACGCTCGCCGAGAAACCGGCATTCAAGGACCTGTTAGGAAAGCGTCGCTGTCTCGTTCTAGCGGACGGCTTTTACGAGTGGCGCAGGGAGGGAAAGCGGAAAATTCCTATGCGTTTTAAGCTCAAGTCTGATGAGCCGTTTGCGTTCGCCGGCCTATGGGATTCGTGGAAGCAACCGGACGGACGCCTTCTGCGCACGTACACGATTGTGACGACGGAGCCCAACGATGTGCTGCGCCCGATCCACAATCGGATGCCCGTGATGCTAACCAATGACGATGCGCGAAGATGGCTTGCTGTTGACCAGATTAGCCACGCCCTCAGTTTGTTGAAGCCTTACCCCGCGGATGCTATGGAAGGCTACGACGTACCACCGCTCGTGAATGATCCTCGAAACGATTCGCCGGAATGTGTGGGGCCAGTTGAAGGATTGAACGCCGATGATGGAACGATACAAGGGCTATTGGATTTCCGGTGACGCTATCCCTGGCCCGCCGTATACTCGCTATTGGGAAACGCTCGGGACGGTTCTCAAAGACGGCCGCAAGGGCTCGGTTGTCGAAGTCACGCGGCTTCAGGATCCCGGCATCAAGTTCGAATTCGACTTGGCGGGATTCGCCGAGATTTACGGGATGGCATTCGCCGAGATCTACGTCGACCATTGTCTGCCGCAAGGGAGCGGCCCCACGTAATCGCATTTCTGATTGTCCCAGCAAAGCCGTGGCGGCTTATTTGGATTACTGGGGTCGTGTTGGCGCTGGTCTTGACCGTTGTTTTGGCGATCGGTTGATGCAGACGTATTGGAATGGCTTACCAATGTCAAGCGGGGGGTCGCATAAATCCTCCGAACGTTTGAGATTTCAATCACAGAAAACGCAGCCATGTGCCAGGAAGGAGTTGTCTGGACATTCGCACGAACGCGGCATGAATACTTCGATGAGCGGTTAACTCACGACGCTGACCCGCGTCGGAACGGAATCGTTAGGTGAGACCCGGCTAGGGCGTGGAACGGACCTGCAGCCGTGAGAAAGAGAAAGTGAGTAAATCAGATTTACCAGGCACGCTAGATTTTCGGAATCCGTAACGTTTTGCTGATCATCACGGTTCCAGACAGAGCGAATAGCAAGACCAGCGGATGGAAGTCCCAGGGGCCTAATGTCCAGATGCCCCAATAAAGGTTCTCATCGAGCCGACCCGCCCAGCCAGCGTGCGCCAGCACACCGACCAGAAGCACACTTGTAGGTATCGGTGTACCTTCGTAATAGGGAACTTTGTCCTTGCCTTTCGCGAGGGCCTCAGCGGTGATGTTATAGCGGGCCAACCGACTCACTCCGCAGCAAACGAAGTAAATAAGCACTATCCAGTCCCAGCCACCACGCAACCCGGCGGCGAATCCAATTGCCGCGGGCACGACCCCGAATGAGATGATGTCGGCGAGTGAATCCAGCTCGCGCCCAAGCGCCGAGTGAGTATGTCGTTGCCGTGCCACACGCCCATCGAAGACATCGAATATTAACGCCGCCGGCACCAAGGCTGTGGCTACGAAGAAGTGGGTCAGGGACTGGCTGCCCACGTAAGTCATGGCGCAGAAAACGCCCGCCATGCCGCACGCTGCATTGGCCAGAGTGAAAAAGTCGGCCAAATGAAACTCGCGGATCATCGAGAAGTGTTTGGGATAGTCGGCTGAGGAGCGCATCATTTCTACAGTATAAAACGATGCACGATGAACGAGAAGCGTAGACAGATTTATTTCTTCGCACCCTAACTTCGTTCGCCCTTGTCAAACCAAAGGCCGTGACACAACCGGCAGATGTCGAGATCCACGCCCTCATAAGTCACCGCTTCGAGTCTGCAGGGACACCTCGGGCACCGAGCCTGCTTGTGACTTTCGACAGCGGAGCCAACTGGCGAGTGAGCGACCTCCCGATCGTCTTTACCAGCTTTCATTTCAGCTATTGGCTCGAAAAAGCTCGCCCTCAAAATTTACTTTCTTCTCACAGTCTCTGTCGAGAACGCCGAGGCGGGCTATCACAGTGGCGCCTCCGTGGCGTACACCCAAGAGAAAGGCATCGACGCCTACATTGCCGACCGCAGCCATCGCCAGCGGGATCCTGCGTTTGATCGGTATAAACTGATGGCGGGAACAAAAGCGGAGTGATCTACGCTCGCAGGAATCTATCCTTGTGAAACTCGCGTGAAGGGCATTTGCCGCCCAAAAACGTCATGATTACGAGGTAGCCACAAATTCATGGGCGTGCCTAAGTCGAGGGCGTAGGGAGGAACCGACGGCACTGCGCTCGAAAGGGTATGGCCCTTCCCCGTCTCCATCATCAAAAATATCACTTGCTTGCCCGCGACCGTCCTGATAGGAACATGGTCCCTTGTCAATTCGACTATACAAAGACCGCCTTGTAGTTTGGACGGTCCTACACGATAAGCAAACCGACTCCTGGAAGCCTGCAATAACGGTTTCGTGGACGGTTGATCGCAAATACAAATTTCATCGATTCAACGGACTGCCTCAAACTTCGCACGCTGCCGCGCTGGCTCTAGGAAAACAGCTGGCCGAGGCCTGGGTGGACAAGGAACAATAGGGAGGGAATCGAGAATAACTGACAGGCATTTGCAGAGCGCCACTTAACATCAACACCAGATCAACGTCCATGCATGCATCGCTGACGCATTTACGACGGGGTTTCGCTTGAAGCGCAGCCGCGCGCGTAGATTGACTTTCGCCTACGATTTGATTTACTACAGAGCGTACTTGAGACGGTCTGACAACGCTAGAGTTTACACCAATGTGCGGCCGTTACACCTATTTTCCCCGTAAATTTTCCGACCTCCGCCTTACCTGGAAAGTCGATTCAATCTCGATCTTAAGGCCCCCCGTTAATATTGCCGGCTGTAGCGGGTCAATTGTCGAAGTCGAATCCCTCATACCCAAACCGTTCGAATTAGACGAAGTCGTGAGCATTGTTGGTCTCACCCGGCATGACTCCACAGCGCTGGGCGGAGGGCTTCGGTTCGGCGCCCTTGCCTTATTGGTCGGTAATAACATGGCGGGGTAACGAAAAGAGGACAATCTACCTATGGCTACCATATGGTTCTGTAGGGAAGGTGAGATTCAGGTCGGACCACCGATCGCGCAAAGAAGCATTGATTGGTGTGTAAAAAACTTGGGTCTGCAAGCGAGCAACTGGATGGCTGGTCCAAAACAGACACACTTGGTAATTGGCCAGAAAAGTCCCCTGGGAGCGCTTGGAGAATATCGTTTTGTTGTTGTGGAAATCGACGATGACGACGTCGACGCCGGTGTGAAGGGTTGGAAAATGGGTTATTACTTGCTGGAAATACAACCGCGCGATGCCAGACGGATTATAAATACAATCCCTTAGCGTCAAGGACGAAAGGGGGGCCTACCTTAACCGGCGCCCCTCGCGCTCTCACCTACGAACCACCCGCTTGATTCCGTTCAGCGAGGCATTAAGCAGTTGCCAGCGTGCTTCCGGCTTTGTCCGTCCATACCCGGGTCCGCCAGCGCGTTTTTAATTGCTCAAATGGCCATTGTTCACGGGCGTGTAGGGCCAAAAACTCAAGCGCCGCTAAAACTCTGGTCCCGTCGCGCACATCTTCTTCCCGGCAGCGGCTGACGGCCTCTTCGAGCCGCGCAAGGGCTCGTTTGATTCGGCGGCGCTCCACATCTTTACTGGCCTGGCCATTATCTCGGTTCATTGAGACGCCTTTAGTGCACGATAGCCATGAGTACTGAAGATAATTTCAGGTTTCAAGCCTGAGCCTATACCCATTTGCTCGGTGATTTGTCCGTTGCGTGGTTCAGTTCAATCCTAGCCGATATTCCAGTTCTTGACGCTGTTAGTTCCGAGGGACTAAGGTTAGCGGCACCGTGAACTGCCATTATTGCCAGGCCCAGAATTCAGGCGACGCCATATTCTGCGAGAGCTGCGGCTCTCGGCTTGAAGTCGCCTGCCCACATTGCGCGACGGCAAACCGGGTGAGCGCGAGGTTTTGCAGAAAGTGTGGCCAGCAACTGCTCGAAACGCCCCGGCATCGCTGGCAATCGAAGGAAAGTTCGCTTCCGTCGAAACTTACACTCCGAAGCAGCATCTCGCTGAAAAGATTCTCAATTCGAAAAGTACTCTCTTGGATAACTACGAAAAGTGAACTGCAGACCGTTACTAGGTGAATTCAACTCGGCGGCGTTATGGGGAGGTTTGACAGCCTTTTTGTGGTACGTCTTTGGCGCGGTGCCGCTATTCATAGCTGTGTCGCAGCAATTAGCTCTTTCGACTGCACAGACGTCGACATGGCTTTTCATTGCCTATTTTAGCGGTGCTGTTTCAACAATTGTAATTTCGTTCCATTTTCGACAGCCCATTCCTATCGCGTGGACTATCCCCGGTTTAATCTATCTTGGAACGCTCGCCGACCGTTTTAGCTTTCCGGAAATCGTCGGTGCGAATCTCGTCAGCGGATTGCTGATGCTTGTAATGGGAATGTTGGGTGTTGGAGGGCGGATAATGAGATGGGTTCCGCTTCCGATCATTATGGGGATGTTTGCTGGTAGCATTCTAGGGTATGTAACGCGTCTGGTTGCCGCTACGGTCGATGATGTCGCGGTGGCTGGAGCGGCAGTTGGATGCTATTTGCTCGGAAGACTCCTTGATAAGCCCAGTGTACCTCCAGTGGGTTTAGCAGTTGTCGGGGGCGGCATTGCAGTTGCGCTGGTCGGAACGGCGACAGCTCAGCCTGTAGATTGGACGCTGCCTGTGCTTGCCATGCCTGAAATGGCTTTTTCGTTTGCAGCTGTCATTGCGGTGAGTTTACCGATGGTTGTCCTTTCGATGGGTCTTGGCAACGTCCAGGGGATCGGGTTCTTATTGGCGCAGGGCTATGCTGTTCCCGTCAATACGGTTTCAACTGTGGTAGGGATAAACTCGGTTATAAACGCACTGTTGGGTGGCCATCCTGCGACTGTGGCAAGGACAAGCGTAGCTATAATTGCATCTCCGGATTCCGGTCCTGTATCTGGTCGATATTGGGCTGCCATCATCTCGGCTTTATTGACGGTCTTTTTGGCTTTCGCGGCTAGCCCTGTTGCCTCTCTTTTGAAAGTGCTGCCGAAGACCTACATCTTCGCACTTGCCGGCCTTGCCATAGTATCTTCGCTTCAGGATGCTTTGGAGAAGGCGTTAATGGGCAAGATGCGCTTTGGTGCCTTGGTAGCCTTTGCGGTCGCGACAACACCGTTTGCTATTGCTGGAATCACGTCGGCGTTTTGGGCGATCATCGTGGGATTAGTAGCCTCGCTATTGGTAGAGCCAAAACAGATTTTCGAATTCTGGGCCCGAAACGAATCGTCTAATACTCCACTTCAGACCATCACTACAAGCGACAGCTAAGCATGTTAAGTGGTAGAGAACGCCTACTACCGTTGTTCAATGCGCGCCCCAAGCCGTCGACGCTTCGCACCCGGCGAAAGGGCCGTGAACTTGTCTCGTTGTTTTTGACACTACCTTGATTTCTCCGACGACCTAAACAATCCAGTTCAAGCCGTTGCGTCGTTCAGTTCAATCTCACCCTGTAGGCTCCGTGATTTGTAGGCTTGCCATGCGACGCCCTTTGGTCAGTCTCGGACGCTTTTCCGACACGCTTAGAGCAGCCGTTGGACTTGCTGAGTTACGGCTCGCTGAGTGCTCGGTTGCATGCTCCGCCGGACTAGGAATGATTTTACCCCGCAACTTCGCGTTCGGCGCCAGCACGCCATGGAAGCGGCCTGCCCTGAGCCTGTCGAACGGGATCAGATGTAAGCGCGGACGGGGCACCAGCGCGGCCAGGCGCTGCATGAACTCCAGCGGGGACATGACAACATGGGTGGTGCCGTCCTTGAACGCGCTCTTCAGTTGCAACGCCACTTGGCCGGCGCAACTGCGCTTGTCGCCCCGTTAGCTGATCGGTGGTGCGATGGCGATCTCTCACGCCGAATTCGTTTCATTCATTTGCAGGTTATCCTCTCGTTGTCGCTTACGTTTTGCCTCTGACTCCGACCCCGCTTCGCGGATCGCCGTGATAATCAAGTAAAAATCGCCCGCGGAGTTTGAGCCCCGCGCGCGCCCCAAGGGGATGCTCGCCCCCTTTCGGTCATACTTTCGTGGATTCTGTTTTTGGAAGAGTGGGCCCGGCGGGTTTTTGCGCTAGCCCCGCAACAGATTCTTCAGCAACAGTCGGACTTTTTCTTTGGTCGTGTTGGTAAACTCCCAGTCGTAGGTATCGAAGTATTTCACTCCTGGACGGGGGATGACTTCTGCTGGCAAGAACGACTCGTCGACATCATTGCGCGTGGTGGCGTGGAGCTGCGCGCGCGAAAATACTTCGGCGCCTTCCCTGGACGCGAGCCAGTTGAGAAACAGCCGCGCCGCGTTGGGATGAGGCGCGCGATTGGCGAGGGCGAGCAACCCCGACGCCGCGCCGAGCGTGTCCATCAGGTCCGGCAGCACCGGCTTGACGATCGGGAAGCCTTCTTTGCGCAGCCGCTCCACTTCGTCGCCGCGGGCGCCGAAGGAGATCGGATAGGTGCCGCGCGCCAGCCAGTCTTCCATTTGCCGCTTGTCGCGGCTAAACACCGGATTCTGATCGACTAGAAGATTTTTCACGAACTCCTCGCCGAATTGCACATAGAGCGCCGCGGCGGTGTTGCTGCCGGTGCCGGCGTCGGTGGGGTCGAACACGGAAATTTTGCCGCGCCATTTGGGCTTGAGCAGATCGCGCACCGATTTGATTTCGGCGAGGGGCACGAAACGAGTATTGATGAAAAATATGGAACTGGCGCTGTTGAACAAGCGCAAAACATATTGTTCCTCAGGATCGATGAACCAAAGCTTGCCGCCCTTCCATTTGGAGCGGTCGACCACTTCAGGCAGGATCAGCACAGGCTTAAGTGGGTCGATGAGTTTCTCTTTGTAAAACGCTCCCGACATGCTTTGCACACCGGCGGTGATCGCGTCGACGGAGTAAATCCCGGAGGCGCGTTCGAATTGCAGTTTGGTCGCCATGTCGCTGCTCCGGCCGGCAAGATATTCCACGCGAATGCCGAAGCGGGCGGAAAATTTCTCGGGAATATGCTTGCGCATGAGCGGATCGGGCGCGCCGGCAAAAACGATTTTGCCTTCCTGCTTGGCCGCCGCCACCAGCTGATTCCACTTCGTCTCCCAACCCGGCTCCTGCGACCAGGTGTGTTGGGTGGTCGACAAGAGCGTCGAGCAAAAGACCAATGCCGGCAGCAGCATGAGAGTGAGCGAATTGTGCCGTCGGTTCGTCATTTCCACTCCTTTTATGTAGAGGAAATTTAAACCACCTTTTTTCTGCCCGGAGCTATATCGCTGAACTGGCGAGCCTGTCAATCGTCGGAAAATCCCAATGTTGCTTCGGCTGGCTCGGAGGGCGCAGCGGTCGCAGGGGCGCGAAGTGTTCCAGATCGCGCCGCTCGCTCGCACTTAGGCGAAGCACCATCGTCGGCTAGCGTTGACAACCGGTTTGGGCGCCTCAGATTGTCTGAAATAGATCGAATCGCTGCGCTGGCGCGCGCGGCGGGGCGCGGGTGGGCAGGCCCAGATGGCTGAGAATTTTGACGATCACCGGCGGATCTTCGATGGCCTGCCCTGAGCCTCGTCGAAGGGGCGGCGATGATCTTTAAACTGCCGCCGCAGTTCGGGCAGTGGTCGATGTCGAAGACCCGTTTGAGTAGCCTGGCCCAACTCATACGCGCCGGCGCACTGTGGGCGTTGGCGTGATCGCATGCGGGCTCGCTTACTTGCTCTGGCGGACTGGGAATGATTTCACTGCGCAACTTCGCGTTGGGCGCCACCACGCCATGGAAGCGGCCTGCCCTGAGCCTGTCGAACGGGATCAGATGTAAGCGCGGGCGGGGCACCAGCGCGGCCAGCCGCTGCATGAATTCCAGCGGCGCCATGACGATATGGGTGGTGCCGTCTGGTATGCGCTCTTCAGTTGCAACACGACTCGCCGGCGCGGGTTACGCTTGGGCCGTTCATTGGCGATCGCCGGGCGGTCGCAAGCATAACGTTAATCATGTAATAGAATTGGATTCTCCAACTCTTCCGTAAGGCGCGAGACCGCATTGAGGCGTCGATCAGTTCAATCCTACGGCAATAACAGAACTTGACTCTGGCCTTGCAGTCGAAATAGGCTGCGGGCCGATAGTGGGATAGGCCGCCATGCTGCGCGGCTTTTGACGGTCAGGAATATTCTCAATGCGTTGGAATAGTGGATGATGTTAAGAGCAATTTATTGTTTTATGAGCAAGTCGCGTTCGGAGCGTTTGTCGGTCTCCTACGACAGCTCACTCAATAGTTAGCCGTCACAAAGACGGTATCGCGTCGCTGCGGAGGTCACGATGAAAGTCCAAGGGTCATGCCATTGTGGTCAAGTCACCTACGAGGCGGAGGTCGATCCAGAGAAAGTAAGCCTGTGTAACTGCGCAGATTGTCAAATGCTCACGGGATCTGCGTTCCGCGTGTCGGTCCCTGCGCCCGCGGCCACGTTTCAATTGTTGACGGGTCAGCCAAAGGTCTACGTCAAGACCGCGGACAGTGGAACGAAGCGTAGGCACTCGTTCTGCTCAAACTGTGGCACACCCGTCTCTGCAAGCGCGGACACAGAAGCTCCACCGAGCTATTCCTTGCGAGTGGGTTGCCTGAAGCAACGAGCGCAGTTGCCGCCGAGGAGGCGCATATGGTGCAAGTCAGCGTTGGACTGGGCGCAGAATGTAAGCGGTGTGCCAGGCATCGAGGTCCAATGAAAGGTGGGCCGCGTAACTCCTTCATCGAGAGGACGCGTCCCTCATGTCGAACGGTTAGCGCTCAAATTGAATTGATTTCTCCGACGATTGGATCCCAACGACAAATAACATTGCGGAGGTGATCTAGAATGAATGCTCGCCTTTTCGGACGCGCCGTTTTTTTCTTTGCATTAGTGTCTTTGACAATTTTGCGATCGCTCTACCCTGCCTCTGGTAACCCGGAGTTGGAAAAGGCCAAGACCAACGCTCAAAATTTGGGTTACAATTTTATCGGCAGTCACAATGAAATTCTGGCCGGTGCCAAACGTGAAGGAAAACTGCGCGTCCTCAATACGCTTGATGCCGAAACAACAAACCAGCTTATCAAAGCATTCAGAGAAAAGTACCCATTCATCAGCGTCGAGGGCCAGGAAGTTGCAGGTACGGAGGGAGCGCAGCGTTTCCTGCTCGAGCTGCAAGCCGGGCAAACAAAGGACTGGGACATTTTTCATCTGCCCCGCGATTTCTTCAGCAAGTTCACCCCGCACGCAAGGAAAATTGACATCTTTGGCATGGCTCAGCAGGGCATTCTCGCGATTCCCGTCAAGATGATCGATCCAAAAAATCGAAACATTATGGCTCCCGCTAGCGCCATTCAGGCGGTCGCTTATAACAAGACGCTAATCTCAGCGGAAAAAGTACCCAACACCTGGGAGGACTTTCTAAAGCCTGAATTTAAGGGAAGGAAATTCATGATGGACATTCGACCCCATGGATTCGGCTCCATGGCGGCCGGCCTTGGGATAGAGTGGGTGCAGAATTACGCCCGCAAGCTAAAGGAGCAAGAGCCTATCTGGGTCCGCGGCTACTCGCGAACGCTGATAGCGATCGCGGCGGGCGAATACGCTCTTCATCAGCAGGCGAATTTTCATTCTTGCATGCAGATTGCGGAAAAGGACCCAACCCGATCCATCGCCTGCAAGGTGGTCGAGCCAATCCCTGTTCGCCTCAGCGAAGAAGAGGGAATTCTTTAGAATGCGCCGCGCCCGCACGCCGCTCTTCTATGGCTCGAGTTTCAGGCGAGCCCAGCCGGGCAGAAAATCATCGACAAATACGAGCCTTTGAAATCTTCCATCTATGCGCCGGGCTCGGAGTTGGAAAAAATAACCAGAGGGAAAAAACTTCTGGTCGGCGATTGGAGCGTCTATGAAAACATCGACCGCTGGGTGGAGATGACGGTCGAAGCCTTCGGTTTCCCCAGGGCAGAGTCGTTAAAAACGCGGTAGTTGGATGACAGCGACGCCTAATTGATCGAATGTTTTTCCCACAAATTCCACAGCGCGACGGACAGATCAAACGGCTTATCAAGGCGGAAATGAAGCTCCCCGCAGCAAGCTGCGGGGTATCCTGCGAAATTCCCCGAAGCCGCTACCCTCCTTCGCCAAGGCTACGGAGGGTTCTCCTCACCTTCATCCTCGCAGCAAGCTGCGAGGTATTCGGCGAAGGAGAATAAAACTAATCCTGCTGGCTTCGAACAATAATGAAGAGGTTCAGGATAATTGCCGGCAGAAATGCTATTCGCAAGACGTGGCGGGAAGCAGCCGCTGCACTGCCACGCAAGCGTCCACGTGACGGATCAACCCTTCCGTTTCTCCGCCCTTCCTAGTCGCTGCGCGGCCTGTGGAGAGGAGCAGATCCATGACCTGGCGCGGCGTCAGTTGTGGGTTTTTCTCGAGCAGCAGCGCGACAATCCCGGAAACATGCGCTGTGGCAAAGGAACTTCCGGAGAGGAAGTCGTATGCGCGCCGAGGGATCGTCGTGATGATATTCACGCCAGGCGCGGCCAGGAAACCTTGATGCTTGCCTGCGGCTGTGCGCACGCTGCCCTCCGAATCGCTTGCCACGACGGCGATTACATTGGGTAGGCTGCTGGGGAAACTCGATGCAGGGTCGCTATTCTCCATCACGGCGGCGACGACTGTGATGTTTTGTTCCTCTACAGCCTTTGTAATGAGCCGCCGAAGAAGAAGATCAGAAGGTCCGGACAAACTAAGATTCAAAACCCGTACGCGCTCGACGATGGCAAAGTCGATAGCTTTCGCGAGCGTCCAGCTGCTGCACCACGCCTCTGTGCTTCCGGGCCCGCGATGCCAGCACGCTTTTACCGCCATAAGCTCAGCGTCAGGAGCGACTCCATAAATACCCACTCCGTTATCCGCCTGGGCACCGATCACACCCGCGACTGCGGTGCCATGCTGATCGGCCGTAAACGTCTTGTCGCCTCCTTCAACAAAGTTCATCGTCTGGGCAATTCTGCCGGTGAGGTCCGGGTGATTGGTGTCCACGCCCGTGTCAACAATAGCCACGCGGACACCCCGCCCGGTTACCCAACCGTGAGCGCGATCGGCGCGGATGACACGAAGCCATATTGAAAGCGCGCATAGGGGTCGCCGGCGGATGCCCGAAGCCCTTGGAAAAATTGATTCAGCTGGACCGTCTCCACGCGCGGGTCAGCCGCTAACTGCGCCAGCGCGTCATCAAGCGGACGCGTTGCGGCAACCTGAAAGACGACACATTGCACCCCGATTGACGTGAGCGGAAACGCGCCGACCTGATCCAGGCCATAATCAGCGGAAAGCTCCTTGGCCAGGACTGCCCAGACCTCGGGTGTGGCCGGAGCAAGCGTGACGATCAACTGCCGGGCCTGTAGCTGCCGGGGAACCGCCTCGCTGTCCGATCCCGGTTTTTCTGTGGGAGCGAGACTGCCGCAGGAGGGGGTCAGTAAGCCAAGCACAAACAGGAAGATCAGTAGCGGCATTTATGGTTCCTTCGGTTCCGCTAAACGAATTTTGGGGTGCGCGCGCAATACTGCCAGTATATCGCGGATTCGTTCCGCGTCGGAATCTCCGGCAGCTATTCCTAAGGTGTAAACAGCGATTGGTGACGGACCTGATACAATCCTGCCTCCTATGCTGTCAAGCAACGTTCTCATCTCGCGTTCGGTGATATCCTCGGCGAAAATCACCTGGATGTGACTCTTCCCTGGCTCAGAGATGGCGCCCGCATCGGACAGCGTGCGATAGAGCGGCCCAGGCGACGCAGAAAGCTGTAATACAACAGCTCCAGCCAGCAGCACAATCACCGCGGCCTGAGCTGCCAGCGCCCACCGAATCCGAGACGGCGTCTCTTCAAATGTTAGCCGTATTTTGCGGACCCATTCACGGATAGAATGCCGCCGGTGCTCAGGCCTCGACCCATCCGTAGACTCGATTCGCGCCATCATCCGGGCTACGCGTTCTTGTGATGGGTTCAGGTCGGCCATATCCGCAGACCGGACAACAGCAGCAATGGTCCGGCAGCGCGCAATCTCCTGCGCGCATGTCGGACACTCGGCGATATGCTGCGCGACCCGCTCGCGTTCGTCATTCTCCAAGGTGTCATTGACATACCAGGGAATCAGCTCGGAAATCGCCTGATGCGGATCGCCTTCCAACCGGTTATCGTGCTTTGACATTGCTATGTTCCTCAAATGAGCGGTGTTTCCCTATTTAAAACCCCCTCGAGCCTCTGGCGCGCATGGAACATTCTCGTTTTGACCGTGTTCACCGGACAATCGAGAATTTCTGCGATTTCTGCATAGGATCGGCCATGATAAAAAGTGAGTTCCACAACCGCTCGCTGCTCGGCTGAAAGAGTGTCTAATGCCTGGCGTATCCTGTCAGTCAATTCCCGCTCCGCAATAATGACTTCCGGGCTATGGGTCTCGATTCCGCCGTGATCGGACTCTTGAAATTCGGCGTCCGAAGTTGAAATCCGCGCCCGCCCCTTCAAAGCTTTATAGTGAGCGATCCCGAGAATCCAGGTCGAAAGCTGCGAGGTACCATTGTAGCGTTCCGCCGTCTCCCATACGACCATCATCACGTCATCTAATGCCTCCTCAACGATCTCTCGCTGCCTAATTTGGCTGGAGAGATAGCGAAAAACGCGAGGCGCATAGCGCCGGTAAAGAGTCTCAAACGCCTGCCGGTCGCGCGCAGCAACACGATGGATAAGTTCTCGCTCGGTCAGGCGATCTTCTGCAGCATCCGGATTTCGCATAAGAACTTGATCAACGGAGCCTGAACGGTCGGCGCATTCCCGTCCCGGACATATATCGTAAACAGCGGCGCCAGCGGGCGCAAGCGGGATCTTGCCCGCTGCATTGTCTGTGCCGCGGCCTCGATCTTTCGCTTCAGCTGCCGCATGCATTTTCGTACTGCTTCCCTTTGAATCCGTCCGTATATCCCCGTAACCGGCCAAAAGGTTCAATGGCAAGGATCTCTTAGCCGCTGCAGAAGAAGTCAATGCGAAGCGACGTCGTATAACCGCAGCGGCGCTTCAGGCGGATTTGAACTTTTTTTGGATGCAGCAGGACTCACCGCGCAGAGTGTGAAAATTACAGATCGCGATGAGAAATCATCCCTATAAGAGCGCAGCAAGCGCATTGGAGGTAACTATGTCCAGCACAAATGAATAGATCATAAGACTTTTCTTCAGTCACCGAAGGGTGCGCCATGCGCATAAATCCAACTTATTCACAATTCAGAAAAAAGAGGAGAATGCTAATGAAAAGATACACGCGTTCGATACGTACAGTCGCCTTTGCATTGCTGTCAGTGATCGTCCTAGTCCCGGTTCGCGAAGCTGCAGAGGCACAAGACACAGGAAGAAAAGAATTGGTCCCGCCGGCTGTATTCCAGGCAGCTGGAGCCGACATAGCGTCAATTCAGAGCTCAGTCGATGCGTTCCGTGTCGCTCTGGGCGAACCCAATAACATGAATGAGCTGGGGCCGCTCCCAGTGGGTCGGCGCGAGATCAACTGGGACGGAGGCGGTAACGTCGACATTACCACAGGGCCGGTAACGCCGTTCGACGTGTTTCTCAACACGCGCGGTGCCCAGTTCAGCACGCCGGGTTTGGGCCTTTCACAGGCTCCGCCTGCTGGCGGCCCCCAAGGCGGTCTTGCAACACTGTTCAACAATCCGACCTACGGCGCCATCTTCAGCGCGTTTAGCCCTTTGCGCCTTTTCACTCCGGTAGGCAGCAACGTCACCGAAGCGGTGTTCTTTGTGCCCGGCTTCAATGGAGTTTTTGCGGCAACGGTCCGTGGTTTCGGCGCTGTGTTCACAGACGTAGACGAGCCGGATGGGCTTGGGCCTAAAAAGAGGCGCGGGAGTCCTGGTGGAGCCAGCACACGGATGGAGTACTTCGACGAAGACGGCAAACTGATCTTCAGCAGTTTCGTCCCGGCTTCGCCGGGCGACGGGAGCCTTTCCTTTTTCGGTATAGTGTTTGAGGACGCGCTTATCGCGCGTGTCCGAATCACCACCGGCACGGAGGCCCCCGGGCCGGATGATGATGGAACGCGAGACATCGTCATGATGGATGATTTCATCTACGGCGAGCCGCAACCATTGACTATACAGCGCAGCGTCGCCCGTGCAGAACCAACGCAGCCGTGAGCGTTCTTGGCGGATCAGGGTCATTGTGATGGTTTGAGAACAATGGCCCTGATCGCCAACTCTGCAGAAATGGTTCACTCCCAGCGGTCGGGGTACTCGTGGCTTTGTTCTTGCTCACGCGGTCACATGACACCACTACGCGGGAGCGACGCTTTTTCGATTAACGAGTTGTCCATCGTCGAATTTATTGAGATCGTAGCGATACGTATCTATCGTAATCCTCGTATTAGTCAGCAAACATTTGACCCCTTATCCTCAGGGCGGATGTTGTGCATCCTGACTATGCAATCGTGAGAGCGCAAAAATCCCAGGGAGGGAGAGCATGAATGAGATCGTGACCTTGGCAGAAAGCCTGATCCCGCTGATCAGCGAGCTACGCCATACGACCGAGAATGACCGGTGTATCGCGGAACCGATCGTGCAAGCTATTCGCAAGAGTGACCTGTGTCGCATGCTTCTCGACACTGGCGCACCCCCGCACTACACACCGGAAGAATGGTTGAGGGTCCTCGAGACGTTGGCGGGCGCCGAAGCGTCGGTGTCCTGGCTCATTTGGAATAACACATTGCCGTGTTTCTGGGCCCGCTTCCTGGATGACGCGGGGCGCGCACGGGTGTTCGGCGATGCCAGTCGGTTGTTCGCGGGCTCCACACGGCCGACCGGACAGGCCGTGACCACGCAAGGCGGGTTCCGTCTGAGTGGCCGCTGGTCGCTCGTGTCTGGCTGCGAACTTGCCGACTATGTCCATCTCATAAGCCTGGTGCACGAAGATGGTGTGCCACACATGCTCGCTCCCGGTCAGCCCCACCTCCGCGTGCTCTTCGTGCCCAAGGGCCGCTACGCCATCCTCGACACGTGGCATGTCGGGGGCCTACGTGGCTCCGGGAGTCACGACGTCGTCGTGGACGACGTGTTCGTGCCCGTTGAAGACTCGTTCGCGCCCGCTCCCCCGGTGGCGAGCAACTCACCGCTTGCCCAGCTGCCCATTATTGCCATGATGGTCGCCGGTATTGGCGCCCAGTTCCTAGGCATGGCGCGCGCGGCAATGGCCGTCACGATCGAGATACTGCGCAACAAGGTATCTGTAGATCCTGGCGCATCGATTCGCGAGCGACCAAGTGTGCTCGCCGAAATCGCGTCGTATAGCGCTGCGGTCGCTGCCGCAGGGAGCCACCTCCATGCGAGCATGGCGGCCATGTGGGACAAGGTCAGACATCATCTTCCGACTGCCGAGGACCGTGCGGCGCTGTACAGTGCTGGTCTGTATGCCGCCACCGTCGCGCGTGCAGGCGTCGTGGCCATGCACGCCGCCGCCGGGACGACGGCACTCTATGTTGACTGCCCACTGGAACGAAGCATACGCGATCTGCAAACGATGGAGAGGCATATTGCGGCGCAACCGCTCTGGTTGGAGGACGCGGGGAGAGTGCTTGTGGGGCATGAACCGATCAATCCATTATTCATGATTTGAGAAGCGTTTCAACAGGTGGACAAGATCTTGAAAGGCCGCAAGCCCGCCGATCTCCCGGTAGAGCAGCCGAAGACATTTGAGTTCATCATCAATCTGAAAGCCGCCAAGCAGATCGGCCTGACGATTCCGCCGGAGGTGCTCGCCCGAGCGAATAGGCTGATCAAGTGATGGAAGAAAACCAAGCAGCATGCCAGGATTGAACTCAAATCTCCTACCGTTTAATCCTCCCATTCAGACGACGAAGCTGTGCGCGAGTTATTTTGTCGAAACCAAGCTCTGCAAGCTCGGCTAACCCTTGCGGAGCCTGAAATAACGCTGAGGCTTTGCTCCGCCGTGATGCAAACCGAGCCGTAAATTTCTATCGCTTCGGGACGAGAAGCTCCTTCAGTTTAGCTACGAGCGCAGGACTGAGATCGTACAAACCCGCGAAAGTCTTTGCCGTTGTCGGGCCATCAATGGGGTTAACCTCCAACTGCGCCTTCTTGGCTTCGGCCGCCAGCTCGGGATCCCGCAGCGCTTTGATGAAAGCCTGCTGAAGGATCTGTAGCCGCTCAGGCGGAGTGCCCGGAGCGACAGAATAAGGAAACTGGTAGACATGAACATTGTCCGCGACTTTTAGAAGTATTCGCGCCTCATCCGTTTTGGCGTAGTCGTTGGCCAGGGGAACGTCTTTCAAATCGGCATGTGATTTCAAGGTAGCCTGCAGCACCACGTGAATCTTTCCTGACTCCATTTGACTGCGCCAGGTAATCTTGGTTGCTTGCCAGGAGGCGCAAAGTCCGTCGACTTCGCCATTTTCTACCGCCACCCGAGCCTCGGCTCCGCCCTTGTATCCCTCGACGACTTCCAACTGAAGACCGAGCGCTGCTTTAAGAAGCTTGGGAACATCCGACAGGCCCGTGCCTGGGCCGATCGATGAAATTTTCACGGGCTTCTTGGAGGCAAACCAATCGTCCACTGTTTTGATGCCGCTCTCCCGGTTGAAGTGGCAGGCCGTATCGTAAGGACCCGGTATACCGACCCAGCCGACTTTGCGAGCGTCGAACTTGGTCGCCTCGTTGCCCATGATCTGCTGGAGGATCAGCGGCGAGGCCCACGCCGCGACGGTGAGCCCGTCGGGTTTCGCTCGGTTGTAAAGATGATTGGCAGCGATGATGCCGCCGGCTCCGGTCATGTTTTCGACGATCGTGCTCGGCTGGCCGGGAATATGCTTGGTGATATGGCGGGCGATCAACCGGGTGTATTGATCGTAGATGCCGCCTGGCGAATAGCCGACAATAAACGTTATCGTCTTGTCCTTATAGAATTCTTGCGCGCGCGCAGCTCCGAGACTGACTGCCATCGCCACGAAGACGCTAGCGACAATGCATCCTTTGGCTCTTTTGATCATTGTGGTCCCCCTAACGTTGACGTAACTCGGTTCCACCGGCGTGAAACCGCCCGAACACGCGCGCCGGCCAAATGCATTCTCTGCGGACCGTACTACAGATGTTTGTTCCGTTCCACCGTCGACGGGGAAGCAGCGAGTGGTTCAGTTTCGCAAACATTTGTAGGGGCGACCCCCTGTGGTCGCCCGTCCCAGAGGGCAGACACAGGGGTCTGCCCCTACATTGAGGATTCGTTGAAATCAAATTGAACCACTATCCTTGTGTAGACCGGCTTTACAAAACCGATAGTTAGAGATAAGCGAATATAATCAATTCAGGAGACAGTTCTTCCGGGAAAATCGACGCAGCGTATTGAAATTGTCTCATGATAAAGGAGGGCTTATTCGATGGAATATACCAAGGCAACGGCTAAGGAGTGGGCCAAGGGAGATTTTCACGGCGTCTGCAACGTTATTATCCCGAGCTACACCGCGGACCTCAAACGGCTCAACGAAAAAGCCATCCGCCACGACGTGAAGCGCAACATTGAACTCGGCTTCTGGGGCGCGCTGCTCGTATCTGAGGCAGGAACAACCATGGCGGAAATGAAGCAGTTCATGGAGATCGCGGTGGACGAAGCCAGAGGGCGCCACCGTTTCGTGCTTCATGGCACCTTTGATACCGCGGATGACATCGTTCAGATGGCCCGAGAAGGACAGACCATAGGCGTGGACGGCTTGCTGCTCGGTCACCCGAATTCGTTTTATCCGAAGGACGCGGATCAGCTCTACGAGTACCTCGCCTACGTTTGCGACCGCACGGATCTCGCCACCGTGTTATTCGCCGCGCATCACTGGAATTTTGAGAGACTTCATCCCAGCGGCTATCCGCCCCAGGCTTTGTTGCGGGCCGCGAAACTCCCCAATGTCGTCGCCATCAAGCACGAGGTGGGGCGGCCGGGGCTCGGCGCGGCCTATGAGTTTTGGAAAACGATCCGGGACAAAGGAGTCCTCTTTTCCGATCCCCTCGAGGCCAACTCCCCGCTCACCGTAGAAATGTTTGGCCAGCAATGGATGGGAACAAGCAATTACGAATACTGGGGCGGCATGGTGCCGCAATATTTTAAGCTCCTCCGCGAAGGCCAGTTCGATAGGGCCATGAAGATTTACTGGCAGATCCAACCGGCGCGCGCCGCGCGCATGGCCGAGCAGAACTCTTTCGGCGGCGCCAATTTCATCCATCGCTATATGTGGAAATACCAGGCTTGGCTCAATGGTTATAACGGCGGCCCCGTGCGCCAGCCCGTCATGAAGCTCAACAACGGCCAGATGAGGCGCCTTCGAGAAGCGCTCAGCCGGTCCGGAGTGGAAATCGCAGAGGAAGATCCCGCGGCATTCTTCGCCGGCCGCAATCCGGCTTAAAGAATCACACATGGCGCTGTTTCTTACCCACGAGGACGTGTCGGCCAGCGTAACCATGCTGGATGCGGTGGACGCAATGGAGGGCGCATTCCGCGAACAGGCCGAGGGCAAAGTCACCCAACCACACAGACTCAACCTCAAGGCCGGCAAAGGATGGCTCCGCGTCGGACCCGCAGTGCTGGAAGGCTCCGGTTACATGGGCTTCAAGGCGATGAATTTAGCTCCAGGTCACGGAGTCCGATATCAAGTCCATCTCTATCGGATAGCTGACGGCGAACTTTTGGCTATCATGGACGCGCTCCATCTCACCACTTTGCGCACCGGCGCCACCAGCGCCGTCGCCACCCGGCGCCTCGCCAGTGGTGAGCCGACGACTATAGGGGTGATCGGGTCCGGGATTGAAGCCCGGGCGCAACTCGAAGCGATGCACGCCTTGGGTCTGGCGCGCTCGGCGCGCGTCTACAGCCCGACTCAGGCGAATCGCGAGAAGTTCGCCGCCGATTACAGTCGGTCTCTGGGAATAGAGGTGTTGCCGGTAGGCCACGCGCAAGACGCAGTGCGAGGCTGCGGCCTCGTTGTTGCCGCGGTCAAGTCAGCCGAAACGGCGCTGTTGGGTGAATGGTTGGAGCCCGGAACCCATGTCAATTCAGTGGGCACGGCGCGCCCGGAGCAGCGAGAGATCGATGCGGCGACATTCCAGCGCAGCGCCGTGATTGTCGTGGACACGCGCGAAGGCGTGTTCGGCGAAGCCGGGGATGCCATCGCTGCCAAAGACGTTGTTTCGCCCGAGCAAGTATACGAACTGGCCGAGCTGGTCACAGGCAGCGCGCCGGCGCGTAGCGACGAGAAACAGATTACGTTATTCAAATCGGTGGGTTCGGCGCACCAGGATGTTGCCATCGCGGGGCGTATCTTCGAGCGCGCCCGCGAGAAAAATCTCGGCTCTGAAATCCGCGGCTTTCCGATCACGAAAAAAACTTAGGCATAGATACTTGTAATTTCCGGCCGAAATTTTAGATCAAGGAAATGAAGCTCCTCGGAGCAAAGCTCCGAGGTATCTTGCGAAATTCTCCGAAGCCCTTCCACCCTCCTTCGCCAAGGCTACGGAGGGTTCTCCTCACCTTCATCCTCGCAGCAAGCTGCGAGGTATTCGGCGAAGGAGAATCAAAAACGCTGTGACTCGCGCAAAGTCGCAAAGCTCGCCAAGTTCTGCGGGATAGGAAAATGTCTTACTTTGCGTGCTTGGCGCCCCTTCGACCTCGCTCAGGACATGCTTGGCGCGATAAACTTTCTTAAAGACGTTATGTGAAACATTTAAGCGGTAAACGCCTAAAGAGGAGCGGTGGATGGAAGATCCCAACGCGCTCACCTCGTTAGCATACCTATCGGCCTGCGAGTTTTTTCAAAAAGCCGCTTTCTTCAAGCTTCTTCACTAAACGGGAATCTATAAAATCTTCAGGTTTTGCCGTCGCCGCTTTGGGACTGGTGCCAGCCATGGTTTCCAGAATATTTCCTATTCCGCTCCGAGTCGGTTCGAGAGTCTGGCTATGCACCCCGCTATTGTCGCCGTAACTATTTTCCAGAATTTTCCGGTCCGTGACTTTAGTATATTTAGCCATCACCTTTAGAGCTTCTTCCTTATCCGTATTAAAAATGTGGATGCCTTCGGCCATAGCCTGTAAAAATCTCAGCGCCACCCCTTCGGAATCCCTCAAGAATGCCTTCCGGGCTGCGAAGACCAAGGATGGATACTCCACGCCTAAACCACTCCATATACGTCTGAAGCCCAGCGCTTCAGCCTTGTAGGTGGTCGGCGGCGAAAGCATCGCCCCCTGGACCCTGCCACCGTGGAGTGCGGCGAATGATTCGGGTATACCGCCCGCTTGGATTAAGGTAACATCCTTGATCGCTTCCAGGCCCGCTCTTTTGAGTCCAACTTTCAGTATGTAGGCACCGCTGGAGGTCAGGCGCGAAACGGCCACCGTGGCTCCTTTCAACTGCTCCACCTGCGTTATCGATGGGATCACGTACAAGCTCACAGGGGTCGTGGTGGTTCCAAAGCCCATTATGGTCAGATCGGCCCCGCCTAGAATGCCACTGACGATCGGCTCTCCGCTGGCAGCGGCTATGTCAATCTCGCCGGCGATTAAAGCGCTGACCACCACCGGCCCTGTGGAGATGAGCTTCATATCCACATCCAAGCCGTATTTCTGAAAGATGCTCTTCTCAAGCGGGATCCACACGGGCGTAAGGATTGCTCCCACCGTCGTGTAAGCTACGGTAAGTTTAGCGGACGGGACACCCGCCGTTGCTGCCTCCGCAGCAAGACTCAAATCCAAAGCAGCGATCGCGAGCGCTAAACAAAACCCGCCCAATTCTTTTACGCGCATCCGACAAACTCTCATAAGCTCCCTCCAAATTTGAAGTTGCTTTCTGAGCTACGACTGCCGTTGTCCAAGGTCAGTTTTGCCGAAACGCAATACGCATAACACATCGAGCGGCGATCGAATAGACGAAGGATGGAATTGGCAGCCCGTCTAGTCTCGCCGTTTAGTCTTGCCCAATACCGACCCCAGTGCTAAGGAAAAGCCGTCAGAGGAGGGAGCATTCATGGCCGCAATGGACATTGCTGAGATAGCGCCGGACGTTCCAGCAGGGCTTGAGAGCGGGCTCAGGAACTACTGGTATCCCATCTTGCTCTCGGAGGACCTAACGCAAGGAAGCCCGGTGGCAATCAAATGTCTCGGCGAGAGTCTGGTTGTCTGGCGTGACGCGGAGGGCCACCCCGGCGTGCTTTTTGATCGATGTCCGCACCGGGCTGCGAAGCTCTCCGCGGGCCGCGTCCTGGAAGGGCAAATTCAGTGCGCGTTTCATGGATTACGCTTTGACAAGAACGGGCAATGCACGCTCATCCCCTGGGAGCCCGAGGAGAGCCCGACCCGAAAGGAGGTTTGCGCTCAGGCCTACCCCGCCAAAGAGCTGGCAGGTTATATCTGGGCCTATCTCGGCGATGCGACGCATTTTCCGCCGCCGCCCCTCGAACAGGAGGTGCCAGAAGAGATCTTGCGCGAACAAGAGTATCGCTGTTTCAGGATGCCGACGGAGATTTGGGACGCCAACTGGCTGCTAACGGTAGATGGTGGAGACGGCTTTCATGCAGTGATCCTGCATTCCGACACCCAGGCGGTGGCGGACAAAACCTGGCAAGGCGGAAAAGTTCAACGCCCTTCCGCGGATCTGGCGGAGCGCCGAGTCAAGATCGTCGAGACAACCTACGGCGTCCGCGGTATCGCCGTCGATCAGCAGGGCAAGCCGATCCATCACGGCCACTTATTGGCTGTGAAGGGCGACCGGTTCATTCTGCCGTGCATCACCACCAACGTCATCAGCCCGGTACCGGGCGCCGAACCGTACGTCGCTCGTCTGTGGCAATTTCCCCTCGACGCGCATCGAACCATCGTGCAGCGCTTCGTGGTCCAGCGCGCCACCGGAGCCGAGGCCCAAGAGCGCTGGGAAAAACTCTTTTATGATGTCGTCAGGCCGCGGCTGGAGGGAATCTCCCGCGAGGATGCGATGATCGCCTGCGCGCAGGGAGACCTCGTGACGGCGCGCAACCACGAGCACCTGTTCGAGCCGGACAAGAGTATGTATGAAGTCCGCCAGCGCATCAAAAAAGCATTTCTGGAACAGCGAGAGGAAAAACGCATTGCTCCCAGCCAAGAGTGCCTGGTCTGGCCGGTAGAGTCCCCGTCGGCCGCCGCGTAGAAAAGAGTTTTCTACCGAGGCTATGGAACCGTAAGGCTTTCTAATGCTTCGATCAGTTCAAGATTAGTGGAGCGATATGAAACGAAACCCGAAAGGACCCGCAAAGCTCGCGCTCCTCACTGTTTTGCTCGGCACCATTTCTGGGTCTCAGACCAGCCTTGCCCAGGAACAGCTTGAGATCCATAACCCGTCCTTCGATATCAGCGTCATCACGCTGTTCGTCGCGCAGGAGAAGGGTTATTTTCGTGAGGAGGGACTGGACCCGTTGTTTATTCTTGCGACTCCCGGCGTTGGCATTAACGGCCTTATCGCCGGCAGCTTCGACTTCAGCGCCGCAGGCGGCTCGGCGTCGACGGCCATCGCCCGCAACGTCCCTCTGAAGGTCCTGCTCATCCATACCTTCAAGCCGGGCTTCTGGATCTTCGCCCGGGAGAATCTCAACCCGTCGCAGCTAAAGGGCAAGAAGATTGCCGTTTCGACCTTTGGGTCGCTGGTCCACACACTCGCCAGGCTTGGGCTCAAAAAGCTGGGCGTGGAGGCCGACAAAGAGGTCGCCATGATCGCCGCCGGCACCGACGATGTTCGTTTCTTGGCCTTAAAGAGCGGCGCCGTGGATGCGGCTGTCTTCAACACTCCCACAAGCATAAGAGCCCGTAGGGAGGGATTGAAAGAGATAGTCTTTCTCGGCAATGAGGTCTATGGCCTGAGCGGCGGCGTAGTCACCCATGCCAAGATGATCGAGACGCGGCCGGAAACAGTGCTAAAGTTCGTGACCGGCGCAGTGAAGGGGCTTAAATATTTCATAGCCAACCGTGAAGGCGTCATGCCGATATTGGTGAAATACATGAGGATGGATACAGAAAGGGTCAAGGAAGTCTATGACACGACGATTCAAACCTTCACTGCCGACGGCACGCGCGGGGAAGGTTTCATGCGCAGCGAAGCGCAGATTCAAGCCGCCGCTCTGGGCCTCAAGGAACTGCCGCCGCCGGAGCGTCCCTTTGACCTGAGCTTTGCCCGCAAAGCCAACGAAAGACTCAAGAACTGGAAGCCGCAATAGCTGCGAGGATGTTCAAGGTTCAAAGTTCAACGTCGTCTCCCCACCTTGAACATTGAACGATGACTAACAAATCAACCAACATCAAGTTCCCTGACGATCGTTCAAAATCAAGCGCATTGCGTCTTGAGCCTGATGATGAATCGTACGATTTTGAAGAGTGGGAGATAGACGCTCAATTGCGGGAGAAGGAAGATTATCCCGGCTTGGTAGAATACTGCAAACAAAGAGCCGAGCGATTGCCTGACGATCCATATGCCCAGTACTATGGGAGAGGCCTATGTTTTGAATGGGGAATATGAAAAGGCGATTGAGTTTCTCTCAGAACACCACCGGAGACACCCCGACAACCTCGACTTCCAGTATGTGATTCTGGACGCCCTGTATGCTTTGGGCCAGACTGAGGATAATTTCGACTGGGCGCACAAACCGGTCATTCTGAGAATGTCCGCTGCGATTGTGGACGCCTGCTATGAATTCCTGAAATCGAAACGAAAGCCCCGCTCTGTCAGTGAACTCTACACCCGCTTTATTATGGAAGCCTATTTGCTCTTTAAAGAAGAAGACCTATTGAAAGCATTGTCGGAGGACGGCAGGTTTGTCGTGGAGGCCCCCGATGCAGAGCGCTTCGCGAAGATTCGGCTGGCCGGCAAGCTGCGCACACGAGGAAGATCAGTTCAATTGTGATGTTCGTCCACTGGAAGGGACTACCGTGAAATGTTTCGCGTTGACATTAGGTAAGCGCTTCCGTGCTACACCGCGGGCTGATATCTGGATACACTGCCGCACAGGCGGCGTTTGTCGGCAAGAGAGATTGACAAGGCGTAACTTAATGATGGATATTGCAGCACATTTTGGTTTCTCAAATTGGAGAGCTCTCTAATACACTGCGAGATGAGCCGGCAGTATACTTACTAGTTAGCGGGCAGTAGAACATGGACACAAACCTCTATGTTGAAGACGTAATAGTTCCATTAATCTCAATTCCAAAGGATCGAGAGAATCTATTTATTTTCCGAGGATCAGGGTTCTATATAGACAGTACCGGGTTCTTGATCACCTGTAGACATGTTGTTGATCAAGTAACTGATACTGAATACCTAGCAGCGTACCAGACCGGAAAAAAACGGACCATGCCATTGAAAATCGTGGATAGGTCGGCCAGATACGACCTTGCAGTATGCAAGAGTGACGATCCTGGCATTTCGGATCCATGGCCATTTGTTCTCCAGCCTTTTGTAAGACTTGGCGATGATGTCGAAATATATGCCTACTGCAATGAGCCCGTGGGCTGTGATCAATTGCCATTTCGGCCGAGATACATGAAAGGACATATCACCGGCTTGTCACGCGACGCCAATTGCCCTGATTCTTATGAATTGAGCTTCCCCGTTCTCAGCGGAATGAGTGGTGCTCCTCTTATACGTCACTTCCCAGTCGAAGGACAAAGCAAGATGAAGACCGGTATTGTAGGCTTTGCATATGGCTCTCGCGAGTCGGAAATTGTAAAGCACACAAAGAACGTATCTCAGGATTTCGAAGAAAGAGTCTCACGAATACAGGAATTGGGTCTTGCATACAAAGCAGAGGTCTTTGCACACATTCTCGATGGCACCGGCGTTACGGTAGAATACTTTTCAGAATGAATGACCCGCTAACCCGCCGCTTGAGCCGACGCCGAGATTTGATGATGGATGGTTCTATTTTTTGATAGCGGCTCAGCAGCATCTCGTTAGGTGGACAGGAGGACCATGGACCTGCAGACGCTGCTTGGTTCGCTGGTGAGCTCGGCCGTAGTTGCCGCGACCATCAGTGCGTTCGTCTCGCTGCGTACGACGGCTCGCAACATCAACGTCGAGCACGTCACGCGGGAACGTGCTAAATGGCGAGACAAAGTTCGGGACAAGGCCTTACAAGTGCACCAAGCAATCGCCTTGGATAATGCCAGCCGGCTGGCCGAGTTGCACATGGAATTTTCGCTGATCGTGAATCCCTTCGATGCTGAGGACCGACAGATTCTGTCACTTATCCAGCCAGTTGCAGACGCTACGACGAAGCAGTCTGCCCTGGCGCAGTTCGAGGATCGGGTTGCCCTTCTGTTGAAGCACGATTGGGACCGAGCCAAGCTCGAGGCGGCGCCTGCACATCGTCGAATCTGCATGCGGGCGCAACGGGTCACGTATGCGGAATTGCTGCGACAGCGCGCCACCTAAGCCATGATCACGGATCGGACGGCCCTCGCTGAAATAAGAGAATCGTGGAAGGGCGTCGAGGCGCTGCGCGGGCGCCTGCAAACGGCGCTCCTGGGAGCGTTCGCCCAGGGTGGGTGGTCCGCAATCTTCGCCGCCGACGCGGCTCACAACCTCCCGTTCGTGCATGCATACGCTGTGCTCAACGATGTCCTCGAGGAGCTAGCGGGCCAGGGCCGGTTCACGTGTAAGAGCATCTTCCTCCGGAAACTACTGGAAGCGAGCGAGAAAACGCTCCCTTGGAGGAACTTCGCCCTCATCGAGGAAGGGGCCGAGCGCAGAAACGGAGTAGCGCATCGGGGCGAGATCCTTCCAAGGGGCGATTGCTGGAAATACGTCGATGCCATCAAGCAGCAGCTGGTCGCGTGGGACATCCTCAAAGCCAGCTAACCACGCGCTCCAGCGGTCCGGGGTTCGCGATGCTCACCCCGGCCGCTGACCGCAAGCGTTATGCGGCATTGGACGCACATGGCAGTCGTCCCGTGATGGCCCGCTATCGGCCAGGAGCGAACAGCAGTCGACGTCCGGAAGCTGTCCTGCCGAAGGCATCCTCCGGGACCCGCGTCTTCAGCTCCGACCGACCCGGAGTTTGATAAGTAGTTGATTGCGATTTCCGGCAAGCGCGAATTCCTCCAACGTGTTGTGTCGATGCCTAAGCAGATCATCGTCCTGATGGAAGGTAGCGGGAACGCATTCGATACCGCACCGTCGAATGTGACCCGCATGCTGGAACTAAGCGCGCTGGGCGCAACGCCCAAAGCGCCCTACCTGGAACAGGTGGCGATTTGGGACTATGGCGTCGGTACCCGGTTGCGCGATGTGAAGGACGCAGACGCGATCGCGGACAGGATTCGCGCGTACGCCGGTTGCACTGCATCGCAGCTGGCCGTCTTACCTCCCCCACGCCGCCCTCGATGGTTGCCGGGCCGATTGGCCAAGTGGGCAGGTCTGGCAGTCGGATGTGGATTGGAGAGCAACGTGGTCGAGGCCGTCGAGGCGCTGGGGTCACAGTATCAACCAGGCGACCGCCTGTACTTGTTTGGGTTTAGCCGAGGCGCTTTTACTGTGCGCGTGTTGGCGGCACTGTTGTACCGCTTCGGCCTACCGCAAGGCGATGCGCGAAGGTGGGTACACGAGCGGCTGCAGGAGATGCAGATCAACCCGGTAATTGACCACCGAGGTGTGAAGCCGGTACATACACACTTCTTGGGGCTGTGGGACACCGTTAAGTCCTATGGCTTCATCGTTCCGGTGCGCTACTTCCATCTTCGGCATAACCCGGGAGTGTTGCACGTCAGACATGCACTAGCGCTCGACGAGAAGCGATCCTGGTTTCAATGCACGACGTGGGGCGGCCTCGATCGGGACAGCGAACAACGCGACGGGAAAAGAACGGATCAGCCTCGCCGCTACAAGCCGGATCCCAACCCACACCAAACAGTCAAAGAGGTGTGGTTTCGCGGCTGCCATTCCGATGTCGGTGGTGGCGACCTGGAGCGCAGCAATGCGGAGGTTGCGTTACGCTGGATGCTCCGAGAGGCGCATGCTGCGGGACTGGCGCTAAATGACAAGGGAGCGAACTTCCTGGACCAGCCGGACCCTAAGTACCCAATTCTGCCGACCGAATCCTGGACCTTTCTTTGGCAATTGACCGACTTCGTGCCCCGCTTGGAGATCAACAACGATTACTCGCCCGCATTGCTCCGATTCGCCTGTCGCCACACGGGTGCGCGAAGACCGGCAGACTTGCTCCGTGGTGGCGATTGGACGTTTCATCCGTCTGCGCGATGAGTCCGAAGTCCCCAACCGCTGGCAGTTCCCGGTCATGCTGCCGAGCACGTCTGCAATTGCCGGTTTCGTTGCTGAGCGGCGGGCCGCTTCGGGTCGAAAGAGGTCAAGCAGACGCAAAAATGCCGCATAACATCCGCGTTAGACGGCAGAAAGCTACAACCACCCACGCTTGTTGAATGACACAAGGGTTGGTACAACCAGACGACTCGCCGTCGCATACGGGCCAACCGGTGGGCGGCATGACGAATAGCAAGATGACACCGGCCGACAGCCTTCTGAAGAGGTACGAAAAGGAAATCGATCCCTACAAGTTCTATCTGGATATTTCGGTCAAGGCTTCATTGTTCGCGTTTGGCATCACCGGGGCGCTAGTATCGTACTTTTTCGCAAACCATGAAAAAGATAAATTCCTCGTCTGGTCGCTGACGCTTCCCATAATCTTGAACGCAGGTTTCTTTGTCCTGTTTTTCGCGAGCATTGGTGCATCGACAAAGATGATGTACGATCATATGAAGACGTGTCAGCAACTAAATGGCCTTGAGCCCTTTGACACGAATCCGTTACCGTCTCTATGCAAGATCCTTTCTTGCATGTGCGCTCTCGTAACTCTCGGACTAGTTATTGTTCTACTGATCTATGCCGTCTAACAATTGCGTGAATCGGAGCGGCGAATCCGGCAAACTCTTAATCCATCCCGTACCGTCGCCGTCCGCTACGATGGACGTTGGGCACCTAAAATTCGCATGAACGCAGCCCCTCAATTTGATCTTCAACCTACGCTCATTGGGCAAACAATTTCGCTTCGTCCATTGAGAGCGGAAGATTTTGAGCTGGTGTATGCGGCGGCATCAGATCCGTTGGTTTGGGAGCAACATCCAGAGCCACTGAGGTATCAGAGGCAAGTGTTTGAAAGGGATTTCTTCGCCGGTGCATTGGCTTCTGGCGGTGCGCTTGTAGTAACCGACAACTCAACAGGCAAGGTCGTTGGCTCATCTCGTTACTACGACTGGAATCCGGCCGAGACGGAAGTAGCCATCGGCTTCACGTTCTTGGCCAGGAGTCATTGGGGCGGCGCAACGAATCGGGAAATGAAGCAGCTCATGCTCAATCACGCATTCCAGTGGGCTAAAGTCGTCTGGTTTCATGTGGGCAAGAAAAACTGGCGCTCGCGCAGGGCCATGGAAAAGATTGGCGGCACGCTTTCCCATGAGGAGCGCAAGGAACTGAACGGGGTCGTGCAGGACTACGTTTACTACAAAATTGAGTTGCCGCGATAGTTCTGCATCGCAGTTATGGGCATTCTTATCACCGTCGGTGCCCAACAATTCGCTGCAGGCACGACGGCCCTGACGGGCCGCGGCCTGAGCTTAAACGTAGGGCAGTATGATTAAACTGTGCAGTTCGATTGAGCAAGAAGGCTGGCTTCGTATGCGCCAGGAGCTTTGGCCGCATGGTTCGCGCGAAGAGCATCTAGCGGAAATGTCGTCATTCTGTTCACAACCGGAGCGCTTTGTTCAGTTCATTGCTTATGCAAATTCAAACCAAGCGGTCGGTTTCATCGAGGTGGCGGTTCGTACAGACTACGTCAATGGAACAGACGTCTCGCCGGTCGCGTTCCTCGAAGGGATATACGTTGTTCCAGAAGCAAGGCGAAGGGGCACTGCCCGAGCGTTGGTCGCAGCAGCAGAGCGCTGGGCAATCAACAAAGGGTGTCGAGAGTTTGCTTCGGACGCAGCAATCGAGAACGAACTCAGCCACACCATGCATCGCGCATTGGGGTTCGAGGAAACTGAACGTGTGGTGTTCTTTCGCAAGGCGTTAGCTAAACCGTAAGTGCCCAACTAATCGCTCAGGCGGACTCGCTACGTCGGCGCTTCGCGCCGCCTTCGCTCGCCGCTTAACTGTGCGTTAGGTCTTTATCGAATACTGACATTTTACCGCATCCGGAGTTTGTCTTTTGTTTTCATGCCTCACCGTGCTAGCTTGAGCGACGCTTCGTAACCGCATAGCATCGATCCACTCGTTTTCTTAGAAAGGTAAAACTCCATGGCTGGATGGTTAGACGGAAAAGTAGCAATCGTTACCGGCGGCGCTTCAGGGATTGGCCGGGCTATAGTTGAGCGTTTTATCCAAGAGGGCGCGAAGGTATGCATTTGTGACCTCGATGCCGAGAAGCTCCAGCAGCTCTCGCGGCTATTGCCGAGCGGCGCCGTGGTCACGGTACAAGGAGATGTTACTCGACTGGAAGACAATCGCCGCGGCGTCAAGGCCGCTGTGGATGCATTTGGCAGATTGGATGTTTTCGTCGGGAACGCGGGGCTATTCGACGGCTCCGTCACCATCGAGAAGCTTCCCGACGAGAAGATAAGCGAGGCGTTCGATGAGATCTTCCACGTCAACGTGAAAGGTTATTTGCTAGGCGTTAAGGCGGCTCTGCCTGAGCTTCTCAAGACCTCAGGCAATATAATATTCACGGTCTCCAGCGCGGCGTTCTATCCGAACGGCGGAGGCCCTATTTACACCGCCAGCAAACACGCTGTCGTAGGGCTTATCCAGGAACTCGCCTTTGAGCTGGCCCCCCGAGTGCGGGTTAACGGCGTGGCCCCTGGGGGGACGGTGACTAATCTTCGTGTCGTTGCCAGTCTAAAGTCCTTGGCGCCCGCTCCGCTGGAGGCGCAAGCGCGGGAAGCGCGCAGTCGGTCGCGGAACCCCCTGCGGCTGGCAATGCACGCCGAAGACCATGTAGCGGCGTATTTGCTCTTGGCATCCGACCAAACTCGGACGATGACCGGCGAGATCATCCACAGTGACGGAGGCTTGGGAGCACGAGGGCTCTCTCTGGCCGAGAATAAGTGATCTTCTTTAGAAAAAAATCGCTAAATTCCTCGTCCCCAATACAGACTGATCGACGATGATCAGTCTGCTGGCAAGTTTCCATTTGCCGTCAAGTTTTCGCAATAGGTCCTGGCGTTGTCCGGAAATCAGGTCCGCCTGTGTAGAGCTGCCGCGACTCCGGTACAGGAGAAAATAACTGTAGGCTTTCACTTCGCTTGGGTTCGAGGTGTTTTCCACGCGGATATTGGAAATGAAACGGCGCGTGCGGGAGGGCGGATTTTCGGCCCAGCCAAAGTCGGTGCCGAGGCGCTTAACGCGCAGCTCGAGAGAGCGGCGATCCTCGGAGAAATGCCCCGTTTGAGAGGAGATATCGCGCTGGCCCCGCTCGCGGGTTATGCGCACTGGCATTTCATAGCTTATGTCTTCAGTCAAAAGCTCGAGCCACTCCGCCAGGCTATTGGAGTCGAGCAGCTCCGCCTCACGATAAAAAAACTCCGCAACTTCTCGCTCTAACTCAAATACAGACATCTCCTTCATCCCTAAGAAGCAGATCGAGCCAGCGCCGGTAAAAGGCTCGGGCATTGGCTTCGTGAAATTTACACTCATAAACCTCCCCGGGACCGGGAAAAGAATCCATGGGCTTGCGGCCCAAACCCATCTGGTAGTTAAAGGTCACGCCGGGGAGTTGGCTAACCTTGCGGCTATTTTCCGTGACGTTGACCCAGTTTTCCGTGTCGTCTTGCTCGAGCATGCCGGAAGATCCGAAAGTGTGGATATAAGCTCTTTGCGCCTTTTTCTTCCATTCCTCCGGAATCTCCTTTTCTACCAAAACCCACGAAACCACCTCGATGGTATCGTATCCAACGGGCTGCCAAAGCCGCATCGTGGTGTGGTAGATCGGTTGACCTTCGTAGGTCATCGAAGAGATAAGAAAAGATAGATTGGGGAAAACTGTCGCGTGCGCATTTTTAACCGTCTTCAAGAGGGAAAACTGCTCAGGGCTTAAATTTTTCTCAAACTGCTGGAGCAATGTCTCGGGCCAGATGCTGGGAGAATCGGCAACTCCAGTGCCAATGCCGATACCATGGCCGTTACCCGCATGAATATGGTAGCCGAACTTCGCATAGGCGATGTTTGGAAAAAGTCCCAAGCTGGGCATGCACGCATGTGTGTTGGTTACGTGATACGCATCGGAGGCAAAATTCTCAGCGGGAAGCTTCCAATTCGACTGAACAACCCACCTCTGAGGAGGTCCCATCACAGTCATTTCGGCCCTCTTCAGATAAAGATCGAGGTACCATTTCATTCCGCCCAAGTATTGATCCAAGGACTCCTCCCGGCCGGGTAGCGCGCCGAAAACAAGTCCTTGGAAACTGCCGGTCCTCATTTCTAATAGACCATACTTGGATTTATCCAACGTACCGTAGGAGTCCTTTTCAAAGGGCACGCCGATGAGCTCTCCGGTGTTTTTGTAGTTATAGCCGTGATAGGGGCACAGGAAATCCGAGCTATTGCCCGAATCCGTACGACAAACCCGCATTCCTCGATGGCGGCAGACATTCAAGAGAATCCGGATTTTGCCGTCCTCGCCGCGAACTACAATAACTGGGTATTGACCTAAAGACCGGGTCACATAGTCTCCCGGTTCCGAGATCTCCGATTCATGAGCCACGAGCAACCAACAGCGCGGAAAAATACGCTCCATCTCCAACCCAAAGACCTCAGGGCTGGAAAAAATGTAGGCCGGAATCTGGCCCTGGTCAGGACGAACGTCTTGCCGCAGCAGACTGATCAATTGCTCCCGTCTACTCACTGGCAACGTTTCGCTATCCATGTCTTAACACCTACAAAAGTCGTCGCAAGAAAAGCACTCTTCTATTTAAGGATCTCCTTAAGTCTTGTGGAGAAACCAGTCTCTAGCTTGAAGAGGTCGTTCACGATCGTCTCCAACTCTTCACCCGTGGTAGGATCTATGTCGAGTCTACCCTTTCTCGCATCTGCAATAAACTCGGAATCCTTTAGCGTATCCATAAAGGCCTTGCGCAGGATCTGGCTGCGCTCTTTGGGAGTTCCCGGAGGCAAAGCGTAGAGGCGAGTGATAGCGCCCTGATCCTGAATGCCTATCTGGATCAACCTGCGCGCCTCTTCGGTCTTGGCGAAGCTAAGCGCCAAGGGAACCTCTGGGAGGTCCGGGAGGGGCTTCGGGGTGGCCTGCAACACCACGATTACATTTCCTGTTTCCAGCGCCTTTTGCCAGGTCGCCTTGATAGACTCCCATTGCCAACAACCGCCGGCGAGCTCTCCGCTCTCAGCCGCCAGACGGATGTCGGCAGTGCCTTTATAACCGGAGACCAACTGCACAGGCAGGTTCAAGGCCGCTTTGAGGATTTTTGGCGCGTCCTCGGGCGCCGTGCTCCTTCCGGTGCCGCCGATTTTGACGGGGGTCTTGGAGGCCATCCATTTTTCGATGCTTGTGATCCCGCTGGCCTTGGTGAAGGCGCAGGCGATGTTATCTTTCGAAGGCACGCCGATCCATTCAAACCGGCGCGCGTCGAACTCGATTCCAGGCTGCCCCAGAATCTGTCCTATAATGAGTCCTCCTATGAAGTTCCCGATCGATAGGCCATCGGGTTTTGCCGCCTTGTAAGTATAGTTGGCGGCCACAAGGGTTCCTGCTCCAGCCATATTTTCCACAACGATAGTGGGAGCGCCGGAAATATGCTTGACCATGTGGCGCGCCAGGCTGCGCGAATAGGCGTCGAATCCGCCGCGGCCGGAGCTCCGACGATGAGGCGCACAGTCTTGCCCTTGTAAAACATCTCATCCGCGCCGCGGGCAAGGGTCGCTGCCAGCGCGATCCCTGCGATCGAGCCAATTAATCCCAAAAATTTTGGACTCATGGCATCACCCCGCCCTTTCGTCAGGCCAACTTATAGCCCGTCTCATAGTGTAGATAAATACCATCGAAATAGAACCAGCGCATCTTGGCGCTTTCGCGGGCGTAGTGGATAGCCATTTCCTGGAGCTCTGGGGTCGTGCAGTGTCGTTCCAGGAGATCGAACGCGCGACCTCCGTGTTCGGTATCGGCCCCGACATGCAGCCAGAAATGTTCAATGTCTTCCTCTTTGAAGCGATAGATATTTCGCAGGGCTGGCAGCATACGCCCGTAAAGGAGAGGAGATTGCGATTCGGTACCGATGCGAAGGGCCGCAACACCTTTAATCCAAGGTTGTTCTTTCGCCGCCCGGATAAGCCAGTTGGCCCATGCTTCCGTGGTTGGCAATCCGCGACCCTTCTTAACCGCTTCGATATCGGCGCCGTTAGCCTGGGCAAATCTGAGCACGATGTCCAGATGAGGTCGCGCCTCGTCGGTCTCTTCACGGAGATTCTCCAGTTCCATGGCGATCACGTCTTTTGGCGCCTTAGCGCAGATAGAGAAGGCTGCCTCCGGCATCTTGTTCACCCAATGCCAGTGCTCGATGGCCCATCCCATCATGGCGTTGCGGCTGATCTGGCCCCCAACCCACTTCTCCGTTAGTGGATGGTTGGCGCAGTGACGCTCCATGACCGCAGCCTCGAGGCGTTGCCTAAGAGAGCCTTGCGATTTCATATCAATTCTCCTTACGTAGAACATAGGCAAAGTCATACGCAATCAACTGCGTCTGTAAATACACACGACCGCGCAGCGATCGATGAGTTCAGTCGCTTGAAATTTCCTGACGTGTCTTCAACCAGTCCCAATAGTTCTCCTGGGAGCGCCGTCAATCCACAGGAGGCGTGCGGCGCGGAAACCCAAGATGCTCTCGGCTTTACCGGCATCATAGCCGCACCAGTTTTCCTTCAGGCCTGACTTGATGAGCTTAACCTGAGGAAGATAGCGCTCAACAAGCTCGCTGGTGGGTTCCTGCATGATCGTCTTGGGCGCGCATATATTGAAGGCTTCATGGCCGGAAAAATCCCGCTCCACCGCCAATCGGCAAGCTGCCGCCGCGTCTCTCACGTCGATGTAGCTCCACAACGCCCCCGTCCCCCGCCAAAGAGGATCCTTACGTCTCTCCAGCAAAATTGGATATTGCTCATCCGTCGCGATACCGGCAAAGCGCAGGCTGGCAATCTGGATCTCCTTCTTCCTGGCGAATGCATCACAGATTTTTTCTCCCACGAGCTTCGTCATCCCATAGGGATCCTGCGGAATGAGAGGGTGATTCTCGTCAATGGGCAGGTAATCAGGCGCATTCGGGCAGGAAGGATAGTAAAGCCCGTAAACCGCAAGGCTCGAACCGGAAACAATCCTTTTTACTCCCGCCTCCAGCGACGCAACCAGGACATTGTAGCTAATCGTCACATTGCGAGAAAATCTCTCTGTGTCTGCCGCGACATCCGGAGTATTCCAACGCCTGCTCGCAGGATCGAAGCCATTGGCTGTGTAAGGAAACGGTATTCGAGCCAGATGCATAACCGCCTGCGCGCCTTCAAAGACACTAAAAAGGCCCTTCACCTCTCGCCAAATCCACGGCGAATGAGGGGCAGGCTTGTTCTGCGGGCACAACCGTGTCGATAGATAAAACCTCATGACCGTGCCCTAGCAGTTCTTTTATGACATATCGTCCAAGTCTTCCTGCTCCCCCTGTAACAACGATTTTCATTGCCGTACTTCACTCCTTCAGCAACAAGTTCGAGAAGGGTGTTGAAAACCTTCGTTCACCCTGCGACTAGGCTCAGGGCGAACGGAGGTTTCTTTAAATTTCATAATAAATTTCCGTTCCACTGAGCTTGCCGAAGTGTAAGCCCGTCGAAGCATGGAATTCCTCTTTTAACAGCCTGCTAGAAAATAACAAAACCAGCCGCCCGCGCCGGTCACGCCGCCTGGAAATTTATTCTCCTTCGCCGAATACCTCGCAGCTTGCTGCTAGGATGAAGGCGAGGAGAACCCTCCGTAGCCTTGGCGAAGGAGGGTGAAAGGGCTTCGGAGAATTTCGCAAAGATACCTCGGAGCTTTGCTCCGAGGAGCTTTATTGCCGTGCGCTGGGTCTGAACTGGAAAGTTAAGAGCCAAGAGCATAGCGCCCACCACGAAACGAGAATTTGTTGAGAAGTTGAGAGGTCAAATTTGACGTTGAGTTGTTTATCTAATCCAACTGCGCCCACTCGCTAAATTCTTCCAGCCCAAGCTGTTTGAGCGTGTCCATGTAAGGACGGCCGGTTTTTTCGTGCCGGCCGGACAACTGATAATACTCGCGGACCATTTCCGGCAACCATTTACCAATCGTAAAGCCCTTGTACTTTCCGTCCGGCACCGGATCGAGAAATCTCTGGCCCACTTGCTGCCAATCGTGATCCGCGACCCAGCCTCTTTGCGTGCCGAAGATGCTCTGCAAGATCGCGCTGCGCTGCCCGGCTACCATCGCCTCGTCGAGATCGAATTTCCAACCGGTTGTAGCATTGAAGGAATCGATAATGCTCTTGAGCCCATCCGGTTTCATGTGCATCTGCGCAAACCAACAGCCGCCCATGAGACCGACGAACTGGCGGTACTGCTCGGCGATCACATTGGACTGCGGCCAGCCTTTTGGATCATCGCGGTCGAGGGGACCCCATTTTTCCCGATATTTGAGATCGGGCGGAGGACTGGCTTGCCCGCCTCCCTGCGGCTTCATGCCGCCGCTGGCGACGATCTCACGCAACATGTTGCTGAAATGCGGCCGCCAGTCATGCATCGCGGGAACGCCGCGCTTGGTGTGCACGACCCATTGGACAGCGTCGCCACCGATAGCCTCCGCCACTTCCAGCGGCCCGTCGGCGATCAGGTTTCCCCACTTGCCCTCGCGGCGCGCGGTCATTTCGAGCAGTTTGTCGATGGCTTCGACGTTGCCCCATTCGAGGCGCAGCCCATCGCAGTCCTCGGCTTTCACCAGTCCTTTGTCATAAGCTTCGAAGAGAGAACACCGGCGCCGAACGCAAAATGGCCGCACTCGATGCCGAGATCGTTGATGCGCTCGGCTAGATAGAGCGTCGCGTTGCCCTTGACGCCGAGGTTCCAGAACGTATCGAGCCACTCGGCGCCGGCGTTGAAATGGCCGATCTTGCCTTTGAACTCTCCTTCACCGATTTCCACGTCCCAGGGGCAGAGCCGCTGGCACTGGAAGCATGGCCGTTGGGTCACGCGGTTTTGCTCGAAACCGCGGTTGTGATCGGCGATGAGCGTACTCTGCATATTGTTGTTGGGAAGCGCTTCGAGATGGCGTGCGTGACCCACGGTATAGCGATCTTCGACGGCATAGACTTGCAAGGTTTTGCGCCAGCGCAGGCCCGCTTCGATCAACGCAGTTCTGTCGTGAAGCGGCGGCCGCTTGGTGCCCCACACGACGACACCTTTGAGTTTTTTGGCGCCAAAGATCGCCCCACCGCTGTGCGACGCCGAGTGATTATAGTCGTTGCACAGCATGGCCGCATGCACCCTATGCTCGCCCGCCGGCCCGATACCCATCACCTTGGCGTCTTTGATGCCGACATCAGCGCGCAACATATCTTCTGTATCGCGCGCGCCCTTACCCCAGAATCTAGCCGCGTCGCGGAGCTCGGGCTTGCCGTCATTGATGAATAGATAACACGGCTTATTCGCCGCTCCCTCGACAATAATGCCGTCGTAGCCCGCTTGCTTCAGATAAGCTGCCCAGTAGCCGCTGGACGCGCCGCGGCCCAGTGAATAATTGGTCATCGGGCTTAAAAACACCGCGCAGACTTTCGTACCGCCGGGCGTAAAACCGGTGCCGGTCAGCGGCCCGGTCATCATGACCATCTTGCTTTCCGGCGCGTAGGGCTTCACGTCGATCGGCAGCTCGCGCATGAGCATATATAAGAGCCAACGCCTGCCCGCCGATGAATTTTCTGAGCACCGGCTCTTCCGGTAAGTTCTCATCTTTCATCGAGCCGGCGCTGAGATCGACGCGCAGCATCTTGCCCATGTATCCGCCGGGAAGCGGCGTGGTGCGTACGCGCGGAAAAAGTTCATCAGCTATGGCCATAGAGTTCCGGCCTTCATGCAAGGCGGAGTGATTGGAGTACTGGAGTAACGGAGCGATAGAAATCCGAAACCCAATACTCCAACCACTCCAGTACTCCAGTGCACTGACGCTTACATTTTATGAACGCTTCCTTCACGAACAGACTCTCGAGCGGGAGTTCTTTCTTCACCAACCCCTGCTCGATCTGGTACCGGTTTAACGCTTGGATGGTTTTCTTGTCCGAGTCGGTGAGCACGCAAGCATAGGGGTCGTAACCGAGCACGTCGCGCTCTTTGGCGTAACCGGCGGCATCGCCTTCCTTGAAGTATTTCGGTGCGAGCCGGTTCGCCTCCCGAAAGGCTTCGATCAATTTCGCCGCCAGATCGGGATATTGCTCTACCGTTTCCTCTTTGATCGTCACGATATGAATGATTGGATAAATCTGCGTCCGTTTCACGTAGCGTATGATTTCATCGGCGTCTTCGAACAACGGTTTCACACCGGGAGACTTCCCCATCGAGGCCGGCAAAGTTCCGCCGCCGAAGAGTGCCGGGTATCCCGAGTCGCCGGCAACCAAAGCCGCCGCGAGCTTGCCTTCGCTGACAAGCTTTGAGAGCTGCGCTTTTTCTTGGCCGAAGGGCGGCGGCGGATCAAGCCGCTCGACTTTCACCGGCAACTCGGTGCCGATGTAAACTTCCTGGCCGGATACGAACCAGCCGACATCGGTCGTCTTGATGCCGTGTTCATCCAAAAGGTATCCGCGCGCCCATGATACCGCGGTGGCGCCATAACGGAATGCGCCAATCTGTTTACCCTTGAGCTCGCTTGGATGTTTAAGGCTGCCCTCGCGATAAAAAATATTACGCTGCCGCGGGCCGCGCTGAAAGAATACCGGCAACGCGGCGAAGCGCTTGCCCTTCTCCTTGGCGCGCATCAAGGTCGCCGTCGACATCTCGGCGACATCGAACTCGCCCTGCACAAAGCGATAATGCATTTCTCCCGGCGAATATTTGTCGCCGACATATTCGAGATCGTAACCGTCGATGGGAATCAAGCCGTCGATGAGCGCGCGGTTACGCGGGTTGGGATTCGTGCTGAAAGTAATCTTCGGTTTGTTTTGCGCCATCGTTATTCCTCCACATGCCGTATGAATTTGTAGGGGCAGACCTATGTGTCTGCCCTCTCGGACGGGCGACCACGCAGGGTCGCCCCTACAATTCTATTGCACCGCCAAATGTTTCCGTCTTTCCATCTACCGATCCCCCATGGGATTTTTGCAGACCACGTTCAGCAATGCCTGGCGCCCGTCTTGCTTCACCGCTTTCAAGGCGCGCTCCAGCGCCCGCGGTAATTGGTCCGGCTCTTCGACCCGTTCGGCGTAAGCGCCGCACGCCTGCGCAGTCAATTCAAATTGCGGCGACGGGCTTAAATCGGTGCCCGGAAAGTTATTCGTCTTTCGCGCCACGCCGTCGGGATAAAGCCCGCGCGCCGCCGCAATGCTCGCGTTCCAGACCTGATTATTGTAGACGACGGTGAGAAACGGGATGCGATATTTTTGCGCCGTAAAATGACAGGCCGTCGGCGCGCAGAACATGTAGGAGCCGTCGCCCACCGCGGCGATCACCGTCGCATCCGGCGCGCCAAGCTTGGCGCCAACCGCGGCGCCGAGGGCCCAGCCCAAATGGCCCGCCGGCGGGGTGCTGAACTGCGCGCCCGGCCGATTGAGAGGAATCACCTCGGCAAGCTTGGATGTCACCGTTTCATTGAAAATAATCGTCTTGTCATCCATGATGTCGCCGATGCATTTCGACGCCCATAGTGGATTGATCGGTTTCTGGTTCTTCGCCGCATCGATGCTCGATGCAATTTCACGCATCAACGCGTTGTGTTCGGCTTCGGTCCTTTTTCGGCGCTCCGCCAGTTTCCCTTTATCGCCTGCGCCAGCCGCCAATTTGTTTTTGATGATAGAATTCAGCACGGGAAGCGCGATCTCCGAACAGGCCGTCACCGGCAGATCAGCCGGAAAACCCCAGCCTGGAATCCCCGTAAACAGCGGATCGCGTTCGAGATGAATGATTTTCACATCAGACCTGATCGCGTCGCGGCGCGGCGGCTCCCAAGGCACATCGATATCCATGAAGAAGAGCACGTCGGCATCCTTGGCATATTTGAGTGTCTGGTTGCCAACGTACAGCGGGTTATCGGTTGGAAAATTGACATAATTTAGATTCTGCACGACCGGAATCGATAGCGCCTCGGCGAGCGTAACCAAGTGCGCCACCGCCTCGGGATTGCGGCCGAGGTACTTGGTTACGATGAGCGGGCTTTCCGCGCCGAGCAATAACTCGGCGACTTGCTCCAGCACCGCGGGATCCGCTTGCGCCTTGGAGGCGGGCACCAGCGGCTCCGATATCACCTGGGTGGACTCCATCACTTCGCACAGCCATTCCCGCGGCAGGGTCAGATAAACCGGCCCGCGCGGCTCGCTCATGGCAATTTTGTACGCCCGCGCGACCACCGCTGGAAGATTTTGATTGGTGCGAAGCTCGTAGTCCCATTTGACGAACTCGCGGACAATGCCGCCTTGATCTCGCGACTCCTGCCGCCAGTGAATATTCTGGCTCTTGCCGCCGCGCACTTCGCCTTCGGTGATCGGCGTCCGCCCCGCGAGCAGAAACAGCGGCACATTGGACGAATTGGCGTTGATAAGGCCGCCCAGCGCGTTGGCCGTTCCGGGCAACGTGTGAACCAGCACCATCTGCGGCTGCTGCGTGACATTGTAGTAACCATGCGCCATTGACACCGCCGCCAACTCGTGAGGCACGACGATGGGTTGAATATCACGGGGATCTTCCTTGGCCGCTTTCGCCAGCGCTTCGATGAGCGGCCCGTGATCGGTGCCGGTATTGGCAAAAAGATAGCGCACGCAACCAAGCGCCTGCGCCTGCGCCAAAAACGCCTCCGCTCCACTGCCGACGGGAACCGTTCTACTCTTTTCAGTCATAAATCACTCCTCAATGCCTTCAAACACTTATTTGACAGCCCGGACATTACACGGGAACTTTGAAGGGCGTCAAGGCGCCTTAATCCGGCGCTTAAACGAAAATACGATTTAGGAGTTACTGAATCGCCCTGGGATCCAAGCCCAGAGGTTCAAAACTGTCGCACTGAAAGTCCGTCATTCCAGCGCAAGCGGGCATCCAGGCGACGACAGAGGGGCAATGCGGTAAAGTCTGGATTCTCGCTTCCGCGGGAATGACGAAATCGGAAAGCAGTCTTCGAGACGAAAAATTTCACCCATCTTGGACTGACACGATAAATTACTTCCACTAGTTCCGCCGTAACAGCCGCAGCAATCGCCCACCGACGGCGCCCACGGCCTCGTCTACCTCGGCGATCCGAAACCAACGGCAGGCAAAATAAAAGGTAATCGCCGCGAGCGCGATGGCCAGGAGAACGCGCACTAAATTGAGCGCCAATCCCACGAGCGGCAGTAGGGTGGCGAAATCGTTCACCAACCACGCCACCCCGGCCATCGGCACCGAAGCAGCGGCGATCCGCAGCGCCTTCAGGCTCAACTCGCGCCCCGCGATACGGCCGAGCTTGCGGCGCATGAAAACACCGAGTAATAGACAATTGACCAGCGCCACGCCTGGAAGTTGAAACCGCCAAGCCGACGTGACCGAAGGGGCCGACGAGAAGTGCATTCATCACATAATTGACCGCAATCGAGCCGAGACTGATAAGCATTGGCGTGCGCGCCGAGCCGAAGGCGTAAAACGCCGGCGACAACACCTTCACCGCGGCGTAACCCGCCAGACCGATGGCATAAGCTGCCAAGGCGTTACCCGTCTGCACCGTGTCGAAAGCGGTAAAGCGCCCATGCTCGAAGATCAATGCGATGATGGGCCGTCCCAATACCGCGAGCCCGGCGGCGGACGGAATGCACAGCACAAAGACTAAGGTCAGCGCATGGACCAGCGTGCGGCGAAAACTATCGTAGTCGGCGCGCGCGCTGTCGCGCGAAAGTTGCGGCAGCGCCGCCGTCGCAATAGCGACGCCAAAGACGCCGATGGGAAATTGCATGAAGCGAAAAGCATAATTCAGCCACGACACCGGCCCGTTGGCCACGGCGCCGGTGGCCGGATCGATGATCGACGAGGCGAAGTTAGTATTGACGAATATATTGATCTGCACCGCCGCCGTGCCAATGATGGCCGGCCCCATCATGCCAATGATCTGGCGCACACTGGGGTCGCTCAGACTGAGCATCGGGCGATAATTGAAACCAACGCGCCTCAAGCTCGGCCATTGAACGGCGAATTGCAGGAAACCACCGATCACCGTGCCATACGCCATTCCCGCAATAGCACTAAGGCCAATATGAGGGCCGAGCACGAAGCCAAGCAAAAGACCGCCGATGATCGATCCGAGGTTAAAGAACGCCGACGCCAGAGCAGGAACGCCAAAGCGGCCATGGGCGTTTAAAATTCCCATCGCCTGCGCCGCCAGCGCGATAAACAGCAGGAACGGAATCATGATGCGTGTAAGTTCAGTGGCCAACTCGGCCTTGCCGGGGAGCGCGAAAAATCCGGGAGCGAGGGCGCCGACGATCGCCGGCGCTTGGAACCAGGCGAACACCGATATGATGGTGATAACGATGATGATCAACGTCGCAACGCGATTGGAAAGACGGATCGCTTCCTTCTCGCCTTTTTTCTCCAGCACCTGCGTGAAGGTGGTCACGAACGCCGAAGAGAGGGCGCCCTCGGCGAATAGGTCGCGCAGGAGGTTGGGAATACGAAAAGCCGTGAGAAACGCGTCGTAGTGAAAGCCGGCGCCGAAGAAAATCGCGAACACTTGATCCCGCACCAAGCCGAGCACTCGGCTCGCCATCACGGCAAGGCTAATGACTCCGGCGTTGCGCGCCACGTTGGGACGCGGGACTTCAGTCGTGGAAGGTTCCATTTCCCGTGGGGATTAAATATTCAACCGGTAGCACGAAAAACCGTGCTCGTCGATGCGGCCGTTATTTGCATTGACAGTCACGAAGCATGTTGGTTATAAACAAACGAGTGCAAATTTAGCAGTAGCTAGTGAGGCGCAGCGAATGAAAGGAGCTCGATTATGACTTACGACTTGATAATCAAGGGGGGCCGGATCTACGACGGCAGCGGCCTGCCGTCCCGGATGGGAGACGTCGCCGTCATCGGTGATCGGATTGCCGAGGTCGGGCGGGTGAGCGGCAGCGCGCATCGAGTCGTCGACGCGGATGGCTTGGCTGTGGCTCCAGGTTTTATCGATTTCCACACCCATATGGATGCCCAGCTTTTATGGGATCCGCTTGCCACCTCTTCATGCTTTCACGGCGTGACCACCCTGATTCCGGGGAACTGCGGCCTCTCTCTCGCGCCTTGCCATCCGCAAGATCGCGAAAACGTCATCGGCTCCTTTGTACGAGTCGAGGCTATGCCGTCTCAGGTGTTGCGCGAAGCGGTAAAATGGGAGTGGACAACCTTCCCGGAATACCTGGCGCGGCTCAGGCAAAAACTCGGCGTCAATGTAGCGGCTCTCATGGGGCACTGTGCCATGCGCCAATTCGTCATGGGGGAAGAATCCTCGGAGCGCGCCGCTACTCCAGATGAAATCGAACAGATGAAAAATATCCTGCGCGAGGGACTTGGCCGCCGGCGCCATCGGCTTTTCGACCAACCAGAATCGCCGCCACATGCGCGAAGACGGCAGGCCGATTCCAAGCCGCCTGGCAACCGATGAGGAGATTCTCGAATTGGCCGGCGTGCTTGGCGAGCTCAATCGCGGCTCCATGCAGATTTCGCGCGGCACGTTAGGCATAGCCCGGCCCGCCGAGGAAGATGTCAACCTGTTTCACCGTCTGGCCGAAACATCCGGCCGGCCCGTCATATGGCAGAGCATCGCTCATCGCTTGAATGCGCCGGATCTCTGGAAGCGACTCCTCGGCCTCGCCCAGGACTCTCTCGCCAGCGGCGTGCCTTCTTATCCTCTCTGCAATGCCCGGCTTTTCAATGGCCGCTTTACGCTCAAGAACGCGCAGACCTTCGACGAGCTGCCAACCTGGAAGAAGATCATGTTTTTGCCCGTAGAAAACCGCGCGGAGCTGTTTCGCGATCCGGAAATGCGCCAAAAGCTCCGCTTCGAAGCGGTGGACGACACGCGCTCCGTGAATTTTACCCGGCGCTGGGACCAGATCTTTCTGATCAAAGCCGCGTTGCCGAAGCATAAGGAATTCGAAGGAAAACATTTGCAGGAAATCGCCCGGTCTCAAGACAAGGACGTCATCGATACTTTCCTCGACATCGCCCTGGAAGAAAATCTGGAGACGATGTTCCAAAACTCCGGCGCCAGAGACGAACAGGCGACAAAGGAAATCCTCAAGAGTCCCATCACCCTGGTGGGCCAGTCGGACGCGGGAGCGCACCTCATTTACCACGCCGGCTATGGCTACGCTACCCGCTTCCTCGGTTACTGGATTCGCGAGCAAAAAGTGATGAGCTTGGAGGAAGGCATCCGCAAGCTTACATTTATGGTTGCTTCGCTGTTTGGCCTGGACGACCGCGGCCTCATCCGCAGAGGAATGGCGGCGGATCTGGTGCTTTTCAACCCCGACACTGTGCGCGAGTGCGAACCCGAGATGGTCAACGACTTGCCGGGCGGCGAGAAGCGCCTCGTACAAAAAGCTATAGGAGTCAAGATGACCGTCGTCAACGGCAAGGTATTGGTCGAGGACGGCGAACATACGGGCGTCTATCCCGGCCGGGTGCTGGGGAACGGCGCGGGCGCCCAACCACTGGGCTGAGCGTCAGCTTATCTTGCCGAAGAACAGCGGCAGGTGGCAGAGCAAGATTATCTGCCCTTGGTTATCGGGGCGTATGAGAGGGCGGAAAGTTGTCGGGAAACAAAGCGAGATTTCTGATCAAGAAGTGCGTAGATCAGGCGTCGGAAATTCCATGAAAGCGAGCGCAACCCGTTCTGCCGCTCAAAAGGAACCTTTCCAGTCATCGATCGGCACGTAGGTGCCTCGTTCAGCGTAATATTGTTGTTGCAGCTTGTATAATTGCAAGTTACTGAACTCGCGTTTTTGTCTCTGGCCGGCGCCGTCTTCATATTCGAATGTCACACCGTACTTGTCCCTCGATAGGCTGAGCAATCGCCGTCCGTCGGAATCCACGATTCGTCCCACCATGCGCAACATCTCGCCCAGACTATAGATATCCGGGACCTTATCGATTTCATTTCTGCGATTGGCGCCGCTTTCGTCCATCCGGTCGATATCGACGGGCGTGTAGGTGCGATCAAAACTGATGGGCACCGTAGAGTTTTCAGCCGGCGGGACAGTAGATTGATCCCGCAGGAGTTTGCTCTTCAGCTTGTCCAGCAATTGACTGCTGCCTTGAGCGCCCTTCCCGCTTGGGTCTCGCAGGAGATATCGCCCAATGACCTGAAAGTTCATTCCCTGCAGTGTGATCTCGAGAGTTTGCGGAAACAAATTACTAAGATCATGCCCAATGGCCCGAAGCCCTCGCGCGTGGAACTGGGCCTTATTCAGGACTTGGATTTCGCTCTCGTCTTTTAATTTTAGCTTCATAAGTCCGCAATACTTCCAGTCGGCGGGAACGAGCGAAACTTTAGCATTGCGTGAGCTTTTGCGGTTCGAATTGTCAATTTTGAGCAGTTGCGGTCGCTCAGGGGAGGTTATTTCTACATCATTGAAAGGTCGAAATGACCTTAAAGCAATCGTTGCGCCGCCGACCGCCTGCAGACTACGGCGTAAAAAACGCAAAAGCACGCACCTCGATGCTCTGGCGCGGGGGCGCGTCTGGAGGAGAATTGGGATCTTCAAACGATGTATGGGGCGTAAACCTGGCGCGGCCATCGTTTGCCGAATCGTAAACTTTGAACACCAGCGCCTCGTCACGCCGCATTTCGGGAAAATAAAACCATCGATGATTGGGGTTGTACTTCAAGCGATAAGTTTGCCCCACCCTGTGCGGGTAGCGGCGCTCGGCCACCATAAGGTCTTCCAGCGCGATGCTCTTGGCGTCGGCAACGGCCAGAGGATTTCTCTGGATCGGCTGATTGATTGCGCGCCACACTTGAATGATTGCGAAACGACGCGCGAGTAGTTCCTCGGCTTCCGTTGGGAGAAACTCGCGCACCCTATTTGGCCCGGACCATTCGGTATAGTCGTTGTGTGCCGAGAGCACCGGCTCACGGATGAGCTTGGCCTCCCGCTCCGTCTCATCGCCCGAGCGCAGCGTGTGATCGAAGATCGTTACGCGGGAAGCCCCGGAAGCATTCTTGATCAGCTCTTCGACCTCCGGATAATACACCGATTTCAACTGCTCAGCGTCGAAGAAATCCGCAACATTGGTTTTGTGCTCGACCAATACAAAACCCTGCTGCTCCAGCGAAAGCCGATCGGCGAGCAAGCGGCCATTCCGAACTTCCACCTTCATCGGCTCATGGCTTCCCGTCTTGCGCCTGCGAATGTTGTTCGGGCCGAAAGTCTCGTTCACGAGCTTTTCGCCTGTGTCGATCGTATAGGGAATATTCACCGTTACGGTAGGGTTCATGACCGAAGTACCTCCTTTGCCGCGTTTCGATTAGCCATCGCTCACGGATAAGCAAAACCTACACGAACTGCGCTTCTGCCGTCAATCGAAAGGCAGTTTAACCCAATGCAGGTCGAAATATGCCGGGCCGTTGCTGCGGATTCGATCAATGCTTTAATTGGAATTGCAAAACAGCTGTACTAGTGAACTGTAAAAGGAACATAGCGTTTGCCGTTCATGGTTCGAGAGCGTATGTGGATGTCAAGTGGTAAAGCACAAATGTTTACGAGTTTTCATAATAAGAGAGAGTGTTGTGGAGGAAGTGTATGATTGGGATGGCTTTAGGGAAAAGCGGGCTTGTTGAAATGAAGTTAGGAGTTTGTCTCCGGTTTGGTCTGTGAGTGTTTGGGGCGATGTTCTCTAGGTGAAAGGAGCGGATTTAACCTTTTTTCTAACTTCGTACGGTCTTTGGTGCATCAACACGACAGAAATCCTGACACTGAGTTTTCGCGCCACTGCAACGATGGCGACTCGGGAAGCGATGTTGCGCGGATGGGTGCGGCAAACGCGCGAAAGAATTCCCTGAACTCGCGTCTTGGCGGATGGCCGACAGGAACCTTGGATGAGCTTACTTCTCAGCGTGGGTCCGCTGTGGGTGATGGATCCCCGATCGGTTTTCTCTCCGGTGGAGTTCTCCGTGGGCACCAAACCCAAAAAGCCTGCAGTTGGCGGATGTTGTTAAGCTCTCGCCAGTCCCCAATGCGGGCCAGAAGTTGACTGGCCACAATCCAACCAATCCCACAAATCGTCATCAGGTATTTCATGCAGCGGGACAATTCCGGATTTGCTACAGAAGCGGCGGATCTGTTGAGTCGTCTTAACAACCCGCTTCTCGTTAAACTCCAAGCTGTCCAGCAATTCGTCGAGCTTAAAGCGCACCGTCGAAGAACAGGGGAGCTTTCGCAGCTTAGCTTTGACCATGAACGACCACTGGCTGCCGGCAGGGGCGGGGGAAACTCAATCCCTTCAAAGAGCGACAGCGATTTAATCCGTTGCTTCATCCCGACCATGTCGCTGATAAAGGTGTCGCGCAATTGGGTGAGGTGGCGAAGCTCACGATACACCCCAGTGGAAACATGAATGCTTTTGAGTTGCCCCCCACGAAGATTCTGCGCCAGCATCCGGCTGTCCAGTGATTGGTCTTCACTCTCTGTCCTGGTGCTTTGGGTATCATCGATGGAGAAGCGATCAAGCACCGATACGCTTGCGCCTCAAGCCCATCATACAAGCCGTACCCTGTCGGTCCAGCCTCATAGGCGAAGGCTACCTTCTGATCGGGAAAGTGCTTGCCCACATAATTCACAAGATGCTCCACGCTATACGGCATGCGCAGCGACTTAAGCAACCCTTGGTGATCGGCAAAGGTTACCGAGATGCTTAGCTTGTCCACGTCCAATCCGGCAAAGATATCGTAATCTCTGGGTATGAATGTTTCGCTTTCATCGAAGTGCCTCCTCTGTACAACGGTTTGTGTGCAGCATTGTACATGAGCATGTTGAGAAGTGAATATGATAAGCTCACCACGAACGGCTTGTGCCTTGACCGTTCACCTGAGCTTGTCGAACTTAGACGCGAACCAACCGTTACAGTTCGCTACGAACGTTGGCGAGGCATCCCGCTCCTTGTATTTATCGTCATAGTTTTTAATATATTCAGCTGATTAGGAGCGGTGTTTAATGTTCTATTTCGCCTATGGCTCGAACATGAACTGGTCACAGATGCAGCTGCGTTGTCCCTCTGCACGCTTTGCTTGCGTCGCTCGCTTGCCCGGTTATGGTTTCGGCATCGCGCGCCACTCGCGGTTGCGCGATTGCGGCACGGCCAACATCTATGCGGACCCCAGAAGCGAAGTATGGGGCATCGTCTACGACGTAACCGAGAACGACATGGGCACCATGGACAGATTTGAAGATGGATATAGCCGGGAGAAAGTTTTGGTCCATAATATCAACGGTAACGCATCTCCATTGGAAGTCATCGTTTACATCGCGCCGAAAGAGACTGGCGTCCCTTTGCCTAATGCCGAGTACAAGCGGCTCATGCTCGAAGGCGCGCATTACTGGAAGTTGCCCGCCGAATACTGTCTCATGCTGGAACAGATCCAGGCCGCGACAATTTAATCGCGCATACTCTTCAAGACGTTCAAACCGTTCATGCCGTCGGACAATCCGAAGTTCATCTTGAACGGCTGGAACGGTTTGCCTTAGATAAGCTCAGGCCCTGAGCACGCCGAAGGGAACTTTTCCAACCCCACGTTTCGCGGGTAGACGCAGCCCGAACCGCAAGATATGATCAAAATCAAACGCGCATTTATGAGAGACGCTCATGGCTAACCCCATCCAAACAATCCGCACGCGCGCCACGGCACTTGCGCGGGCGCCGCGGACTCGCAAAATCGCAATCTGGGTTATATCGATTGTCGTAGCCATCGGTATCCTGGGCGCGCTGGTTGCCCCTTACCTACTGCGCGGAGTGCTCGCCGACCAGTTAACCGCGAAGCTTCACCGCCAAGTCTCCATCGAACAAATTCGCATTAATCCTTTTGCGATGTCCGTCACCGTCCGTGGCTTTCTCATGAAGGAACGCCAAGGATCCGCAACTGCGGTTTCCTTTGACGAGCTCTACGCAAACTTGGAGCTTCAATCGCTATTCCGTTGGGGACCGGTCTTGAATCAAATCCGACTTGTCAAACCCTACGTCAACCTGATCAGGAACGAAGACCGTACGTATAATTTCACTGACCTGATTGACGAGTTTACCAAAGGCCCGCCGGGACCCACGCCGCGATTCGCCCTAAACAATATTCAAGTTCTCGATGGAAAAATCGACTTCGACGATCGGCCGGAACAAACGAAACACACGATCTCCGCCATCAAAATCGGCGTGCCCTTCGTTTCCAGCATACCCTCTCACGTAGAGATCAATGTCCAACCGGCTTTCTACGCGTTGGTAAACGACGCTCCCGTTCAAATCGACGGCGAGACCAAGCCCTTCAAGGATTCGCGAGAGAGCACTATTCAACTCGACATCGACAACCTGCAGATTCCTAAGTATCTCGAATACTCGCCCGTGGAGCTGAATTTCAAAGTTCCGTCCGGACAACTTGATAGCAAACTCACGGCCTCATTCAGAACCAGCAAAGACAAACCGGCTGAGCTGTCGATTTCCGGCAACGTCGGGATCAAGGAGCTAAAGCTGCAGGAAAAAAGTGACGCGCCGCTTCTGAACCTGCCGAGCTTCGATGTCGTCATCGATGCCGTTGAGGTTTTTGCACAGAAGGCAAGTCTGAAATCGGTCAAGGTAGAGTCGCCGGAGTTGCATGTAACCCACAACCGCGACGGGACCTTGAACCTAACTTCGCTGATTGCGGAGAGCAAGGCCGAAAAGGCCCCGGAGCAAAAAACCAATGAGAAGCCCTTCGGTTACCGTGTCGATGAAATTCTGGTGGATCAAGGCAAGCTGTTTCTTACCGACCGTAGCCCAGAGCGGCCTTTTGAAAAGCGAGTGGAAAATATCCACGCCGGCGTCAAGGGGCTTACCAACGAGGCCGACAAGAAAGCCACCACTGAAATATCCTTCCAGACCGATGCTAAAGAACAGTTTAACCACACGGGGATGCTTCAGCTTACACCGCTTGCGGCCGAAGGCCAGATTGAGGTTAAAAGCCTCCAGCTCAAAGGACTTCGTCCATACTACGAGAGCGTGGTTGGGCTGGAGATCACGGAAGGGCTGCTGGATCTCACCACTCACTTTGCCGCCGGGCAGAAAGAGAATAAGCAACTGGAGACAAAACTCTCAGAGCTGAATGCCGCGTTACGGACCCTGCGGCTAGACGTGCCGGGCGACCGTGAGCCGCTTTGGCGCGCTCCGCTCTTGGAGATAAAAGACACCACAGTGGACGTTGAAAAAAAATCCATCGTGGTGGGTTCCTTTGAAAGTCGCGACGGCAGCGGCTCTATCCATCGTAATCCAGACGGGATCTTCAGCTACGCCAGGCTTATCAAAACGCAGCCTGGCGCAAGCGAGGCCAAGAAGCCGGAGAAAGAAGACACGGCAGAATGGTCCGTTGAAATAAAACGCTCCGCTCTAGATCGTTTTCGAGTCACGTTTGAAGACCGCATGCTGAGTCCGCCGGCGCGCATGACGGTTGCCGCCCTGTCGTTCCGGGGAGAAAATCATTCCAATGCCAAGAATGCGCGCGCCAGAGTCCGCCTCCAAGCCACGATCAACAATAAGGGGCGCTTGAGGCTGGCGGGAGGCCTTGGGACACGCCCGGTTCGGGGCCGCCTCAATGTCGATGCTCAGGGCATCGCGGTCGTCCCGTTCCAGCCCTATCTCGCGGATCAGGTTAACTTCTCGTTAACGGGTGGAGAAGTCGGCAGCAAAGGTGTTCTCACCATAGAAACCGGTGGCGATGGCGCCCTCAAGGTCAACTATGAAGGCGGCGTTCAAGTGACGGATTTCGCCTCGGTTGAGAAGGATGCTTCCCAAGATCTTCTTAAATGGAAGTCATTGGATCTCGGTGGAATCCAATTTGCCCTGCAGCCCATGCAGCTTCGGATTAACGAGATCAATCTCGCCGACTTTTATTCGCGGATGATCCTCGGCGCTGACGGCAGGCTCAATTTGCAAAAATTGGCGGCCCAAAAAACCCAGGCAAGCGCTCCAGAGGAGACAAAGGAGGCAAAACCACCGGAACCCCAAGCAGCCGCGCCCTCCGCCGAGAAACAAATTTCCATCGGCAAGATCAACTTGCAAGCGGGCAATGTCTATTTCAGCGACTTTTTCGTCAAGCCCAACTACTCGGCTAACCTGACCGGCGTACAGGGTTCGATTTCCGAACTCAAACCGGAAGCTCCGGGTGATCTTGCGATCCAGGCAAAGCTCGACAACGCCGCTCCCGTTGACATCCTGGGCAAGATCAACCCGCTGTCCAAAGATCTCTATTTGGACATTGCGGCGGATGCCAGGGAAATCGAGCTCAATCCCATGTCCCCCTACTCGGTTAAGTACGTGGGTTACGGCATCGAGAGAGGCGAGCTCTCGTTCAAAGTCAAATACAAAGTGGAGAACCGCAAGCTGGACGCGCAAAACCAGATTATTCTCGACCAGTTAACCTTCGGAGAAAAAGTGGAGAGTCCAACCGCCACGAAGCTGCCGGTCTTGCTCGCTGTTGCGTTACTGAAAGACCGTAACGGCGTCATCGACGTCAATCTTCCTATCAGCGGCTCCCTGGACAGTCCTGAGTTCAGCGTTGGCGGAATCATCCTGAGGATCATTATCAATATTATCACCCGGGCCGTAACGTCCCCTTTTGCTCTGCTTGGCGCCGCTTTCGGCGGGGGAAGTGGCGGGGAGTTGAGCTATATCGAATTCGATTACGGCCGCTCTAATCTGTCGCAGAGCGCGGAAGCCAAAATCAAATCGATCGCGACTGCGATGAACAACCGGCCTGCCCTCAAACTCGACATCAGCGGTCGCGTCGACCCCGCCAACGACCTTGAGGGTCTGAAGCAAACGTCGATCGAACGCAAGGTGAAAGCGCAAAAGATGAAAGATTTGGTGCGGCAAGGGGCCGCCCCTAAATCAGTGGACGATGTCCATGTCGACAAAGGTGAATACGAGCGTTACCTCAAGGCAGCCTATGGCGATGAGAGCTTTCCAAAACCGCGCAATGTCATCGGTCTTGCCAAAGACTTGCCGGTGGCTGAGATGGAGAGCCTGATGCTCAAACATGCGCAGGCCACCGACGACGATTTGCGCAATCTTGCCAACCGGCGCGCTCAAACGGTACAGGAGCGCTTACTCGCAAGCGGACAGGTCACCGGCGATCGCCTTTCCATCGTGGGTGCAAAACCGGTTTCTTCGGAAGAAAAAGCTAAAGCCAAACTGAGCCGGGTTGATTTCTCGCTCCGCTAGCCCCGGTTTATTCTCCTCCCCTTCATCCTCGCAGCAAGCTACGAGGTATTCGGCGAAGGAGAATGAACCGGGCTAATCGGCCCTGTCGCAATGTTGTGGTAGCCACTGTTCTGTTATAAGGTTTTTGAGCAGGCAGGAGGCAGGCTGATGAGCGAGGCACGAAAATCTCCCAACCCCAAAGTTACGATCATCGCCAACAAAGGCGCGCACCAGACGATCAATTATCTACTGGAAGACCGCGACGAGTTGGACTGGCTCGTGGCCATCGGCCGCAACAAAAAGGGAGATATTTTCTTCTACGACACCGGCGGCGACATCATCCAGGACCTCGGCGCCCTGGAATACATCAAGGAACGGATCCTGCGCGATTATTTTGGCGACACGGATGAATAAGCCCCACTGCGGCTCAACGCCTACGTGCCGTTCAAGGTTCAACGTTTAAAGGAATCCGGATCGAATCACATTCAACCTTGAACAGTTTAGTTTCCCGGTATCTTCGGTTTAATCCTCAATGGCGGCGCTCCCTGCGGGAGAAAATCTTCCAAGCGCACCGTTTCCCAACCCACCGGCCTGAGCCGCTCGAATTCATCGCGGCGCTTGGGATCGCACTCCGGCGGTTTGGTTGCGTCGATGATGACTTTGCCGCCGATGCGATGCCAACCGGGCGCGCCGGGATGACCGAACTCAGGGCATGATGGATCCATGGCGTGGATCTTGGCGCCGTTAATCACGATGATGTCCTCGGCGGGGTTTACGCGCGTGTTCAGCGCCCAGAGCACCTCGGCGTAATTAAAAATATCGACATCTTCGTCGACGGCAATGGCGACTTTGGGATGTTGATACTCGCTCGACAGCACCGCCATGAGCACATTTCTCGCCTCACCGTAGTAGCGCGGCTTCATCTGCACCACGACGCCGAAAATTCCCGGCAGCACCAGCACGTTTTTCACATCCGCCAAACCGCCGACGGTCCGCGACCGGCGCAAGATTTGCGCCGACATCGGCACTTTGTGATAAACGCAACCTTCAACCTCGGTACCATTCTGGACGTTTTTAAATATCGCGTCCTGTCGCATCGTAATGGCTTTGATATTGACAATCGGATTCATGCCGGAACCGGTGAGATAGTAATCTTGGAATTCGCTGAACGGTCCTTCCGGTTCCCTAACTTTCGGCGGGATTTCGCCTTCGAGAACAATCTCGGCCCAGGCCGGCACTTCCAGATCGACGGTTCGGCATTTGACCAGCTCCACATCCTCCTTTAACAAGGCCGAAGCGATCTCGAGCTCGTCGACGCCGTACTGAGTCGTGGTCGCCGCGGCGAAGTAATACATGGGATGGTGCCCGATCATGATCGCCACGGGCATCGCTTTATCCTGCGCCTCATACATCTGATAGTTCGCCCAAGCGTGGCGGGGATAGAGCAGGATGCCGGTTTTCTTCGGCCCCTTCATTTGCAGGCGATGAAAGCTCAAGTTGCGCCGCCCGGTGTCGGGGTTTTTCGTTATCATCAAACCCGAACCGATGAACGGGCCGCCATCGCGAATTCCCGCCTGATGGATCGGCATCTTGGTGATATCGACTTCATCACCGACGATAACCGTTTGTTGAACCGGTCCGGCTTCTACCAAGCGCGTCCTACCGAGCTTCTCGGTGCGACGCACGAACTCCGGTATCATTTCGTCACGCGGTGTGCCGAACGCCACAGGCGCCAAAGACACGTCGCCCGGCGCCTGTCCCAGGCAGCGCCAACCCGGATAGCCCGGCAGATTTTCAAATAGCAGGCCGCGGTCGCGCGCCTGCCAAAGCAACGCGCCCATCTGGGTGCGCGGGTCGACCAGTTTGCTAATACGCGCCAGCAGTCCTGCTTCATCCAACTGGCTGATCCACGTGCGCATGTCTTGGGGCATTCGCGCATAATAGCGCCGCGCATATTTATTTTTCAAGCACTTATCCCACCTTACCCTTCACCAAAGACCGTCAATGTCTCTAAAATGTCTCTATGGCAGCGCCCGGGCGCCCT
>CAWJBB010000086.1:0-30107 GCA_963840855.1 uncultured delta proteobacterium
CATCATAGCGCGGCCACGGACTTCGCTTCTCTTTAGCTGGGCTCGTCTCGGTGACTTCACCAGACATAGTGGGCCCCATTCATGTACAAATGCATGATCCGGAAGCTAGTCGATTTTCATTCTTCTAGTCAAGAAGGAGTTACGGTTATGTCGACTCAACTCCATACTTGTCATGGTCGATACTCGCCTTGACAAGGCCCACGGACTTGGGTACGTCTCGCGCGGGAGGATATTTCATGGCCGAGAGATTGGTTATCGATGCGGATTCCCATGTCGAAGAAGTCGATGCGACCTGGGACTATCTTGACGACCGCTTCCGAGAAAGAAGACCACAGACGATCACGCTGGAGAATCGCGCTATTTTCGCCAATCGCAACGCCTGCTGGTACATCGACGGCGATGTCTACCCCAAGGTCGTCGGGCGCGGCGTTACAACCTACGGCACTCCTATTACCAGTGTCTACGCCCGCAACAAGGCTTTCAGCCTGGAGAGCCAGGGCATGACCGATCCCGAAGCTAGAGTACGTGATCTGGACAGGCAGGGAATCGCCGTTCAAGTCATCTACCATACCATCTTTCTCGAGCCCTTGACCGATGATCCTGAATTCGAGGCGGCCCTTATGCGCAGTTACAACACCTGGATAGCGAAGGCCTGCGCCCAGAGCCCAAAGCGATTGAAGTGGGCAGCTCCTATGCCGCTGCAAAACGTGGCGGCGGCTATCGAGGAATTGGGCCGGGTCAAACAGTTGGGTGCTGTGGCAGTCACTCTATCGGGGACGGTCGGAGATCGCATGCTCCACGACTCTCGCTTCGATCCTTTCTTCGCCGAGGCCGAGCGGCTGAACATGCCGGTCAGCGTCCACATCAGCTGGTCCCATCAAGGCTTGCGGCAAAGCGTGGACTCAGTTTACGGAGCCAATTGCATCAGCATTAATTTCACCGTGCTCATGGGATTTTTTAGCCTTCTAGGCGCTGTATTGGATCGCCATCCCGGTTTGAAAGTCGCGTTCTTGGAAGCCGGGAGCGAGTGGGTTCCCTACATGGTGCACCGCATGGACCATTACTACGAAGCGGAAAGAAGATCGGGCTGGCCGATTCCCAAGCGTCCCGCGAGCGCTTATCTGAAAGACTGCCAAATTTATTTCACCTGTGAGGCCGAAGAACAGCTATTACCTGAAGTTCTTGAGCTGGTGGGAGAGGATCGCATGATGATCTCGTCGGATATCCCTCACAGCGAAGGAAGAGAGACCTCCATCGAGGAGATCCTGGCGCGGCCGGACCTGAGCGAATCCACCAAGGAAAAGATCCTGGGCTTGAATGCCCGGGCGTTTTATAACTTGTGATGCATTCGATGACGGGCTGGGAAGGAGGTTTACAGTGACAACAAGAGATCGGTTTCTGATATTCCTTCTTGCGATAGTTTCGTACCTGGCAATTTTGCCCATCGCGGTTTTTTCGCAAACTCCTTTTTATCAAGGAAAGACGCTGAAGGTCATCAACAACGATCCCGGCGGAACTGCGGGCATGCGCGTTAAAGCCGTGGTTTCGTATCTGCGCAAATATATTCCGGGAAATCCGACTATCATCGTCGAATTCATGGATGGCGGCGGAGGCCGAAGGGCGGCGAATCACATGTACCGTTCGGCGCAACCCGACGGGCTCACCGTGGGAGCCCTGAGCAGTTCGATCATTGGGCTGCACGTCATGCGGGAAACAGGCGTCATGTATGACATCGACAAATTCATCTATCTCGGCACCCCCGTGAGCGAGAATCACAATGTCATTTACACTCGAAGGGAGCTCGGCCTAAACACTCCGGAAAAACTCAGGGCCGCGACGGGCATCAGAATCGGCGCCCAAGAGGTGGGAGCCGTTGCGTATACCTCCGGGAGGCTTTTTGCATACTTTCTGGATTTGAAGGCGCCGAAATTCGTAACCGGCTATTCGTCGCTCGAAGCCGATGTCGCCTTGATGAACGCAGAAATCGATTCGCGCGCGAACAATACGACTTCGGTCTTGAGGCGCAATCGTGAATGGGTGGAAAAGGGAATAATGAATTTTCACGCGATCTTGGAAGTTCCGAAGGGCGATAAGCATCCACACCCACTCTTTGCCCAACTCCCGGAGATCGAGAGCTTTGCTAAAACAGATAAAGAAAAAAAGCTCTTAACGATGTGGCGCGCTTTCAGAACGGCGACCTCGCCTTACGTTTTGCCGCCGGGAACTCCCAAGGACCGGGTTGAGATCCTGCAAGAAGCGATGCGCAAGGTACTTAAAGATCCTGAGTTCCGCGCAGAATTCAAGAAGCTCGTCACCGACGACGTTTCCCCGTTGATGCCTGAAGAGTTGATGAAAATTATCAAAGAGACGCCCCGCGATGCTGAGGTGATTGAAATGCTTAAGAAGTTTTCCGGCGTCGAACCGCTGCCGCCGCGCTGAGAAAGTCTAGAACAGAAGAGCTTTTTAGAAGACGCAGGGAATAGTGCACCGCTCAGCCCTCAATGTTGGGCTACGGCAACTCCGTGATTTTCACGTTCCTGCCCACACTGATATGACTGGCGTTTGGAAATGTGATAGCTACCTCTGAGGATCGTCCTCTTCTAGGTTTCGTTCGTGCCTTGCGGTTAATCGTGCAGCGATTTTTGGAGGGCGAGATTCTCATCTGAGTCGCCAAACCATTTTCGGAGGCAGAGATGATCAAGCATGTTGTGCTGGTCAAGATCAAGCCCGACACCGCCCAGGAAAAGATTGACGCTATGGTCGCCGGCTACAACTCTATGAAAAACGCCATACCGGAACTCGTGAGCTGGTCGATGGGGCCGAACTTGCGCGGCGACGGCGAGTACACTCACGCCATGGTCGCCGTCGTCGAGGACCTGGAAGCCTTGAAACGCTATGTGGAGCACCCTCTCCACCAGAAAGTGTCAACGGAACTCGGACGTCCGATTTTTGAGACGCGGGTTATCGGCGATTATGAGTTCGACCCTGAAGCGGAGCCGTGGGAGCCCCAGGTCAAAACGGTGTGGACCGAACTGGTAGACATGGTGCGGCCGGAGCACACGGCGCTCATCGTCATCGACGTACAGAACGATTTCTGCGCTCCAGGCGGCGCCAGGATGAAAGGGGATCTCACCACAATCGAAGCGATGAAGGAGCCCACGCGACGGATGGTCGAAACTGCCAGGGTAATTGGTGTGCCCGTCGTCTACACCCAGACCCAGAACGACGCGGAGCACGACAACGGACCGATCCTGGCGCGCCGCCAGCGAGTTGGGCTCGGCGGCGCCAAGTATACGATCCCGGGAACCTGGGGGTGGGAGATCAGCGATTTTATCGCGCCGCGGCCCGGGGAGGTGTCGATCCCGAAGTGGCACCACAGCGGCTTTACCAATCCGAAGATGGACGCCACTCTTAGAAGGCTGGGCGTCAAGACGCTGCTGTTCACTGGCATCGCCACCAACGGCTGTGTCGAGGCCACAGTGCGGGACGCTTTCGCGCGCGGGTATTACGCCGTGGTGCTGGCGGACTGTGTAGGTGCGTACGACCTGGACCTTCAGCGCTACTCGCTCAAGAACATGGCCACCCACTTTGCACTGATTAGTTCGACCCAGGCGGTCCAAGAAGCTTGGGCGCAGGTAGCGGCCATCGCTCGTTAGCGCGAGGGATTCGGGTTCAGACTTTTATGTCGATTCTGAAAAAGCCTGCCGTCACACTTCGAGAGTCTCAGAGCCTGTCCCTGAATTTATCGAAGGAACGAACGGAAGAGCCATTGAAATGCATTCGAAAATGTCCCGGATTCACGCTGATAGTCCGTCAATCTGCCAAGAATATTTCGCTCACAGAGGCTCGATAACGCACGATCGGAGCTTAGTTGAGGGTTTTCATCATCCTGAATTTTCGTGAATTGGGATTTTTTCAGCGGCATCAGACGTAAAAATGTGACGCCTATGCCAATCAAGCGAAAGAATTGTCAGCTTCCGCGAACCTTCTCCCCGTAGTTTTCTCCTTAGCACTTCTGGCTCACCGTTCACGCTACGCGCGGGCCATGCGCCGGTCCGTCGCCGTTTGTCACGTCGCGTTGCCGCCATATCATGGCATGGTGAAGACGATCAGTTGGTCGGTCACGCCCCCTGACCCAGGTTTCAACGATCCGGCGGCGAGGTAGACATTTCCGCCGGTCGTCGCCGCGGCGGTGCCGTGCCGGCCTCCAGGCATTGGAGCGAGCGTCTTCCAGCTCTTTGCTTTCGGATCGTAGGCCTCGTTCTCGGCGAACGTGTTGGGCGCGAACCTCGCCGCCCAGCACCAGGATCAAGCCCTTGTAGAGCGTATAGGCAAGACCACTGCGCGCGGTCGGCAGCGGCGGACCCGAGGTCCAGGAATTTGTCGCCGGGTCGTAGATATCGTGCATATCCGTTTTGTCAGCGGACGCGCCAAAGCGCCCGCCTACGGCATGGAGTTTCCCTTCAGCGGCGACCAGCGCCATATGATCGCGCGCCTTGGGGAGCGGGGCGCGCTCGCTCCAGCTGTTGCTCACAGGATCGTAAACCTGGTGCGTTGTCACCGTCTGTCCTGCGGGAGTGCGTCCGCCGACCGCGTGAATTTTGCCGTCGAGAACGGTCACGGCGACCGAGCCAAGGCCGGCCTTGAGCGGGCTGAGCGAACGCCAGCTGTCCGCTGCCGGGTCATACTCAAGCAACATGAGGTTGCCCGTCCTTGTGAGCGGACCCGACGAAGCCGCCGACCGTGTAGATTTTGCCGTTCAGGACCGCCGCGCCGATGTGGTCGAGCCCGTAAGGCAGCGGGGCGCGCGCGCGCCAGCGATCGGTGGCCGGGTCGTATTCATCGTGGTAGGTCCCCGCCACGCCCTTGACGCCCCCACCGATCACGTGGACTTTTCCGCCGACTGCCGCGAGCGCCACTTCGTTGCGCGCCAGCGGAATTGGCGCTTTCATCGTCCAGCTTCCCTGCGCTTGCGCGTGAGCAATATGCGACAACGCGCCGAGCAGCATGCAGATTATGGCGCATGGCAGAACCTTCAAAGATTTACGGTTCATGGTGTCCTCCGCTCTGTTCAAGATTCATCATTACGAACCAACCATCCCGGCGAAACGAGCGTAGTCAACGAAAAGGCATGACGTCAAGCGCACACGCGCGGTTCAATTCAGGTTCAAGGTTCAAAGTCAGGGCAACGCGAATATGGGTTAATAAACAATCGGAAAACGTTGAACTTTGAACCTTGAACTTTGAACGACCCAATTATTTGGAACGGGAGCAAAGCGACACTATCGATTCGGTGTTCTCTGCGGCCGCACCGTCAGTTCCACCGGGCAGCATGTCGGCGATGAATTGACAACAAACATCACCGCGTCGGCGACATCTTCGGACCGAATCATCTTGGAGCGATCCAAATGCTTGACGGGGGGAATCATCGGCGTGTCGACGAAGCCCGGCAGGATCACGCTTACTTTGATGCCGTACTCCCTGACCTCTTCGTAAAGGGACTGCGTGAAACCAATCAATCCGAATTTGGACGCGGCGTAAGCCGCGCCGTCGGCCTCGCCGGTTTTGCCAGACACCGAGCCGATATTGATCACCGCGCCATTGCCTTTCTCGATCATACCAGGGAGAAACGACTTGGCGAGAATCATCGGCGCGCGCAGGTTAAGGCGAAATGTTTGGTCCCAATCCTCTACATGGGCTCGCACCACCGGAGCGCGCTTGCCCCAACCGGCGTTATTGACCAGGATATCGACTCCGCCCCATGCTTTGAGGCTTGAGTCGATGAGGCGCTGTATATCTTCATCCCTGGTAAGGTCTGCCGGAACGACCAGCGCCTGCCCATCACCCGCGTGGATTGCATTGGCCACTTCGTCGAGCTGTCCCCGAGTTCGAGAGGATAGAATCACTCGGCAACCTGCCCGCGCCAGCGCGATGGCGATGGCCTTTCCGATTCCCCTGCCCGCGCCTGTCACGAGTGCAATTTTGTTATCGAGATTGTTCATCGCCGGGCCGGCGCAGTTGATCCGTATTTGACGAAAATGTTTCGAACGCTTACACCATTTTCCAGTCTTACAACGACTTGAACGTTTTGAACGTCTCGAACGTTTGGAACATCATTGTATCTGTTAGTGAACCGTCGAGCTTTCGTCCTGATCGGGAGGCTGCGACACCGAGGAGCCGTGATGCAAGATCATACGCCAACCCTCTCCGCTCTTTTGAAAGATATTCGTCGTGAGAATGGCGGCGGAATAGTTTTGTCCTTCGATGGAGCTACTTAAATTCTCGTAAAGCGTCACCCAAGCGTTCTCGCCGCGAACTTCTATCTTCAGATCGGTCAAGGTAAACTTCATTGACGGAGTATTCTCGAAGATGCGCCGCCAGCTCTGCATGACCGGCCCCCAACCGCGCAGGATACGCCAGCCTGGATGTCCGCACTGAATTTCGGCATCCTTCGCCCACACGGCTTCCATCCGGGCGATATCGAGACTTTCGAACGCCAGGTAAAAGCTCTCGTTGGCCTTGGCAACCTCTTGTCTGTCATCTTCCATGGTTACCACCGTATCGTGTTCGTGTTCGTGGATCGTGTTCGTCCGAGCACGAGCACGAAATTCGCGAGGCTTCAATCCATCAAATAGATTCCAGATCCGAAAAATTATCCGTCAACGGCTTGAACTGCTTGAACGTTTTGAACGACTTGAACAATTCTTCTTATCAGTGCTGTGGTTTCGGCGTCACAAAGACGAGCGTCACAAGCCGTTGCTGGCTATTATTGGTTACGCCGTGATTTTGCCCAGCGGGCGCTAGAGCGATCTCGCCGGGACCCAACTCCCGCTCTTCATCGCCCACCGTAAATACGCCGCGGCCTTCGAGCACATAATAGATTTTATCTTCGCGCCCATGGGTGTGCGGGCTTTGGATTTGCCCGGGTTCGAAGCAATAGGTGTCGCAGAAAAACCTCTCGGTCTCGAAGACGCCGTTTTTTTTCATCCTTTCGGGTGAAAACTGCATGGCGTCAGCAAGCTTTTTAAAATTGCTCATATCCCGCTCCTATTCGTGCGCTGTCGCCGATACTACCACAGGGCCGGTTGCATGCAAAAGCCGCGCGAATTTGTTATCCGTGGACCATGGATTCGGTCCTGATCCGCTACCACGAGATCGCTCTCAAAAAAGGCAATCGCGCCTATTTTACCGAATTGCTCAAGCGCAATATTCTCAGCGCCGTCAAAGACCTGGGAGCAAAGGAAATCCGCAGCCTGCCGGCCCGCTTGCTTTTGACGTTCAAGAACCAGGTGGCGGCCGAGACGATCAGCCAGCGCATCAGCGCGGTCTTCGGCGTCGCCAATTTCTCCATCGTCGAACGCACCGCCAAAGATATGGAAGCTCTGCGCTCCGGCATCTTGGACGCCCTGGACGGCCTGCGTTTCGATTCTTTCCGCGTCGAAACCCAACGAGGCGACAAAACTTTTCCGCTAACCTCCCCGGAGATCAACCGCCAATTGGGCGCCGCGGTAAAGGAAAAATCCGGCGCACGCGTAGACCTGACTCATCCTGAGTTCACGGTCACGGTCGAGGTTCTGCCGCACGACGCTTTTTTCGGCTTTGACAAAATCGCCGGCGCGGGAGGCCTGCCGGTGGGCGCCAGCGGCCGCGTTGTGTCGCTCATCTCCGGCGGTTTCGATTCTCCCGTGGCGGCCTACCGCATGATGCAACGCGGTTGCCGTTTGATCTTCGTCCACTTTCACGGCGCGCCTTATCAAGACAAGACCTCCCAGGAAAAAGTCCGCGATCTGGTGCAAACCCTCACCCGCCACCAATTTCAGTCGCGCTTGTACATCGTGCCGTTCGGTGAGATCCAGAGGCAGATTGTTGCCTCGGTGGCGCGCCCCCTCCGCGTGGTGCTCTACCGAAGCGTATGATGCTCCGCATCGCCGAAGTGATCGCAAGAAATGAAAAGGCGAAAGCGCTGGTCACCGGCGAGAGCCTGGGGCAGGTGGCGTCCCAGACGCTCGATAACATCGCCGTTATTCAACAAGCGGCGCTGCTGCCGATTTTGCGCCCGTTGGTGGGCATGGACAAGCAAGAGATTATCGATCAAGCGCGCCGCATCGGCACCTTCGAGATCTCTTCGATACCGGATCAGGACTGTTGCCAGCTCTTCGTGCCAAAGCATCCGGCAACCAAAGCGCAGTTCAGAGAGGTGGAGGATGCCGAGACCAGCTTCGATGTCAAGGAACTCGTCCGCCTTGGCCTGGATAACGCCGTGAAAGAAGATTTCAGCTTCCCGGAGAACTGATCGACTGTTCTGCACCCTCATCTCCTTCCCGCGTCGCGGGAGAAGGTTCTCGTTTGAAACGATTGGAACGCTTTGAACGACTGGAACGTCCCGAAAAATTTGAACGATTGGAACGTTTGGAACTACTGGAACGATTGGAACTTCTAAAGCTGAATAGCTTTAGTTACCGATCTCGTCGATCCGCCCTCCGGCGTGCTCTGTCCCCATACGTGAATGTACTGCGACTGCGAGCCGTCGCCGCCGGCGACGATCACCATGATATCTTCGGGCTTATCCGTCACCGGAATCACGCTGTCGCGCGTGAGTTTTAGGTCGGGCCGACGTTTGACGCGCTGGTGAAAGGTCTCGTCCGGCAGGTCCTTCATGCGGTAGGCGGCGCGCTCCCAGATGAACCTCTTTACGTCCGCCTTACTGAAGCCATCGCCGGCGATAATCTTGGCATGTTCCGGGCAGATCACCATGATAGCTTCCGCACCCGACGGCCCTTCCATGCGCTGGGCAAAATTAGTCAAAATGCCCACGGCCTTGGAGCTGTCCAGGTCCGACGCCCGGATGGACGCATCCGCGCTGATGGCGGTCACCGTGCTTTGATCCGCCTTGAAGCCGCGCTCGACGTGAAGCGGCGCCCACGGGCTCGCTTCTTCGTTCTCGCCGACGCAAAGCGAATACTTGCCCGGCCAACCCAGGGTCGCTTTGCACGTGGTGCCTGGATAGGAGCCGCCGATATTGCGCTGGATCAGACGCACACAGCGGCCGATGGTAGCGTTGGCGCGAAAGCCTTCGCCGAGAGCATTGGAACCGCCGTTGATACTGAGCTCTTTGCGAATCGGACCGTTGACGATCAGCATCACCGCGGGACCGCCGGTTGTGGCCTGGAGCGAATAGAGATTCAGTTTCGGATCGGTGATCGCTTCCACCGCCGCCACCAGCACCGGCATATATTCCGGCTTGCATCCCGCCATAACGGCGTTGATGGCAATCTTTTCGACGGTGGCCGGCGCCCAGCGCGGCGGCACCGTGCCGATGACATCCTGCGGATTTCGGCTGGTTGCCGCGAGCATCCGCGTCACGCGCTCTTCGGTGGGTGGGATAATCGGCAAGCCGTCCGACCACCCTTTCTCTTCGAAATAGGCCTGCGCTGCCCATAGATCGTCACCGACTTCGATTTTTTCCGCCTGCAAGTTGCTTGTATCCATTTCTTCGATCTTCCCTGCGCTCAGGACCAAGCCTTCTGGATTTCCGCTTGCGCGGAAATGACGATCACTCCCCGGCTGTCCAGAACAGCCTTAACGATTCGAATCTCCCGACGATTTGAACTTCTTGAACGACTTGAACGTTTTGAACGAAACGTTGCTCGTTGAACCTTGAACTTTGAACCTTGAACAGTCTCGTCTAGGCCAATGCCGCTTTCTTGCGCTCAGGTTCGACCAAGATTTCAACGAGTTTATCGAACGCCGCCTCCGCGCGCTTGTTCACGTCATCGAGCTTCACGGTGCCGATGGGATGCTGGACTACGAGCACCGGATGATCCGGCGCGCCGAAGGCTTCCTTTTCGGATTTGGCCAACGCATCGAAGGCATGGGTGATGACGGTCACGGCCAACCTGCCGCGCTTTTGGATCTCGATCGAGTCGTGGACACTCCACGACGTGCACGATCCTCAATCGCCCAGGCCGCTCAGGACGAAGTCCGCCTGAGCCGCCAGCTCATCCAGAAATTCCTTCGGTGCTCCCGCTTGCGCCGTGATTTTGCGCCGCGCGATCACCTTGGCGACGCCAAGCCGCTCTTTAAGCAACTCGGCGAAACGCTCTTCGAGCTTGTCCGCGTTGGGCTTGCTGTTGTCCAACAAGCCGATGGTCTTGCCGCTCAAATCAGCAAACCGCGGCAACGCCGCCACTCTGGCAGCCGAAGTACGCGCTTTCCCTTCCGGGCTTAACACGATCATCTATACGCCCTCCTCGCATTCCATGAGTCAAAGATTTCCAATGCCGACTATAGTTGACTCAGCACGAAAGTATCAAACGTGCGGCGGGCTGTTCAAGGTTCAATGTTCAAAGTTCAACGTTTCGGATCCGGATTTAGGGACTCCGGTTTCAGGTTTCGACTGCAACCTTGAACCTTGAACTTTGAACGGCGTAGCTCCGGCGTGAAACGCCGGAGCTACGATAGCAGCTTGCGCAGGGTCTCTAACTCTTTTTTGACTTTGACCAGGACGTTTCGATACTTTTGGTCGACCAGGGGGAGTTTAAGCTGGTGTTTCTCTTCTTTCTTGGATTCTTTGAGTTTCTTTCGCGCACCTTCGATGGTGAACCCCTCCGTGTAAAGCAGCCGTTTAATATCCAACAGCAGCTCGACGTCCCGCTTTTTGTATAAGCGGTGGCGCGAGGGTGCCTTGGAGGGCTTCAACACGTCGAACTCGGTTTCCCAGTAGCGCAAAACATAAGGTTCGACGCCTAGGATTTCGCTCACTTCGCCGATCTTGAAATAAATCTTATCGGGCAAACGTGAAGCCATGGCGGTTGCTTATTCGGACGCCGGGGCCGCCGGGGAGGAGACCGGCGACGGGGTCGGCGACATGGTATTCAAGCTTTTTTTCATGATCTGGCTCGCTTTGAACGTCAATACTTTGCGTCCGACGATGATGATCTCGTCGCCGGTCTGGGGATTGCGTCCTTTGCGCGGACGCTTGGTGTTGACGACGAAGTTTCCGAAACCCGAAATTTTGACTTTCTCGCCGCGCTCGAGGCAACCTTTGATGATGTCGAAGGTCGCCTCCACGACGTCGGTGGCATCCTTTTTGGAAAAACCCACTTTCTCGTAAATGCACGCGATAATTTCCGCCTTCGTCATAACTTACCCTTCCCTTCTCCAGCGCCTCGTCATGCGTTAGCTGCGCAGTTCAGCGCCGAAAACTTTCTCGACTTCCGTAACTAGATTTTCGTGCCGCTCGTTGATTTCCGCGTCCGTCAGAGTCCGGTCCTCGGCCCGGTAAGAAATTTTGTACGCCAAGCTTTTTTTGCCCTCCGCGACTGGAGCGCCGCGGTACTCGTCAAAGATTTCAACATTTTCGATCAATGCTTCACGACGGTTCTTAATCCAACTGATGATCCGTTGCGACTGGAAATCGCGTTCAACAACCACAGCAAAGTCTCGTGCAACCGATGGAAAACGTGGGAGCGCGCGCGTTGTGATTTGAGGCGGAGCATACTCAAGCAATTTTTCCAAGTCAAGTTCGCAAACGCAAAACGGCGGCACGCCGAGTTCGTCGCAAATATCGGGGTGTATCTGACCGAGATAGCCGAGCTTCTGAGCGCCGATGCGCGCCAGGGCGGCCCGCCCCGGATGGAGCGCGGCAACCGCGTATTCACTCCACGAAATTTCATCGCCGATGCGCAACAAATCCAACACGCCTTCCACCAGCCCCTTGCAGTCGAGAAATCCCAAAGGACGCTCTCCCGCCTCGCGCAGGCCTCGCCGCGCCCGCGGCCCGTAGAGTATGCCGGACAAATAAAGCCGTTCCGCCGGCGCGCCGTCTTGCGCCGTGTGAAAGACTTTGCCCAGGTGGTAGGCGCAAAAGCTAGCGGTCTTTTGCGCTAGATTCAACCGCAGGTTCTCGATCAGCCCGGGTACCAGGCTCAGACGCAACTCGGCGCTTTCCTGCACCAACGGATTCACCACAGCCGGCGGCGCGGCGGCGCCCTCCCAAAGCCCCGTGAAAATCCGGTTGAGTCTTTCGCTCGTGAAAGGCAAATTGATCACTTCCACCAGGCCTTCCCCCGAGAGAAAGGCGCGCACTTTGCGCTCGCGGCAGAGCCGCTCGTCCTTCGCCCTGTCCGACGGGCGCAGTCGCGGTAGCGTCGAAGGAACTTTATCGTAACCATGCAGGCGCGCCAGCTCCTCGATGAGGTCGACTTCTCGCACCAGATCGGAGCGGCTTGGCGGTGGCAGGCATTTGATGATTTTGCCCGTCCGGCGCTCGGTCTTGACGCCGAGGGATTGCAAAAGTTTTTCCGCGCGCTTGCCGTCGATAGCGACGCCGAGAAGCTTCGCGATGCGTTCTTCGCGCAGCGCGATGGCGGAAGGTTTTGACCGTCGCGGATAGCAGTCGACGACACCGGGCACGGCCGTTGCGCCGACCAGCTCGGCCAGCATGGCGGCGGCGCGGTCGAGGGCGGCAAGGGTACCATCGGGATCGACGCCTCTTTCAAAGCGGTGCGAGGCTTCGCTGTGGAGCCCCAGGCGCTTGGCCGTGCGTCGAATCGCAGTACCGTCGAAGTTGGCGCTCTCGAGCAATATCGATTTCGTGCTCTCCCTTACTTCGGAATCCATTCCGCCCATCACACCAGCAAGCGCCACGGGATCATCGCCGGCACAGATAAGCAGATCCTCGGCCACCAGTTCCCGTTGAGCGCCGTCCAGTGTCGTAAATTTCATCGCTTTTCCCGCCGGCCTGACCACGATACGGCGCCCGGGTAAAAGATCGAGATCGAAAGCATGGAGCGGTTGGCCGGTCTCCAGCATGACATAATTGGTGATATCGACGACGTTGTTGATGGCGCGGATGCCGCAGGCTTCGAGGCGAAAACGCAACCATGCGGGGGACGGGCCGATCTTGACGCCGTCTACGATGCGAGCCGAATAACGCGGGCACAAGCGGGGATCTTCGATCGTTACGCTCACCCCTTTTGCGGCGGCAGGGCGGCGCTTTAGCGGCGCACCGGCTTTTACGCCTTTCACTGCCCCGCCGGTCAACGCCGCGACTTCCCTGGCGATGCCCCTTAAACCAAGGCAATCTCCGCGATTGGGCGTCACAGCGATCTCAAAAAGCCAATCATCGCGGTTCGTCTCCGGCTCCCTTAACCGGGTGATGGATTCGACCTCAAGACCCGCCATGGTTAGCATTTCGGCGAGCTTTTCAGGCGTCGTCTTTACGGCGATGAATTCGTTGAGCCAGTTGAAAGTGAACTTCATAAAAATGGAATGATGGAATCATGGAGTGATGAGTTGTCCGAACCAATCTTCCACCATTCCAATATTCCATTACAGCCCCCAGCTCGCGTTTAGCTGAATTGTCTTAGAAATCTCAGGTCATTGTGAAAAAAGAGCCGGATATCGTCGATGCCAAATTTCAGCATGGCGATGCGCTCGACGCCCATGCCGAAGGCGAAGCCCGAGATTTTCTCCGCATCGTAGCCGACAAAGCGAAAGACCGCCGGGTCGATCATGCCGGCACCCATGATCTCGAGCCAGCCGGTCCCCTTACATATACGACAGTTTTGACCGCCGGATATCTTCCCCCGTCCGCTACAGAACAAACAACCTATATCAATCTCCGTGCTTGGCTCGGTAAACGGAAAATAACTCGGACGAAATCTTACGCCGGTCTCTCGGCTGAATATCTGCCGGAGAAAATGCGTCAATACGCCCTTGAGGTCTGAAAAGGCGATATCCCGGTCCACCATGAAGCCTTCCACTTGGTGGAACATCGGCGAGTGCGTCGCATCATCGTCGCCCTGGCGGTAGACGGCGCCGGGTACGATCACTTGCAGCGGCGGCTGGCGGCTTTCCATGGTGCGGATTTGCACCGGAGAAGTATGAGTGCGGAGCAAATGGCCGCTGGACACGAAAAACGTATCCTGCATGTCCCGCGCGGGGTGATCTTTCGGGATATTGAGCGCCTCGAAGTTATGGTAGTCGTCTTCGATATCGGGTCCGCGAGCGATTTCAAAACCCATGCCCTGGAAAACATCGATGATTTCATCGATGACCAGCGTGAGCGGATGCGTCCGTCCTCGCTCCCAGCGCGTCCCCGGCAAGGTGACGTCCACCCGCTCATCTATCAGCGCGCGCTCCCGCGCGGTTTGTTTAACGACGGCGAGACGAGTGTCCAGCTCTTCTTCGAGCTGATGCCGCAGTTGATTGAGCCGTTCGCCGGCCCGCGGCCGCTCCTCCGCCGGTAAATCCTTCAGACCGCGCAAGAGCAGCGTTACCTGTCCTTTGCGGCCCAGGACTTCGACACGAAGCTCTTCGATTTCCGCCTCGGAGCCGCACTGCTGAACGCGCTGCGCTACGTCGCCACGTAAATTGTCGATGGAATCGAGCATCAAATCGGCGAACGAGGGACCCGTTTAAGCGCTGAGGTGAGATTTCGCGGTGGCGGCTATTTGGCTAAAACCGGGCGCGTCCACCATGGCCACTTCTGCCAATACTTTTCGGTCTAATTGCACGCCGGCCTTCTTGAGGCCGTTCATCAACTGGCTATAAGAAAGCCCGTTGAGTTGGGCCGCCGCGCCGATGCGCGTGATCCACAGTCCGCGAAAGGTGCGCTTTTTGACCCGCCGGTCGCGGTAGGCGAAAGCCAGCGACCGCTCGACGGTCTCGCGGGCGGAACGATACAAGCGGCCGCGTCCACCCACGTAGCCCTTGGCCAGCTTCATGATTTTTTTTCTTCTCTGCCGGGATTTACTCCCGCCTTTTACTCTCGGCACGTCAACACTCCTTCCAAATCCGAAACTATTGTTCCGCCGGCGGCTACAGATAGGGAATCAGTTTGCGAATATTTTTTTGCTCCACCGCGGCCACCGTTGTCGCGTGGCGCAAGTTGCGCTTGCGCTTCTTGTTTTTGCTCGAAAGTATATGGCGTTTATATGCCTTGTTGCGCTTGACCTTGCCGCTTCCGGTCACTTTGAATCTCTTCGCTGCTGAACTATTGGTTTTGATCTTCGGCACTTTTTTACTCCTCTAACTTTGATCAGTGCAAAATACTGCGTTCCGATTACTTTGGCGTGAGCAGCATCGCCATGCTCCGGCCTTCCAACCTGGGTTCGATGTCCACTTTTGCGACATCCGTCAATTGCGCCGACACACCGGTGAGCATTTGTCTGCCTAACTCCGGATGGGTAATCTCGCGCCCTCGGAAAAATATCGAGACTTTCACCCGCTGCCCTTTTTCGATGAAATTGCGAATATTTTTCACTTTGTGCACGACATCATGGGGATCGGTGCGGGAACCCATTTTTACTTCCTTGACGTCCACCACCCCGTGTTTTTTCGCGCCGTGGGATTTTTTCTTTTGCTCGTAGCGAAACTTGCCGTAGTCCATTATACGGCACACCGGCGGCTGGGCCTCAGCCGCCACCTCGACCAAATCCAGTCCCGCCGCGTCCACCAGGCGGAGCGCCTCGTGCAGCGGCATCACTCCCAATTGCTCCCCGGCAGCGCCGATGACTCTCACGTCGCGCGCGCGTATTTGATGATTGATCCTCGCTTCTCTAGCGATAAAACACCTCCGTCGATTGTCGGACGCTCATATTGTGTTTCTTCTGAAAAACCCGTTGCCATGCTTCGACAAGTTCAGCATCAACGGAAAATGCTTGACGTTATCCATCTCCTCCCCGTTCGCCCTGGGCCTGTCGAAGGGTGACCGGTAGGTTTTTCAGCAGAATGAAGCTCCTCGGAGCAAAGCTCCGAGATATCTTTGCGAAATTCTCCGAAGCCCTTCCACCCTCCTTCGCCAAGGCTACGGAGGGTTCTCCTCGCCTTCATCTTCGCAGCAAGCTGCGAGGGATTCGGCGAAGGAGAATAATATTCTTATGCTTCTCCACTCTCTTGTGCAACCTCGGCGCGCAGCCGCTCGATAAAAGCATCGAGCGCCATAGGCGGAAGGTTTTCCCCGCCCCGGCGCCGCGGCGCTACGGTGCCGGCGCCAGCTTCCTTGTCGCCGATAACGACGGCGTAGGGAATCTTAGCCAACTGCGCCTCGCGGATCTTGTAGCCGAGTTTCTCGTTGCGCTCGTCTAATTCCACGCGCCAGCCCGACTCTTTCAATGCACTATAGACTTTTCGCGCATACTCCAACTGGTGGTCCGTCACCGTAACGATTTTGAGCTGCACCGGCGCAAGCCACAACGGAAAGTTACCCGCATAGTGTTCAATCAGAAAGGACATCATCCGTTCCATCGTGCTGATCACGCCGCGGTGAATCATGACGGGCCGCTTGTACTGCCCGTCTTTATCAACGTACTCCAGCTCGAAGCGTTCGGGAAGATAGAAATCCAGCTGCACCGTCGAGAGCGTTTCGCTGTGACCCAGGACATCGTTCAGTTGCACGTCAATTTTAGGTCCATAGTATGCGGCTTCGCCGATCGCTTCTTTGTACGCAACCCCGACTTCGCTCAAAGCCTGGCGCAAATGCTCCTCGGCTTTGTCCCACATGGCGTCATTATCGACAAAGTTCACCTTGTCCTTGGGATTGCGGAGTGACAACCGGTACCAGTAATCCTTGAAGCCAAACTGTCGATAGACACGCTCGATCAAGCGCAGGACTCCGACCGCCTCGGATTGAATCTGCTCGGGAAGACAAAAAATATGCGCGTCGTTTAAGGTCATCGCTCTAACCCGCGAAAGCCCTGAAAGCGCGCCCGAGCGTTCGTAGCGATACATGGTTCCCAGCTCAGCCAACCGCACCGGCAAATCGCGATAACTATGCAGCTCATGCTTGTAGATAATGATATGGTGCGGGCAATTCATCGGTCGGAGCACCAGCTGCTCCTTATTTTCAAACTCCATGGGCGGATACATGTTGTCTTTGAAGTGATCCCAATGGCCCGACTGTCTGTAGAGATCGACGCGCGCTAATTGCGGCGTACTCACATGCTGATATCCCAGGCTGCGCTCGATGTCGACGATATAGCGCTCCAGAATCGAGCGGATCATCGCTCCTTTGGGGAGCAAGAGAGGCAGCCCGGGGCCAATGGTGTCCGAAATCATGAAAAGGTCAAGCTCCTGACCCAGTTTTCTATGGTCGCGCTTTTTCGCTTCTTCAAGCAGGCGAAGATGCTCCTTCAGCGCCTCTTTGGTAGGCCACGAAGTGCCGTAAATGCGTTGGAGCATCTCGTTTTTTTCATCGCCGCGCCAGTACGCTCCGGCGATACTGGTCAACTTGAAGGCCCTGATCGCGCCGGTTGAAGGCACATGGGGCCCGCGGCAGAGATCGATCCAGTCACCCTGACGGTAGAGTGAGACGGTATCCTCGGCAATGCCCTCGATAATTTCAACTTTGTAGCTCTCGCCCATTTTGCGAAACAGCTCGATGGCCTGGGCGCGGGGCATCTCTTCGCGTGTAACTCGCAGGTTGGCTTTCACCAATTCTTGCATGCGCTTCTCGATCTGCTCCAACTCTTCCGGCAAAAATGACTGGTCGCGTTTGAAGTCGTAGTAGAAACCGCTTTCGATGGTCGGGCCGATGGTCACCTGGGTGCCGGGAAAAAGACTTTGCACCGCTTGCGCCATCAGATGGGCGGTGGAATGGCGCAAGACATCGAGACCTTCGGCGCTGTCGGCGGGTATCCACTCCAGTACGCAATCGGCGTCGATGACGCGTTGCAAATCCACGACGCGGCCGTCGATTTTAGCGGCGATTGCCCCTTTATTGGCGCCGGCGGAAGAAAGCAGTTCGTCGATGCGCGTGCCGCGGCTCACCTCGACGATCTTGCCGCCAGGTAGTGTTACGTTGACGTTTTCCATCTCATTGGGTCGGGATTTGAATGGTAGGCACGGGCAGGATTGAACTGCCGACCTCTTCCGTGTCAAGGAAGCGCTCTCCCACTGAGCTACGTGCCTGCGACGAGTGAGGGGAAGGCCCAAAACGAATTAAATATCGGTTAACGAAGTACATCCTTTAAGATCTTGGCTGATCTAAGCCGCGCCCGGCGACGGGCCGTTGGAAGGATCTGCCATACTGGTGCAAGAGTTTGATTTTATTACCAATTTCTCCGCGCGGTGTCAACCTCGTGGATCTCGCTGCGCTCCCCAAGCGTTCCAGACGATCATGTTCAGCGTGAGACAGGGGTGGAGGCGATTCGACGAAAATTTCGCTATACACGGCGTGATGAATTCCGCTGGCCAATTTTATCCGCCGTTTTTGCTGAGCGCGTCGAAGAGATGCAATTGGCGAGTCATGCCTTCATCTTCGAAGTGAACCGGGTATTTGCCGGTGAAGCAGGCGTCGCAGAACCCCTGTTTTTGACCTCTAAAATACGTGTACATGCCCTCCTCGCTCAAGTAGGCCAGGGTGTCCGCTTCGATGTAGCGGCGGATTTCCTCGGCAGTGCTGGATGAGGCGATCAACTCACCCCGGGTAGGGGTGTCGATGCCGTAATAGCAGGGGCCAGTGGTCGGCGGCGAACTGATGCGCATATGCACTTCCCGCGCCCCGGCGTCGCGCAGCATGCGGATGATTTTTCGGCTGGTGGTGCCGCGCACGATGGAGTCATCGACGACGATCACGCGCTTGCCTTGGAGCACTTCCTTTTGCGCGTTGAGTTTGATCTTGACGCCGAAGTGGCGGATCGACTGGGCCGGTTCAATAAACGTCCTTCCCACATAATGGTTACGGATGAGACCGAACTCCAGCGGAATCTTCGACTCCTCGGCAAAGCCCATGGCCGCCGGCACGCCGGAGTCCGGCACCGGCGTCACCAGATCGGCGTCCACGCGGCTCTCCCGCGCCAACTGTCGGCCGAGAGCTTTGCGCACTTGATAGACGCTATGGCCGAATAGATTGCTATCGGGCCGCGCGAAATAAATATACTCGAAGATGCACTTGGCGTGGGGCGCCGGCGGAAAGGGTTTCAAAGATTCCATGCCGTCGGGACCGAAGACCACGATCTCGCCCGGCTCCACGTCGCGGACGTAGTCGGCTTCGATCAGGTCCAACGCGCAGGTTTCCGAAGCGACCACGCCGGCGTCTCGGTTCTTGTGGTCTTTGAATCGGCCGAGAACCAGCGGACGAAAGCCATGGGGGTCCCGCGCCGCAATCATCCGGTCAAGGGTCAGAAACAAGAGCGAATAGGCGCCCCGGGCGCGGCTCAAAGCTTCGACGATGCGGCCCATCAGCGTTGCTTCTCGCGACGTGGCAATCAAGTGAATGATTACTTCGGTGTCCGAGGTGGACTGGAAAATTGATCCGGCGCGCTCCAGTTCGTCGCGCAGCAATGAGCCATTGACGAGGTTGCCGTTGTGCGAGATAGCGATGGGACCTTGAGAATATTCAACCACAAAGGGCTGGGCGTTTTTCAAATGGCTCTGGCCCTGAGTGGAGTAACGGTTATGGCCGATGGCGTTGACGCCTACCAAATGTTTGATTACGTCCTCTTTGAAGACGTCGGCGACGAGGCCCATCTGACGATGCGAGATCAGCCCCCTGCCATCCGAGGAAACGATACCGGAGGACTCCTGGCCGCGGTGCTGCAGCGCGTAGAGACCGAGGTAAACCATATTGGCGGCTTCAGGATGTCCGTAGACTCCCATCACCGCGCATTCGTCGTGGAACTTATCCGACATGGCCGCTATCCGATTGATTTGGGTCTAGAGTCTCGAGTCCAGGGTCTCGGGTTAACTTGAAACCCGAAATTCCCATCATTTCACCCGGTCCGTAAGCCCGCCCGCCCAAGCCGAGCGCAATTCCTCCACCGGCAAACCGAGCAGCGGTTGAATCGTGAACCGGCTGCCGCCGACGCTGCCGATCACCTGCAGCGGCACATTATGGCGCGCCGCGATTTCTTTGAGCTCGCCCAGATTTTTCTCCGCCAGCGATACCACGATGCGCGACTGCGACTCGCTGAAAAGAAGCGCGTCGCCACGAATCATTTCATGGTTCTCGATACGGAGACCCAATGGCTTTTCCGGGCCGATGATAGAGCACTCGGCGAGAGCCACGCCCAGTCCGCCGTCGGATATATCATGGGCGGAACGAAGCAATCCCTGCTCGATGGCTTCCCGGCAGCAGCCTTGCACGGCTCGTTCCATCTTGAGATCGATCCACGGCGGCGTTCCTCGAGTCAGACCATGGACGAGTTTTAAGTATTCGCTGCCACCCAGTTCCTCGCGGGTCCGCCCCAGAAGCACGATGAGATCGCCGGCGGACTTGAACCAAGGAGTCATCGCCCATTCAAGCTTATCGAGCACACCGACCATGCCCACTGTCGGCGTCGGATAGATCGGCGTCCCGTCGGTCTCATTATAGAAACTAACATTGCCGCTCACAACGGGCACGTTCAGGGCGACGCACGCGTCGCGCATACCGTGAATCACATTGGCGAATTGCCACATGACCACGGGATTTTCCGGGCTGCCGAAGTTGAGGCAATCGGTGAGTCCGATGGGCCGCGCGCCGACGCAGGACAGATTGCGCGCCGCTTCCGCCACGGCGATTGCGCCGCCGACATAAGGATCGAGATAACAGTAACGGCTGTTTCCATCCACGGTCAAGGCCAAGCTCTTTTTAGTGCCCTTGATCCGAATCACTGCGGCATCCGCGCCGGGCGCCACCACGGTGTTGCTGCGAACATAATGATCGTACTGACGAAAGATCCACTCTTTCGATGCGATATTCGGCGATGCCAATAACCGCTTCAGCGTCGCCCCCAAATCCTTGGGCTCGGGGATGGCCGCGATATCCAGATGCTGCAGCTGATCCTGGCTCGCCGGACTGGCGGCGGGCCGCTGGTACACCGGCGCGTCCTTAGTGAGGGCCGCAACCGGAATACGCGCCACCTCGGCGCCGCCGAAGAGCGCGCGGAACTGGCGGTCGTCGGTGACGTGGCCGACCACCACGGCGTCGAGATCCCACTTGTCGAAGATCCGCCTGATCTCCTCCTCCGTGCCCTTTCTGGCGACGAGCAACATGCGTTCCTGCGACTCAGAGAGAAGAATTTCATAGGGCGTCATGCCGGTCTCCCTGAGCGGCACGCGGGAAAGATCCAACTCGATGCCGACGCCGCCCCGCCCCGCCATTTCCGATGACGAGCTGGTGAGCCCCGCGGCGCCCATGTCCTGGATGCCGATGATGTAATCTTGCTCCATCAGCTCCAGGCAGGCTTCCAGAAGCAACTTTTCGGTGAACGGGTCGCCTACTTGCACCGTCGGGCGACGCCGTTCTTTCTCCTCGGAGAACGATTCCGAAGCCATCGTCGCGCCGTGGATACCATCGCGCCCGGTCTTGGAACCAACGTACATAACCGGATTGCCGACTCCTTTGGCAATGCCGGTAAAGATACGCTTGTGCGTGGTGATGCCGAGGGTAAAAGCGTTAACCAGGATATTGGCGTTGTAGCATTCGTCGAAGTAGCACTCGCCGCCCACCGTGGGCACGCCGACGCAGTTGCCGTAGCCGCCGATGCCCGCCACCACACCGGATAGCAAATATCCCGTGCGCGGGTGATCGATGGCGCCGAAGCGCAGTGAATTGAGCGAGGCGATGGGCCGCGCGCCCATGGTGAAAATATCCCGGAGAATGCCGCCCACGCCAGTGGCCGCGCCCTGATAAGGTTCGATAAAGGACGGATGATTGTGGCTTTCCATTTTGAATGCCACGGCCAGTCCGTCACCGATATCGACGACGCCGGCGTTCTCTCCCGGTCCCTGGAGCACCTGCGGTGCTTCGGTCGGAAGCCGCTTTAAATAATGGCGCGAGCTTTTGTAGCTGCAATGCTCGGACCACATCACCGAAAAGACCCCCAGCTCGGTATAGTTGGGCGCGCGCCCGAGCAGCTTGACGATCTTCTCGTACTCGTCGGGCGTAAGGCCATGGGCGGCCACAAGCTCGGCGGTCACCGCCGGTTCAGCGCGAGGGTTTTTCCGCTCCTCACCCATGGCGTACCTCGCCTCGGGCACAAGCCGCGGCGATGGAGGAAAAAATCTTAAGCCCATCGTCGCTGCCGAGGATTTTGTCACAGGCGTCTTCCGGATGGGGCATCAAGCCGAAGACGTTGCGCGTTTTATTGCAGATGCCCGCGATATTATCGAGCGAGCCGTTGGGATTGGCGGCCGCCGCCGGTTTACCCTTGGCATCGGCGTAGCGGAGCAGGATTTGCCGGTTACTGCGCAGCTGTTCCAGTGTCACCGCGTCGGCGTAGTAACAGCCTTCGCCATGCTTGACGGGAATCTTGAGCAACTGGCCCTTTTTGATTTCGCGGGTGAAGGGCGTGTCGGTTTCTTCGACCCGGAGAGAAACCTGGCGGCAGACAAATTTAAGTCCGGCGTTGCGCACCAGCGCGCCGGGCAACAAGCCGGATTCGCAGAGGATCTGAAAGCCGTTGCAGATGCCTAACACCAGACCGCCGCGGCGGGCGAAATCGATCACGCCGCCCATCACCGGCGAGAAACGCGCCATGGCGCCGCAGCGGAGATAGTCACCGTAGGAAAAGCCGCCGGGCAGCACCAGGCAATCGTAGCCGCCCTTAAGGTCGTCTTTGTGCCAGAGAAAGTCGACTTCCTGTTCCATGTCCCGCGCCAGAGAGTCGAAAACATCCTGGTCGTCGCAGGAGCCGGGAAAAACGATTACGCCCCAACGCATGGGTTTGCCTCGAGCCAATGCGAAACGAAATTCGATATACCGCAAAAAAATGCCACGACGGTCACTCTTCGATCTCAAACCGGTAGTCCTCGATCACCGGGTTGGCGAGCAACTTATCGCACATCTCGCGGACGCGCGCTTCGGCGGCGGAACGCGAGGCGGCTTCGACACCGAACTCCAGATACTTTCCCATTCGGACATCATGGACCTCGCTGTAGCCCAATACGTGGAGGGAACGTTCGATGGCTTTGCCCTGAGGATCGAGGACGCCCTGTTTGAGCGACACAAAAATTTTAACGCGCATGGACCTTCGCTTTCAAGTAGGGGCAGGCCCCCGTGCCTGCCCGAATCAGGGCGACCACAGGGGGTCGCCCCTACATGGATTCGTCCGTTGAATCAAACTGAACCGCTACTGATTACCCGAACACGCGACGGAATATGACATCGACATTGGCCAGATGATGCTTCACACCCCACACCGCGTCGACGTCCTTGGCCGATAAATAGCGGCGAATCTCGTTATCTTTAAGCAGGTCCCGCTTGAGGTCGCCGTCCTCGCGCCCGGCTTTCAAAGCATGGCGCTGCACCATGCGATAGGCGCGGTCGCGGGCAATCCCCTTGTCCACCAGAGCCAGCATAACTCTTTCGGAGAAAACCGCGCCGCCGCTCATCTCTAGATTGCGCCGCATGTTCTCCGGGTAGACGCACAGATTGCCGAGCATGTAGGTCATTCGGCCAAGCATGAAATCCAGCGCAATCGTCGCGTCCGGCGCGATCACTCTTTCCACCGAGGAATGGCTAATGTCGCGCTCATGCCAAAGCGCCACATTTTCCAGAGCTGCCTGGGCGTAGGAGCGCATGAGCCGCGCCAAGCCGGTCACATTTTCCGACAAGATGGGATTGCGCTTATGGGGCATGGCGGACGAACCCTTTTGCCCTTCGGTAAACGGCTCCTCGGCTTCCTGAACTTCCGTGCGCTGCAAATGGCGCACTTCGAGGGCGAATTTTTCCAGCGAACTCGCGATCACCGCCATGGTGGCGAAGTAGTAAGCGTGGCGGTCGCGCTGGATGATTTGGTTCGATACCGGCGCCGGTTTGAGTCCGCTCTTCTTGCAAACATAGGCCTCGACCTTGGGTGATATCTGCGCGAAGGTGCCCACCGCACCGGAAATCTGGCCGACGCAGATCTCCTCCGTGGCTTTTTCCAGGCGCGCTAAATTGCGCGCCATCTCTTGGTACCAAAGCGCCAATTTAAGACCGAACGTGATCGGCTCGGCGTGGATCCCGTGGGTGCGCCCGATCATCACGGTCCATTTGTATTTGCGCGCCTGGCTGCGGAGCGCTTTCATCAGGCTCTTGATATCCGCAAAGAGAATCGCGGATGCTTCTTTGAACTGGATCGCCAGCGCCGTGTCCATAACATCGGAAGAGGTCATGCCGACATGGAGGTAGCGGGCATCGTCGCCGATGGACTCGGCCACGCAACTCAAAAAGGCGATCATCTCATGTTTGACGACGCCTTCGATTTCGCGAATGCGCTTGACGTCGAAGCGCGCCTTCCTTTTGATGCGCGCGACGGCGGCCTTGGGAACCTTGCCCAGACGGGCCAGGCCTTCGGCCGCGAGGATTTCCACGTCGAGCCACTTCTGGAAACTATTTTCCTCGGACCAGATGCGGCCCATTGCCGGCCTGGTGTAACGCGCAATCATTGGTATTTGGAAATATAAGCATCCCTCGGCTCGAAGCCACAGGATTCAATCACGTCGACTGAAAGTCGATTTCCCCTTCCGTCTTTCCCGCGAAAGCGGGAATCCAGATTTTCGTGTCTATGCTCCCCTGCCCGCACTGGATGCCCGACGGAGCCTGCCCTCGACCTGATCGGGGGCGGGCATGACGAATATTCTCGACGCCTGAAGGCTATCGTTCGTTAGGTTTTTGAACCTTTGAACTCTTGAACCGGTTCATCCGTATGCCCGAAGCCCCCGGCCTGACGCTCGGAGTCAGGCAGCTCGGTGACTTCCCGCCACTCGGTCCGAATCACCCGTTGCACGACCATTTGGGCGATGCGCTCGCCGCGCTTTATGACGACCGGCTCGCTGCCCAGATTGATGGCGATGACTTGAATCTCGCCGCGGTAGTCGGAATCGATGGTGCCGGGACTATTCACCAGCGTGAATCCATGCTTCAACGCCAGGCCGCTGCGCGGCCTTATCTGGGCTTCGAAGCCCGGCGGCAAAGCTATGGCGATCCCAGTAGGAATCAATGCGCGCGCCATGGGCGCCAGCATCAACTCGCCGTCGATATCGGCCAAGAGATCCATTCCAGCAGACCCTGCGGTCATGTAGGCCGGCAGGGCCATGTCGCCCCGCCGCAGCCGCTTGATTTGAATCTCTACTGTATCCACCGGCGCTGGGTCCAGACCATGGCGGTCTCACACGCCGGCAGCGAGTCCGTCGAAATCAAAACTGTCCTTGAAATCGCCGAGCAAGGTGAGCGTCGGCGCGCCGGAGCGGAACAGCGAGCGCGCCAGATCGATTACGTCGACGCGGGTCACGGCGCGGACGCCCTGACAAATTTCATCGGTAGAAATCGTTTTACCGTAATAAATTTCATTGCGCGCCACATGACTCATCCATGAATCCGTGGACTCCAGGCCAAGCAGCATGCTTCCCACCAGCTGCCCCTGCGTTCGGCCGAGCTCGTCACCCGTGATCTTGCCATCCGCCAGGCTCTTCAGCTCTTTCAAAATCAAATCCACGACCTCACGCGTCGACTCGACGCTGGTGCCCGCGTAGACGCCGAAATAGCCGACATCTCGGTAAGACGACGAAAAAGAATAAACCGAGTAGGCCTTGCCGCGCTTTTCGCGAATCTCCTGGAACAGGCGCGAGCTCATGCCACCGCCAAGCAGCGTGTTAAGAACATAACCCGCATAGCGCTTCGGATGCGCTTGCGACAACCCTGGCACGCCCATGCAAAGATGGGCCTGTTCAAGGGTCTTTTGATGGGGAAATACTCCACGGCGGATTTCCGGCTGAGGAATCCCGTCGGGCAAATCCACATCGGCGCCGCCTCCCGAATCGCCAACCGATCCCAACCTCGCCGCCATCTCAGCTACGATATCGCCGTGGCTCAGATGACCGGCCGCCGCCACGATGACCCGGCGCGGCTGGTAGCGCGTGCGGAAAAACTTGAGCAAATCATCGCGGCTGAATCCGTTCACCGACTCCGCGCTGCCGCAGATCGGCCGGCCGATGGGATGATCCTGAAAAAAATCGACGTTGAAAAGATCATGCACGTAGTCATCCGGCGTGTCCTCGGTCTGGGAGATTTCCTGCAGGATCACCGACCGCTCGCGCTCGATCTCTTCTTCGTCAAACTTCGAGTGTAAAAAAATGTCGCTTAACAAATCGATGGCCAAAGGCAAGTTTTCATCGAGGACCTTGGCGTAGTAACAGGTATGTTCCTTGGAGGTGAAGGCGTTGATGACACCGCCCACGGCGTCCATCTCCTCGGCGATGGCGGCGGCGCTGCGCCGTTCGGTGCCTTTGAAGAGCAGATGTTCGATGAAATGGGAAATACCGTTTTCCCGGCGGGCTTCGTGGCGCGAGCCATTTTCCACCCAGATGCCGAGACTGACCGAGCGAATTTCCGGCATTTCATGGGAGACGATGCGAATGCCGTTGTCCAGGACGGTTTTGGCAAACATTGGAGTTCAGATCGATTGCTCGGCGTTTACTGAGCAAATTAAGCGACTGACTCGCTGCCAGTCTCTTGGAGTGCTTCCTTGCGGCTTAGCCGGATCTTGCCTTGTCGGTCGATCTCGAGGACTTTGACCATGACTTCGTCTCCCTCTTTGAGCACATCGGTGACTTTGCGCACGCGCTCTGGCGCGAGCTGTGAAATATGCACCAGCCCGTCGGTGCCGGGAAGTATTTCCACGAAGGCGCCGAATTCGACGATCTTGCGCACCGTGCCTTTATAGATCTTGCCGATTTCGGCCTCGGCGGCTATCCGCTGCACCATTTCGATCGCTTTGCGCGCTGCCACCTCGTCGCTGGAGGCGATGGTCACCGTGCCGTCGTCTTCGACGTCGATTTTGACGCCGGTGGCTTCGATGATGCCACGAATGACCTTGCCGCCCGGGCCGATAATTTCGCGAATTTTTTCGGGCTTGACCTTGAGCGTGATGATACGTGGCGCGTGGCCGGAGACCGCCGTGCGCGCCGTCGCCAGCGTTTCGTTCATGATGCCGAGGATATGTAGCCGGCCCTCCCTGGCCTGGTGCAGCGCCTGGCGCATGATGTCGCGGTTAACGCCGCTGATTTTGATATCCATCTGGAGCGAGGTGACGCCGTCGGGCGTGCCGGCGACCTTGAAATCCATGTCGCCGAGATGATCTTCGTCGCCCAGTATATCCGAGAGCACCCGCACATGCTCTCCTTCTTTGATCAGACCCATGGCGATTCCCGCCACCGGCGCCAACACGGGAACGCCGGCATCCATCAAGGCGAGCGAGCCGCCACACACGGTGGCCATCGATGTCGAGCCGTTGGATTCAAGGATTTCCGAAACAATACGAATGGTATAGGGAAAGCTGTCTTCGCTGGGCAGGACTGGCACCAGGGCCCGCTCCGCCAAGTTGCCATGGCCGATTTCGCGCCGGCCTGGTCCCCGCAAAAACTTCGCCTCGCCAACGCTGAATGGCGGGAAGTTGTAGTGCAGCATGAATTTCTTGTAATGCTCACCGAGTAGCGCATCGACTCTCTGCTCGTCTGACGCCGTACCGAGGGTCGCAACGACCAGGGCTTGGGTTTCGCCGCGGGTGAACAACGCCGACCCATGGGTACGCGGCAGGACTTCGACTTCACAGGTAATTGGCCGTATATCCTTGAGACCGCGCCCGTCGATGCGCCGCTCGCGTTGAATCACCAAACCGCGGAAGCATTTTCTCTTAAGCTCGTCGAAGGCGGCTTTGATCTGTTTTTCCTTGCCCGGAAACTCGGCGGCTGCTTGGGTCACCACTTCACTTTTGACCTCAGCTAGCCGTTTGTAACGTTCTAATTTTTCCGGAATCTCAATAGCCTGCTGGAGTTTTGCTAACGCCAGCTCATCGACTCGCCGGACAACACCCGCATCCAGCTCCGCAAGCGGCACCTGGCGTTTCACCTTGCCCAGCTCTCGGCGTAATTGTTCCTGTATTTCCAAGAGCGGCTGGATCGCCTCATGCCCGGCGAATAGGGCTTCGAGGATCTCCTCTTCGGGCACCATCGTGGCGCCGCCTTCCACCATTACGATGGCATCCTTGCTGCCGGACAGAAAAATATCAGTGTCGCTCTCCTGGAGTTGAGTTTGAGTGGGATTGATGACCCATTTGCCATCGATACGACCAATACGCACGCCGGCAAGGGGACCGTTAAAGGGTATATCGGAAACATGCAACGCCGCCGAGGCGCCGAGCATCGCCACCACATCGGGATCGTTTTCGCGGTCCGCGGAGAGCACGGTGGCAATCACCTGGGTCTCGCAGCGCAATCCGTCGGCAAACAGCGGACGGATTGAGCGGTCGATCAATCGGCAGGTGAGAATTTCCTTTTCCGAGGGCCGCCCTTCGCGCTTGAAAAAGCCGCCGGGTATCTTGCCGGCGGCGAAGGTTTTCTCTTGATAATCGACTGTTAACGGAAAAAAGTCAGTGTCTAGCTTAACTTCTCGGACCGCCACCGCGGTGACCAACACGACGGTTTCACCATAGCGAACCCAGGCCGCGCCATCGGCCTGTTTCGCAACCCGGCCAACTTCGATAGTTAAAGGCCGGCCATGAAAATCCAATTCAATCTTTTTGACCATAGAAAAATCCTCTGATGTGAGACACAACTAACGGAGGCGTGATGGAGGGCAAAACAGTCGGAAACGGCTACTTGCGAATTCCCAGGCGATCGATCAGGCTTTGGTATCTCTGGAAATCGTTATCTTTGAGATAGTCCAGGAGCCTTCTCCTTTGGCCGACTAGCTTCAGGAGGCCGCGCCGGGAGTGATGATCCTTGACGTGAGTCTTGAAGTGCCCGGTGAGGTGCTCGATACGCTGGCTGAGGAGCGCAACTTGCACTTCGGGAGAGCCGGTGTCCGTTTTGTGAAGCCTGAACTGCTCCATGACTTCTTGGCGCTGCGGCTGAGCAATTCCCATAATTCTCCGCTCTTCTTATCTCTTTCTTCCTTTTAGTTTCACAAATTTTTAGCACACTATTCTGGAATTGTAAAGCTACGGTTACACGTCGGTAGGCAAGGCTCGGTTCCGAGTTCAATGTTCAACGAATCGAATTCGGAGGTTCAGAGTGGAGTCCGAAACCTTGAACTTTGAACGTTGAACTTTGAACTCAACTTCCTCTCACTGAGCGAGAAATTCCCGGATCGCCCGATGCGCTTCATCCGGGTTGGAAAAGAAATAACTGTGGCGCTCGTTCTTCAGAACAACGCATTTGTTGTCGGGAATGCCCTTGGTGAGAATCTCCGTGGACATCCGGTGGTTGATCTCACTGGTCATGTTGCGGTCATCTTCGCCGACGATGATCAAGGTCGGCTGTCTGATGTCTTGCAAACGTTGGCTGGTATCGTGGCCCTGGCGGGCGAGTATATGGCGCAGGTAAAACTCCACCGGGCAAAGATTGCGCATTCTGACTTGCAAATAATGTTCAATCTTTTCCGGATACTTTTTAACGAACTCCTCCGTCCAGCCGACCAAGATCGTATGCTCGCGCTCGTACTTTTCATAACCCCATTCGATCATTTCTTTCATGATCTTTAGCGGCAGCCCTTTGGTTAGCGGAAAGTGAGCGCCGGTGGAGGCCAAAACGAGCTTTTTTACCCTTTGCGGATAATCCAAAGCGAGCAGCTGAGCCACTCGTCCGCCCATGGAATGGCCGACGACGATGGCGTCTTTTACTTCAAGATGATCCATCAGCGCGATCACGTGTTCGGTGAACATTTTGGTCGTGTAATCGATGGATGGTTTACTGGACTGCCCCGTGCCGAGATAGTCGTGGATGATGACCCGGTGGTCCTTGGAAAACTCCGGCACCTGATAAATTTTCCAGACCTCGCCGTCGCAGGCGGTCTCGCTAAGGAATACCATCGCCGGCCCATGACCGTGGGCTTCGTAATAGATCTCAACGTCATGCAGTTTTAGCTTAGGCATGAACGGCCTCCTGGTGAGTGTCACTTAAATCGGGAATCCCATTTACACGTCATTCCGGCCAAGCTGGCGATAGCTAGCGCGAGCCGGAATCCAGGGACTTCTGGATTCCCGCTGGAGCTTGTCCTGAGCCCAGCCGAAGGGCGGGAATGACGACGGAGGGCCTTCCGGTTTTGTGACCGAATTCTTGAGACACTCCATTAACGCATCAGTTCGTTGTTTCTTAACCGATCCATATTCGAAGCGGTTTGCCATAGCAAGAGAACGTCA
>CAWJBB010000087.1:0-172234 GCA_963840855.1 uncultured delta proteobacterium
AAGGCGTAAGTAGCTTGGCAATTTGCCGCGCGTCATCGAGTCTTTCAAGATTGAGAAGGGTGTCTTCAAGCTTGTCGACTCGGGAGCGGGACAGGACGCGCGAAGCCAGCAGGCGAAATTTTTGCAATACCTCGTCCCGCTTCATGGGGTGCTTATCGCTTCCCTTGGCGTGGAGGACCTTCTCACGATAGCTTTTCCCATCCCGGAGTTCGACCTCGACATCCACTCCGTGGCGACCCTCGTCGCCTAGAAGATCGAATTGGGAGTCCTCGAGCACTTCAATCCTTTTAGTCGTTGCTAGAATATCGGGGCGACGAATGGACTTTTCCGTGACCTGATCGACGAAGAAGTCGCGGTCGTGAAGCAGAACGGCGACGCAGAAAGGCAGATTCATTTGCGCCGTGGTCATGCTTTTGGGTTCGTAAGGCCAGCCCACGTGGAGCTTGGTGGCGCGGCTGGTTCGAATGCGAATTTTTTCGACGTTCGCCGCGCCGACCTCCGGGTGCTCGCGAAGAATTTTTTTTAGAGCATCGATGGAGGTATGATTGCTGCCGCAGCAGGGATAGGGTTTAAAACCGACGTTGAGCGTCTCAAAACGTTCACCCAGCCGGTCAGTGAGGTGTGAGAGATTTGGTTTATCGATGAAGGTCGAGCAAAAACCGCCGTACGGCGCTTCAAGAACATCTTCGATCCCGGTAAAGCCTTTAGCCGCGAGTAGCGCGCCGTAGACTCCCGCCTGAGCGGAGCGCCCCGGGTGCATGCGCTTCACCATGGACGAGTGTTGGGCAGCCATCAGTCCAGCCGCTTGCGTGCCCGAAATTCCCAGCGCATGGACCGTCTTATCCGGATTCAATCGAAGCATCTTGGCGGCGGCGGCTCCGGCCGCAAAGGTGCCCGACGTAGCGCTGGGGTGAAAGCCGCGGCGGAGCTGCGCGGCGCCGCCGGTCATGCCGACGCGGCAGCCGACTTCATAGCCCGCCACTACCGCAGTGAGCAGCCGCTTGCCGTCGACGCCGCCGACATGGCGCACCAGCGCGTCCGCCGCTGGTATGGCTTCCGAACCGGGGTGAATAACTCCGACACGGTGCAGATCGTCCATCTCAAAGCTATGAATGAACGTGCCATTGGCCAGCGGCGCGCTGGTGCTGGGAACCTCGGTGCCGTCCGCCCAAATGAGCGCCCCTTTGCCTTTGCCCAATTCCTTGGTGAATGAAGTGATAATCTTCCCCCAGGGGAGGGTAGAGCCGAACAGGGCACAGCCGAGGGAATCGATAAAAGACAACTTGATGTGCGAGACCACCTCTTGTGGAATATCTTTATAGGAGAGCCCGGCGATGTATTCCGCGAGGGTTCGAGTCGGAGAGCCTGCCGTAGAGGCTTCCCGCAGTTGTGTTTTCGCCATAAAACACTCCTTGACCTAAATGGCCTTCTGTGACTTTGATATCACGCCGGTGAAAAAGCCGCACGCGCCAAGCGGCGCGGATCGCGCCACTCCGAAGCTGTTAGCTTTTTCATACGACGAACCCGCCATTGTCAAGCGTCGATTATCGGGAGGAACTATGAGAAAAACGCAGAGCTTCATCGGCCGCCTTTCTCTAGTCACGGCAATGATCGTCCTTTTCCCTGACTCGCCCGGTCTCGCGCAAAGCTCAAATCTACTCAAGAAGTACGATGGACTGCGGGGCAAGGAGCGGGAGCAAAAACTCATCGACGGCGCCAAGAAGGAGGGCAAGGTTGTCATCTACAGTTTTACCGCCGTCGACCAGCTCAAGCCTCTGCTCGACGAGTTTCAAAAAAGATATCCGTTCATTACCCCGGAGCATTACCGCGCCAATGCCACCGGGGTTTTCAACAAGTTTGCCACCGAAGCGCGGGCCGGACAAACCCTTGCCGATGTCATCGACATTTCCGCCGGTGAAGCTCACACGTTTGGTCAGATGGGATTGATCGATCCCTATCTCTCGCCCAGCCGCGAGGGGATTCCAAAGGACTTCATGGACGAGAAGGGTTTCTGGACAGCGCACTATCATTTCGTCGTTGCGCTTGGTTTCAACACGGGACATATCAAACCGGCCGAGGCGCCGAAGAGCTATGACGAACTGCTCAATCCGAAGTGGAAAGGGCGTTTCTCTCTCGATCCGGCGGATCAGGACTTGTTCGGGGCGCTCTTGCTTCATTGGGGCAAAGAAAAGGCGTTAAGCTATTTCAGAGACCTCGCAAGGCTCGAGCCGAGAATGGTTTCGGGTCACACCCAACAAGCCAACCTCGTCGGCGCGGGAGAAATCCAGATGGCGCCGTGGCTGTATGGCTACAGACCGCTGCAGTTAAAAGACGAAGGCGCCCCGGTAGAAACGGTTCTCTTCGATCCGGTGTTGTCGAACCCGGCTTACCTCCTCCTCAGCAAAAACTCGCCGCACTCTCATGCCGCCGCTCTGTTAATCGACTGGGCGCTGGCGGCGGATGGAGGCATGAGATTTTTCGCCGAAAAGTTCGGCCGCACGCCGACGCGGTCCGGCTTGAAAGAGCGCTTTCCTAAACTCCGGGTGGACCGGTATCTCGTGGTGAAACCCGAGATCGTCGGGCCGAACTTCAAAGAGTTTACCAAGCTCTACAACGAAATTTTCGGCATCGGCAAATGAAGCTCCTCAGAGCAAAGCTCCGAGGTATCTTTGCGAAATTCTACCGAAGCCGTTCCACCCTCCTTCGCCAAGGCTACGGAGGGTTCTCCTCACCTTCATCCTCGCAGCTTGCTGCGAGGTATTCGGCGAAGGAGAATAGAAATTCGCGCTAACCGTGACGCGCGACGATCAAGGGAGGTTTGTATGGTTTACGAAGTACGATTCCAGACGGTGGAGCCGCAACGCCGCGATGAATACGTCAAGATGTACAAAGAAGCGATCCAGGGGTGCAAAGCGGCCGGTTGTCGAAGCGGCCAGATCCTTTGCAGCGAAGACGATCCAGCCCGCGTGATGGTCCTGCTCGAGTGGCCGAGCAAAGAGCATCATCTCAACTGGCGCGGCACACCGACACACAGGAGCTTTCGCGCCGCCGTCGAAGGCTGGCAAACCAAGCCGAGTGAGGGCGGTTACTACGTCGCCGAGACCATCTGACTGCGGCGGCGCCGTGAAAAAAGTCAGGGAATTTTGAATTCTTTGGTCAGACTTCCAGTGTGGGGTCTCTGAAGTTCGAGGAGTAAATCCAATGCCTTCCAGTTGTCATTCCCGCGGAAGCGGGAATCCAGGAGCGTTTGATTTTCCTGGATTCTGGGTCGCGCTAGTTATCGCCAGCGTGCCCGGAATGACGAGTAAATTATGTAGCGAACTTCGGCAACAGGAGACTAGGGCCTCGTCAGGTCGGTCTCCAGTCCCAGCCAGTGCTGCCCGACCGACTCGTAGTGGGAGAGGCGTCCCTGGAGGTGTTGGCTGATCACGTGAATGTCCTGGAAGTGGCGCTGCATTAGGTTCCCCTCGTAGATCGCCGTCACGCCGGCGGCATTGTAAACGCTGTCGACAATCTGGACCGCCAGGCGAATCGCGTGCGTGCTGGCGAGGCGCAGGACGGCGCGCCGCTCCTGGGTGGTCGCGCCGGTCGACGTCGCTTCGGTCCAGATCTCGCGGACCGCCTCGGTCAGGAAGGCCCGTCCGGATCGGAGGTGGGCTTCGGCGTGCCCCACGGTGGCTTGAACCATGGGCTGATCGCGGAGCTTCGCCTGCATGGCCCGCGGTGTTTTGGCGCCGGCCAACTCTAAGAACGCGGTGAGGCAGGAGCGGGCCAATCCTAGCGATACCGCGCCATCGGCCGAGGCGAATAATAAGGTCCGTGGAATCTGGTAAAGCGGTCCGGTCTCCAGCAGGGGCGCGCCGGCCTGGAGCACCGTACGCTCGGCGGGGACAAAGACATCGCTCACAGCAAAATGGTAGGTCCCGGTGCCGCGCATGCCCCGGACATGCCAGGTGTCAAGCAACTCGGCCTCGGCCACCGGCACAAATAGGTAGAGCTGCTCGGGTTGACCGTCCCGGAGCCTTAGCCGGCCGTTCTCATGAACATGAGCGCGCGCCGCCAGCCACGAGGCGTGCCGGCAACCCGTGCTGAACCCCTGGCGGCCGGTGACCCGGTAGCCGCCCGGCACCACCACCGCTTGGGCCGTGGGCATGGGCGTGTTCGCGACGACGCTCCGTGGTGTGTCGATCCAGATCGAGCGAGCGATGTCGCGCGGCATTCGCGCCGCATAGGTCGCGAAGATCGCGCATTGATTGACGATCCAGCCGGTGCTGGCGTCGGCTTTGCCGATCTCCTCGAGCACCTGGACGTAGGTCGGCAGGTCGATCTCCGCGCCGCCCAGGGCGCGCGGCAGCGCCAACTGGAATAAACCGGCGTCGGCCAGTGCTTCGAAGAGCGGCCGCGGCAACTCCCGGTCGGCCTCGATCTGATCGGCGCTGGATCGGATCAAAGGTTCCAGTTTTCGCGCCGCGTCGAGCGGCGATTGAGTATCCGTGGCCGTCATAGGTCGCAGAACCTAGGTCGATTTTGCCCCTCTGACCATCTCCAATACCTGATCCGTGGTTCTGACTCGCGCCATGCGCGGAAAAATTGTGTTCATGAACGCGGCCATCGAGTCATCGTGGGAGTTGCTGCAAGCATCGCGCACGATGATGATGTTGTAATCATGGTCCCGCGCCGAGTAGACCGTCGAGGCGACGCCGACATCGACCGCGCCGCCGGAAATGATGATCGAATCGATGTCGCGGGAGCGCAGGGCCAAATCGAAATAGGTCTCATGGAATGTGCTCCAGCGAAATTTCGGAATGATATAGTCTTCCGGCCGAGGCGCGATCTCGTCGATCACTTTTTGCTCCCACGAACCTTCGGTTGCGCCGTGCACGGTTGGCTGGCAATCGCCGTTTGGCCATGGGCGAAGCCGCATATCCGTGTCGGTGACGATCTGGCTGCGGCTTTCGCCGTCTTTCCGGTGATTGGCCATGGCGTAGAAGATTGGCATGTTCATCTGGCGCGCCGCGTTCATTAAACGCACGGCGTTATCCACCACGGGTTTCATCTTCTTTTTCGTCTCTTCGGCTGCGCCGTGGTAGTAAACGTTGAGCATGTCGAAGAAGAGAAGTCCGGTATTGCGGACGTTAAGTTCGTTGACGTTCATAAAAAAGTCCTCGGTTTGACCTCGGGTTAGATTCTAACGCTTAAAATATTTAACAAAATGACTTCAAGAAATTTTCTCGCGCCAAGACGCCAAGGCGCAAAGTTAAGAATATATTTTGGATTCTCCGAACTTGGCGTCTTTGCGTCTTTGCGGGAGTCACAGTTTTTCCGATCTCCTTTTGGTGCAAAATTCCAAATACTTTTGGTTAGCTCTTTAGTGCCGCGCCCATGCAATCTCCCACCAATTGCGGTTGAGGTCGCAAAGGGAAAATGACTTGCCCTCCTCGGTGTCCCTGATCTCTTCGATTTCCGTTATGCCAAGCTCGGCGCCGCGGTGGCAAAATTCCCTGTGCGCTGCCGCAAGATCCGGCGCTGCTGCGACGGCGATGGTATAGCGCTGCATGAGACCCAGATATTTACGATTTTTCTCGGGAACTTCCAAGCTCACGACGTACCAGGGCTTGGCGGGATGTTTGATGTTGTGCGGCTTGGGCGTGACGACGTGCGTGACGACATCCAACCCCAGTCCTTCTTTGTAAAACTTCACGGACGATGCCCAATCATTGCATTCGATTGTGCCATGGGTGAAGGCCTGGGGAATATAGCCTCTGCCGGGAAACTGTTCCTCGGTGAGCGGGGTTTTCCACGGATAAGAGACGTCATTGGGCAGGCCTGCTTTGTGGCGATCTTCGTAGGATTCGATCTCCCAATAGTTGCCGCCGGGCTCCATAAAAAAGCAAGAGTACGAACCCGCGCGCTCGCGCCGCATCACGACTTTTTTCAAGCGCAGTTCGGCTTTATTCGCTAGAAGATACTCGTACGCTCTGTCGACCTCCGCGTTGTCCGTGACGCGCACGCCGTAGTGATTCCGTTGCGGTTTGTCCGGCGCATCGGGGCTTCCTTCGTGCGCCACCAGAAGCCACTCCGTGTTCGGATGCTTCAAAGTCACTTGCTTGTCGCGGCGGTCGACGATCTCGAGGGCCAATAGATGAGACAGGATCGGCACGGTCTCGTTTAGGTCGCGGCATTCATAGTGCCCATGGGTAATCGCCAGGGGGCGCAGAATGGGATTCGACAACCCTTGCATCGCTCAACCTCCATCGCTCGGTATTGGCTATTACTAGCCGATCCATGGCCCGCCGCACAACCAGTCATGAAGGTAAAAAAGGCCGTTGCGGTTTATTAAGAGGAGCGGGCGTGAAGCGCCCATGAGAGCCATTATTCCCGCACGATACGGTTACGCAGGCAGCCGATATTCTCTACTTCCGCTTCGACGATATCGCCGGGCTTGAGCCACCAAGGAGGTTGATCCGGTTTTCGGCCCGCGGCGACCCCGCGCGGCGTGCCGGTGGTCAACACATCGCCTGGATTCAAGCCCATTTGCGACCAGTAAGCGATCATGTCGCGGATTTTGAAAATCATGTAACCCAAGTTCGAATCCTGGCGCGTCTCGCCGTTGACACTCAAGCGCAGTTTCAAGTTCTGTGGATCGGCAATTTCATCCGCCGTGACGAGATACGGCCCCATGGGCGCGAAGCCGGGAAAATTCTTGCCCATGAGATGGATGCCGGTTTTGTTCTCGCCACGAATCACGTCGCGGGCGCTGATGTCGTTGAACGCCGCATACCCCGCGACGTAGTCCAGGGACTCTTCCGGGCTTACGTCGACACAGGTTTTGCCGATGACGACCGCAAGTTCGACTTCATAATCCAGGTTGTTTACTTCCGGGGGATGGGGAATATCGTCTTCAGGTCCGACGACCGTGCCGGGGAGCTTGAGAAACGCCACTGGAAAGCCTGGCCCTATGCGTGAAGACATCTCGGCGACGTGATCGGAAAAATTTTTACCTGCTGAGATCAATGCGCCGGGACGGGGGACCGGAGCCTTGAGCTGAACCTGATTACGCTCGAACACAATGCCGCGGTCCCCCTCCGCCACTTTCCTTCGAGCGAAAGCCAACGCGCTACGCGCGGCTTCCAGGCTTTCAGCGCCGCGCTTTAGAAACTCGCACATACCGTTGCCCAGAACGATCGGCGCAAACTGATCGCCGAAGGGATTGTTTTCGACCTCGCGCAAATGGGCCGCGTAGGCGCGCTGCAAGTCCACGATATTGCCGTTGCTGTCCAGCGCGCCGATGCGTTCACGATCTAGATGCACGAACGTGACAAGCTTCATGAATGTGGTCCTTTTGCGGAGACAACCGGATGGGTCAATGCGCCGATGGCAGAGGATGCGCAACGAATCGTCGAGCCGACTTTAAGCGGCACCGGGATTTGCAGCCGGTCTCCTTGTAGCGCCATGCTGGCGCCAATTGCGAGAAAGTCGCCGGGCTTGATGCCGAGGATCGACCAACGGGCGATGATTTGCTCGACGGTGAACACGCATTCACGTAGCGAAAATTTTTGTTTGACGGCGCCGTCGAGCGAGAGATCGACTTCTAAAGATTCGAGAGTTGTCCTGGACTCTTCCATCAGCACGCCGGGGCCAATGCAGGTGCTCGAGGGAAAATTCTTGCCGAGCAAATTGTTCGTGGTTGCGCCTTCCCGCTTGTTGATGTCACGCGCGGTGATGTCGATTAACAGCGTCACGCCCGCTACATGGCTCCATGCTTGTTCGGGCGAGATTCTCTTGCCGGCCTTGCCGATGACAATGGCGAGGCACGCATCGGCGTCGACTTCCGCGGAGAATTTCGGCCAAACGATGGGCGTGCCGGTTGTGACGAAAGTCTGCGGCAGTTTGTAGAAGGCCGTCGGAATTTCGGCCTCCGGCCTGGCTTCGATGCGCGCTTTGTCGGAAAAGCCCATGACAAAACTTTTTTCCGGATTCAGCAGCGGCGGCAGCAAGCGAATTTCGCGCGGTTCGTAGATAACTTTCTCGCCCGAAGGGCCATGCAGGTCGCCCGCGTCTCGTTGACGCAAAAACGCAGCCGCATGATCCATTGCTTTTCGCGCTGCGTCACCGCGTTCCAAGAATCTTTGGATGCTGTCCGGAAAACAAAATGCGGCGAGCTCGTACGCATGAGCCGCGCTTGCCTGGGACTCGCACAGTTGCGCGGCGTGTGCCAGCTGCAAATCGATCAGCCGGTTGTCGCATTCACCAAAAATACGAGTTTGCCCGGGCGCTGAGCTTTCCGTAAGACCCAGGTAGAGTTTCACGCGGTTCGTTCCTCAGCTTGCGCTTTCCTGCGTCTACCACGGCCAGGGGAGAAATCATAGCATAAGACGAACGCCGGTGAGGTCAATGTTTGAGGATAGATTTTGCCGCGTAGTAACCGGGGAGTCCGGTCACGCCTCCGCCCGGATGCGTGCCGGAACCGCAGAGATAAAGATTCTTAACTGGCGTCCCGTAGCCCGCCCAACCCGGGATCGGGCGCAGGAAGAAAATCTGGTCCAGGGCCATTTCCGCGTGATAGATATTTCCGCCAGTGAGACCAAAAACCCGCTCCAGGTCCAGTGGAGTCAGCACCTGGCGATGCAAGATTGAGTCCTTGAATCCCGGAGCATACTCCTCGATCAGGTTGACAACCGTATCGCCTAAAACTTCCCGTTGTCCGTGCCAATTTCCCTGGCGCAAATCATAGGGCGCGTACTGCATCCAGACCGACATGACATGATTTCCCGCGGGCGCCAGCGACGAATCGGCTGTAGATGGAATAGTAATTTCCAGAAACGGCCGTTTGGAGAAGCGTCCATACTTCGCGTCGTCAGAAGCGCGCTCCAAATAGTCCAGCGTTGGTCCGATATGGATCACCCCTCCCAGTTGCCTGCCGGACTCGGCGCCGTGAAATTTCGGCAGCCTATTCAAAGCGAGATTCACTTTCGCCACCGTGCCGCGCGAGCGGATGTTTTTTACCTGCAACAGAAAATGCGGGTCCAGGTAGGTTGGTTCCACCAACGTCAGGAAAGTTGTTTTGACATCGGCGCTGGAGACGACGACGTTTCCGTCTATCTCATCGCCGTTTCGGAGCGCCACTCCCGTTGCGGCGCCGTTTTTGGTCACAATGCGCGCGACTTCTTGATCCGTACGAATGTCCGCGCCATGTCGCCGCGCCGCGCGCGCCAGAGCCTGCGGGAGATCGCCGATGCCGCCGCGGACAAGGCCCGCCGTTCTGAGGGCGCCATTGGAGGCGCCGAGTTGGTGGTGCAGAAACAGGAACGAGGTCCCTTGCTGGCGCGGGCCGACAAAGGAACCGAGCAGACCGGGGGCGCCTATGGCGGCTTTGAGCAGATCGGTATCGAACCATTCATCAAGCAAATCAGCGATGCTCATCGGCAGGATGCGCAGAAACTCGTACATCTGCTTTGCGCCGAGACGATGAAACTTCCAGCCTGCTTTGACCAGCTCTCCAAGATGGACGTTCTGCCGGGTCCCATGATCAGGAAGCGTTACCCCGTAGAGGGTGCGGAGAAAAGACGAAAGATCTCTTGTAAGGGCGCAAAACGAAGCGAACTTGGCCGCGTCTTTTTGGGAGAAGCGGCCAATCGCGTCAACGGCCTGTCCCTGATCATTGGGAATCGTGAGTGCGTTTCCTCCAGGTTGCGGCGCGAAGACAAGGGGATCGAGGGGAAGCAGCTCCAAGCCATATTGCCGCAAGGCCAAATCGCCGATGATTGCGCCGGCAAAGGCGCTGGCCAAATGCGCGCAAGTTGGCATTTTGAACCCGGGATAGATCTCTTCCGTGGCGGCGCTGCCGCCGACAATGCCCCGGCGCTCCAGTACCAAAACTTTTTTGCCGGCTTTGGCGAGATAAGCCGCGGTGACGAGCCCGTTATGTCCTGCGCCGATGATGATCGAGTCGTAACGTTGCATGCGTGTCGTCATTCTCCGTGAGTGAGGTGAAACCGGGCGCGACGGCGGCTGATTTTCCGAGCAGGCATGGACATGCCGATGGCTGAAAATAAGCCGGCGAGCAGTTGCCTACATGCGCCCATCCTGCAAAATTTCCAACGCCGCCAATCTGCCCGAAGCGGCCATGACGCCGCCGCCGGGATGGGTGCATGAGCCGCACATGTAGAGATTTTTGATCGGTGTTCGATATTTCGCCCAACCCGGAACCGGGCGCAGGAAAAAGAGCTGGTCCAACGTCAATTCGCCTTGAAAAATATTACCTTCGGTGAGACCAAACTCCTGCTCCAAATCCCACGGCGTGACCACTTGCCGGTAGAGAATGATGTCTTTCAAGTTGCGCGCGTATTCGCTCAGCGTGTCGATGACGGCATCGCCGAAGGCTTCCCGTTTTTCCGGCCAGGTACCCTCTCGCAGATGATAGGGCGCGTACTGCACGAAGATCGACATGACATGTTTTCCCGGCGGCGCCATGCCGGGGTCGAGCATCGATGGCAGGATGATGTCCATGTAGGGCCGGCGCGAGAAGTCACCGTACTTGGCGTCGTCATAAGCTTGCTCAATGTAATCGAGGCTCGGGCTGATGGAGATCGCGCCGGCCAAATGCGGGCCTTCTCCCGGCCACGACGTAAAATTCGGCAGGGCATCGAGAGCGAGATTCACTTTGGCCGACGAACCACGAATCTTGAAATTATTCACTTGGCGCAGAAACTCGGCGTCGAGATGTTGGGAATCGACCATTTTTAGGAAGGTCCGTTTAGGATCGACGCCAGAGACAATTACCTTGGCGTGATATTCTTCGCCGCCGCTTACCACGCCGTAGGCGCGGCCGTTTTTGACCAGCACCCGGTCCACCGCCGCCGCGGTCCTGATTTCGGCGCCATGATGGCGCGCGGCATCGGCGATGACCCGGCTTATGGCGCCCATGCCGCCGCGGGCAAAACCCCAGGAGCGAAAGGCGCCGTCGAGCTCGCCCATGTAGTGATGCAAGAGCACGTAAGCCGTTCCAGGCGAGCGCGGCCCCATGAAAGTGCCGATGATGCCGCTGGCGGACATGGTGGCCTTGAGCACGTCCGTCTCAAACCATTCGTCGAGAAAATCCGCCGAGCTCATGGTCATGAGCTTGGCAAGATCATAAAGCAGTTTTTCTTCGAGACCGCGGAAATGTTTACCTACTCCGGCGAGCCCCAAAAGCTCTCGCGGGTTCCAGGAGGTGGGATCGGGAGGAATCAAGCCGAGCATCGGCTTGACCGCCATCGCCATCTGGACCATGACCTTGCCGTATTCTTCATAGGCTTCGGCGTCGGTCGGCGAATGGCGCGCGATTTCGCGCCGGGTCCGCGCGTGATCGCCGCAGCGGAACAGATAATCGCCGTCGGGCATCGGCGTAAACGTGCTGTCGAGCGGGATGATCTCGAGATCGTAATTCGGCAGCTCCAACTCGCGGATCACTTCCGGGCGAAGCAGGCTCACGACATACGAACAGACGGAAAATTTGAATCCAGGATAGATTTCTTCGGTCACCGCGGCGCCGCCGAGGACATGGCGCCGCTCCAGGACGAGGACTTTTTTCCCGGCTTTGGCGAGATACGCAGCTGTGGTGAGGCCATTGTGGCCGCCGCCGATGATGATCGCATCGTAGTTGGACATGGCCATGAGTTGCTTAAAAGGGCATATTTGGTAATTTCTGGTGCGAAGTCAACGAGACAGCTAGCATTTTAGATTTTCGATTGCCGATTTTGGATTGAATCCAAAATCTAGAATCCAAAATCTAAAATCGAAAATTGCGAATGCCCATCGGAACCGCTTTTCACTCCCGAACATCGGCGCTGTGCGCGAGCCAGAATTGGCGCGTGTGGTCCGGCTACTTCGTCGCCAGTTCCTATGAGACCGTGCACGACTATGAGTATCACGCCATCCGCAATACCGCGGCGCTCATCGATATATCGCCGCTTCATAAATATGACGTTCGCGGCAAGGACGCGGCAAGGCTGGTCAATCGCGTAATCACCCGCGACGCCACCAAGTGCGCGGTGGGCCAAGCGCTCTATGCGTGCCTGTGCGACGGCGCGGGCAAGGTGATTCAGGACGGTACGGCGTTCAGGCTCGCCGAAGATCATTTTCGCTTTCATCTCGCCGATCCGGGCTTGCGCTGGCTAAAACTCAATGCGGTAGGAATGAATGTGCAGATTCAGGAATGTTCGGAAGCGGTTGCCGCACTTGCTTTGCAGGGGCCTAACGCGCTCAATATTCTGCAGCGGGCCGCAGACAAAGACTTGAGCGGGCTTAAATTTTTTCGGCTCACCAACGCTAAAATCAACGGGATTCCGGTGCTTGTATCGCGCACGGGTTACACTGGTGATCTGGGCTACGAGGTGTGGCTCAGCTGCGACCAGGCGGAGAGTATCTGGGATACTCTGGTGGCGGCGGGTAAAAACTACGGCATCAAGCCGGCCGGCATGCTCGCCCTGGACGTGGCGCGCCTCGAAGCCGGGTTTATTTTGCTGGAAGTCGACTACATCGGCGCAGACAAAGCGGTGATTCCGTCGCAAAGATATTCGCCTTACGAAATCAGTCTCGGCTGGACGGTGGATTTGAAAAAAGACCATTTCGTCGGACACCAGGCGCTCAGGGAAGAAAGCCGGCGCGGTCCGGTCCGGCAAATTGTTGGGCTGGAGATCGACCTTCAGGCCTACGAGAACCTTTTTCAAAAGGCCGGGCTGGCGCCGCATATCCCGTTGACGGCCTGGCGCGGCGGAGTACCGGTTTATCGGGACGGCAAGCAAGTGGGGCAGGCCACCACCGGTGGCTGGTCTCCGGCTCTGAAGAAGTACGTCGCGCTCGCCACCTTGCACAGCGGCAACACCGCGATCGGTTCCCGAGTGGACATTGAAGTGACGGTAGAACACCAGCGCAAGACCGTCGACGCAAAGGTCGCTAAGCTGCCGTTTTTCGACCCGCCGCGCAAACGGGCGGTGTTCGAGAAAGCAGAGAGAATTTAACCACAAATGGGTGCAAAGACGAGCGGGACTTACCACGAAGGCACGAAGTACACGAAGGGTTCGGATATTTATACTCTTAAACTTCGTGAACTTCGTGCCTTCGTCGGTGAACATTTTCTTCTCTTCTCGGCTGAATTTTGGTTGCTGGATAGCCGCACTGGAACTCTTCGCGGTCACGAATTCAGCGCAGCAGCCGCACGGGGATGCCACGGTCATGCAAGTACTGCTTGCATGCTGCGATGGAGTACTCGCGGTAATGAAAGATCGACGCTGCCAGCGCGGCGCTAGCTTTACCCTGGGTCAGCCCGTCGTAGATATGTTCCAGGTTTCCCACGCCGCCCGAGGCGATCACCGGAATCGTCACCCGCTCTGAAATCGTACTCGTCAAAGCCAAATCGTATCCTTCTTTGGTCCCGTCCCGGTCCATACTGGTGAGCAGGATCTCGCCGGCGCCATAACGTTCCATCCGCCCGGCCCACTCGCATGCATCGATGCCCGTAGGGTTGCGGCCGCCGTGGGTGAAGACTTCCCAGATACCGTTTACGCGCTTGGCGTCGATGGCGACAACGATGCACTGGCTGCCAAATCGCTCTGCCGCCTCGCGCACGAACTCCGGCCGGTTCACCGCCCCCGTGTTGATGGAAACCTTATCCGCGCCTGCCTGCAAGAGCTTGCGGATGTCATCGAGCTGATTGATCCCTCCGCCCACCGTGAGCGGCATGAACACCTGCTCCGCCGTACGACCGACGACATCGAGAATGATTGCGCGGTTTTCATGGGACGCCGTGATATCCAAAAAACAAAGCTCGTCGGCGCCCTCGTGGTCATAAACACGCGCGACCTCCACCGGATCGCCGGCGTCCTGCAGGTCGAGAAATTTGACGCCCTTGACGACTCGCCCGGCCTTCACGTCGAGGCAGGGAATAATCCGTTTCGCAAGCATCGTGGAGTGACTGTAATGGACCGAAAATGAAATCTCAACTTGGAACACGCTATCCCGCGTAGCTCCTGCGACTAAAGTTCAACGGATCGATCCCCGATTTTCGTTGGCCGGGAGCATGGCCGAAAGAAGCACCCAAGGCCTCATAAACGCCTAAAAAACCCAGACTATCTAATGTCGTAGTGCGTTCCTAAGAACCTATACAACTTTTATCGGGGTAAATAAGCATTTTTTGGTCTAACTGCTACTAAACACTTATTTATCATTACGAACAAGGTTAAATAAAGACAAAACTTTAGGCTTAACAAAAACTGAATATCGGATTAAAACCGGCGAGGAATCAGACTTAGTACGTAGACAAGAATATTGCAGGAGGCATGAAGGAGGGATTCATGAAAGCGCGAGCAATCGGATATGAAAAATCTGTTTCCACTGACGAGTGGCGCAGCCCAACAGTGGCAATGTTTTTTGCGCTTTCAGCGTGTACGACGCAGGAGCCAACCGTAACCAAACCCCCGCACCGGGCAGTGTCACCGTCGCATAGCATGGGGCTGTTTTGGTTCCGGACCAAGCGCAGCGGTGTTTGAGAATTCAGCGCGACGCAATTTGTTTGACAGTTTTGAAGCGGGTTGACGCTCTCATAAGGGAACAGCGAAGGAGATATTAGTGCCCGATCCGGGGGAGGATTTGATGGCAAGTTCTCCCCCGAGTTTTTTGATTCGCTCCTCCATGGCAGTCAAGCCTACACCGTAGCCGTTTCTACCGCTGGTTCGATCGAATCCCACGCCGTTGTCGCTCAAGAATCCGGCGAATTTATCCGCAGATTGCTTGAGGCGGATTTCTACCTTGGAGGCATGGGAATGTCGAGTCACGTTCGTTAAAGCCTCTCGGAGGACATAATAGACCTCTCTCTCGATGTCGCGGGGGAGGTCGGGGTCTTCCGGTTCGCTTTCAAGGATCACTTCTAGCCCCAATCCACTATGGAAGAACTTGATTTCATCTCTCAGGCTTTCGATCAGGGTTCCGGCTATTATCGGCTGGGTATCCTTGCCGGATAGGAACTCACGGATCTGCTTCATCGACGCTCGCGTCAAGTCTTCCATGGACGCCATTTCCGCCGACAGCTCTCCTTGTGGGCTCGGCAGGCCGGCGCGGCAGCTCTCGAGGCGAAGAATCAAAGTGGCAAGAGATTGCAGGATGCCGTCGTGGAGCTCGTATATGATTCGCCGCCGTTCCTGCATGGCCGCGGCTTGCGTGGCGGTTCTCGAAAGGGCGATCAGTCTCTGGTTTTGTTTTTTCTCGAATTCGCTGACGTAACCGAAAACGCAGGCCAGGAGGATAAGATAAAGGCTTTGCACGATGGTGGTATCGATTCCGAGCGGCTCATCCATAGCCTCAGCCGCGAGAGTGATCCGCAGAACGGCGTATATCGCAACTCCGGCGATAGCAACAGGGATGCTCCCTTTGATGCCCCACCGCAAGCTCGCGGTAAGTACCGGGAAGGAATAATAAAAAAAGAAGGGCGTGGGCGTTCCGCCGGTGGAAAAAACGATCAGAGCAATGCCGGCGACGTCAATTACCGTGGTGGCAAGGCCCATGTTTTTCGATGTTGTTTTTCGTTGTCGGGCCAGGTAGAGGACGACCAAACTATAGAGGAAAAACAAACCAAGCGAAATTAGTGATAATGTCGGAAATCGCGCGATTCTCGATGGATTGAGTTGAACCACGAGAATTGCCAGCGCGGCGAAGGCCACCCGCAACCAGGCCACCAACCGCTCCCGCTGTAAGAGCCACCCAACCTCAGGAGTGATTTTGTTTGCGCCGAGCATGATAGCTGCAGGTCAAGGGCAAATCTTTCGATTTTTTTTCGCGCGCGCTCAAATTACTCCTGCCTTTGACCCATGATCATGAGCGCTGCCTTGAAACGGTTATTGACCTTGAGCTTATCGAATATATTGGTGAGATGAGTTTTTACCGTTTTTTCACTGATGAAAATCTTTTTGCCGATTTCCTCGTTGGTCATGCCCTCGGCGACCAGCCGGAGAATTTCCAGCTCCCTTCTGGTGAGACTCTCGATCGCTTCGTCGTGCTGGGGCGTCATGACGTGGTCGATTTGACCCAGGGCGATCTCCTCAAAGGTATCGGCCGCAGGGATCTCCCTGTCAATCCATAGCTCGCCTTTGTGCACCTTCTTGATCGCCTGCAGCAGCGTCGCAAAATCAGCGCCTTTGAGCAGGTATCCTCTAGCCCCGCCCTTGGCGGCATTCAAGACAGCTTTCATCCTCGGCGAAGGCGGTAAGAATCAATACTTTAGTCGCCGGATTTCGTTCTTTCACGTCTAGGAGGGTCTGAACGACGTCGCCCTTGGGCATTCGGAGATCCAAGAGCAAGACGTCCGGCTTGCTGCGCTCGACAACCTTGACGACTTCATCGCTGCGGGCCGCTTCGCCGACGACAAGTATGTCTTTCTCCAGGGATAGGATTTTTTTTACGCCATCGCGAAACAACGTATGATCATCGGCGACTACAACTTTGATCGGTACCATGATCGTTCTCCCGGAATATGGGTCTGTTGGCGGTAATATATGATTCTTTTTTCGCTGCCAACAAGAATCATAGTCTTAGACCATACATCTAAGACTCCTGTCTTACAAATGTGCCGATTTGAACGGCAACGAGAGCAAAAATACTGCGCAAAGCGTATTGAGATGCTACATGTGTCGGGATAATTTTCTTACCAATTCAAAGGCAATGCGTTCTTCACGGAGGTAGTGATGAAAAACGTTTTCGCGATAGCGACCATAGGTTCAATTTCCGCATTCCTGGCGCTTTCCTCTTGCTCGACGCAGGAAGAAATGCCGGCCAAGCCGGCCCCGGCCGCGCCAGCCCCTGCTGCCCCCGCTGAAGCCAAGGCGCCGGCGGAAAAGGCGCCTGAGAAAGCGAAGGCGACCAAGGTGGCCGGTGATATTGGGCTGCTCGATACGGAAAAAAACTATCTGATTCTCGTCACCAAAGAAGGGAAACTCGTTACCGTCGATTTTGACCCCAAGACTAAAGCAACCCAGATTGATCCGACGCCAGCCAAAATCGCTGACATCGGTCTTGGGTCCTCAGCGGTGGTGGTCTATGAAAAATCCGGTGAGAAAAACATCGCGACGAGTCTCGAGTATACACCGGCGAAGGGCGAGTAAGAAAGACTTCGTCACGACGGCGGCACTTTTTTACGAATCAGGAGGAATCTAGTGATGAAAACGCAATCTAGGCTGGTTGGGGGGTTAGCAGTTTTGCTCGGTGTGGCGGTTGCGACGCCGATCATGGCCCAGGAAAAAAGGCCGAAGAAAAGAAAGCCGAAGAGAAAAAAGCGGAAAAGGCCAAAGCGGAAAAGGTCAGCGGCGACATCGGCCTATTGGACACTGAAAAGAATTACATGATCGTCGTGACCAAGGATGGCAAGCTGGTTACGCTCGATTATACGACCAAAACCAAAGTGACCGAGCTTAAAGAAAGCCAGGCCAAAATGGGCGATATCGGATTGGGATCTTCCGCCACCGTTGAATATGTTCAAAAAGGCGACAAGAATTTCCTGAGCAAAATTCGGTTCACTCCTGCTAAAGGCGAGTAAGCTTTCAGCTATACAAACCCGAAAGCGTAAAATGGGCTTACCCTGATATACGGGGTAAGCCCATTTTTACTTCAAACGGCGTTAGCCTCGAGCGCCGGTGGATGGGCCAGTTAGAACCCTTCTTCTTCGATATCACCCACCACTAAGCGGCGGTAGCCGCGCTCGTCTTCGACGTTCTTCTGCCGCTTGCTTTCTTTCTCGTTTTCTTCCTGGCAGCGGACGCATAGCCGCGTGAACGGCAGGATTTTTAAACGCCCCAGTTGGATTTCTCCCTCGCAGGACTCGCAGATGCCGTAGGTTTTTTCCTTGATGCGTTGGAGCGCCTCGTCGATGGCCAACAGCTTTTCGCGTTCGCGGTCGTTCAAAATAAAATTGATCTCACGATCGCGCTCGTCGCTGGCCAAATCATAGGTATCCCGGCCCTCGTCTTTGACACCTTCGGTCTCCACCTTGACGTGGTCCTGCATTTCTTTCATCGCCTGCCGCTTCATATCTTCAAGCATCTCGGCGGCTTGCTTAAGAAACTCCCTGCGCTGTTTTTTTTCTTTTTCGGTATCTTTTTTAGACATGGGCTATCTCACCGATCAGGTCGTATTCTAAGGCTTGGATAATTCTAACCTCGGCCATCGTTCCAGGCAATGGGGCATTATTTCCATTAGTATCGGCGCCGGTTATGTAAACGACACCGTCGACTTCCGGCGCATGCGCCTGGGTTCGCCCGTGGAGCTGTTGGGTTTCGGCGTCAGCGCCGCACATCATAACGCGCTGTACCGTTCCAATCAAGCCTATGTTCTTTTTTCTTGAAATTTCGGCCTGGAGCTCCATGACTTCCTGCCAGCGCCTTTCGATTTCCTCGGCGGGAAGCTTAATTTCTAGCTTGGCGGCCGCCGTACCCTCCTCATCCGAATACTTGAAGACGCCGAGCCGCTCGAAGCGGGTTTCTTCAACAAATTCCAAAAGTTCCTGAAAATTCGCATCGGTTTCGCCGGGAAAGCCGACGATCAACGAGGTCCTGAGCGTCAGTCCGGGTATGGCCGCACGCAGTTTTTGCACACTCTCCCTTACGGCGCTGCCGCTCTTGCCGCGGCGCATGCGCTGCAATATGGCGCGACTCACATGCTGAAAGGGGATGTCCAAGTAGCTGCAGATCTTGTCGCTATCACGGATGAGCTTCAAAAGCGCATCGTCAAGGTAATTGGGGTAGGCATATAGCAATCTGATCCACGCAATGTCCCGGACCTGATCGAGGTCCCGCAGCAAGCCGTAGAGCGTCGTGCCATCCTTGCGGTCACGACCGTAGGCGCTGAGATCCTGGGCTATGAGGTTGATTTCCTTGACACCGCCTTGGGCCAAAAGTTCGGCTTCTTTAATTACCGAATCGATAGAGCGGCTTCGGTGTGGACCGCGCAGCTGCGGGATGATGCAAAAAGCGCACTTATGGTCGCAGCCCTCTGAGACTTTGAGATACGCGACTATAAGAAGGCGTCGTACGCAGGCGCGGCGTTACATGGTCGTATAGATAGGAGGGCAGGCCGACGAACTGCCGGCGGCTGTGGTCGGCTTCATGGCGGCGCAGAATCTCGGCGATGCGTGGCACTTCGCCGGTGCCGATAAAGAAGTCTACTTCCGGCAGCTCTTTGGCGAGTTCGTCCGAGTAGCGCTGTGACAAGCACCCCGCGACTATGAGTTTTTTAACTTTGCCTTCTTCTTTCAACCGGCCAATTTCCAGGATGGTATCGACGGATTCAGCCTTCGCGGCATCGATGAAACCGCAGGTATTGACCAGCACGATGTCCGCGCCGTCGGGCTCTTCCACGAGGTCAAAGTTGTCTTGCCTGAGCAGTCCGGCCATGACTTCAGAGTCGACCAGATTGCGGGCACAGCCGAGGCTGACGATGCTGAGTTTTTGTTTGCTGGAGTAGTTCACTGGCCCAATTCCACGATGTCAGCGCCTTTGGGAATTTGCAGCTGAAAGAGGGAGTCCTTAATGCCGGCACCTTTACGCATCTCTGAAAAGCGCAGAGCGGTCACGTTGCCGGCGCCGTCGCGCACGCTAACCCAGAGTATGTCCGAAGTATTCTTGCCGACGCCCATGTGAATATCACTGTAGCCGCCCGCGTCCCCTTTGGGCTCCAGGCGCAGGATATACTGGTTCGCTTCCGTGGCTTTCAATGTCGCATTGAAATCCTTTTTCAGATTGCCGAGCCCGAGTAGAAATGACAGCGGAATATCGCTGCGAAAGGCATTCTTAAGCGGGCTCTTGATGATTTGATTTTGTTCCGGCTGGTAAAAATAGAGGTGTTCGCCGTCGGCCAACACAAACTGGTCCTTCGGGGTATTGTAGAGCCAGAGCATTTTCCCAGGACGTTTAAAGGACAATTTTCCCGAGGTTTTTAGCGACCGGTTGAGCGATTTAATTTCGGTTTCCTGGCGAAAGTCGGCGACGAAATCGACAGTCGCATCGTAGTTTCGCTGCAGCCGATCGACCACGGCATCTGCGCCGTCACCCTCCGCCGCCCGCAGTGGAGTACAAACCATCGCGGCTGCGATTATCAGCAAGAACCCACAGCTAACTATGAGCCAGGTTTTAGTGGGCTGCTCAAAAAGTTCGCGTTCGCCCCGAGCGGGTCGAAGGGTGAACCGATATATAGTGGAAATAACGGGAATTGTCCCGTTCATCCTGAGACTCTCGACGTACGACAAGAAGTTCTTCAGCAACCTGTCAATCTTCAATTTTCTTCGCATAAACTTCACGCGGTTTGGCGCCGTCCGCGGGACCAACCACTCCGTCCCGTTCCATCTGCTCGATCATCCGCGCTGCGCGATTGTATCCTACCCGTAATCTACGCTGAATCATAGAGATGGACGCCTGCTGGGTTTCAGCGATGATGGCAACCGCTTGGTCGTACATTTCATCATCAATTTCGTCGGCCGCGGCGGCTTCAATATCTTTTTTGATTTCGAAGACTTCGGGCCGGTATTGAGGGCGAGCCTGCTGTTTGATGAAGGTCATGACTTTGCGCACATCCTGGTCCGATACGAAAGCGCCGTGGACGCGGGTCAGCCGCGCGGTGCCCGGCGGCAGGTACAATAAATCGCCATTGCCCAGGAGACGCTCCGCGCCTATGGAATCAAGAATCGTCCGCGAATCCACCCGGGAGGTCACCTGAAACGAAATTCGCGCGGGGAAGTTGGCTTTGATGAGCCCGGTAATGACATCTACCGAGGGACGCTGGGTAGCAAGGATCAAATGAATGCCGGCGGCACGCGCTTTTTGCGCCAGGCGCGTGATGTATTCTTCGATATCTCGGCCCACGGTCAACATCAGGTCCGCAAGTTCGTCAATGATGACGACGATTCGCGGCAGCCGTTCATGCACCAGCGGCGCATCTTTAGCGAGGTTGCCGCCGATTTCGGTGCTATCCTCACCTGACTCTGCATCACTGAGCTCCACCACCGGCTTTCTCGCCGCTTCTTTCTCAATGGCGCGATTATAATTGTCGATGTTGCGCGCGCCTTTGTCTCTCATTAGACGGTAGCGCCGGTCCATTTCGTCCATTGCCCAAAAAAGCGCGGCGGCCGCTTTCTTCGGGTCGGTAACCACCGGAACGAGCAGGTGTGGAATGTCCTCGTACACCGTGAGTTCGAGCATCTTTGGGTCCACCATGATGAATTGGACGTCTTGCGGCGTCGATTTGTAAAGGATGCTCAGAATCATGGCATTGATCGACACCGATTTTCCGGTGCCCGTGGCGCCGGCCACCAGGAGATGGGGCATACGGCCAAGATCAGTGACGAAGGGCGTGCCGCCGATGTCTTTGCCGAGCGCGAGGGTTATCTTGGAGTCGGCGCTTTGATAGGCTTCGCTTTCGATCACTTCGCGCAGGCCGACGGTTTCCCGGCGCGGATTGGGGATTTCAATACCGACCACGGATTCACCGGGGATTGGTGCCAATATCCGCACACTTACGGCGCGCAGCGCCATGGCGAGGTCATCCGCCAACAAAACGATGCGCCGCACTTTGACGCCCGGCGCCGGTTTGAACTCATACATGGTGATGACCGGCCCTGGGCGCACCGCGGTGACTTCGCCATCGACGCCGAAGTCAGCAAGTTTATTTTGTAAAATCAAAGAGTTGGCGTGGAGCGTGTCTTTATCGAGCTTGAACGGTTCGGCGTTCGGCAGATCGAGCAGGTCGGACGGCGGCAGTTTATAGCCCTCGCTCATCTCGGGGAGCTTAAATTGTTCCTGCGGCGCCGCCGTCTTCCTGGCGATGCGCTTGGCCGGATCCGGCTTGGGCTCTTCTTTGACGACGATGGGCGGCGGCGTGTAATCGGGCCGCTCTTTTCTGAGGTTTGCGCCTTTGCGCTTCTCGCTCTTTTCGCGCAGCGCTTTCAATTGTAAATTGATGACCGGAACAATGGAATTTTTCAGCTCCAGGGAGTGCTTGCGCGCACGTTGCCAAATGTCGAACAGCGAGTATTGGGTGAGGAGCATCACCGAAAGCAGCAGAGAGACCAACGTAATCAACGTTGCGCTGAAACGCCCGAACCAGGGCACGAGCATGGTTTCCTTGAGAAAGCCGCCCACGATACCGCCGGCGTCGCGGGCGTTTTCTGAATCGACGATGATACTAATTAGTACGGCGATACTGATGAAAAAGACGCCGTAGCCAACAATTTTTGCGAACGGGACCGCCTTGAAACTAGGCTGGAAGAGCCTGTAAGCCGACAGTCCCAAAAATGCCGGCAGCAGATAGGCGGTGAGGCCAAGTCCCTGAAGCAAAATGTCCGCCAGGTAGGCGCCTACAAAGCCGCCCCAATTGTGGGTGCTCGCCAATCCAGACGGCGCGTTGAATGACCGGTCGCGCATGTCGAAGGTGAAGAGGCTGACCAATATCAGCAGCGCGCTGAAAGAGATCACCACGGCCCAGATTTCGCGATTGAGTCGTCCTTTTTCCATATTTCACCGATAAGAAGGAGACAGCCGTTCAAGGTTCAAGGTTCAAAGTTCAAGGTTTCGCTGGGAGACGCCGGCCCTGGAGGTTGAACCTTGAACATTGAGCTTTGAACCGAGACCTGTTTCAGGTCTCGATAATGTACGGGAGCACCACGGGATGGCGCTCGAGTTTTTTCCTGAAGAAGCGCCTGAGCGCCTTGCGCACTTCTTCTTGGACCTCCGCCGGGTCGGTGCGCGTTTCCCGGTTAATCTCGTTGAGCGTCTCGATGACGACCTTGCGCGCCTGTTCCAAAACCTCCTCGCTTTCTTCGGCGGCCATGAAGCCACGCGTGATCAGGTCCGGCCCGGTCACAAGATCGCCCGACTGTCGGTGGATCGCCATCACGGCGAGCACCATGCCGTCCTCCGCCAGGTGACGCCGGTCGCGAATCACCACGTCGCCCACGTCGCCGACGCCTTTGCCGTCGACAAATACCCTACCGACCTGTACCGGTTTGATCTTGCGCGCGCTGTGCGCCGTTAACTCCAGGACGTCACCGTCTTCCATGATGAAACAGTTCTCCTCCGGTATACCGACATCCTGGGCGAGCCGGCGGTGGCGCACCAGATGGCGATACTCGCCGTGAATCGGCACGAAGTAACGGGGCCGAGTGAGCTGGAGCATCGTCTTCAGTTCCTCCTGGCTCGCGTGGCCCGAGACGTGGATCTCGGAGACCTTCTCATAATGAACTTCTGCGCCGCGCCGGTACAGATGGTTGATGAGATTGGAGATTGTCTTCTCGTTACCGGGAATAAATTTCGACGATAAAATCACCGTATCACCGGGCACGACTTTGATGGATTTATGATCGTCCAGCGCAATGCGGTGGAGCGCCGAAAGCGGCTCCCCCTGGCTGCCGGTGGTGAGAAACGTGAGCTCATCGGCGGGGAAATCGTCCCAGCGTTCGCTCTCGGTCATGAAGCTCCGGGGCAGACTAAGATAGCCCAGTTCAGCAGCCACCTGGCTGTTCCGAATCATGCTGCGCCCGCTCAACACCACGCGCCGGCCGCAGCGCTCCGAGATATCGATGACTTGCTGAATCCTGGGTATGCTCGATGAAAAGGTCGAGACCAAGACCTTGCCCGTGCTGCCCCCGATGATCTGATCGAGAGTCGTCCCCACTTCTCGTTCCGACGGCGTGTACCCCGCGCGCTCGACGTTGGTTGAATCGGAGAGCAGCAACAGCACGCCCTTCTCACCATAGGCGGCGAAGCGCTGGAAATCGAACATCTCGCCATCCATCGGAGTGTTGTCGATCTTAAAGTCCCCCGTGTGCAGCACCGTGCCGATGGGCGTTTCAATCGCCAGGGCGAGGCAGTCCATCAAACTATGGGTGACCCGAATGCCCTCGATTTGAAACGGGGCGATCTTCCAGGGCTGTCCCGCCGTGATCTCCCGGGTATCGACGGTGTCTTCCAGACCATGCTCTCTCAACTTGTTGGCGAGAAGTCCCAAAGTAAGGCGGGTGCCAAAGATCGGCACGTCGAAATGCCTGAGAATAAACGGTAAAGCGCCCACATGGTCCTCATGGGCGTGGGTGAGCACGATAGCTTTAAGCTTGTCTCTTTGTTCAAGCAAGTAGCTGACATCGGGGATCACCAAATCGATGCCCAAAAGTTCGGCGCCGGGAAACATAAGACCGCAATCTATGGCGATGGCGGCGTCGCCGTATTCGACGAGCATCATGTTGAGGCCGAACTCGCCGAGACCTCCGAGCGGGATGATTTTTATCGGGTCCATTGAATTTTCACCAACCTTACTGCCGCACCACGAAGACACCGCTCCTGCTCACGCATGTTCCAAACGATCAAATCGTTCAATACGTTCAAGTTGTTCAACGCAACCCGTACCGCTCGGACGGCTTGAACGTTTTGAACGGCTTGAACTACTTGAACCGGCTGCGCCAGCATTCAATGCGCCCTTTCGGTCAAATCGTTCTCATCTCGGCTATCGAGATTGCTTGTAGCGCTGCCGTTGAGTGTGAGGTTTTTTTCAACGATGCGTTGTACTTCAGTCGCCAACGCGCGCAGGGAACCCTGCCGGCGGTCCGCCATCGGTATGGGTTCGCTGACATGGACCTCGACGATGCCGGAATGCAGACGCCAGTCGCCTTTGGGCATGATTTTGTAGCTCCCGCTGATGGTCACAGGCACGATAGGCGCGCCGGTTTGCGCTGCGAGTAAAAAGCCACCGCGTTTGAACGGTTGCAGACGCCCGTCCGGACTGCGCGTGCCTTCGGGAAACACTACCACCGAGATACCGCTTGCCATGCGGGCCGCGGCCCTTTTTAAACTGCCGAGCGCGCCGGCGCTATCCTCGCGGTCCAAGATGATATGTTTTCCGGCCCACATCGCCCAGCCAAAGAAAGGAACCCAGAGAAGCTCCTTTTTCGCGATCCAGCGTAATTGAAAGTTGGCCAGGCTTTGAACCAGCACCGGGATATCGATGTTGCTCTGGTGATTCACCAAAAACAGATACTGCTGCCGCGCATCGAGGCGGCTTAAACCGCGGACTTTTATCGTAACTCCGCTCAATGCCAGGATCATCCAGCTCCAAAAACGAGTAACGCAATACACGTACTTGCCGTGAGGATCGAAGAGGCCGAAGATAACGGTTAGAAGCGCCGCCGGCACCGTGATCGTCCAGATCCCAGCCAGCTTTAAGAAATAGAGCATCAGGATCGAATGTCGCTTTGCTTGAAACGCCGGTTTTAAAACGCAGATTTATCTTAGTTGACGGTCGTCGAAAAAGCAATGAAACAGTTGGCAACGACGGCGGTGAGCTCTTGAAATTAGTGGGACTAAAATGATTCTGTATCAGCCAAGCGGCGGCAGAAGCTAAAATCCAAACCGACGATCCTTTTCCGCGCGGCGGAGGGCGGTAACATGATGACGAGAGAGGAGAACCAACTCCTAACGCAGACGGGGCGCGGCACACCGGCCGGCGAGTTGCTACGGCGTTACTGGCAACCCGTTTGTCTTGCCGAAGAGCTGCCTCCAGGGGCTGCGCCTCTGAAGACAACAATTCTTGCCGAAAATCTGGTCCTATTCCGCGACGAAGAAGGGCGCGCCGGCCTTTTGGGCATTCACTGTTCTCATCGGGGAACCGATCTGAGCTACGGTCGAATCGAAAACGGCGGGCTAAGGTGTCTCTATCATGGTTGGCTCTACGACATTCATGGGCGCTGTCTGGAGCAACCCGGAGAGCCCGGCGGTGGTAAGCACAGGGACAATATTCGCCATCTCGCGTATCCTTGCACGGAGGCAGGCGGAGTGATTTTCACGTACATGGGACCCGGACAACCGCCGCTGTTGCCCAATTATGAGTTTCTAAAAGCGCCGCCTGATCATCTTTACGTCTCGAAAATCTTTCATGAGTGCAATTACCAGCAGGCCAACGAAGGGAATATCGATCCGGTCCACCTCTCCTTTCTCCATCGTTTTTTAGAAAACCGCGACGAAAGATATCGCGGCGTGCGCGGCGCCGGCGAGTCTCACTACAACTTGGTGGCGCGAAATATCGCGCCGACCATCGACGTCGAGCTGACTGACTTCGGTGTGCGCATCTACACGGTGCGGCAGTTGGAAGATGACAAAAAATACCTGCGCGTCTCGTATTTCATATTGCCCAACTTGAGCGCGTTCCCCGGACAGACCGGCGGTGAGGGCTATTCGGTGAACTGGCATGTGCCCATCGATGATACGCACCACTGGAAGTATACGTTCGTCTACAGCTCGAAGGCGGCGTTGCAAAAAGAGCTGGTCAGCCGGGAACGCTCCGAGCTGACGCCGAGCTACGAGCTGGTACGCAACAAGGCCAACCGTTACCTGCAGGACCGGGACTCGATGAAGACGCACACCTATGCGGGCATGGGCGCCGGCTTTCAGGCTCATGACGCCTTCGCCACGGCGAGTCAAGGGGCAGTCCAGGACCGTACCGAAGAGAATCTAGTTTCTTCGGACAAGGCTATCGTCGCAGCGCGCAAGCTCTTGGAAAGAGCCATCGAGGACGTCCAGGCGGGACGCGAACCGCCGCACGTCATCAGGGCGCCGGATCAGAACCGGTTTCCGCACCTACTGGTGGTCTCCGATATGATTTCTGATAACAGCGATTGGAAGGAATACACCAAAACCCTGGAAACGGAAGCGAGGGCAAGGCTCTGAGCGAAAAATTGCGACTGGGAATGGCGGGCCTGGGCGTGGCCAGCACGCAAATTCTGCCGCCCATTTCAAAGTTGCCCTTTATCGAAATCACCGCCGCCGCTGACACGCGGGCGGACGCGGTGGCGAAGTTTCGCGAACAGTATAAAGCCGAGGGGTACGCGAGCATTGACGAGCTCTGCGCCAGCCCGAACGTCGACGCCGTTTATATCGCCACGCCGAATTCGCTGCACGCGGAGCATGCCATCACCGCCGCGAAACACAACAAACATATCATCGTCGAAAAGCCCATGGCCATGACTTTGACAGAGTGCGACGCGATGAACGAAGCGGCGGAGAAGCACGGCGTCAAGCTTCTTTGCGGCCACACCCATAGCTTCGACCCGCCGATCCGCAAGATTCGCCAGATCGTGAAAAGCGGCGAGCTGGGAAAGCTTCGCATGATCAATACCTGGAACTACAACGAGTTCATGTACCGGCCGCGGATGAAACATGAGTTGGCCATGACTCGCGGGGTCGTCCTCAATCAGGGGCCGCATCATGTCGATATCGTGCGTCTCATCGGTGGCGGCATGGTACGGAGCGTGCGCGCCATGACAGGCATTTGGGATAAAGCGCGCCAATGGGAAGGCAGCTACACTTGCTATCTGGAATTTGCCGACGGCACGCCGGCGACGCTTGTCTATAGCGGTTACGGTTTCTTCGATACCGCTGAATTATTCGACTGGGTCGGCGAAGGCGGACAGCACAGGGCGCCGGAAACGAATTTGAACGTCAGGAAGGAACTTCGCCAAGTGGGCAGCGCCGAAGAAGAAGAGCAGCTAAAAGAAGGGATGCGCTTCGGCGGACAGCGCGAAGGTGCGTTCAGTCATGTGTGGACCGGCGAGCGCAAGCAGCCTTTTTTCGGCTTTACCATGGTGAGCTGCGAGAAGGGTGACATTCGCCAGACCGCTGACGGTCTCAAAATCTACGGCGAAACGGAGCAGCGCGAAATCAAACTGCCTTCAGGCAGCCGCGGCCGTGAAGCGGAAGTGGAAGAATTGTACGATGCCGTGGTGAAGGGCCGGCCGGTTTTTCACGGCGGCCGCTGGGGCGCGGCGACGCTGGAGGTTTGCTTGGCGATGCTCGAGTCGGCCAAAGAACGCAAAGAGATTTTTTTATCGCGCCAAGTGCCGAGTCCGGAATGAGCATCCTGGGGGCACTCTGCGGAATTATGGGGAATCCCGACCACCCGCTGGCGGGCGCAATGTTCGTACGATTAGGGCGCAATTAAGAAAGACTATTGGCCCTGCGCTATCGCAAGGTCGTGCGGCCTCATCCCTAGCCTTTGGCCGCCGTTACCTGTGACCACTACCGTATCGCCCCAGGTGCAGATCGAGTTTCCGTCGGCCGACCGCGCCGAAGGTTTGAAGATAAAAACCATGTTCTCAGAGAGCGTTACTGCGAGTTGGCTCGGGTTGCGCGCATTGGAGGTGATAATCGGGCCGTCGTCTCCGGCCCCGCGGCCGTGCATGGTAAGCTGAGCCGTAGCGCCGGCGGCTGGCCCCGATTGTGGAGCTACTCGCTCCGCCGTAGTTCTCGTAAGCTCGGCCAGCTCTTTGACACTGACCCCTGGCTTGAGATTCTCCATCAGCCGGTTGAAAACTTCTCTCTGTACCTTGATCAGCTCTTGGTGTACGGGATCGGCAACTTGCACAAAAACCGGTTGAACACCCTGGGCCCGATAACCGATCCAGGAGGCCTCGACCTCGTTGATAATGAGATCGCCGCGTTCCAGGATGCGCATGCTCGGCCGGGTGAGAGTGCGCTTGGGATTTTTTCCCGAGACCCAGTTGCAGTGCACCGGTAACTCCGAGCCGTTGCGCAGTAGAGCGGATTGAGTCTCGGCCCAAACGTCCCAGTCTTTCACCCCGGGCTGTGCCGCCTTGATCTCCGCCTGGTACGCGAGCTCGACAATCTCCATGGAGCGGGTAAGGACGCCAATCTCTTCCTGGCTTTTCACGTAGCGTACTTCAGCCAGAATCGCGGTGGCATCCACTAATTCGGCCTGCGGAAATTCTTCGCGGATTTTCTTCCACGTGCCGTAAAGAATCGTGCCTTCGGGCGTGCGCGTTCCCTCCACTTCGCCCAGACCGGTAACACCGATGCGCCCGCGATCGACGTTCAGCTCCTTCAACCGCTCCACGATCACGCGTCCGTAATTTCGCCGCGCCTCGCGCAGGTCCGTGGTCCATTCCTGTACGGTTGGCCAGCGCGCCTGAGCCGTCGTGGCGATGGCGGTGACTTCCGCTTCTAAAGGAAACACCGCCGCGACGTCAGCATCTCCGCCTCCGCCGCAGTGGGTGAGATAGCGCGTGTTTGCCTGGAAGTCGGTGGAGTGGCCGGTGTTGTTGGGGGTGACGATGACATCGATTCGGTGTTGCCGCATCAGATCGCGCACCGCTTTCCAGCGGCGGTCTCTTTCAGCCAAAGAAAAACGCGGATACGGGTAATGTTCAGCCATGAGAACCTCCCTCAATAAATTGAGGATAGAATCGAGGATTGAGATCAAGCCGGGAATTGAGAATCGATGCCTGCGGTCCTCAAGTGATTATTCTCGATCATTGATCTTCCACGTCGCTCCCCCTTCACGCGGAACGCAGAGCTCCAAGAAATTTGCTCCCGGATCTCTAACGTAAACAGACGCTGCGATGGGCGATGATATAGGGTGTTCAACCGGTCCATGAACCAGAAAGCGCCGCTCTTTGAGGAGCTTCAGAGCTTCATCCAATCTGCTGCGGCTTACCCGCAGTCCGATTCTGGGCGCGCCGACAATTTGCTCTTCAGGCGGCTCCTGGCGGTGCTGAGTGGCCAGATAAATTCCCAGGACGCCATCGCCCACCCGCAAAAAGAAATGGGTGTTGGGTCTGGGGATACGGCGCTTTTGCTCCATCACCGTGTAACGCTGGTCCCAGCGTCTTGTGCCCGGCGCCATATCCTCTTTTCCTTCGCCCCAAAGCTGCCCGCGGACATAATCCGCGGTGCGCCAACCGACCCTGTGCTCCACGGCAAGGCCGAGGACTTTTACGTAAAAATCTTCCGCCCACTCGAGGTCGTGACACTCCACGGCAGCATGATCGATACCCAAAACTTTACCGCTCGCATTGGAATCAGCGCCGGAAACTACCAACTGGACGCGATTGCCATCAAAATCATAAAAATAAAAATTGTCCCGTTCTTCTGCGGGCCGATCCTCTTTGTAGGTGTGAACAGCGATTTGGCGCGACGCCAAGTTTCTGGCGATAGCCTCGCGATGCCGAGGCGCCACACGGTAGGCTTGATGGACGCCGGTTTCGGGCAGCGATCGAGGCTCTGCGCTTTGAGAAAGGATCAGCGATTGACCGGATGCGCCGCGGAGCGGAACGCTCGCGCCGCAGTCAGCCGCGCCGCCGTCCATGAGGTCAAAGCCCAGGATTTCGCGATAGAACTCCTCGGCTCTTTTCAAGTCCGAGACCTCAATGACAACGTGGCTGATGCCTTCCATGTGCCTGTCTCGCATAGGGCTGAAGGCTTATGGCATATAGTATGGAACAATACGCTATACGCCCTAAGCTAGAGTTCATCCCACGCCGGTGATGTATGGCTTGACGTAATTCACATCTTCGTCGCGCCGCCAGAGAATCTCGAGGAAATTTCCGCTCGGGTCCTTGAAATAAATCGATTGGCCGAACGGGCTCTTCTCGGGATGTTCCACCGGGCCTTCAAAGCCAATCTCCCGGCGCTTTAGCTCGTTCACGATTTCGTTAAAGCGGCTGCGTGAGACGCGAAAGGCATGGCGAAAACCATGCGCGCCGCGATGTTGCTCTTCAGGCGGCATCGGCATGAAATTCCGCGGCACCATCAAGGCCAGGAGATAATCCTCTAAAATGACCGAACCGTGCACGGACCTTCCTCGAATAGCATCGTCGGTCTTGAAATTAACGCGCCCGCCGAGACGCGCCCCTAACACATCGCAATAGAATTCCTCCGCCTCTCTTAAGTCGTGCACGCAGATGGCGCTGTGACTCAGGCTCTCAACATCCGCCATGGTTTTCTCCTCCGTTTTATCTTGTGTCGTGGTCTCTCACGAGACTAAACGCGCTCGACGTCGGCGGCACAGAACTCCGCCCCGCAGGCGGGCGGAACGACCTGGTCGGGATTGTAGCTTTTCCGGACGAGAATCTCCGAGCTGTCTACGATGACAATGCCGTCCTCGGAGATCGTCACCGGATGCATTCTCAGCGGGCCGACGTTTTGCTGATGTCCAGTGAATTCGCCTCTGCGGTTGTAGGTGGCGCTGTGCAGCGGGCAGTAAAATCGCCAGTGCTCTTTTTCCCAATTCACCTGGCCGTTTCTGTGAGTGCACCAACGCGAAAGGGCCATAAAGCCTTCTTCCACACGCAGCAGAAAAAACATCCCCTTGCTGAACGGCGTCACGGACCCGATTGCGAAATCTTCAATCCTCCCGCAGAGCACTTTGCCGGCGCTCGGCCTGATAATTTTGGTCGCCTCGGGACCATGGGCCTGAACCTGGTAACGGTGGCCGTCCGGATCGTAGACGTCCAGGCTCCTTTCACCCAAAGCGCGGAACTCCTCCCGGCTGTCCTCAATGTTGTATCCCGACGCCTTTAGTCTTTCCTGAGCGCGCTTATACTGCTCTACCGTTAAAAGCCAAGCATGGTGAATGCTGTTGCTGTTGGGGCGAAAAGGCTCGACTTTTGAAACTTGGACCAACAGGACCATCTGTCCCGTATTCATCTTGAGAAGCGAGTTGGAACCCTCTTCGTTCACCAGACCTCTCCCCACTAGATCGAGCCCCAGCACTTCCTGGTAGAACTTTTCCGAGCGATCCAAGTCGGTTACCTGGACAACAAGATGACTGAAGCCATCAACGAGTGCCATCGCTCTTCTCCATTCATGTTGCAGCTTTTATGTTCCTGTTGCCGAAGATGAGTATCATGACGTTGGTGCAAATCCGTTGCATGGACGTTATCCAAGTCATTGGTCGTTTTCAATAGCATAAGATTAGTGTTGGTGGCCTTACGCCTTGTTTACGGATCCGCTTTGTGTTGACCTGACATATTGCGGTCGGATAATGTCATACACTCATTGCTGTTTTACTTCTCAGTTCGTACAAGGCGAGGCATATGGTGATCAGGTTTTGCGGACGATATTTCATAGGCATTTCCATGCTGATTCTTCTGGCCGCCAGAATTGGCGCGGCGGCTGATGTCCGATCGCCGGCTTCTCAAGAATGGGATACGATTGTGAAAAAAGCCGAGGAGGAAGGGCAGGTCACTGTCTATGCGACCGACTCGATCGGTAACGCGCAGATGATCTGGGCGGCTTTTCAAAAGCGCTACCCGAAAATCAAGCTTATCGGCACCACTATGGGACGCGGAAGCGATTTGTTCCCGAAGCTCTATGGCGAACGGAGAGCCGGCAAATTTCTTGCGGATGTATTCCTCGGCGCGCCGTCGGCGGTCTATCTCAATCTTTATCGGGCAAAAATCATCGAGCCGATTCCTCCGATGCTGGTCCATCCTGGTGTGATCGACGTGTCAAAATGGTGGATGGGAAGGCACCATTATATCGATGCCGAGGGTCAGTACATTTTTATGTACGAGAGCGCTGTTTACGGCCCGCCGCTTTACTTCAACACCAACCTCGTCAATGAGAAAGAGATTAAATCGGCGTGGGACCTGGTCCAACCCCGATGGAAGGGAAAGTATCAGGCCCTCCAGATAGGTCCGACCCAGGGCTCGACTGCGCTGACCTATGTGTATCATCATCCTCAGCTCGGGCCGAAATTCGTCGAACGTATCTACCGGGATATGGAGCCTACGCTGTTCCGCGACATCCGCCAGGGCACAGACTGGTTATCACAGGGGAAGTTTGCTCTCTGCTTTTTGTGTAGAAGGATCGACCGGGCTGCTATGCAAGGCCTGCCGGTTGCCGAACTCAACCCTTACCAGATCGAAGAGCGGCCGGGGATTGGTTCCGGCTCCGGCGCGCTGGTATTGATGAACCAGCATCCTCACCCCAACGGCGCAAAAGTTTTCATCAACTGGTATCTTTCATTGGAAGGGCAAATCGCGTTCCGGCAAGCCAATACCGACGAGCTGAGGGTCACCTCGCTCAGGGAAGATTTGCCGCCGGAAATTGTGCCGCCCACAGCGGTCAGGAGGAAAGATAAGGACTACCTTCTGATCAACCGTTCGGAGTGGATGGACTTTACGCCGATCCAAAAACTGCTCGAAGACATACGCAAAAGCAAGTAGCCGATAAAGGAGATATTCTATGAGCGAGACAGCAACTGCAAAAAAACCGCCGCGGGCCGAATCGATCGACACCTATCGTCTATGGCAAGAGGCGCAAAAAATCCCGCTGATTACCGGCTTTTCCATCGAAGACATTAAAAAAGTAGAAGTCGCAACCTGGGAACTCAAGGGCGGGCTTGGCGCTTTTATCAATCTCGAAGGGACGGGCGGCATCAATGACGCCTACGTCTGCGTCATTCCGCCCGGTCAAAAGTTAAAGCCACAGCGGCATCTTTACGAAGAGATGGTTTACATCGTAGAAGGCGCGGGAGCCACTACAGTTTGGCAAAACGACGGGAAGAAACAAAGCTTCGAGTGGCAGGCCGGGAGCTTCTTCGCCATTCCTCTGAACGCCTATTACCAGCATCACAACGGCAGCGGCCGCGAGCCCGTGCGCTACTTCGCCGTGACCAGCGCCCCGCTCTACATAAACCTGTTTCATAATCTCGACTTTATTTTCGACAACCCGTTCGCCTTTCTCGATCGCTTCGATGCCAATGACGATGATTATTTCAGCCGGCAAGGAAAAGTCTGGGGACCGCGTAACACGATGATTAATTTCATTGCCAACGTGAACACCATCGACCTGATCTCTTGGAAGCCGCGCGGCGCGGGCGGGCTCAACATGCACTTTGATCTGGCCGCGCAGTCGATGGCGGCGCATATCTCGCAATTCCCGGTGGGAAGTTACAAAAAGGCGCACCGGCATGGACCCGGAGCCCACGTGACTATACTGAGCGGTCAAGGCTACACGCTTCTTTGGCGAGAGGGAAGCGAGCGGATTCGAGTCGACTGGAAACCCGGCAGCGTGGTGGTGCCGCCGTGCGACTGGTTTCATCAGCACTTCAATTCCGGCAGCGTGCCGGTTCGCTATCTCGCGCTCAGAAAAGGCGGCGGCGGGCGGTTCAAATACCCGATCAATTTCAATGACGGCGAAGGGCCCGGGACGAGCATCAAAGAGGGTGGCGGGCAAATCGAATATGAGGATGAAGATCCGGATATTCACCGCGACTTCGAGGCCGCCATGGCGAAAGCAGGCGCTCGCTGCGCGATGGGCAGCTACCATCCGGGCTGCACGGAGGAGCAACAGGCAGCAAGCAGCGGGCAGTAACCCCTTTTTCTGCTGCGCTGCTAACTGCTTACTGGATGGTCTGCCAGACGCTAACTAGTTTCTATCGTAAAAGTGCTTGTTATCGCCTGTGTCACGGTGCGCGCCCGTGAAAAGTAAAATGGTTTTTCTTCGCAGGGATAATACAAGACTCCGAAGCTTTGGCTTTTTGGTTTTCTTGTTGTTGATGATCGAGCACGCCTGGGCGCAGCCGGAGCTGCCAGCCCGAAGCGCTAACGATTGGAAGAAAGAGTGGGACAAAACAATCGAGGGTGCCAAGAGAGAAGGACGAGTCCATGTCTATATTGGCGGTTGGGGCGCCGTGCTCGATGCCGGGGAATTTCAGAAAGCCTATCCCTTTATCAAAGTAACCTCAGTCATGGGACGAGGAGGCGAGATCGCGAAGCGCATCTTGGCGGAGCGGCGCGGAGGCAAGTTCATCGCGGACGTGAGCAGCGAGGGCGTGGGATCCAACTTTCGGATTCTTCACGCCGCAAAGAGCCTGGATTCCATCAAGGCTGCGCTTATTCTGCCGGAGGTAGTGGATGAGTCCAAATGGTGGCAAGGACGGCACCGCTACGTGGATCCTGAGGGCCAGTATGTTTTTCGCTACGTCGCTCTCCCTCAGCTAGGCAACATCTCCTATAACACGAAACTCGTGGACCCCAGGGAGTTCAAATCCGTGTGGGACTTCGTCAATCCCAAGTGGAAGGGAAAAATCATCAGCCGTGACATAAGAGACCCCGGTCCCGGCAATGCTCCCATGCGCTTTTTCTATTACCATCCGGACATCGGACCGGATTTCATACGGCGCCTGTTTGGCGAGATGGATGTGACGTTGTTCCGAGATTTTCGCCAGGGAGTGGACTGGCTTTCCAGCGGCAAGTTCAGCCTGTGTTTTTTCTGCCCTGACATCGACCCGGCTCAAGCACAGGGTCTGCCCGTTAATGAATTTGGACCTTTGAATGAAGGCGGCGGACTGCATACCCAGTATGGCACCTTGGCCCTCCTCGATAGAGCTCCGAATCCAAATGCAGCCAAAGTCTTTATCAATTGGTTTCTATCGCGTGAAGGACAGCTTGCGCTGCAGAGAGCCCTGAACAAAGCCGGGGTGGACGCTCCGGATTCTTTGAGGGTAGATATTCCGAAAGATGAGATCAAGCCGGGCAACAGACGGATGGAGGCGGTTCGATATCTGGACCTGGATAGTCGCCCGGAGTGGATCGATATGAAGCCTATTGTTAACGTCTTCGAAGAAGCTTTCGGGAGGAAGCAAAAAAACTAGCGCATCCGGAACGAGCGCCGCAGGGCAAAAGCGCAGAAACTAAATGGTAGAGGAGGCCTAAATGGCGAATCGGCTTCTAATATCTGCCGCTGCTCAAGTCGAAGGGAGAATCGCTAGATGTTAACCGTCGAAGAAAATGACTTGCTTTCAAGAGTAGGGCCCGGCACGCCGGCGGGAGAATTGCTGCGTCGCTACTGGCATCCGGTGGCCATCGCGGCGGATTTGACCCCGGACAGTCCGACGAAATTTGTCCGCATCCTCGGCGAGGATCTGGTGCTGTTTAAGACGACGAAGGGTGAAGTCGGGTTGCTTAACGATCGCTGTTCGCACCGCGGCGTGTCGCTATCCTACGGCCGAGTCGAAGAGCGCGGCATCGCCTGCGCGTATCATGGCTGGCTCTACGATACGAAAGGCAACTGTCTCGAAACTCCGGCAGAGCCGGCGGACAGTAACTTTTGCCGGACGGTAAAACATAAAGCTTATCCTGTGCAAAAATTGGCGGGACTTTACTGGGCTTATCTCGGCCCCGAACCTGTGCCGGTCATGCCAAAATACGACGTGTGGGCGCGCACGGATGGCTGGCATTGGCTGCGCGCGTTGCCGCAGCTCGACTGCAACTGGCTGCAAGCGATGGAAAATTCCGTCGACACGGCCCATCTGCATATTCTCCATCAAGAGCTGGTCACCGACGGATTCAAAGTCGAGAGCACGACGCGGGGAACCATCGACAATCTGGAAAAGTATGAGGTCGAGGAGTTTCTTTACGGTATTATCAAACGGCGCGTTTTCAAGGATGGAAAGATCGAGGAGCACCCGCTGCTCTTCCCAACCGTGCTGCGCCAAGCCAATCGTACCCAGATTCGCGTGCCGATCGACGATACGCACACCTGGATCGTTTACGTCCACTTCGTGCCGGACTCGGCGGAGCCGCGTGCAAACAAGGATGAGGTGCCGGTGAATTATCGTAAGCCGTTCAAAGATCCGCCGGACGCGCGCCATCCTTTCACGAAGTATCGACTCGATGAAGTGGATGCCCAAGATTTTATGGCGTGGGAAACTCAGGGGCCGATTGTCGATCGCACTCGCGAACGGCTGGCGGCTTCGGATCGGGGGGTGGTCATGTATCGGGAAATGCTCAGGCGCGAAATTGACAAGGTTGCGCGCAACCTAGATCCGATGAATGTGATGCGCGATCCGGAGCACGCGATCATCGATACCAAGATGGATGAGTCGTTGGACGTCGGTAAGGCAGGCTCCGTCAGATATCATGTGCCGCCGCCCGACCCGCGCGCGGCCCGAGGTTAGAACCGTGAACAAACTCGGAGGTGTGACGTTATGGCCAGATCGAGTTTTGTTGGATTTGCGGCGAATATGAATCTCTTTGCGAGAGTTTTAAGCCTCCTCGTCGTCGCCTTTTGGAATACCGCGTCTCACGCCGCCGAATCCAAACTCAATTGGCAAGCCGAATGGGAGCGCACGGTGCAGGCCGCAAAGAAAGAAGGCTCGCTGTCGCTCTATCTCTTCCAAGGCGAGGGCGAACTCGGCGCCGTGGTGCAGTTGTTTCAGAAAAAATATCCCGAGATCAACGTGGTTACGACCCTCGGGCGGGGCAATACGCTGGCGCCCCGCATCATGGCGGAGCGGCGCGCGGGCAAGTATCTCGTCGATGTTTATATCAGCGGGGTGACCACGGCCTATGAAGTATTCTATCGCGCCAAAATCTTGGACAGCGTGCGCGCGGCGTTGATCCTTCCCGAGGTCACCGATGAGTCCAAGTGGTGGCTCGGCCAGCATCAGTACGTCGACCCGGAGAACCGCTATATTCTCCTCTATCTTGGCAACGTCGGCGAGTATGTTTCGTACAACACCAAGGCGGTGGAGGCGGGCGAGATTCGCTCCTACTGGGATTTTCTCCAACCCAAGTGGAAAGGAAAAATTCTCTCGCGCGATCCGAAGATTTCCGGCAGCCAACGAATCGGTCTGCGGATGTATTACCACACGCCGGAGTTGGGCGCTGAGTTCATCCGGCGCCTCTATGGAGAGATGGATGTGACGTTGACTCAAGAAATCCGTCAAGCGACGGATTGGCTGGCGCACGGGAAGTTTGCCATCTGCTTTTTTTGTTCCGAAATCCTGAAAGTCAAAGCTCAGGGCCTGGCTGTGGATGAATTTCGCACGGCGAAGTGGAAAGAGAGCCGGGCGATTTCCGCGGGCAACATGGGTTCTATAGTAATGCCGAGCCAGCCGCCGCACCCCAACGCCGCGCGCGTGTTCGTCAACTGGTTGCTCTCGCGCGAAGGTCAGACGGCGCTTCAGCGCGTCGCCAACACGCCTAACAATTCCGAAGAGTCGCTGCGCACCGATATCCCAAAGGACATGGTGCGCAGCGAAGTGCGGCGCGTCGACGGCGCCAAATATATACTGGTGGATAAACCCGAGTATATGGACATGGCTCCGATACAGGAGATCGTCGAGAAGGCGTTGGCGCAATCAAAGAAGAGGTGAACGGAGAAGAAGGAGAGTAATGGGTAAGGAGATCGTCGCTTCGTTGTCATTCTGAGGCCCTTCGACACGCTCAGGATAAACTCCGCCGAAAAATCTCGCCATCGAAACGACCTGAAAAATGCGAGATCCTTCGCTAGGTCTCAGGATGACACCTTTAGAGCCTTACCAAAATGGATGCCCGACAGACCGAATAGTAGACGGAGGCCACCATGGCCAGATCAACGGCGAATTTTTGGGACAAGAAGACGGCCTATGAAAACTGGATCGAATCGACCGGCGCGCCGATTCATCGCGGCTATTACATCGAAGACTGCCGCACGGTGGAGCTTGGCTACTGGCCGGAGCGGGAGTGCGACGCGGCATTTATTCAGCTCGTCGGTCAGGAAGGTGTGACCGGCGCTTACGTCACGGAGATTCCACCGGGAAAGACCTTGCCGTCGTTTCGCGTCGCGGTGGACGAGGTTGTTTACGTGCTGCAGGGCAGAGGGTTGGCGAGCGTCTGGGCCGGCGATCGCGCGAAAAGAATCTTCGAGTGGCAAAGCCATAGCATGTTTCTCATTCCCGGAAACTACCATTGCCAGTTGAGCAATATGCAGGGCGACCAGGTCGTGAAGCTCCTCCACTGCAGCTATTTGCCGCTGGCCATGTCGGTGCTTCCCGATCCGGAAATTTTCTTTAACAATCCACTGGTCGATTTCAACCTCCTTTATGGCCAGGGCGCGCGCGATATTTATTCTGAAGCCAAAGTCGTGACGCTTGAACGAGCCCGGCACAGTGCGCGACGGACGAAATATTTGGTTCGGGAATTTTTTCGCCGACATGAGAGCGTGGGACCGGCTCGATCATTTCGAGAGGCGCGGCGCCGGCGGCCACGTCGTCTGGGTGGGTTTCCCGAGCTCGCCGATCTCCGCCCATATGTCGGTGTTTCCCGCGCGTACCTATAAAAAAGGCCATCGCCACGGCCCCGGCTATTTGATCGTCATCCCGGCCGGCGAGGGTTATTCGATCATGTGGCCGGAAGGCGGAGAAAAAATTATTATTCCCTGGCACGAGGCGAGTCTGTTCGTGCCGCCCAATCGCTGGTTTCACCAGCACTTCAATGTCGGCGGCACGCCGGCGCGATATCTTGCCATCCATCCTCCGCGCGGGCTCAGCGGTATCAGCGAAAAAGTCGAAGACCGGGCCAGAGACCAGATCGAGTATCCCGACGAGGACCCGATGATTCGCAAAAAATTCGAAACGGAGCTTACGCGCAAGGGTTTAGCAATCGCTGATGCCGGACGAGGCTTATCGAAACCGCGACTATGAATGGAGTTACACGCAGCTAAAGGCAAGCTGAGAGTCGATCGACTCTTCAAAATCGGAGTAACTTATCGCGTCTCAGCGATCGAAGATTTACGCAGTGGTGAACGAAGGTTTTGACGGCTCTTGTCGCGGGGCTTCTCGCGTTCGTGGCGGTTGAACGCGCTTCGCGCGTGGCACATGCGGCGGAAGCGAAGCCCGGATGGCAACTCGAATGGGAAAAAACCCTCGCGGCGGCAAAGAAGGAAGGCCAGGTCGCGGTCTATATCAGCGGCTACGAAGAGGTGTTGCCGGATTTTCAAAAGGAGCACCCGGAGATCAAAGTTATTGCCGTCACGGGCCGTGGCAGCCAGATCGGGCAGCGCTTGATCGCCGAACGGCGCGGCGAAAAGTTTCTTGCCGATGTCGTGAGCTCGGGCGGTGTAACGACGTATCAACAACTGCATGTTGCCAAGGTATTCGACCCGATCAAACCGGCGTTACTTCTTCCTGAGATCATCGACACCTCGAAGTGGTACCAGAATAGACATCACTATGCCGATCCCGAAGGCCAATACGTTTTCAGCTATGTCGGTTCGGCGACCTACGGTTCGGTCAGCTACAATACCAAGCTGGTCGATGCGAAGGAGTTCAAATCCTACTGGGATCTACTCAACCCCAAGTGGAAGGGGAAAATCATCTCGCGCGATATTCGTGTTCCGGGCCCCGGTTCGGGCAATGCGCGGCTGTTTTATTATCTTCAGGATGTCGGTCCATCGTTCATTCGCAAATTGTACGGCGACATGGATGTGACTTTGTTTCGCGATTACCGCCAGGGATCGGACTGGCTCGCGGTGGGCAAGGCTGCGCTCTGCTTTTTTTGCGAGGTCGATGTTTCGAAACAGCAGGGCCTGCCGGTGGATACTTTCGGCCCGCGCGTGTTCAAGGAAGGCGGCGGCCTGGTGCAGCAATTCGGCACGCTGGCGTTGGTAAACCGGGCGCCACATCCCAATGCGGCGAGGGTTTTTATTAACTGGCTTTTGTCGCGCAAAGGTCAGATGGCCTTGCAAAGGAATATGCTCAATACGGAAAATCCCGCTGATTCTCTGCGCATCGACATTCCCAAGGATGATCTGCCGATCCTCAGTCGGCGCATTGATGGCGTCACATACCTCGACACCAGCAGGCCGGAGTGGCAGGAGATGAAGCCGATCCTTGATGTCATGAACGAAGCGCTCAAGGCGGCGGGGAAGAGTTAATATTCGTGGCTCGTGATCGTGGCTCGTGCTCGTCGCCATGATCATGCGCGTACAAATTGGCGTGGCGCTGTCCGATCTCTTCCCCCTTGACGGGGGAAGATTAAGATGGGGGTGCGTCGAACTATTGGGCATCCCTTCCTCAGCCCTTCCCCATCGAGGGGAAGGATGTAAGAGCGTCACGTAAGCGATTCTACAAAAGGTACGTGAATGCGTCGTGTCAACTTCTTATTACTGGTGATATTTTTCCTCGGCTGCGCTGAGCGATCCGTTGCCGCTCAGGTGAAGCCCGCCTGGCAGCAGGAATGGGAGAGGACTCTCGAAGCGGCAAAGAAGGAAGGGCAGGTCGCGATCTATATAAGCGGCTATGACGCGGTGCTGCCGGACTTCGAAAAGGAATTTCCCGAGATCAAAGTTATCGCAGTGACGGGCCGCGGCAATCAGCTCGGACCGCGGCTCCTGTCCGAGCGGCGCGCGGAAAAATTTATCGCCGACGTTTCCAGCACGGGCGCCAATCCCAACTACCAGCAATATTATCTCGGCAAAGCGCTCGATCCGATCAAGCCGGCGCTGATCCTGCCGGAAGTCACCGACCCATCGAAGTGGTATCTCAAAAAACATCAGTACTCCGATCCCGAAGGGCAGTATGTTTTCAACTACGTCGGCTCGGCGACCTATGGTTCGATCAGCTACAACACCAAACTAGTCGACGTGAAGGAGTTCAAATCCTACTGGGACCTGCTAAATCCCAAATGGAAGGGCAAGATCACCGGCCGGGACATCCGCGAAGCAGGACCCGGGGCGGGGAATACTCGCTTTTTCTACTATCATCCGGAACTGGGACCGGCGTTCATCAAAAAATTATTCGGCGAAACGGACATTTCGCTGTTCCGCGACTTTCGCCAAGGGCCGGACTGGCTGGCGACGGGCAAGTTCGCCATCTGTTTTTTCTGTGACGTCGATGTTCTGAAGCGGCAGGGATTGCCGGTGGACAGCTTCGGGCCGAAGGCGTTCAAAGAGGGTGGCGGACTGGTGCAGCAATTTGGCACGGTGGCACTGGTGAACCGCGCCCCCCATCCCAATGCCGCGAAGGTGTTCATCAACTGGCTCCTCTCCCGCAGCGGGCAAATCGCGCTGCAGAAAAGAACCGCCAACGCCGAGAACCCGGCGGATTCGCTGCGTGTCGATATTCCCAAAGAGGAAGTGCCCTACGAGTCGCGGCGGTTGGAAGGCATCAAATATCTCGACACCGGCAAACCGGATTGGATCGAGATGAAACCGATTCTTGGCGTGGTGAATGATGCGCTGAAAGAGGCCGGAAAAAATTAACTGCAGAGTAAAGGAGAGGAGGACAAAATGGCGACAATCAATAGCAGCCAAGTTGACGAGGTGCAGATTTTCGATGTCGGCGAGGCGATGAAGCAGCGGGACCATCTGAGCGGTCGGGTCGATATGGCCAGATCGCCCAACAGCTTCATCGCGGTGTTTCAGACGCGGCCCCGGGGAGGCGAAACGCACATCCACCAGCACCCCGATTCCGATCAGATTCTTTACATCCTCGACGGCGAACTTACCGTGGAAGGGCTTTCGGGAAGATTTTTGCTCAAAGCCAATCAGGGCGTTTTGATCCCCGCGGGAGTTCACTATGGGTTTACCAACACGACCGAGCGGGATGTGGTCTTTTTAACTATGAGAACGGAGGCGAGCGGCGGGCGGCGGGTCGCCTACGTCGCAAACGTTCCGTCGGATATCCACGTCAAGATTCCGGCCGATGAAATCGGCGCCAAAGGATTTGGCCGGCATATTTACGTCTATGCGATAGATCGCAGCACCATAGGGATATCTCCGCTGCTGAAGGACGAGTGGAACAAAGCGTGCCTGTTGCGCATGAATTGCGAGTACGAAAAACAGGATGGGTTCATTATCGCCAAGTTGCCGCAAAGAATGACGCAGTGGTACAAGATCGAAAAGTTGGGGGAGACTGACTATCGTCTGTTAACTGAGCCCGAGAAGGTCCGGGTCCGAATGGATCTAACGCCGCTCATAACTTCCGCCGTTTAAAGTTCAACGTTCAATTCCGCACTTGAACTTTGAACCTGGAACCTTGAACAGACAGGGATCCGGCAAGAGAGGTAACCGATGAAGATTAGAGGTTTCATTGGCGCGCTAATGGGCGCATCGCTATTGTCCCTCACTCCCCTGTGGGCCCAGGGTCTGGAGAAGCTCGCGGAGGGAGCGAAGAAGGAGGGGAAAATCAAGGTGGGGCTGACGGTTAGGTGGGAGGAGGCGGGCAAACCCGGTGCTAAAAGATTCGTGGAAGTCTTTCAAACCCGCTACCCGTTTCTCAAGGTCGAATATGAGCGGGTGGGAGGCTCGCGGGAGCGGGAGCGAGTTTTGTCCGAGCTCGCCGCCGGAAAAGTTTCCTATGACGTGACGGTGCTGAGCGAAACCCAGGTGGCCACCGCGCTGCGCGCGAACGTAGTGGAAAAAGTCGACTGGAAATCTCTCGGCGTGACGCCCACGCACGTCCATCCCGACGGCTTCGGCGTCAACTATCGTTCGCAGCTTTACGGCATCGCCTATAACCGCAAGCTCGTTACCGATGACGTCGGGAAGAAACTCACGTGGGAGGATTGCGCGGCTCCCAAGTGGAAGAAAAAAGTCGCGATTGATTCCAGGCCGCGCCACCTGGAAATTCTTTGGCAACCCCACGTTTGGGGACGGGAAAAAACGCTCGCTCATGCGCGCCAATTGGCCGCGAACGAAACGATCTTCGAGCGCGACCGAACCGGCGCCATGACCAAACTGGCGCTGGGCGAATATGCCATCGACTGCGGCAGTTTCTATTCGACCTATTACGAGCACACGAGGTCGGGTAAGGCAGAGCAGATCGGCTTTACCTTGGCGGAGCCCATCCCGGTCAACTTGGGAGATGTGGTTTTCATTCCCCGCGGCGCGGCGCATCTCAATGGCGCGAAACTCTGGATCGTCTGGTCGCTTTCCGAGGAGGGCCAGAAGCTATTGGACGAGGTCGAGGGAAACGGCAGCCCGCTGATCCCAGGCACCCAAACGGCCAAACTCATCAAGGGAAAAAAAGCTGCCTGGTATGAGCCGCAGTATCGGGCGAAAGCGGAGGAGATTCTCAAAGAGATTCTAGAAGCCGTCGGACTGCCCATCGTGCGCTGACCATCCTTACGGCAGTTCAAGGTTCAAAGTTTAAGGTTCAAGGGCAGAACCGAGTTAAAGCATTGAACGTTGAGCGTTCATTTCCAATGTGGAAAGGGAGGCTGTCGAGCGGCTCGATTTTCTTTTTCATCTTCGTCGTCGGAATTCTTCTCTGGCTCATTCTGATTCCCCTGGGGCAGATGGTGATCAGCAGCTTTCGCTCCGGTCATCCCGCCGCGCCCGGACCGTTCACCTTTAGCAATTATCTCGTTGCTTACACGAACCCTCTGACCTATCGGATGATTCTCAACACGTTGGTTTTTGCCGGCGGAGGCACGGCGATTACGGTTTTCATCGCTGTGTTTTTCACCTGGCTGCTCGAGCGCACCGATATGCCGCTGCGCAATTTGTGCTGGACCTTGCTGCTTATCCCGTTGGCGATGCCCGGACTGCTCTTCTCCATGTCCTACGTGCTTCTTTTTATGCCCAAGAGCGGCATCATCAATGTTTTCATCCGTGATCTCTTCGGCAGCTTCGGCGTGGAGCTTTCTGAAGGACCGATTAACATCTATTCCCTCGGCGGGATGATCTTCCTCGACGGGATGCGCGGCGTGACGACGGTATTTCTTCTTATCACCGGCGCTTTTCGCATGATGGATCCCGGTCTTGAGGAAGCCTCATTCGCGGCGGGAGCAAAAAATTGGACCACGGTCCGGCGAGTCACCCTGCCGGTCTTGCGGCCGGCGCTCCTCGCCGCCGTCTTGTATGAGTTCACCTCTTCGATGGAATCCTTCGAAGCTCCTCTGGTCGTCGGCCTTCCCGGCCGCGTCTTTGTTTACAGCACGATGATCTATATCTCCACTCGCGACGCGATTCCCAACTACGGCTTGGGCGCGGCCTTTGCCGGAAGCTATTTTCTGATGGCGCTCGTGCTGGTCTATTTTTACCAGCGCGCCACTCTATGGCAGGCCGAGCGCTTTGCCACCGTGACCGGCAAGGGATTTCGGCCTCACACCCTGGCATTGGGCCGTTGGCGCTACCCGGCTCTCGGTCTCTTCGTGCTCTATTTTATTTTGGCTGTCGCTCTTCCTCTAGGCGTGCTGATCTGGACCTCGCTCCTGCCGGTTTATCAGCCGCCATCGATGAAGGTACTCTCCGAATTGTCCTGGACTCACTATCACGGGATACTTTCCGGCCCGCTGATTCTGCGTGCGATGTGGAACACCGTGATCATCACTCTGTTCGCGGCCACGGCAACAGTGCTCCTGGCGTTCGCCGTCTCCTGGTTGGTGGTTCGAACTAAGGTCAAGGGACGATATGCTCTGGACAGCCTTTTGTTCGCCTCCCACGCCGTGCCTGGAATCGTCGTGGCCCTCTCTTTTATTTTTCTTTATCTCGAGCCGCCGTTTCGCTCCCTCGGCCTTTACGGCACGGTGTGGATCGTCTCCCTCGCGCTGATTACGCAGTACATTGCGTTTGCGTCTAGAACCACCAACGCCGCGATCACCCAAATTCACAAGGAGTTGGAAGAAGCAGGGGAAGTTAGCGGCGCGAGCCCGCTGCGGGTCGCTTGGCAAATCACCTTTCCACTCATCCGCCCCGCCTTTATCGCCGCCTGGCTGTGGGTGGCGGCGCACGCCGTGAGGGCGTTCTCTGTGCCCTTGATGCTCGCCAGCAGAGACAGCTGGCCTTTGTCGGTCATGCTCTGGCATCTTTGGGACGAAGAGCAAAATCTGCCGGCAGCCGCCGCCTTGGGAGTGGTATTGATCCTGGTGCTGACGGGTTTGACTTTGCTTGCGCGGGTTGTGGTCGCCAAAGGATTCGAGCAAACGTAGAGACGTGTAGAATTCTTGTTACAGACGGGAGGTCGGGTGCTAAACAGACTGTTGAAAAACGCTTTCCGATGCTTCGACCCTTCGACTTCGGTTAGGACAGGTAGGCTCAGCATGAACGGAAAATCATCAAGAATTTCACCCCCGACCCGTTCGCCCTGAGCGTGTCGAAGGGCTCCGAATCAAACTCGCAACAGTCTCCCAGCGAGAGGGAACAAACCGAAAACGAGCACATCTGAGGGAAACCCATGAAGAAAAAAATCACGGGCCTTACTCTTTGCGCCATGCTCTATGCGCTTTGCTTGTCTGTCGACGCGCAGCAGCCGAAGAAGGTCCCACGGATAGGGTATCTATCGTCGGCCGACCCAGCTAGTGAGTCCACCCGTTCCGAGCCATTTCGGCTGGCTCTGCGCGAGCTTGGTCACATAGAAGGACAGAACATGGCCATCGAGTACCGATATGCGGAGGGGAAGAACGATCGGCTCCCTGAGCTTGCGGCTGAGCTGGTGCGTCTCAAGGTTGATATCATCGTAACAGGAGGGGTCCCGCTGGTCCGGGCGGCCAAGAATGCGACCAAAACAATTCCCATCGTTATGTTGGGCCAAGGGGCCGATCCTGTCGAGGCAGGCTTAGTTGATAGCCTTGCCCGTCCCGGCGGCAACGTCACCGGCCTTACAAACCTTGGCAGAGAACTAGGCGGTAAACGGCTGGAGCTGCTCAAGGAAGCCGTTCCCAAAGTTGCCGGTGTCGCGGTTCTCTACGAGCCGGCCGTCCGGGCAGTGTACGCGAGGTGAAAGAGATTCTCCCAGTCGCGGCGCGCGCGCTGCGGTTGACTATTCGGTCTTGGGAGGTACGAGCTGTGGACGATTTCGACAGGGTATTCGCTGCGCTAAACAAGCAGCGCCCGGATGGACTCTACGTGCTGCCCGGCGGGGGCCCGCTAATGTTTGCTAACGCAAAACGGATCGCGGGCTTTGCCGTTAAAGAGCCGGTTACCGTCGGTGTACAGCATCAGAGAATCTGTAGATGCCGGCGGGCTCATGTACTACGGAGCGGATCTCGCAGACAACTACCGGCGCGCCGCCTATTATGTGGACAGAATCCTCAAGGGAGCCAAGCCTGCCGACCTGCCGGTGGAGCAGCCGAAGAAGTTCGAGCTAGTGATCAACCTCAAGACGGCGAAACAGATCGGCCTGACGATTCCGCCGAATGATGTAGCGGGCGGATAGGGTGATCAAAGAGGCGCCGGGATAAACGGCATGGAGTAGCGGATGAGAGAGCCGCACAAGAAAGGAGTAGCGCACCATTTTGGCTCCGAGTCATGCGTCTGGGTCCGCAAGGACGCGGGCGAAGCGTTGACAGGGGTACACACAGGCCAGGTATGGAGCTCCGAAATCACCACTTCGGTGTGCCGACCTTGTTTTGATATGGGGAAGGCAACATGAAGGGCAGCGATAGGCGCGAGCGGTCCTTCGACACCGCGGAGTCAGAGACCCTAGGCATGTGGGGAAACTCCATGCGCGAGAACCGGGAGGCCCTGCAGACGCCCACACTGGATGGCAGTGCGGGACGGTCGAAGAAGGCCAAAAGCCGTAATTTCGACATGCACGTTTGTGGGGAGTCGGACGGCCTCGTAGTACCAACGAAGCGGGCGAACAAAGCCGACGCGTATGCGTTGGTAGCGGAGTCCGCAGAGGAAAGGAGGTCGACCAAGGGGAACGCACCACAAGCGCACTCGCGCCGGACCCAGAGCCGGGGATGCGAGTCACAGGGTTTGTGGCGCGTACGACAAGCGGCAAGAAGGGATAGGCGGATACGGTTTACCGCCCTGCTTCATCACGTGACGCCACAGTTGCTCAGGGCGAGCTATTGGGAATTGAATCGTTTAGCTGCGCCAGGCATTGATGGTGAGACGTGGAAGGACTACCGCGTGCAGATGGAGGTCCGAATCTTAACCTTCACGAGCGGGTGAACGCGGGACCTATCGGGCTAAGCCGTCCAAGCGCGCATGGATTCTGAAAGCGGTGGACAACGACTCCTGGGGATCGCGGCGCTGGAGGACAAGATCGTCCAGCAGGCTGTGCGGCGGGTGCTCGAAGAAATCTTCGAGGTAGAGTTCCTAGGTTTGAGCTACGGATTTCGGCCTGGGCGCAGTGCGCACGACGGCTTGGACGCGCTATGGGTGGGCTTGATGGGGCGGCGGATAAACTGGGTGCTCGATTGTGACATTCGTGGATTCTTTAACCCATCGTGCACGAGTGGCTGATGAAGTTTATCGAGCATCGAGTGGGGGATCGTCGGGTACTGCGCCTGATACGGAAATGGCTTCGGGCGGGAGTATCTGAAGAGGGCGAGTGGTCCAAGACGGTAGTGGGAACACCGCAGGGATCTTTGATTTCACCGTTTCTAGCGAATTGTACCTGCACTACGTGTTGGATTTGTGGGTGACACACTGGCGCAAGCACCATGCGCAGGGTGACGTTATCGTGGTGCGTTACGCGGACGATTTCGTCATGGGTTTCCAACATCGGTTGGAGGCTGAGCGCTGCCTACAGGAGTTTAGAGAGCGAGTTGGGAAGTTCGGCTTGGAATTGCACCCAGAGAAGACCCGGCTGATTGAGTTCGACTCTTTGCGGCCGTGCGTAAATCGGAAACGGGACTGGGCAAACCGGAGACGTTCTCGTTTTTGGGCTTCACGCATTACTGCGGGGAGACTCGGAAGGGAGCGTTTACGATCAAGCGGCAGTCCATGGCCAAGCGCATGCGCGCGAAGCTATTGGAGATCAAAGCGCAGCTCAAGAGGCACCTGCACAGTACGGTGGCCGAAATGGGCGCGTGGCTGCGATCAGTGGTTCGGGGATGGCTTAACTATCATGCGGTACCTGGAAACAGTGCTAGTCTGGGCAGGTTCCGCAACGAGGTGGGCCGCATCTGGTTTGGCGTTTTGCGGCGGCGCAGTCAGAAATTTCGTCGCAGACGTTGGCAATACATGGCACGGCTGATTCGCTACTGGCTCCCTCCCGCGCGGATAGTGCATCCATATCCCAACGAGCGGCTGGTCGTCACATGAACCCGAGGTAAGAGCCGTATGAGGGAATTCTTCACGTACGGATCCGTGCGGGGGGCCGCTCGCAAGGGCGGTCCCTACCGCGACTGATGAAGAAGGCATGAGGCGCGAGGCAAGAGGCAATAGTATGAGAAGGAAGAATGCCAGATAACGATTTTGGATGGGCAGAAATATTCTGGCGGATTTTAAAGGACATGCGAGAAAAATTCTGATAATTGCGATGGAGATTTATAAATGGCAACAAATTCATCGTTAGCCTACAAAGACTTGCGTGAGTATATTGATGCCGTGGATCAAGCTCGGGCGAGCTGCGCCGCGTCGACGGCGCCGATTGGGATTTAGAACTTGGTGCGATCACCGAGGTGGCGGCGCGGGCGGCGAATCCGAAGGTCGTTCTCTTCGATCACATCAAGGGATATCCCAAAGGGTTTCGCGTCGTGACCAATCCCGTCTGCTCGGCTGCGACGACCGCTCTGGCATTCGGTCTCGATCCGAAACTCACCGGCCTCGACATCATTCGCGCGTGGAAGGAAAAGCTCGGCAGCCAGAAGCCGATCAAGCCCGTCGAAGTTTCGGATGGTCCGATCACGGAAAACGTTGAAAGCGGCGACAAGGTCGACTTGCTGAAGTTCCCGACGCCGCGCTGGCACGAGGAAGACGGCGGGCGGTATATCGGCACGGGCTGCATGGTGATCATGGAAGACCCGGACGGCAAGTGGACCAACGTCGGCACCTACCGGGTTTGCGTGCATGATAAAGACACGCTGGGGATCTGGATTTCGCCTGGCAAACATGGGCGGCTGATTCGAGAAAAGTATTGGGCGCAAGGTAAACCTTGTCCGGTGGTGATCAGCTTCGGCCAAGATCCGATTCTCGCCAAAGTGGCCAGCTGGTATGAGCCCTGGGGCGTTTCCGAGTTGGAGATCGCCGGTTGGCTCTTCGGCGAGCCGGTCAAAGTGATTCGCGGCGAGCTAACGGGCTTGCCGATTCCCGCGACATCAGAGTTGGCGGTCGAAGGACTTATCGTTCCTCCTAGCGAGGACAGTCGCGCGGAAGGTCCGTTCGGCGAGTGGACGGGCTATTATGCTTCCGGCACACGCAACGAGCCGGTGGTGAAGGTCAAGAATGTTTTCTATCGCAAAGATCCGATAATTTTAGGCATGCCGCCGGGGATCTCCGGCAAATCGGTGCCGTTGAGCGCCGCGAATGTCTGGTTGCGCTGGAAAAAGCGGGCGTGACTGACGTGCAAGGCGTGTGGGAGTACGTGACTCGATATATCACGGTGATCTCGATCAAGCAGAAATACGGCGGCCACGTAAAGCGCGCGGCGATGGCGATGCTCGGTTCGACTTACGGTTATCACCGCCGATTCGTTATCATCGTCGATGACGACGTCGATCCTTCAAACATCGACGATGTCCTGTGGGCGTTGGCGACGCGTTGCGACCCGGCGACGGCGATCAATGTCATTACCGAAGCCTGGAGCACGCCGCTCGACCCGCGCATTGCGCCGGATGCGCGGGCAGCGCGCAACTTCACGAATTCAGTCGCGGTTATTAACGCTTGCCAGCCGTATCATTGGAAGGATCAGTACGCGAAGACCTGCTACTTCCCGGAAGAAACGCGGCAAGCAAGACGTATGCGAAGTGGAAGGATGTATTAAGATTGGAGTGATGGAGTGATCGAGTAATGGACCGCTTGTAATGTGGCACTGCCATGCTCCTGACGCTCAAAACGTCATTCCGGCCAAGCTGGCGGAAGCTAGCGCGAGCCGGAATCCAGGATATCCGAAATCGCCTGGATGCCCGCTTTCGCGAGCATGACGACAAGGGAACTTTGAATTGTTAATTGCGTTTCTGGAGCGCAAAAAACTGGACGATGAGATGAAAACCGAAAAATTTATGCTTTGGTATCGGAGAGTCTGGTTTTTGATCATGTTCACCGGCTCGTTGTGCACGCAGCTTTCTTCCTTGGCATTTGCCGCCGCGGCGGAATCCTGGAACGTTGAGTGGGAGAAAACGCTGGCCGCGGCGAAAAAGGAGGGTGAGATTTCCTTCTACGGCAGCGAGGGTTACGAAAAGATCTTCGAGGTGTTTCAAAAAAGATACCCGGAGATCAAAGTCAAATCCAACACCACCCGCCGCGGCAGCGAGCATGGCCAGGCGGTGATGACTGAGCGCCGCGCGGGGCAATATTTGGTGGATTTATTTATCAACGGAGTGGTGACGCCGAACACCGTTTTCTATAAGGCCAACATCCTCGAGCCGATCCGGCCGCAGCTCCTTCTGCCGGAAGTCGTCGACGAATCGAAGTGGTGGGGCGGCAAGCATCACTACGCGGACCCTGAAGGGAAGTATATTTTCGTTTTTCAGGGCAGCGTGCACGGCGGCGAGAACGCCTACAACACCAAACTGGTGAACCCAAAAGAATTCAAATCCTATTGGGATTTTCTCGATCCGAAATGGAAAGGCAAAATCGTTGCCTACGATGTCAGCCGCGTGAGCACGGTGGCGCACTCGTTGCGATTTCTGTTCAACCATCCTGACCTTGGGCCGGATTTTATTAAACGATTTTTTGGCGACATGGATATCACCTATTCGCGCGACGAACGGCAAATGGTCGACTGGCTTGCCGCGGGGAAGTTTCCCGTGGCATTTTTTGTGAGCGACATCGAGGACGCCGCGAAACAGGGGTTGCCGGTGAAGTTTTTCGAGCCGGGGCAGTTTAAGGAGGGGGCGTTCGTCGGGCCGTCCCAAGGCGGGGTCAATCTATTCAAAAACGCGCCGCATCCCAATGCCGCGAAAGTGGCGATCAACTGGCTATTGTCCCGTGAAGGACAGGACGCTTACCAGAAAGTCTACGCGCAGCTGCACGACGTCCGGCAATCGATGCGCGAAGATATATCCATGGACGTGATCCCGCCGAACTACCGGCGCCAAAAAGGAGTGAAATATATTTACGCGGGCCGTCCGGAGTGGTTGGATATGGGAGCCGTGACCAAGTTAATCAAAGAGGCGCAGCAGGCCGCCAAGAAATAGATCGATGATGTAGGGGCAACCAAAAGTTGGACTATCTCGCGAAGGCGCAAAGGCGCAAAGGGCGAGCGGTGTCATTTCGAACCCGTTCGGCCAAGCTCAGGGTAAACTCCGAGAGAAATCCTTCTTAGATCCCTAGCATTCGCTCGGGATGACAGGCCTCTCGCCCGTCACTTGGGCTTCGACTAAGCTGAGATGCTCGTTTGCGCGAGAATGGCGTTCTGGGATAGGGCGCATTGCGACGCGAAAACTTTCAGCGTAGCAATGCAAAGAAAGTAGGACGCATATGAATCGCACGAGGCAACTATTTCTTGTTTTGGTCATGTTTTTCACCATCGGCGTCTCCGCTGCTATGGCGGCGCAGGCCGACGCCTGGAAGGCGGATTGGGAGAAAACCCTTCAAGCGGCAAAAAAGGAGGGGCAGCTCGTTTTATACGGCAGCGCCGATTTTGAAATCCTGTTCGCCGAGTTCCACAAAAAGTATCCCGAGATCAAAGTGGTCGGCGTCTATGGGCGGGGCGCCGACGTGGCCAAGAGATTTATGTCGGAGCGGCGCGCGGAAAAACACCTGGCCGATCTCTACGTCAATGGCATGACCACCGGTTACAACGTCTTTTATAAAGCGAAAGCGCTCGATCCGATCCCGCCGTTGCTGGTTTTGCCGGAAGTAACCGACCTGTCGAAGTGGTGGCGGGGTAAACATCATTATGTCGATCCGGAGAACCAATATCTGCTCAACATCAACGGCGAAAATCGCATGGTTGTCGCCTTCAATACCAAACTGGTGAACCCCGCTGAAATTAAATCGTACTGGGATTTGCTCAATCCCAAGTGGAAGGGCAAGATCGTCGCCTACGATCCGACGCTTGGCGGTTCGGGCGACGCCATGCGCTTTTTCTATCACAGCAAGAGCCTTGGGCCGGAGTTCATCAGAAGGATTCTCACGGAAACGGACATTGTGATCAGCACCGATACGCGTCAAATGGGCGATTGGTTGGCAGGTGGGAAGTTTGCACTCTCGATTTTTGGGCCGGTATCGCGCATGGATCTGGACTTGATGCAAATCCAGGGGCTGCCTGTGGGTTGGTTCAAACCAGATCATTTGAAGGAAGGGTCGTATATCACCGCCGGATCCGGCGGCGTCGCGCTGATCAACAAAGCGCCGCACCCTAACGCGGCGAAGATCGGCCTCAACTGGTTGCTGTCGCGGGAGGGGCAGATTGCGTATCAAAGATTATTTACCCAGGGAAACGACGGCCCGGATTCACTGCGCATCGATATTCCGAAAGACAAAGTGCCGCGCGGCAACCGCCGCCCGGAGGGCGACGAGGATCGCTATCCCTTCGTTGACCGCGCCGAGTGGATGGACCAGGCGCCGATCAGCAAGTTCGTGAGAGAAGTATTGGAGCAGCGGAGGAAATAATTTTGGATCTGCGATTTTGGATTTTGGATTGGGGAAGGGAACGCACGCAGGGATATTCGCTTCGCGGTGTTATGTGTCTGTCCGGCAATCGAAAACCTGTCCTGAGCGAAGTCGAAGGATCTAAGACCTGTACTACCTTCGATAAACTCAGGCCCCGAGCCTGTCGAGGGAAGCTAAGTCGAAGTATCCAAAATCTAAAATGGATGGGGCTGGTGATCACATACCTCGTTACGGTTGTGTCTGCCTCGTTCGCAGCGGAAGCGCCTAAGTGGAAGGAAGAATGGCAGCGGGTGGTGGAGGCGGCTAAGAAGGAAGGGCAGCTCGCGCTTTACGGCGGCCAAGAGATCACTCATCCGGACATTGTTGCCGCGTTCAACAAGGAATTTCCGTTTATCAAGGTGATCTCGGCGACGGGCCGCGCCGCTGATCTAATGACGCGCATCGTTGCTGAGCGGAGAGCGGATAGATATCTCGCCGACGTTATGGCTAGCGGGCCCAACGGGCCGCGAATGCTCTATCTCGGTAAATCGCTAGATCCCATCGCGCCGGCATTTATTCTTCCAGAAGTGATCGATGGCTCAAATTGGTACGGCGGCAAGCACTGGTACGCCGATCCGGAGAATCAGCATATCTTCATGTTCGAAGGAACGATCAACAGCACGGGGCTTTCGTACAATACGAAGATGATGAGTCCCGGCGATATCAAGTCGATCTGGGATCTGCTCGCGCCGAAGTGGAAAGGCAAACTCCTAGGCATGGACCCGCGCAGCTCGGCCCCGCCGACGCCGGTCCTGATTCTGTATCACCGCGCGGATGTCGGACCAGAATTCGTGCGGCGACTGTACAAAGAAACCGAGATCACGCTTTTCCGCGATCGAGCCCAGGGAACGAATTGGCTGGCGAGCGGGAAGTTCCCGCTGTGTCTCCTCTGCCGCGATATTGACAAAGCCGCCAAGCAGGGACTTCCCGTGGAAGACATTGCGCCGGACCAACTAAAGGAAGGCGCTTCGATCGGCGGCGGTGGGAGCAGCGTGGTCGTCCTGATCAATCGCGCGCCCCATCCCAATGCCGCGCGGGTGTTTATCAACTGGTACTTGTCGCGCCAAGGCCAGACGGTTTGGCAGAGCGTCATGAACAAGAAGGAAGTGGAAGCATCCGATTCCATGCGCATCGATATTCCGAAAGACGACGTGCTACCGGAAGCGCGGCGGGTCGAAGGGAAAAAATACAGCGTGGTGGGGTTTCTCGATCCCGATCCGGTGCAGAAGCTGTTGCAGGACGTATTGAAATAGGAAAAGAATTAACCACAAAGAACACATAGAAAAGATTGTAGGGTAGGGGCGGACCTGCGTGTCCGCCCTCCGAACTGCCCGGAGCCGGTGTCGGAGCGGAGATTCATCACGAAGCGCACGAAGGAAGCACGAAGTGAATAATTCGCCCACCCGTTACGGAAGATAGGAAAGGGTGAGGCTTGACGGCGATGCGCTGCACCCCATTCTCCCGCCGTGCGGGCGAGGCGAAAGGATAGCGAAGGAGAGAAATATGTCAGAGCAAGCGACGATGGAAATTCGCGGCTTTTACCGGTCGCACTCCCATCTACCCATTTGGGAAGTCATGGATAAGGCGGGAATCTGGGAACAAAACGGGTTAAAGGTAAGTTTCGAGTTCTGCGACAGCTCATCCGCGGCGGAAAAAGCGCTGTTCGGCGGCGACGTCGATTTTGTTTCGGGCAATCACATCTCGCCGTATCTATTGGTCAAGCGCGGCCAGCCGATTGTGTGTCTTACCTCACCCTCGAACACGACTAACGATAGGTTGGTGACGAACTTTCCGATCAAACAAGTCTCGGAGCTTCGTGGCAAGAAGATCGGCGACACCACATTGGTTGACTCCATTGGCGGCTATCATCACCCGCGCGGCAATCATATGCTCTACGTCATGGCCGGCGGCTTGCGCCTCGATGAAGTGGAATTCGTCGAGCTGACGGAATCGAACAATGAGTTTCGCGCGATGCAGATGGAGGTTCTCAAATCTCGCAAAGTCGATGCGATTTTTGTCACCGGCAACACGGAAAAGTTCGAGCAGGCTGGCATGACGGTCTTGCCCCTCGACCGGCTGCCTATGATCAACGGTCCGACGCTGACATCGACCCTCACGACGCTGCAGAAAAAAACCGGGCTCGCGGAACGATTGGTAAAGGCGCAGGTGATGGGAATTCACTTCGCGCGCACCCGCCGGGGAGAAACCGAAGAGATTCTCGCAGGGCTCAGGCAAAGAGTGCCGGAGTGCAAGAACGTTCAGTATCGGAGCGTTTCGAAACTCCTGCCCAAGCCCTATCCGGACCATGAGGCGGTGGCGAACGCGTACAAGCTCTGTTGCTTGAAAAACCCGGAGGCCGAAGAGATGAGCCCGATGGCGTTGTGGGATCTACATTACCTGAGGGAGCTGGACAATTCTGGATTCATCGATGAATTGTACAAGTAGTGAAGTGTCTCAAAATTTCAGTCACATAACCGGAAGGCCCTCTGTTCGTCATTCCCGCCCTTCGGCAGGGCTCAGGACAAGCTCCAGCGGGAATCCAGAAGTCCCTGGATTCCGGCTCATGCTTCGAAAGCTGGGATCGCCAGCTTGGCCGGAATGACGGATCAAGGATTTTCAAAGAACACACCGGAAGGGAAGTGGAGCGATTGCAGAGAGCCGTCATTCCCGCGCATGCGGGAATCCAGGTCTATTTCGTAGTTCAATCGGAGAATTGGACCTGGATGCCCGTTTTCGCGGGCATGACGCAAGGGAATTATGCGATGCGGGTGGCCCCTGGGTTAAGGCTGCGATACGCCCGGATTGACTTCGCATACCCCATAAGAAATATACTGTGGGCGCCCGCAGGTTTCATATGAGGAAGGTGAATATGATCGCATTGGCAGTGACAGTTCGGAGATTTTCTCAAGCAGCGCTGATGGTTGTTGGTTTGGTTTCGCTGGCCACCACCGCATCCGCTCAATCCGATTGGCAAAAGGAGTGGGAAAAAACTCTTGCCGCGGCCAAGAAAGAGGGGCAGGTCAATATTTATATTTACCGCTACGAAGGACTGCTCCAGGACTTCAAGCGCGACTATCCAGGCATTAACGTGGTCTCCGTCACGGGCAGGGGCAACGAGATGACCAATCGGATCATCGCGGAACGGCGGGCAGGCAAGTTCATTGCCGATGTTTATAGCGGCGGGACGAACAGTCTTTATAACACTTTATATAAGGGCAAGGCGCTCGATCCGCTCAAACCGGCGCTGCTGCTGCCCGAGGTCACGGACACTTCAAAATGGTACGGTAACGAGCATCGTTACGCCGACCCGGAGAACAAATATATTTTTGCTTTCATCGGCAGCCCGAGTAACGCCCAGTTGGCGTACAACACGAATCTGGTCAACCCCAAAGAATTCAAATCTTACCAGGATGTCATTAATCCCAAGTGGAAGGGCAAGATCGTCTCGCTGGACCCGCGCGACACGGGGCTGGGCGCGACGATGCAATTTTACTATTACAGTCCGGAGATCGGGCCGGAGTTCATGAGGAAGTTTTTCGGCGGCATGGATATTACATACGTTAAGAATTTTCGCCAGATGACCGATTGGCTAGCGCAGGGAAAATTTGCTATCTGCATGGGTTGTAAGGACTCCATGAGGGCCAAGAACCAGGGGCTTCCGGTGGATGATTTCGATACCAACCGGTGGAAGGAAGGGTCGAGCTTTTCGGCGGGCGGCGGCTCGCTCGGCTTGATGAATCAGGCGCCACACCCAAACGCCGCGAAAGTTTTTATCAATTGGTTCCTCTCGCGCAAGGGGCAGATTGCTCTGCAAAGGCTTGGCGACGTGGATGATCCTGCCAACTCGCGGCGGATCGATATTCCCAAGGACGATCTTCCGCCGGACGCGCGGATGCAGCCGGGAGTCAAGTATTTCGATGTTGTAAAACCCGAATATGGTGATATGAAACCGATTTTCGACCTGGCGAAAGAAATCATGGCCGGTGTCGAAAAAGATAGGGTTCTTCACTCGAACACGGGGATTTACTCGCGCCAAGGCGCAAAGTAGCCAAGTTCGGAGGGGAAAGATGAATAGTCTATCAGAAAAGTTTCACCGTTATCGTCCGACCTTTGCGGCCTTGGCGCCTTTGCGCGAGATATTCTGAATTTCGGTTGCGGCCCTGCCGCGCTGGGTCTCTGTGGTGAATACGCCTTCACTGGAAACCCAGAAGAGCCAAAATAGGAGCGCAATATGCTCACACGCGAAGAAAATGAGATGTTGACGCGAGTCGGGCGCGGCACACCGGCGGGCGAAATGCTGCGGCGCTACTGGATGCCGGTTGCGTGCGCCGGAGAGCTTACCGATGAGAAGCCGATTAAAGCCTTTCGGCATTTGGGTGAGAATCTCGTTGTCTTTCGCGACAAGAAGGGGCGCTATGGCGTTGTCGCGGAGCAGTGCTCGCATCGCAAAGCTTCGCTGGCTTTTGGCCGCGTCGATGAAGAAGGAATTCGCTGTCCCTATCACGGCTGGAAGTATGACTGCACGGGAAGATGCCTGGAGCAGCCTGCCGAGCCTGAAGAGGGCGGGTTTAAGGATAAGATCAAACAGACGGCGTATCCGGCGGAGAGGTTAGGCGGATTGATATGGGCTTACTTGGGACCGGAGCCGAGACCGTTGCTGCCGCGCTGGGATGTGTTGGTGTGGGAGGATGGCAAACGCTGGATCGAAAAGCACGAGATCTATAATTGCAACTGGCTCCAGCCGATGGAGAACTCGGTGGACCCGTCGCATCTCTTTTGGCTGCACGGCGATACGGCGCACCTGGTCGGCACTACCGTGGATCACTACGAGGAAGAGCATAACTTCATCCCGTTCGAATACGGCATCATCAAACAACGGCGTACGCCGGGCAGAAAGCCCGGTGAAGGTCCCAAGCTCGATCAACATCCGCTGGTTTTTCCAATCACGCTGCGACATGTTTTCCGCGCGCTAAAGACCGACGGATTATTTCGCCACAACTTGCAGATACGCGTGCCCGTGGACGACGCGCACACGCAGGTTTTCGTAGTCTATTTTACGCCCGTTGACACCGATCGCTCGCCCGCCGACGCCGATACGCCGTGGGAGTATTTTCCGATTCGGGATGAGAAAGGTGAGTATCGTCTCGAGCATGTGCTGGTGCAGGACGCGATGGCGTGGGAAACCCAGGGGGCCCCTACCGACCGCACGCAGGAACATCTCGGCGTCGGCGATGAAGGAGTTATCCTGTTGCGCAAAATCCTGCGCGAGCAAATCGAGATCGTGCGCAAAGGCGGCGAACCTCTCGGCATCGTGCGCGATGCTAGTAAAAATCAGTTGATCGAGTTCGACGTGATCAACGAACGCGTCGGTCTATTTGGCCGGCAGCAGAAGGTGGCGTAAGCGCGCGCGCCGCGCGCGGTTCAAGGTTCCGGGTTCAAGGTTCAAAGTGGCGCCTGCGGCGCGGTTCAAGGTTCCGGGTTCAAGGTTCAATGTCCCGTCCCCACCTTGAACTTTGAACCTTGAACGTTGAACAGGCGACATTGAACATTGAACGTTGAACCACACTATCCCCAGGAGGTATTTCTTATGGCAACTGACCAGCGGCCGGATGATTTAAAACCCGGCAGAACCGACACCTACAAAGAATGGCAGGCGGCGCAGAACATCCCGGTGATTGGCGGCTTTTTTGTCAAGGACGTCAACCAAGTCGAATTGGCGCCTTGGGACCTAAAAGGCGGCAACGCGGCGTTCGTGGTTCTCGACGGCACGGGCGGCGTGAACGACGCGCAGATCGTGGAGATCGCGCCCGGTGGCAAACTTAAACCGCAGAAACATCTCTACGAAGAAATGGTTTACGTGACCAAGGGGGTTGGCGCGACGACCGTATGGCAAAAGGACGGCAACAAAAAACACACTTTTGAATGGGGGCCGGGAAGCCTTTTCGCCATTCCGCTCAACTCGCGCTACCAGCACTTCAACGCCAGCGGCACCGACACCGCGCGGTATTTTTCCGTGACCAACTGCTGTTTCATGGTCAATCTGTTTCACAACGTGGAATTTGTTTTCGGCGACGAGTGGGAATTTCTCGATCGTTTCGACCCCCGCAGCGAAGGCTATTTCAGCGGCAAGGGCGAGGTTTTCGGACGATTCTTCATGACGACGAATTTTGTCCCGGACACGCACACCATCGGGCTTGCCGACTACAAAGAGCGAGGCAAGGGCAGCACGAACATGAAGTTCGATCTCGCCAAGAACACCATGGGCGCGCATATCTCCGAGTTTCCCGTGGGCACCTATAAGAAAGGTCACCGGCATGGTCCCGGCGCCCACGTGATCATTCTCAGCGGCCAGGGATATTCGACCCTCTGGCCGGAGGGCGACGAGATGCGCCGCGTGGACTGGGGGCCAGGCAGCGTTGTCGTGCCGCCCGACCAGTGGTTCCACCAGCATTTCAATTCCGGCGCCAAACCGGCGCGCTATCTCGCGCTGCGGTGGAACAATTGGCGTTTCCGCTTCATGCGCATGCAAGACGGCGAAGGCAGCACCTACACCAGCGTCAAGCAGGGCGGCGGCCAGATCGAGTTCGAAGACGAAGACCCTGCGGTACACCGCGACTTCGAAGCGGCGATGCGGAAAGTCGGCGCTAAGTGCGCTATGGGCTCGTATCATCCGGGTTGCACGGTCAAGTAGTCGCGCGTGGCTACTGCTGTTCAAGGTTCAATGGCTTCGCCTGTTCAACGTTCAAGGTTCAAAGTTCAAGGTTGGGGACGGCTCATTGAACCTTGAACCTGGAACCTTGAACAGCGCCGCAGGCGCCACGTTGGACCTTGAACTTTGAACCAGTAATCACAGGTCCATTGCCTTCGAGCGGCGGGTTCGCGCCTCGATTTGCCGAGTTGATATGATCGCGTCCAGCAGAATCATTTTTCTCACTCTCGCGTTTCTGAACGCGCTTGCGCCCGCGGCGTTTGCCGCCGATGCGACTTTACAGCGGGAACAAGAATGGAACCGCGCGGTGCGCGCGGCGGAGCAGGAGGGAGAGATCGTCCTTTCCGCGCTGAGCGAAGTTGGAGAAGTGTTTACCCACGGCGGGTTCCAGAAGAAATTTCCCAAGATCAAACTGAACGTCGTGCCCGCTCGCGGCGGCGATCAGGTCACGAGAATCATGGCTGAACGACGCGCGGGGAAGTTTCTCGTTGACGTCGGGAATATGGGCAATACCTCGCCCTACCGCCTCTATCAAGCCAGGGTGCTCGATCCGATCGCATCCGCGTTTCTTATCCCCGAAGTCGAAGACGAATCCAAGTGGTGGCAAGGAAAACACCAATTCATCGATCCGGAAGGCAAGTACATCTTCGTGTACGTCGCCGCGCCGCTTTATTTAGTCGGCTATAACACTAAGCTCGTAAATCCCAGCGAGTTCAAGTCTTATTGGGATTTGCTCAACCCTAAGTGGAAGGGAAAAATCGTCGTCTTCGATCTGCAAGCCGGCGGCTTCGCCGCGACGCGGGACCGTTTCTTCTATCATCATCCCGAGTTGGGAGCGGATTTTCTCACCAAGCTTCACAGCGAGATGGATGTCACGCTTTACCGGCGCTATCCTCAGGGCGAAGACTGGCTCGCCGCCGGAAAGTACAGTTTGTGTCTCTGCCGCCACCAGTCGATCAGTGAAGCTAAAAGCCAGGGGTTGCCGGTGGATCTGGTCGAGCCTGGCGCGTTTAAAGAAGGTATCGGCATTGAAACCCGCGCCAAGACCCTCGTTCTGATGAACAAGCCGCCGCATCCGAATGCGGCGAAGGTTTTCATCTCGTGGTTTTTGTCGCGCGAAGGGCAAATCGATTTTCAAAAAACCTCCGCGAAATTTACTGACGCGGGCGCCGAGGGTTCGCTGAGAATGGATATTCCGAAGGATGACATTCCGGCGCGCAACCGGATCCATGCCGGAGGGAAATACCTTCCACAGTGGAATCCCGAGCATTTCGAGATGAAACCTATCACCCAGCTTATCAGCCAGGCGCAAGCCAAAGCCAAAAAACAGTGAGTGGAACAAAGGAGTCATTATGCTGAGCCACGAGGAAAACGATTTTCTTACGCGGGTGGGCCGCGGCACTCCCATGGGAGATCTGCTGCGGCGCTATTGGTACCCGGTGGCGGCAAGCTCAGAGCTGATCGATCGCCCGGTAAAGGCCGTGAAAATTCTCGGGGAAAACTTGGTTCTTTTTCGCGACAAGCAGGGTCGGCCCGGACTGGTCGGATCACAATGCGCGCACCGGCGCATGTCGATGGCCTTCGGCATTCCGCAAAACGAAGGGCTCCGCTGCGCCTACCACGGCTGGCTCTATGGCCGTGATGGAAAGTGTTTGGAGCAGCCCTACGAGCAGGCGGAAGATCCGCATAGCACGTTTAAAGACCGCGTTGCCATTCCCGCTTACCCCGTTCAGGAACTTGGCGGATTGCTCTTTGCGTACCTGGGACCCCGGCCCGCGCCGCTCTTGCCGCGCTGGGATCTATTCGTTCGTGAGGGCGTCTTGCGCGACATCGGCTCAGCGGTGATTCCGTGCAACTGGCTGCAAATCATGGAAAACTCCCTCGACCCCGTTCACGTCGAGTGGCTGCACCAGCACTTCTTCAATCACGTTCAGGAACGGCTTGGTCGCTCGGATGCCATCAAAGGCAAGCCTGTGAAACACCAGAAGATCGCTTTCCGGGTGTTCGAGCACGGCATCATCAAAAACCGCTTGCTCGAGGGCGAAACCGAAGACAACGAAGACTGGAAAGTGGGACATCCGGTGCTTTTCCCCAACATTCTTCTGAGCGGCAGTACGCAGCGGCCCACGTTCCAAATACGCATTCCGGTCGATGACACGCACACACGGCATATCTGGTACACCTGTTATGCGCGGGACGATGTCAAAGAACCGCAGGAGGTTGTGCCGTATTACGAAGTGCCGGTGCCAAGCGTCGACAAGGACGGCGAACCGGAGTGGGCGCTGCTCGACAATAACAGCGGCGAAGACATCGCGGCGTGGGTGACGCAAGGTGAGATCGCCGACCGGTCGGAGGAAAGACTCGGGCTTTCGGACAAAGGGATCATTCTTTATCGCCAATTGTTGAAACAAGAGTGTGAAAAAATGCAGCGCGGGGAAGATCCGATAAACGTCTTTCGCGATCCGGCGAAAAACGTTTTTCTCAAGCTCCGCCTCGAAGACGCCAAACTCAACAGCGGCAGCTTCCGCGCCGGCCCGCGCCGGCAAGGCGGAGCGACGAAATATAGCCCGGTTCTTGATCAGGAACAGCAGGATGCAAAATAACCGTTCCAATCGTTCCAGGGGTTCCAGCAGTTCCAATCGTGGTCCCATGGGCGCTTGATCTAAGCGCCCAGGTAAGATATCAATTCAGCCGCGTAAGGGGGGTCACTATGTCGAGGTCAGAAACAGCAGCCATCGGCAAGCTTGCCGGATGGTCGTTCTTCCGATTGGACAGCGGCACCGCCCTGATGACGGTGCTCATCGGCTTCATGGGATTTTACGTTTGCTATCCTTTGATCTTGATTATCATTAACAGTTTTAACACCGCCACCATCGCCGAGCCTGAGGTTTACGGCCTGAAAGCTTGGAAAGAGGCGTTTAACGAACCCGGCATTTGGCGCTCTCTTTGGAACAGCGTAAAAATCGGCATCGTCCTGCAAATAATTGCCCTGCCGAGCGGTATTTTCGTCTCCTGGTTGCTGGCGCGCACGAATATCTATTTCGCCAACGCCTTTGAATTCGGCTTTTGGGTTTCGTTTTTTCTGCCGAATCTCGCCACTACCTTCGGTTGGATGTTGCTGCTCGATCCGAGCACGGGTTTGATCAACAATTGGCTGCGCACCGTGCCCTTTCTCGGAGGACTGAACTTCGACATATATACCTTTTGGGGCATTATCTGGGCGCACATCATGGCCAACGCCATTTCCACCAAAGTCATGCTCATGACGCCGGCGTTCCGGCGCATGGACGCCTCAATGGAAGAAGCGAGCCGGATGTCCGGCGCGAGCGCGCTGACGACGATGCTGCGCATCACCGTGCCGGCCATGACGCCGGTGATTGTGGTCGTGTTCCTGCTCAGCGTGATCCGCATCTTCAGCAGCTTTGAAACCGAGCTGTTGCTCGGCGTGCCCTGGGGCTTTTATGTTTATGCCACGAAGATCGTTGATCTCGCCCGCCAGGAACCGCCGCTGGTCAATCAAGCAGCGGCGCTGGGCAGTGTCATCCTGGTTTTTCTCGTCCTCTTCATTCCGATCCAACGCCGGCTCATCGCGCGCCGGCAATTCACCACGGTGACCGGCCAATTCAAACCCAAAATAATCGATCTCGGCGTGTGGCGTATTCCGGCGACGCTATTCGTCGGCTTCGTTGTCTTCTTGTTGACTGTGGTGCCAATTCTCAGCGTATTCGGCGGCAGTTTCATGACCCGCTTCGGTTTTTTCAACCTCCCAAAAACCTGGACGATGGAATATTGGAGGATGGCGCTGGCCGATCCGCGAATTATTCAAGGTCTGCAAAATACTCTAATCACCGCTTGTAGCGCCGCTATCTTCGGGGCGTTCTTCTTTTCTCTCGTGGGCTACGTCCTGGTGCGGACTAAATATCCGGGACGGGGGATCCTCGATTCAATTTGCTGGTTGCCGTCGGCTATTCCGGGCGTGCTCTCCGGTCTCGGTCTGCTCTGGATGTTTCTCGGCACGCCTTTTTTCCGGCCCTTCTACGGGACTCTTTTCCTCTTGGTCATTGCGGTCGTCCTGGGCGGAATCACGCTATCGACACAGATTCTCAAGGCTAACTTCGTTCAGTTGGGCCAAGAGTTGGAGGAAGCGAGCCGGATGTCCGGGGCCGGCTTCTGGCGCACCTATTTCACAGTGGTCTTCCCGCTGATGGCGCAGACCATGGTGTTGGTGGCCGTGCTGAAATTCACGATGGCTGCTCAGAACGCGTCGAGTATTATTCTTCTGGCGACCTCGGAAACGAGAACACTGTCGTTGTTGGTGCTGGACCAAGTGGCGGCCGGCTACCGCGAGGTAGCCAGCATTACGGTGATTTTCATCGTGCTGCTCACATTGGGGGTGGCCTTGGTGGCCAGATCGTTCGGGCTTAAAGTTGGTATTCGGGCGGAGTGATTACAGATATTAATCGGACGGTTGAAGATCGAGGATGGAAGCCTGTCCTGAGCGCAGTCGAAGGGATCGAATATTCAATATTGCGATCCTCTATCATCGATCCTCGATCCACATTTTCTAAGTGACGCTTCGTTAAGGGTCTGGCAAGGATCGAGCGCGTGAGTTTTTTGCGCATTCAAAACCTCTGTAAAACCTTCGACCGCGTGGTCGCGGTTGATCGCATCAATCTCGAGATCGCCGAAGGCGAATTTTTCACTCTGCTCGGCTCCAGCGGATGCGGCAAGACGACGACCCTGCGCATGGTCGGAGGCCTGGAAAAACCCGACGGCGGTGAGATCCATCTGGGTGGTCAATGCCTGGTTTCCGGCGAGAAGAATCTATTTATCAAACCGGAAAAGCGCAACATGGGCATGGTTTTTCAATCCTACGCCTTGTGGCCGCACATGACCGTATTTGAAAATGTCGTTTATCCGCTGAAATTGCGCGGCATCAGGGGAAGCGCCGCGGAGAAAAAAGTCGCCGAAGTGCTTGAGCTGGTTGGGCTGGGAGGCCTGGAGGACCGGCCGGCGCCAGCATTGAGCGGCGGACAGCAACAGCGGGTAGCGCTCGCCCGGGCATTGGTATTCTCGCCGAAAGTGTTGTTGCTTGATGAACCGCTGAGCAATCTCGACGCGCAACTGCGCGAGGAGATGCGCCGGGAGTTAAAAGCACTGCAGCAGCGTGTCAATGTCACGGTGATTTTTGTCACCCATGATCAAATCGAAGCGCTGAGTTTGTCCGATCGGATCGCCATCATGAAGTTCGGCGTCCTCGAACAGGTCGGCACGCCGGTAGAAGTTTACTATCATCCGGCGACCCCGTTCGTGCGCGATTTTCTAGGGAAAACGTTTTTGCTTCCGGGCAAGGTCCAAAGCGCCACCGATCAGCTGATCAACGTGGAGATTCAGCAGCACGCCGCTACTCCGCTCGTTATCCAACGCAGGAGTGCCACTTTGTCCGACAACGGGTCTCTGGCCGTCGGTCAGTCCGTAATGGTCGCTATTCGTCCCGAGCAAGTCGAGTTGTGGGGGAGCTTGCCGGAGGGACGGGCCAACATGATTCAAGGGAATTTAATAGCGAAGGAGAGAAATATGTCTGAGTACGCGACGATGGAAATTCGCGGGTTTTACCGGTCGCATTCGCATCTACCCATTTGGGAAGTCATGGAGAAGGCGGGAATATGGGAACAAAACGGGCTAAAAGTAGGTTTCGAGTTCTGTGACAGCTCATCCGCGGCGGAAAAAGCGCTGTTCGGCGGCGGCGTCGATTTTGTTTCAGGCAATCACATCTCGCCGTACTTATTGGTCAAGCGCGGCCAGCCGATTGTCTGTCTTACCTCACCCTCGAACACGACTAATGATAGGTTGGTGACGAACTTTCCGATCAAACGAGTCTCGGAGCTTCGTGGCAAGAAGATCGGCGACACCACATTGGTTGACTCCATTGGCGGCTATCATCACCCGCGCGGCAATCATATGCTCTACGTCATGGCCGGCGGCTTGCGCCTCGATGAAGTGGAATTCGTCGAGCTGACCGAATCGAACAATGAGTTTCGCGCGATGCAGATGGAGGTTCTCAAATCTCGCAAAGTCGATGCGATTTTTGTCACCGGCAACACGGAAAAGTTTGAGCAGGCTGGCATGACGGTCTTGCCCCTCGACCGGCTGCCTATGATCAACGGTCCGACGCTGACATCGACGCTCACGACGCTGCAGAAAAAAACCGGGCTCGCGGAACGGTTGGTAAAGGCGCAGGTGATGGGAATTCACTTCGCGCGCACCCGCCGGGGAGAAACCGAAGAAATTCTCGCAGGGCTCAGGCAAAGAGTGCCGGAGTGCAAGAACGTTCAGTATCGGAGCGTTTCGAAACTCCTGCCCAAGCCCTATCCGGACCACGAGGCGGTGGCGAACGCGTACAAGCTCTGTTGCTTGAAAAACCCGGAGGCCGAAGAGATGAGCCCCATGGCGTTGTGGGATCTACATTACCTGAGGGAGCTGGACAATTCTGGATTCATCGATGATTTATACAATAGGATCCCGAGACATAACCAGAGGACCTTGGCGTATTCCCGCCCTTCGGCAGGGCTCAGGACAAGCTCCAGCGAGAATCCAGAAGTCCCTGGATTCCGGCTCGCGCTTCCTCGCGAAAGCGGGGATCACGCCAGCTTGGCCGGAATGACGGGTAAGGATTTTCAAAGAACACACCGGAAGGGAAGTGGAGCGATTGCAGAGAGTCATTCCCGCGCATGCGGGAATCCAGGTTATTTCGTAGTTCAACCGGGGAAGGAACCTGGATGCCCGCTTTCGCGGGCATGACGCAAGGGAATTATGCGACGCGGGGGGCGCCCGGGTTCGGCTGCCATCGCCCGGATTGACTTCGCATACCCCATTAGAAATATACTATGGGCGCCCGCAGGTTTCATATGAGGAAGGTGAATATGATCGCATTGGCAGTGACAGTTCGGAGATTTTCTCAAGCAGCGCTGATGGTTGTTGGTTTGGTTTCGCTGGCCACCAGCGCATCCGCCCAATCCGATTGGCAAAAGGAGTGGGAAAAAACTCTTGCCGCGGCCAAGAAAGAGGGGCAGGTCAATATTTATATTTACCGCTACGAAGGACTGCTCCAGGACTTCAGGCGCGACTATCCAGGCATTAACGTGGTCTCCGTCACGGGCAGGGGCAACGAGATGACCAATCGGATCATGGCGGAACGGCGGGCAGGCAAGTTCATCGCCGATGTTTATAGCGGCGGGACGAACAGTCTTTACAACACTTTATATAAGGGTAAGGCGCTCGATCCGCTCAAACCGGCGCTGATGCTGCCCGAGGTCACGGATACTTCAAAATGGTACGGTAACGAGCATCGTTACGCCGACCCGGAGAACAAATACATTTTTGCTTTCATCGGCAGCCCGAGTAACGCCCAGTTGGCGTACAACACGAATCTGGTCAACCCCAAAGAATTCAAATCTTACCAGGATGTCATTAATCCCAAGTGGAAGGGCAAGATCGTCTCGCTGGACCCGCGCGACACGGGGCTGGGCGCGACGATGCAATTTTACTATTACAGTCCGGAGATCGGGCCGGAGTTCATGAGGAAGTTTTTCGGCGGCATGGATATTACATACGTTAAGAATTTTCGCCAGATGACCGATTGGCTAGCGCAGGGAAAATTTGCTATCTGCATGGGTTGTAAGGACTCCATGAGGGCCAAGAACCAGGGGCTTCCGGTGGATGATTTCGATACCAACCGGTGGAAGGAAGGGTCGAGCTTTTCGGCGGGCGGCGGCTCGCTCGGCTTGATGAATCAGGCGCCACACCCAAACGCCGCGAAAGTTTTTATCAATTGGTTCCTCTCGCGCAAGGGGCAGATTGCTCTGCAAAGGCTTGGCGACGTGGATGATCCTGCCAACTCGCGGCGGATCGATATTCCCAAGGACGATCTTCCGCCGGACGCGCGGATGCAGCCGGGAGTCAAGTATTTCGATGTTGTAAAACCCGAATATGGTGATATGAAACCGATTTTCGACCTGGCGAAAGAAATCATGGCGGGAGTGGAAAAAAGATAGGGTTCTTCACTGGAACAGGGGATTTACTCGCGCCGAGGCGCAAAGTACGCCAAGTTCGGAGGGGAAAGATGAATAGTCTATCAGAAAAGTTTCACCGTTATCGTCCGACCTTTGCGGCCTTGGCGCCTTTGCGCGAGATATTCTGAATTTCGGTTGCGGCCCTGCCGCGCTGGGCTCTGTGGTGAATACGCCTTCACTGGAAACCCAGAAGAGCCAAAAATAGGAGCGCAATATGCTCACACGCGAAGAAAATGAGATGTTGACGCGAGTCGGGCGCGGCACACCGGCGGGCGAAATGCTGCGGCGCTACTGGATGCCGGTTGCGTGCGCCGGAGAGCTTACCGATGAGAAGCCGATTAAAGCCTTTCGGCATTTGGGTGAGAATCTCGTTGTCTTTCGCGACAAGAAGGGGCGCTATGGCGTTGTCGCGGAGCAGTGCTCGCATCGCAAAGCTTCACTGGCTTTTGGCCGCGTCGATGAAGAAGGAATTCGCTGTCCCTATCACGGCTGGAAGTATGACTGCACGGGAAGATGCCTGGAGCAGCCTGCCGAGCCTGAAGAGGGCGGGTTTAAGGATAAGATCAAACAGACGGCGTATCCGGCGGAGAGGTTAGGCGGATTGATATGGGCTTACTTGGGACCGGAGCCGAGACCGTTGCTGCCGCGCTGGGATGTGTTGGTGTGGGAGGATGGCAAACGCTGGATCGAAAAGCACGAGATCTATAATTGCAACTGGCTCCAGCCGATGGAGAACTCGGTGGACCCGTCGCATCTCTTTTGGCTGCACGGCGATACGGCGCACCTGGTCGGCACTACCGTGGATCACTACGAGGAAGAGCATAACTTCATCCCGTTCGAATACGGCATCATCAAACAGCGGCGTACTCCGGGCAGAAAGCCCGGTGAAGGTCCCAAGCTCGATCAACATCCGCTGGTTTTTCCAATCACGCTGCGACATGTTTTCCGCGCGCTAAAGACCGACGGATTGTTTCGCCACAACTTGCAGATACGCGTGCCCGTGGACGACGCGCACACGCAGGTTTTCGTAGTCTATTTTACGCCCAATGACACCGATCGCTCGCCCGCCGACGCCGATACGCCGTGGGAGTATTTTCCGATTCGGGATGAGAAAGGTGAGTATCGTCTCGAGCATGTGCTGGTGCAGGACGCGATGGCGTGGGAAACCCAGGGGGCCCCTACCGACCGCACGCAGGAACATCTCGGCGTCGGCGACGAAGGAGTTATCCTGTTGCGCAAAATCGTGCGCGAGCAGATCGAGATCGTGCGCAAAGGCGGCGAACCTCTCGGCATCGTGCGCGATGCTAGTAAAAATCAGTTGATCGAGTTCGACGTGATCAACGAACGCGTCGGTCTATTTGGCCGGCAGCAGAAGGTGGCGTAAGCGCGCGCGCCGCGCGCGGTTCAAGGTTCCGGGTTCAAGGTTCAAAGTGGCGCCTGCGGCGCGGTTCAAGGTTCCGGGTTCAAGGTTCAATGTCCCGTCCCCACCTTGAACTTTGAACCTTGAACGTTGAACAGGCGAAGCCATTGAACATTGAACGTTGAACCACACTATCCCCAGGAGGTATTTCTTATGGCAACTGACCAGCGGCCGGATGATTTAAAACCCGGCAGAACCGACACCTACAAAGAATGGCAGGCGGCGCAGAACATCCCGGTGATTGGCGGCTTTTTTGTCAAGGACGTCAACCAAGTTGAATTGGCGCCTTGGGACCTAAAAGGCGGCAACGCGGCGTTCGTGGTTCTCGACGGCACCGGCGGCGTGAACGACGCGCAGATCGTGGAGATCGCGCCCGGTGGCAAACTTAAACCGCAGAAACATCTCTACGAAGAAATGGTTTACGTGACCAAGGGGGTTGGCGCGACGACCGTATGGCAAAAGGACGGCAACAAAAAACACACTTTTGAATGGGGGCCGGGAAGCCTTTTCGCCATTCCGCTCAACTCGCGCTACCAGCACTTCAACGCCAGCGGCACCGACACCGCGCGGTATTTTTCCGTGACCAACTGCTGTTTCATGGTCAATCTGTTTCACAACGTGGAATTTGTTTTCGGCGACGAGTGGGAATTTCTCGATCGTTTCGACCCCCGCAGCGAAGGCTATTTCAGCGGCAAGGGCGAGGTTTTCGGGCGATTCTTCATGACGACGAATTTTGTCCCGGACACGCACACCATCGGGCTTGCCGACTACAAAGAGCGGGGCAAGGGCAGCACGAACATGAAGTTCGATCTCGCCAAGAACACCATGGGCGCGCATATCTCCGAGTTTCCCGTGGGCACCTATAAGAAAGGTCACCGGCATGGTCCCGGCGCCCACGTGATCATTCTCAGCGGCCAGGGATATTCGACCCTCTGGCCGGAGGGCGACGAGATGCGCCGCGTGGACTGGGGGCCAGGCAGCGTTGTCGTGCCGCCCGACCAGTGGTTCCACCAGCATTTCAATTCCGGCGCCAAGCCGGCGCGCTATCTCGCGCTGCGCTGGAACAATTGGCGTTTCCGCTTCATGCGCATGCAAGACGGCGAAGGCAGCACCTACACCAGCGTCAAGCAGGGCGGCGGCCAGATCGAGTTCGAAGACGAAGACCCTGCGGTACACCGCGACTTCGAAGCGGCGATGCGGAAAGTCGGCGCTAAGTGCGCGATGGGCTCGTATCATCCGGGTTGCACGGTCAAGTAGTCGCGCGTGGCTACTGCTGTTCAAGGTTCCATGCTTCGTCTGTTCAAAGTTCAAGGTTCAAAGTTCAAGGTTGAGGACGACTAATTGAACCTTGAACATGGAACCTTGAACAGCGCCGCACGCCACGTTGGACCTTGAACTTTGAACCAGTAATCACAGGTCCATTGCCTTCGAGCGGCGGGTTCGCGCCTCGATTTGCCGAGTTGATATGATCGCGTCCAGCAGAATCATTTTTCTCACTCTCGCGTTTCTGCACGCGCTTGCGCCCGCGGCGTTTGCCGCCGATGCGACTTTACAGCGGGAACAAGAATGGAACCGCGCGGTGCGCGCGGCGGAGCAGGAGGGAGAGATCGTCCTTTCCGCGCTGAGCGAAGTTGGAGAAGTGTTTACCCACGGCGGGTTCCAGAAGAAATTTCCCAAGATCAAACTGAACGTCGTGCCCGCTCGCGGCGGCGATCAGGTCACGAGAATCATGGCTGAACGACGCGCGGGGAAGTTTCTCGTTGACGTCGGGAATATGGGCAATACCTCGCCCTACCGCCTCTATCAAGCCAGGGTGCTCGATCCGATCGCATCCGCGTTTCTCATCCCCGAAGTCGAAGACGAATCCAAGTGGTGGCAAGGAAAACACCAATTCATCGATCCGGAAGGCAAGTATATCTTCGTGTACGTCGCCGCGCCGCTTTATTTAGTCGGCTATAACACTAAGCTCGTAAATCCCAGCGAGTTCAAGTCTTATTGGGATTTGCTCAACCCTAAGTGGAAGGGAAAAATCGTCGTCTTCGATCTGCAAGCCGGCGGCTTCGCCGCGACGCGGGACCGTTTCTTCTATCATCATCCCGAGTTGGGAGCGGATTTTCTCACCAGGCTTCACAGCGAGATGGATGTCACGCTTTACCGGCGCTATCCTCAGGGCGAAGACTGGCTCGCCGCCGGAAAGTACAGTTTGTGTCTCTGCCGCCACCAGTCGATCAGTGAAGCTAAAAGCCAGGGGTTGCCGGTGGATCTGGTCGAGCCTTCGCGCGTTTAAAGAAGGTATCGGCATTGAAACCCGCGCCAAGACCCTCGTTCTGATGAACAAGCCGCCGCATCCGAATGCGGCGAAGGTTTTCATCTCGTGGTTTTTGTCGCGCGAAGGGCAAATCGATTTTCAGAAAACCTCCGCGAAATTTACCGACGCGGGCGCCGAGGGTTCGCTGAGAATGGATATTCCGAAGGATGACATTCCGGCGCGCAACCGGATCCATGCCGGAGGGAAATACCTTCCACAGTGGAATCCCGAGCATTTCGAGATGAAACCCATCATCCAGCTTATCAGCCAGGCGCAAGCCAAAGCCAAAAAGCAGTGAGTGGAACAAAGGAGTCATTATGCTGAGCCACGAGGAAAACGATTTTCTTACGCGGGTGGGCCGCGGCACTCCCATGGGAGATCTGCTGCGGCGCTATTGGTACCCGGTGGCGGCAAGCTCAGAGCTGATCGATCGCCCGGTAAAGGCCGTGAAAATTCTCGGGGAAAACTTGGTTCTTTTTCGCGACAAGCAGGGTCGGCCCGGACTGGTCGGATCACAATGCGCGCACCGGCGCATGTCGATGGCCTTCGGCATTCCGCAAAACGAAGGGCTCCGCTGCGCCTACCACGGCTGGCTCTATGGCCGTGATGGAAAGTGTTTGGAGCAGCCCTACGAGCAGGCGGAAGATCCGCAGAGCACGTTTAAAGACCGCGTTACCATTCCCGCTTACCCCGTTCAGGAACTCGGCGGATTGCTCTTCGCGTACCTGGGGCCCCGGCCCGCGCCGCTCTTGCCGCGCTGGGATCTATTCGTTCGTGAAGGCGTCTTGCGCGACATCGGCTCAGCGGTGATTCCGTGCAACTGGCTGCAAATCATGGAAAACTCCCTCGACCCCGTTCACGTCGAGTGGCTGCACCAGCACTTCTTCAATCACGTTCAGGAACGGCTTGGTCGCTCGGATGCCATCAAAGGCAAGCCGGTGAAACACCAGAAGATCGCCTTCCGGGTGTTCGAGCACGGCATCATCAAAAACCGCTTGCTCGAGGGCGAAACCGAAGACAACGAAGACTGGAAAGTGGGACATCCGGTGCTTTTCCCCAACATTCTTCTGAGCGGCAGTACGCAGCGGCCCACGTTCCAAATACGCATTCCGGTCGACGACACGCACACACGGCATATCTGGTACACCTGTTATGCGCGGGACGATGTCAAAGAACCGCAGGAGGTTGTGCCGTATTACGAAGTGCCGGTGCCAAGCGTCGACAAGGACGGCGAACCGGAGTGGGCGCTGCTCGACAATAACAGCGGCGAAGACATCGCGGCGTGGGTGACGCAAGGTGAGATCGCCGACCGGTCGGAGGAAAGACTCGGGCTTTCGGACAAAGGGATCATTCTTTATCGCCAATTGTTGAAACAAGAGTGTGAAAAAATGCAGCGCGGGGAAGATCCGATAAACGTCTTTCGCGATCCGGCGAAAAACGTTTTTCTCAAGCTCCGCCTCGAAGACGCCAAACTCAACAGCGGCAGCTTCCGCGCCGGCCCGCGCCGGCAAGGCGGGGCGACGAAATATAGCCCGGTTCTTGATCAGGAACAGCAGGATGCAAAATAACCGTTCCAATCGTTCCAGGGGTTCCAGTAGTTCCAATCGTGGTCCCATGGGCGCTTGATCTAAGCGCCCAGGTAAGATATCAATTCAGCCGCGTAAGGGGGGTCACTATGTCGAGGTCAGAAACAGCAGCCATCGGCAAGCTTGCCGGATGGTCGTTCTTCCGATTGGACAGCGGCACCGCCCTGATGACGGTGCTCATCGGCTTCATGGGATTTTACGTTTGCTATCCTTTGATCTTGATTATCATTAACAGTTTTAACACCGCCACCATCGCCGAGCCTGAGGTTTACGGCCTGAAAGCTTGGAAAGAGGCGTTTAACGAACCCGGCATTTGGCGCTCTCTTTGGAACAGCGTAAAAATCGGCATCGTCCTGCAAATAATTGCCCTGCCGAGCGGTATTTTCGTCTCCTGGTTGCTGGCGCGCACGAATATTTATTTCGCCAACGCCTTTGAATTCGGCTTTTGGGTCTCGTTTTTTCTGCCGAATCTCGCCACTACCTTCGGTTGGATGTTGCTGCTCGATCCGAGCACGGGTTTGATCAACAATTGGCTGCGCAGCGTGCCCTTTCTCGGAGGACTGAACTTCGACATATATACCTTTTGGGGGATTATCTGGGCGCACATCATGGCCAACGCCATTTCCACCAAAGTCATGCTCATGACGCCGGCGTTCCGGCGCATGGACGCCTCAATGGAAGAAGCGAGCCGGATGTCCGGCGCGAGCGCGCTGACGACGATGCTGCGCATCACCGTGCCGGCCATGACGCCGGTGATTGTGGTCGTGTTCCTGCTCAGCGTGATCCGCATCTTCAGCAGCTTTGAAACCGAGCTGTTGCTCGGCGTGCCCTGGGGCTTTTATGTTTATGCCACGAAGATCGTCGATCTCGCCCGCCAGGAACCGCCGCTGGTCAATCAAGCGGCGGCGCTGGGCAGTGTCATCCTGGTTTTTCTCGTCCTCTTCATTCCGATCCAACGCCGGCTCATCGCGCGCCGGCAATTCACCACGGTGACCGGCCAATTCAAACCCAAAATAATCGATCTCGGCGTGTGGCGTATTCCGGCGACGCTATTCGTCGGCTTCGTTGTCTTCTTGTTGACTGTGGTGCCAATTCTCAGCGTATTCGGCGGCAGTTTCATGACCCGCTTTGGTTTTTTCAATCTCCCGAAAACCTGGACGATGGAATATTGGAGGATGGCGCTGAGCCGATCCGCGAATTATTCAAGGTCTGCAAAATACTCTAATCACCGCTTGTAGCGCCGCTATCTTCGGGGCGTTCTTCTTTTCTCTCGTGGGCTACGTCCTGGTGCGGACTAAATATCCGGGACGGGGGATCCTCGATTCAATTTGCTGGTTGCCGTCGGCTATTCCGGGCGTGCTCTCCGGTCTTGGTCTGCTCTGGATGTTTCTCGGCACGCCTTTTTTCCGGCCCTTCTACGGGACTCTTTTCCTCTTGGTCATTGCGGTCGTCCTGGGCGGAATCACGCTATCGACACAGATTCTCAAGGCTAACTTCGTTCAGTTGGGCCAAGAGTTGGAGGAAGCGAGCCGGATGTCCGGGGCCGGCTTCTGGCGCACCTATTTCACAGTGGTCTTCCCGCTGATGGCGCAGACCATGGTGTTGGTGGCCGTGTTGAAATTCACGATGGCTGCTCAGAACGCGTCGAGTATTATTCTTCTGGCGACCTCGGAAACGAGAACACTGTCGTTGTTGGTGCTTGACCAAGTGGCGGCCGGCTACCGCGAGGTAGCCAGCATTACGGTGATTTTCATCGTGCTGCTCACATTGGGCGTGGCCTTGGTGGCCAGGTCGTTCGGGCTTAAAGTTGGTATTCGGGCGGAGTGATTACAGATATTAATCGGACGGCCGAAGATCGAGGATGGAAGCCTGCCCTGAGCCGGCCGAAGGGATCGAAGATTGAAATGGGGCGATCCTCTATCATCAATCCTCGATCCGCATTTCTAAGTGACGCTTCGTTAAGGGTCTGGCAAGGATCAGAGCACGTGAGTTTTTTGCGCATTCAAAACCTCTGTAAAACCTTCGACCGCGTGGTCGCGGTTGATCGCATCAATCTCGAGATCGCCGAAGGCGAATTTTTCACTCTGCTCGGCTCCAGCGGATGCGGCAAGACGACGACCCTGCGCATGGTCGGAGGCCTGGAAAAACCCGACGGCGGCGAGATTCATTTGGGTGATCAATGCCTGGTTTCCGGCGAGAAGAATCTATTTATCAAACCGGAAAAGCGCAACATGGGCATGGTTTTTCAATCCTACGCCTTGTGGCCGCACATGACCGTATTTGAAAATGTCGTTTATCCGCTGAAACTGCGCGGCATCAGGGGAAGCGCCGCGGAGAAAAAAGTCGCCGAAGTGCTTGAGCTGGTTGGGCTGGGAGGTCTGGAGGACCGGCCGGCGCCAGCATTGAGCGGCGGACAGCAACAGCGGGTAGCGCTCGCCCGGGCATTGGTATTCTCGCCGAAAGTGTTGTTGCTTGATGAACCGCTGAGCAATCTCGACGCGCAACTGCGCGAGGAGATGCGCCGGGAGTTAAAAGCGCTGCAGCAGCGTGTCAATGTCACGGTGATTTTCGTCACCCATGATCAAATCGAAGCGCTGAGTTTGTCCGATCGGATCGCCATCATGAAGTTCGGCGTCCTCGAACAGGTCGGCACGCCGGTAGAAGTTTACTATCATCCGGCGACCCCGTTCGTGCGCGATTTTCTAGGGAAAACGTTTTTGCTTCCGGGCAAGGTCCAAAGCGCCACCGATCAACTGATCAACGTGGAGATTCTGCAGCATGCCGCTACTCCGCTCGTTATCCAACGCAGGAGTGCCTCTTTGTCCGACAACGGGTCTCTGGCCGTCGGTCAGTCCGTAATGGTCGCTATCCGCCCCGAGCAAGTCGAGTTGTGGGGGAGCTTGCCGGAGGGACGGGCCAACATGATTCAAGGGAATTTACAGGCCGTCCACTTCCTGGGCGATCGTTACGAGTACACCGTCGCGCTCGGCTCCGAGACCCGCGTATTGGTTTCCCCCGCATCGCAGCAATTGAAAGCCGGCGAAAAAGTGTTTCTTGAACTCAAGTCCGAAGGCATTTCCCTCTGGCCGCACCAGGGTTGATCGCCGCCGCGGCGGATCTCGAATGGCAAATCTGATATCTCAGATTTAGCATGCAACCGCGTGATGAATTGCCCTCGACCATGACGTTACTGCGCCGTACGGTTCTTGTCGCATTCCTGATTCTTAAACCCTAGCGGGTTAGACGTGCTCGTTTCTCGTGCTCGAACTCTGACGAACACGAGCCACGAACACGAACAACGAATTGGGAGTAGAATATGATCAGCAAGGAAGATAACGAGCGGCTCACCCAGGTTAGAGCCGGGACTCCCATGGGCGAGCTTTTGCGCCGCTACTGGCATCCCATCGCGGCGGTGTCGGAACTGGCGCGCCATCCGACCAAGTTCGTGAAAATCCTGGGCGAAGAACTCGTGTTGTTCAGAGACGCTCGAGGAAAGCTCGGCTTGATCGATGCTTACTGCGCGCACAGAAGAGCGAATTTGGTTTACGGCATCGCCGAGGAGGATGGTTTGCGCTGTCCCTACCATGGCTGGAAATATAACGGCGCGGGACGCTGCGTTGAGCAGCCGTTCGAGGAAACCGTTGATCGGGGTTTCAAAGACAAAATTCAATTGGCTAGTTACTCGGCCGAGGAGTTGGGCGGTCTGATCTTCGCTTATCTCGGGCCCAAGCCCGCGCCGCTGGTGCCGCGCTGGGATTTGTTAGTCGAGGAGGGGTCCTGGCGCGAAGTCGGAACCACGGTCACAGCCTGCAACTGGATGCAGACCGTCGAAAATATACTGGATCCGGTTCACGTCGAGTGGCTGCACGGCGTTTTTCGCAACTATGCGGCGGAACGCACGGGGAAACTTGAGATGCAGCGCAAACGCATTCGCCATCGGAAGGTCGCCTTCGATGTCGCCCGGTACGGCATCATCAAGCGGCGCTTGATCGAGGGCGAGACGGAGGACGCCGACGATTGGAAGATCGGCCACTGGCTGGTTTTCCCGTCCGCGCAGAAGGGCCCCGACATGTTGCGTTTTCGCGTGCCCATCGATGACGGCCACACGGCGCAGTGGTATTACTCGATTCATCCACTGGAGGAAGGAGAAACCCAAACCGCGGCGGAAATGCCGCTCTACGCCATGCCCTCGCCGGTGTTGAATGAGCATGGGCAGCCGCGCTTTGAATTCCTCGACAACGAGGTCGATCCCCAGGACAACGCCATCTTCGCATCTCAGGGAATCGTTTATGATCGGACCAAGGAGCTATTGGGCGAGTCGGACCGGGGCATCGTGCTTTTCCGTCACGTACTGGAGAATCAGATCAAACTCATGGAGTCGGGAAAAGATCCCATGAACGTTTTCCGCGAACCAGAGAAAAACATCCGTTTAGATTTGCCAACCGAAAGCCGAGAGAAGTTTCTGACGGGGCGTTTGGGCGCCAGAATACGTTACTCGGACCGCTTCAGGGCTCTGCAAAACCGAATTGGGCCGCTGGGATAACGGATTAACAGCCGTTCATGGTTCGAGAGCCTCACCACAAACGGTTGTGCCTTGACCGTTCACCCTGAGCTTGTCGAAGGGTTCTTCGAAATTAAACGTCAATCAACTGTTACGGGCGCCTAGTTTCAGTTCGCTCGCTTGCTGCGGAATTCTAAATGCGCAGCTGCTCGGTCAGCTCGCGCATAGTGGACAGCTGCTCGATGGACATGACTTGATTCATCAACGCCTGCGCTTTTTCCTGACTTATCAGGCGCAGCGCGTTGTAGCGATATTTCTCTTGGACATCCGCACCGGACACCGGGTTTTCAACGTGGCCCGGGTGTATGTGCTGTCGTTCTTCGTAGACTTTGCCGTCTTTGGTCTTTAAGAAAACGTGGCCCGACGCGTATTTCGGCCGGCCGCTGTTCGGGTCGTCTTCCCGCCGGATTTTGGCTGAAAGTTTCAACACAGCGGGTTCTTTCAAGGCGTCCTCGTCGAAATCCGCCAATGCAAGCCGTCCTTTCAGCAACGCAACTGCGGCGATATAAGGGGTCGAAAAATGCGCGCCGTACTCGCCCTGGGGCGTTTGCTGGGCAAAAACTTGCTCGCCGCCGCTGCTGCGCGGGACGATCTCCCATGCGCAGGCGGCACTCGACGTCGACGATATCATCGGCGTTAAAATGATAACGGTTGTGCAGGTTGACACACGCGCGCACCGTCGCTTGAAGCGCGCCGGCGCATGGATAGGGCTTGAATTCTGCCCGGTTCAGTTCCCAGTCGCGGCCGATACCGTCGAGCGCGGAGTGGACGTCAAAACTGTCCTCCCCTACGTGGGTCGCGTAGAAGCCTTTTGATCCCTCCAGTGCCGTCCGCGGCGCCGTGAAACCTTCGCGCGCCAGCAGTGCGCCGACGACCGCGCCATGGGACGCCCAGCCGGGTTGAAATCGCTTCGACCAACTACCGTCCGACTGCCACTCCATGTTCCCCGATCCTTGACTTCCGGCCAGGCCGAAGGCGTTGGTCAGTTGCTCATGAGTCAATCCCAATAGCCGCCCCGCCGCCGCCGCGCCGCCGAACACCCCGCACACCGCCGTCGGATGATACCCCCGTCCGTGCATGGCGTGGACGCGCGGCCCACGAGCGACGCGCAAGGACACTTCGAAGCCAACGGCGCAGGCGGTAATAAAATCTTTGCCGGATAATCCCAGCCATTCGGAAGTCGCCAACGCCGCCGGCATCACAACTGAAGTGTTGTGAATCACCAGCGGATGATGCGTATCGTCGAAGTCAAAGGCATGAATGAGCATGCCATTGAGTAGGGGCGCACTTGTGACCGGGAGCTTTTCCTTAACGCCAACCACCGTTGCGTCGGCGCTCTGCCCCAGGGCGCGCAGCGCTTTCAACGTCTTGCCGGCAAAGTCCTCGCGCGCCGCGGCCAGAGCCAAGCCGACGCCATCCAAGATCAGCAACTTGGCTTTTTCCAATACGCTATGCGGAAGCGAATCGATCGTTTGTTCCAAGGCAAATTCGGCAAGCGACTTCGGTGCAGGTTGCCATGCTTTAGATCCTCTGCTGTCGGCAATAGTTACTTGAGCCCGTATAGTTTCGCCGCATTATCGTGGGTGACCTTGCGCCGGACCCTTTCGGACACCCCCCGCAATTCCTGTTCGATGAAGCGCATCGAATCCGGCCAGGTCCCATCCGGATGGGGGTAGTCGGAGCCCCACATTACGTTGTCTTCGCCCAGAAGATCCAAGAGGCGCGCACCGACGGCGTCACGTTCGTAGGTGACAAAACCGTTAAGGCGAAAATAATCGCTTGGTTTCAGCCGCAATCGCAGATGGAAAGATTCCTCTTCCTCATATTCGTAGTCCATGCGCTGCAGGAAATATGGAATCCAGCCGATGCTCGATTCGCCGAGCACGAATCTGAATCCCGGATAGCGATCAAAAGCTCCGGAGTAAATGATCGAGGCGAGAAATTGCGCGGAGCCGAAGCGAGACACGGCCTGGCGCACGGCGTTCCTTACTGTTACATTTTCGTCGTAATGCGAATCGGACGGATTGACGGCGCGGACGTCTTGTCCCTGATTGTGAAACGATATCGGGATGCCGGTATCATCCGCTGCTTCCCAGACCACATCCCAGTCGCGGTCCCAAATCGGCCGCACGGAATCCGACGCAATCAACTCCGCTCCCGTAAGCCCGAGCTTGGCGATGCGCCGCAGCTCTTCAGCGCCGGCTTTAGGGTCATGGTTGGGCAGACACGCCAGAGGAGCGAAACGGTCAGGATTAAACTTGCGAAACTGCATGGCGAAATCGTTGTAGATACGAAAGATCATGCCCATGGCCTCGCCGTCCTGGATCCTGCGGCTCAGTCCCAAAATGCCGTAGATGACCTCGGCTCCGACTCCATCCCGTTCCTGATCTTTGATTCTGTGCTCCGGCGACGCCGGCCTGAATACCCCGTTTACGGCATCCGAGTACAGGCCGGTGCGCGCTTTTCTGCGCAGGCGGACCGACATCGTGACCCGATCGTGTCGCACGTTTTCTCTACCAAGTCCGACATCGCCGACGTAGCGAATGATCTTGCCTTTGTGAACCCAGGCGCGGCCGCTATCCGTGTTTTCAACTCTGGGCATTCGCTCTTTCCACGACGCCGGCGCCTCGGACACAAAAAGATCGCCGGGTAAATACCAAAAATCCAAATGACAATCAGCGGAAATAATCTCTGACATCCGAATCCCTCACTTTCGTTGGCAAAATAAACCTCCTCGGAGCAAAGCTCCGAGTATCTTTGCGAAATTCTCCGAAGCCTTCCACCCTCCTTCGCCAAGGCTACGAGGGTTCTCCTCACCTTCATCCTCGCAGCAAGCTACGAGGTATTCGGCGAAGGAGAATAAATCTTCGCAGCTTCATTTGATCAAGAGTTTGTTTCTCGAAACTATTACAGCGCCGCTTGCGCCGTCAAGGCTGCGGGTGGATCAACTTCCGGTTCGGACATCCACCTCATCTTCTTTAACCTCGAAGGCGGTACCGAACTGGGCGGAAACCTGGCGCACATGGTTCAGCAGCGCCGGGGCCTCGGCGGGCTTCAACGGCATGGGCTGATTCTGCTCGTTGATGCAGCCGGGAACGAAACAAACTTCATTGATTTTGCCGCTTCGTATACGGCAGCGCGCCAGGATGGTGTCTTGTTTTTTGCCCCAGAACGACGGTCCATCGTGAACGAAGTTGGCGAGGGAATAAAAGATGACTTTTCCTTTATAAACTTCGATGGGCTGCACGAGGTGAGGATGATGGCCGACGACGAGATCGGCGCCGGCGTCCACGGCAGCGTGGGCCATTTCCGTTTGGTAGCCCACCAGCTCGCCTTTCCCACCGCTATACGGGGAGATTCCCCAGTGCCATGAAACAACCACTACATCCGCCCGTTCTTTCGCCGCCGCGATATCCGCGCGCAATGCCTCGACGTCGGCGGTATTGGGAATCGTGTGAACAATGGGCGGCGCCCCCGGCACTTCTTTCGGTAAAAGCGGAGGCGCCTCGTAGGCGGTGGCAACCCGGACCACCGCGAGGCCTGCCCGTTGCGCGGCCGCGCTGGCGTCTATGGTGCAAACCGAAGTACGGCAAACGAAGGCAACCTTGATTCCTTTTCGCTCCACCACGGTAGGACGTCGCGCTTCTTGTAGATTTTTTCCCCCTCCCCCGTAGGCAATCCCGGCTTTCTCCAGCACCTCGATAGTGCGCAGCAGTCCCTTCACGCCCCGGTACATACTCGGATTGTTAGCGAGATTCATTACATGAAACCCCGCATTCACATACGCGCCAATCATCCACTCGTCGGTCCGGGGTCCGTGTCCGGCGCCGTCGAGATGTTCGAGATCGGCAACCACCGTCTCGAGATTGCCGAAGGCGATGTCCGCAGCTCTCAGATATTTTCCCGCATAGGCGAAAGTCGAGTCCGGATCGGGACGTTGAACGTAGACGTCGCCGACCAAAATCAGTTCAACCGTTTCTTCACTCATGAAAACTCCTTTTTAATTCTAGCGATTAGGCGACCTCGCATCATTCATCGGCGCACGCCTGGAACATGAACGCTTGCGCCGAACAAATGACCAGTTCAATTTTTTGCCTTGGGAAAGCCCCAGATTTCCATCACCTGTCGTTCGTATTTTTCTTCTTCGGTTAGCATCTCCCAGGACTCCACTTTGATGTCGCGCATCATGCGCTTCGCCAGGCCGCCCAGCTCCGAGCCCGGATGAAAAACACTCTCACGTCCAGTGCGCATCAAGGTCACCCCTTTGCTCGCCACCCAACCGGTCAACAGCAGAGCGGCGTTGGGATTGGCGGCGCCCTTGATGGGCGCTATGGGAACATCACGGTTTGCCACAATCGGCCCCTCCGGGAACACCGCTCCCAGCGGAACTCCCGGCTGGTCCTTCACATATCGATAGAATGAGCCGTGCCCCGCCGGACACACCAGCAGCATCTCGCCCGTGGCAACGAGCGTCTGCGAGTTGGTGTTGCCGCTCACCCAGCGCGGGTTATTGGCCAGGAGCTTCTTGGCGAAATCGAGCGCCCATTTCTCGCCGAAGGCGCTCCAAAGAGCCACGATGTGACTGGCGTCCACGAGGGTCACCAGCTTGCCTTTAAAGTAGGGATCATAACAGTCCGACCAAGTCTTCGGCACGCGCTCTTTGGGCACGAGATTCTTGTTGTAGACAATCACTATCGGGTTAGTGACCACCGAGACAGCGAAGCCGTCGGGGTGAATCATTCTCGGATCGATGGCGAAGAGGCCGCGCCAATCGATGGCGTCGAAGAAGTGACCCAATTGTTTATGCTGGGCGATCAGGTTGGGGCGCACCATCATGGCATCGTAGGGAAAGTTGCCTGCTTGCATCTCCAGCATCAAGCGCTCGTGCGGCGGCCTGAGACGAGTGTACTCGACCTTGATAAACGGAAATTCTTTTTGAAAGGCCTGGTTGATTTCTCCAACCTCTTTTTCATCCAGATAGGTGCCCCAGGAAACCTTGCCTTCCTTTTTGGCGCCCGCGACAATCGAGCTCATGGTGATCGGCTTGCCAAGCTCGGCAGCAGGCGAGACGGCGCTCAAAATGCTCAGGTTAACGAGCAACCATCCCAAGGCAGTGATGATTGTCAGCCGGTTGCGCGGGTTCATCTTTAGCCTCCTCAATGTTCGATGACGGCTCTCTTTACGCCGGGTCGAGATGAAAAAACTCCACCGCATTATCCGCCAGCATCAGCTGCTTCTCGTGCTCAGGCACATCCTTGAAGCTGACCTCGATGGTGCGCCGCGAATTCGGCCAGTCCGTTTCGGTGTGAGGGAAATCCGAAGACCACATGACGTGGTCGACCCCGATCATGTGACGCATTTTGACGCCCACGGGGTTATACTGAAAGCCCCAGTAGCAATACTCACGAACGTACTCACTGGGGAGCCGGGCCAGCGGTTTCAAGCCGAGCAACTCCACCGCCCATTTGTGATTCCGTTCATAGATGCTGTCAGCCTGTTCGAGCCAGTGGGGAATCCAACCGATTTGATTTTCGGCGAAATAGATCTTCAACCGGGGGAAGCGATCGAAAACTCCCGCGACCACCAGACGGATAGCGTCGCGGGCGCCCCTTTGAGTGTAATAGTTGGCGTATCGACCGACGATATCGCGTCCCGCGCTGTAGACTTCTTGCTCGAACTTGCGAGCGTATTGGAACCACGGCCCGCCGTAGCGCTCGGCGCCGCCGAACTGGAACATCACGTGGACGCTGACCGGTACATTCAGGTCGACCGCTGCCCGCCAAAATTCGTCATCGGCGTCGCTGGGATACATGCGTCCGGCCGGAAAAGCGTTTAGCACAATGCCTTTGAGACCGATGCGTAAACAATGCTCCAGCTCGGCGATGGCGTCTTTCACGCCGGTCTCAGGGATCAGACCGAGGCCGATCAACCGATCCGGCGCCACCGAGCAGTACTCCTCGCCGAGCCAATCGTTGTAAGCCCGCACCACCGCTTTGTAAGCTCGGTCGTCCTTTATGCCGCGCCAAAAGTTCGGACCCTGGCTGCCCGGATACAGCACCTCCGCCTCGACGCCGTCGATATCCTGTTCGCGCAGTCTCTGCTCAGGTGAGCCGGATCCTGGATTTTCGCCGAATCGGCCGCCGAATGGATACACGCGCCACTCGCCAGTCACACGAACCGGTTCGATCATGATGCCTCGTCCCTCCACTACGTGAGCATCGCCGCCGCCGGGCAACCGCAAGCGACGGGGCGCGCGCTCTCGATATTCTTGCGGCACACGATGAATCCACCGATCGGTAGAGACTTCCAAATGAGAATCAGCAGAAATCACTTGATAGCGTTTGCCCATGTCAGCTCTCCTTTTACATTGCAATGGCGGTCAAAACACGGCAGCAGGATAAACCTCTACTTGCTTCCTAGCGACCCGCGCGCAATGACCTGCCGCGCTGCGATCGCTAGTAGCGCCGTTATCGTAATCAAGATAACCCCTAACGCGGCGGCCATGGGAATATGTCCGTTCTGCCAGTGAATCCATATCCACACAGAAAGAACCTCGTTTTTCTTCGTTCCTAACACAAGTGGGAGTGAAAACGCTCTGAGCGAGTGGGCGACTACCCAGATCCATCCCGCTACCAGCGAGGGAATCAGCAATGGAATCGTGATCTTCCATAGAGTTGTTAAACGAGCCAGCGCCGCTGGCCGCCCCGGCTTCCTCCAATTCGGTGTGAATCTGCATGAGACCACCGTTCGTCGTGCGCGTCGCAAAAGCCAGATATTCCGTCATCAAACCCAAAATGATCATCCACATCGAGCCGTAAATACCCAAATAACGGAATGGCGGCTTGAGATAAACAAAAATCAGCGCCAGCGCTAAGACGACACCCGGAACGGCGAACGAGATGAATGTCAGACCATCGAGAATAAACCTGGCGCGGCTTTTTCCGCGCACGACGACCCACGAAATAAGCAACGCAACGGCCATGGTCGCTGTTCCAGCGCCGAGAGCCAGATAGATTGTATTGAGAAAATCAGTCATGAACCTGGGGTCGCTGAGAATCGCGGCATAGTGTTTGAATGAAACCATGCCAAAGGCCTGCAGCGATGGCGCCATATAGTAAGGAAGAAGAGAAGCCCACGCCAACACGAGAACAGGCGCCGCAACCGTCAATAGGAAGTAAACGCCGAACAGCCCCAGGGCGACAAAACGCCACTTCCCCAGAGGATACCTGCTGGGGTTAAACCCCCGTCCGCGGATCACCGCGAAACGCTCCGAACGTCTGATCAAGCGCGCGTAAAAAATTGCCATGATTCCGACAATGCCCATGAACAGAACGGCATAAGCAGCGCTCAGTCCATAATCGCCGGGCACAGAGAGCATCGCTTGGAAATAGATTAACGTGGCGAGAACGAAAATCCCCGCGGGTAGGCCCACAGCGAGCGGCGCTTCGAAAGAGTCGAGATGGGAGACGAAGGAATAGGTGGCGGCGGCGAAAAGCGCTGGAGCAAGCAGGGGCAAGGTTATCTTGAAGAAAACGACCCAGGGCGGTGCGCCCGAAATTCGCGCCGATTCTTCCAGTCCGGGATCCATGAGCCGGAAAAGCCCCACGATCATGAGAAAAGCCGTGCTCACGCCGCGCAGCGCGCCGAGATAGATGAGCCCGCCCAGAGATTGGATATTCAGCGGTCCCTCTTCAAGGTTCCAACCGAACGGGGCTAAAGCGGCGCGGGCGACAACGTTCATCAATCCGGTATTGGGCAGCAGTAAGAGCATCCACGCCAGCGCAAAAAGAACGCCCGGAATTACCAGCGGCAACAAGACCGCGACCCAAGCGGCGCTGCGAAAAGGCATGTCGGTGCGCTCAATGAGCCACGCAAACACAATGGCGAGGGCAATCGCGGCGGCGGTCGCTCCCGTGGAGACGATAAAGGTGTTGAGCAGGCTTCGAAAGAAAAATTCACTGCTGAACGCCACCGCGAAATTTCTGATGGTCCAGGGACCGGGAAGACTGGGGGGGCCGGTGCGAAAGCTGCTTGCGATTAGCATGACGACCGGCACCACCAGCAACCACAATACTACGACGATGACCAAAGCCAGAAGCAACTGGCTCAGGTTGAACTTTGAAAAGTGGTTTACGAGCCGCGCCGTCTGCTGTAATAATTAATGCGGTGTCGCATGGACTCATTCAGAGGCCATCGTCGGAATGCCGGAATCCATCCGGTGAGAGCGCGGACCTTCATCGACGGGCTTTTCTCAGTTCTTGGCTTTTGGGAAGCCCCAGATTTCCAAAATGCGCCTCTCGTACTTCTCTTCCTCGAGCAACACCTCCCAGGGTTGTACCTTAATTTCCCTGCCCATCCGTTTGACTTGCGCGCCCAGCTCCGAATTCGGATGGAAAATACTTTCGCGGCCGGTGCGCATATAGGTGACGCCTTTGGCGCCAATCCATCCCGTCAACAGCAAAGCCGCATTGGGATGGGCGGCTCCCTTGATCGGTGTCATAAGCATATCGCGGTCGGTTGCGATAGGACCTTCAGGAAAAATCGCCGCCAGCGGCGCGCCGGGTTGATCTTTTACGTAGCGATACCACGTGCCGTGGCCGGTCGGACAAACCATTAGCATCTCGCCCGTGGCGACGAGGTTTTGCGCGTTCGTGTTGCCGCTCACCCAGCGCGGATTGTTGCTCAAAAGTTTCTTGGTAAAATCGAGGCCCCATTTCTCGCCGAACGCGCTCCACAGAGTTACTACCTGACCCGCTCCCACCAGCACCGCCAACTTGCCCTTGAAAAAGGGGTTGTAGCAGTCCGCCCAACTCGTAGGCACATGTTGCTTGGGAACAAGATTCTTGTTGTAAACAATCACCGCGGGATTCGTGATCGCCGATACGGCGACGCCCTCGGGATGCACCATTCGCGGATCGACGCTGAACATACCCTTCCAGTCGATGGGATCGATCAAGTAACCGAGCTGGCGGTGCTGGCCAATGAGATTGGGCCGAATCGCCATCGTATCATAAGGAAAATTTCCCGCTTGCATCTCCAGCAGCAAGCGCTCGTAAGGCGGTCTGAGACGGGTGTATTCGACCTTGACGAAAGGGAATTCCTTTTGAAACGCTTTGTTCAACTCGCCCACTTCGGCGTCATCCAGGTAACTGCCCCAGGAGACCTTGCCTTCTTTCTTGGCGCCTTCAATGATTGTATTCATCGTCAGGCGTGCGGGCGCGTCGGCGCCAAGGGCTATTTTCGCCGGCAAAACCATCCCCACCAACGCGGCCAATCCAATTGCCTTTAGGGTCGATAGTACGAGTTTCATGGATATCCTTTTCGGAACGAGCGGAGCGCTTTTCCGTTTGTCTGTTCAGTTTGCCAGCACCGAGCTGAGCTCTCGCACATCCTCCACCCGTTCCAGGTTTTTCACGATGGCAAGCAACTTTTCGCATTTCTCGCTGCCCAGGACCGGGGCCACGAGATCCCGCGCCTTGTCTTCAACCTCTTTATCATTCATCGGATTGTCCGCGGTTCCGCGCACGCTTTTCACGTGCACGCGGAGTGTTCTGCCGTCCCTGGTATGGACTTCGACAATCCCCTGGCGGCGCGGCCGGGCGTGGGTGAGCGCGGGGTCTAGTTCTAATTTGATGCGCGATTTTACGGCCAGAACGTTCGGATCTTTCATTCGCTCGTAAGAATGGGCGGCCGCGAACGTGAGGCCGCCGTCGAGCAGAGCGACGGATAAAATGTACTGGAGATTGACATTGGGCATGCTGCGGTCGTTGACGATTCGGCCGCCATTTTCGGGAACTCGCGCGACGAGATCCTCGACATCATCCGCGGTCACACGATGCTCGCTGATGATTTGCAGGAGCGCATCGAGCACGGCTTGTATGGCGGAACCGACGCAAAATTTCTTGATGTTCGCGCGCGTGATTTCAAACTCAGAACCCAGGCCGCGAATCAGCTCTTCTGCACTAGGGTGCTCGGCGTAGGCCTGAAGAAAATTTTGCTCTCCCTGGAAGACGTCGGCCACGCCGGTGAATCCGGCCTGGACCAGAGTCACGGCGGTCACGCCGTTGCGCGCTGGCATGCCGGCAAAATCGAAAGCTTTCTCGATGTGATCTTCGCTCTGCACCCAGGCTTTGACGCCGGAAGCTTGCTGCGCCGCGTAGGACAGGGCGTAACTAACCTCCTTTGGATCCAGATCGGCGAGACTGGCTCCCGCTGCCGCCGCGCCAAAGGTGCCGCCGATACTGTGGCTGCTCAGTCCTTTGGCGGAGAGGAAACCCGGCCCCAAAGCCTGCGTCACGCGACAGCCAACGTCGTAGCCCGCGACCACCGCGCGCAGCAAAGCCCTGCCGTCCGCGCCTTCTCGCTCGGCCATCGCCAGAGCCGCCGGCACAATCGCACAACCGGGATGGGTCGAAGATGGCGCGTGGGAGTCGTCGGTCTCGTCGGCATGAGCCATGACGCCATTGGCAAGCGCCGCATTGACGGCCGTCGTCAACGACTGACTGCCGATGACTCGCGCTTCCGGGGCGCCTCCCTGTCCTTGGATGTATCGGATGGCGAGGCGCCCGGGTGGCAGCACGGAGCCGGAAACCATCGCCGCAATGGCATCGAGGATATGATGCCGTGCCCGGGCCGAGACGTCGCTTGGTAACTCGGCCCGCCGCGCCCCAGCGATGTACTCGGACAGTTGCCCAATGATTGATTTGTCGTTTGTTGTTCTAATTGGTTCGGTCCCCGCGCCTTGGAGGTAGTTTTGTTCTGTTATTAGAGAAACCACTTGCCGCCGTTCACCAGATAGCACTGACCCGTAATGTAGCCGGCATCTTCGCTGGCTAAGTAAATTGCCGCCGAACTGACTTCTTGCCCCGTGCCGCATCGGGCTAGAGGGTCATTGAGTTTCGCCACTGGGTAAGCGCCCGGAAAACTGTCCAAGCCGTCGACGCCGCCATAGCCGATGCAGTTAGCGGTGATCCGATATTTACCGTATTGGGTCGCCATGCCCCGCGTAAGCCCGACTATACCCATGTGGGCGGTGCTCGTCGCGGGATTGCCGCCGACAAAGCCGTCCAGGCCTGTGAAGTGAATCAGGCGCCCCCAGCGCTGTTGGATCATCCCGGGAAGAACAGCGCGACACATGAACATCGATCCCGTCAGCGCCAGGTGAATCGCTCGTTTCCAAGCGTCGAAGGACGTCGCCGCAAAAGATTGTTTCGCCTCGGTCCACGCCGTACTGTTTACCAGGACGTCGATATGACCAAATTCATCGAGGCCTCTTTGCACGAACTGCTTGATGCCATCTTCGTTGCCGGCGTTGTAAATCCCGGCGACCACTTTGATTCCCAGCGCGGCGCTTTCTTGCTGTGCCGCGCGGAGCGATTCGGAATCATCCAAAGAGCCGAGAATAAGGTTGGCTCCTTCACGCCCAAAAGCCAGAGCGCTGCTTCTGCCCAGCGGGTTGCCGACTTCCGTCACGAGGACATTCTTACCTTTAAGAGCAGTTTCCATGGTCGCCAAAAAGCGGATTCTAAAAGGCGGGGCAAATTGCCGGCGGCGAAAGAAAACGGCTAGAGAAAGTAAGCTCCGCCGTTCACCGAGTAATTCTGGCCCGTGATGTATCCCGCTTTGTCGCTCGCCAAAAATACCGCCAGCGCGGCACATTCAGCAATCGTGCCCCTTCTGGGGATTGCCTGGCCCTCCACCCTTACCGCGGTTATTCCGCTACTCACGTGTCCCGCGTTTCTTTCTACTGTTATCGCCCATGGGGCGATGCAATTAGCTGTGATGTTAAATTCGCCATACTCCTGCGCGATAGCGCGAGTGAATCCGAGGGTCGCCATCTTTAGCGTTCCCGGACCCAGGATGCCGCGCATGAATGAGTTTCCTGTATAGTTGATAATCCTTCCCCAGCGCCGCTCGACCATGCCCGGAATGACGGCCTTGCAAGTGAGAAACAGCGCGTGGACGTTGACGTCAAGCGCCGCCTGCCATTCCTCCATGTCCAATTTCATGACGTCGCCGTGCACTCTCCATCCCGCGTTATTGACCAGCACATCGATGCGGCCAAACTCGGTGAGACCGCATTGCAGCAAATCGCTGACCTGAGCTTCCACCGTAACGTCGCATTGTTTCGCGATAACTTTGCTGCCTTGATCTACAGCGAGCCGAGCGGTTTCCTCAAGCAGGTCCATGCTTTTTCGCGTGCAGATCAAAAGATTTGCCCCTTCCGCTGCAAACGCCAGCGCGGTCGCCTTGCCGTGATTGCGGGTCGCTCCCGTGATCAGAACGACTTTATCTTTAAGCCCTGTATCCATTTTCTCTGAATGGTCGACCTCAGGCGACCTTAACGCTTCATTTCAAAAAGATCTCGCGGAACTCTTTGACGATTTCCCCGTATCTGTCAGCAACGGCCAGCGGCACCGGGAAGAGTTTGAGCCCCTTGGTCAATCTCGGATAGGGCGGCTCCACTTCTGTCCGCGCGGGAATTTTCGCGACGCTTTTACCGAGTTCTTGCCCTTCCTTGGACAAGAGGAAGTCTACCAGGAGTCTCGCAGAATTGGGATGCGGGGCATTGACAGCCATCCCCACCGGATTGAGGGAAACGATCACAGGTTCCAACGCAACCCAATCGAGCGGCGCCCCTTGTGCCTTAAATTTTTCGATATTACTGCCAAAACCATCCAGATAGATCGGAAACTCGCCGGCGATGAGCAGCTGGGTCAAAAGCGAGTGGCCGCTGCGTATAATGAGATCTTGCTGCGCCAATCTTTTCATGAACGAAATTCCCCGCTCCCGACCCATCATCTCCAGCAGGCTGCCGTACAGGATATAGTCGGCGTCATCCATCGCCATTTTGCCCTTCCATTTGGCGAGCAAGAGGTCTTCATAGGTTTTCGGCGCATCCTCCCGGGCCAACTGGCGGGTATTGTAAGCTAAAACCCGGGTGTCCATGTAAAATGCCGTCCAAAAACCGTCTGCATCTTTGTATTCTTTCGGGAACGCCCGTTGTTCGGCCGAGAGATATTTCTGCAGATGCCCCGCCTTCTTATGATTGATCATTGCCAGGTGGCTGCCGCTGAAAACGTCGGCGCGAAACAGCTTCTGTTTGTGCTCGGTGATCGTAATCGTTAACAGCCTTTCACTCCCGGTCCGGCGCGCTTCGAATTTGATGAACGGGTATTTTTTTGCGAACGCCTTTTGTATTGCCTGGATGGTGTCCAGTCCCCATGCAGTGTAGAGGACGACCTCTCCTTCGGCCTTGGCTTTTTCGACAATACCGCCGTCCGTCGCCGCCCGCGCGCTCGCGCTACAGATGCCCCACAGCAACACGCAAAGCGCCACTCCGCGCAAGGCTCTGACTATCTCTGTTCATTACTTCCCAGCTCTTGTCCCGCTAGACGCCGATCACGCCGACGCCGTTTTCAATCTTGACTTCGGTTCCGTAAATTCGCGACAATCGTTGCAGCCGATCAAGCACGCGCTCGCCGACAGTCTTGTCGGCCAACAAGGGTCTCCCTCTCTGCGCCCGCGGCCGCCCATGTCCCTGATCGATGGGATAGAGCCGCGCTTCGCTGAACCGCTTGTCTTTGAAGTGGCATACCGCAACAAAGTTCTCCCAATACAGCGGGTTGGCGGGATGGCCCTTTTTCCCGTGATCCGTGCGCGCGTCCCACCAGTCGGCTGGTGTTGCCTGAGAATCAAGATCGAAGCGCTCATAGGCGTCGGCGGGAAACGATTTCACTGTCTCGTTTTGAAAAATAAAATTTCCCAGGCTGTAAAAAATCGGCTTGTCGCGGTAGATCTCAATACCGAGCGGCACGTGAGAGCCATGGCCGGCGAACACGTCGGCTCCCGCGTCTATGGCCGCGCGGGCAAAAGCCGTAATGAAGTCCGCCGGCTCCACGCAATCCATAACGCTCTGCGCTTTGCGCAGGCTCTCGCCGCCGAACTCGTGCCAGTGCAGGCTCACCACTACCCAATCAGCCTGCCGGCGCGCGTCGCGAATCCATTTGAGATTCTCTTCGAGATCTCGGCTGTCTATCCGAGTGCGCAGCGAAAATCCCTCACCGGCGACGAACCGGTTGCCGCGAACATCGATGGTCTTTTCTTGAGATTCGCCCGCGCGCCTCTCGCGCTCCTTCTCAGGATCGAATCCCAGCTCGCGCTCGATTCGACTCAGCTCCTCAAAAGCCTTGGGATCGACCATGTAAGTCGTATCGAATCCCAAAGGGTTCACCCCCGGTCTTCCCTTATGGTCAAATCGTTGGCTGCCGGCTTTGCCCCAGGGCGCGCTAATGAGAGAGCGGGTACTCGTGGCGTTGGCGGCAATCAATGCTACCCGCCCATTGGGAGTGTCTAGGTAACCCGGCGCTCTCGCCTCGCCGAGGTTTCTTCCGGTACCGGCGTGCGCGATGCCACCCTTATCCAAATGGCGCATCGTTGCCAGCACGCCTTCCTCGCCGAACTCGAACGCGTGGTTGTTGGCGCAGGAGAGCAGGTTGATTCCCAACCAGCGCATTTCCTGGACCAACCAGGGTTCCGTCGTCATGAAAGTGCCACGACCCATACGGCTGATCGCGGGCGACCCTTCGTCCCAACCGCGCACAGTGGTCTCGAGGTTGGAGAAGCAGGCGTCGGCGCCGCGCAACAGCGAGACGAGCGCCTGGTAGCGCTCTTCGGTGAAACTGGAGAGCTTTCGTGTCAACATCGTGTCCCCGGTTAGAGCGATGCGGCAATTGCCGCTTTCAGAATCGTAAAGCACGTTGTTCCCTTTCGAATGCTTGGGTTTTCTTCGATAATCCCGGTTTACGGATTGAGATGGGGTAGTACTTCTTGCCCCATCAGATCAAGGCTTGATGGATCATCACCGGGAGAACTTAGCCACAGATTGTTGAGTCCCAAACTCGCCAGGCTGCGAATGCGCCGGACAATATCCGACGGCGCGCCCGCCACCGCAAACCGCTCGAGCAGGTAATCGGTCAGCCCGAGCTCGTCAATGAGCCGTACATTTTTTCCGGTTTTGTCCCCGTGCTGAGAATAATCGTACTGTTGGTGAAATCGCCGGATGCTTTCCTGAAGACGCTCCGGCACATTTTTCCCCGCTAGCCCCGATCGCAACGCATGGTTTCCCGCCGACGCGACGCTGGCTCGTATGTCTTTGAGGGCTTTCTCCCGGTTCTCGGCAATGCTCAACCGGGGCGCCCACCAAACCTCCACCTCGGATGGATCTCGCCCTGCTTCTTTTGCGCCTTCGTGAAGTTGCTGCAGGGAAGCCTCGACGATTTCCGGCGTCAAGCCGGTGCCGATGAGAACTTGATCACCAATTTGCCCGGCCAAACGGAGCATCCTTGGTCCCTCAGCAGTGACGCAAATCGGAATGCGCCGCCGCGTTTCCGGGCGCGGCCAGACGAAGCGGTTGTGCCGTCCTCGGTACACCGTCTGCCCATTTTCCAAAAGTTCGCGTACGGCAACGATGTAGTCGCGCGTTTCCTCGACGGTGGCCGGCTTGAGCCCGATGTTGTGCACCGCGCTGTCGCCCCTGCCGATGGTCAGCACGGCTCTGCCTTTGGAAATCAATTCCACACTGGCTATAGCGCTGGCCATCACGGACGGCTCGCGCGTCACCGGATTGGCGACGCGCGGCCCGATTTCTACTCTTTCGGTGTTAAGGGCCATAAGCGTCAACGCGACGAAGCACTCCATATTGTGCCACTGCGTGTCGCCGGTGCCGATGCGCGCAAAGCCGTAGCGGTCCGCGCGCCGTACCATATCTGTAAATCCATCCAGGCTATGTTTCGGCGGGGGATGCAGATGGAGACCTATGCGGATTTGAGCCATAAGCGAATTGCGAGTCTTTTTTTTCAGATTCCTAAAGAAATCATTCTACAGCTGCTTAAAAGAGTAGGGCAGCGGCAAGGCGCCCCGGTTGGTTTCCAGTCGGTTCAAGCACGAGCACGAGAAACGAGCACGATTCCACTCATCTTACCTCGAAGATGTTTTGGAATGTGCGCGCGTACTTGTCGAATTCCTCCGCAAGCTCGGGCTCGCTGGGATGGAACTTGATACCCTTGGTCAGCCGCGGGACGATCGGCTCGACATCGAGCCGGCTGGGAATTCTTTTGAAGCTGCGCAGGAGCAGCATCCCTTCTTTCGACAGCACATAATCGACGAAAAGCTTTGCCGCGTTGGGATGAGGGGCGTTGGCGTTGATCGCCAGGGGGTGAAGGATCGCGATCACCGGGTCCAAGGGCACCCATTCGACGGGAGCGCCGCGCGCCTTCAGATCCTCGATATTGGTGGAATAAGTATTGATCCCGATGGGATGCTCGCCGGCGGCCACCAAATCGGCGATTTGACTCGAACCGATTCTGAATCCCGGTTTTTGCAGCGCGAGCTGCTTGAAAAATTCCAACCCTTTCTCTTCGCCGCCGAGCTTGAGAATTTTAAGGAACCACTCATACGCCTTCGAGACCATGACGAATTTTCCCGTCCACTGGGGCTTCAGCAGATCGGCATGACTGCGCGGCACGTCCGGCGCTTTTACCATGCGGGTATTGTAAACAAGCACGTGCGCGTTCAGATAAGCATCGGTCCAGTATCCGTCCGGATCCTTAAATCCCGGGCCGTAGAATTTGCTTTCCGGCGAAACATATTTCATCAAGAGGCCTTCCTTCTTGGTGATGTACGTCCGCGCCCCGCCGTTCAGCAAGACGTCCGCCACATGTTTTTTTGCTCGCGCCTCGGATTGGAATCTTATGAGAAGTCGGTCCGCGCTCAGCCGATTCAGCTCCGTCTTGATGAAGGGATACTTCTCTTCGAATTTTCTGAGCAGGCCGTTATTGTCTTCAACGTTGAGGGAAGAATAGAAAATCATCCTCCCTTCTTTTCTTGCGCCTTCGATCAGTTTGGCGGTGACGCTATCTTGGGCCGATACGAAGTTCGGAACAAATAGAGCACTGACCAGAAGAATGACTCTTACTAGCAGAGGATGGAGTGTCTTTGATTGAATTGCATTGGTCATACGCTACATTTTCCATAACATCCTGCCGCGCCTATTGTCAAAATCACTTCGAAAACAAACGGTCGCTTGCGCTCGCTGGCGCGGCTCACGCCGCAAAAAGCCGCGTGAGTTCTCTCACGTTGGCGATTTCGTCGATGCGGCTCAGCGTCTCCAGAGAACCAGCGACGGTGGTTTCGCTAAACCCGCCCTGGCGCGCGCAGGCCTGGTATTTCGCCGCGAGACGATCCCACGACAGAGGGTTTTTCGGATGGCCCGGGGCGTAGCTTACGGTTTCTTCGTAGACAGCGGTCTGCGTGCGGACCTGCACGCTTACTGGGCCCTCGCCGGGGGTCTCGCGCTTCGCCGGCGAATCAACGATGCGCACCTTGGCCACCAGGTCGCGCATCACCGGATCGCTGACATGTTCGAGATCGAAGCACTCTTCGTTGATTGTTTTCAAGGTAAGCCCGGCCGCCAACAAATATTCAAGGCTAAATTTTGCTTCCAGGCTGGTAGTTGGCCGGTGGTGGATCAGCACCCGAAAGGTAGCCGGAGCGGCGGCGCAGGTGATCTCCATCACGTCGCGCGGGGCGACGTGATGGCGTTCGGCGATCTTCACGATCGCATCGACCGCGCGTTGGGAACTATAAGGGCAGGGATAGGCTTTGAAGGCAATTCCCGGCTCCAGGAACCTGAAACTCTTGCCGAGTTTCTCGCTGGTGTCTTCGTTTCTCAAGGCGCCGAAGAATCCGCCTTGCTGATCGAAAATGCTTGCATTGGCGGTAAATCCCAGCGCCGTCATCTCCGCAGCCGCGATTCCGTTTCTTGCCGCGTTGCCAATGTGCAGCGGTTTCACCATCGTGCCGAAATTCTGGCTAAGCCCGGCGGTCAAAGAGGCGGCAATCCCTAAAGCAACCTGAATTTGCTCACGCCCTAAACCAAACAATCTGGCAGCCGCGGCAGCTCGCGCCCAATGAACCGCACACGCCGGCCGGGTGGAGGCCTAATTCTTGCGCCGCTTTACTCATCCCTTTGGCCAATAGCGTGCTGACCTCGACGCCGACGATGTAGGCTTCGATGAGCGCGCGGCCGTTGACGCCCTTGGCTTCGCCCGCGGCCAACACGCAGGGCACCATCACGGCGCTCTGATGGCCGAAATGATCATAGTCAAGGGTGTGCGCAGCAACGCCGTTCGCTAGCGCTGCGTTTGCCGGCGACGTGCGAAGGCCGCGTTCCGCGATGACAGCGCATTGTCCAATCTCTCCCTGACTGCGAACCCACCGCGCGGTGATCTGGGCGCTTTCCTCACGGCTCCCGGCCAACATCACGCCGAAGGAATCGAGAAAAGTCTCCCGCACGCGCGGCAGAAGCTCGGCCGGCGCGGTCTTCAGGCTAAATGTCGCGGCAAACGCGGCAATATCTTCGGTCATCGGCATGGATTTCACCGCTCTCTCTCAGCGCTGGAATTGCTTTACAAACCCTTCGCGCAAAATCTCTTCTACCATTGAATTATCGATGAACTCTTCCGGCTTGGCGTTCTTCGCGGCGGGGTTGGTCGAAGTCAGCAGCAAGGTCTTGATGTTTTCCGTCTCGACCCGCGTGACCAGGGGCAACGTGGTGGCTAGGTAGTTCTGGTATTCGGCCATCAGCTCGTCGTCACTGCTGCGAAAATAGCTTTTGAGCGCAGCTCGCGCTTTGAGCGGGTCTCTCTTGATGATGCTGACCGCCTCGATCTGCGCCTTGATAAACTGGATCATCGCGCGCCGGCGCTCTTTGACTTTCTTTTCCAGCGTGATCAGACCGGTGTACCATTTGACGTTGACATCTTCGGGCACCACCAGAGCTTTGAGCCCGCGTTTCCGATAGGCGACGTAATTTTCGTACGAGGCAAGCGCCGCATCGTATTGTCGGGTCACGACTCCGGTGAGAGCGGACGGTGTATCCCCGGCCGAGAGGATCGTCGGTTGTTTGGCGCCTTTATCGAGCCCATATTTGGGGAAAAAGAAAGCGCGCAACATGTGCGCATAGCCCCCTCCAAGCCCAGGCACAGCAAACTTCCCGCCGCGCAACTGCTCCATGCTGGTGATTTCAGGGCGAACCAGTAGATGGGCATCGCTCCAGTCATTGAAGTTACTGACATATAAGACCGGCGTTCCGGAAAGTCGGGCATTAATCAAAGCAGGCCCCGAGGTACTGATGACATCCGCCTCGCCGCCCAGGAGCGCGGCAGTCGCGATGGTGCCGCTGCCGATGCGCACAATGGTCGCGTCAAGCCCATATTTTGGATAGAGGCCGAAGGATCCGGCCAGAACCGGAATCCCATGCCGGGTGCCCGTGCCGCCCAGAATACAGATAAACTTCTCCGCGGAGATCGCCTCTTGGGGATGCAAGTCGGGAATGAGAATAAGCAAGATAAACAACCAGCCCGCGCGAGCCCAATATCCTTGCGCTGGTACGTCATAAACATTTCTCCTCATGATTGACTTAGGAACTTCAGCACACACGTCGGCGTTCGAAGCAAGCAACAAAGAAGTTTTCTGCAGCGCGCTTGTGCCTCAGAGCTCCATTCGATACAACCGGTTGGCATTTTCCCGGCCGACTTTGCGCTTGATATCGGCACTCACTCCGGCGCCAATCCGCTCCATGGTCTGCTGGGAATAGGGCCATGTCGTGTTTCCATGGGGATAATCACTCGCCCACATAAAATTGTCCGCGCCGAAAACCGGAGTTGTAAGCATCCCCGCGCGATCGTCCTGGAAAGTAAACCAAGCGTGGCGTTTCATGTAGTCGCCGGGCGCCATCTTCAGCTTGATATCCGAACCATAGGCCGTGGCGCGCCCATAACGGTAATTGGCCTGTTCATACATGATCGCGACCCAACCGACATCGTATTCCGTGCAAACAACCTTGAGGTTGGGATGGCCAGGCCGTATCATCGAATCGGTTCAGGAATCAAGGTGAAGCATCAGAAAATTCGCGCGGACCCGCCCGGCTTTTTACCACGGGCCACGCAAAAGTGATTCGAATTGATCCGCAAACCGCCAGTCACTGTCGCATGCCGTTGTTTTCACGCCGCAATATTCTTGCCTGAATGGATGTCCGCGGATTTGTCGTCCCAACGAAATTGCCAGATCGCCGGCACTTTCCAAGCGATGAAAAAAGTTACTGCTGATACCGCCAGCCCGCCTGCGACCGTGGCCGCCGGCGCCCCGATTAACGGAATAAGCAGGCCAGATTGAACTTGTCCCAGCGGATGGAGCCCGCGATTGCTTAATTGAAAAACTCCCATCACTCGGCCGCGAAATGTATCGGGAGTGGTCAATCTGCAGAATCGTGCCGCGCGATGCGCCCCAGATGGTGTCGGTCGCGCCAACAAGTCCCATGAGCAAAAGCGACAACAGGAATGACGGCGAAATACCGAAGAGGGCAAAACCTCCGCCATAAAGAAGCGCCGAGACGAAAAGAATTTTGCCTTGATACGGCCGTTGGCCGACACCGATGTAAATGCTGGAGCCGATGACGGCGCCGAGTCCGCGCGCGGATTGGAGCAGTCCAAAACCATGGGCGCCGACGCGCAGGATGTCACTGGCGAAGATGGTGAGCATCGTATGGTTCAGTCCGAATATGGACGCTACCGCTTCCATGGCCATCACGCCGAGAACGATGCGATGCGAGACGATATAGGAAAAGCCCTCGGTGGTTTCGCTGAGCAGGCTGCGCCGCTTGGAGCTGCCCTTGCGAAGTTACACGCATCATCCAGATGGCGACCACGACGGCGACGTAGCTTGCGGCATTGGCGTAAAAGGCGCCCGCGGTTCCCATCCAACTGATTGCCACGCCGGCAAGAAACGGGACCCAGGAGCGCCGAACCCTTCCACAACAAAGAATTGAGCGCTACGGCGTTGGGCAAGGCGGAGCGAGGGACTAGATTTGGATACAGCGCTTGGCGCGCCGGCCCATCGAAGGATCCGACCGAGGCATTGAGGAACGTGGAGAGCGTAAATATGCCAGGGTTCGATCCGGCCGGAATGATCCAGGACGGCGAGACCGAGTGCCAATAGTCCGGAGACGACTTCGGTCCAAAGCAAGAGCTTACGGCGGTCGTAACGGTCGGCGAAGGTGCCGCTGATGACGCCGAGGCCGATGGCGGGAACCGCGCGAAAGATTCCATTCAAGCCCAACAAGACGGGAGAGCCGGTAAGCTGGTACAGAAGCCAGTTCGTCGCCGTCATCTGCATCCAGGTGCCGATGTTAGAGATTAAATGGCCGGTCCAGAAGAGTCGAAAGTCGCGATAGCGCAGCGCGGCGAGCTTGCCGGATGGTTGCGCGTCGGAACCGGTGGAGTCGTCGGTCATGGAGAGAGTGTTCTACATCAAATGTGCGTGGGGCCGATACGTCATGCCCGCCCTTCGGCTACTCAGGATAAACTCCGGCGGGCATCCAGGTTCGTTCTATAGGGATTAGCACGAAAAGACTGGATTCCCGCGTTCGCAGGAATGACGAACGAGGGTTAGCGACTTACGGTCGATAATCTCAGAGCGTGCAGTGATACTCGAACTCGACGTCAACTCATTTCCCAATACGCAAAGCCCATGGCGCAGCCGACGCCGGTCCGGGTGCGATAGAGGGGAAGGTAATCGACGACTTGGCCGTTGCGGTCCGCCGCGCCGGCGATGACGATCCAATTTAAAATTTCCGATGTGCCTTCGCGGAACACCGACGCGGGCATCGCGCTCATATATGCCGTGTCGTTGCTTTTGAGGGCTTGGAGAAACTGTTCATCCAACGCCTCATCGATCTTTGTGTGGCTCAGACCACCGGAAGCGGCGATGACGACCCGGTCGTCGCTCGGATATTGGCGAATGATCGACGCAAGGGCTTGTCCGAATTGCAAGCACCGCTTCGCCGACGGCGCCGGTGGATAGTACGTATTCACCATAACCGGAATCAGACGGCAGTCAGCGTCGGGCACGAGAAACTTGAGCACTCGGGCGAAGGCATGACCGAGGCCGCCGTCGTAACGAGTTTTTTTGGAATAGGAAGGGTCGAAGCCGTGATCCATGAGTCCGGTGATCAAGGCCTCGGCCAGTTTGGCATCGATTCGGTACTTTGTGCGGTTTTCGGATCGTGACTGTTTGAGATAGCGCAAGCTCACGCTCGCTTCCGCTTCCTCGCCCATATAGATCATAAACGGCGGCATGTTGTCGTCGACGAGATTTTCATGCTGGTCATCGCCGACGACGATCAGAACGTCCGGCCGCAGGCTCTCGATGCGCGCGCGCAACTTCTCGATGGCGGAGATGCAGCCGCGCCATTTGGTCCACTTGAGGTCGTCGGTTTCGTTCTCGAGCCCCGGCTTGTCCGGCAGGTTCTCGCTCTGGCGATTCTGCAACAGATGCCAGTTTCCAGGATCGAGCATCAATTGTGGAGCGTGGGACATAGCCACGCAGCCGACTAGGTTGGCCATAAAATGTAGTTTCAGGTTTCAGCGTTCAGGTTTCGGGTGTCGAGAATCAGGTGTGCAGACTTGAGTTCCTAATCCGCACTGAAGCCCGAAACCTGACACCTGAAACCTAGTCTCGCTTACGCGTGGGCGGCTTTCATGTCACTCAGTTCGGGTACTCTTGCGTCGATCTTGAACCAGCTTGCGCCACTGTCTTCGCTGGCGAATAAATTGCCGTTGCGCTGGGCCGCGAACATCCGGTCGGGGTTGGACGGCTCGAAGGCAAAGGCTTCCACAAAGCTCTGGTTGGCTTGTGAAACTGCATTGTCAAGCTTCTTCCAGCTCTTGCCGCTATCGGTGGATTGAATCAAGAACGCTTCGGCGCCGCTGGGACGCTTTCTCCATTGGCCGGGCTGGCCGTTGGCCACCGCGGAGTAAATCACATTCGACTTCTTCGGGTGAATCGTCAGCGGCACCGAGTATTCTTCTTTGAATTCGGCCGCCATCGGCGCCCAGTTTTTGCCGCCGTCTTCGCTTGAGTACAGGGCGCGCCCCGGCGCTGTCCCCGCCCGGCAGTCGTGCCCGCCAGTGGCGATAAAGATCCTGTTGCTATCCTCCGGATGCAACACAATGGTGTGCACGTCGCAGTCGAGATTCTTGTTCAGCAGTTCCCAATTTTTGCCGCCGTCGGTGGTTTTGAGCATATAGCCTACTTGCAGCGCGACGTACATCGTCTGCGGATCTCCGGCGTCGATGGTGATATCGCGCACGTGAGGTTCCACGACCGCGACCGGATAGGTGATGGTCGACACCCATGGAATGTTCCAGATGGAATCGAGCCGGTCCCAGCTCTTGGCGCCATCGCGGCTGATGAAAACGTCGATGGGCTCGGTGCCCGCATAGAGCGTGTTCGGATCGATGGGATCGAAACTGAGGCAACGCACCTTGCCTGGGCCGCGCTTGCCGTAGCTCGGTTTTTTCCAGGTGGCGCCGAAGTCTTCGCTGAGCCAGACGCCGTCGCCTCGGGTGCCGGCGAAAACTTTATTCGGCGCAGACGGCGACACCGCGACTTCCGGCACTTGCCAGTCCTTGAGCCCGTGGTTCTCCATTTTCCAAGCGCGGCCGTCTTCGCTTTTTAACGTGACGACGCCTTCATCCGTTCCAAGATATAAGATCGATGCCATGGCGATGTCCTCCTTTTTGATCGTGCTCGAATCTACTACAGAACTCCCCGCGCGGACAAGCCCACTCGGACTGTTCAAAGTTCAAGGTTCAAAGGGCTACGCCCGTTCAAAGTTCAACGTTCAAGGTTCAATGTATCGGATCGGAGCGCTGGCGCTAGCAGCTTGCTGAAGCTGATATTTGCAGGCTGCTCAAAAGGATTCAGAGGCGCGCGGTTTTCGTGTCCGTGTTCGTGGCTCGTGTTCGTGAATTCTCGTCCTGCGACCACGAGCACGAGAAACGAGCACGATTCTCTAATAGCCGAGTTCCTTGTCGACTAGATTGCGCAGGGGTTCGCCGGCGATGAAGCGGCGCAGGTTTTCTCTGAAGATCGGCAACAGCGCCGGCCATTTTTGGCTCGTGATGCCGGCGATGCGCGGCGAGATTATGACGTTGGGTAGGCTCCACAATTCCGAGTCTTCGGGCAACGGTTGTCTGGCGAAAGCATCCAGAGCCGCGCCGGCGATCCATTGCTCTTTTAGTGCGCGAACGAGCAGAGGCTCGTCTATGGCTTTGCCGCCGCTGAGGTTGATCAAGTACGCGTTTTTTTTCATCAGGCGCAATTCCGGCTCACGGATGATGTTGAACGTCGACGGGACGGAAGCGAGCAATAATACGACGAAGTCTGATTCACGCAATAGACGCGGCAGCATCTCAGGCGTGCCCAGCTCGTCGACGAACTCCGGTTTTTCCATGGGCGTACGTTTGGTGGCGATAACGCGCATGCCCAACGCCTTGGCTTTGCGCGCCAGATCCGTGCCGGCGACGCCCAAGCCGACGATGCCGATGGTTTGTCCGTCCACCTCCACGGGCTGAAGCCTTTGCCATTTCCGTTGTTTTTGCGCGTCAATGCATTCCGGCAGTTTCTTTGCCACCATGAGAATGCAGGCCAGGGCAAACTCGGAGAAGACCGTGCCGTGGATTCCTTTCGACCCGGTGACTTGAATTGGGCGTTCTTTCACCGCAGGGGTGAGATAAGCACTGACGCCGCCGCGCGTGACGTGCAGCCATTTTAGTCGAGGCATCCGTTGCACAAGTTCATCGGGCAGCGGTTCTTCGGTGAAAACGGCGTCGATTTCGCGGCGCCACTCCGGGTCAATGGAGGTATCGTCGCCCTGGCGCAAATCGCACGCCGGAACGTCGTGCTTGATCGACTCCAAGGCATTTTCGGGGAGGGTCACACGCAGCCAGATTTTGTGACTCATGGCGACTCTCGTATAGCAACGACCCATGGCTGTCAATCGACAGATTCGTTGACGGTGGGTTATCCGCGTGTTACTAAGCCAGTAATCTCGGCAGGGAGAACGACGATTAAGAATCCAAAATCGAAAATCTCAAGCCGCGGCCGGTCGAAGGCATTCGAACGCTGAAAAAGGGGAGGTCTGGTAACGCCTTGATTCGGAGCTTGTTAATCGCTGTGCTCCTTCTGCTTGCCGCACCTTTCGCTGCCATCGCCCAAGACAAAAAGCTCGACTCCTTCACGATCTCTTTCGCGTCGGTGTCCGGGACTCGGGCGCCGCTCTGGATTGCCAAAGACCTGGGGCTTTTTGAGAAGTATGGTTTGGACGGCAACCTGGTGTACATCGCCTCCGGCGTGACTTCAGTGAACGCGTTGCTCGGCGGCAGCGTCGATATTATCGCCGCCTCGGGCTCATCGGCGGTGGGCGCGGCCGCGCGCGGCGCGCCGCTGGTCATCATTGCCGGCCTGGGACATATCGCCTATAAACTTATCGCTCACCCATCAATCACCACCGTCCAGGGACTAAGAGGAAAAATCATCGGCTCAAGCCGGATCGGCGCGGGGACGGATTTCGCGCTGCAGCGGCTTCTTCCCAGGCTCGGATTGACGCCGGGGAAAGACGTCACTTTGCTCCCCACCGGCATCAGCGAGTCCGACCGCCGCCTGCTCATGCTCGTGCAAGGCAAGATCGATGCGACGTTGGGCACGGAAGATAATTTGCTCCAGTTGGCCGCGCGCGGGATGAAATTTTCGGTGCTCGCCGATGTCTACGAAGCCGGCGTGTACACCACCGGCAGCGACATCGCGACCAGCCGCCAGTTGTTCAAACAAAAACCGCGGCAACTGAAAGCTTTTCTCATGGCCATCAGCGAGGGGATCTACATCGGCCGGACGCAAAAAGAGCAGGCTTACCGTGTTTATCGCAAGTATTTGAAAGTCGATGACCCCAAGATGTTGGAATCGATGTACAAAAATTATCTGCTCGGCTCCATTCCCGCGCGGCCCTTTCCCAAGGAAGAAGCGATTCAAAACGACATAGAGGATCTCAGCCACAGTTATGCTCACCTCAAGGGACGGAAGGCCGGCGAGTTTCTCGATATCTCTCTGCTCAAGAGTTTGGAAGACGAAGGTTTCTTCAAGAAATTTTACGGCAAGTAAGACGGCAAACAGTCAGGCGACGTTTGAGCAAGAATAAGCCGCGAATCATTCGTTACGAACTTCCCGGCGCTTGGGATTTGCTGGTCGGCGCGACGGACGCCGGCAACGATTATCTCAGCATGACTCTCGCTGAACCCGACGATTGGTGGTTCCACGCCGACGGCGTGCCCGGAAGTCACGTTATTCTGCGGGCAAAGCCGGATGAAGAGCCGAGTAGAGAAACACTGCGCCAGGCCGCGGCGGTGGCCGCCTATCACAGTAAATCACGCGGCGCCGGCGCGGCAAAAGTCCATTGCACGCGAGCGCGGCATGTAACCAAACCGCGCGGCGTAAAAACCGGAACCGTTCATGTGTCCGAGGGCAAGGCACTCAAGGTCTATCCGAGCATCGATTGCGCGGCTAGAGTGACGAAAGCGCAGCCAGATTAGGAGCGTCACCTGTCATGCAGAGCGTTACACTTGCGTATCGAGACGTTGACCGGTTGCCCGTGATCTGCGCCATACGCGCGATGGCGAGGCGGCACTATGATGTCGATGTTCGCGTCGTTCGTATTGCTGACGAAGGCGCCTTTGAAGCGGCGCTTTTCGACGGCTCGGCCGACGTTCTCATCGAACACCTTGAATTCCTCTACGAAGAAGCCGCCAAGGGTAAGAAAATCACCATGTTCTGCGCCCCGAGTAAAGGCGGCGGCTTGCATCTCGTCGTGCCGCGCCATGTGCGCGCGGTGCAGGAATTCAGGGGCAAGACCATGGCCGTACGCACTTCCGGCCAACCTCACGCCGTGACCCTTTGGCTAAGGATGATGGGCCTGGAGAAAGACGTCGCGACGGTGATGGTTTCAGACGGCGAAATCGGCCGGTGGGGGCAATGGAAAAAAGTAGCGAGCGGCGAGTGCGTCGCAACGTTTATGTCGCCGCTTTATCTGCCGGACGCGCTGGCGGCCGGATTAAATGTTCTGCCGGTGCCTGAAATCCCCATCGTCGGCCAGTTCGCCCAGGCGTGCATTTCGAGCTTCGCGCGGGGAAATTCCGAGCTCATGCGCAATTACGTCAAGGCGGTTTTGCATGCCCTGGCATGGCTGATCAAGCGGCCGGCTGAGGCCTACGCCGCGCTGCAACCGGAATTGCAGCCGCAGATGAAAGTCCCTGACGATGCCGAACTCAAACGACGCTTCGACTCGATTGTCGCCGGCATCAAGGCAAAGCCTTTTCCGACCCCCGCAGCCGTCGCCAATACCTACGAGATTGCGACGCTTGAATATCTCGGCGCGAAGGGGCTCAATCCCTTGTCACTGTGGGACCTCCATTGGGTGAAGGAGCTGGATGACGAAGGGTTTATTGACGCTCTGCCCGGGTAACCGCCGCAGCGTCGAGAGTGGTTTGGCGCGGCGGCGAAAAGAGGTAAGCTCCCAATCAGTCCAAGAAGGAAATAGTCGTGGCGCGAAAGCTTTCACTGTTTCTATCCACGTTACTTTTTCTGGTATGCGCGTCGGGCATATCGGCTCGGGAAGCGACTAAAGTGCCATTTCCCTATACGCCCATCGGGGTGGCGAGCCTGCCGTGGTGGATCGCCAAAGAAGCGCGCTTGTTCGAAAAGTACGGCCTCGACGTCGATATGGTTTATGTCGGCGCCTCTCCTGTGATCATGCAAGCCATGCTCGGCGGCCAGGCGATCATCGGCGCCGGCGGCGGCCCGCCGCTGGTGACCAATGTGCTCCAGGGCGGCGACATCGTTCAAGTGGCGACCACGACTCCTTACGCCATTCAATCATTGATCGTGAAACCGGAGATCAAGACGCCCGCGGATCTTGCGGGCAAGAAGATCGGCATCAGCCGGCTCGGTGCGATCCCGCATTTTACTTTGCAAGCGATCGTGAAACTTTACAATGTCCAGGGTGTCAACGTCGTCCAGACCGGCACGACGGCGCAAGGCGTGACGAGTCTTTCCCAGGGATTGATCGACGGCGTGATTACCTCGGCGCCGAATACCTTCCGCCTGGTGAAAGACGGGTACCGCGAGATCGTAAGCCCCAAGGACTTCAAGAAAGCCGGAGTTGAGTTTTTGATCAACGGTCTCGTCGCGCGCAAGTCATTGGCGGCGAAAAACCGCGAAATTATTATCGGTATGATCAAGGCGACCATGGAAGGAACCAAGCAGATGTTCGGCAACGAAATACAGGCCAAGGCGGCGCTGGCGAAGTACACGCGCCAGAAGGAAGTTGAAGTTCTCGACCAGAGCTACCGCTTCGCTCTCGATATTTTCGTCAAGGATCCCACGGTGATGCCGGGCTCGATCCAACCCATTGTGCAGCAATCGGCGCAGTGGAACTTGATCGAGGCCAAGGCGGCGAACAGTACGCCGCTCTCCGCCTATTACGACAACAGCTACGTGGATGAAATAAAACGGTCGGGATTTCTCGCCGAACTGTGGAAGTGAGCGGAGCCCAAGGGAAGGAGGGTGACGTCGATGGCGGATGAAGCGGTTGTTGCCAAATTGAGGGTCGATCAGGTGGGCAGTCTCCTGCGCCCAAAAAAATTGAAGGATGTCTATGCCCGGCATGGGCTCGGCGCGGTGAGCGATGGCAATTTGCGCGAAGCGCAAGACGAGGCGATTCACGCCCTCATAGTCCAGCAGGAGGCGCACCGCTTGCCGGTGCTGACCGACGGCGAATATCGCCGGCTCAATTTTCAGGATAGCTTTGTCGAATCGGTTTCCGGATTCGTTTCAGAAAAACAGACACTGCAATTCCAGGAAAGCCGCACCTTGGGTGGGCAAGCCTTGCAGCGCTGGCAGCCGGATTCGGCCATAACCGATCCAAAACTCCAGTACTGGCGGCCCATCACCCGGCGACTGCGCCTGAACGAGAACCAGCCCCTCAAAGAGTGGCGCTTCGCCGCCAAGCTTACGATGAAGCCGGTAAAAGTCACCTTGCTTTCGCCGGACCGGGTCTGCGAAAATTTCGAGCGCCAGAACTCCTCGCGGAGTATATGTCGATTTGGAGGAATACCTCGCCGACGTCGTCTCCATTTGCCGGCGCCTCGTCACCCAGTTGGCCGATGCGGGTTGTCCCTACATACAGATCGACGCGCCGAGCTATACGTCCTACGTCGACGCGCAGTCTCTGGAAAAGATGCAGCGCGGCGGGGATGGACCCGGTGGCGAAAATGGAACGCTCCATAATGGCGGACAACGCGATTGTCGGCGGCGTCAATGGCGTAACGTTCGGCATCCACCTGTGCCGCGGCAACGTGCGCAGCATGTGGCACCGCGAGGGCAGTTACGACGCCATCGCCGAGCGTTTATTCAATGCGCTTAAACATCAGCGCTTTCTGCTCGAATACGACACGGAGCGGGCCGGCGGCTTTGAGCCGTTGCGATTTGTGCCCAAGGATAAAATAGTCGTGCTCGGTCTCGTCAGCACCAAGGTCCCGGCCCTGGAAAGCCCCGATGAATTGAAGCGCAGGATTGACGAGGCCTCGCGTTACCTGCCGCTGGAGCAATTGGCGCTGAGCCCGCAGTGCGGCTTTTCATCCAACATCGTCGGCAATCTTCTTAGCGAAGACGATCAGTGGCGCAAGTTCGATCTCATCCGCCAGGTCGCAGCCGATGTTTGGGGCGAAGGATGAAGTCGAAAGAAATGGAGTGTTGGAGTAACGGAGTATTGGAGTATTGGGTCTCACATCACTGCACCACTCCAGTACTCCAGTGTCGACGAGGGGTTTGGCACGATGATCACGCAAGAAGAAAATAATCTATTGACCCAGACCGGGCCGCGCACGCCGTGCGGCGAGATGATGCGGCGCTACTGGCAGCCGGTGGCGCTCAGCGAAGAACTGCCGGAAGGCAGCGCGCCTTTGAAGGTGCGCATATTCGGCGAAGAACTGGCGCTTTTCCGCGACGATCAGGGCCGGCCGGGGCTCATCGGACTGCACTGCTCGCACCGCGGCACCGATTTGAGCTACGGGCGCGTTGAAAACGGCGGCTTGCGCTGCCTCTATCACGGATGGCTCTACGATATTTGCGGCCGCGTGCTGGAACAGCCCGGCGAGCCGGGCGGCGGGGCCAACCGGCATGCAATCAAGCATCGCGCTCACCCATGCCAGGAGGCGGGCGGCGTAATTTTCACGTATTTGGGCCCGGGCGATGCGCCGCTTTTGCCCAACTATGAGTTTCTCACTGTACCGGAGGAGCAGCGGAGCGTTACCAAGGCTTTTTATACCTGCAATTATCTCCAGGGGAACGAAGGCAACATCGATCCGGTGCACCTGTCGTTTTTGCATCAGCATTTGTCGGAAGCCCGTCCGCCGCTGCAACGGATTGTCGGCGGCAGCGGGGAGACGGACAATACGCTCCTGGCCAGAGACCTCGCGCCGACCATCGAAGTGGAGCTGATGGACTACGGTCTTCGGATCTGCACCTTGCGCGCCGCCGAGGCGGGGAAGCGTTATTTGCGGATCACCAATTTCATTTTGCCGAACTTATCCGCTTTCGGCGGTTCAACGGTCGGCGAGGGTTACGCCGTCCATTGGCATGTGCCCATCGATGATCAGACTCACTGGAAATATATTTTCATGTTCAGCCGGAAGCGGGCCATCACTGCGGAGCTGCGCGACAAGAACCGGGCGGACATCTCGCCGGATTACCGCTTGACGCGCAGTCAAGTCAACCGTTACCAGCAGGACCGCGCGTCGATGGCGACGAAAAGTTTCACCGGCATGGGCTTTAACTTCCAGGCCCACGATGCCTTCGCGACGGAAAGCCAGGGGACCATTCAGGACAGGACGCAGGAGAATCTCGTTTCCTCCGACAAGGCCATTATCGCCGCGCGCAAACTGATCGTGAACGCGATCAGGGACGTGCAAGAAAACCGCCGGCCGCAGCATGTGATGACGGATTCGGGGTCGAACCGCTTTCCCCATCTCATGGTAATATCCGAAGTCATCGACGACGCCGTGGACTGGAAAGAGTATGTCAGGCAACTGGCCGGTAACCTTTAAAACCGTTCCAATCGTTCCAAACGTTCAAATAGTTCCAATCGTTGAAGGCAATTGAATCGTTCAAGTTGTAGAGAATTTATGGAAGGTAAACCCTCCGAGACGGTTTGAACGATTTGAACGGCTTGAACGTTTTGAACAGGCCGACAAGGGAGGCAATTTGAGATTCCCAAGCAAATGGATTTATGTTGCGGCTTTTATCTTGGTCTCGCCCATTAACACCGGTGCACAGGAACGTTACATGCTCGGTTACGCCGGGTTCGCCGGCTTCCAGGTATCCATGTGGGCGGCGAAGGACCTTGGTTTGCTCAAAAAGTACGGCCTCGATGGCGAAGTGGTGCTGGTTCCCGGGACCACGCGCCAGATACAGGCGCTCGTAGGCGAGAGCATCCATTTCGCGCATGTCGACGCCGCGGGTTACATTCGCGCCGTAATGCGGGGAGCGGAAATGGCGCTGGTCGGAGGGTCGTCGAACAAGTTTCCGTTTAGTCTCGTAACTCAAAAAGAGATTCGCAAACCGGCCGAACTGATCGGCAAGAAGATCGGCATCGTGGGATTTGGCGGCGGCAATGATCTGGCCGTTACACTGCTGCTTAGAGAGTGGAAGATTCCGCGCGAGAAGGTCACGGTGCTGCAGGCTGGGGGAGGCGCGAACCGGCTCGCGGCTATGATGGCGAAAGCCCTCGACGCAACGGTACTTTCTCATCCGGAGCTGGGGGAGGCGTTGCGCGCGGGCATGAACGAGCTGGGCAACCTGAACGATTTCAAGTCGGCCGATTATCCGATGAGCGCCGTCGCCGTGCGGCGCTCGTTCTTGCAGAATAACCGCGGTGTCGTGAAGCGTTTCTTGCAAGCCTACGCCGAAGGCACGTACCAATTCATGAACGACAAGGAGAAAGGGATTAAGATTCTCAGGAACAGATTGAAGCAAGAAAACCCGACAGCGCTGGAGGAGACTTACCGGTATTTTGCCCCGCAGTTTTCTTTTCCGACGCGAGTTTCGCAGAACGGATTGCGCAACACCATTGAGATGATCGCTACAGAAAATGCCAAAGTAGACACCAATCTTCAGAAGTATCTAGACGAGAGCATACTTGACGAGCTGGAGAAGGAAGGGTTCTTCAAGCGAATTATTCAGAAATAATTCGCGTTCAAATCGTTCAAATAGTTCAAAACGTTCAAAGTCGTTTGAGAAAACCACGGAACTTCGAACCTCCGAGATCGGCTTGAACGATTTGAACAGCTTGAACGTTTTGAACACAGCCGACCGCAGGGAGGCATTGATGAGATTCGCAGAGCAAATGGACTTCCTACTTCGGGTTTTTGCTGCTGCTGGTAATGCCCGTCGGCGCCGTCGCCCAGGAACGTTACATGATCGGTTACGCCGGGTTCGCCGGCTTCCAGGCGTCCATGTGGGCTGTCAAAGACCTGGGCTTACTCAACAAGTACGGTCTTGACGGTGAAGTGGTGATGCTGCCTGGTTCGATTCGGCAGATTCAGGCGCTGGTCAGCGACAGCATTCACTTTGGCCATGTCGATGCCGCGGGTTCGATACGGGCAATCACGGGGGGCGCGGATGTCGTGCTGGTCGGAGGATCGCTGAATAAGTTTCCTTTTAGTTTTGTCACGCAAAAAGAGATTCGCAAACCCGCGGACCTGGCGGGCAAGAAAATCGGTATCGTTGGCTTCGGCAGCGCCCACGATCTGGCCATGACGCTGCTGCTTAAAGAATGGAACATTCCCCGGCAATCTGTAACGATTCTGCAAAGCGGCGGGGCGGCAAACCGTCTCGTTGCCCTTGCCGCGAATTCGCTGGACGCCACGCTGCTGTCTTACCCGGAGATCAGCGAGGCGAACCGGATGGGTATGAACGTGTTGAGTGATTTCAACGAACTAAAGTCCGCGGACTATCCCATCACCGCCGTTGCAGTGCGCCGCTCCTTCTTGGAGCAAAAACGGGATACGGTAAAACGGTTCATGAAGGCCTATGCTGAGGGGACTCACCTGTTCATAACGGATAAAGAAAAGGCAAGTTCAGTTTACAAACGGCGACTGAAGCAAAATAACCCGAAAGCGCTCGAAGAGACGTATCAATACTTTGCTCCGAAGTTTTCTTATCCACCGCGGGTCTCCCAGAACGGACTGCGCAACACATTGGATTTGATCGCGATAGAAAATCCCAAAGTCGCTACGAATCTCGGCAAGTATCTCGACGAAAGTATTTTAGACGAGCTGGAGAAGGAAGGGTTCTTTAAGCGAATACTGGGAAATAATTCGCGGTTCCAAACGTTCAAAAGTTCAAAAGTTCAAGCCGGTTGAGAACAAGCTATCGGAAATTCAAACCTCCGTTGGACGGTTTGAACTGACTTGAACGATTTGAACCAACCGACCGCAGGGAGGTTTATGTTAAGTAGAATTCAACACGCGGCCATCGTCAGTGAGAACTTCGTGCGCGAGGCCAAATTCTACGAGGCCGTGCTCGGCATGAAGCGGTCCAGGCCTGGTTCCGCCGAAGAAGAAAAAGCGATCCGGACCAACTACGCGGTCAGCATCAGCGATGGCTACGTCGGCGTCACGGTGATTGGACGAAAACCGGGATATGTTCCGGGCCTGCATCATTTCGGCGTCGACGTCGATGATGTTGACGAAGCGATTCGCCGGATCAAGAAAAACTATCCCGACGTCGCGGTGTCTGAAGCGGCCGTCGAACCGGCCCTTCGCGACCTATGGGGCCCACGATCCCGAAGGGAATTATTTTGATTAACGCAAGAAGGAATGGCTAACCGAAGAGACGTTTACGCGGCTCGATCTAACTCGCCGCAAGTGGTTCGACCTGGCTCACCACAGGTCGAGCCGCCGCGGCGCATCCATCACATCAAACTGCGCGTGATGAACCCCGCCAACATCGCTGCATTCTATCGCGACTCGTTCGATTTGCAGGAAGCGGAGAAAGCGCTCGAAGATCCCAACTTCTATCTCACCGACGGCAAAGTCACGCTGATCGTTGCGCCGTGGAAGATGAGCGACTTCGAAGGCGCGGGCATCGACCGGCCGGGGATCGAACATATTGGCTTCAAGGTCGAAAATGTCGAAGCCTTCAAGAAGGATCTAGCCGCCTTACGCGAAGCGAATCCCGAGATGCGCGAGCGCATCGTCAGCGAACCGAGCGAAGGCGAACGCCGCCTCGCTTTGATCGCTTCCTGCCGCCACGGCCAACACCAGTTCTCCAGTCCGGACGGGATCTTCGTGGATATTTGCGAGACATAGGGTACAAAAAAGACCAGCCTAGTCAGCAAGGAACCTTCTTTGTGGACACAGTAATTTGGTTGGATCCGCGTCAAGATCTTTCAAGTCCTTGAAGTTTAAAGATAATTTAGTCAATATTCATCGTGAGTCCTCTGCGTATTTGTGCCCTCGTTGTGGGGTTGTATCCGTTTTTAGTGTGCTGTAATATTGTGCTTGACAACACACATTAGCTATGGCTTAATTTCTCCCACGGAGGTGTGTCATGGGTCGTGTGAACGTATTCTTGAAGGATGAATTGCTCGACGAGATCAACGAGGAAGCCAAAGAAGAAGGGACCAATCGAAGCGCCCTCATCCAGACAGCGTTGGAGAAGTATCTCGAAGGCAAGCGCCGTGAGCGCGAGGAGGAAGAAAAGCGGAAAAGGATGCAAGAGGCTTCGCGCAATATAGACGAGCTCGCCAAAGAGCTTGGAGACTGGAACCCCGTACCCATTATTCGCCACTTCCGCGATACAAATCTGAAAGGCGAGTAAATGGTTGCTCCGTATCACCAAGGGTACGTACTCGATGCGTCCGTGGTTACCAAATGGTTTGTTGAGCGTAATGAACCCGATCGCGAGCGAGCCCTGGCGCTAAAAGAGATCCATGTATCAGGACGCTCCATCATCTACGTAATGGAACTGACCTTCTTGGAAGTGCTTAACGCTATCCGCTTCGGTTCGGGGACAAAGGAAGAGCAGGGTGCAAGAGCCATAGCTGGGCTTGTAGAGTTGCAGCTCGAGATCGTGCGTACTGATTTTCCATTACTCCGTAAAGCCAACGCCATCGCCTGGGCCTACAAAATTACGATCTACGACGCTCTCTATGTTGCCCTCGCCGAGCAAGTGGGATATCCCCTCATCACCGCTGATGAAAAAATGATTACGAATCTAAAGGGCCACAGTATCGTCGTCCCTTTGCGGGAATTCGAATTCAGGGCTGAAAATTAGCGCTTATTGATGTTCTTATTGCGACACTAGGTGTCAGAGTAAAAGTACAATGTCCCCGATTCCCGTTTCGATTCGATCTGATGTACTGGCGCAGACTCGCCGGCTGAATCCGCGTCAAGCGGGAGCGCTGGATCACTTGCTCGCCCATGGCAAGCTGACTTTGGGCGAGCTGGAAAGTATCTTTCCCGACGTCAACCGCCGAACTCTACAGCGGGACCTGAAAGCTATGCTCGATAAGAGCTGCTTCGGGAGGTGGCCACGGGACCGACCGACCCCAATCGCCACTATGTACTTGGGGAGCTGTGACAAGCTATGACATGGAGCTGTGACATGCATTTCTATCCCCTTTGGATCGCGAAATGGCGACCTCCGAGTCGCAATTGCAGTTTCTTAGCGCGAATGGCTGAAGCCGAACCGGTGGGCAAGGCGATGTCTTTTGGGAATTTTGATTGCGGTGAACTTCAGGGCGATTAACCGAGGCATTTGATGACGCAGACCAAACGAAAGAAGCGCCAAGATCCGAAAAAGCGGAAGATGCAGGAAGCGTCCCGTAAGATGGATGCGTTGGCGGAGAAGTTGGGGAAATCGGATCCTCAGGCAACTATCAGGAAATTTCGGGACACGAACTTGAAAGGTGACGGCTGATGAGCCAGACAATGAACGAACCCAATGTCAATCGCCGGACAAGGGCGACCGGTTGATTTGGCCTATTTGATAACGCTGGAAGCCATTTCGTCGAGGCGGCATCTTGTCCCGGTCCTCATACTTCGGACCAGTCCTCCCCATCCGGGCTTTTCCGTTTAGCATTTCGGAGTTTAGAAAATCTTCTTTATTACAGAGATCTTAACTTAGGCTTTCCGCGATAAGCCATTCTGGTTAGCGAGTCTTTCGGTAATCGTAAACCTGCCCGTGCCCGAAGTCTACGCCCAAACACCGACCCGCCCAAGGCCCCCGCTGGTTATTACGGTTTCACTGGGTATTGACAGTTCTTATCAGTATCTGGTAAATATTGGATACTCACAATGTATGGGGAGGTTGGAAATGATGCCAAAAGTCCTCGTGGATCCTGAACCTGCGCCTATCACGCTATTACGATAGAAGGGCAAGAGGTCGAAGTTCAATCTGCTATGCTTCCAATTGATGAAATCAAGCTCGACCCGGAGAATCCTCGTATAAAAAGAGGCCTAAAACCTCCGGTCACCCAAGATACCATAAGGAAATTCCTTTTAGAGCAGCCTGGTGTACCGGACTTACAGAAGCAGATCCGTGATAACGGTGGCCTGATCGAACAAATCTTTGTAAATCAGGCAATATCTGCGCTGTCGAAGGAAACTGTCGAGCCGCTATCTATCGAAGGCTTCGGGACGCTCAGCAAAGCGACTCGCGATGGCAAAAGATCCCTGCGCTAGTTCTGCCGGCAGAGATTAGTGACGAACAGATCGCGATAGTGCGCGCCATTTTCCATGTGCAGCCGAAATAAAATCAGGTGGGGCGCCTATGAGCAGCAGGAGCACCTTTACGATATGGCGACCCGGCTCAAAATGGACATCCCCCGAATCGCCCTCCTTCTCGGTGTCAGCCAGAACCGACCGTCCGGAGACTAATTGAGGCGTATGAGGGCATGACCAAATATTATGTCCCAAATGCTGGCTCTATCGAGGGACGGCGGGTTTGGTCTTACTTCGACGAGTTATTCAAGAATCCAGGTCTGAAAGAATTTCGAGCGAGCGCAAAGAATATGGAGCTATTTTCTCAATTAGTCAAAGAGAAAAAGATTCCTCGTGGTGCCGATGCTCGACAGCTGGCGAATATTGTGAACGACAGCAAAGCATTTCAGAAGCTTCAAGCTAACGGTTTTAAGCCGGCTCTTAAACAGGCAGGACGCAGCCAACCCGCGAAAGTCTATCCGCTGTTTAAGAAGATACGACAAGCAAAGGTGGCGTTTGAGAAGATTACACAGGCAGATCTCGAGGATATCCAGAGGCAAGCCGGCCAGCAGAGTGAGCTGCGTGAACTCTACCGCGCCCTCACGAAGGTCGCCAAATTGGCGAATATTTCGCTCAAGTCGGAGGCGGAGCAAAATGGCAAGAAGTAACATAGCTGCAACGGCAGCCGAAAAAGTGGTAGTGGACGAAATCACGCTGGATGGACGTAAGGTGGCTGTGCGCAACGAAGAAATTCCAGTCGAACGCCTCCGACTTGACGCGCAGAATCCTCGCATTGCTAACACTGTCGCCTTTAGACGCGATTTAAAAGCCGATTTCGAAAGTGCAATTGAGGATCTGTTGTGGTCGGACCCAGATGTTCGCGACCTGTACCGGCAGGTACTTGTGAATCGCGGACTCATCGAGAGGATCATCGTTACGACGGACTTTACCGTTGTTGAAGGCAATTGCCGACTGATTGTTTATCGGAAACTGCGAGAAAAGTATCCGGGTGAACCACATTGGATGAAAGTCCCATCACGAGTGCTTCCCGATGACATTAGTAAGCGCAATATTGCGTTGCTCTTGGCCCAGCTTCATGTCCAGGGGAAGAACGAGTGGTCTAGCTTCGAAAAAGCTGGGCACGTTTATAAGTTACACAAAGAATTCGCGTTAACTCAGGATGAGATTGCCCTGAGGCTTCGCATGTCAAAGTCCAAGGTGAATCAGCTCATCCGTGCTTTCGAAGCGATGAAGACAGTGTTCCTTCCACGATTCCCAGACCCCGCTAACGTTCACAAGTTTTCGTATTTTGAGGAACTCTTCAAGAAACCTGAACTACGGGAATGGGCAATGAATGATGTTGATGCTGTTCACCGATTTGCTGGGTGGGTTGGACAAGCAAACTCTCGCAGGGCGTTCAAGTCAGAGACCTATCAGCCATACTTGCGAGTCCAGAGGCCTTGGCTGCACTTGAGCACGGCGGCTACGTCGAAGCGCGAAAGGTACTTGAAGAAGATGATCCGACAATTTCATCGCCACTGTTTAGAAAAATGGTCGAAATGACTGAGGCTCTTCGTAATGCACGTCTTGACGATATCCAACGAGCACGGCCGGATGGTAGTCGCGCAGCACGAAGAATTGTACGTGATTTTCAGCAGGCATTAACCCGTTTTGTTCAGCTGAGTTCGAATTAGTTATACTCGGAGGAAATTAATGAAGTACACACGAAATGTTCAAGGCGCGCTCGTCGAACTCGAGTTGGTTGAAGTAGATCCCAAAGCAGTGACGCTCGATCCCACGAACCCTCGGCTAGGATTCTCAATCCGCCAGCTGAACGAGGAGATGTGTAATGATGCTGCCTGCACCTTGCTTTTAACGAGTCAGGAAGACGTCGAGGAACTAAAACGCTCGGTAGTACTCTCCGGTGGTGTCCAGGAGCCGATCTACCTCCGTGCGAACAATGTTGTCGCCGAAGGCAATCGGCGAGTCGTCGCGATGCGCTTGGCGAAAGAAGAATATCCCGGTAATCCTCGATTCGAGACAATACCGGCATGGCTGATTCCCGCTGACACCCCTGAGTATGTGGTCCAAAATCTATTGAATGAAATACACCTCGGTTCCGTGCGAGGCTGGGCACCATATGAGAAAGCCCTACAATTGCGGGCATTAATTGCAAGTGGGCTTATCGAAGAGGAGGTTGCTGAGCGTTACCGGATGACGGCGCGCGACGTACGCCAGTATATTGCGGCAGCAGAGCTCATGGACCGCGAATATTTCCCGATTACGAAGGAACCTACAGATATCGAGCATCGGGCAAAGTTTTCGTATTTTCTTGAATTCCATAAGAACACTAAGCTTCAAAAGCGTCTTCAAGACGATTCTAATTTAGCTATTCGCTTTGTTACTTGGGTGGCAGACGGTCGAATCAATACCGGTGAGCGAGTAGACGTTTGCCACGCATACTGGAATCCACCAGAGCTGTCGAGCTGCTCGAAAACGTCGGGTTTGACACGGCTGAGGAGTATCTCAGGCAGCAACATCCGGAAGAACAAGAGCTCTATGCACTCCTGGAGAAAACACGAGGACGATTAGAATCGATGACCGTTACGGAGCTCGACGAACTCGGACCGAGCCGGGAGCGTCTCCAGATTGTGCTCGGATTGCAGTATGCAATCGATAAAATTTTGTCCGCCGTGGAACACCTGGGATCTGAAAAGTCGGTTTAATGACCTCGATTCAACATCAGATCCTCGCCTTTTGGGCTGCCAGGAAGATGACTTGGGATGGCTACTGGATAGCCGGATTTGACGGCCAAAGGGCACCGCGGGACGACTGGAACAAATTACCGCCGCCACCGATTGTTTGCGGTGTACGTCCGGACGTTTGGGGTTACGACGACAACGGCACTCAAGTGGCGATAGGTGAGGCAAAAACCGGTGAGGATGTTGACACCGCACATACCCACGCACAGCTTTGGGTTTTTAAACAAATGCGAGTTCCCACGGGACTACGCTGCCGTCTCTATATCGCGGTTCCCCAGTCATCGGTGCACGCGCTCGACCGAGTACTTGCAAGACGCGGACTAATAGGGATTCGCGAGATCGTTCGAATTCATGTTCCCGACATCTTTCTTCCTCAAAAGGAGGACGTGTGATCAGTAATGCTCGCATCATTCCATTTACTTACCAGGCTGAGGGAACTAAGTTCCTTATATCGCGACCCGCCGCGGCTCTATTCGACGAGCAGGGGCTGGGCAAGAGCAAACAGCTCATCGACGCAGTTGCTCAAGAGGTTATGGCCGGAACCTTAGACGGTGCCCTCATCGTCTGCCCTAACACGCTGAAATCAAACTGGGCGAAAGAGATTGGACGATACTCAGCGCTTCCGTATGCCGTCTTCGGCAGTGGCAAAACGGCCCGAAGGCTGGCTTTCTCAAAATTGACAGCGACTTTCTACATCGTGAACTATGAGGCCGTTGTTCGCGAGGTCGTCTCGCTTCGATCGCTCCTTCGATTCAAGCGATTGGCGCTGGTCTTAGACGAGAGTCATAGGATCAAAACTCCGAACGCGCGAGTCACCAGGGCAGTCCATCGACTAAGCAGTCATGCCGCAAAGCGAGTAATCATGACCGGAACCCCGGTGGCCAACAAGCCGGAGGACCTTTGGAGCCAGTTATTTTTTCTCGATGGTGGCGGCGCGCTAGCAACCAATTTCGACGAGTTTCGGGGCCGTTATTGCTCCTCGTCCGGCGGTTACATAAATATTGATGAACTCCGAATTCGGCTATTACCGCTCGTGTTAAGACGGCTTAAGATTGATACCCTTGATCTTCCGCCCAAATACGTTTTTCCGGTTCCGGTGCTATTACAAGGCCGTCAGGCGGAGCTTTACAACCGCATGCGCCAAGATCTTTACCTCTGGGTCCAGAGTCTCTCGGGGGAAAAGGTGCTAGCTAATGCTGAAAACATACTCGTTCGGCTACTGCGGCTCGTGCAACTCGCCGCAAACCCCAAGCTCCTAGATTCGTCATATCAAGAAACACCGGCTAAGGTCCAGGCGCTAGATCAACTTATCGGGCAGATTATGGGGCAATCGTCCAACCAAAAAGCAATCGTGTGGACTTCTTTCCTCGGTAATATTCCAACGCTTTGTGATCGATATGCGCAGTTCGAACCAGTGCCATTCCATGGTGAGATGGACAATAGACAACGTGATTTAGCTATTGACGCTTTTTACTCTAACCCGCGTGTACGCCTCTTTATTGGCAATCCCGCCGCGGGCCGGGAGGGACTTACGCTTACCTCTGCGAGCGTGGCGATTTACTTTGATCGATCATTCAACTTGGTGGATTATTTACAGTCACAGGACCGGATTCATCGACTCTCTCAAACCGAAGTATGCCAGATTTATCTGCTTATCGCCGAGAACACGGTCGACGAGTTTATTGAGTTCGTGTTAGCCCAGAAGCATCGTCTTGCTCGCTATGTCCAACACGATAGCGATTCCATCAATAGGGCTGACCTCACGCTAGCTCGGCCTAATGTATTGCGTGCTCTGCTCGACCGATTAATGGTTAAAAGCGACGGAAATGGATTGAGAAGACTCTACAAAAGAAAATGACAATCGGCGATTACAGTGCGCAGATAAACCACCTTCGATGGGTTTGTCATTTCGCCCGAAGGAGTCTTAGGATTTTGCTTACATAATCATGGGCAACCGAGGTATCACTGATCACCTCATACATGGCCGAGAATACTTCGTTGTAAGCCTTTTTCTTCGCTGGCGCCAGGCGTTTAAACAGGATGCCCTTTGTCTTCTCGGACGCTCGGTCCACTTTTCGCCGTAAGTCAAAAACTCGTTTGAGTACCGTATCTCGTTCCCCATTTTGCGGCCAATGCTTTTCTATTTTCGCCTGCTGCTTGCTGATTAATTCGCGAAGTGTGTCTACATGCTTTTGCCGAAAGGGAAAATCGTAAGGCATAGAGCGAACCGTATCGAGATCATTTTCGATCTTCTGTAGGTTCTGCATAGTCGCCTTAATCGAATTTCTAGTTCCGGAACAAGCTCTGCAGGTACGGGATAGCTGAGTCGCGATTTTGGAGATGTGCGACTGGAAATTTACATAGTGGACGCTATGTTCGAAATTGTCTCTGCGACCGTTCGGAAGAATATTTTTATTCACGATATGAAACTCGCCGACACACCAACTATCGAATCGAGGCTCAGCGAACAGCGATGCTACGATATCATTTTCTCCGACCTGAATGTTCCCTAGCCGCAGTCGTAATCCCCCGAAATTTAGTTTCTTCGGGAGAGCACCGGATAAGCATCGTGCAACACCCACCCAACGGCATCGAGCCCATCGACTCCTGGAATTCGAAGAACTCAATTTTGAGAAATTATCGTTCAGAATAGGCGTTCGTGCAAAGGCGTTTGATGCGGTCGCTGCACGGATATGTTCCCATTTATGGTTAGCTCAATTCCTTCTCCTACTCCGTGCTTATGGAGAAGTTCGTCGATTCTGTAACCGTAATCGAAGTTTGTCGAAATTTCACAGGGGCTACTTGTGATAGATACTCGAAGACGGCGTCTGAATTAAGCAGCACATAATTTGATTAAAGAACTTTACGAAGCTGGATTCAAAAAATATGCATATCGCCAAAGACCATGGCAGAAGCAGTACCGCATGACGATTTCTCCGGACTGCAACTTGGATACGTGCGCTGGCCACTCTGAGTTTCAGAAGATCCCTTGGCTTCCGTCCACTGCAGATCACTTCAGTCACAGGCTCGCGTGCTTCGGCACGCCCGCGAACGCGATCCTGACAATAACCCCCGCCCTGCCAGGCGGCCTCCTGCCCGCGAAAGCCGCGGCCTTCCCGGTTGCTGTAGGGCCTATGGCTAGGAGGCGCTGTACGGAATGGTGTGACAAGATGGAATGGAAGCGCCGTTGTCACGGATGCTGATTGTTTACTGCGGCAGTCTCAATGTGAACGTCGACACGTATACTCTTGGTTTCCAGCAAAAATGGCGTTTCCGCGCGCTTCATCGATGGCGTCCGTAGCATTTTGTATGTCTCACAATAATCGTTGAGCAGGTCAACAAGTAGGTCGCCTGCGTAAGAAGTTCAAGAGAGGAGTAGTGTCCTACAAGGGCATCGTCCTTAGTCGAGGTACTGCTCACACCCTTCCTGAGAAGGGACAGCCTTGAACGGCGGGTCGGAGACTGTCATGCAGCCTCCGTCGAACCAGCATCTTGGACTCGTTTGATCGTCCGGTATGGAGTAGTCGGATTTCTGTTTTAGCTTGAGCGATGCTCGCGGCATATCGACCAGATTTCTTGCTCTTTTTTCCTCTGGCAGCGGTACATAGAATTCAAGGATTGAAGCGGTTTGCGCTTTGCTTTATGTAAGATTTCTTGACGGAACCAGAACTGGCTGAGCTCACAGGAGGTGGAAGGACAATTAATCCCGCTCTTTCACCATGGCTTGGTCTTTAAAAAACTATTAGGCCAAGTGATTCGGCAAACCGGCCACACCGGCAGAGCTCTTCATACCAGACCCTATTGAAGATGGAATCCTACAGTCGGGATGACACGGCGCTCAAAATGTTGTGCAGAATCACAAACACACGCTTGAAGAATGAAGGTGCACCGCTAACGATTCAGTCAGTCGCTTTACGAAGTATGCAGTCTGCATCAATCTCAGAAAATATATGTTCCAATTCGGTCCGACATAGGATACGGTCCTTTTGATTTCGTTCGTTGGTAACGCATCGGAAACAAAAAATTATTATGTACCAATTCTTCGTTAAGGTCAATATTTCGCCACATTCAGGTGATACAGATCGCTTGTGGAATCATGGAAATTGTGAGCGTGTAATTTGACAGTACGCAGAGACCGATTTCATGGGCATCACAAATACCCTCAGTTTAGTACGGCTTACGTAAACCGATGTCATAGAAGGCAAATTATCACGGATCAATGTCAAATCTTGCTCATTTCGCGTAAATACATCGGATCTTTGCATAGAATCCGAGCATCAACACCTTGGTTAAAATCTACTCGGCGCTGGACAGGGACTCGACTAGGACGCGTCAGCTTGGCACCAGGCGTGAACCCTAGATCACGTATTTCGGCGATGATGTTCTTAAAATTGGGCGAGGCCACAATGTTATTGTCCATGAGTGTGAGGTCTTTTTTCGGTCCATACCGCTCGTCAATACCTCTTACGATGCTAATGATCGAGGTTACATCGCGCTGATCGCCTTCGAGCTTCGGCACCCCGCAAAAATGGCATTTTCGTACGCACCCACGGGACGCGTATGCGAAGTACGCGTCGTGAACTGGATACACGTACTCAGTCTTGATCTGATCAAGAATTGAGTAATCCGGAACTAAATCCTCGATCGGAGTTCCCGTGCAGTCGTCTGAATAGAACTCTTCCGCGAAGTCATCTAACTGCAATGCGATTGCTGGTGGTTCAGAAAGAAGGCCTTTGATAAAACGCACACCGCTCCACTTAGACTCTTCCACAAATGACTCATGCATTAGTGAAGCAGCGATGCCGCCTACAAAAACCTTGCTTGGTTGGTTCTGAGACGCGGTAATCGCAAAGTCGATGGAGCGGGAAATAGTTTTCCATTCGAAGGAGAAAAGGGTCGTCACGTAGATTCGATCCCAGACGATCTCGAATATCGTTTTGTCTTCCTCTCCCTTAATAAACCGAACATTATCCTTGTTTCCCCATGGCCCATGGTAAGCGGCCAGCTTCATTAGACCTAAAGGCGGGTACTTGTTTTTGTACCCCGGCTCAATCAAGAGTATGTTCTTTTTAGACATCGTTTATCATTGTGCTCGCGGCCGGGTCTGGCTTTTTTAACCAGTCGTCCTTTTGATGGTTGGCCAATTAAGAGGCCGGCTCACCAAGACGGAAGTAGCGGTTGGCTCCGTGCTCTAAATCTGGATTTGACGGTTAAAGCCGAGAGTGGGCTGAATTTACCACAAAAGCTCGTTCTGCGGAACCTTTTTTCCTCTGTAACAGGGTGATTTTCTTTATATTGTTCAAACGGTATCCCCGTCTTCCGCGAGAGATGAACAAGTCATCCACCAGCGGCTTGATCAATGGACTGCCTTCTCTGCTGCTGCTCGCCTCTGCTTCTCGCTCAGGATCGCCGGGGTTGAGGGGACCGTCGGCGCCGGGGCGGGTTGGTATTGCGAAATGACGCGGCTCCAGTCGTCGAATCGTTTTCGGAATCTGTCGTTGTTCGATGGAGCCAGCGACCGGCAGGGACGCTGACTGACAGCTGGTTACCGCAGGGGCGGATGAGCCGAGCAGATTGCAGTCTTAAGGATGTGTACCTATTGTCACTTGATTGCGTGTGAGGCAATTTGGATGCAACGAGATACAATCGTGCTTCGCCGTTGACCCGGAGCAGGAGGCTTTATTCATTTCCGGATTTGGTTATGACGGTCATGCGGTGTGACTCTTGTGCATTCTATTTTCCAGAAATGCCTCGGAAGGGGATTTATTCTAGTATACAATGCAACCGCGAAGATCCAGCTCGGCGGCAGGACGCCCAGCTGCTGGCTTACCTTTTATTGCCTAAGTCGCGCACCGTATGAACGGGTGACGTTACCAGGCCATTCCAAATCACACTCGATTAATTCGCCCATTTTGGTTTTTTTGGACCTGTTTTGGTCGATGAAGTCTGGAAGGCGGGAATTTTACACGTCCCCAGTGCTGGTGTATTGTGGGTGTTGGATTTGGGAGGCCAGCTCAGTTCCAAGGCTGGATGAATAGGAGAGAAGCCGATGGCAGAAAAAATGGAAATTGTGCGAGCCCTCCAAGGTTTGCCAAAGGATGCCCTGATAGAGGTCAAGGAGTTCATCACTTCCCTGAAAAAATGCAGAGGCAAAAGACGTGCTGCCGATCGTAACGGAGATACTTTGGCCAAAAAACAACTCTCTGTGATCAAGAAGTGGGCTGGGACCAGTCTAAAGGCAGGGTTTTCAGGGAGAGATCATGACACCGTCCTGTATAAGGATAATACGTGATCTTCGTCGACACTGGCGCGTGGTTTGCCGTCGCGGTCCGTAATGACCCAGATCACAGCGCCGCCATGAAATGGCTGCAAAGAAATCGCGAGCCATTGGTTACCACGGACTATATTTTAGCGGAAACGGCGACGCTGATTCGGATGCGGGACAAAACGGCGCGCGGTCACCGATTGGCTGTGCGAATTGCGACTTCCATACTCAGAGAAGAATCCGCGATCTTTCAAAAGATTACCGAAACAGATCTTCACAAAGCTTTGCAGATATTTCGAGACTATTCCGAGCACTTATTCAGTTTTGTTGACTGCACAAGCTTTACAGTAATGGACAGGCTTGGCATCACTCACGCGTTCGCTTTTGATCGCCACTTTGACGAGTATCCCGGACTCCTCAAGCTGCCTCTAAAAGAATAAGCTTCCTCGCGACGTAGGGGATTCATTAGGAGCGCGGACGACTTGTGCCGATAACCTGATCGCCGAGGAGAATCGATCTCATCCTCGCGACCCATGCTTGGTTCGAGCTGGAAGAGGCTATTGATAGCCTTTCCCGCGTCCTCACCGCCGGTGGGATTGATCTCTAAACTGGATTTTTTAGCGTCGGCTAGAAACTCCGGATCCTTCATGGTCTCCATGAAAGATGTTTGGAGAATTTTTACGCGCTCTTTCGGGGTGCCCGGCGGAACCGCGTATAAACCCGCACCCCAACGAGGCATGTGATGCCGGAGAGCAAACGAAAGAAGCGACGAAGATCCAAAAACGCGGAAGATGCAGGAAGCGTCCCGTAAGATGGACGCATTGGCGGAGAAGTTGGGAAAGTCGGATCCTCAGGCAACTATCCGGAAATTTCGGGACACCAACTTGAAAGGTGACCGGCTGATAGCTCAGCAATGAACGAGCCCATCGTCAATCGATCCAACCGAGGGTGACCGCCGCATCGATTGGGGCGTGCTGTCAGACTTAGCGTCAGCGTAGACATTTGCGACGCAAAGGTCGGAACTATCCAGACGAAAAACCCTCGCTGAGTCCGCTTCGTGCGATTGCCTGGAGATCAAACACCCTTATCAACAAGGACCTGTTACCCCAAACACCTTTATTTTTTTGCTGACCTTTGTTATTGTCATCGCCAATGTGGCGATGCCTCGGATGAACTGATCATATGACGCTGGACACCTTGAAAGACATCGAGAAGCTCGAAGGGGATCTGTGGGACGCCGCGGATGAATTGCGCGCGAACTCAAAGCTCACCGCAAACGAGTACTGCATGCCTTTGCTTAGGCGTCATCTTCTTTGCGACACGCCGCCAATCGATACAACGAAGCGCTGCGGACAGATTGAGGCGATTCAGGCCGCCGGGAAGATGCCGAAACGTCCTCTCTAAAAATCGCGGACTTCAAAAAACGCAGGCGGGCAATGATGCTGCCGAAGGAAGCGCGCTACGAAGAACTGCTCGCTCTGCCGAAGGGCTCCGATGTTGGGGTGCCAGCCGACTCGTAGCGGCGATGGAAGCCATTGAAAGCGCAAGAACATCGAGAGCGGACTAAGGAACAGCTCCCAAGGATTACGAAAGTTTGAGAACGAGGTGCTGGAAGACCTGCTCCGCGTTTTCGACAGCGAGCTGCTCCGCACCGCCAGCGGCGACGTGTTCGGCCGCATCTACGAATACTTCCTGATGAAGTTCGCCGATGCAGGGCGCGCAGGACAATGGCGAGTTCTTCACGCCGCCCTCGCTCGTGCAGATGATCGTCAACGTCATCGAGCCGGACCACGGCATCGTCTTCGACCCCGCGTGCGGCTCGGGCGGCATGTTCGTGCAGACCAGCCACTTCATCGAGCACGCGGCCAGAGACACCGCGCAGCGGGTGACCTTCTACGGGCAGGAGAAGAACCGCGACCACTATCCGCCTGGCCAAGATGAACCTCGCCGTCCACGGGCTGGAGGGCGACATCGGCGAAGGCCAACACCTACTACGAAGACCCGCACGAACTCTTCGGCAAGTGCGACTTCGTCATGGCCAATCCGCCGTTCAACGTGGACAAGGTGGACGCCGAGCAAGGTGAAGAACGACCGCCGTCTGCCGTTCGGCCTGCCGGGCGTGAACAAGGAGAAGAAAGTCTCCAACGGCAACTACCTCTGGATTTCCTACTTCTACAGCTACCTGAACGAGAAGGGCCGCGCCGGTTTCGTCATGTCGTCGCAGGCCAGTCAGCGCCGGGCACGGCGAGGCCGAGGTGCGCCGCAAGATGGTCGAGACCGGCGACGTGGACGTGATGATCTCCATCCGCTCCAACTTCTTCTACACCCGCACCGTGCCCTGCGAGCTGTGGCACTTCGACAAAGGCAAGCCCGCCGAGCGCCGCGACAAGGTGCTGATGCTCGATGCGCGCAACATCTACCGCAAAGTCACGCGCAAGATTTACGACTTCAGCCCCGAGCAACTGCAGAATCTCACGGCCATCGTCTGGCTGTATCGCGGGCAGTCCGACCGATTCATCGCGCTCGTGCAGCAACACCTCGAACGCCGCTGCACCGAAGCCGCCGCCATCGCGGACAAAACCGCAGCGTTCGAGAGCATCGCTCGTCGACTCTGCGGAGCGCCGACGACGTTCGCAAAGACCGTCGATGACCGACAGACTCGCCGTTGCGCGAAGCAGAAAGCGTCCTGTCGAGCGGCGCCGAGCTGACGCGATGCGCAAGGCGTGTTTGAAGTCGACCGACAAGATGGACTCGCCGGCATCGCCAAGGATATGGAAGAAGCCGAAGCCACTACCCAGCGACGATCGACCGAACAGCAAAACTCGCTCGCAGAGCTTCGAAGCCTCGCCGACGGGCTCCGCGACCTCGTGAAGGACGTGGACCTGGTGTTCAAACTCGCCGCTCGCGTCGGTGGACGCGCCGCGGAGGATCACGCCAACGCGAGGACGGCGACGACTGGGACGACGTCGGCCACGAGCCGCGCCACAGGCTGAAGAAGGAACTCGAAGCGGCGCAAGGAGGCGGTCGAACAACTCAAGCACCGCCTATTTCGAGCGGCAGCCGACTGGCTGCTCTACGATTTCCCGGCGCCGAAACTGCTGGCCGTGCCCGGCCTGGTGAAGCTGGTCGACCGCGAAAGACATTGAAGCCGCCGACTGGAGTCTCACGCCGGGCCGCTACGTGGGCGTTGCGCCGCCGGAAGTGGATGAGGATTTCGATTTCGAGCAAACCCTGCGCGACATCCACGTCGAACTGGCCGACTTGAACCAGGAGGCCGCCGCGCTAGCGGCGAAGATTCAGAAGAATTCGAGGAGCTTGGTGTATGAGTGGCGGACCTCGCAGGCGAATGGCGATCTGGCGACGTTCTTTCGTGCACATGCTCCGTATCAGCAGGCGCAGAGTATGGATGGTGATATTCCCGGTCATTTCGTCATCAAGGAATCACCGGCATACACAGATGAATTGCTGAAGGCTGCAGGAGGACCCGGGTGTCGTCATGGTCGCTACGGAACATTGGGTGAAGTATTTCCCTATCGCTACACGACTATTGGCCCCTGAACACCGCGATTGTAGTCAACGACCTCAAAGGGAACCATCCGCAATTCGTACTGATCCATAATTTCCTGATACACGTCCTTGCCAACTCCAGAGCAGATTAAGGCGACGCGCTCCGGCAATCAACAAGAAACGTCCAAACATGAACTTTAGCGCTGTCGACCGTCCCGTGCCGACAGCCAGATTCAAGGATGCAATCGCCGACATGCTCTCCGCCTACGACGAATTGATAGAGACCAACCGGCGGCGGATGGAGTTGCTGGAGGAGCGGCGCGGTTGCTTTACCGGGAGTGGTTCGTCCGCCTCCGCTTCCCCGGCCACGAACACGCCCGCATCACCAACGGCACGCCGGCGGGCTGGAGAAAAAATCACTCCGGCGCAACTGTGCGATTCTATTGATTACGGCTATACGGCCAGCGCCCAGAGAAGAAAGAAGTCGGCACCCAGAGTTTCTCCGCATTACCGATATCGTTCCGCAAGTCTATCATTGGTCTTCTGTCCCTTACTGTGAAATTCCTGACAACAAGCGGGAAAAGGTCCCTGGTTTACGAGAAGGTGAACATTGTCATCGCCAGAACTGGTGCAACGGTAGGTTATGCTAAACGGCTTCATTAAGCGTCATCCCGGAAGCTGTTTTCGCGTCTCTATTCTTTTTGGTTCGGGTTACGCCTCAAGCTCAGAAGTTTGACGACCTCATGGTTGGGATTTTTCGTTGAATCAAGAAGACTACAAGAAATCACGTCCAGTCCAACGCACACGGGGCGGGGCAGCGTCAGCCGAAATGCAAACGCGAAGAGTGCTCTCAGGGGCTTCAAATTGTTTTTGTGTTCCACCCATCCAGCATTCAAAAGCTCTTTCGGGCTAATCTGTCGAACCAATCTTTGACCCAGCGCGAGTCTGCTGCAAATCCAAAACCAAAAGCTGCAAAGCCGCCCGCGACCTGCTGCTGCCGCAACTAATCAAGTCTCACTTCGGTGACGAATCCGAGCGCTTTATAACGATCGCGCTCCAAGTCGCTGCCCATGAGGCACAGCAGGCTCAGGTGAGTTGGCTCACGAGATCCGGCTCATCGTGGAAAGGCGCGGCAGGATAAACGTCGCAGTAATCCTCAAGTTTCCGCAAGACCTCCGTGGCTTGGTTATTTCGGAGACTCCGACGGTTCCTTTAACCGCGCTTATCGTGCCAAGAGATCTCCGAACTAGAATTGAGCGCATCATTCACGAGCATCGCCAGCAAGAAAAGCTAAATCCCACGGACTTCACACCGTCGTAAAATTTTATTGACTGGTCCCCCAGGGACAGGCAAAACAATGACTGCTCGAGTCCTTGCTCATGAATTGCGTTTGCCGCTTTATCCATCCAGGTGGACAAACTTGTGACGAAGTTCATGGGCGAGACAAGCGCAAAGCTTCGCCAGATATTTGACTTGATTCAGGAAAAGACCGGGGTCTATTTGTTTGATGAATTCGATGCAATCGGAGGCGAACGAACGCTTGAAACTGATGTCGGCGAGATGCGCCGAGTAATCCATTCGTTTCTCCAATTCATCGAACAGGACACGTCCGATAGCTTGATCGTTGCGGCCAGCAACAGTCCAAACTACTTGACCGAGCCTTATATCGTCGGTTTGAGACGTGCTTTACTATGACCGTCCGGCGGCAGAAGATCGCAAACGCTTTCTGCAAAATGTGTTGGGATCCTTTTTACCGCCCGATCTAAACTTAGATCAATCATTCGTGCTAGTTCGGGACTGAGCCATGCGGAGTTTGACAAGGCCTGCCGTGATGCAATTAAGCACGCAATCCTGTCGGAGAGGCAAACGGTTACCACACAATTGCTTCTCCAGATGGTGAAGGAGCGCCGGGCTGCTCACCAGGGACGGCAACGATAATCCCGCATGCCAGGCGAGCGATACCGCCATATTTTCTTACCTGGACCGACACTTACTCAAGGCTTCACTAATCCCCGCCGAGGAGGTGAAGGCCCGCGGATACCTGCCCGAGACCGTGGGCACATGGCATTCGATTACAGAACGACTAGAAGCCTATGGCGTGAGGTTGAGTCGACGCAAGCCGTTGCCCATACGGAACGTCACGGGGTCTACATCGACTTCATCAGCGAACCTGGCTTCGATTTAGTGGTCAAAAGCCTCGAATCTATACGGATGGGAATCCGGCTCCTAAATGTTCGGAGACAGCAGGTTGAAGGGACACGAACAAACCTTAGCGACAGTCTACGTACCCCATAATCAGTGAGGTTACTTACTTAACAGGATCCCGGGCCTACGCGGAGGAGCAAACGAGACGGCAACCTAAAAACGCAACGTTGATCAATAGCATCTCGGACATTCGTCGTTCTGTATTGGAGTCTTTTTGGCAGGACGGATAATTTCTTACCTGATGATGATCCGCAATGGATCGAAGTGTGGTTGAGTAGCGATCAGGACTCAGTCGTTGACCGTTTCGGTGAGTTGGTGCGCCAGCAAAACATTGAACGGGCAGAAGGGGTATTAAGATTTCCTGAACGGTCGGTCCGAGTAATCCAAGCCGACCGTCACAAATAGAATTTCTAATTGAATGTCTGACGACATCGCGGAATTCCGACTTGGCCAAAGAGGTCGACTTCGGTCTTTATACAAATGGAGAACCGGGATCAACTCGAAAAGGTTCAGGAACTCTCTGGCCCGTACGCAATTTGAAGGGAACGGAAAGTCGACCGTGACAATTCTCGACTCCGGTATTAACAACGGGCATCTACTAATCCAGCCAGTGCTTGCTAGTGAGGATCTGCACACCGTGAAGGCCGAATGGGGTACGGAAGACCACGGCGGGCATGGTACCCTTATGGCCGGGACGGTCGCTTACGGTGACTCTTGAGGCGCTCAATTAGGTAGTACGATTCGGATATCGCATCGCTTGGAATCGGGAAAAATCCTACCACCACAAGGACGGAATCCAGAAAGATATGGGGATACGCAACGGCTCAAGGAATCAGCAGAGCAGAAATTCAGGCTCCCTATCGCCGGCGTGTAGTCTGTCTTGGCGGATAGCTGCTACCGACTTTCGGGACCGTGGTCGTCCTTCTTCGTGGTCTGGTCAATATCGATGAATTAGCGTCGGGGTACAATGATAATCTTCAAAGGCTCTTCATCGTTAGTGCAGGGAACGTGAGGGAGGAGAGGAATTCGAAAGATATCCGCAATCGAACATCGACCAATGAGATACACGGATCCCGGACAATCGTGGAACGCTATTACCGTCGGCGCTTACACGGAAAAGATTCGCATAGTCGGACCAACAATGGGCGGTTACACGCCGATTGCGTCCGGAGGGCGGGCTCTACCTATAGTACGACGTCCAGCACTTGGTCTTCTCGGCCTCTGGCCTATTAAGCCGGATGTTGTTCTGGAAGGCGGGAATGTAGCACGCGGTCCAAACGATTCTGTCTTTAATAGCGATGATTTAGCCTGCTGTCCACGTATCGCGATCCGCAAGTGGCGCAATTCGCTCGGTTTGAAGCGACCAGTGCAGCCGCTGCCCCGGCAGCATGGATCGGCGCACAAATACAAGTCCAATATCCCGAGGCATGGCCGGAAACCATTCGTGCCCTAATAATTCACACTGCGGAATGAACTGACACAATGACGGAACAGATTCTTGACGGGACGAGAGCAAAGTTTCGTAGGCTAGGCTGCTTCGTGTCTGCGGCTATGGCGTGCCGAACCTTGAACGCGCCTTATATTGTGCGGCCAACTCGCTTACGCTGATTTCGCAAGCTGAGCTACAGCCGTACGATAGAAGAGACGGGCGCTGGGTGACACGGGACATGCATCTCTATACGCTGCCTTGGCCGACAGAGTGCTGCGGGATCAACTGTCCGAGACGAGTATAAAAATGCGGATTACCCTTTCGTACTTTATAGAACCTGGACCGGGAAGAAGTCGGATGGAACGACCGTATCGCTACCCATCTCATGCGCTCCGGTTCGCTCTAAATGGTCCCGGTGAATCGGAAAACGATTTCATCCGCCGAGTAAACAAGCAGGCCCGCGACGATGGTCAACATCCGGGTACGGAAGGTCCTGGCCAACGGTGGGTCATAGGCGACGCACGAAATGTGGGATCCGTCCACTCTGACACCTGGCAGGGTCGGGGGGCCGAGCTTATGCGTCGAATTTAGTTGCAGTCTATCCTGCGGCCGGCTGGTGGCGCGAGCGACATAGTCTTGGCCGGTGGAATAAACATGCCGGTACTCTCTGATGTGTCCATTTTGCTTCCTCCGATTGATGTCGATATCTATACGCCAGTTTCCATTCAGGTGGGCATAGCAATACCGATCCCAGTTTAATGAGAAGAACAAATATTCGGTTCCCGTGATGTGCGCCCTCCCGATAAAGATGTATTCTCTTCTCGTTTGATTGCGTATAAAGCAATTAGCCCACAATGGAGTCACTGATGACCCAGAAAGCCAACTTGGTTGAGTCGAGATGATCACCGACATCAATAGCGAAGATCGGCTGGTCCAAAAGACGTTTGCCGACCATTTACATGATGTTCTCGGATAGGACAGCGTCTACGCATACAACGACGAAACCTTCGGACCGGCCGGCACACTGGGACGGGCCAGCCAGCGAGAGGCCGTGCTTTTGCGCGATCTGAGAGCGGCCCTTGAAAAGCTCAATTCGGGATTGCCGCAAAGCGCGCGCGAGCAGGCCATCGAAAAACTCACGCGCGTGGACTTTTCGCGCTCGCTGCTGCAACACAACCGGGAGTTCTATAGCTATGTTTGCCTGGGCGTGCCCGTGGAGTGGCGCAATGAAAAGGGCGAGACTCCAGCGTGTGCGCGCGCAGGTGATCGACTATCGCAACGAGTCGAATAATCGGTTTCTCGCCGTGCGCGAGCTCAAGATTCAAGGTACTAGGGTACCGCACTACAACCGCCGGGCCGAGCCTCGTTTGTTTCGTTAACGGATTGCCGCTGGTCTTCATCGAACTGAAAGCAGTTTATCTTAACATCCGCGCGGGGTTCGACAATAATCTGACGGATTACCTGCACGAGCACAGCATCGCACACGCCTTCCATCACAACACGTTTATGGTGGTGAGCAATGGCGACCGGGCTCGACTTATGGGTCCATCACCAGCCAGTGGGAGCACTTTGCTGAGTGGAAGCGTAACGACGAGAAAGACAACGGACAACTTGACGCGGAATATTTGCTCAATGGCATGCTCGCCAAGGAGAAGCTGCTCGACATCGTCAGAATTAATTTTCTTTGATGACAGCAAACCGGGCGGGACACGGAAAATCGTCGCTCGGAATCACCAGGTGTTGGGGGTGAACAATGCCGTAGCCGCGGTTAGCCGCCAGGAAGAGTTGGAAAAACGGTACCCGCTGGAGCAGCGGCTTCTTTCGTACACTGTTGCGAGAGCTCCGTTGCCCTTGGCGGCGGATCCACATGAAGTACCTTCAAAGAGATTGAGCGCTTCGTCGTCGAGGACGATAGGGACGAGGATCTGCCGCTAGTTAAAAGAGCCCACCCTGATCTGGGCCGGCTTGGTGTTTTCTGGCATACGCAGGGAAGCGGAAAGTCCTATTCAATGGCCTTTTTCGTGGAAGATGTGGCGTTTCGTGCCGGGGAACTTCACGTTCGTCATCATGACCGACCGCGAAGATTTAGACGATCAAATTTACCGCACCTTCGTCGGGTGCGGCGTGGCGGACGACAAAACGCCGCGGGCGAAGTGGGCGAGGACCTTCAATCACTACTAGGTGAGAACCACCGGTTCGTATTCAGCCTGATCCATAAGTTCAACCAGAATGTTAGGCGCCCTACAGTGAGCGGACGATATCATCGTGATCTCCGACGAGGCTCATCGCACTCAAGGCGGTAAGTTCGCACGCAATATGCGGCTGGCATTGCCGAACGCTTCGTTTATCGGATTCACCGGTACGCCGCTCTTTAAATACGATCACCTCACCCGGCGTATCTTCGGCGGTTACGTCTCGCGCTACGACTTTAAACGATCTGAAGAGGACCATTCGACGGTTCGCCTCGTATACGAGAACCGGGGCGAAAAGCTTGGCATCGTGCGACTCGATCTCAACGACCGCATCGCGTCGAAGATCGAGGAAGCCGAACTCGACCCGGACCAGACGGCACTGTTGGAAAAGCTCCTCGGCAAAGACTACGAAGTGATCACTGCGGACGACCGACTGGACAAACTGGCCGAAGACTTCGTCGAACACTGTGCGACGCGCTGGGAAGCCGGCAAGTCGATGCTCGTATGCATCGACAAGATCACGTGCGGTCGTATGTTGCAGCGCATCGAGTCACGATGGAACGCAAGATTATCGCTGGTGAAAGCTCAGATCCTAGGAGCCGAGGCGCAACTTGCGACGGCGACTGACTCGGATGAGACAGAACGACTCAGCAACAGAATAATGACGTTTCGTGGTCAGGCGGAGTGGATGGAATCGACCATCATCGAAATCATTATAAGTGAAGCACAGAACGAGATTCAAGATTTCAAGAAATGGGACTTGGACATCATTTCGCACCGCGTTGTCATGAAGAAGGGCTTTGAAACACCCGATGGGAAACGAGTTGCCGTGGATGATGCCTTTAAAGATCCGCAGCATCCGTTCCGCATTGCGATTATATGTGCCATGTGGCTGACTGGCTTTGATGTAGAGTGCCTGTCCACGCTTTACATCGACAAACCGATGAAGGCCCATACGCTCATGCAAGCGATCGCGCGCGCGAACCGTGTCTACCCCGGCAAGGACTGCGGTGTCATCGTGGACTATAATGGCATGCTCAAAAGCTTGCGCGAGGCGCTCGCCCAATATGCGCTAGGGGATGAAGACGACGGAGGCGACACCGGCGATATTGTGGAGCCGATTGAAGAGTTGGTTAAGTCCCTCGTACAAGCCATCGAAGCGGCGGAGAATCATCTCAAACAGCTCGGTTTCGAACCCTCACGATTGCGAGGTGCAAAAGGGTTTCAGCGGATCCAGGCGATGCGTGATGCGGTTGACGCATACTATGTTTCCGAGGACGCCAAGCGGCGCTTTGAAATCATGGCACGGCAGGTCTTTGCTCGATTCAAAGCTCTGCTGATGGAGCCCAGTTCGTATGCGTACGTGGAACGGCACGACAATATCGAGACAATCTATAAAAAGCTCGAAGAGAAACGAGACACGGCGGATGTCACCGAAGTGCTCAAGGAACTGCACAAGATCGTCAACGAGGCAATTCGCGCGCAAGAGCCTGGAGACGATCACGCGGAGGGCCTCACGGTTGATTTGAGCCAGATTGACTTTGAGAGGCTGCGCCAGGAGTTTGCCAAACGTGTGACCCACAAGCGCGCTGCCTTGCAAGATATTCGTGATGTTATCGAGGCGAAGTTGCAGCAAATGCTCGATCGCAATCCGATGCAGATGGATTACTACAGAAAATATTTGGAAATAGTCGCGGAATACAATCGAGAGAAAGATCGAGTTACGGTGGAACAAACGTTCGCCGAACTGGATTACCGTGGCGAACAGTTTCGACGCCGAACAACGACGCGCCGCTGAAGAAGGCTTGAGCGATGATGAGTATGTGCTATTCCAGATTGCTGTTCAAAGACAACATAAGCAAAGTCGACCGGGAGAAGCTCAAACAGGCAAGTAAATCCCTGCTGACATCGCTGAGGGATGTCATGCAGCGTATGCCCGCGTGGACTAAGAACTCCCAGACCCAAGCGGAGGTCAAGGTCCTTGTATTGGATACCCTTTGGCAGAGCTTGCCCAGGCCTGGTTTCTGACCAGGAAGCTGAGCAATTAGCGGACCGCGTCTATGACTATGTGTGGCAACGTAGCACAAGCGGGGCATCGTGGGGCGCGGAAGTTGGCGCCTAATCGAATCGGCAATGCAGACGCTGTAGATCGAGATCGTGGGCTACTCATGACGCAGTTCGTGACCGATCCTAGTTCATGGCTGCCATTCGGATTCTCCACGGCCGGATCAAAAACAAAACCAGTAAAGTCGCGAACGTTAGCAGACTCAGCAAAATCCACAAAACCATCTCGTAACTTTCGGTCCGGTCGTAAATCACCCCGGCCATTAAGGTCCGGCAAAGCTTCCCCACATATAGAAGAAACTCATCATGCCTCTGATCGTGGCGAAATGGCGCCGGCCAAAAAAATCCCCACCGTGGCCCAGATGATGGGGAACGACGCATCCAGAAAAGTGAACGTAGTCGTGAACAGCAAGAGTTGCCAGTAACCGAGTCACGAAAAGCGGCGGCAGAGAAAGCGCCGGAAGAAGTGGCAAGCGGCCAAGAGTTTCGGCTTGTTCACCCGGTCGGCGATCCAACCGAGCAGGAAATGCGCCAGCAAATTGATAGATGCAAAAGCGCCGAGAAGGGTCGCGGCAGCGCCTTCGGATAGACCCTTCCAAACCATCAACGGAATAAAATGGACCGTCGCGGTGCTGTAGCAGGTCACGCGCGCGGTCATCGAAATAACCAGCAGCCAGAAAACCCAAGTTTTCATCGCCTCGACGACTGGTGAAATCGACAATTGAATTGCTGCCCGCCGCTTTGTCTGCGCTGGAAGTTGCTGTTGCCTCGATTGGTGCAATTTCACCGTCAGGCAATAGCCCCATGCTTTCCGGCGAGCGCTTCAACTGAAAACTCAAAGGCAAGCAGACGAGCAAGAAGATGCAGCCCGAAGCAAAAGCAGCCCAGCGCCAACCCATGGAAGCTGCCGATGGCTAACAATGGAGAGATCAGCGCTCCGCCAATGGGCACCGCGGCGCTCACGACGGTCATGGCGGGCGCGCGTTGACGAATAAACCAACTATTGGCGACCACCATCGGCGAGTGGACGAAGCCGGCAACGAACGCAAGGCAGATCACGCCGAGGTACACGACCATAAAGCCGGTGTAACTGGTCACCCAGGAAAGTAGGATGTAGCCGACTCCGGCAAGAAAAACCGCCGTAACGATGATTGGCCGCGGGCCGTAACGGTCGATGAGATAGCCGACGAGCGGCGCTTCTATCGCCCCTTGCGCGCGCGACAGAGAAAACGCCAAAGACGTTGCCGCCCGGCTGATGCCGAGATCCTGGCTGATCGGGAGAAAGAAAACCGTGAAGCCAAACTGATGCAGCCCGCCGCCGACGATGCGAATGGCCGATACCAATCCCACCATGTGCCAGCCATAAAAAATGGGGAAAAAATTGGGAAAACTCTTGAAATTGATGGCGGCGCGGGAAAGTTACAGCGCCGACGTTATGTGAAGAAAAGGATCAGGGGCAAGGGCAAGTCGAAGCGGAAGAGAGGTGAAGGCTGAGAGAAAAAAGCTGAAAAAAAAAAAAAAAAAAAAAAAAAAAAAAAAAAAAAAAAAAAAAAAAAAAAAAAAAAAAAACCGCTCGTCGCGAGTAAGTTGCAAGGTAGACAGAGATGGAGGACGAGAGAAAACCGACCGCTCGTCACGACTATTTCTTTGTAAAGGAAGAAAGTCCCCGCCGCTGGCTGCTTACGCCTGCATCCACTGTACTTCGTAGACTCTGACGGAGCGATCGAAACCTTTTGGCGTTACTTCGCCTAAATCCGAGAACGGCAACTGTTTGCCCTGACCATCGGTCCAGCACTGCCTGATCAATTAGAATCCGCGCAGGTTCAGCGTGCGCACAAAGGCGCGCCGCCAATTGGACTGCCTTGCCAAAAAGATCGCCATGTTCCTCAATAGGCTCGCCGGCGCTCAGCCCAATGCGTAAATACAGCGGCGTCTCCGGGTGTTCCAGATTATACGCAGTAAACGCCTTCTGGATGACAATCGCACACTCCACCGCATCCGGTACCGAGGCAAAGGAGGCCATGATTCCGTCGCCTGTGTGCTTGATCTCGCGTCCTTGGTGAGCGTTGAGCGAGTTGCGGGTCAGCGCATTGTGGACATGAAGCAGATGGAGAGCCTTGGCGTCTCCATATATGTGGTCATCAGCGTCGAATCTTTCAAATCCGTGAACATGATGGCGCGGAAACCCGAATCAATGGAAATCTCCCCGGTCTTTCCTGGTGACGCATCCATAGGCGGAGGATCCTTGATCCGACCCAAAAACGCGTCCACCACGGCGGGATCGACCTCAAGAACTTCGTTGGGGACGAACCGTGAGCTTCGTCGTGGGCGCGCTCAATAGTTTCTCGATTGGGCGCCTCGATGAGGCAAAACGCGGTACAGCGCATCTCATCAAACCAGTAGGTCAAAAACTTGACGTGATATTTCTCCTGAAGCGCCAGATCCTTCTGGTGCGCATCTGCGATGGCGTGCCGAGTCGCGCCTTCGATGTAATGGCGATCCATGTAAACAGGCATGTTTGGTCCTCTTGCGCTAGAAACCGCGCCTCCGAAGTCCTGTCAAGTTGGCTGCAAGGTTCGCTTCGGAGACGCGAGCTTCTTAAGAAGTCTTTGACCGCAGCTTCAGCCACAACTTGCCGCACGTACGCTCGCTGCCGCTGTTCGCCTTTCGCGACCTCGTGGCTCACAAAATTCCCGAACGCTTCCCGGAACTGCGGTTTGGCTTCATCGAGGCGTCGGCCTCCTGGGTACCCTACGTGCTACACCACCTCGAACGGTCCAGCGGCGCCAAACTCAACGCTGGCGGCGACGCCGATGCAGCCATGGAGTGGGGCCCGAAGCTATTCAGCGACTACCGGCTCTACATTGCCGCCGAGGCGGACGAAGACCTGGCCTATCTCCTGACTCACATTGGCGAAGACAACATGATCATGGGCTCGGATTACGGCCACCAGGATCAATCCAAAGAAGATGGTATGGTGGGTGTGATGCGGCGCAAGAAAAGCATATCGCCGGCGGTGATCGAAAAAATTCTCTGCGACAACCCGCGTCGCTTCTACGGACTTTGACGATCATGAGACGTCAGCTTACCCCGACTCCGTCCGGAAATATCAAGACCAAAGACTTGATAATGTCCTGGCGGGCTCTCCGAGAAGCACTAAGGTTGGCGATGAGCCAACCCCAAAACTTTCTCATAAGGAGGAGACGAAGATGAAACTGTGTGGTGCCATCGACTTGCACTCCAACAACAATGTCACGGTGCTGAGCAACGAAAAAGATGAGGTCGTTTACCGAAAGCGTTTGCCCAACGATCTCAAGTTAATCCTCGGCCAGCTCGCCCCCTATCAATCGGAGATCGCAGGGATCGTAGTGGAGTCAACGTACAATTGGTCTTGGCTGGTCGATGGATTGATGGAGCAGGGCTATCGAGTGCACCTGGCCAACACCGCGGCAATCCAACAATACGATGGGCTGCGTACACCGACGATCGTTCGGACGCGCGTTGGTTGGCACACCTCCTGAGATTCGAAGTCTTACCCGAAGGATATATCTATCCGAGAGAACATCGGCCCGTACGGGATCTATTGCGCAAGCGCGGCCAGGTGGTACGGCAAAGGACAGGGAACCTGTTAAGCATTCAGGATCTGGATACCCGGAACCCGGCAATTGGCTGCGCGCCAACCAGATCGAAGGACTGCAGGTCGAGGACATCGAGGGTAGCGTAGCGGCAAGGGATCTCGCCTTAGCGATAAGGCCAACCTTTCGGTGATGCACAGTGCCGATGAACAGTTCCAGATCCTGGAGCAGACCGTCAGCGAAAGAGTCAAACTGTGAGCCGAGTTCAGGTCTCTAAAGATCGTCCCGGGGATCGGGCAGATCCTAGCGCTCGCGATAATGCTGGAGGCCGGGGAGATCAGGAGATTTCCCAGTGTCGGGAACTTCGCTTCGTACTGTCGCTGTGTGGGCAGTCAGAAGATCGGCAATGGCAAGAAAAAAGGCAAGGGCAACACCAAGAACGGCAACAAGTAACTTCGCTGGGCGTTGTGGAGGCGGCGACTTTGCGATCCGGTTAACTCCGAAGATTAAGAGATTCTATCAGAGAAAGAAGTCAAAGACCTAAGGGATGGTGGCGATCAAGGCGGTGGCGCACAAGCTGTGCCGGGCCTGTTACTACATAATGAGAGATCGGGTCGCGTTCCCTCGTCGACCAAAGCCTTCGGCCAGAATAAATTTAACGGTTCGGATGGGGCAGTGAGCTTGTAATCGGGTTGGCTCGGAACCACGAATGTAATTCCTCGCTGCCCGTCCCTGAATTAGACAACTCGGTGGTATATGATCAGAGGGTACGCCCATGCCGTGAGCCAGAAAAGGGTTGGCCCTCCGAACAGGGAGAACCACAGGATCTGTGAATCTCCAACCCTTGGACGCGGCATGGTACCGACAGTTTTCTGGGGCAAGTAAACTTGCCAGGGGCGGGGGGAGGAACTCCTTATTGGGATCACTCCACAGCCTTGATCCTGATGGGTGACTGGTGCGGACCAACTGGTTCGACACCGATAGATTGAAAACAGGGGCGCGTTCTCAGAGATCACGGATCACGGAGTTGAAAAAAGGGAACAAGAAGAATTCCTATCGAAACGTCTGTGCTTCTTGACCTGCCTGCTAATGGGTGACCTTATTCACACATTCACATAGCAGCGTCTTCGACCAGCCTGTCGACCCTTCTTGCTCTTGACTACCGCGGACAGGGAAAGGAGAATGCCCGCGCTGGAGCAAAGAGCCGGCAAAATATCTTCTCATGAGCTGAGGGAACGGGTATGAGGGACAACATGCGCGGCGCGGCCGCTATCGTCGGGATTGGCGAGCTGAAGCCAGAGCGGACGCGGCCGGGCCGCGATGCGATGAGCTTGCTGGCTGAGGCGGCGTATCTTGCGATTCAAGATGCTGGGCTGACAAAAGCGGACATCGACGGGATGATCCTGGAAGAGGGCATGACCCCGACCGGGAGCGGCTACAACCCGAAGATGGCCGAATACATGGGCATCTACCCAACTTTCGCCACCGGCTGTGATGCGCAAGGCGCGGCCGGAGTCACGATGGCGCTGCAGGCGGCTGCCTACATCAACGCGGGCTTGTGTGACTACGTGCTCTGCGGCATGAGTGCCGCGATAGACGGCTCGCGGCCCCGACGCCCAGCTGGGCCAGGTCACACGGAGACGGCTACCTCTGAGTTCTCCGCACCCTTCGGCCCAACCGTGGGGGCGAACGGCTGGTACGCCATGATTGCCAAGCGCTACGAGAAGCTGTACGGCGCTACCGTGGAGAAGCGCGCCAAGATCAGCGTGGACCTGCGCTACAACGCCAACCACAATCCGATGGCCATCTGGCACGACGTGCCGATTACGGTCGACGACGTGGTTAACTCGCGCATCGTGGCAGATCCACTTCATTTATTGGAATGCGTCATGCCCTGCGCCGGGGCTTGCGCGTTCATCGTGACCCGGGCGGACATCGCGCGAGGTATGCGCCATAAGCCAGCCTACGTGCTCGGCGGCGCCAACGGCGTGTCGCGCGGCAACCTCACGCACGTCGGCGAGATCACCATCTCCCCAGTGGGTCGGGCCGCGCGAAAAGCGTTCGCCATGTCGGGCTACGGCCCGTCCGATGTCCAGGTTATGGAGATTTACGACTCATTCACCATCACCGTGATGTGTGAGCTGGAAGAGTCCGGCTTCTGCCCGAAGGGCACCGCTGGGGACTGGGTTCAGGAGCACGATTTGACCTTTAAAGGCGATAAGCCACTGAACACGCATGGCGGCCAGCTCTCCTATGGCCAGGCGTCAACCGCGGGTGGCTGTGCCCAGGTCACCGAGGCGGTGCGCCAGATCCGTCGCGACGCCGGCGAGCACCAGGTACCGGGTCCTACCGATTTGGTCTACGTGACAGGCTCCGGCGGCACCTTCTCCCAGCAGTCGGCGCTGCTGCTAGCGAGCGGCGCAGCACTGTAGGGCCGCACTCCTGTCATGCTCGAGGAGGAGAACCGTTATGGAAAATATCGCACTGGACGTTCACAAGACTACACATGGGCACGAGTAGAGAATACCAAAGGAGACCGCTTGTACGAGTGTCGATTGGCGCATGCTCATGGAACGATCAAGAACTTTGTTAAACGATGGAGTGCAGGATCTCCTGTGGCCGTGGAGACGGTGGGGAACTGGTACTGGGTGGTCGATGAGATCGAAGCCGGAGGAGGAAAGCCGCAACTGGTCAACGCGCGGTTGGCGAAGCTGATGATGGGCAACGTCAACAAGAGCGACAAGCTGGATGCTAAAGGGATGAACCATCTGCAAAGAAACGGCACTTTGCCGACGGTGTGGATCCCGCCCTCTTCGGTTCGTGATGCCCGCGAGCTCCCACGCACCCGTATGGTGCTGAGCCGGCAGCGCACCCAACTTAAAAACCGCGTGCATGCCACGTTGGGCAAGTACGGATATGTCGTGGAGGAGGTCAGTGATGCCTTTGGCAAGCGCGGCCGTGAGATCGTTATGGAACTTTCCACTAAGCTTCCCTCTCATACCCAACAGGCTTTGCAACGCGTACTGAATCAACTGGATCACCTGGTCGAGAATCTCAAAGCGATCGAAGCCGAAATGATCAAGGTTTTTGTTCCCTGTCCCCAGACCACCTGGCTCAAGACTCTGCCTGGAGTGGGCGAGATCCTGGCGGTGGTGATTTGGACCGAGCTCGGAACCATCGAGCGCTTCAGCCGTGCCGAGCAACTGGCGAGCTACTGCGGCTTGGTGGCGCGCGAGCACTCCAGCGGCGGCAAGATTCCGTTATGGGGCGGTGCGCCGCGACGTCAATGTGTATCTGAAGTGGGCCTTTGTCGAGGCGGCCAATAGCTCGATCCTTAATTGCGCGCGTTGTCAGTACAACCATATCAGCCAGCTTTACCAACGGATCAAAGCCCGCCGAGGTCACGGCAAGGCCAAGGTGGCGGTGGCGCGCCATCTTTCGGAAGCCAGTTTTTGGATGCTTAAGAAGGGAGAGCCCTATCGGGAACCGGTGTCGTCCACGCAACGCTAAGCGCGCGGAACCCATGGGTCCATCGAGACCCGTAACCTGATTGCGACAGCGTTGTGAAATAATATTCTGCCGCTTTAGACGGCGAATAGATGAGTCCGATAACAACGGGTACGAGTTACGGATGACCGGGATAGGTTTGCTCAAGAACATTTTAGGAGTACTCGAAGCGAAAATTACAGCCACCTTGACAAAGCTTTCATAGATGAGCCCGCGGGCGAAGCATCCGTAAACCCGAAAAGCCCCAAACACGAAGGAGTCACCGAGATGGCCACTACAAGCGAGTACAAGAAGCCTCTTCCTACCCCATCCCACGTCAGCCAGCCATTCTGGGATGCTGCGAAGGAACATCGCCTCACCTACCAACGCTGCACCGCATGTGGAACCCGGGTTTTCTACCCGCGCGACGTCTGCCCCGGGCCCGAGTGCTTCGGTGTTGGGACGTTGGAGTGGGTCGAGTCTAGCGGGAAGGGTTGGGTCTACGCTTCCTCGATCTCTTACCAGCCGGCCCACCCGGCGTTCGCTGACGACGTGCCCTACGTGCTCGCCATCATCGAGCTGGACGAGGGCGTGCGCATGCACAGCAATGTGGTCGGGATCGATCCGAAAGAAGTCGAGATCGGCATGCGCGTCGAAGTCGTCTGGGACGAGGTCACGCCCGAGTTCAGCCTACCGAAGTTCCGCCCAATCCAGAAGTAATAGCCCGTAAGGGTCATGTCTTGGGGTCAAGTTGAGCTAGCTCCAAGACTTCCATGATGTGGCTGTTCCACTTGATCCAGCCGAACAGTTGAACTCTGGTGCCCGCCGCCGGTAAGCCATTGCTTCGTGGTTGGCTGAAACGACACCACAGCTCTCGTTGTTCTTCCAACCCGACGCAAAAAAATCCAGTGTCAGGATAAATTTCCTTCAGTTCGCCCTCATAAGAGACAGCCAGGCCGAATCGGCGCCAGAGCAATTTGACATAGAGGTCTGGCGCGTTATCGGCCGCCACCGGAGCGCCGCCGGCCGCATCTGTGTCGGTGGCTAACCAATAGCCTTGAATTCGATCGACTATGACCAAGGTCTCCCGCGGCAGACCGACGCCGTTGTACACTGATGCACCGGCAAAATTCAATTTTTTGAGATAGGCGACATCGTCAATCTGTTCGACGACCAGATCGAGGCTGCCGCGGCCGCGCCGTCCGGCCAGGAGGCGCAATCCGTCGAGCAGGGGTTCCGGCAATGGCGTATTGAAATAGGCGATCGTGTGGTCGGCCGATTCTAATCTGGCAACGAGGTCGCTTAGCGATATTCGCGGATTCATCTTCGTTCGGTCTAATATTGCAATCGACGAGGGATTCTCGCTCGCGCCGCAAACCGGCGCAGTCATATGCAGCAATTCGGAAATTTGCTCGAAGTAGCCACGCTCGAACTTTGAAGTTGGAACTTTTGAACCGCCGATAGGCCTTGAGCCGCGCGAGTTGCTGGAACGAAACGTCTGGAACAGGATTGAACCGCAGATTCTTCCAAATAGCCAATATCATGTCTGACTCCAAAGCGTTACTCGGCCGGCTTTTTCGACCGCGTGGCTGCGCGCGCCGGTGGCTTTTTCGGAGTCGCCTTTCGCGGCACACGCGCTGCCACAGGTGCAGCGGCCGCGACGCGGCTGCGCAGACGTCTCGGCTTGGTGCTATCGAGGGGCTCGGCCATCGTGTCGGTCGGGATCGGCTCGACATTGAACCGATCCTCCTCGGCCTGTTCTTCCAGCTCGAATCGGTCCTTAGCTTCGACGGGTTGCGTATCCAGCGAGTCTAAACGCCCGGCTTCGGGTTCAGCTTTCGTCACTTCTTGGGATGGGTCGATCGCGGGCGACGGTCCGGTCTGCTGCAACGCCGGCCCCTTCAACACGCGCAGGCCTCCTCGACGAGATCCCGCTCGAGTCGCACGAGGCCCTCGCGCTGACCTGCGCGCAGCAGATCGAGCAGCCCCATGAACCCGTATCGCCGCTCGTCGAATCCGCCCTCGGCGGCTCGTAAAAGCTGCTTGAAATTGCGCAAGTACATCGGCCACCGTGCCGTCGTGGCAGCGGTCAGGATCTGGCCCAGCGGACCGGACCCCGTCAGCCTGATCGCCCTTCGGCACGACTGGTGCCTCGACCGGGGCGCGCTGGGACGCCTGCACGGCCTCGGCCATCACCGCCCGCGGCTCGGTCTCGGCCGCCGGGCGCACCTGCATGACCTTCGTCGCCGGTCTCTGCGACGGCGACGGGCCGGCTCGCCACGACAGCGGTCGAAGAGCCGCTTTCGTCGAAATTTTCGTTCAGCTCAACCATAACGCTTCGACCGGCGTGCTTTAGCTGGACGAGACCCGATTGCGCCACCTTCTCGACGAAATCGAGGAACGACGACGTACCATACGTCCGCTCGGAGAAAGTCGAGTCAAGCTGGAGCAGCGTGCTCTTGAGCAGGCCGATCTGCGGCGAGACTTCGCGCTCGGACAGGATCTTCAGCGCGCGCCGCACAATGGGGAACGCCTGCGCGATGGGCGCGGAGGCGGCGGGCACTGCCGGACGCCCGCTCCTGGCGACCCGGCGGCGGCCTCCCGTCAGGTTCTCATAGGCGATGAACTCGTGGCAGTTGCGCTGGAGGATAGTGCTGGTGAACGCTCGGCCGCCGACGACGAACACTTTCTTATCGTATTGCTTGAGCTTTTCGACAAGCGAGAGGAAGTCGCTGTCGCCGCCGACGATCACGTACGCGTTGATATGCGGGTGCGTGAAGACCATTTCGAGGGCATCGAGCGCCAGGTTGATGTCGGCCCCGTTCTTGTCGCCGCCAGGGCATGAGGTTGCGCTGTACCAGGCGGATGGCGTGCTGCGTGAGATGCCGGCTGTATTCGCCCGCGCGCGTCCAGTCGGCGTAGGCGATCTTGGTGACCACCTCGCCGCGCTCCTTTAAGGCGTCGAGGATGGCGCCGACGTCGAAATTTTCACCAAGCGTCGATTTGACGCCAATCTCGACGTTGTCGAAGTCGATGAACACCGCGATGTTGAGACGGTCCTGATTGGGCAAGGGAACTTCCTTTTCGTTTCTACTACCGACAGCTGCCATTTCCGCCCCGCCCGGCCACCCGGTGCGATGTATCGAAAATTTAAGCCACCTGCGTTCTGACCTAAAATTTATCGCTCAACGAGCGAGGATGTCGATCGTCGTAGGAGGAAAATTCGCGGAGAGAGTCACGCGGTCTGGCCGCCACTTGGAAGATCAGGACGTTGCCGAATTCGAGTTTGAAAAGCTGCAATCTTGAAAGGGGTTAGCGCTTCTCTCGTTTGAAGATGGAGCGTCCTTGGCAATGAAAACGGGCGAAGAATCAGATAGCAAACAACTAAATCCCAACACCATGCCCGTGCCGAAAACCGTGGGCGTGACGATGGCGCGAGCCGGCGGGCGGTGGAGCTTTGCGGCGCCGTGACGCCTAGCGGTTGGCATTCAGCGGGGTCCGTACTCGACGGGATCGGACGAATGAAAAGCGGGACAAATCGCTGTGGCGGCCCATAATCGAGCGCTAGATGTCAAGATTCAAAATTTGACCCTAATCACCACTCCTTCGACCTATCCGCCCCGATGGATCCGATGGCAATGTGGCGATGCAGAATAAGTCATAACTCAAGCCAGACCCTTAGCTTCACTTTATTCGACGCAAGCTAACCGGCTCACTCCCGCGCGCACCGCAACTCCGCAGCGATGATGTCGTCCCTTGACAGCAAGAGTCAAGATTTGACCCTTTACATCCCCTGGTTAGCAGAGGGGGGAGACTTTTGTATTTCAACTTTTTGTCAACTGTTGTGATTTAAAAGTGACCCGAGCAGTCTCGTTTAAACTGAGAGAAGTCTATAGGTGTTAGCTTTTACTCTGGCTCCCCCGCACAAAAAGATTGTATGGTGAGCGTGATGCGGCGCAAGAAAAGCATATCGCCGGCGGTGATCGAACAAATTCTCTGCGACAACCCCGCGACGCTTCTACGGACTGTAGCGGGAGATTTGTCTTTTCGTGTTTAAGCGAACCGTTTAACTCTAGAGTGGCGACGATACCGACCAAGTAGGAGAATCAAGGGGAGCCAACTCAGACTTCATTTCTATACTTCGTTTCAAGATAGTCATGATATAAAAGTCTGCCCCTTGATCCTTTACTCTCAAGTGGCCCAGAATGTTTGAGGGAGGATTCCGGGCAAGCTGCGCGGGAATTGGTTAAATGTCAAGAAAGACGTGCCCCCCTACCTTTTCGTACTGCGAGCGCTATAACCGCATCCATTTGACTCACCAGCGATAAGCCGCAGAAGCCGACGATATGGCAGGAAAATGTGATGTCCAACGATCCCAATCGGCTATACTACGTATATGCAAAAACGCCCAAGGCTTTCGCTTGTATCAGTACCTCACTTATTGACAATTCGGTGGATAGATGAGTAGGCATATGCCATAGTGCGTCCTATACGGATTACGAGAACTATGGCAAAAGCCGAACAAATTATCGAATTGCTTAAGAGTCACGTCGCCGGTGACGATCATCGTTTTTTCGCTATAGCCATGCAGGTTGCTGCGCATGAAGCACAGCAAGGGCACGAAAAATTAGCCCAAGAACTCAAAGCGTTGATTGATAAAGCGAAGGAAAAGCAATCCGCCATTACGAACAAAGCTTCCGTCACAAATCTTATCCAGCCCAAAGGGGATCTGGCGAATCTGCTCTCGGCCGAATATACGGACATTACCTTCGCACGCCTGACCTTTTCGGCCGCTCTCACAAGACGATTCAAGCGTATCATTCGTGAGCAATTGCAGCACCAGGCGCTCTCTCGGCACGGACTTAAACCCCGAAGGAAAATTCTTCTCTATGGCCCTCCCGGCACCGGCAAAACAATAACTGCTTCAGCACTGGCAGGAGAATTACATCTCCCGTTGTTTACGATTCGGCTGGACGGTCTCATCACCAAATTCATGGGGGAAACCGCCACCAAACTCCGCTTGATCTTTGACGCGATGAAAACAACTCGCGCGGTATATTTCTTTGATGAATTCGACGCTATCGGCGGAGCCAGACACCTAGGCAATGATGTCGGTGAAATACGTCGTGTGCTCAATTCTTATTTGCAGTTCATGGAACAGGATCAATCAGACAGTATTATTCTGGCGGCTACAAATTTTGTAAAACTGCTGATACTCCTCTCTTTAGGCGTTTTGACGATGTCATTGAATACGGCTTGCCTGACAAGGATCAAATTGAACGTGTTATTCGTAATCGTTTGCACGCCTTCACGCTGACACCGATCGACTGGCAGGGCGTCGTTTTGGAAGCTGAGGGGTTAAGCCATGCGGAACTAACCCGCGCTAGCGATGAGGCGGCTAAGGAGTCGATCCTATCCGGGTTAGAAGCTGTTTCTCAGCAATTACTCTTGGACGCGATTCAGGAAAGAAAACATGCTGGTGCTTGAATGCCGCCTCGCACACAATTGCCGCACATACAGCTGCCCGGCACCATCGAGCGGACTGATTTCTCTCCCATAACAAGACCGCCCGGCGACAAACCACCGCTAACAGCTAGGCAACAGCGTTATCTCCACGCCAACACACTGACAGAAGAACTCGCTATGGCTGTGCAGCAGCGTATCGAGATGATTCAGCGCCTGCGCATCCCCGATCAAGAAATAGTACCGGGCGTCTGCTTGGATATTGAGGGATCAGCAGCCAATCGGCTCGATCTCGATGCATTAGAAAATAGATCCTCGCCGAAATTTCCTATTGAACTCTTGAATGTGCGGGTAACCGACGGCAACTTGAAAGCCACCATTTTCGTGCCCGAAAAGCGGCTTGAATCACTTAGAGCCAGGATTACTAAGTATGGCGATGAATCAGCTGACCCAAGAGGGAACAAAAGGCTTGACTATCTCTATCGACTCGATCGAGGCTCTAAAATTAGCCGATCTAAATTCCTTTTGGATGGAAAACACTGAACTGCCGATTGATAAAAACCACGCCTACGTTTGGGAGGCTTGGCTTAGAAAAGGTGCTGTCGGTGCGCTAAGAAACAAGGAAAGATGCCTTAGGCATCAAAGTTTCCGCACATTCGCTCAATTTCCATGAATGTGAAATCTGCTTACTAACATCGTCACTAAATACATTGGCTATGCTGCAAATCGCGGCGGCGCCACTAGTAGCATTCCGTCATCGAGAAGAAGCGCCGAGTTTTTTCACCAGCCTTTCACCGGCAGACCAAGCGGACTGGGCAGACAATTTACAAGCGCGCTTGCAATCAGCGCCGCAAGATGCCCCAGCAGTATGCGTGTTGGATACCGGCGTGCTGAATTCAAATAGGCTGTTGGCCTCGTCTTTAGCGGATACTGATTGCGATACTTACGATACAGCGTGGGGCAAGGATGATTCTCATGGTCATGGTACAGAGATCGCCGGACTCGCATTGCTTGGGGATTTAACGCCTCTGCTGGTCGATAGTGAATCCGTGACGCTTAAGCACCGCCTCGAGTCAGTGAAGAATTGCCGGTATCGGGACAGAACCCCGAGGAACTATACGGCTGGATTACACAGGAAAGCGTTTCGCGCGCTAAAATCAATGCGCCACGGCGCAAGCGCGTACTCTGTGTTGCGGTCACAAACCCGGGTAAAAATACGAACGGCAGGCCGACCGCTTGGTCTGCGACGATTGATAAGCTCAGTATGGGCGTGGGCGCTGGTTCGGACTTTCCTATCGATGATGAGGATAAAGAAGCTCTTTTTCGTATCCGTCGGCAACATTCGCGATAATCTACGGCATGGCGAATATTCAGCAAGGAATGATGTTGAGCCGGTCGAAAATCCGGCGCAATCATAGAATGCCTTAAGCGTCGGTGGTGCCACCTTCACAACCTTTAGCGAAGAAAGAGAGTTGGATCGTTGGAGTCTGGTCGCCGGTAGGGGGGACATTTCCCCCACCAGCCGAACGTCCGTAGCCTGGGACGAAAAGGATTGGCCGATCAAGCCGGATATTGTCCTTGAAGGTGGAAATTGTGTTTCCGATGGTAGCCTAGTCTCGCATGATGCAGATCTCGGCTTATTGACTACTGGGCGCGATATACCGCTGATCTATACCTGCGAAACCAGCGCCGCTACTGCCCAGGGGGCGCGCATGGCTGCTACACTGCAAGCCGAGTATCCTGACTACTGGCCGGAGACAATTCGGGGATTGCTAATACACAGCGCTCGGTGGAATAACGCAATGTTCCGCAATCAGCGACTTAACCAAATGCGGGCCGAGGATAAAAAGAAAATCTCCTCCGGCGATTTGGCTATGGTGTGCCTGATTTTGGGATTGCTCAATATAGTGCATCCAATAGGGCTTGTTTGATTTCGCAGCACCATATACAGCCATTTACCTGTGGAGATGATGAGAGAAACGCTGGGTATATGGATATGAATATCCATACGCTGCCCTGGCCTTCCGAATATTTGAAAGAAAATGGCACGGTCAAGGTATGGCTGCGGGTTACGCTCTCCTATTTCATTGAACCCAACCCAGCGGAAAGATTGCCGACGCAAAAATATAGTTACGCTTCGCATCGGCTGAAATTCGAGTTGCAGCGCCCACTCGAAACTTCTGATATTTTACGCCAACGAATGAATAAAAGGGACAGGCCAGAAGGAATTAAATTTAAATCCGTCGATAGCACGAACAATTGGCTCCTAGGCCCGAATAGTCGCAACAAGGGTTCTATAGTTTCTGACGTTTGGATATGCACGGCAGCGGAATTGGCAGATCAAAACACCATCGTCATCATACCAGAAGGAGGCTGGTGGAAGTATCGCAAGCATCTTAAACGCGGCAATGAAAAAGGCGCGTTACTCCTTGATAGTTACACTTGAAACCGAAAATCAGGAACTCGATATCTACACTAGAATTCAAAACGTCATTGCTGCGCCCACGGTAATAACGACTTAACCTTACTCCTTAACAAGCTGAGGGAATAAGTTGAGGGTCAATGCGACCCCAATTGCTCCTTCGACATCGACGTAGAGCGCGACAAGCGGCGCGGGCGCACGCCGGGCTCGCCCCAGCGTAAGGAGTTTCCCTTCTTGACCGGCCAGCCGGAGGATATCCGGCAAGCCTTCCGCCGCGCGATGGGTATCGACGCCGAAGTGCCGCGCGACGTTCGCTCGCCCGGCTAAACTACGTCGAGTTCCTCGATCAGACTGCCGCCAGATTCTTGCTCACATCCGGCCACGGATCGGGCATCTTTTCGTAGCGCTGCCAATCCTGCGGGCGCAACCATTGGGTAAACGCCTTATCGTAGGACGGGCGCGCTTTGGCGCGCTCCCACCACGCTGTGATGCCGGGCTTGTGATCCCACAGGCGCGCGAGCCGCAACATCTCCAGACGCATCATGTAGGGAATGGCGGCGATGTCGGCCAGCGAATAGTCCGGGCCGGCGAGCCAGGCGGATTTTTCCGTCGACTCTTCGATCCACTTGAGCAACTTCATGAAGCTCTTGGTCGCTTCCTTCCCTGCCGGCGATCCAATGCCTTCCTCGACGCCGGCGCGCTTGTACTCGGCCTGGCGCTGCAGCGGCATCTTGGCATACTGCTCGGAGCGTTGTTCAGGAGTCAAGCCGGCGAAGCGGCCGCGGTTGGCCGTTGCAAACGTATAGACGATGCACGCCGGATGGATGTATTCGTCCATGAGCTTTTTGAAAAGATGGGCGCGCGTCCGGTCGAGCGGCGCGCGCGGCATCAGCGGCGGATCGGGAAAGAGATCGTCGAGGTAGTGGATGATCACGGTGGACTCGACGATGATCGTGCCGTCGTGTACCAGCGTCGGCACCACGCCGTTGGGATTGATCTTCAAATACTCCGGGGTGAGATGATCGCCGTTCAACTCAAGCAGGTGGCTCTGCCACTCAAGCCCCTTTTCTGCGAGAGTGAGCCGCACCTTCTGCGCGCACACCGAAGTGGTGCCATGATAAAGCTCCAGCATGATTCCTCCCGATTCATCTAACCACGAGGCGATGCATGAGCTTACGTTACAGCGAAAATGAAAACCATAGAGATCATTCGCGGCTTGTCGGATCCAAATAGGTCATTCGCACGACAACGGGTTACCCGCAGTTCGTGACGCGGCGGGTCTTGGCCACGAGTGTGGGCGGACATCGGGGACCGCTCAACCTGACCCCATGTGTGATCCGCAATGCCTTGGTGCTCGGCACAGAGCTTTCCGTCAGTTGTTAGCTCCGCGTGAGCATCGCAAGCCCCCGCCTTCTGGAACGAAGGCACAGTATAAAAGTTTCTCATTTTCCGATAAGACAAGAGGTCAGATGTTCGAGCGAGCGGTAAGGTTACGGAGACGTATGACGAGTATGAAAACTTTCTCTGCGCTATTTTTGCTGGCGGTTTTGTTGTCCGGCTGCACCCCGACGTTTCGGGCGGCGAGCGCGGTCACGCTGGGAAGGCAGGAGTTATTCCAGGGACAAAATGCAGACGCGCTCGAATCTTTTGAAGTCGCCGCGCGAGTGTCTCCGGATTATTCGTTCGGCATCGATCGTCCCGAGGGCGTTCTAAGTTATCTGGGCCGATCGCAGTATCTCAACGGTCAATATCCTCAGGCGCGCCAGACCTTGGAACGTGATCTTGCCCGAGACGAGGGTAACAGTCTATCGCGTTTGTATTTGGGCCTGACGTTGGTTCGGCTCAACGACCGGCAGAACGGGCTGCGCGCTATGATCTGGGGCTTGAGTGGAATCCCTTTTTACATCAACTACGTCGTTGACAGAGCGGATGCGAAGGATGTTCGTCGCTTCTGGGATCGTCACAATCAGATACGGAACGCAGTCGCTATTGCTCTCAAAATGGCCGAACGCCAGGATCTCAATTGGAACGCGCTTATATCACTCAGCGAGAGAATCGCCCTGGCCTGGGAGCAGGAGCCGGATTTTACCCGAATGTCGCCTGAGATGAATCGCCCCTACAACCTCACTCCGTAGTGAATACTTTACCTGACTACAAACTCATGGCCGTGTGACCATGAATATTGTGCAAATGTGTGTGACGCCCATGTGTGATGGATATCGGCAGGGCTCGAAACGGCGGCAGGCTTTTGCACGGGCTGGCGGCTTCGTATAGTCGTATCAAGTAATTTTATAGGGGAAAAACAATGGCGGAAATGCACCTGCCCGACATCGATCTTGAGGGCCGTGTCGTCATCATGACCGGCGCCGACCGCGGCCTTGGCCGCGCGATGAGCCTCGGCCTCGCAAAAAAGGGCGCGCGCCTGGTGCTGGCCTCGCCGGTCATAGACGGTCTCAACGCGGTGGCGGGGGAGATCGCCGCCATCGCCGGGCCGGGCCGGGCGCTCGCCGTCGAGACCGACATCACCGATTTGAAATCCTGCGCAAACTGTCTGAGGGCCGCCGTCGACGCCTTCGGAGTGCTCCATGTGCTGGTCAACAACGCCCGCCGCCTGCGCCGCGACTCTGGTAAGCCGGAGGCCGCCGGGCATCTCCCCTTTTGGGCCGTCGATCCGGTTCTGTACCGCGAGACGGTGGAGGTCAACGTCGCCGGCACCTTCTTCATGTCGCGCACCGTCACGCCCTACTTCATCGAGATGGGCTACGGCAAGATCATCAACCTCACTACCTCGGTGCGCAATTTCTACTCGGTGGGCCAGAGCCCCTACGGCGTCACCAAGGCGGCCATCGATTCGTCCACCTATATTTGGGCGCGCGACCTCGAAGGCAAAGGCGTCACGGTCAATGCGCTGCTGCCCGGCGGCGCCTGCGACAGCGGCGACGTCAACCGCCCGCCCGAACCCGGGCGCACGCTGCTCCCCGCCGATATCATGAACCCGCTTCTGGTGTGGATGTGCTCGGCCCGCTCGGACGGCGCGACCGGCACGCGCTTCGTCGGCGCGCTCTGGGACAATTCCCTTGACCCGGATCAAGCCGCCGCCGGCTGCCTGGAGGACGCCTCGATCCGTGGCGCCGGGGCGCGGGATTCTAAGGTCAAGTCTTGAATCTTGCTGTCGCCTCGTTTTAGACCGTTTGCTACCGGTCACTCTACATCTTGGCAACCAAGCCACTACCATGTTCGGCAATCACGGCGTCATAATCGTCGACCCGCGTGTTCACGTCCATGGCCCGCACGCGATAGACGTCACCGTGGGACGCGGGGAAGGGTTCGATGCCCTGCTGGAGTTCACGGGCCAGATTCAGCAGCCGGCGGCGCGCCGTGATGATCGCCGGGTCGCTGGTGCCGAGGTGCTCCTTGCGGCGGTCGTAGATCGGGCCCATGCTTTCCTGTATTGCGCGATCCTGATCGTTGACGCCCCAGATACCGGTGTAGGTCGTCGTGCGCTGGATCTCGCGATCGAGCAGGTAGTCATTCGCCATATTGCGCTTCGGTATGAACGTGCCGGGGATTAAGTCAGGGGGAACGCGCGACCTGTGCGGCGCATCGCAAGGTCCTGGTCGGTCAGCGGACGCTCCGGGTGGTAGATGATGTAGAAGGTCATGGTGCGATTGTCGTCGACCGGAATCCAGGCTCGTCCGCCGGCTGGGAAGCGGAGCGGGTTTGGTATTTCTGAAAACCGGATTTCAGTCGTCGATTTGCATGGCGCTGAAGAAGTGTCCGATGCCCTTGCCGGGGCACTTATCGCGAGTATTTGCGGGCTTGTGGGTAGGACTCTGATTGCGTAGTATTTCTACGTGGACCTGGATGCGCTTAAGGAAAAGGTTCGGACGGGGAAATACAGCATTGCGTTTACTCACACAGACAAATTACGTAGACGGCGCATAAGCGCAGGTGACATTGAGCTCTGTATCGAAAATGGAATAGTCATCTAGGATTATCCCACCGATGCACGAGGTGCCAGTTGTTTGATTTTGGGTGTTGTTGGTGGACGGCCGTTGCATGTTGTTTGCGGACGGTTGGATAGCGAGGACATTCTAATCATAACCGCCTGTGAGCCGGACCCCGATGAGTGGGAAGCCGATACGCGGACACGAAATGGGAAGATCTAGTACGATGAAGGACTGCTATTTTTGCAAGGGAAAGTTGATTGAACAAAAGGTCAAAGTTGATTTTCGCTGGGGCCAAAAACTCAAGATTATAGAGAACGTTCCAGCGAATGTGTGTCAGCAGTGCGGCGAGCAGTACTTTCAATCCGGCGTTTACAAGGCTATGGAAAAACTGGCGGCGTCTCGGAAGAAACCGTCGTCGCGGCTGACCGTCGATGTCCATCGGTTCAAAGCCGCTATGTAATCACAACGTAGAGTCACCTATGGTTTAGCTTCGAACCGTATCCCTGTCTTTTCGAAATATCCAGCAAGTCATCTACCACCGGTTTTAACAGCGGAATTCCTTCTTTGCTCCGGATCGCTTCCGCTTCTCGCTCCGGATCGCCCGGAATGAGCGGGCCATTGGTGCCGGGAGCGGGTTTTGTTTTTCGGAAAACTTGAATCCACTCGTCGATCTGTTTTTTGAATTCGTCCTTGTCGATGAAACCGTCGATCTGCATGGCGCCGAAAAAGTGGCCGATGCCTTTGCCGACGCTGCGCGCGGGGATTTCTTGCCGGAGCGCGAAGGGTGGCGCGAAGGGACCCCAGTTGGCGCCGCTCAAGACGCAACAAAGAATATCAACCATCGAAGCAAGGCCATAGCCTTTGTGGCCGCCCATTTCCCGATTGGAACCGAGGGGCAATTGCGCGCCGCCGTCGATCATGTCGCGCGGATCGGTCGTGTCGCGGCCTTCTTTGTCGATGATCCAACCGTTGGGTATCGATTGGTTCTTGCGCAATGCGATTTCGATTTTTCCATAGGCCACCGCGCTGGTGGCCATATCGATGACGACGGGCGGCTCTTTATAGCCGGGGAAGGCAATCGCAATGGGGTTTGTTCCGAGCATTCTCTCCGCGCCCCAAAGAGGGGCGACGAGCTTGGTCGAATTGGTCATCGCCCAGCCGATGAGGTCCCGCTCGAGCGCTTGCAAGGGATAATAGCCCGCGAAGCCGAAATGATTGGTGTTGCACACGCTGACCCAGCCGGAGCCATGCCGCTCGGCTTTGTCCATGGCTGTCTCGTTGGCTTTCGGCCCAACGACGAGGCCCAAGCCGTTGTCGCCGTCGACGGTCGCCACACTGGCTTTTTCACGGACGATCCTGATCTTCGGTTTGGGGTTGATTCTGCCGAGCTCCAGCATCTCGAAGTAAGTATGTAGCCGCGCGACGCCATGCGAGTCGATGCCGCGCAAATCACTCTTTATCAGTACGTCGGCGGCAAGCGCGGCGTCGGCTGCGCCGACGCCAAAATGCATGAATACCGCAGTGGCAAAGTCGCGGAGATACGCGGCGGGGAATTTATGGAATTCTTGGTCGTCCATTTTGAGCATGTCCTTGTCTGAAACATCGTCAACGACTACGTTCAAGGTTCAATGTTCAAAGTTCAACGTTTCAATGCGGTTCGGATTTTGAACTTTAAACTTGAAATTCTGAACGCCCGGCCTTAGATGTCGCAACAAGGTAACTAAAGTGGCGCGGCGGAGTCAATCCGTCATTGGCCGTTCTTGGGAAGAAGGAATTGAAAAAGCAAGGTGCGTTGCAACGGAAAAAAGTTGTCGTCGGAAACCATAAAGATCATCGTACCCTCGCCGGTCTCCATTACCGCGACGCCTTCGAAGTTGTCGGTATGTAACGGTGGTTCGAGCCGAAGTAGCTCTTCTCCCCTAAGGGTAGCGCCCGGCCGGATATGGTCCGCCTTGATCAGTGTCAGCCGCGCGGAAAAACGCAGGGGCAGGCTATGACGCCGTTCCACTACGATTACGTCGCCGTTTTTGAGCGCGGACGAGTCCGATACGCTGAAGCCGCTGTCGGGTTGATAAGACAGCTCCGCGAAACCAGCGTCGTCCACCAACCAGGCCTTCAAGCTTCCATCGGGATTTTCAAACTCTTCGGCGATGGTGAAAATCCGTCCGTCGGGCAGGACGCTAACCGCCTCAAGGCCGCCGTTTCGAGGGGCTTTAAATATCTCACTCGGCATCGAAACCGGCACCGCCGGACTTGAAAATGTCTCGGGTGGAGCGCGATAACGCCAGACCCGGTGGGCGTGTTCAAACCCGACGATAAACGATCCATCCGGCGCCTGGGCGAGCGCCTCGGCATCCGCTAACAACTTATTGACGGGCTTCTTTTCAGGAGTAAGCAGGGGCGCGATGTCCCAATCCGCTAGATTCAACAACCGGCCGCTGGAGTCGAGATGCATGCGCGCGGACAACCAGAAGCCGCGGTCGGAGACCGCGTAAAGCTTGCCGTCCGCGCCAATCGCGAGTCCGGAGAAGCCGCCGAAACGCAAGTTCTTCGAACTTAGCTGGAACGCGCCCAGAAGTTTTAACCGGTCGAATTCAACCCGCTTGGGATTCTGCTTATCGATCTCGATTGGGAGTAACTCGACGCGGAGATCGTTCGCCGCCGACGGGGAGACAAAAAATTCGCCGCACGCGGATATTTCAGCAATAACAAAAGCGGCAAGCAAAAAGGCAGTGAATCGGTTGGATTTCACGAGAATGTTTGACGTAGCATATCTTGCCATCATCGCACTCAATGGGCGGCGACTCAAGCACAAGGGTGACGTTCCAGGTTCGCAGCCGGTGAACCGGCAAGGCTGGAATTGTTCGCTACCGCGGGTTGCGCTATCGTTTTCGCAGTTGAACGGCAAGGAATGCGAAACAGCGGTTGGCCAGTAGAGGCAGGTAGCTTGCCAGTCAGACTGAGGCTGATCACAAATCAAGCTTCCGGCTCGGCCTGAAGTACATGACTGAAATAAGGGGAAAGAAATGAAAATCGTTGAGATTGCAAGGCTAGTGAATGGAGAATTACGAGGTGAGGAAAGCGTGGACATCAGCGGTATCGCAGCGCTGGAAAGCGCTGGCCCCGCGGACCTTACATTCGTTGATGGCGCACGCGCGCTCGAGCAGGCGAAGCGCTCGACGGCGGGTTGCTTTCTCGTTCCATTGAATAGTGTGCTGCCGGGGAAAACAACCATCGCCGTAAGCCATCCCAAGGTAGCGTTGATCAAAGCCGCGGCAGCGCTTCTACCGGCGCGGTGCCCGGAGCCGGGCATCGATCCAACCGCGGTGGTCGCTTCCAGCGCGCGGGTGGCGCAAGATGCCAGCATCGGGGCGCAAGCGGTGATCGAAGCCGGCGCAAACATCGGCGCGCGCACGCATATCGCCGCCGGGGCATGCATCGGGCGCGGCGTGGAGATCGGCGCTGACTGCATGATTCATCCGCGCGTAACCATTTATCCGGACGTTCGTGTCGGCAATCGCGTGGTTATTCACTCAGGCGTGGTGATTGGCTGCGACGGGTTCGGCTATGTTTTCGCCGAAGGCTGTCAACAAAAGTTTCCCCAGCTCGGAAGAACCATCATCGAGGACGACGTTGAAATCGGCGCTAATACGACCATCGACCGCGGCTCCTTGGGCGACACCGTCATCGGCGAGGGTAGCAAGATCGACAACCTGGTGCAGATCGCACATAACGTGACCGTTGGGCGCCACTGTGTGATCGCCGCGCAGGTCGGAATCGCCGGCAGCGTCCGCATCGGCGATTACGTGATGTTCGGCGGCCAGGCCGGTGTCGGCGACCGGGCGCGCATCGAAGATCAAGCTATGATCGGCGGCGGCGCTGGTGTGTTGCCGGGTAAGTTGGTACGTCGCGGCGTCTTTGTATGGGGTACGCCCGCAAGGCCCTTGCCGGAATACAAGGAAACTTACGGGCAGATTATGAAGCTAGGGAAGCTCGCCAAAAAAGTGGACGAGTTGTCGGAACGGGTAAAAGCAGGATCAGCGACGTAGAATACGGCATGGGATGACAGTGTAACGGTCATCGCTGCAAATATTTTTTGGTGAGGTTCTTGACGAAATCCTGCACGCCGGGAGAAACAGTAAGCAACTGGCGCAGGATCGCTTCTGCCTCCTTAGCCGAAAGAAGTTCGGCGTCATCCCCCGCTATACGGGTAAGCTCAGCTGTGAATTCCTTGTCGCCCTCGAGCCGGGAAAAGGCTTCGCGCAGCAGCCGCGCGACATCGCGTGGGGTGTTTGCGGGAGCGAAGAGAGGCCGTCCCGCGCCGTCCGCTCCAGCCCAGCTTACGTAGGCTTGCCAGGCGACGCCCGCGGGCCGCTTTTTGTCGATGAGCTCGGCGAATGTTGGCACCTTCGGAAACTCCGGTCGGCGCTGAAAATTTCCCGATGCCCCAAGCCTGCCTTGCTGGACAAAGGGCTGAAACCCAGCGGCAATCAGTTCCTGAAGCCCCGGCAAGTTGGCGGACGCGTACAGATCGGTTTCGCCGCGTTGAAACGCAAGCCGCATCTCTCCGCCTCCACCGTAGCCTAAGATCCAACGTACGTTCCACTTTAGATATTCCGCGCCCCATAAATACATCGTGTTCCAACTGTCGTCACCGGTTCGAGAGCCCACCGCCAAGGCGGGTTTAGACGGGTCGGTTAACCGGTCGAGCTTTTCCGGTCTGACCATTCCAACTGACGTGCTTCGGACAATGCTTCCGAGCAACTCCCAGTTTTTCAAATCGAATTTTACTCCCTCGCCGCCGAAAACCTGCTGGGTGATGGAGCTTGAACTTATATATTGAAGGGTCAAGCCGTCGGCTTTGGCAAGCGACTCAAACCAATTCGCGGCCACCATGCCGCCGGCGCCCGGCATATTCCGGACAATCAGGGTCGGATTACCTGGAATATACCGCCCAAGAAAACGCGCCAAAAGTCTGGCCTCGCCATCCACGCCGCCACCGCTGGGATAGCCCATGATAATCGTGACCGTTTTTCCTTTAAAAAATTCCTGCGCAGGCAGTTGGCCGCAATTGAACAAAAACACCAACTGAACGACCAAGAGGAGTGAATTCCGCGACATCGACATTCTCCCTCGAAATTTAAATGGTGCCTGCCAGGCGGAAGTAAGCTATCCGCGCAGAGCATTTCTTGTCAACACCTCGAGGCAGGCAACTAACCTTGGCTTGACACGAAACCATGACCACCGTTATAGGGAGGATGTTTTTGGCTTGATGTCTCATTCGGGGGTGGTTAACGTCCCCTGCCGTCAAGCAAAGAAAATATCCGTCATGCCCGCGAACGCGGGCATCCAGTTTGGCAGCCGAGAGGACACAAAAACCTGGATTCCCGCTTTCGCGGGAAAGACGGAAGGGGAAAGTCTGTTTCGAGCAGAAGAATACTTGAATCGATCATTTCCACCGCAATGTCGAAGAACATGCGTGCCACTCCATGGATGCTATGCTGATAGCCGCGAAAGGAAGCCTAAATAAATGACCGCAAAGGAAGCTAATTATTCCATTGTCGGCACTTCGGTCCGGCGCGTCGATGGCGCTGACAAAGTTACCGGCAAAGCGAAGTATACGGGCGATCTTGTCGTTCCAGGGTTGATAGAGGGGAAGTTTCTGCGCAGCCCCTACGCTCACGCGCGAATTGTTTCCATCGATACTAGCGAGGCGGAAGCGATGGCGGGTGTCGTGGCGGTGCTGACGCGCAAAGATTTTAGCGATATTAGCCCCTATATCGGCCGAGGCAAAACCAAGGACCACCCGATTATCGCCCTCGATCGCGCAATTTTCGCGGGGCAACCGGTGGCGGCGGTGGCCGCCCTCGATCGCGCGACGGCCGAAGAGGCAATGGGCAAAATACATGTCGAGTATGAAGAACTGAAGCCCGTGATCGACGTTGACGAAGCGATGGCCGATGGCGCGCCACTGGTGCACGACTTCGCGCCGCGAAACATCTGTTTTCAAACCGAACTGGTCAAAGGAAACGTCGAGCAAGGCTTTGCCGAAGCCGACGAGATCTTCGAGGACTCCTTCGAGTTCCCGATGATTTTTCACTATTCGATGGAGCCGCACACGGCGATTGCGCAATTGGACAGCGACGGCATCCAGGTATGGACTTCCACCGGGCATCCCTTCGGCGTGCGCCAGGAGGTAGCTGAAATCTTCAACTATCCGTTGGCAAAAGTTCGTGTGCACGTGAATTTTGTCGGCGGCGCCTACGGCGGCAAGTCGGGCGGAAAGATCGAGCCGCTGGTGGTGGCGCTGGCGCGCAAAGCGCAAAGGCCGGTAAGAGTGGTACAGAGTTTCTCCGAGGCGATGGTGACCTGCCGCCGTCACGCCATCAAGTGCAAAGTAAAAACCGGCGTGAAAAAGGATGGCACCTTGGTGGCCAAACAAGCGGAGATCTACCTTAACACCGGCGCGCATACCGAAACCGGCCCGACGGTCACAGGGCGGACGTTGACGCGTATTCTCGGCCCCTATCGTTATCCCAATCTCAAGATCAACTCGTATTGCATTTTCACCAATACGGTTTCCGCTGCTTCTTTTCGATCAATCGGCGGGCCCCAGACGGCCTGGGCCACGGAATCCCAACTGGATATCATCGCGCAAAAACTTGGCATCGATCCGGTTGAGTTGCGCTTAAAGAATTTAGTGAAAAAAGGCGAGGAGATAAGACCCAAGTACAGGCCCCTCGATGCGGACCTGTTCAAAGGACTCAAGTTGGTCACCGACAAACTCGGATGGGATGGCCCGGTGTCGAAAGAGGGGCGTGGCCGGGGAGTCGGCTTTGGCACCACCGATCCGGGGGCGCCCCTGGCTTCGACGTCGACCGTTCACGTGCTCGCGGATGGCAGCGTAGTACTTTTGTGCGGCACCTCTGAGCTGGGCCAGGGGGCGAAAACCGTGATGAGCCAGATCGCCGCCGAAGAGCTGCGCGTTCGACTTGAGAGGGTCACGATCCAGCCCATCGACACGGGTTATACGCCTTTCGACCGCTCGACGGGATCGAGCCGCTCGACCACGGTGATGGGAAAAGCGGTGGAACTCGCGGGCGCCGATGGGCGCCAGCAAATCCTCGAACTGGCTATCGAGCACTTCGAATGCCCGGAGGACGCAGTCACTCTTCAAGATGGCATGGCGATGGCCGGCGGCAAGAAAATTTCTTACGGCGAATTGATCCATAAACATTTTGCCATGCAGGGCGGCGAGCTGGTGGGAAGGGGCTACGCGCACAGCGGCATGGCGCCGACGCCTGCCAACCCGCTTTTTTGGGAAATCGGCATCGGCGCGGTGGAACTGGCAGTGGATCGGGAAACCGGCCAGGTTCACGTCGAAAAATACATCACCGCGGCGGACGCCGGCAAAGCGCTCCATCCGCTCCAGTGTGAGGGACAAGACGAAGGCTCGGCAATGATGGGTTTCGGCCACACGTTTTATGAGTCTTACCAATTCGAAGGCGGCCAGATCGTCAATTCGACCCTGGTGGATTATAAAGTGCCGACTTTTAACGACGTGCCCCATGAGTTCGAATCGATTTTAATCGAAGACGGTAACGGACCAGGCCCCTATGGCGCCAAAGGGTTGGGCGAGGGCGGGATTATTCCCGTGGCGCCGGCGGTGGCCAACGCGGTAGCGTGGTGCACCGGCGCGAGAGTGAAAAGCTTGCCGCTTACACCGGAAAAAGTTTGGCGGGCGCTTTGCGAAAAAGACAAGAACCGCTGACTCGCGCAAAGACGAAAAAGATCCGAAATGGGTTTCCCCTAACTTTGCGTCTTGGCGTCTTGGCGGGAGATGAATCCGATTCCGGAGAAGAGTATCCTCGCGCAAAGCATGTCCTGAGCTACGTCGAAGGGGCGCAAAGACGCCAAGGTTTTCGGAAAATCTATCTTAAAGTAAGAATCTAACGAGGCCGGCGTCTCGGGGGAGGAACTGTATGAAACCGGAAAAAGCGCAACTGGTGGTCCAGGGGCTCAAAGAAGCGGGCGTCGATTTCGCCGCCGGGGTTCCCGACGCCCAGTTCATCGAAGTCTACAAGATGCTCGCCGAAGATCGCGATATTCACTACGTCGGCGCGGCCAACGAAGCGGAAGCAACGGGCATCGGTTTCGGAGCTTGGTTTGGCGGCAAAAAGCCGGCGCTGATTCTCGCCACCTCCGGTCTGCTAGTCGCGACTTATCACCTGGCGCGCATCAATTTGTTGCACGAAGTGCCGGTGCTCGTGGTGATTCCCTACCGGGGCGATATCGGCGACCCGCGCTGGCTGGGGCTTTACAAGAAAACCACCGAGCCCGGTCTCAAGGCCATGGATATACCCTATCGCGTGGTGAGCCGGCCGGAGGACATCAAAAGAACGATCAAAGATTGCAACGAGTCCGCCCGGGCTTGGCTCAAACCCGTCGCCGTGTTGCTCAATGAGGAGGCATTATGGTAACGCGATTTACTTTGCTCAAGGAGCTGTCCGCCTTGGTCCCCGATGACGTGTTGGTGCTCACCAGCATCGGCAACAACAGCGGCTTCTGGGGCCAGCTCAAAGACCGGGAAGCTAATCTTTTTCATCTGACCATGGGTATGTGCAGCTCGACGGCGCTGGGCCTTTCGCTGGCGTTGCCCAACCGAAAAATCGTCGCCCTCGACTCCGACGGCAACCTTACGCTAAACCTCGGTGTCCTCGGTACCATCGCCAATCAGGCGCCGAAAAATTTGACCATCGTCGTCATGGACAATGGCAACTATCTCGGCAGTCACAAAGATGAGCCGGGCATGCCCACGGCGACCGCCGGCAAGATGAATTTGGAGGCAGTGGCCAAGGGCTGCGGCATCGAGAGCGCGTGCACCATCGAAGATGTCGCGGCGTTTCGCGCCAAGATTCAGAGCGCGCTTGCCAGCGCCGGCCCGCATTTAATTCGCGCGCGCGTTGAAGCCCTCGACCAAGACGGCCCCAAGAAATCTAAACGCGTGCCCGACCCGCGTGAGAACAAGTACCAGTTCGCAGGTTACATCCAAAGGACCGAAGGCGTGGAGATCCTCGGCAGCGGTCTCGGCGGAGGATGAAAATGATTTACAAGGTGCCCCGGCTGGCTCTCCTCTTGGCGCTGTACGTCATCTCCTCCAGTGTTGCCGCAGCGCAAACCAAGATGACGATGGCGTATTCGTCAATCGGCCCGATGGCAACCGGCGTCTGGATGGCGAAGGAAAGCGGCGCTTTCGACAGATACGGCATTCAAGCCGATGTTATTTTGATCACCTCGGGTCCGGTAGCTGTGCAAGCCCTGATCGGCGGGGATCTGCACGCGGTTAGCGCGGCCAGCAACGCGGTGATTAACGCGATCTTGAGCGGCGCGCCGATCATCGCCGTGGGCGGGACGGCCAACCGGCCTTATCATAGGCTCTTCGTCCAGCCGGAGATCAACCGGCTTGAAGATCTGCGGGGTAAGACGCTGGGCGTCACACGGTTCGGATCGATCACAGATAACTTGACGCGGATTCTCTTGCGCCGAAACGGTTTGGAAGGCGCAGTCAACGTCCGGCAAATGGGTGGAACAATCGAAGTGGCGGCCGCCTTTCAGAATCGCTTGATTGCGGGCGCCGTTACTTCTGAATTGCGCGTGACTCCGCCGAGCCAGCCCAAGATCCTGGTGCGGCTCGTGGAGATGGGAATTCCGTATTCCATGAACATGATCGCAGTGCAGCGCGAGTACTATCGACGCAATCCTGAAGCAGTCGAGAAAATCGTGCGAGCTTACGCCGATGGGATTGCGTTCCTGAATCAGAATAAGGAGCGCGCGATAAAGATCATCACTAAACACTCGCGTCTCACCGACCCAAGGATGATCGAAGAGCATTATAACGACTCGGTGACTTATTTAGATCGCATTCCGCGAGCCGAACCCGAGGCGGTGCAAACGATCCTGGAGTTCATGGGCAAGAAAGGCATTCCGGCGGAAACTTTCCAGGACAATTCGATTATCGACAAGCTAACGCGCGAGGGGTTCTTCGAGAAACTGTACAAGAAGTCGTAGTTCAAGTACCAGGATTCACCACGAAGAGCCTAGCGCGGCGAAGCCGCAACCAACCGGCATGAAGAGATTTAACCACAAAGGGCACATAGAAAAGATTGTAGTGGGTAGATCTGGTGTCGGATCGATCTGCGAAGATCCGCACCTCGCGAGACGCTCATGCCAGCACAACGTTCGATCAGGAATGACTTCGAGCTATGTGACTATGCCTCGGCGCGATCAATGAATTCAGGCGGAGGATTGTCCGATGACGAGAATCGTTACCCGTGGGTTGAAAGAGGAAAAGGACGGCATCGAGGGGTATATCGCTCATCCCGAGCGCGCCGAAAGGGGTCCCGGCTTGTTACTCATCCATCAGCATTCGGGCCTGACCGGATACTTGAAGAACGCGGCTTATAAATTCGCCCAGCTTGGTTACACGACTGTGATTCCCAATCTTTATCACATGCTCGGCTACCCGGCGGAGCAGCACATCGACACGGGCACCGAGATTCAAAACAAAACGCCGGACCCGGATTTCGTTCGCGTCATCGACCGCGGCTGGCGCTATTGCCTTTCGCGCAACGACGTCGACGGCTCGCGGGTCGGTGTGATCGGCTACTGCATGGGCGGCAGAATCGGCATCCACTTCTGCGCGGCGACGCCGGCGGCGCGCGCGTTCGTCGCCTACTATCCCTCGGTGCGAGAAGAAGAGCCGACTCGAATCAGCCCGCGCCATCCTTACGACGCCGCGCGTGAAATCAAATGCCCGTCGATGGTGCTCTTTGGCGGTCAGGATCGCACCAGCACTTTTCCCATCCAAGTGAAAGTGATGGAGAACTTCCACGCCAACGGCCAGCCGTTGGAGTGGCATTACTTTCACTTCGGCAATCACGGTTTCGCATCGACCGAATCGGACGGCTATCAGCCTTATCTGGCCGACCTAGCCTGGCCGCTGGTGACGGAATTCTTGCGCCGCGAGTTGATCGGTCCCGCCCTGTAGCGCGGGAAATAACTTCGTTGCGAAATAAAAATCAGACCTTCTTCCCACCCTCGCCCAGGGGACTGTGTCACAATAGTCGAAATGGCCTATTTGTTCCCTATGTCATTTCGAGCGTAGCGAGAAATCTAGATCCCTCGCATTCGCTCGGGATGACAACCTGCTATCCCGGAGATTACGACACAGTCTCCCGAGGGAGAGCGCTGGTGAGGGCCGTTATGCTAGACTGCGGCGAACGTCCCATTCTATCTCAGGGGCAAAGGAAAGAGCGGAGAAATATGAATGAGAAAAAAAAGTGAGAGAGCAGAGGCAGAGAGCAAAGGGCATAGCACAGAAAGAAGACGCGGGAGAAAACTTATGAGAAAGAACGTCATTCGTCTTACGCTTTGCGCTATGCTCCTTGCACTTTGCTTCTCTGCAGAAGCGCAGCAGCCGAAGAAAGTCCCTCGGATAGGGTACCTATCGCCGTTCGATCCAGCTACTGAGTCCACCCGTTCCGAGGCAATTCGGCTAGCTCTGCGCGAGCTTGGCTACATAGAAGGACAGAACATCGCCATCGAGTACCGATATTCGGAGGGTAAGGCCGATCGGTTCCCTGAGCTTGCGGCCGAGCTGGTGCGTCTCAAGGTTGATATCATCGTGGTATCGGGAGGGGACAGGCTGATCCTGGCGGCCAAGAATGCGACCAAGACGATTCCCATCGTTATGATGGGCGGTGGGCTCGATCCTGTCGAGGCAGGCCTAGTTGAAAGCCTTGCCCGTCCCGGCGGTAACGTCACCGGCCTTACAAACCTTACCAGAGAACTAGGCGGGAAGCGGCTGGAGCTGCTCAAAGAAGCCGTTCCCAAAGTTGCCCGTGTCGCGGTTCTCTACGATCCGACCGCTCCGGCGCAGTGTACTCGAGGTGAAAGAGGTTCTCCCAGTCGCGGCGCGTGCGCTGCGGTTAACTATTCAGCCTTGGGAGGTACGAGCTGCGGACGGTTTCGAGAAGGTATTCGCTGCGCTAAACAAGGAGCGCCCGGATGGACTCTACGTGGCTCGGGGCGTCCGCTGATGAATTGCTAACCAAAAACGGATTGTCGGCTTTGCGTTAAAGAGCCGATTACCGTCGATGTACCAGCAGGAGAGAATCTGTAGATGCCGGTGGGCTCATGTCCTACGGGGCGGACCTACGCGGACCGCTACCGGCGCGTCGCCATACTACGTGGACAAGATCCTGAAGGGAGCCAAGCCTGCCGATCTGCCGGTGGAGCAGCCGACGAAGTTCGAGCTGGTGATCAATCTCAAAGACCGCGAAGCAGATCGGCCTGACGATTCCGCCGAATGTGCTGGCGCGGGCGGATAAGGTGATTCGATGAGGCAAACTCGGTGAGGGGCGAACGTGTTAGAGGTTAGGTGAAAACTCGATTTTAGAATGGGCAAAGAAACCCAACTAAACGTGTTTCTCTTCATCGAGAGGGCAGTTCGAGAGCGTGAGCAAGGGCACGGTTGAGTTGGGCGAGTTTGAACGCCGATAAGGTGGACACAAAGTGAGTGAGCTTGCTCTTGAACATCAGTGTAAGAAAATCGCAGCGTATAGCGGAAGTGCGTGGCAATCCATCTTCTGGTCCGAGCACGACCTCCGTTGTGAGGCCGAGGACTTCTCCGTAAACGGGGGCACAGATCACGGTCGAGACATCTTCGTGCTCCGCGACAAAGGTTCGGGATACTACGACGTAAAAACCGGGCTTTGCGCCACGCTCGGCGACACGTTCGCGTGTGCGATAGATTTCCCGCGCCTCACGAGCGCGCTTGCTCCGTGATGAGCACGCGGACTTGGCGGGCGAGGCGTTTGCGGTGTTTGCGGAATACTTCGCCGTCCTTGGTCTCAGTTTCACGCCGTCGTTGGCGTTCGCATACTGGCGCAATGCCGTACGAACCAGCGCCGCGCGGCTTTGGCGTCGCGATGACGTTTCGGTCAGCTCATCCAAGAGCTTTGAAGTAGCTTCATCAATAGCAATCCTTTTCATACGAAGGATTATATCAGCAGTTTTAGATTGCGCTCAAGGATCGGGCTCTGTCCCGCCGACTCGGGCGGATAAAGTGATCAGAAGTTAGCAAGCAGAGAGGCGTGAACAGCAAGAATGCGGGAGAAAATCTCATGAGAAAGAATTTCATTGGTCTTGCGCTTAGCGCCATGCTCTTTGCGCTTTGCTTTCCGCTCGAGGCGCAGCAGCCGAAGAAAGTCCCGCGGATAGGGTATCTATCGACATGCGATGCAGCTACTGAGTCCGCCCGTGCCGAGGGAATTCGGCTGGCTCTGCGCGAGCTTGGGTACGTAGAAGGACAGAACATCGCCATCGAGTACCGATATGCGGAGGGGAAGCTCGATCGGGACCCTGAGCTTGTGGCCGAGTTGGTGCGTCTCAAGGTCGATATCATCGTGGCAGCAGGAGGGCCCCCGAGGATCCAGGCGGCCAAGAATGCGACCAAGACGATTCCCATCGTTATGGTGGGCATTGGGATCGATCCTGTCGAGGCAGGCTTCAGTTGAAAGCCTTGCCCGTCCCGGCGGCAACGTCACCGGCATTACAAACCTTTCCAGAGAACTAGGCGGGAAGCGGTTGGAGCTGCTCAAAGAAGCGGTTCCCAAAGTTGCCCGTGTCGCGGTTCTCTACGATCAGGCCCATCCGGGCATTGCACGCGAGGTGAAAGAGGATCTCCCAGTCGCGGCGCGTGCGCTGGGGTTGACTATTCAGCCTTGGGAGATACGAGATGCGGACGGTTTCGAGAAGGTATTCGCTGCGATGAGCAAGGAGCGCCCGGATGGACTCTACGTGCCCGCCAGGGGCTCGCTAATGGCTGCTAACGAAAAACGGATCGCGGACTTTGCGTTAAAGAGCCGGTTACCGTCGGTGTACAGCTACAGAGCAGGCTGTAGAGGCCGGTGGGCTCATGTCCTACGGGGCGGACCTCGCGGACAGCTACCGGCGGGTCGCCATATTACGTGGACAGAGATCCTGAAGGGAGCCAAGCCTGCCGATCTTCCGGTGGAGCAGCCGACGAAGTTCGAGTTGGTGATCAATCTTAAGACGGCGAAGCAGATCGGTCTGACGATTCCGCAGTCGATGCTGTATCGGGCGGATAAAGTGATTAGGTGAAAAAGGCAATAGGCAATGGAAAGGGCGGACCGACGCCTGCCCTGAGCCGAGTCGAAGGGTGTCCGACCGATTGGAGGGCCGACACGCAGATCGAGCCCCTACATGCGTCCTGAAATCCAAAAGCGGCCCCGCAGACGAAAATCCAAAATTGGAGTGAGGTCGGATAAAGTAATTCGGTGAGGCGTAACCGGGTAGAGGCGATGAGGTTTTTGCTGACGGGAGTCCGTTTGGCAGCCGGGGCGAATTTTTATATACCGGAGATGCCTACGTTAAAGGATAAGATCGAAGGAGAGGCCTAATGCAGGTCCCGGAATGGCGCAGGGTTATCGGCGAGATGGTGCGCGACCATATGCGCTCGCCTGAACTGGAGCATTATTTTTCCGTCAAGATGAACAAGCCGCGGGCGCAGCTCATGATTTCCCAGCTCGGGCTTTATATTCGCCACCGCCGGGATTGCTGGTCCCATGTATCGGGAAACTGTCCGATCATGGCGATCAAGCAAAAAATTCTCGAACATGAATTTGGCGAAGTCATCAAGGACCAGTATTCCCAGTACGGCCATCTCCAACTCATCGTAAAGCAGGCGCAAAAGGTCGGCATGACGCCGGAGGAATGCTTGAGCGTAAAACCCATTCCAACGACGACGGCGACGCTCTATGCCTGGGGCTGGATCACAAGGGAGAAAAGCTGGCTCGAAGGGCTTTCAGCGTTGACGGTGACCGAGTGGACCAACGACGATCGTCTGTTGAACGATCTCGGCGGCGGCCATTCCACGCGTATGGGCAAGCGCTGGATGGAGGATATGGGGATGCAGTGGCGCGACATGCCGAACTTCGACGTGCACCGCCAGGCGGATGAAGAGCATAGCGACATGTTTCTGCCGTTTCTCGAAGAATACGCGACGGGAGAAAGAGAAAAGGCCGCGCTCGACGCCGTGAAAGAGTCCCTCGATCTTTTCGCGCTCTACCGCGAGGGAGTGGCGCGGGCGATGGAGAAGGTGCCGTTGAGTACTAGGGTCGTACTAGTCGAGGATGGAAGATCGAGTATGGAAGTTGGAGCAAAGACCGTGAGAGAAAACATTAGAATACTGAATGGAGGTTGAATATGGAAAAGCCAAGAATCAGACATATCGCGCTTAACGTTGCCGACCGCGAAAAGAGCGCGGAGTATTACAAGAAAATTTTCGGCATGGAAGAAAAGTATCGCGGGCCGGGCGGCACGATCTATCTTTCCGACGGCCATTTCGATCTCGCGCTGATCAGCACCGATAAGTATCCCTGGGGCATCAACCACTTTGGTTTCAAGGTCGACAGCGTCAGTGAGATCGAGAAGATCGCCGACACCAAAGCTGAAGCCAACACCTTCGGCGCCGTTGCCGAAAGTTGGATCAAGGACAATGAAGGCAACCGCGTGGATGTTTCCGAACACGGTTGGCCGATCTAGGCAGGCTGCCGAAAAGACTCATGGGGATCGCTTTGTTGCGCTCGATCGAGTTCGCGAAATCATCGTACTGGTGCACGTGCTCGGCTCATCGAGAAAAACTTCGCGCGCCTCGCCTCTGAGATCTTTTTGGGCAGCCTGCCAGAATGCGTGTTTCAAGATTCTGATACACTCAAATGCGCCAAGAGGTTAATTGCGAGTTCGGATCTTCGGGTGATTTTAACCCTCTTTGAAAAGAGGAGACGGAGAGATTGCTCTGCTCGGCGCGCAAATACTTCGTGCGGCGGTTAGCTCGGGCGTGGGCTGTGCGCTTCTCTCACTACTCTTGCTCTGATTGCCCAAGCTTCGCTGGCGCAGACGCCGGCGAAGGTTGCCGTCGCCTATTCCGCCGTAAGCCCGATCTTTGCCGGAGTCTGGATGGCGAAGGAGACGGGAGCCTTCGAGAAGCAGGGCTTGAAAGCCGATCTGGTTTACATCAGCTCCGGAAGCATCACGGTTCAGGCGATGGTGGGCGGCAATCTGGATATGTCCGTTGCCGCGAGCAATGCCGTCGTCAGCTCGATTCTCCGGGGCGCTCCATTGGTTGCCGTGGGCAGCATCACCAACCGGCCGGCCATGAGTTTGTTCGTTCAGCCAGAAATCACCCGGCCTGAACAGCTTCAGGGGAAAGTGCTTGCGATTACCCGCCATGGTTCCTCGACTCATTTTTTGACTCAATTCGTGCTGGAAAAATTCGGCCTCCAGGACAAAGTCAAAATTCAGCCGATGGGCGGCACCCGCGAAGTGGACGTGGCCGTGCGCACCGGCATGGTCGCCGGCGCGGTGAGAAGCATGAAACCCGGTCCAAAAACTCGCATGCTGGTGGACCTGCCGGATTTGGGAATTCCTTTTTCCATGGATCTTATCGCGGTGAAGAGGGATTTTTACAAAGCCTCACCGAAAACCGTCGAAGGGATGCTCAAAGCGTATGTCGAAGGCGTGGCGGCGCTTAGAACCAGAAAGGATTTGGCCTATAAGGTTTTGGCCAAATATTTGCTTGGGGCCGGCGATTCGCTGGACGAAGCCTACGAATATGCCGTCAAGTATCTCGACCGCCATGCGCGGGTGGAGCCCGCGGTCATTCAAACAGTGCTCAATTGGGAAGGGAAGGGCGAGCTTCCGGTGCACGATTTTTTCGACAACATGGTCATCGACCGGATCATCAAAGAGGGGTTCGTAGAAAAGTTATATAAGTGACGCCGCTGCTTTGTTTTGGCATCGGTGTTCATTCTAATTCGCGGCGTCATCCCGAACCAAGTGAGGGAACTCAACAAACACTGCCAAGCGGAAATTTATTATGAAGCAACTGAGTGGCGGCGCGAGCTCGGCGAAGTTGTCCGCCAGGCGATGCGCTCGCCAGAGTTGGATCATTATTTTCGGGTCAAGATCACCAAGCCCGGCGCTCAGGTCTTGATCACCCAGTTGGGTCTCTTTATTCGCCACCGGCGCGATTGTTGGGCTTATGTTTCAGGGAACTGTCCGCATATGTCGGTAAAACAAAAGATCCTGCAGCATGAATACGGCGAGGTCATCAAAGACGAATACACGGAGCACGGACATTTGGAATTGATCGTGCGCCAGGGAAAGGCGTTGGGATTGACGCCCGATCAGGTTCTGAATGTCGAACCCTTGCCCTCGACTATGGCCACTCTCTATGCGTGGGGTTGGATGACGCGAGAAAAAAGCTGGCTCGAAGGGATGACCTCTCTGACGGTCACCGAATGGGCCAACGACGACCGGTTGCTGCACGATGTCGGCGGCGGGCTGTCGAGCCGGATGGCCAAGCGTTGGATGGACGATCTTGGTTTTGGCTGGGAGCAAATGCCCAATTTCAAAGTTCATAGCCAAGCGGATGAAGAACATAGCGACATGTTTCTGGAAGACCTCGAGCGATTCGCCACCGGCGACAAAGAAGCGCTGGCTTACCAAGCCGCCAGGGAATCCATGGAGCTGCTCAAAATGTTCCGTTTTGGAATCGCCAACGAAATGGAAAAGTTCGCGTAAATGAAGTTGGAATGTAATATTGGCTTGATCGTTTAAAAACCGGGTATTCCATTATTCAACTAGTCAATGTCAAGCCTTGGTCTGGTGAGCCTCGACCCGAAGAACCTGAAGAGGAATTCCAATGAATGCTAGAGAGTTGGTCTGCGGCTTTCGGCGAACTCGCCCGGCAAACGATGTTATCGCCGGAGCTAGAGCGCTATTTTTCCATTCCTATCACCCGGGCGCGAGCGCAACTGATTCTCTCGCAGCTTTCGCTCTACGTCCGGCACCGCAGAGACTGCTGGGCCTATGTGTCGGGCAATTGCCCGCTGTTGCCAGTGAAGCAAAAAATTCTCGCCCATGAGTACGAAGAGGTGATCCGCGACCAGCACTCCGAGCATGGACATCTCGATTTGATTATTCGCCAGGGTAAAGCCATAGGTTTGAGCGCCGACGATATCCTGGATGCCAAGCCGATCCCGAGTACCACGGCCACGCTGTATGCGTGGGGTTGGATCTGCAAGAAGCAAAACTGGCTCGCCGGACTCTCGGCCATGAGCATGACCGAATGGAACCAGGACGACAGGCTCCTCGCCGATATCGGTGGCGGCCACGCCTTTCGGATGGGGCAGCGCTGGGTCGATCAGTTGGGCATCACCTGGGACGACTTGCCCAATTGGCGTGCCCATCGCGAAGCTGACAAGGGACATGTGGATATGTTTCTGCCGGTCTGGGAGGAATACGGCAAGGAAGAAAACCAAACGCTCATTCTCCAGGCGGCGAAGGAGTCGGAAGAACTCTACCGCATGTATCAGGCCGGACTGGCCGATGCGATGGAGAAG
>CAWJBB010000088.1:0-16518 GCA_963840855.1 uncultured delta proteobacterium
GGTTCGGTGACTCATCGGAGCTGGCCACAAGGATCGCGGCCAAGGAACTCGGCCTCGACCCGGACCGCGATATTGCGCTGATTCAGGTCGGCAGCGGTCCGGATCGTTTCAACGCGTTGCGTGCCGGGGCGATACAGGCGGCTGGCGGGCCGGCCGAGGTGGTTCGCGGCAAAAAAGAGGGCTTTAATCTCCTGATTGATCTCACAACAAAAAATGTCGAATACCAGGGTTCGGTCATGGCCATGACGGAGGATTTGATCAGCCAGGATGACACGGCTTTACGGATCATACGGGCGATGGCTGAAGGCCTGCATTATTTTAAAACCCGCAGGGACGAGTCGGTGCGGATCATGAGCATGTATTTGAAAGGCCCCGACATCGAGGCGATGAAGCAAGGGTGGGTGGCGTATGCCGAAACCAACTTCCCTGTCAAGCCCTACCCCTCGGAAAAAGGCATGAAACTGGTCATCCGCGAGGTCGCTAATGAGAATCCGGCGGCGAGCAAAATAACGCCGGCGCGTCTCTTCGACCTGCGCTTCGTTGAACGGGTGGACCGCAACGGCTTCATCGACAATCTGTACCGCGAGCGACCGATGACAACCGCGAGGTAAAAAATAGACCGAGGAGTTGCTTTCATTCGCGCAGCTGTATTATAAGCCGCGGTAGAAAGCTCGTTGAGCTGGTAAACAACGTTCGTCGACATTAGGAGATTCACATGATCAACCCCGTTGGGCTTACGCACGGGCATTACGAATGCCGTTCTTTCAAGGATACGTTGCCAATCCTCCAAGACACCCTGGCGTTTGAAATCGTAAAGGAAGCGGACGGCAACGTCATTATGAAGCATCCCAATACCGGTTGGCTGCTGGTGGTTCATGAGGGTGGGCCCAATGCTCCCGAAAAGCCGCGCTTGAACCATTACGGAGTGCGTGTCGCGACCAACCAGGAAGTTGATAACGCGCGCGAATACCTGTTGTCCAAGCAAAGCGCAGTATGGACTGGTGGAAGTGGATAAACTGCAAAACCGCCACCTGGCGCATTCCGTCCATTTCATCGAACCGGGCGGCAACACGTGGGAAATTGAATCCTACGAACTGGCTGTCAAAGCCGGGCTGGGCGCAAACGTGTCCGTGCCGTGGCAAACCCCTCTTCCGCCCGAGCGCTTCCCGGGCAGAGGGTACATTCCCCAGGCGCTCACCCATGGAACGATCACCTGCTTGAACCTCGATAACTCACGGCAGTTTTACCGCGAGGTGCTGGGTCTCGACGTCGTGTCCCCGTCGCGCAGCGTTAAGCCGCACTATATCAAGCATCCCGATACGCCCTGGTACATCGTGAGCCTGGAGCGTAAGCCCGAGATGCGCACGGTGCTCACGCCCTTGCAACGCTACACGGTTACGGTCGAGTCCGCGGATGCCGTCGCTGAAGCTCATCATGGGCTGAAGGAATCTCGCGATAGTGTGGGCATAACCGGCCTCGGTGAAATCCAAGAGCGCGGTGGCGCCGTGTCCTTCTTATTGAGCGATCCAGATAACAATTGGTGGGAGATCACAAGCCCCGCGCAGTAAGGAAGCCTGAGCCGGAGGTCGCCATGGAACTCGTAGCCCGGATCGTTAGCGCGTTCGCCGTCGCCGGCGTGTTTCTCCTTAGCTTTCACGCGGCTGTTTGGGGAGACGAGAGCGTGATCGCCGGCGCGAAGAAGGAAGGCCAACTCGTCTGGTACACGACAACGTCGCCGCCGGATAGCAAGCCGTTGATCCGGACGGGAACTATTGGGAAATCATTGCCGCGGCCAACTGATCGGACAGCAGTATGAAAATCACAAAGCGGAAGTCGCTCAACTTTTGCGCGGTATTTTTCGCAAGTTTGGTAATGCTGCCAACGCCGGATGTCCCAGCGCAACCGAGCCCAAAGGACAAGCGCATCGCGCTCAACATGGTCTACAACAATTTGAGCGTCGGGTCCGGCCCACTCTGGGTTGCACAAAACGCCGGTATTTTCCAGAAACATGGCCTCGATATGACTTTGAGCCTGGCGCGCGGGAGTTTGTCCGTGCAGGCCATGCTGGCGGGCTCTTTTCCCGTAGGCATCGTGAGCGCATCGGGCATAGTGAGCAGTCACTTGAGCGGAGCGCGATTGAAGATTGTCGCCGGTGTGATCAATACCTTGCTCTACACGGTAATCGCCGCGCCGGATGTTACTTCCGCCAGCCAGTTAAAAGGCAAGCGCGTCGGCATCAGCCGGTTCGGTGACTCATCGGAGCTGGCCACAAGGATCGCGGCCAAGGAACTCGGCCTCGACCCGGACCGCGACATTGCGCTGATTCAGGTCGGCAGCGGTCCGGATCGTTTCAACGCGTTGCGCGCCGGGGCGATACAGGCGGCTGTGGTGGGGCCGGCCGAGGTGGTTCGCGGCAAAAAAGAGGGCTTTAATCTCCTGATTGATCTCACAACAAAAAATGTCGAATACCAGGGTTCGGTCATGGCCATGACGGAGGATTTGATCAGCCAGGATGACACGGCTTTACGGATCATACGGGCGATGGCTGAAGGCCTGCATTATTTTAAAACCCGCAGGGACGAGTCGGTGCGGATCATGAGCATGTATTTGAAAGGCGCCGACATCGAGGCGATGAAGCAAGGGTGGGTGGCGTATGCCGAGCGCATCTTCCCCGTCAAGCCCTACCCCTCGGAAAAAGGCATGGAACTGGTCATCCGCGAGGTCGCAAGCCAGAATCCGGCGGCGAGCAAAATAACGCCGGCGCGTCTCTTCGACCTGCGCTTCGTTGAACGGGTGGACCGCAGCGGCTTCATCGACAATCTGTACCGCGAGCGACCGATGACAACCGCGAGGTAAAAAATAGACCGAGAGTTGCTTTGATTCGCGCAGCTGTATTATAAGCCGCGGTAGAAAGCTCGTTGAGCTGGTAAACAACGTCCGTCGACATTAGGAGGTTCCCATGATCAACCCCGTTGGGCTTACGCACGGGCATTACGAATGCCGTTCTTTCAAGGATACGTTGCCAATCCTCCAAGACACCCTGGCGTTTGAAATCGTAAAGGAAGCGGACGGCAACGTCATTATGAAGCATCCCAATACCGATTGGCTGCTGGTGGTTCATGAGGGTGGGCCCAATGCTCCGGAAAAGCCGCGCTTGAACCATTACGGGGTGCGTGTCGCGACCAATCAGGAAGTTGATAACGCGCGCGAATACCTGTTGTCCAAGCAAAGCGAGTATGGACTGGTGGAAGTGGATAAACTGCAAAACCGCCACCTGGCGCATTCCGTCCATTTCATCGAACCGGGCGGCAACACTTGGGAAATTGAATCCTACGAACTGGCTGTCAAAGCCGGACTGGGCGCAAACGTGTCCGTACCGTGGCAAACCCCTCTTCCGCCCGAGCGCTTCCCGGGCCGAGGGTACATTCCCCAGGCGCTCACCCATGGAACGATCACCTGCTTGAACCTCGATAACTCACGGCAGTTTTACCGCGAGGTGCTGGGTCTCGACGTCGTGTCCCCGTCGCGCAGCGTTAAGCCGCACTATATCAAGCATCCCGATACGCCCTGGTACATCGTGAGCCTGGAGCGTAAGCCCGAGATGCGCACGGTGCTCACGCCTTTTCAACGTTACACGGTTACGGTCGAGTCCGCGGATGCCGTCGCTGAAGCTCATCATGGGCTGAAGGAATCCCGCGATAGTGTGGGCATAACCAGCCTCGGTGAAATCCAAGAGCGCGGTGGCGCCGTGTCCTTCTTATTGAGCGATCCAGATAACAATTGGTGGGAGATCACAAGCCCCGCGCAGTAAGGAAGCGTGAGCCGGAGATCGCCATGGAACTCGTAGCCCGGATCGTTAGCGCGTTCGCCATCGCCGGCGTGTTTCTCCTTAGCTTTCACGCGGCTGTTTGGGGAGACGAGAGCGTGATCGCCGGCGCGAAGAAGGAAGGCCAACTCGTCTGGTACACGACAACGTCGCCGCCGGATAGCAAGCCGTTGCTTGACGCCTTCATGAAAAGATATCCGTTTCTCAAGGCGCAGTCGATTCGCAGCGGCGCGCCGGAGCTGGTGGAAAAGTTCATTTTTGAGAAGCGCGCCGGGAAATACATTGCCGACGTTATTCGCGTGCTTGATTTCGACGTCGAGCGGTTCAAACGGGAGAATCTCGTTGCCCGCTATCAGTCGCCCGCCGCCGAGAAATTTTCGCCGTCCATGAAGGATCCCCAGGGCTACTGGACGACCGATGACTATACGATCAAGGTTATGGGCTACAACACGAAACTGGTGGCGGAAAAGGATGCGCCAAAATCCTGGTTCGATCTGCTCGACCCCAAGTGGCACAGTAAAATCATGATCGAGATTCTCGATTACCGGCTCTATGCAGGCTGGGAACAAAAACTTGGCCTGGAACAAGCAAACAAGCTGGCGGAAGGATTGGCCCGTCAAAAGATCGCGTTGCGCAGAGGGGCGTCACAGATCGCCGAGTTGCTCGCCGCCGGCGAGTCGCCGCTGGCGCAGGCCTATGTGCACCATCTGGAAGTGCTCAAAGCCAAGGGCGCGCCCGTGGAATGGATCAGGACCTTCGACCCGCTGGTGGCGCTGCGCGGCGCCGTGGCGATTTCGGCCAATGCGCCCCATCCCAACGCCGCTCGGCTCTTTGTCGACTTTTATCTTTCGAAAGAGGCGCAGCAGATCGTTCGCACCTGGGGCAAGGTGCCGGCCCATCCGGAAGTTGAAACTTTTCACAAATCGCTGCAATCCAAAGACCTAAAAATTCACTTCCTCGACCCAAAACTGACCGGCCAGAACTACGCGCATTACGCGGCGATGGCGAAAAAAGTTTTCTTCCGCTAACCACCCTCTCACCTCTAACCCGTGACGAGGTATGCCATCGGCAAAAATCTCATCCTGCTGATCCTGCTGGGAGTCGTCGTCTATCTCACACTGATTCCCCTGATTATGATCCTTTACGGCACTTTCCGGGACGGCCCGCCAGGCACCCCAGCGTCCTTTACGTTGATGAATTACGCCCGGGCGTACGGCGACCTGAGCCTTTTTAAGCTGGCCTGGAATACCATGGTATTCGCGATCGGCGCGGCGATCGTTTCTTTCAGCTTCGGCGGTTTTCTCGCCTGGGTGACGGAGCGCACGGACACACCCTTCAAGGGTATGATCTATGGACTGGCGCTGTTTCCCTTCGTCATTCCCGGCATCTTGACGACCATCGCCTGGGTTCTTCTGCTCAGCCCGAAGATCGGCTGGATCAATAGATTTTTCATCGAACAGCTGGGCTTCTCGAGCGCGCCGTTCAATCTTTATTCGATGGCGGGGATGATCTGGGTTTTTGGCATCGACAACATCACCTTGCCGTTTTTTCTCATGGCCGCTTCGTTTCGTTCCATGGACCCGGCGCTGGAGGAAGCCGGGCGCGCCTCGGGCATGGGCGGCTTGAGCACCTTTTGGCATGTAAATCTAAAGCTCATGATCCCGACCATCTTTGCCGTGTTGCTCCTTTTGGTCGTGCGCGGCATCGAGACCTTCGAAGTCCCGGCGGTGATAGGATTGCCGGCGGAAATCAAAGTTTACGCCAGCGAGATTTTCTTGGCTCTGCGCATGTACCAACCGCCGGACTACAACCTGGCGGGAACCTACTCGACTTTTTATCTCGTAGTCGCCTCCGTGGGCGTGGCGCTCTACCTCAAAGCTACTTCGGCGTCGGAAAAATACGCCACGATCACCGGTAAAGGCTACCGGCCACGCACTCAACGTCTTGGCCGCTGGCGTTATCTGACCTTGCTGCTGTCATCGCTTATCCTGTTCGTCGGCGTGATTCTGCCGTTCCTCGTGGTGGCTTTGACCTCGGTTCTGCCCATCTACCAAAGACCGTCACGGGAGCTGTTGTCGGCGCTGACTCTCGAGAACTACCGCACGGTGCTTGGCCTGGACCTGTTCTATCAAGCGCTCCTCAACAACGTGGTGGTGGGGGTGTTGAGCGCGACGGCGGCGGTGGTGCTCGCCGCCGCGGTGGCCTGGGTCGTGGTGCGAACCGGGCTTCGCGGCAGAAAACTCTTGGACATCGTGGCCTTCACGCCCATGGCGTTTCCCGGAATCGTCATCGGTCTTGCGCTGCTGTGGATGTATCTGACCTTGCCGATTCCGATTTATGGAACGCTATGGATCCTGGTGATCGCCTACGTGACGAAATATGTTCCCATCGCGCTGCGCGCCTGCCACACCGCGCTGTTGCAGCTCCATCCGGAACTGGAAGAGGCATCCGTGATCTCCGGCTCGTCATGGCTCAGAACTTTCGGGCGCGTCGTGTTGCCGTTGATTCTTCCCGGCGTGGCGGCGGGCTGGTTCTATGTTTTGGCGCTGACTTTCAAAGTGCTGTCGCTGCCGGTTTTACTCAGCCACCTGGGTACGGAAGTGCTCCCGGTGGTGATCTACGGCTTCTACGAGTCCGGCCGCTTTTCGGAGCTGTCCGCGCTCGGCGTGCTGCTCATCGGCGCGCTCGGCGTCGTGGCGTTGGGCACGCGCGTCTTTGCGAGCCAATTCTCCGTACACGAGAGTTAGCACCGTGATTAACGCGACGGATCTAAGTAAAGTCTTTCTCGACGGCGCTAAAGAAGTCAGGGCCGTGGACGGCGTTTCGTTTACCGTCCCGCCCGGCAAGCTCTTTACTCTTCTGGGGCCCAGCGGCTGCGGCAAAACGACCACCCTCAGGTGCATTGCCGGTTTGGAAGCTCCTTCGACTGGTGAGATTGCCATAGGAAAGAGCCTAGTGTTCGACGCGAAGCGCGGCATGTCGGTGCCGCCCAACAAGCGCCGCATCGGCATGGTTTTCCAGTCCTATGCCATCTGGCCCCACATGACGGTATTTCAGAATGTTTACTATCCGTTAAAGAGCAGAGGATTTACTCGCTCACAGGCCAAGGACCGCGCGCGTAGCGCGCTTGAGAGCGTAGGCCTAATTGAGCTTGAAGACAGGCCGGCACCCAGGTTATCCGGCGGCCAACAGCAAAGGGTGGCCCTGGCGCGCGCCCTGGCAGGCGATCCCGAAGTTTTGCTCTTGGACGAGCCGCTCAGCAATCTGGATGCGAAGCTCAGAGAGGAGATGAGGTCCGGGATCCGCAGTCTGCAGAAGCGGATTCAGATTACCTCGCTGTATGTGACCCATGATCAAATCGAAGCGCTAACTATTTCTGACCAGATCGCGGTGATGCATGCCGGCAAGATCGTCGAGATCGGTAGTCCCAAGGATATCTATTTGCATCCCAAGACCCGCTTTGCCGCCAACTTCATCGGTATGACCAATATCATTCCCGGGCAAATGAAGGGCGAGGAGCAAGACCTACGTATTGTTCAAGCGCCGTTTGGCGAGATTTTTTGCCGCACAGATGAAACTACCTCAAGCGACAGGGTACTCGTGCTGGTGCGACCCGAAAGCCTCCGGCTGACGAGTATTTCTCCGGCATCGCGGCAAAATATCTGGAGCGGAGAAATCAAAGAAAAAATCTTCCTGGGAGATTTTATCGATTGTGAGATCTCCTGCGATGGGTTTTCTTTGCGCGCCAAAGTCGACCCCTATAACGACTTGGCCGAGGGACAACGGGTGTATGTATCGGTGGATCCCGCCCGCTGCGCCATAATCGCGGCTGCGGAAGGCTAGAGTGTCGGTTGGCATTGACTCGAAAGGTGCGCAGAAACGAACCGCTTCGGACAAGTATTTTTATTCTCCTTCGCCGAATACCTCGCAGCTTGCTGCGGGGATGAAGGCGAGGAGAACCCTCCGTAGCCTTGGCGAAGGAGGGTAGCGGCTTCGGGGAATTTCGCAGGATACCCCGCAGCTTGCTGCGGGGAGCTTCATTATCAAATAGATTGTTGTCGAAAACCGGTCGTGATGTCGCGCTCTGTCATCATTACCTCAATTTGCGCCGCTGTGGCATGGATGTTGCCGCTGTCCCTGCATTGTTGCCATCGACCCGCGGCAAAATTTGCTCAGCGCGACGCAGGCCGAGTAGAGATTGCGTAGGGCCGCTCTAAAGTTGCTGCGAGTTATCCTAACACCTTCGAATACTTTTCCCTAAGTTTCCCCAAACGCTGACCGCTTTCGCGCGATGCCTTGGCGAAGTCATCCGGCATGACGTTGTAGGGCGGCCGGATGGGACCCGGCTTGCAGTAGCCGGAGGCACCCATCAGAATCTTTTCCATCTGAATGTTGTAAGAAGCGAAAACATCCTGCGAGCCGGTGATCGCGTGATGCGGTTCGACGGCCCAGGCGATATCATCGGCGACGGCCTTCGCCTGTTGCGCGTTTTTTGCAGCGAGGGCGTTCATGAGCGCGAGGCCAATTTGCGGTCCGACAGCGGGGATCCAACAGGTCGTCGCGGTTTCCGGGGAGAGCTGGGCAAATTCGTACGCCATGCCCACCGGCGGTACGAAGTTGATCCGACCTTTGGTAACGGCCACCGCCTCTTTGAGAATTGCTCTACTGGAAAACTTTGCGGACATCACCGTCGGCGCTTTCGCGACAACGCCGCCCCAGAAGTCGACGCCAAAGGGGAAACGAAAGGCGCGCGGGTTCGCGTAAACCATAATCGGAAAATCGGGAAAGGTCGCCGCGACATCCGCGTAAAATTTGACCGCCATATCGAGGGTCGCCGGTTGCCACATGGGAATGCCCAATAGCGTTCCCGTGGCGCCGCGCGCTTTGACGAATTTGATGCGCTTGGCGATGTCGTGGCCGCTCAATGCCGTCGCGCCGACGAAAGTCGGGATGCGCCCGCGCACGGTTTTTAGCAAACAATCGACGAAGACTTCATAATCGCTCTGCGACGTGGTCGCGCACTCGCCCATGGTGCCCAGCGCCATGATGCCGGTGGCGCCATCGCGGACCAGGCTCTCGGCGAGCCGGGCGGTCTCATCGAGGTCGACTGTATCCGTCGCATCCAGGCGATCGGCTCCGTCCTTAGCCGGCGTCGGCATAATCGCCAAAGCCCCTTTGATATCTTTTGCGCTAATCATGATTTAACTCCTCCCTTGATCATTGCGAAAAGGCGGCGGCTAATTCACACGCCTACCGCCGGTAATTTTCACTGCCCCAGATTTCTTTCAAGAAACCGCTTTTCTCAAGATTGAAAACGAAGCTGTTATCGTAGATTTCTTCGGGCTTTCTTCTGATGACGGTACCACTTTCGCGGGCGAGCTCGACCGCCTCGGCGACCGATTTCCCCGGCACCACCATCGTTCGGTCGAGGATCTCTTTGGCGTAAACGTTGTAAGACGATTGCAAGGCCTCTTCGTCTTTAGTGCGCATCGCCTTGGCGATGGACGCTTTGGCTTTATCGGGATTTTTCTCGACGAAGTATACGATCTCGGCAAAAGCCGCAACCATCCGCTGGACGATCGCTGGACGATCGCGCAGCATCTTGTAACTCGTGTGTACGCTGCTGTAAATAAATGGCAGGTCCAGATCGATCAAGCGATAGAGCACGTTGAAGCCTTCGTTTTTGGCGCGTACATCCAATGGCGGGGTGATCGCAATGGCCTGGACGATGTTCGCCGCCATCGCCTGATAACGCTCGCCCTGGCTGCCGCCGATGGGCCGGATCGTGACCGCGTCCGGGGCCAAGCCGAACTTTTTTACCACCGCGCGCGAGAGCCGGTCGCTCAAGTCGCCCGCCCGCGCGATGCCTATGGATTTTCCCTTGAGGTCCTCGGGCCGCCTGATTTCCTTTCGCGCCACCAATACATAGGGTAGCTTCACCAGGGGAGAGGCGACGAGCTTCACGTCGATTCCGGTAGCCAGGGCGGGGATGGTGCCGTCGGCGGCGCAATAAGTGAATTGGACTTCATCAGTCGCTAAAGCGGTTAAATTTTGCGCGCTACCGCGAATGAAAATATTCTCGAATTTGAGGCCGTACTTGTCGAACAGACCATTGTCGAGTGCCGTATAGAGATGCACGAAACCGCCCGAAACCGCGCAGGTAGATACCCGCATCGACAGGGGCCGCTCGCCGGGTTTCGGCAGATAGTGGCTGGCAAAGGCGAGACCTTGGAAAAACGGTAGGAAGATTAGTAACGGCAAAAGCCCGATTTTCATGATGGTCGGATTCTATTCAGGTCGCCCCTCGAGGGCAAGCGGAATTTTTGGGCTAAACTATTTTGCCGCGGCTTTGTGCTCTTGACGGGATTCCCCCCTTATACGATACAGGGGGCTCAGCTTGGAGTTGGGGCGATTAAGGATATGGCTTGAGAGGAGACCCAAACATGGCGAAGATACGAGCGGTTGTGGTCGAAGGGGATCGCGAGCGTGGGTACAAGAGGGTCCAGGTTTTGTTCGGCACCAACTATTTCCTCGAAATCGACGAGCACGACGACAAGGTTTGTTTTGTTCTGGGCGCCCATCACGAAGCGTTCAAGGCCGACGCATCTGAAACCAAGGGGGAGTTGGAAAAATACATTCGGGAAATCATGGAAAAACATCCCGAAAGCGTGTTCGAGGAAGCGTAAACGACTTGCGCATGAAAGGAGCGATCAACTATGGCTCGGATTCGTCACTTAGCGATCGTATCGGAAAATCGGGAACGGTTGGTTAAATTCTATACCGACGCTTTCGGCATGAAGGTGATCGACGGCGTCGGCCCGGCCATTTATTTGACCGACGGATACATCAATTTAGCGATCATCCAAAAGCGGCCGCAATATAAGGAAGGCCTCTATCACTTTGGAATTGAAGTCGAGGACGTCGAAGCGCTCAAGCCGGTCTGCAAAGAACTCGGCGCCGCCACTGAGATCCAGAAGCGGCCGGCGAACCGCGAGGCCGAATATCGCGTCGCCGATCCCGACGGTAATCTGATCGACCTGTCGCAACATGGCTGGCCGGCTTGAATTCATTTTGCAGAGCGTAAGGAGCAGCCGCAATGAAAGCCAATCGGCATCAGACTATGCTGCGAACTCTGAGCGAGGGTTAGGAGACGCGCGATGCGAACGGCTCGGATACGAACTCTATGGTGGATATCGATTATTGCAGTCCTCCCGTCTTTTTTCGTTTCGACTGGGGCGCTCCAGGCCCAACAAAGAATCAGAATCACCCATTCAAGCCGCAGCAATACAGCCACGCCACTTTTCGTTGGCGTCTCCAAAGGCTTCTTTCGCGAGGAGGGTTTAGAAGTCGAGCTCATTCAGGCCAATCCACGGCTTGGGGCGATGGCGGTCATCAACGGCGACGTCGCTTTCACGGCGACCTTTTTGAGCACGTTTCGCGGTATTCTACAGGGACTTCCTTTGAAACTCGTTCTGATCGCTCTCAAAAAAGGCGTCTATTACTTGATTGTTCGTCCCGAAATCAAAGATATCCAGGAACTCAAGGGCAAAAAACTCGGCGTCGCAACTTTGCGGGGAGCCGATCACCTGGTTGCTGAGGAGCTGCTCCGCGCAAAGGGATTCAATCCGGCGCAATTGCAGCCCGTCGGTCTCGGTGATACTCAGGTGCGAGCCCAAGCGCTACTATCTGGGGTCGTGGACGTCGTCGCGCTCTCACCGCCGCACGACCAGATGGTGCAGCAGATGGGTGGAAAGGTCCTGGCCGGGCCGCCGGAACTGGGAGTGCCCGCATCGGGTCTGACCACTTCGGATCGTTTGATAAAGGAGAACCCACAGACCGTGAAGAGCGCCTTGCGAGCGTTGCTCAGAGCCAATCGTTTCATCGAGGTCAATCGTCAGGAAACGATTCCAGTCATGATGAAATGGGTAAAGCAGCCACAGGAGATCGCCGCTCGCTCCTACGACCTCGAGCTCAGGACGCTCGCGAAAGATGGCCAGATGAGCGATGCGGATCTGGAAAGCTTCATCGAGAGACTGGGCGAAAAAAAGCGGCCCCTGGACGAGGTCCGCGATTTTTCCTTCGCGCGCCAAGCGCTGAAGGAGTTGGACGCGGGCAGATAGCGCCCAAGGCAGCCTGTGATTGGACAATCGAAACCACGGAGGTGGACAATGTTAAAGACGATAGTCACGAGCGCGAAACGCCAATCATTAAGAACTGCTGTGGCCATTTTGTTTTTTGCCATCTGCGCATGTCCGAGCCAGGCGCAAGAGCCCTTAAAGAAACTTTTGGTCGCTTATGCGGGACTGATCTCAACGCATTCAAGTGTCTGGCTGGGCGAAGACCAGGGTTTTTATAAAAAGCACGGCCTCGACGTCACTTCCGTATTTACCGGCAGCGGCTCGGTCACCTCGCAAGCATTGATGGCCGGGGAGGCCAAACTCGCTTCTACCAGCGTCGGACCCACGGCGGGCGCCAACAGCGGAGGAGCCGACCTGGTGATCTTGGCCGGGTTGATCCACATTCTTCCGTATCAACTGTGGGTTCACCCACAGGTTCGACAGCCCGCGGATTTGAAGGGCAAGAGAGTCGCCATCAGCACGTTCGGCTCCGGCAGCCACTTGGCGGTCGAGGTGGCGCTTCAACATCTTGGGTTGGAGCCGGCCCGAGACAAGATTGCGATCATGCAGGTCGGGCAACAGCCGGAGAGAGTGGCGGCCCTGGTGGGCGGCCGGATCGACGCGACTGCGCTGGACCCCGGATTCGCGCAAGTAGCAAAGGAAAAGGGCGTCGTGCTGATGCTCGACATGACCAAAATGGATGTCTCCTATGCCAATACGGTCATCGTTTCGTCGCGGCGATTTGTCCGGGAGAATCCGCAGGTCATGGAATCGTTGCTCAAGGGCACCATCGATGGTTTAAATTTTCTGCCCAATCCTGCCAACGAGAAAGCCGTCAAGAGCGTTCTCGCGCGGCGCTTGAAGCTCTCCACGCCGCAGAGTGTTCAGGTGATGTACGACGCCACCTTGGAGATCCACGCGAAGACCAAGGTTCCATACGCTCCTCTCGAAGGGGTGCAGAACATGATCGATGCGCTGCACAGAATGAATCCCCGCCTCGCGAAACTCAAGGCCGCGGATATGATCGACAACTCTTTCGTCGAGCGTTTGGATAAATCCGGCTACATCGCGGAAGCGATGAAGCGCGGGCGTTAATAGATAAGAATTTAACCGCTGAGGCGCAGAGGAAAAAGGCGCGACGAATAAAGAATTAACTCGAAGTTTAAGACTATATAATCATTCCAAACTCTTGCGATGACCTCAGTGCCTCTCGTGGTGACCAACTCATTTTTTACTTTGCGATTTTGCGGTAAATGTCTGCTTTGGTTGCGGCTTCGCCGCGCTAGGCTCTTTGTGATTAAATAATCTCAATGGCGGATCTGACGCGCACCTACGACGTTCTCGTTGTCGGCGGCGGCAACGCGGCGCTGTGCGCGGCGATCACCGCGCGGCGCGCCGGCGCGCGGGTACTCTTGCTCGAAAGCGCGACAAGAGATTTTCGCGGCGGCAACAGCCGCCACACGCGCGATATCCGTTATATGCATCGAGCGGCCACCGAATACGTCACCGGCGCTTACGGTGAAGATGAGTTTTGGCAGGATCTATTGGGGGTCACTGGAGGCGCGACCAACGAGCGTCTGGCCCGGTTGACCATTCGCGAGTCTGAAACGCTCGGCGACTGGATGCGGGCCATCGGCGTGCGCTGGCAACGTCCGCTGCGCGGCACGCTGCACCTGGCGCGCACCAATCTCTTTATGCTCGGCGGCGGCAAAGCGATGATGAACGCTTACTACGACACGGCGGCAAAGCTCGGCGTGGAAATTGTTTACGAATCCGAAGTGCGCGAACTGCAAATGAGTGGCGGGCGATTCGCCTCTGCGGTGGCATTTCACAACGGCGCGCCTAAAGAAGTCGCGGCGAAAGCGCTGGTCGTAGCCGCCGGCGGCTTCGAGGCGAATATCCCATGGCTGAAAGAGTATTGGGGCGAGGCCGCCGACAACTTCATCATACGCGGCACGCCGCATAATCAGGGCCGGATGTTGAAACAGCTTCTCGACGAGGGTGCCAAGCCGGTGGGCGACCCGCGTGGTTGTCACGCTGTAGCGCTGGACGCGCGCGCGCCAAAATTCGACGGCGGCATTGTTACGCGGCTGGACAGCGTGCCGTTCGGCATCGTCGTCAACAAAGAGGTTAAACGCTTTTACGACGAGGGCGAAGATTTCTGGCCGAAGCGCTACGCGATCTGGGGGAAACTCATCGCGGCGCAACCGGAGCAGATCGCGTACTCCATCGTCGACTCCAAAGGACTGCCGCAATTCATGCCGTCGGTGTTTCCGCCGGTTGAAGCCGGCTCGATTACCGAGCTGGCTACGGCGTTGGGTATCGAGCCGCGCGCCCTCGCCGCCGCCGTCGCTGAATTCAATCGCTCAGTGAGCGGCGGCAGATTTGATCCCGGCAGCCTGGACGAATGTCGCACCATAGGGTTGGATCCGCCGAAAAGCCACTGGGCGCGTCCCCTCGACACGCCGCCCTACTACGGTTATCCGCTGCGGCCCGGCATCACGTTTACCTATCTCGGCGTTACCGTGAATGAACAGGCGAGGGTGATCATGCAAAACGACCAGCCGGCGAAAAATATATACGCCGCCGGCGAAGTGATGGCTGGCAATATTCTCGGCAAAGGTTATCTTGCCGGCTTTGGATTGACGATCGGCTCGGTATTTGGCCGGATTGCCGGGCGGGAGGCGGCGCTCTATGCCTGCGCTTGAGCTATTGAAAGACGGCGCGCGGCAGATGACGATCTGCAACGCCTGCCGCTACTGTGAAGGCTACTGCGCGGTGTTCCCGGCCATGGAGCAGCGCCGGATTTTTACCAAGGCCGATCTTATCTATCTGGCAAACTTATGCTTCGATTGCCGCGACTGCTACTACGCCTGCCAATACGCCCCGCCCCACGAATTCGCGGTAAACATCCCAAAGGTTATGGCCGAGTTGCGCGCCGATACTTACCGCGAGTTCGCTTGGCCGGCCATTTTATCCGGCTTGTTCAAACGCAACGGGCTGGCGGTGAGCGTGATTACCTCGACGGCGGTGATCATTATTCTCGGCCTCGTGCTGGCATTCAAGGGCTGGGATATTTTGCGCGGCGTTCATCTAGGCGAGGGGGCCTTTTACCGCGTCGTGCCGTTTGTCGCGATGACCGTGCCGCCGGCGGTAATTGTGCTCTACGGCCTTGGAGTTTTCATAATCGGCGCGGCGCGCTTTTGGCGCGAGACCCAGGGGAAGCTATCCGACGTCGTCGATCCTAGCGCCTTCTGGCGCGCGACCAAAGACGCCTTCGGCCTGGCCTACATGAAAGGCGGCGGCGCCGGCTGCAATTATCCGGGCGAGAGCTTTTCACGCTCGAGGCTGTGGTTTCATCACTTGGTCTTTTACGGATTTCTACTCGACTTTGCAGCCACAAGCATCGCCGCTTTCTACGATCACTTTCTCGGCTGGCAGGCGCCTTATCCTTATATAAGTTGGCCCGTGGTTCTTGGCACCGCCGGTGGTGTGGGATTGCTGATCGGCACCAGCGGTTTGCTTTTTTTAAAGCGGCAAAGCGACCGCGCTCCGGCCGCGCAATATATGCGCAGCATGGACTTAGCTTTTCTGGGGTTGCTGTTTCTCACCAGCTTGACGGGCATGCTGCTGCTCGCGCTGCGCGAGACTGCGGCAATGGGGACGCTATTGGTTATTCACCTGGGCGTAGTTGGCGGCCTCTTCATCACAGCGCCCTACGGCAAGTTCGCCCACGTCGTCTACCGCTACGCCGCGCTGGTACGCTATGCCATCGAGCAACGGCGCAGCGAAGGGCAAACTCATTAGCCACTTGACAGTATCTTTAGTGCGGTGGTATGAGCGGCTCAGAAAACAGGAGCCTACCACAGGGCGCGCAATCGAACTTGTCATCAAATCTGTCAAGGAGGTGCGGTCATGGCGTACGCTATTAACAAAGTGGACGTATGGGTGAGCGAAATCACTGATCGGCCCGGTGGCCTATCTACCAAATTAGCGGCCTTGAATAGTGCGGGCGCGAACCTGTCGTTCGTGATCGCGCGCCGCGCTCCGGATAAACCGGGCACTGGGGTAGTCTTCGTCACGCCGATCACGGGAGCGAAACAAAAGACTGCCGCCCGGGCCGCGGGCTTCCAAACGACCGACAACATCCATTCGGTGCGGGTGGAAGGTCCTGACCGGGCCGGGTTGGGTATCACAATGACCCGCGCGCTGGCCGATGAAGGAATTAATCTGCGCGGCATCTCCGGTGCCGCGGTTGGACGGCGTGCGGTGACATATTTTGCTTTCGATAACGCCTCGGACGCGGCCACCGCCATCCGTATTTTGCGTAAGGCGCTGAAGTAAACACTGCATCGCGACTTGAATGCTGTGGATCAGGGGCGCCGGCGCCGGAGTCCCTTAAGTCCGATGCCCAAAAACAGCGCGCCGCTCATCAGCCACGCGGCGGCGGGTTTGAGTTTCGGATTGGCAAGCAAATCGCCTTCGCGCCAGAGTTCGACCCCGGCTGCCGCCGCAGCGGCCAGGAACAGCGCGCCCAATGTCAGCGCGGTGACGCGTATATAAAGCTTCATGAGC
>CAWJBB010000089.1:0-10178 GCA_963840855.1 uncultured delta proteobacterium
TCTCCCCGTTTCATGCCCGCCGCTGGAGTTTGCGATCAGAATCCGTAGAGCAACTGGAGCCCCAAGGTTGTCTGATTAGCACTAGCGTTGCTGGACCCTCTCTTATAAACGGCTCGATTGGCCCAGTCCTGCCTGAGTTCCGCTCGCCCGACGAACATTTTGGTGAACTTGTAGGTTCCCGCCAATGTCACTTCGCCGAGGGCAACGTTGAAGATAGGTTTGGTAGCTGCAAAGCCTTGGGTCCTCGACGCCCCCTCGTCTAGGAATAGCTCCGTTCGGATCGCCGTGCTGAAGCGGTCCGTCCAGCTCCAAGATCCAACGGCGGCAAACGCGTACCACTGCGCATCCTTAACCCCCGTCGGTGTCGATGCGTCTTGCTCAGAACCTAACGTGGCTTCCAGTAAGACAGTGAGGGGATCCATTGGCTTGATTGTGGCGACATTACTCCAGGTAAAACGCGCGTCGTTGGTATTATGCGTCTGTTCCGGACCAACAACGATATTGCTTGCCAATGAGAAAGAATCGGTAGGTGTAAAGGTAACCCCGAACAAACCCGAAGGGGAACCGTTGTTATCGCGCGGATTATCCCATCCGGTTATAACACCCACGCTCGCTGTTAGGGTTTTGAGAAACGGATAGCTAAAAAGTGTCCCCAGATGACGTAGGGGAACCGCAAAGTTAAACGCGAACGAGCGGGTTATTTGGTCGTTGTAGCTTCCAGGGTTAAGAAGGATTTCCGTCCCTAAGGGGGTGACAAACAAACCGCCTTTGAATTGAATTCCCTCGCCGAAGGGAATCGTCGTCGTTATATAGGACTCGCGCAACTCGGCAGAGGGTTCCTTGTTGAGATTTTTTCCCCACAAAGTTGTTTCCCTCAACAGCTCTCCGGTGCGGCCGAAATCACCGGATATGTGGAAGCCAACACCCCAATCCTTCTCCGGCTTATCCAAAACTATATGAAAATCGTTAAAGTTGACTTTGTTTTGGTCCCCATAAAAATATCGACCGCTGATTCTGGACGGGATCCTTCGGATGACGCGAACTCCAAGTGTAACTCGTGTCCAGATACCCACCGAAGTTAATTCCCAGCGCATCTTGAATAGCGCCCTTTCCGCTGGCGATACCTGTGTCCATGGGCCCAATACAACAATCTAAACTAAGCCAACCCGGTGCCAAAGGTTTCTCTTCCTCAGCAGCGCGCGCCAACTGCGGCACAAGGGTAAGTACCGAGAAGAAAATCAGTAATCGCACAATCCGAAATGTCATTTCGCAAACCTCCTCCAACTTTTCCGTCGTCATAATCGATCTTGCCTAGGCAAAGACACTAGATCAAGATCCCTCGCGGGACAACGCAATCAAAGTGCCAAGCAAACAGTAATTACAATCACATGCAAGGATCTGTAAACATTGATATTTTGTTCTGGAACTTAAAGGTGCTACGAAACTGATTGCTGAATAAATGGGCACCGTGATTATCATTTGTGCAGCGCCAAATTCCAGGCTACACCCTGGTACCCCAGCAGGCATCCGGCGCCGCGCAAATCCAGAAAGTTGGTACAACAGCCCACGTCAATTATCCTCTATCGGAAAGTCCTCGACTTTCCGCACCCGCACGGCGCAGGCCTTGAGCTCCGGCTGGCGCGAAACCGGATCGCGGGCGCTGATGGTCAGATTATTCGCCGCCTTGAAAAAACCCTGCTCGCGGCTCCAGTGGAACGGCAGAAAGCATGTGCCCTGGACTATTTCTTCAGTGACTCGGCACTGCGCCATCACCTTGCCGCGGCGCGAAAGGATTTCGACAAAGTCCGCGTCCTGGATGCCGTATCGGCGCGCGTCCGCGCGATTAATCTCCAGGATCGGGTCTGGAGCACTTTTGCGCAGTGCTTCGTTTTTTCCGGTCCGCGTCAACGTATGCCAGTGATATTTCGACCGGCCGGTCGTCAGCGTCAGAGGATAATCGCGATCCGGACCTTCGACGGGTTCCACGTGATCCACCGCGATGAAGTTTGCTTTGCCGCTCGCCGTCGGAAATTTTCCGCGGTCATACAACCGCTCCGTTCCACCGGGTTTTTTCTTTGAACAAGGCCATTGCAGCGGCCCCTTTTCCTTGAGCCGGCCGGTAGCTCATGCCCGAGCAGTCGCACAAAGTATTCTGCGTAAGCGCGGCGTACTCCGTGAAAATGGTCTCAGTGGAGTCATAAGAAAAAGCCGCATCGAATCCCATCGCATGGGCGAAGCGGGCGATAATTTGCCAGTCCGGCAACGCTTCACCGGGCGGGTCCACGAGCTGCGGCATATAAGTGACCCGCCGTTCGGAATTGGTCATAACGCCCTCTTTTTCGCTCCACTGCGCGGCGGGCAGCAAAACATGGGCAAGACGGCTGGTGGCGGTCGGATGATAGGCGTCTTGGACTACCACCAGCTCCGCTTGGCGCAGCGCCTTTTCGATGAGGTCGGTCTCCGGCACAGAGGCCGCGGGATTGGTGCAAAGAATCCAGAGCGCCTTAAGTTTACCCGCGGCGAGCGCCTCGAACTGTTCCAATGCCGGCAGTCCCGGTTCAGGAGAGATACTGGCGCAAGGCACACCCCAGAAACGCTCGACTTCTTGACGATGCTTCGAGTTCTCAACGCTCCGATAACCCGGCAGCATATGGGCAAGCCCGCCCACTTCCCTGCCGCCCATCGCGTTGGGCTGGCCGGTTAGCGAAAAAGGGCCGCAGCCGGGCTTGCCGATCTTGCCGGTGGCCAGATGCAGATTGTGGATGGCGTTGTTTTTATGCACGCCGGCGCTGCTCTGGTTGACGCCCATGCTCCAGAGACTCATGGCCGTTTTCGCCATGCCGAATATCAGCGCCGCTTCGACGATCAAACATTCGGGCACGCCGCAGATTTTCTCGGCTAGCTTTGGCGGATAGCGCTTGATCCTGTCCAGCAGCGCGGCAAAGCCTTTCGTTTGCCGAGCGATAAACTGCCGGTCGATCAGATTTTCGTCGAGCAAAACGTAAAGCATGCTATTGAGCAGCGCAATGTCGCTGCCGGGGCGAATCGGCAAATGGAGATCGGCGAAATCCGCGGTCTCGGTGCGCCGGGGATCGACGGCGATAATCGTCACGCGCTTGGGATCGTCGTTCTTGCGCGCCTTAATGCGTTTGAAAATCACCGGATGACAATCGGCGGTGTTGCTGCCGATCAGCAACAGGCAGTTGGCTTCATCGATGTCGGCATACGAACCCGGCGGCCCGTCCGAACCCAGCGATGTTTGATACCCCACCACCGCCGAGGACATGCAGAGACGCGAATTGGTATCGAAGTTGTTCGTGCCGATGAAACCTTTGGCGAGCTTGTTGGCGATGTAATATTCCTCCGTCGTCAGCTGCCCTGAGCCATAAAAAGCCACAGCATCGGGTCCGTGCTCGGCGATGATCTCGCGAAAGCGCCGGCCGAGATAATTCATTGTCTCGTCCCATGACGCGCGCTTGAACGGGCCTTCCTGGCAGGAGCGGATTTGCGGATAGAGCAAGCGGTCTGGCGTTCTGAGTATTTCAGGCAGATAGACGGCTTTGAGGCAAAGATCGCCCAAACTGGACGGATGATCCGGATCGCCCTTGATCTTGTGCACGGCGCCGTCTTTGATCCCGGCGAGAAGCCCGCATCCCACGCCGCAGTAGGGGCAGTACGATTTGCTCCAGCGCTCCACCGCGTTCTCGTTATTCGTTTCCGCTCTCACACCTAATCCTCTCAGGCCGCGGTTTCACGCCCCATGGGTACCGCTCTTTCGGCCACCCCGACGCTCCTCTGGTCGGAGGATTCGGAGTGAATTCGCGCCGCGCGATAACGGCGTCGAAAGCGGTTGAAACCCGTGAATTTTTCGATGACAAACAGCTCGTCCGGGGTCGCGGCGCACCGCGCATCCGCCGTGTTTTGCTGCGGCGCCGGCGTCGTTGCCGCCGCTTGGTGATGCGCCCGTTCCTCGAGAAAATCGATGAGATGTCCGCGGGTCTCGGCATAAACCGGATCGGCGATGATCGCCAATCGGTCACGCGGACGTTGAAACGGCACCGTAACGATTTCACCGACGGTGGCGGCGGGACCGTTGGTCATCAGCACGATGCGATCGGCGAGCAACAGCGCTTCATCGACGTCGTGGGTGACCATGAGCACGGTCTTGTGCGTTTCGGCGCAGAGTTGAATCAACTGGTCCTGCAACTCCATGCGCGTGACGACATCAAGAAGGCTAAACGGCTCGTCGAGCAACAGCACCTTGGGCTCCAGCGCAAAGGCGCGAGCGATGCCCACCCGCTGGCGCATGCCCGCGGAAAGTTCTTCCGGATAAGCGCCGGCAACATCGCTGAGCCCCACCGAGGCGAGAAACTCGTCGGCGCGTGCGATACGTTCCCTGCGCTTGCCTCGGCCATTGACCTGATCCAGCGCGAGCAGCACATTTTCCCGCGCCGTTAACCACGGCAGCAGCGCCGGGGACTGAAATACCACGCCGCGTTCCAATCCTGGACCGACCACCTCACGGCCGGCAACGACGACCCCGCCTGCCGTGGCATCGTTGAGCCCCATGGCGATGGAGAGCACGGTGGACTTGCCGCAGCCCGAGTGGCCGACGATACTGACGAATTCACCCTCGCTTACACGCAGGTTAAAATCCTTGACGATAACCGCGGGGCCTTGCTCGGTGTCGTATGTCTTGCCGAGGCTCGTCAGTTCCAGTAATGGAATCATAGCTGCTTTTCTTCCTATCTAGTTAAGTGCAATACCGCCCTGTGCCGGCGTCCCATGGCCGGCGCGATCCTTTCCACCCATGACGAGCAAGCTCACGGTTTCGCGCCGCACCCGTTGATAGCCCGGCGCGCCGCCCAACTGCGCGCGGGAGCGAGGATGCGGCGCATCGACGCGGACGGCCGGTCCGAGGGTAGCGCCGGGCCCGGGCGCCAGCGTGTAAATGGAGTCGGCGAGCAGAATTGCTTCGTCGATGTCGTTGGTAATCATCACCACGGTCTTGCGCGTTGCCATCCAGATGCGCCCCAATTCCTCCTGCAGCGTGCCGCGGGTGAGCGCGTCGAGGGCGCTGAACGGCTCGTCCAAGAGGAGCACTTTCGGATCCATCGCGAGACCGCGCGCCACGGCGACGCGCTGGCGCATGCCGCCGGAAAGCTCCCGCGGCACTTTCTTCATCGCGGCGCCAAGATTGACTAAACGGATGTAGTGCTCCGTGCGCTCGCGCTTCTCCGCTTTGGCGAGATTCGGTCCCACCGCGTCGACGGCCAGATAGACGTTTTCGAAGACCGTCATCCACGGCAACAACGAATAATTCTGAAAGACCACGCCGCGGTCGGGGCTCGGTCCATCGATCGGTTTGCCTTCGAGAAGGATTTCGCCGAGATCCGGTTCGATCAGCCCCGCGATCAATGAAATCAACGTCGTCTTGCCCGATCCCGAGCGGCCGACGACGCAGACGAATTCATTCTCGTCGATGTTCAAGTTGACATCGCGCAGCACCGGCAGTTTGCCGCTCACCTGGGACGGCGCGCGCGCATTGCGCACGTAGCTCTTGCTGATGCCTCTGAGTTCGAGATAGGCCATGAGTGAAACCTCAAGCGGTCTTGAATCGCCGTTCGACCACGCTCATCAGCCGGTCCAAACCGAAGCCGATGAGCCCGATCGTCAGCACCGAGAGAAGAATGTGCGAGTAAACCAGACTGTTGTATTCCTGCCAGAGAAAACCGCCCAGACCCGGCGAGCCGGTGAGCATTTCCGCGGCGACGATAACCAGCCAGGCCATACCCAGGCTCAAGCGATAGCCGGTGAACATGTAAGGCAGCGTCGCCGGAATCATGATCTTTCTGAGTTTTTTCATAGGTGAAAGTTTCAGCACCCGGCCGACGTTCAAGTACTCGGTGCTGATGCTGCGCACGCCCATGGCCGTGTTGATCACCGTCGGCCACATGGCGCACAGCGCGATCGTGAACAAGGCTGCGGGCTCCGACTGCTTGAAAATGACCAGTCCCAATGGCAGCCAAGCGAGCGGCGAAATCGGCCTGAGCACTTGGATGACAGGGTCGAAGGCGCGGTTGAAGTTCGTCGACACGCCGAGCAAGAAACCCAGCGGCGTGCCTATCGCTATCGCCAACAAAAACCCCTTGGCCACCCGAATGAGACTGAGAAACGAAAAGCGAAGAATCCCTTGATTCATCTCGCCGTCCTTGAAGAACGGATTCAGGATATATTGCTGGCTCTCTTGCCAGGTGCGCAGCGGCGATGGCAGATCCGGAGCGACGTTGAAACTGAGCGCCGTCCAAATCACCAGTACCAGACCGATGCCGAGCATCGGCAAAAACAGCGCCGCTGAGTCGAAGCGTTTTTCCATTGTTTCGTTTGACCTCTAGGCGAGATTGGTGACCGCAAATTTCTTCACATACTCTTCGGGATTGCTTGGATCGAACTCGACCTTGTCGAAAAGCGTTTCCTTCTTCATATCTTCTTTCGGTACAGCGACGCCCATCTCTTTGCGCGACTTCGCGGTAAAGCTCTGGGCGGAGCACCTTGTTGACGATACCGGCGTAATCCGGCGCGCCCTTGACCATGCCCCAGCGGCGAAACTGGCTGATCCACCACACGCCGTGCGACTTCCATGGGAAATTGGTATTGCGGTCGAAGAACGTCATATAGTTCGGATCTTTTTCCTTGCGGCCGTCGCCGTAGTCGTAATCGCCGAGCATGCGGCCCAAGATGACTTCTTTCTGCGTGTTGATGTACTGCGGCTTTGAGACCACCTCGGCCATGTGGGGGCGATTTTCCAGCTTATCGATATACTGGCTCGACTCGGTCACGGCTCGGAGAATCGCCTTGACGGTTTTTGGATTCTTGTCGGCGAACTCTAGCGTGAAGGCCAGCACTTTCTCCGGATGGTCTTTCCAGATTTGCTGCGTTGTCACCGCCGTGTAACCGATGCCGTCCGCGATGGCGCGCGCGTTCCAGGGCTCGCCGACGCAGAATCCGTCCATTTTGTCGACTTTCATGTTCGCGACCATTTGTGGCGGCGGAATCGTGATCAAGGTCACATCTTTGTCCGGGTTGATGCCGCCGGCGGCGAGCCAGTAGCGCGTCCACATGGCGTGGGTACCGGGCGGAAACGTCATCGCAAAGGTCATCGGCTTGCCGGCTTTTTTGGCCTCGTCGACGATCGGCTTCAATGCCTGCGGCGTGCGTATTCCTTTGGCTTTTAAATCATTCTCCAGCGTAATCGCCTGGCCGTTGCGATTGAGCACGAACGGAATGATCATCGGTTTTACCGGCGAGCCCAACAGCCCCATGCTCGATGAAAACGGCATGCCGAAAAGCATGTGGGTCGCCTGGTTTTCGCCCAACGTCAGCTTGTCGCGAATCGCCGCCCACGACGCTTCCTTTGAAATTATCGATTCGATGCCATGTTTCTTGAAGAGCCCGAGCTCATGGGCCATGACGATGGATGAACAGTCGGTCAGGGCGATGATGCCAAAGCGAATATTTTTCGTCTCGGGACCATCCGCCGCATAAGCGCCGCCAATCCAGCCTTTCGGCATGCCGACCGAGCAGCAACCCCAACGAACTAGCCGTCGATAGTTTGATAAACTTGCGCCGCGTCAGCGCATTTGTTTGAGCCGCTTTTCTTTGCCACGATTTCTATCCCTCCACCATGAAAATTGATCGCCTTGGCGAACGAGCTTGAATACTTTGACTTTGAGCTTGGGGTTGGTCGAGCACGACCCGGTCTTAAGGTCGAACTTATAGCCGTGCAGCGGGCAGACGACTTCGCCCTCTTCGATCGAACCCATCGCGAGCTGCCCGCCTGCATGCGGGCAGGTGTTTTGAATCGCGCACAGTTGTCCCTGATGTTTAAAGACAGCCACCTCGTCATTTGTTCATGCGAGCCAATTTCGCCGAGCCTTCGTCGATCTCGTTCGGATTGATCATGGGGCCTATCGACTCTTTCGTCGCTGCAGGACGGGCGGAGGTTCCAGTTGCTCTGTGGAATTTTCCGCAGTTGCTGGCGCATCGCCTTGAATGCACCGTGACTGAGCGAGCCCAGCGCAGGACATTGCGGCAGATCGTTGCATGGCACATCGTCCATAATCTTAACCGGAAGATTGGGCTCCGGCCGCGTGGATCCGCCGACATAAACATCCACCGCCTCCTCAACTTGGCCATCGATCTTGATGTTCTTGCCGACAGGCCGATGTCCGCCGCCGCTTGGTTCGCGCAGCTGCCGGGCAACCTGACCAATGGATGGCAACCGGCTTGGTCTTGCCGAGTAGTTGCTTCCAGAGCGCGGGCGGTTTTGAGCGCCTGCATCCTTTGGTCTCGATCAACGCGAAGTGGCAGTAGTCCATGCCCGTGCAACTCACCAGGCCGCGCATGACCTCTGAAGGATCGTAGCGGAGTTCCTGGAGCAACGGCTCATCTGGTGAGATCGCCGATCTTGCTGTCGGGCACGTCGGGAATGATGAGATTTTGCCCGACGGTTAGACGGATATTGCCACTGCCATAATTCTCGGCCAGAACGCGCGATTTGCAAACATCTGTCCGGCCGGTGATGCGCCCCACAGGCACAGCGAGGCCGACATAGTTGAGTCCGGCCTGTATCTGGCGCAACACGCCGAGATGGTCGGTGTGCTCGCTCGTGCCGCTCATCTTTGCCGGCGGTGCGCAAGGGAATGATCAGCGCGAAGCTCCAGCTCTCTGCGAAATTTCTCTACTCCCCAGTCGTCGATAAGAAAGGCAAGTCGCGCCTTCGTGCGCGGCTCCCGAGAGCCATGATCGCGAAAAATAAAAACGATGTGACTGCAGATCGCCGCCGCCTCTTCCGCCTGACAAAGAGATCCAGCGGCGAGGCCATCCGATATCCGCCGGAGCCCATCTTGCCGCCAACGGCGACGTTGAATCCTTTCACGCTCGCGCCTTCGATCTCCTTTGTCGCGGGCGTTAACGCGATGTCCTGCGACTCAGCGTGCGAGCAATTCTCCTTGCAGGCGGTTATGGTTACGTTGAACTTGCGCGGGAGATTCGTGTACTCCCTGTTGCCAACAAACATGTCGGTAAACTGCCGCGCCACCGGCGAGGCGTCGAATAGCTCACCAGGCGTAAGTCCCGCCACAGGGCAACCGACTACGTTGCGGATATTGTCCATGCCGGTCTGGAGCGAGACCAAATCTACGGCTTCCAGCCGCCGCCAGATCTCGGGCACATGCTCGATTTTGAACCAGCGCAATTGTATTTGCTGGCGGGTGGTGATATCAGCGAAGCCTTTGCCGAACTCTTCACTGATTTGCGCGATGGTGCGAAACTGCTCGGCGCTGCTCATGCCGTTGGGCATGCGCACGCGCATCATGAAATTTCCAGGCGTCTGGCGGCGAAAAAAGACCCCGGCCCATTTGAGCCGCTCTTTGTCGCCCTCGGTGATGGCTTCCCAACCTTCCTTGGCATAGCGCGGAACATCAGAAAGAATATCGAGCCCGTCTTTTTCCTTCTTATATTCTTCGATCTTGTTCATCGCTCGCGAACCGTCATGAGCAACCCTTATGCCACGCGGCCATGGCGAAAAATTTGCTCTTTTTGCGTGCCTTCACCCAGATGGCAAGTTCCGATGCCCACACTTGATGCGCATGCCGCCTACAAGCTGGGCAAGTGTTGAAGCTATCCATTGGGCGCCATCTTGAGCTCAAACCGACGCGCCCTGGGCTCGTTTCCACCACCCGCCACCGGGGGACCTACCAACACCGGACAGGAGAGTCGCCTGGCAATCCTGAGAATTTTGAGCGCCGCCAGATCCGGAAACACAAATCGCTTGCGCAGCTTCAGAACCAGCAGATCGATATGTTCTTCGCGAATGACCGCGGATATCTCCCTGACCCGACTACCGATACGAATGAGTTTGGTAATCCTGTCGTGGCTCGCGGTACCTACCGTCCTGTCGACGAAATTCCACAAATCAAGGCTTCTTTCCCGCCGCAGAACGTCCATGGGGAAATTTCGCGAGTCGTTTAACTGCAATGGGAAACCCTCCACCGGGGCTATACAAGACAATAGAAAATCGCTTTCCGCGCACACGTCGATGACGTGCAAAGCGATAAGCTTCGCCTTCGTTTCGCGGACGAGAGACGCCGCGTCACGCAGGGCAGCGGCCGATTCAT
>CAWJBB010000090.1:0-37052 GCA_963840855.1 uncultured delta proteobacterium
GTATAGGAATTTTAAACCACCTTTTTTTCTGGCCCGAGCAATATCGCCGGACCGGTGGGATGTCAATCGTCTTTCTGTTTGATGAAAATCCCGATGTTGCTTCGGCCGGCTCGGGCGGCGCAGCGGTCGGAGGCGCGCGAAGTGTGCCGGATCACGCCGCTCGCTCCCTTAGAGCGTCTCTTAGCTTGCCCCCAGGCTAATCCTGCCAAGCTCCTAGGTCTCAAAAGGCTCAGAGAGACTACCGATCCCTTTGCAGCTGGCCAAGATCATCGAGCAAAAACTCGAGCGGATCTACCAACTCGCCAACCACCGTGTTAGCCCAAGGCCCTGAAATCCCACAGCCAACTCTCAACCCTTAACTCGTGCAGAACGGCAAGCAGTGCTGGAGATCTCTGAACTCTTGGGCATCAACGTGCGTATTGGAAATCAAAAAACTAACCAACGCAGGGTTACATCTTAAATGAGGCAATGAATACCCGTAGGGTTACATTCTTAGATGAGCAGCTGCCCGCAACAGGGGTTTACCCATCGCCCGCGCCGGGAGCCCCCGGCAGACCTGGACAATTCCTCCAAGCTTGGATAGTCATCGAAAACATGAGCGTGCCAGGCGCGGCCGTGCCGCGATAGGAGGGAAGAGATGGCAGCAAGCGAACGGGTTTTAGGTGTTGGCGTAATCGGCCTCGGCGGGGCATCCCTCGCCATGATCCCAAAGTTTGTCCGGAATCCCAAGTTTCGCATTGCCGCGGCGGCGGATATCGATGCCGAGATCATGGACCGGTTCCGCAAGGACTTTCCGGATGCGGAGTCCTATGACGATGCTGCCAGGCTGTGCGCGAGCCGTAACGTCGACCTGGTCTACATTGCGACGCCGAACCGCTTCCACACCGAACACGCGGCCATGGCCTTGGAGAGCAAGAAGCACGTTCTCATCGAGAAGCCGATGACGATCGATATCGCGGGAGCCGAGCAGATGATCGCCACTGCGAAGCGCAACGGCGTGTTGCTGGGGGTCAACGTTAAACACAGCTTCGAGCCGCGCGTGCTGCGCTTGCGCGAGATGACGCGCACCGGCGAACTTGGCAGGCTCCGCATGATCAACAGCTGGCGTTTCGCCGACTGGCTCTACCGCCCACGCACCGCCGAAGAGCTGACGCCCGAATTCGGCGGCGGCATCTTGTGGCGCCAGGGAGCGCACCACTTCGACCTCATCAGAACCATCGCCGGCGGAATGGTGCGCAGCCTGCGCGGCAGCGCTGACATCTGGGACCCGAACCGGCGCGTCCCCGGCTGCTACGCCGCGTACCTCGATTTCGAAGATGGGACAGTGGCCAGCGCCGTCTGCAGCGGGTACGACCACTTTGACTCCATGGAGTTTGTGCGACCGGGGTTTTCGGTTGATCCCGCAAACCACGCCAAGGCGCGGCGCGAATTGCGCGCGGCGCCCGACGTCGATTGGGAGGAGCGGGCCGCGCGCGCGGAACGCTACGGCGGCGCGCGCACGAGGACCAACGAGCCCCCGCCGGCACAGCCGTCTTTGGGGTGGATTATGGGCGGGCCGTTGATCGCAAGCTTCGATAAGGGAGACGTGCGCATGACTCCCGGCGGTCTCACGGTGTATGGCGACGACGAGTTACACGAGATCAAGCTCGGCGTCAAAGGGGAGGACGGGCGCGACGGACGGATCAACACATTCTACGATGCGATCGTGCGCGACCGGCCGCTGCCCGCCGACGGCGCTTGGGGAATGGCCACCCTGGAAGTGATCCTGGCGATCGAAGAGTCCAGCAGGACGCGTAAGGAAGCCTTTCTCCGGCACCAGGTACCGACGATCGACTAGCGAACAGGCATCCTCGCATCGGCCAAGGCGATTTTGCTTCCAGGTCCGCGCCGGTATATCTTATGGTCGCGTTTGAGCAATAGGAGATGCACGTCATGCACAAACTACTGGAACCGATTCTCATCGGGCTCACCCTCGTCTTGTGGCTATCCGGGACCGCCGGCGCACAAACGGATACCGTCCGCGTCGTATATTATCCACCGTGGAACATCAGCAAGCTGCCGATGTACCTCGCCCGCGATATGGGAATTTTCGAGCGCAACGGCTTGAAAATCGCCTGGACGGATCCCGGCTCCAATGACAAATCGGTCGCCGCGTTGAAAAAAGGCGAGGCCGACATCGCCGTGGTGAGCTCCAACCAAGCCATTGTAAACATGGCGACCGGCGGCACGCCGATGACTTTCGTCGGCAACACCGGCCACAACTTTTCCGTCTTTCTCACCGCGGCTTCGATCAAAAGCGCCGCCGAATTAAAAGGCAAGAAGATCGGCACCGCCCCGCCCGGCCACACCCCCGACCAGTTGACCCGCGTGGCGTTGCGGAGACTCGGCATTGATCCCGAGAAAGACGTGACCCTGGTGCCCTTCGACGAAGATCGCAACGTCGAACGAATGAAGAGTCTCCTCACCGGGCAGGTGTCCGGCATGATGGTCACCGCGAATGCGCTTTATGATCTGGAAAAAACCGGCCAGATCGACCGCTTCAACAAGCTCACCGATAACAAGCAATTGAAAATCTACGCCGGTGGCGGCGCCGACTACGCGGTGGCAACGGCATTTCTACAAAGTCGCCGCGACGACGTGAAGAAATTCATGGCCGGGATCTGCGAAGGCATCGCTATGGCAAGAAAAGACAAAGCAAAAGCGTTGGCGTTTGTCGCCAAGAGCGGGCGAGACCTGGAGCCGGCTAAGATCGAGTATCTCTATAAGCTCTACATCACCGACGTAATTCCGGCGCGACCGCATCTAAAAATCGAAGGGATCGAGCTTGGCATCCAGATGGCTGGATTGATGACTCCTTCGGCACGAGCGCTGAAGGCGCAAGAACTAGTCGACGCCGCCCTGGTGCCGGAACTTGAAAAGGAAGGGCGCTGCAATTTCTAGGACCGGCTCTTAGTGCGATTGACGACTCGCTGGCTTAGCGATAGCCTGAGCGCCGCGCCGGACCTGAAACTCACCCGGAAGAGGAAAACAATGACGCAATCCAATCCATTACGCGTAGGGCTTATCGGAGCAGGCGGCAGATGGGGGCCGCGTGCGCATGTGCCGGCGCTGAAGGGCGTGTCCGAGGCCGAGCTCTATGCCGTATGCACGGCGCATGCGGAAACCGCGCAGGCGGCGGCCGATAAGTTCGGCGTGACGGGCGCGTACGGCAACGACAAAGCGTTGGCCGCCGATCGGGAGGTCGAAGCCGTGGTGGTCGCGGTGCGCGTGCCGGCGCACTATGAGCTTAGCAAAAACGCCATCGAAGCGGGCAAGCACGTCTACTGCGAATGGCCCCTCGGCGCGAATACCAAAGAGGCCGAAGAACTCGCGGCGCTGGCGCGCAAGAAAAACGTGCGCACCATGGCCGGCTTGCAGCGCCGCGCGTCGCCAGCTTATCTGTACATGCGCGAGCTGATCCAGCAAGGTTACGTCGGACAGGTGCTATCGGTGAACATGACGCTGATGAACAGCGGCGTGTTGACCCGCCCCTCGGATCGCACCTGGCAGCGCGATGTGACCTTGGGCGCGAACACGCTCACGATTACGTTCGGGCACGTGCTCGACGCCATGTGCATGGTGGTCGGCGAGCTGACCGAAGTGTCCGCGATCGTCGGCACGCAGGTGCCGCAGTGGTTCGAGACCGACACGAAAAAATACGTGGATGTCACCTCGCCCGACAACATCGTGGTTCAGGGTCGGCTCGAAAACGGCGCCATCGTCAATGCCTGTTGCGGCGTACATCCGTACCACGGCAGCGGCCACCGCTTCGAGATTTACGGCAGGGATGGCACGTTGTCGATGATCGGCGGCGGCGAGGGCGGCGAGGAACTCCGGCGCAAGATCATGGGGGGACACAAAGACGACAAGGCGCTGCAAGAGTTGCCCGTGCCGGAGCGATTCAAGTGGGTGCCGGAAGCCCTGCGCAACGGTCCCGCGTACGACGTGGGCCAGATGTGGGTCAAGTTTGCCGAAGGGATACGCACCGGCTCGAACATTCGAGCCCGACTTCGATCACGCGGTGCGCCGCCACCGAATGTTGGATACGATCGTGCGCGCTTCACAGACGGGGCAACGGCAGAAAGTTGTATTGTAAGCCTAACGGCCGTTCAAAGTTCAAGGTTCCAAACGTTCAAAGTCAGAATCGCTGCGTTCAGTGCTTTGCTGGGTTCAAATCGTTCAAGCCGTTCAATCGCTCCGCTCGCGTTCAAAACGTTCAAATTGCTTGTCTCAGTTAATGCGGCCCGTTCCGGCGGTTTCCCTTCCCTGACTGTCCAATTTTCATCAAGCACTTATCGATTGCGATTGACGACTCGCTGGCTTAGCGATTATAGAGAAAGTAGATTAGCCAGAGGAGTGGTGACCATGGAAAATCGAGCCGCAGAGATCCACGACGAACTGAAGCACCCGGTGATCGACGGCGACGGCCACTGGATGGAGCCGATTCCGGTCTTCCTCGAGTACCTCCGCGAAGTGGGCGGCGCTGGATCCGTCGATCAGATGAGAGCGCTCTGGCGCCGCAATCAAGCGTGGTACCGGGCCACCTGGCCGGAACGCCAGCACAATCGCCTGCGCCGCACCATCTGGTGGGGCGTGACCAGCAATACGCTCGACAAGGCAACGGCGCTGCTGCCGGCCTTGCTGAACGAGCGCCTGCCCGAATTGGGCATCGACTTCGCGCTGATCTATCCGAGCTTCGGGCTCACCATCAACGGCATTGCCCAGGATGAACTGCAGCGGGCCGCAGCCCGTGCCTACAACATGATGACGGCTGACATGTTCGCGCCGTTTGCCGCAAGGTTTGCGCCGGTAGCCATCCTGCCCGCCCGTACGCCGGACGAAGCTATTGAGGAGCTGGAATACGCGGTCAAGCGGCTGGGTTTCAAAGCGATCATGCTGCGCGGAAACCAGGAGCGACCGATCCCAGGCGCGGCGGAAGGAATCAATGACCCGCAGAAGGCCGCCTGGTACTGCGATACCATCGCCCTCGACAGCCCCTATGACTACGACCCGTTCTGGCAGCGCTGCGTCGACCTCGGCGTGGCGGTGACCCAACACTCAGGCAGCGTCCGCTGGTCAGGATCGCGCCTCCATCAGCAACTTCACCTACAACCACGTCGGCCACTTCGCCGAATCGAACCACGCCTTCGCGCGGGGCGTTTTCCTGGGCGGTCTCGTGCGCCGCTACCCAAGCCTCAATTTCGGGTTCATGGAAGGCGGAGTGAGCTGGGCCTGTCAGATGTGCGCCGACTTGATCGAACACTGGGAGAAGCGCCGCCGCGCCGGGCTGCAGTACCCGAGCGCAACCAAGGTCGCCGAGATGCATCAGCTTATCGACCGGTATGGCGATCAAAGACTGAAAGCCAACGCCGACGCGATCATGAACAGCCTGGACGCATTCCGCCCGGAGTGCAGTCTTGAAGAGCTCGGGCGGCCTGAGCATGTCTCGGACGATTTTGAAGCGGCGGGAATTAACTCAAAAGAGGATGTCCGGGCAGTCTTCTCCGGCAACTTCTACTTTGGCTGCGAGGCGGACGACCGGGCAACGATGTGGGCCTTCGATCCCCGTATGGGCGTCCGGCTTCGGCCGGTCTTCAGCTCCGACTTCACGCATTTCGACGTGCCCGATTTCAGGGAGGTGATTCCTGAAGCGTTTGAGATGGTGGAGAAGGGCTTCGTGACGGAGCAGGATTTCCGGGAGTTCACGTTCACCAACGCCGCGCGTCTGCACACGCGCAACAACCCGGGCTTCTTCAAGGGCACCGTCATCGAGCAAGCGGTGGCCAATGAGCTTGGACTGAAGACGCCGTTGGCAGCAGCGAAAGCCTGAAGTGCGAGCGTTCAAATCGTTCCAATAGTTCAATCGCTTCGCTCCGTTCAAGTCGTTTGACGGCCGTGTTCGTGGAGCGTGCTCGTGATCGGACGAACACGAGCCACGAACACGAATCACGAAACCGCGCGCCGGACGCAACGTGTTGAACTAGCAGTCGATCTCCCGGAATCAAACAAGCTCTGGAGAAACATCATGAAGACGTTGGCGCGATCCTTTTTCGTCGTCCTGTTTTCAGGCTTGTTTCCGACTGCCGCTTGGTCGCAAGGAGGCGTGGATTCAAAGCTGATAGAAGGCGCAAAAAAGGAAAAGCGTCTAGTCCATTGGACGACGATGACCTTAAGCCAGAGCAAGCAGGTCGTGGATGCCTTTCAAAAGAAATATCCTTTTATTGAGATGGATCTGTTTCGCACCGGCGGTGACGCCATGCTCAATAAAATCTTCAGCGAGGATCGCGCCGGCAGGCACGTATGGGATGTGATCCTTACGCGAGGAGACATGTTTCTCCCCTTAATGAAGAGAAATCTCCTGGCTACTTATCGCTCTCCCGAGACTAAGAAAATTCCCGCGGATCTCTTCGACAAGAACGGCTATTGGACCGGGTATTACGTCAACCCCTACACCTTGGGCTACAACACCAAGTGGGTCAAGAAAGAAGAGGTGCCCAAGACCTATGAGGAGCTGCTTAGCCCTAAATGGAAAGGGCAAAAGATATCCGTTGATAATACCTCTTATAACCTGCTTGCCGGCCTCATCACCGCCTGGGGCAAGGACAAGGCGATTACTTACCTCAAGAAACTCGCCGCCCAGGAGCCATCCGTCATGCGCGGCGATAGCAACAGAGTCCAGCTCGCCGCGGCCGGAGAATTTCCGCTGATTATTTCCTTTGCGCCGATTATTCAGCGGGCGACTTCCGAGGGTGCGCCCATCGACTGGGTTCCTCTCGAGCCGGTTCCAGTGCAAGTCAATCCTCTGTTGCTTGGAGCGAAGTCTGCTCATCCAAACGCGGCCAAACTTTTCATAGACTTCGTGCTTTCCGAAGAGGGACAAAGACAGCTGGTTGGCTTGAGTCGCATACCGGTGCGTGAAGATGTGAAACCGCAGCCCGCCCGACTATTCGGTGGATACAAGCGGATCGTGGAAAACCCCGAAGGGTATGAAAATTTCTCCGAGGTCATAAGACTCTATCAAGAGATCTTCAACGTCCGCTGATTGCGGGACAGCTTCCAATCGTCGAGATGAGAGCTGCATGACCACTGTTATTCACCACACCACGATCGTAACCGGCGATCGCGACCCGTCCATTCACTTCACTGCCGCCATTGCTATCGAAGACAACCTCATCGCGGCTATTGGTCCGAGCGATGAGGTCATGGCGCGTTTTCCGAATGCAGAGGTCGTCGATGGGCGGGGCAAGCTGGTCATGCCCGGCTTCGCCAACTGTCACACGCACTTTGTCAGAATCCTTGCGCGCGGAATTTTCGAAGATCAAAACGCTCCTAACCGGCCCCCGTTCACCCGCAAAGGACGGGTTCCATTTCCGCCGCTGAGCCCGGAACAACGCGCGGCCATGGCCCGCCTTGGCGTGCTTGAGGCTCTGCGCAGCGGCACCACCGCCGCCATGGATATCACGAACAACATCCAGGATTACGCTGAAGCCATCGTCGCGACGGGACTCCGCCTTGTCTTGGCCGAGCAAGTATCGACCGGGCTAAAGGAGTTCGCGTCGGCGAGCCCGGCGTTTTCGAGGCCGACCCGGAACTCGCCGACAAGGGCTTACAGCGGATTGCCGATCTGCACGCCAAGTGGCACGGCGCGGGAAACGGCCTCGTCACCGTGGCGGTTGCCGCGCACGCTCCGGACATGGTCTCCCCCGCGCTCTTGCAAGCGCTGCGCGACTTGCGAGAAAAACTCGACACCATCGCCACCATCCACCTGAATCAGTATTGGGGCGAAGTAGAAGTGATCAAGAACAGCTACGGAATGCTTCCCACCGAATACTTGGCCCGTTATGGGTTTCTCCATGACCGGCTCGTTGCAGCTCACTGCCGGTGCATGGCCCCGGAAGAAGAAAAAATTCTCGGGGCGTCAAGGGCTTTCGTCAGCTTCAATCCGGTGGTCGCGGCGCGTTCGGGGAACAGTCCGCGCATCACTGATTTGGAGGCCTACGGTTGCAGGATCGCTCTGGGCAGCGACGAATTCACCGAGGACATGGTGCAGGTGTTGCGCTGCGCAGTGCTGATCGAGCGGTCGCGTCTGAAAGACGGTGACCGGCCGAGACCTGAAGAGGCAATGCTTTGGGGGACGGTTAACGGCTACCGCGCCCTGAACCTAAAAGGCTGCGGATTTCTGCGGGTCGGCAGCAAGGCGGACTTGATCGTCGTAAGCACTAGACACGCTCATCTGGTTCCGGCGCTGCGGCCCGTCGCCGTTTTCGTGTACCAAGGACAGGCCCGCGACGTGGAATCGGTGATGGTCGACGGACGCTGGCTGATGCGAGATGGCAAAGTGCTGGCAATGGACGAGGAACAAGTCATTCGTGAAGCGGATCGCGTGAGCCGGGAAAGCTGGCTCCGTTACTTCAAGGATCATCCCGACTTGGAGATGCCCGACGGCTTCGACACCGGTTTTACCGGTTTAGCGGGACGTCCAGATTATCCGCAAACAGGCTGAGCTGAGCTCGCTAACAACTTGGAGAAGAGCGACGAATCCCCTAGGGAGATGAACCATGGCAGATGACACTCATCAACCATCCGAGGAGGAAGTCACCCTGATGCTAAAGCGAGCGGGTCTCACGATCCCGCTCGAGCAGTTGGAGCGGTGTTGCGCTGTGGTCGCACGACTTGAGGCAGCGGCGCGCCGGCTGCGAAAGGATCTCAAACGCGCCGACGAACCGGCCAGTGTTTTTCCTAGCCGGAGATAGAAACCATGACTGGCGAACTCTGCTACCTATCCATCGCTGAAACCGGGCCGCTCTTGAAATCAAAGCAATTGTCGCCGGTGGAATTAACCAACGCTTTCCTTGGCCGCATCGAAGGAATCGACTCGCGGATTCATAGTTTTGTCTTGGTTACTCCCGAAGAAGCGCTGCGCCAGGCCAAGGCAGTCGAGATGGAAATTTCCTCAGGCCGGTACCGGGGCCCAATGCACGGCATACCGATCGGTCTGAAAGACCTAATCGAAACTGAGGGCATACGAACGACGGCCCATTCGAAGGTTCTCATCGATCATATTCCCTCCGAGGATGCGACGGTCGTCAGCCGCCTTAAAGAGGCGGGCAGCATTCTATTGGGAAAGCTCGGTTGTCTGGAGTTTGCTCATGGCAGTCCGTCTCCGGATCAGGCGTGGCCGCCCGTACGGAACCCCTGGAACCCGGAGCATGGCTTCACCGGCGGTTCGAGCACTGGTTCGGCCACCGCAGTGGCAGCCGGACTGGTGATGGGAGCGCTGGGGACCGACACCGGCGGATCGATTCGCAACCCGGCTTCCTTCTGCGGCATCGCCGGGCTCATGCCGACCTATGGAAGGGTCAGCCGAAAAGGTGTGATCCCTTACTCTTTCTCCCTCGATCACTGCGGGCCCATGGCTTGGACTGCTGAAGACTGCGCGATCATGCTCCAGGCGATTGCCGGCTATGATCCGGACGATTTCGGCAGCGCCGATGTTCCGGTACCCGATTATACCGCCGCCTTGAACGCCGGAATTCGCGGCATGCGGATCGGTGTTATCCGTCATTTCTATGAATCGCACCTGCCTCCCGAAGATGAAATGCGGCTCGCATTCGAAGCAGCGTTAAAAGAACTTACGAAACTTGGCGCGGTGCTCGAAGAAGTGAAACTCCGAGAACTGGAAGATTACGACGACTGCAAGGTGATTATTTCCGAGGCGGAATTTTTTGCCGTCCACGAAAAGGATCTGCTCGAAAGATTTCAAGATTACGGTGCCAACCTGCGCTTTCGCGCCGTCCCGGGCGGGCTCATCCGGGCGGTCGACTACATCCAGGCTCAACGTCAGCGCCGCAAGTTGGTCGCTGAAATGCAGACGCTATTCGCGGGCTATGACGCCATGGTGACGCTTTGCACCTACGGTCCGGCGCCGAAAGTGAGCACGGACGAACCGACCCATTTTTTTCAGCGGCCAAACCTGACCGCGGTCTTCAATGTGACCGGCAACCCCGCGATTTCCATATGCACTGGATTTGATCGGATAGGCCTGCCGCTCGCCATGCAAATCGTCGGCAGACCCTTCGATGAAGCAACGATCCTGCGCATCGCGCATGCCTATGAGCAAGCAACGCCGTGGCGCCGTCTCCGTCCGTCCCTGGAAGCGACTGTAGTCGGAAGGCGAGAACTCAGCGAGTGTCAAGGGCTATTAGGCAAAGTTCAAGGTTTAAGGTCCGAAGAAAACGAAACGTTGAACCTGTAACATTGAACCTTGAACGCCCTGTACCTTCGCTCCTCCGCATCCCTTAGGGAGACTTTGTTGTGATTTTTTCTCGGAGCAAAAATAATCCGGTTAGAGGTGGGCTCACTCTGGCGAAAGCCGTGAAATCTTCGTAACGAAGTTGCGCGAGGGGATAATTCAACGCGCTTTGGGTCATTCCCAGATGGAAACACATTTCGGCAAATCGAATCCCGATGGCTTTTGTGTTCAGTACCGGCACACCCACTTCGCGTTCTAAGTCCTTGGGAGAGACCAGGGTTGGAACAACTGCGCCACCGAGAGGAATGATGCACCCCGCGCCGCTCTTTTTGATGGTGGCGCGCATGACCTCAACGGCGCGGGCAAATATCTCATCTGTTCGCTTCTCCGCGGTTTCATCATAGAGGCCGATTGCGGTAATATCTTTGACAAAGCCCTGCATGCCGTAGGAATGAACAATCTGCGATGCGTATGCGATGTGCTCTTCGAGGGGCGCGATGATGGCGATCGAATTAGAAAGAACCGAGGCGGCGTGAAGCGCCGTGCGAAATACGCCAATGACGGGGATGCGCACCGTCTGACGGGCCGCTTCCACGCCTGGGTCAAATGTATTGCTCTGCACCACGGCATCGTAACCGTTCTTCTCGGCCCAAACGATCTTCCGAATAATCGCCGGTGTTTGCAGCACGTGGTAAATTCCGGGGACTTCGTTCCGCGCGCCGAGATCTAACGAAAGCTTGGCTCCAGGATAATCATCCGGAAAACATAACTCGACTTGAGTACCCGCGGAGGCGTAACCGTCGAGTTGGGCTTGGATCTTGGCATATCTTTCTTTGGCCTTGGGATTCTCCGGCAGATGGCTGAGGAACATGATTCGCATCCTTCATTCCCCTTTCTTTGATTCGCCTCGTGAGCTTTGCGAGTTTTAACTTGGCGGGCATCGCTCAAGCCACCAGCGGGCGATCTCATCCCGGCCCGCAAACCAAACCTTCGGAAAGCCTTTCGCATACTCGATGAATCGCGCCACAGCCATTGCTCGGCCGGGACGCCCCGAAACGCGCGAGTGTAATCCGATTGACAACATCTTAGGATGGCTGGCGCCTTCCTTGTAGAGCATGTCAAAGCTATCTTTTAAATAGCTTAGGAATTGATCGCCGTTGCTCCAAGCGCCGCGCCAGTATTTACCGTCATTGCTGTCGAAAGCATAAGGAACCACCAGCCAGGGTTTCCCTTTCACCTCTGTATAGTAGGGCAGATCGTCGTTGATGCCGTCGCAATCATACAGAAAACCTTCCTCCGCCAAGATCTCTCGGGTATTGAGGCTGGGCCCGGATTTCGTAAACCAGCCCAGCGGCCTGCGTCCGGTCGTTTTCTCGATCAACGCCACGGCTCTGTGAACGCTTTCTTTTTCGCTATCGCGGTCAAGGTTCCATTGTTCCACCCAACGCAACCCGTGCCCGCAAACATCGTGGCCTCGTGCAGTAATCTCACGTCCGAGGGGCGGGTTTTGTTCCAACGCCATGGCACACGCGAAGAAGGTTGCTTTGACTTCGTATTGCTCGAACAGCCGCAACAGTCGCCAAACACCTGCTCGCCCCCCATATTCCCACTGAGTTTCCGTCTGCAGACTGCGCGCCTCTGGCGGCTTGCGAGACGGTATTTCTCCGTTGGTCTCGTGTCGCTTATCGCCGTACACCGGCGTGAGCTCGGAACCCTCCTCGTAGTTGACGACCAGCGAGACGGCAATTTGGCAGCCGCCAGGCCATTCCACTCGGGGTATATTTTTTCCATAGCCGACCAGGTCACGTTTCATCGCTGTTCCTTCCTGATTTGAACGGCTGCCGCCGTAGAACTATTTCGTTAGCACGACACAAAATACAACTGCGCCCTTCACATCCAAGGTCGTAGAGATACTCAATCCTGGTGTTCACGTCAATGAACCCCAGAATAAGAATTGTGTCCAGAGAATTATTGGGTTCCAGTCATTCCAAATGTTTGCATCTTCGACATGAAATAGATAAAAGCCAAAATGGATGCGAGGGAGACATGGCTTATCTAAAATTGAGAGACGCAGAAATTTACTACGAGGTTTATGGCGAAGGGCGGCCCTTTCTCTTTTGTAGCCCCACTGGCGTCGATGGGCAGTGCTGGAAAGCCTACCAGGTTCCCGAATTTTCCCGCGACCACAAGGTCATTATCTTCGATTATCGCGGCACGGGCAGGTCGAGCAAGACGGTGATGAAATACTCCACCGCGATGTTCGCTGCCGACGCGGCGGCCATTCTCGATGCATTAGGCGCAGAGCAGGCGATCGTCTGCGGTCATTCCAACGGCGGAAGAGTCGTCCAGAGCTTTGGCGCTGGATTACCCGCGGAAGGTGAGCAAGCTCATCCTGGCTTCGAGTGGATCGTCGTTCTCGGAGACTAAAGGCATTCCGTTGAAGCTCTGTCAGGGCATGATTGAAAAGGGCTTTGAAAGATACGTTCGCGAGCACACGATCGAAACCGGCTTTATGCCCGAGTATGTTGCGTCGCATCGAGACGTCGTCGACAAATTTCTCGAAGTCCGGATGGCGGGAATTGCCCCTTTACCGTGTTACCTGCGCCATGTCATAGCCAGGCAGGAGCATGATACGAGCTCGCGTTTAAAGGAGATTGGGGTTCCAACCCTGGTGCTGATCGGAGAAGACGAGCATGCCGCGACCAGCGATCTGTCGCACCGCGCCAGCGCGGAAATTCTAAGGCGCGAAATCCCGCATGCGAAGTTCGTCGTTCTGCCCGGCCAAAGACATCACTATTTTGTCAGCGCCCCGGCCGCGGTCCACAAGGCGATTCGGGAGTTTATCGAATAAGAGAGGCGTTCCCGTTTCGGGAAAAAGATTCCATTCACCAATACAAGCCTAACCCTAAATAAGATAGACGCCGGGGTCGATGCCGCAGCGTTTTCCTATTTCTACCAATGGAATCCATCCAAGAACGGCTGCAATAAAGATTTCACTTGGCACGCCGCTTCTGGTGGCGAAGTAAGGACAGAAGGATGCCACGCCAGAACATCATGGTGAGGATTGTCTTATCGGCTACGCTGTTTGGCGTGACGATATTCGCGCCTCCGGTGTACGGCCAGCAAAGCAAAGCCATCGGGTCGACGGATTGGGAAAAGTTGGTCGACGCGGCCAGGAAAGAAGGCAAGGTGACGGTATCGATCCCGGCCAGCGCCGAAATGAAAAAACAGGTCGAGGAGCAATTCAAAAAACGTTACGGCATCGAAGTGGAAACTTTCACGGCGCGCGGCAGCACGGGCGTGCGCCGCATGGCGGACGAATTCAAAGCCGGCGTGCGCCATTTCGATTTGCACATCGGCGGTTCCTCTTCGATCATCTCCGGCATGCTGGACGAGGGCATTCTTGATCCGATCGAACCGTGGCTGGCGCTACCCGAAGTTAAAGATCCGAAACAGTGGTGGGGCGGTCACCTGTGGGTCGATAACGCCAAACGATTCGTGTACACGTTTCAGGCGTATCTTTCGGAAGTTATTTGGTACAACACCGAACTGGTCAAGCCGGCCGAGATCCGTTCACTGGACGATTTTCTCAACCCGAAATGGAAAGGCAAGATCGGCTATCTCGATCCGCGCACGCCGGGGGCCGGAGACTCCACTTGGTCGTTCATGTGGCGGGTCAAAGGCGAAGAGTATTTAAAAAGGCTCGTGGCGCAGGATCTATATCTCGGCCGCGATCAACGAATACTCGCTGAAAATTTGGCCAGAGGTCGAATCGCCGTCATGATCGGCAACTCCTATTATTCTTATCTGCCCTTTCTCAAAGCGGGATTGCCGATCAAATCGCTGCCGACACTCAAAGAGGGAAATTACGGCACCGGCGGCAGCGGTAATCTGGCGATCATCAAAGCGCCGGCACACCCGAACAGCACCAAGGTTTTCGTCAACTGGTTGTTGGGCCGCGAGGGACAGGAGATAGTTTCCCGAGCGCTCGGTCAGGCGACCAGGCGTCTCGATGTCGATACCCGTTTTCTAAGAGAGTCCGGCACAATCGCGGCTAAAGACACAATGTCGGTCAGTGATTTTTTACAGATCGAAAATCAGTCGGAAGAAAAACTCGACAAGGTGCGCGAACCCGCCTCCAAGGTTGCCCACACCCTGTTGAAGTAGCAATGAGGCGAGCGCGCAGCGAAAGAGGCGCCCCAAGAACTGTTACGATCGAAAGGACTTGCATGGCTAACCATTCGACGATCCGCGAAACCGAATCAGAAGACTTGGAAACTTATTTCAAAAAATACCCAGACGTTCCCAAGGAGACGATTCTCAAGCAACATCTGCTGAGCCTCGGTCATTGGTTCAGCGACGCAGCGCTCCAAGCCGCGGAGGGCGCGCTGGTCAAGTCCTACCGATTGTTCTCCTACGACCTCGTGCCGATGTCCGAGTTTAAGCGGGGAGAGCATCGGCGCGTGCCGGAGCACTTCGTCATCCTTAATGGGCCCTACGGCATGCGCCCGGTGGCGATTCAGACTTCACTTTCTCCTTACTCACCTTACCTGATCGATGTCGTCGATGGCCGGCTCGTCATGACGACGCAAGGGCGCGTGCTCGCGGAGGTCCGCTTCCCGAAAACGCCTGACTACTATGCGAAGAGTTTGCCTGACGGTACCCCCTATCATGAGATCGTCGCCTTCGGCGCGTTCATTACGATCTTTCGCAATTGCCAATACTGGGGGGCGAAGGAGGAGTGCAAGTTCTGTGACATCAACGAGAACGCGCGCCAGATGAAGCTGTCGCGCGACTTCACTCTGGCGGCGCCGGTAAAATCGGTGGAAGATGTCGTGCTAGTCTGCGACGAGGTCGCCAGCGACGCCCGCAGGCTTGGAGTAAGCGCGCCCGGCTTCGTGCTCAGCGGCGGCTCGATCATCAAGACGCTGCACGGCAAGAGCGAAGTGGATTTCTACGAGGAGTACATCCGTGCCATCAAAGAGAGCTCGGCGAAGCCAAGAATTACCTTCGAGGTCAATGCCCGGCCGCGCGCAGAGGTGGAACGGTACAAAGCAGCCGGCGCCGACAACATCCACTTTAACATGGAGGTATGGGACAAGCGGCTCTTCGAATGGATCAATCCCGGCAAGGCCGAACGCGTTGGCTGGGACAACTGGGTACGTTGGATGTGCGACGCAGTCGAGGTATTTGGCACCGGGTACGTGCAGCCGAGTTTCGTCTCCGGCATCGAAATGGCACGACCGCATGGTTTTCAAACCGTCGCTGAAGCGGTCAATTCGACTACCGGCTGTTTCGAGTATCTCATGTCACGCGGCATTATGCCGCGGCCGCAGCAGTGGCGGCGCGAGCCGTCGACGGCGCTATGCAAGGAGGCCGACCAGCCGCCGGTGCCATTGGACTATTACGTGCTGCTCACGCGCAATTGGTACGAGTGCTACCAAAAATATCGCTCGCAGTTGCCCCAGTTTGGCAAGCGTAAGGCCGGGCTTCTTGCCGAACGTAACTTGCTGGGTCCGGTTCACGGCGCCTACGGCGACTATGTCATGCTGAGCGAAAATCTATTTCCGGACGATATCGAAGAGCAGATCAACCGACGCAGCGTGCCGTTCGAGAATATCGAGGGAGGCGCAAGTGTTTCATGACATTTCGGCCGACATGCAGCAGGTGATGCGCGCGCTGGAGGAACAGACGGAGCGCGATCAACCGTCACTGCGCAGTGTTTTCACAGACGTTGGGCGCTGCCTTTCGCTCCTGGCGATGTCGGCGCCGCAGGGCGCATTTCTCGAACTGGGTAGCAGCGGTGGCTACTCCAGTCTGTGGCTGTCGCTGGCCGCCCGCGCAAAAGGAGTCACGCTTACAACGGTCGATCTCGATGAAAAGAAGGTCGCCTTGGCTCGAGAGAACATCTTCCGCGCCGGCGCGGGAGGTTCGGTCCAAGTCTTTCATGGCAACGCTCTCGACTACGCAACCCGTTTCGAGGAGATCGCGTTTTGCTTCTCGGATATCGAGCCCCCGGAGTCCAACGCCAAGGTTTACGAACAAGTGGTCCCGCGCCTTGTGTCCGGCGGTTGGCTTATCATCGATAACGTAACTTCGCCCCGCATCCAGACCGAGCTCTTGAACCGCGCGCGAAGCGATGCACGCGTAGACTGCGTGCTGTTGCCTTTTCCGAAAGGCGATCTCATCTGCCGGAAAATTTGACCCTAGTGAGCTGTAACAATTGATTCGCGTCTAAGTTCGAAGAACCCTTCGACAAGCTCAGGGTGAACGGTCAAGGCATAAGCCGTTCGTGGTGAGGCTCTCGAACCATGAACGGCAAACGCTATGTCGCTGTTACAGGTCACTAGTCGCGCTACAAGAGGGATCAAATCCGCTTTTTGTTTTAGAACACTCTAGCCACAGTTCGACCGTTTACGGGGTCTATCAACGGTACAAGGTCGATCCTTTCTGAACCGGCAACACCGTCGCTTTGCTCTAAGCGAATACCGATTAAGTCGTATGGGCCTCTGTTTTATTCAATGCAAAGGTTTGCGCCAGCAGTTCGTAGGAGCGATGGCGCGGAGCGGGATCGTAAGTCCATGTGACCACGACCAGCTCGTCGAGTTCTAAACTTTTCGCGAGTTCTTTCAGGCGCGCGGCCACCTGGTCTGAAGATCCGACAATCGCCTTGCGGCGCAGCTTTGCGGCAGTGGCCATCTCAGCGGCAGAACACGGGCGCTCGGCTTCCTCGGGCGGCATGAGCGGCAGACGGATGCCTTGTCGGCGATCTATGATTGAGCGCTCGCGGCTTTTGAACTGGTGGAGCGCCTCTTCTTCCGTATCGGCCGCCAACGCCCAGACGCAAATCGTGGCGATCGGCTTGGGGTTATGTTCGCTAGGGCGATAGTTCTTGCGGTAAAGATCCAGCGCCTGCTCCACGCCCGTACCTTCGCTGAAAAAATAAGCGAACGCGTAGGGCAAGCCAAAATAAGCCGCGAGTTGAGCGCCGTAATCTGAGCTGCCGAGAATCCATATCTCCGGGCTGCTCGGCCCCGTTGGTTGGGCAACGACTCTCCTGGAGGGGTGCCCCTCGGGCAGGGGAGTCCCCGACACCCAGTGTTGCAGCTCCTGTACTTGCCGGGGAAATTGGTCGAGGACGTTCTGGGGGTTCGGATTGAGGGCGTATGCCGTCATCTGGTCTGAGCCGGGGGCGCGGCCGATGCCCAGGTCGATGCGGCCAGGGGCAATGGCCTCGAGGACGCGGAACTGCTCGGCAACTTTCAGTGCTGAATAGTGCGGCAGCATGACGCCCGCGCTGCCGACACGGATACGAGGCGTGGTGGCCGCGATCGCTGCCATGAGTATCTCGGGGGCTGTGCCGACGATACTGCCGGAGTTGTGGTGCTCCGAAACCCAATAGCGATGATAACCCAGCGCAGCGCAATGCCGGGCGAGTTCGAGCGTCTCACGTATCGCAGCGTCCTGCGCTCTACCCTTGGACGCCGTCGATTGATCGAGTACTGACAATCTCATGGGTGGCCTGCTTTTCAGAGGTTCATTATTGTCTACCGCGGCGATAGGCCGGGATTCACACAGTCGTTGGCCATAGCTTTTCTGCCGAGGCAAGGTGCGGGTGGGGGCGGGCAGAGTAAACGTCAGCCAAGCCGATCGCCGACTTTCAAATCCGCTTGTTTGGCGAATTCGGCGCCGCTAACTTTCGCGCCTTCGCCGCGAACTTTCTTTACCGTCAGCGTGCCGCCGTTGAGCGCGATCGTTATCTCTTCCGCGCCGATTCCGGTCACTTGTCCGGCGGGTGTTGTAATACTTCCTGACTGCATTCGCGCGTCGAAAATTCGCACCATTTTCCCTTGCCACGTCGTGTGCGCGCCGGGCTGCGGATCGCAGCCGCGGATCAGATTGTAAACTTGTTCAGCCGGTTTAGACCAGTCGATCTTTGCATGCTCGTCACGGCAGGGTGGATCATAGGTCGCCTCCGATTCGTTTTGCACAATCCGCGGCGGGTTGCCGGCTTTGATCAAGTCCACCGCCTCGCCGATGGCATCCACCCCGAGCGGAAAGATTTTGTTAAAGTAAAGCGAGCCGGTGGTGTCGTCCGGTTCCACGGCCACTTCCTTTTGCAGAAGAATCGGTCCCGTGTCGATGCCCTGGTCGACCCAGAAAAGCGTCACGCCGGTCGTGGTTTCGCCATTGATCAACGCCCAGTTGATAGCGCTGGCGCCGCGATATTTCGGCAGCAATGAAGGGTGAAAACAGACGCTGCCCAAGCGGGGGACGCTGAAGACGTGGGCTGGCACAATCTGGGTCACAAAAGCGAGAATCGCCAGGTCGGCGTCATAGGAAACGAACTCATCGCGAACTTCCGGCGCCTTGAGCGTTTTATGCTGTTTGACCGGGATGCCGAGCTGAAGAGATTTCTGTTTGACCGGATCGAATTTGCCACTCGGCGGATCGGGGGGGCAATAAACTGCCACGATTTCTTCGCCTTTGCCGGCGAGTTTTTCCAGCGATTTTTCAGCGAATGCCGCTTGGCCCATCAGAATGATCCGCATAAGCCGCGTTCTCCTCAGCGTGGTCGGCAAGAAACTATCCGATCACTTTGTAGTCGCCGCCCCTGTAGCTTCGGCATAGATTCACGTAAGTCGATGAGCCCATCTTGATCCAATGCAGCGCTTCGCCGGTAATTTCTTTTTTTACCTTAGCGGGGCTGCCAGCGGCGAGAACGCGGGGCGGGATCTTGGTATGCGGGGTAACGACGCTGCCCGCGCCGATGAGAGCTTCTTCGCCGATCTCGACGTGTTCCAGAAGCGTGACGTTCATGCCGATAATCGCGCCGCGCCTAACCAGCGGTCCTTCCATGATAGCGCCATGGCCGATGGTGCAGTCCTCTTCAATGATCGTCGGCGCTTCCCCCGAATGCATCACACAGTTGTCCTGAACACTGGTGCGCGCGCCGATGAGGATGGGATTGGCGTTTTGGTCCGACCTAAGCACCGCGCCCCACCAGATGCTCGCTTCGTCGCCGACAGTCACGTCCCCGATTATCACGGCGGTGGGCGCAATGAAGGCCGTGGGAGAAATGTTAGGCCGTTTGCCTTTGTACTCGATGATCATACCAACTCTTGCCTCCGATCGATGTTGCGTCACGATATTTGACGGCCACGGGGAAATCAAGGTTGGCGGCTGTTTCTACTGGTTCAACCTTCAAGGTTCAAAGTTAGTGATTGTGCTTGTTCGATTCATAAACGATCCGAATACGTTGAACATTGAACTTGAACGGGTATGGGGCTAATTTTTGAGATCAAATTGTTTCGCGGCCATCGCGGTGATGCTTTGGCCGATGGCTAGCGAGGCCGTGGCCCCGGGCGAAGGGGCATTGAGAACGTGAATCGCACTGCGGCTTTGTTTGATGACAAAGTCGTCTACTAGCGCGCCGCTCGCCGACACCGCCTGGGCGCGGACGCCTGAGCCGCCGGGCACCAGATCGCTCTCGGTGATTTCCGGCAAGAGCTTTTGCAGCGCTCTGACAAAAGCCGCTTTGCTGAGTGAGCGGTACAGCTCGCCAAAGCCGGTGCGCCAATATTTCCCGGTCATCGCCCAGAAGCCCTTGAAGGTAACCGTATTCCATAGATCGCCGGCGTTGATGATGCTATGGCGGTAGCCTTCGCGCGCATAGGCGAGCACGGCGTTGGGGCCAGCCTCGATCCCGCCGCTACCCTTGATCATACGCGTAAAGTGAACGCCCAAGAAGGGAAATGTCGGGTCCGGCACGGGGTAGATAAGATTGCGCACGAGATAGTGTTTCGCCGGCGCGAGCTTGTAGTACTCACCGCGGAAGGGGACGATCCGGTGCTCTTCGGGGTTCGCGCCGCCGGTGGTGGCCACCATTTTGGCGACCATGTCGGATTGAAGACCGCAGCAATTGATCAGATGGCGCGCCCGATCTTCACCGAAAGTCGTTTGCAGCGCGATCTCGCCGCCGCGCTCGGCGATTCCCGTGACTTTACGCGAAGTGCGGATCTCGCCCCCGCCGGACCTAATTTTGACCGCGTAGGCGGCGGCGACTTTGGTGTAATCGATGATCCCGGTTTCAGGAACATAAAGCGCCTTGATCCCGGTGGTGTGGGGCTCAATTTCTTTGAGCCGCTCCGGCCCGATAATCTCGACGCCTCGAAGTCCGTTGGCAACGCCACGGCGGTAGAGTTCGTCAAGCCGCGGCAACTCTTCCTCGGCGGTGGCGACGACCACTTTACCGCAGATCTCATAGGGTACGGAATTCTGCTCGCAAAAGGCGATCAACGCCTTGCGCCCCGCGACGCAGCCCTGCGCTTTGAGGGAGCCGGGCTTGTAGTAGAGCCCTGAATGGATCACGCCGCTATTGTGGCCAGTCTGGTGCCGGGCGATTTCCGGCTCTTTTTCGAGGATGAGCAACCGCGTGGCGGGATGCGCTTCGAGAATTTTGAGCCCGGTAGCGAGGCCTAGAATGCCGCCGCCGATGATCGCCAAATCGTACGGTGGTGCCATGGGTGAACCGACTACAGGCGCAGTAGCTGGCGAGAATTCTTCTCGGTGAATGCTTTAACGCGGCCTGGATCGGGCTGAGCCTCAACGGCGGTGAGCGCTTTGCTCAGCGGTCCAAGCCCGCCGCAGTAATCGGAACCGAACACGATATTGTTGTCGCCCAGCTTGTCGATGAGAAACGCCAGGGTGCGCGCATCCGAGCTCGCGCAATCGATGAAAAAGTGTTCGAGAAAAATTTCCGAGTAGCGTTTTTCGCCTTGCGGTCCTTTGTGCTTCCAAAAGAAGCGGTGCAGCAATAACGGAATACCGCCGCCGGAGCTGCGAATAACGATGCGCAAATTGGGGTGGCGGTCGAATAAACCGCTGGCGATCATGCGCAGGCAACACTCGGCGACTTCGCCGTCGGAAAGCACGGCATAGGCAACTCCGGCACCGCCGTCTTCGAGCCGCGCCAGTGTCGGGTCCTGCGCCGTGCCCGCGCCGTGGAGAAAGATCGGTAAGTCCAACTCGGAAATCTTGGCAAAGATCGGTTCCATCGCCGGGGTGTCTACCAGCATCTCGCCGTCGACATGAGGATAGAGCAGGACGGCGCGAAAGCCCTGGGCGGCGGTGCGCTCGACTTCCTGCACCGATGCCTCGATGTTCTTAAGCGATAACGCGGTGATGCCCATCAATCGGTCTTTGTGCGGCGCGACGCGCTCCGCTAATACGTCGTTCGATTGCCGGACGATTTCCAGCGCTTGAGTCGCGGGCAGCTGATCGGCGTACACCCCGGCACCCTGGCAGACGAGTTGCAAGTCCAACCCCGCTTCATCCATTTCCCGCACGCGCTTGCCCAGGTCCGGGGAGTCGTAGGCGTCGATATGCGGTCGTTTTCCCGTCAGTTCTTTAATGCGGTCGGCAATTTCAGGGGCTGTATGGTGCGCGTGCCAATCAATGATGGTCGCCATAGTCTTGCTCCTTTCGGAATAGTCGCCCTACGTCTCCCATACGTCGCCGAGTGCGAGTGAGTCAAGGGTGAATGCAAAATAGAGAATGGAGAGTCGGACAGCGAACCTCTATCGGCCACCGTCATGCCGAGAGTCTTTGTGCTTTGTTTCAGATTGGCGATCCCGCCGGTTGAAATGGGCGCGCGCGGTAGAGCAGTTATCTTTTCGGAGAACCGAAATCGGCTTTTTCCTTTAGTCGGCGCACCAGCTCTTCATATGAGGACTTAGCAATGACACGGTTGAATTGTGAGCGGAAGTTATTGACCACGCTTATGTTCTCGGCGATCACGTCGTAGACGCGCCACTCGCTATTCACAAGATGAGCTTTGTAGTTGAGCGAATACTCAGCGCCATTGCTGGCCAACACTTTGCTCGCGACGTCGGCGTAGTTGCCGTCCAGTTTTTCGCCGACATAAATGATTTTGTCTTCGGTGTAGGATTCGATAATATCGGCGTATGCGTGCTCCAGGAGTTCGGTGAAAAGCTGCACGAACTCCTCCTGCTCCTTGGGGGTGCGACGGCGCCAGTCGGCGCCCAGAGCGCGCTTCGCCATTTCGGTGAAATCGAAACGGGTGAAGAGGATTTGTTTTAGCTGGTCTCGGCGCTCTTTGGTCTTTGCCGCCGGTTTCAGCCGGGGATCTTTGAGCACCAAAATGGCCCGATCAACGGTGGAGCGAATCTGCTCCGTAGGGACGCCCGCGGATACGCTCGCCGCCGCCGTCCACGTGGCGAGCACCACGGCAGCGATGGTGAACCAGAAACGCTTATCGCCAGGGATCATGGGGTCTGCTTTTCGCCTTTAGAAGTCAAGTCTCCGCCCACCAGCTTGCCGATCAGGTCCGGAATATCCGGGGGCGACTCCGTTTCTCGAATCCTGCCGCCCGGAGGAATGATCTTGTCCGAGGCGCCGGGAGAGACTAACACAAACTTATCGCCAATCAAGCCGCGCGCCCGCACCGACGCGATCACGTCCTCTTGAAGCTTGATGCCGTCATCGACCCGGAGCACTAGCCGCGCCCGGTCATCGGCAAGACCCATGGATTCCACCCGCCCTACTTTGACGCCGGCGATCTCCACGGGGTCACCGCGCTTGAGCCCGGCTACGGTGGGAAAATCCGCATACACTGTATATCCGCTATCGCCTAAAACTTCGAGCTTGCCAAGCTTGATGGCGAGATAGCCTAAACAGGCGATGCCTATGAGAACGAAAAGGCCGACAATAATTTCCGAAGTTTTGTAAACCATGCTTTTGCGTCTCCTATAACACCGCTAGGGGGCCTTCGGCGTCGCCCTGTAAGAACTGACGCACCATCGGATTGGCCGACGCGACGAATTGCTCAGTGGGCCCGACTTCGGCAATCACCCCGTTGGCGAGCATCGCCACCCGGTCCGAAATGCGAAACACCGCGGGAATGTCATGGCTGACGACGACGCCGGTAAAACCAAAGGTAGCATGCATTTTGCGAATCAAATCGTGAATGCTCTTCCCCAAGAGCGGGTCAAGGCCCGTGGTGGGCTCGTCGAAAAGAATGATCTGCGGCTCGATCACCAGAGCCCGGGCCAGCCCGGCGCGTTTTTTCATACCGCCGCTGACCTCTGCCGGATATTTGTAACCCATGCCGCTGAGTCCCACCTGGCCGAGCCGCTCCTCGACTCTTTGCCTGATCTCGCCCTCGCTGAGTGCGGTTTTTTCCCGCAGTGGAAATGCGACGTTGTCGAAGATTGTCATGGAGTCGAGCAGCGCCGCGCCTTGAAACAACACACCGAACTTTTGCCGCATGTCATTAAGGGCGCTCGCACCGAGCTTGGTGATGTCCGTGCCATCCACCAAGACGCTGCCACGGTCCGGTAGCAGGAGCGCATTGAGATGCTTAAGCAGCACGGTCTTGCCGGAGCCGCTGCCGCCGATGATCGTGGTGATCGCGCTGGTCTCGAGTTCCAAATTGATGCCTTTTAGCACCGGATGGCCGGCGAAGCTTTTGTGTAAATCAACGACTCGAATCATCGAACTAACCGGTTGTCAAAAACCGCCGCGCGCAGGCTGCGCAAAAAATCTCAGCGGCGCGGCGCGCAGTTCTCATTTTTTGTGTTCGTCGTTCGACAAGGTCACGACCCTGAGCAACGTCGAAGGGTGGCTCGTGTTTGTCCGAGCACGAGCACGAGAAACAAGCACGATTTCCGCGAGGCGATTGAGCGCAACGAAACATATGAGATCTTTGGTAACCTGCTAGAGCATGATCGCCGTCATGAAATAGTCCCAGACCAGAATGAGAACGAAACAAAGCACCACGGATTCGGTCGTCGCTTGGCCCACGCCGGTGGCGCTTTGAGGCGCGTTAAATCCCTTGTAGCAGCACACCCAGGTAACGATCAGGCCGAAACTAATGGATTTGAGTAAACCGCTCCAAACGTCCTCGAAGACCACGCTGCTTTCCATGCCGGAAAAGTAACTCCCGGAGCTGACGCCCAACAGCCCGACCCCGATGACGTAGGCGCCGTAGATACCGACGACATCAAAAATCGCCGTTAAGAGAGGCATCGAGATAAGCCCGGCGATGATGCGCGGCGTGGCCAGATATTGAACCGGATTGACGGCCATGGAATAAAGCGCGTCGATTTGTTCGGTTACTTTCATGCTGCCGATTTCCGCGGCCATGGCGGAGCCGGTTCTACCGGTGACCATGAACGCGGACAACACCGGTCCGAGCTCCCGCAGTAAGCTCAACGCCACCGCCGAACCGAGAAAGCTTTCCGCGTTAAATTTTCTGAGGCTATAGTAGAATTGGAGCCCCATGACCATGCCGGTAAAAGCGCTGGACAACAGGATCACGGAAAGCGAATCGACGCCTATGGTCCGAATATGATGAACAATCAGGCGGAGGCGCATAGGCCGCCGAAACGCCCAGGCGAAGGCCGACAGCAGAAACAAAAACATTTCACCGATGCCGGCGACTCGCTGGATGGTAGACCGGCCGATATGAGCGATGATAGAAAGCATTTCGGGTGAATGAGAAAACGCGGCACCAGACTCACGCTATAAAGAAAACTTTACTGGTTTTCAAGCAACTAGAGAAAAATGGACAATCAAAGACCCAGGCCCAACGGATCGGCCCGCGCGCAAAGGCGGGTGGCTGTGACTAACGAATCCGAATTTGCCCGTTTTCGCACCAGCGTTCCGCCGCTCGCTGACGATGAGACGGTTGATGCATTGCTCGACGGCCGGATCAAGCTTTACCAAAGCCGCGGCGGCTACCGCGTTTCTCTCGACGCGGCGCTGCTCGCGCATTTCGTCCGAATCAAACCCGACGCGAAGATCATCGAATTGGGCGCCGGAAACGGCGCGATCATACTGATGCTCGCTTACCGGCATCCTTCGGTGCGGCTGACCGGCGTAGAGATCCAAGCGGCGATGCTCGCGCGCGCGCGCCGCAACGTTGTCCTGAACGGTTTGCAAGAACGGGTAAAAATGCTCGGTGGAGATGTGCGTGCCGTCGCCGCGTTGGCGCCAGCGGGAAGCTATGATCTGGCGATCTGCAACCCGCCCTACCGCTCGGCGCTAAGCGGTCGCGTCAGTCCCAATCCGGAAAAGCGTATCGCGCGCCATGAGTCCGAAGGTGCCCTGGCACATTTTCTTCGAGCCGGGAGCTATCTCCTGGCCAAGCGGGGACGGATGACGCTAGTCTATCCGGCGTTTCGCTGTGTCGACTTGCTTACTGCCATGCGCGCCGCGGGAATCGAGCCCAAGCGTCTCAGAATGGTGCACTCGTTTTGTGGCTCCGTAGCGTCGCTGGTGCTGGTTGACGGCGTCAAAGGAGGCAAAAGCCAGATTGTCGTGGAAGCGCCGCTGATCGTCTATGACGATCAGCGACGGTACACGGCCGAGATAACCGCGATGCTTAGTGGCACAGCCGGTAAGATGTAACCATCAAGGTTATTTCTTGCGGCGCGCGTAGCCGCGCAGGAGTTTTTTAAACGCCTGGCGGACCTCGGGATCCTGAATCGACTCAAGGAACGGTTCATCGATTTTCCCGTCGTTGTCAGCCGGTGTTTTTGCGCTCGCCGGTTCTTCCTCCGGTTCGGCATCGGTTTTGGCCAGTGTTCCCACGACAAAAAAAATGCTCTTGACGACGTCAGCGCGCAACCGCTCATTGATTTTTTCCGCTAACAGATCCTTCATGAACTGCAGTTGCTGCATCCACACGGGGCTCGATACTTTGACGAACAAAGTTCCGTTGCGGATTTTTTCCGGCTGGGCGTTAAGTGCGACGGGCTTACCCACGACGTCGTGCCAAATGTTCCAGATGCCATAGGCCTCCAATTGGGGCGCCAAATCGAGCCTTTTTAACGACTGATCGAGAACCTCGCCGAGCCGCGCAATTGGATAATCGTTCTTAGCCATTTTGCTCCTTTATTGGCAAATTAACAGAACTTAACACCGGACTCCATCAGAAATGTTTTAACCGCACTTTTGGTGTTGCCAGAAGTATTTGAAATATAAAAAGAAAATAACGGAAAAAAAATTTTCATTGACAAAAATGACAATTGCTCTTACAAATACAAAATCTAGTAGCTTTCGAATCGTTGCACACCATATATTGATATTCCGTAAACGCAGTCAGAGGAGGAGGCCATGGCCACCAAGAGGTCTCAGGCGAGTGATTTTCATTCGGATCATCCAGTGCTTAGGCCGAAAGCGGGCTTAAAGATAGAGCGCCATTTTACCCGATCGGGAGTGAGCCCATACGACGAAATTGAATGGGAGCAACGTTCCGCGTCCATTATCAACGAAAAGGGCAAGGTGGTTTTCGAGCAGGCCAACGTCGATATCCCCAAAGCCTGGTCCTTGATGGCCACCAACGTGGTGGTTTCCAAATACTTCCGCGGTCCCCTTGGCAGCCCGCAGCGGGAGCATAGCGTGCGCCAAATGATCGGCCGCGTGGTCGATACCATCGCTGGCTGGGGTAAAAAGGACGGCTATTTTGCCACCGAAGAAGATGCCCAGGCCTTTGCCGACGAGTTGACCCATATCTTGGTCCACCAAAAAGCCTGCTTCAATAGTCCGGTATGGTTTAATTGCGGCATCGAAGAAAGACCGCAGTGCTCCGCCTGTTTCATTCTGGCGGTCGAAGATACGATGGAATCGATTCTGGACTGGTACCGTAAGGAGGGAATAATTTTCAAAGGCGGCTCGGGTTCGGGTGTCAATTTGTCAAAAATCCGCTCCGCCAGGGAACAACTCGGTGGCGGCGGGACGGCATCGGGACCGGTGTCTTTCATGAAGGCGGCGGACGCCTCGGCCGGGGTGATCAAATCCGGCGGCAAAACCCGGCGCGCCGCAAAAATGGTGGTGCTCAATATCGATCATCCGGATGTCGAAGAATTCATCAAGTGTAAGGTCGAAGAGGAGAAAAAAGCCTGGGCTTTGATTGAAGCGGGTTACGATGCCAGCCTCGATGGGCCGGCCTACGGCAGCGTTTTTTTCCAGAACGCCAATAACTCAGTGCGCGTCTCCGACGATTTCATGCATGCTGTCGAAGAGGACCGGGAATGGAAGACGCGCTATGTCAAGTCAGGCGAGACCTGCGAGACTTACCGAGCCCACGACTTGCTCCGCATGATCGCCGAAAGCACCTACTTCTGCGGCGACCCCGGTATGCAATACGATACCACCATCAACGACTGGCATACCTGCGCCAATACGGGACGGATCAATGCCTCCAATCCCTGCTCCGAGTACATGCATCTCGATAATTCGGCGTGCAATTTGGCGTCGCTCAACCTGCTCAAGTATCTCCGTGATGACGGCGTTTTCGATACCGAGTCGTTCCGTCGCGCCGTCGATATTATTATCCTGGCGCAGGATATTTTGGTAGATAACTCTTCGTACCCAACTGCGGAGATCACCGCCAATGCCCACGCTTACCGCGAACTGGGCATGGGATATGCCAATCTCGGCGCTTTGCTGATGTCTCTCGGGTTGCCTTACGACTCGGATGCGGGCAGAGCGTATGCGAGTGCGGTGACGGCGCTGATGTCGGGAGAGGGTTATTTGCAATCCACGCGGGTGGCGGCGGCGACGGGAGCTTTCTCAGGTTACGAGAGCAATCGCCAGCCCATGCTGCGCGTCCTCAACAAACATCGTTCCCACGCGCACAAGATTCCCTCGTCTCATGTGCCGTTGGACCTGCTCAAGGCGGCGCGCGATGTCTGGGACGAGGCTTGTGGGGAAGCCGAGAAATACGGCGTGAAAAATTCCCAGATCTCTGTACTGGCGCCCACCGGCACCATCGCTTTCATGATGGACTGCGACACCACCGGCGTCGAACCCGATATCGCGCTGATCAAATATAAAAAACTCGTGGGCGGCGGCCTGTTGAAAATCGTCAACCATACGGTGCCACGGGCGCTCAAGCGGTTGGGATACGATGTCAAACAGATCCAGGACATAGTCGAATATATCGAAGAACATGAAACCATCGAGGGCGCGCCGCATCTCCGGGACGATGACCTCACGGTGTTCGATTGTGCCTTTAGGCCGGCCAATGGCAGCCGTTCGATCCAGTATATGGGGCATATCAAGATGATGGGCGCGGTGCAGCCTTTCATCTCAGGCGCCATATCGAAGACCATCAATATGCCCAATGAGGCCACCGTGGACGAGATCATGCGCGCGTATATGGAGTCGTGGAAGCTCGGTCTAAAGGCGGTGGCCATCTACCGAGACGGCTCCAAGCGGACCCAGCCGCTCAACACCTCTAAAGACAAAGAAGAGCAGAAGGCGGCGTCGGTGGAAAACAAGGAAGCGCGGCCACTGCGCCGCAGGCTGCCGGACGAGCGCCGCTCAATCACGCACAAGTTCGATATCGCCGGCCATGAAGGCTATATCATCGCTGGTATGTACGAAGATGGCCAGCCCGGTGAAATTTTCATCACCATGTCGAAAGAAGGCTCGACCATCTCTGGTTTGATGGATTCCTTCGCCACGGCAATTTCCATAGCACTTCAATACGGGGTGCCGCTCAGGGGATTAGTCGATAAATTCAGCCATATGCGTTTCGAGCCGTCGGGCTTCACCAAGAATCCTGATATCCCGATGGCGAAATCGATCATGGATTACATCTTCCGTTGGCTCGCGAGCAAGTTTCTCGACGGCGACGCGCAGCAAGAAGTGGGAGTCGTAATGCGGGACCCGCCGGACGACGCGGCGGCCAAAAAGGTCGTGCAGTTGGCGGCACAGGTGCCGCGGGGCGGGGCGCCGATAACCAGCATCAGCAGGATCACGAGCCTCTATCAACAAGACGCGCCGCCCTGTCCGGATTGCGGCACAATCATGATCCGCAGCGGCGCATGCTACAAATGTATGAATTGCGGCGCGGTGAGCGGCTGCTCTTAATAACCAAGTCACAGCGAGAGCTTTAAACAAGCGGCGGGCCGGTGGATGCTTCTCCACCGGCCCGCGTTATTTTTTCTCCAGGTGAACGATCCCCTTCTCGGTGTCGATATCCAAGCGAAAGTTGGTTAGGAAGTTAAGCCCAAGAAGACCCGCGACAGTGGGGTCGGGCATAACGTCGTGCACGGCGGCGGTGAGATTTTTCAACTCGAGACCCGCCACCGAGATGGAGTCCAGGCTGATCAAAGGAGCTTGGATCATTCCGTTGGCGGTTTGAAACGGCATCGTACGGGTATTTTGGCTCGGGTCGATATCAAGCTGCTTGGCGGTAGCGCTGGAGATCATGGTGAAACTGGCGCCGGTGTCGAGGACCAGTTTTACCGCGGTTTTGCCGTTCAAGGTCGCGCCGACAATGACGACGGAGCCATGCTTCTCAAAGGGGATCGACGCCTTCGTCGGCGCCGCTGCCGGCGGCGGTTGGCTTCGGTTGCCTTCGCTTCCCTGTATGCGCCTCGCCGTGCCGCGCCGGTTTTCCGGAATGTTGTGTAGATTGTCGGTTAAGTGAACGGTGCCTTTGTCATCCACCCAGCGGTAGAACTCTGCCGCGAAAACCGGAACAGACACAAGCCAAAGGGCAAACGCTAGGAGCGAACTGCTTCGGACGATTTTCATAGATGGTATCTTAACACAACACGCCGGAGGGCGATACGCGATTGATCGCCTTGAGGGGAAAGTTCCTTGTCGCACTTGACAATGTTTGGCGGTGGACCATATTCTTGTCATTGAAATGGGTCGGCTCATCCAGATCGAGGAACTACACAAAGCCCGGCGGCGCCGTTCCGAAAAGGTCAGTATGGAACAGTGCGTGGAGCTCTTGGAGTGGAATTTGAAAAAGAGTCTCGACGATTATTTTTCATCGCCTCCTGAAGAGCGGTCTATGCGGGCGACTCAGATTCGTAAGCTCAGCGAGATTCTCGAGTACGCTGTCCGGCTGGTCTAGACGCGATCCAAAAATCGTGAGATTTTTTAGCCGGCAAGTCGTGCAAAGCGACGATTCTCCAAACGACGTATGAGCCTCTTCTCACGTCTGGTGATCGGATTTCTCGTGGTGTTTGCCCTGGTTTCAGGGGTGAGTCTCTATATCCTCCAAAACCTGCAGCATTTCGACCGCATTACCCGCTCGATCCTTGAGAACGAGATCCGGGTGGGGGACTACGAGAAGAAATTATCCGACAGCCTAATATCCGAAATTCGCTACGAGCGGAAATACGTGATCGTCCAAGAAGAAGCGCTTTACCGGGAATTTCAGAAATTCGCCGGGGATTTTCAAAGTGATCTCGACGAAGCGCTCGTCGTGGCGGACGCCGGCGCCGCGCAGATCCTGACTGAAATCAAGCAAAAGCATGATCATTACCAGGCAATCATCGACAAAGAACGGGACCATCTAGAGGCTCGCCAAGTTTATCCCCAAGCCCGGTATGAGGCGGAGAAGAGCAAAGTGACCGATGAAATCTTTGCCGCCTTGGAGCGCATCACGTCATACCGGCAAATGGACACCTATCACAAGATCCGCGAGCTTGCGGACGTAGGCGCGCAGGCGCGCCAGACCGCGGTTATTATCACCAGCGCCTCGTTGATATTTATCCTGTTGCTTTCGCTGGTGATAACCCGGAGCGTCACCAAACCGATCGGTGCTCTCAAACAAAAGACCCAGGAAATCTCTAACGGAAAGTTCGAAGCAAACCTGCGTATTGCCTCGCCGCCGGAACTTCGGGACCTGGCGGCGTCGTTTAATTTGATGTGCCAAAAATTGAACGATCTGGAAAAAATGAAGGCTGATTTCTACGCGTCCATGTCCCACGAGCTGCGCACGCCGCTGACTTGCATCAAGGAAGGAACCGGACTATTGCTCGACGGAGTCGCCGGAAGCACCACTGAAAAGCAGCGAAAACTTCTTACCATCGTCGCCGAAGAAAGCAATCGCTTGATTACTCTGGTCACATCCCTGTTGGATCTTTCGAAAATGGAGGCGGGGATGATGACCTATGGCTTGGAGAAAAGCGCTCTGGCGCCCCTCATTCACCAGGCGGTGGTTGAAATTGCTCCATTGATCGAGGCCAAAGAGATCGAGATCGCAACGGAGGTCGCCGCCGAATTACCGCCGGTCAAAATCGACCGCGAGCGGATCCTGCAGGTTCTGCGGAACCTGCTCGGCAACGCCGCGAAGTTTACACCGAAGTCCGGAAAGGTTAAGGTGAAAGCAAGGACAATTAACAGCGGCATTGAAGTTTCGGTATGGGACACCGGCCCGGGCATCGCCGCAGAAAATCTCGACGCGATTTTCGAAAAGTTTCAGCAGGGGAGGGCCGACGGCGCGGCTTCGGGGAACGGTACGGGATTGGGTTTGGCAATCGCCAAACAAATTATCATATCGCATGGTGGCAAGATATGGGCGGAAAATCAGGCGGAACGAGGAAGCACCTTCTTTTTTGTTTTACCTTCATGATGTTCGGCTCGGGCTGCGCGCTTTTTGGCGCGCCAAGCGTCCCAGAGCCGAAGCCTTTGCCGCCGCAGGTGACTATCGAGCGGCTGCCACCCCCCCCGCCCCCGCCCCCGCCCGCGCCTCCGCCGCCCGCGCCTCCCCCACCTGCGCCGCCGGTGGAACCCAAAGAAATTCGAGAACTACGCGAGGCGGACGCGCACTTGCAGATAGCTCAACAATTGCTGGGCAAAGGGGATTATGAAAGCTCATTGAGAGAGAGTCAAAAGGTGCTGACGTTGGCCAAAGACAACGCCCCGGCGGATGCCGCCGTGTTTCACATGGGACTTATCTACGCCCATCCCAACAATCCGAAAAAGGACAACAAAAGGGCCATCGGGTTTTTCAGCCGCGTGATCAAGAGTTATCCCGAAAGTCCGTGGGTCGAACAGGCAAAAATTTGGGTCGGTGTACTTGATAGCGTGGAGAAGCTAAAGCGGGTGGATATCGAAATCGAAGAAAGAAAACGGGACCGCACGAGGTAATGCAACGATTATGGCGATGAATAGAATCCTGGTCGTCGATGATGATCCGAATATCATCGAGCTAGTTAAAATGAGACTCGAGTCCGCTGGTTACGACGTAACCGCCGCTCTGAAGGAAGAGGACGCCATCGACGCGGTCAAGGCAGAGCCGGTGGACCTCTGTTTGTTCGACCTGATGCTGGAAAATCGAGATGGCATTTCGCTCATGGAAAGCGTCCATGCTATCACCCCGGATGTTCCGACGATCATACTTACTGCCCATGGCACCATTGAAACCGCCGTGGAGGCGATGCGCAAAGGCGCTTACGGCTATCTCACCAAGCCGTTCGAACCGCGGGATCTATTGGCGCAGATCGAACGGGCGCTGGAGCACCGCCGGCTCAACTCGGAGATCAAACGGCTCAAGGGGCTCGTGGAAGAGCGCTTCGATTTTGCGAATATTGTGGCGCGGAGCGCAAAAATGCGGTCCGTGCTGGACATTGTCATGCGCATCGCCAAGCTCGACTCCACAGTTCACGTCCAGGGCGAGAGCGGTACTGGTAAGGAGCTCATCGCCAAAGCCATTCACATAGCGAGCGATAGAAAAGACCAGAATTTTGTCGCCTTGAACTGCGCGGCGTTGCCTGAATCGCTCTTGGAAAGTGAGCTTTTCGGACATGAAAAAGGCGCCTTCACGGGCGCGGTCAAAACTACCAAGGGATTGTTTACCCAGGCTCATGGCGGAACTTTGTTCTTGGATGAAATAGGAGACATGCCGCTGGCGACTCAGTCCAAGCTCTTGCGCGCATTGCAAGAGCGTCAATTTTATCCCGTTGGCAGCCAGGCCCCTGTCGAAGTCGATGTGCGCGTGATCGTTGCGACAAACAAGGATCTTGAAGAGCAAGTTAAAAAAGGTTTGTTTCGCGATGATCTGTTTTACCGGATTCATGTGATTCCGATTTATCTGCCGCCCCTGCGCGAGCGCAAAGAGGATATCCTTCCACTGGCTGATCACTTCCTCAAAAAATGCATCGTGCAGATGAAAAGAGATGTCAAGGCGATTGCGCCTGAGGCGTTGAGAAAAATGATGCTCCACGACTGGCCGGGCAACGTGCGCGAGTTGGAGAATGCGATTGAATACGCCGTGGCCATGACGCAGAAGGACACCATCACCGAAGACTATGTGTTGCCGACGAAGATTAATGTGCGGGAGGAGGAAAAATCGTCGACACAGGATCGGGCGTCGGCTACGGATGAAATGATCAAGCCTCTCAAGGACGCGCGCGACGCCTTCGAGCGAGACTATCTGGTGCAGGTGCTTGCTTTGACGGAGGGAAACGTCAGTCAAGCGGCGAAGCTAGCCGGCAAATACCGTGCGGATTTCTATGATCTGCTAAAAAAACATCAACTGAAAGTAGATGAATTCAAGAAAGTTAAACCCGCCTTTACGATCTGATGCCGACTGAACTTTTCAACTTATCGAACTTCGCAGCCAGGTCGTCTTCCAACATTGTGTTAAGGATGGCGTGAAGAACCCGCATGTTGCCGGGTACTGCGTGCTAATGGGCTTGACCATGCCAAATTGGTTTTCGCATTCGAATTGTTTGATCCCAATCCAATATGGTTGTAACCGGGTTTGGTTTGTGAAGGACGTAAAGTTTGTTAACAATTAGTTGGTTGAATCCCTCGATTTGTCTTCTAATTTACTTCATTGCAGTGAAGGAAATTCCTTCATTCGCTCGTTAACTATTCAACAATGATTTGGTAAAACCCAGAAATACAATTAGATAGAGCTTCATTTTGCCGTGGTATGTGATTTGCTCTAACATTAACCGGCCATTTTGGAGCGAAACTCATGGTAAATCCTCATAGCGTACTTGTCGTCGATGATGACGAGAATCTTGCCTATACGCTGAGCCTTTTATTGCGTGCCTACGGCTATGAAGGTTTCACGGCTTTTGACGGCTTCCAAGGCTATGTGGAATACTTCAATCATCCGACGGAGTTCGTGGTCACGGATATTCAAATGCCAGCCATGGACGGGTTCGAGATGATGCGCCGCATTCGCTCTCTTAATCCCAAGGTGAAAACCATCTATGTAAGCGGCGCGCTCGAGCGTTTCGAAAAAGATGTCGAATCCGAAGGGCATCAGTTCGACGTTGCCGGCCTGCTGAAGCCTGTATCCACAACGGCCTTATTGGCACTGATGTCCACGGAATTCGACAAGGCGCAAGCGTCGTACAGGGCAGACTTGGAGGACTAAGCAATCCTCGGGTGCATACAGCCAAAAGGATTTCGGAATAGCCGCGGGGCGGTAATCATCGATTCAGATGGAAAAGTTAAGCAAAACAAAATAGGTTCAATCAAAGGAGAATTAGGAGGCTATATGAAAAGATCTAGTGCGAATACTGGTTTATTATGGCACAGCGGATTGCTGGTTGCGGCATTTCTTCTGTCCGGCTGTTTGGCAACCCGTGACTGGGTGCGCGGGCAGGTGGACCCGGTGTCCGGCCGCGTGTCAGAAAGTGAAACCCGGATTGGAAAAGCGGAAGGCCAAATCGGGCAACTGGACGGCAGAATGACTGCCGCCGAGGGCAAGCTAGGCAGCGTCGAAGGCAAGCTCACGGGCATCGACGGTAAGCTGGGCGAAGTAGACGGGAAAGCGGAGCGGGCGCTGGCAACCTTGGGCAACCTGAAGTTCGAACGCCGCTTGGTTATTGATATGAAAGACGGCGCCAACTTCGGATTTAACTCCGCGGCACTGCCGCCCCAGGCGAGAAAGGAGATCGATGGTTTTCTAAGCGATCTCAAGGGGGATCTGGCGGGTGGAGAAAACGCGGTGTTTCTGGTGGCCGGCCACACTGATAACGCGGGTTCCGAAGACTTCAACTATGAACTCGGCAAGCGCAGGGCCGATGCGGTTAGCCGCTACCTGGTGACGCAAAAGAAAATGGACCCGCTACGTGTGGTGACTGTCTCCTACGGTGAAAACTCTCCGGCCACCGATAATAATAGCCGTGACGGGCGGGCCAAGAACCGGCGTGTCGAAATCCTGATCTACCGGGAAGCGATGAATTCTAACACCGCCGCGACTGCTGCGCCGCAACAACAGGAGCAGAAAGGCTCGCAGGTTTCCGATGGCAAACAGGTGACACGCAGTTATTGATAGGCGAAACGCGCTTCGGGGGCGTGGGAAAAGGCGGAGTCGTAAGACTCCGCCTTTTTTTATTGGTATAAACGGTTGATGTAGCCGCTGTCCTCAAGTTCGCGTGCGGCGAGCTATCGACCGCCAGCCCGTGTCTTGCCCAAGCGCCTGATTTATCCGCAACGATCCAAAGCGGGGCGTGGGAATTGGAACGATAAACAAAGAATCATTTGCTATGTAGACTATCCTTCCCGTATTCTGACATCGACCTTGGATTGACCGCCTGGGTCGAGACCTGAGTAAAATTTCCTGTGCGGGCAATTCCCGTGCTTACTTAGTCAAACGCAGTCCAAACCATAGGGTGATTAAAGCAATGGGAACGATAAGCCAGTTCGTGCTCCTGAGCCGCCTCAGCACACCGTCAAGTTCTTGCTCAGTGACTGGATCGCCGCCTTCATGCCGTTTGACGAACCTGTGTCCGATGCCCATAGACTGATAGACGCTAAAAAGCACGACCAAGAAAGCAAGGGCAAGCTTGATGGCCAATTGGTAGCCTAGTTGTTGCACGAAGGTCTCACGGTAAGCTGCTTTGAGCTCGGTCAACTGGAACGCGCCGCTAAAGAGCAACACGCCGAGGGCGCCCACCTGGAGCGGATTGTAGCTTTAGGCCGCGGGCTAAGAACCGCGCTTTGTCTTCGTGATCCTGGAGGTCGCCACTGCCGGCAGCAGAACAAACCAGAACCCGAGCACCGCTCCAAGATAGACGACCAGGGATAGGACGTGAAGCCAGGAGTTGAGCATAGGAGCGAGAGATCAGGCCCAGGTGAACCGCGCCCTTTTTGACCGGTCGCCCAGGCGCATCGTAGGTTTCGCCGATGGCGTCAAGTTGCTCGCGTATCAGCACCAGTTCCTTTTGTTGGCGGGTTTCGAAGATCTGGGCTTCTTTGGCGCGCCGTTCGTTGAACTCAGTCAGCTCTCGCGCTCTGCGGTCAATGAATGCGTTTTGCTCCTGCTCCCATTTGGCGTAGGAGTCTTTCAAAAGGGTGCGGATTTGAAAGTTGAGGTTATCCCGCACCACTATCGATTTATAGCAGTGGGGACAGAAGATCACGTTGCCGATCATAAAGTTGCTCACAGGCTCGTCGTGGGTTTTGTCGCACTTGAGGCAACGGAGTGGAATTTTCCAGGAGTCGATTGGGGGCAGCGGCACAAAATTGACTTCCGGTTCGGCGCAGGCGACCGCCGTCGCTACCGGAGCAGCGACGCTTGCCACCGTGCCCCGAGCGGAAGCCTGACTTGGAGCCGCTTTTGCCACTGCCTGCTCGCCGCTTTTTCCTTGCCCCTTGCGGAAACGCGACTCATAATTGTCGTCGAACTGGATTTCGGGGTGGACGACGCGGGCGCGCGCGATGAGCGCCTCTTCGCTTTCGATGTTATTAGGGTCTGTAACGCAGCAGTCCACCGGACAGACGGCGGCGCAGGCTTCATAATCGTGAAAACCACGCACTCGGTGCACAGCAGGGGATCGATGACAAAAATGGTTTCGCCCTGCGAAATGGCGTTGTTGGGGCACTCCGGCTCGCAGGCGCCGCAGTTGATGCACTCGGTCGTAATCATGGTTGCCATGAACCCGATCCTCCTAAAGATTCCGGTGGAAATTCGATTGGCCCAAAGACGAAAATATTCTAGATGAAAAAACCTGGGGTTGCAAAT
>CAWJBB010000091.1:0-18674 GCA_963840855.1 uncultured delta proteobacterium
CAAAGGACGCAGAGAAGAGGGGACTCACCACGAAGGCACGAAGGTCACGAAGTTTAAGAGAATAATATCCGAACCCTTCGTGTTCTTCGTGCCTTCGTGGTGAAGAAAAATTTTCCGGCTGCGGGCCGGATGAGGGAGAAAATCATGGCTAACAAAGTCGTTGCTGCGGTAAAAATTGCTGCCAGGCAAACCGAGGTCCGCGAGTTCGATTTGCCGGATGTCCCGCCGGAGGGTGGTCTGCTCAAAGTGGAGGCCGCGGGAATCTGCGGCAGCGACGTTCGCTCCTATCCCCGGGCGATCCGCAACGGGCCGCACATCATGGGGCATGAAAATATTGGTTTCATTGCCAAGGTGGGAAAGATCGCCGAACATCGATGGGGGGTCAAGGAAGGCGACCGGGTTGCATTGGAAGAATATCTTCCCTGCGGTCACTGCGAGTGGTGCCGGGCGGGCGATTTTCGCATGTGCTACGAAACCGATATTCACAATACCCCGAACGCGGCGCGCTATGGTTCGACGCCGGTAAACGTGGCTCCCGCGCTGTGGGGCGGGTTTAGCCAGTATCTTTATCTCCACCCCAACTCGGTATTTCATAAAGTCCCGAGCCACGTCCCGGCAGAGCAGGCTGCGCTCGCCTTGCCGCTGGGCAACGGTTGGCAGTGGGCGCACAGCGACGGCGGTGTCGGTCCAGGCAAGTCGGTGCTGATCCAGGGACCGGGGCAGCAGGGCTTAGGTTGCGTACTTGCTTCCAAGGAAGCGGGCGCGGCCTGCATCATTGTCTCTGGGCTCTCGCGCGATACCAGCCGCCTTGAAATCGCGAAGCGTCTCGGCGCCGACTTTACCATCAATGTCGAGAAAGAAGATTTGCGCGAGCGGGTGCGCGAGATCACGGCGGGTCGAGGCGTCGACACCGTTATCGATGTCGCTGCCTCCACCGAGGCAACAATCCTTCCGGCGATGGACGTGCTGCACATGAAACGAAGCACTTTGGTGATTGCCGCGGGCAACATGAATCAGCAGATCGCCAATTTTCCGTTGGGCATTATCAAGCTCAAATATCTCACGGTGAAAGGCGGGCGCGGCCATAGCTACCATGCCGTCGAAATGGCGCTGCGAACAATCGCCTCTGGCAAATACCCGCTGGAGGCGATGTGCAGCCATCAGTTCGACCTCAGTCACGTCGATGAAGCGATCCGAACGGCGAGCGGAGAAGGAAAGCCCGGCGCGATCCATGTCAGCGTCGTGCCGGCGCATTGAATGTCGCCGACTTGAACCCGAAGAGAAGCGCGAGGATTTAAGAAAACATCAAACGGCACGTTTGAAGGATTTTCTCACAGGAGGCCTGCGATGAATATGAAAGCGCGGTCCTTAATCTCCATGGTTCTTGTCGGCGCGGTCATTTTGGGTGCCCATTGGGCGCGGGCGGCCAGCGTCACGGAGATCGCTCTCGATAAGAGTAAAGACCGGCAAAACAAGATCGAGGAAGGAGCAAAAAAGGAAGGCGAGGTCGTGTGGTATACCTCCCTCGCCGTCGAAGATTCCACGCAGGTCGTCCAGCTCTTCGAGAAGCGCTATCCATTCGTCAAGATCAAGCTCACCCGCCTTACCTCCGAGCGTGTCTTGCAGCGTTATCTTGCCGAATTTCAGGCTAGTCGATTTATCGCCGATATCATCGACACCAACGATTTTCAGATGGAACTGCCGCGGCGGAAGGGCACGCTGCAAGCCTATTACACGCCGTCGGTGGATAAGTATGACAAGCGGTTTTTACAACCCCAGGGCTATTGGGTCGCTAGCCGGCTGACGATGATTGTGTCCGCCTACAACACTCGCATAGTGCCGCCGAGTGAAGCCCCCAAGAAGTATGAGGATCTGCTTAACCCAAAATGGAAAGGAAAAATGTCGCTGGAGCGGGAGCAGACTGAATGGTTCATCAGCCTGATGGAACACTGGGGCGATGAGAAAGGCAAAGCCTTTTTCCAGAAACTCGGCGCGCAAAATCCCAGCATCCGAAGCGGCCATAGCCAGATGGCCCAATTGATCATTGCCGGAGAAGATCCGCTGTCGCCGAACGCTTATAGCCATCACTATCCCCGGGCCATGGCCAAGGGCGCGCCGGTAGACTGGAACAATTTGGAGCCTGTGATTGGCAAGACTGTCGTGTCAGCGATGGCCAAAAATGCTCCTCATCCGCACGCCACCATGCTCTTCCTCGATTTCTTTTTTAGCAAAGACGGCGGCCAGAAGGTGGTGCACGATGCCAACCGCATCGGCACGCACCCGGAACTGCTTCCCGATCCGCCGCGGCTGCGCCAAGGATTTGATTTTGTCATTGTCGACCCTGCTAAATATATGGACAAGATCGGCCAGTACGACAAGCTGTGGCGCGAATGGGTCCTGGGAGGAAAATAATGAGAGCGCCGGAGTTTCATCATTTTTCTCGGCGCGCGGGCAGCTCATCCCGCGCAAGGAGAAACGACGCTAAGAACGCCGGGTGTTGAGAGCTGATGAAAGGGACTTCAATGCAGGTCGCAATCGTTCATGTCGTTTGCGTCGCGAGTGTGGTGCTCTCGCTAGCTTCGGTTCTCATTGCCCCCGCGTGGCCGGGTGGTTTGGGTGGCGATCATTCTCATGACCATCCGTCGTTTTTCGGCTTTGTCAAAGACGCCAAAGGCAAGGTCGTAGCCGATGCCAAGGTAAAGGCGGAGATCAAGGGCCGCTTCTCTCTGGTCGCGCGCACGGATGCCACCGGTTTGTATAAGATTCCCGAATTGACCAAGGATATCGCATACAAAGACGTGACCGTCTCCTGCAGCAAGGAGGGCTATCGGCAGCTCCGCACCTTGACAAGGTCACGGCAAGCCAAACTGCCCATCGAGATCGAATGCACCATGCAGCGCTTGGACGCGAAATAATGTGATCGTTAAAGAAAGAGAGATCGAACCTCCGTTGCCGCGGTATCAATGACGCGACGACAACCGGTGCGCGATCCCTCTTTTAGCGGTAGCGGCCGGCGCAGATCGGCTTAATTCAACACTTCGATATATCCCATCTTGCCCGAGGTCATCCCGGACCACCAGACGCGCTTCGGATTAACCCGGTCGACCTCGATTCTTCTGTTGTCCGATTCTGCGTTCGGCAGCGGGTACTCCGTGAAAGTTTCGGTCGCGGGATCGAATTTGGCGATCTTATCGACGTGCTGCTCGCTAAACCATACGAGCTTACTCTTTGGATCTCCCTGCACGGAATAAGGGCCGGCGTCTTTGGTCGGCGGTGTGTAGACCGTCATTTCGGTGGTCTTATAATCGATCTTCATCAGATGCCCGGCGCCGTGGAGTCCGACCCAGATGTTGCCTTCTGAATCCATTCCGCCTTTACGCGCGACGGGGTCATGCACCGGAATTGGGAATTCTTCTATTTTCCCCGAGACCGGATCGATGCGCGCCATCTGGTTCACGGCGTTTTCGATGATCCAAATCTTGTTATCGCCCGCGATGGCCATGCCGTAAGGACTAGCGGTTCGCCCATTCTTGACTCCGGCAGGAGCTTCAAACACGGTGAACTCCCGGGTCTTGGGATCTAAGCGAATGATCTGGTTGGAGCCGATGGAATTGAGCCAGACGGTTCCGTTGGGGTGGACGCGCATGCTATTGCCGCTGGCATTGCCATTTTTTAGTTTTGGCAGTGGATAGACGCCGAACTCCTTGGCGCGTGTGTCATAGCTCAAGAATCGGCGGTTGGGCCCGCCATCGACGAACCAAAGCTTATCCCGCGCATCATAGGTGATGCCGTTCAGACGCATGAGCTTGGATTCTCCGGCGGGCGGCGAGACCTCGGAATAAACCAGGCTTTTGCCGTCCAGTCGTCCGAGCTTGCCACCTCTTCGTTGACTGACCCAGCCGTTGCCCTCGGCGTCCGCCGTGATTTCATGCGGTTCCGCGCTGGCGTCCGGCAACTCATATTCCACCGCCATATACTTGATGGCATCGCCTTGAAGTAAAGTTCTGGGTAAGCGACTGTTGGGATCCGGCTTCACCCTGGCGACTCTATCTCTGGCGTTGTAATTCGTCGTGAAATAATCGGCGAGAACTTTCGCTTCCTGATCGGTCAAATCTTTGGCGAAATTGGAGCCCCGCGCGTAAAGCCGCATGTTCAGGATGACCTCTTCCCAGCGCTCCCGATCGGCGCGGACTCTCGCTACGCGCGCGGCGTCATGGCAGGTGAGACATTTTGCCTCGGCGATTTTCTTGCCCTCGCCTTCCGGCAAGACGGGTTGCACTCCCGCTGCGCGCTCTGCTTCGGCGCCGCGCTCGCCGGGCCGCCGACCCGGCCATGCGGGGGGAGCTGCGGCGCCCGCTTGGCTGTCAGCGATATATCATGGGTCGCGGGCCGGCCGGCGGCGACATCCACCGGCGGTGACATTTCGCTCTGGAACTCGCCGCCGACGCCCTGCACGACATACCTCCCGGACGGAAGGGTATTAACAGAGTAACGGCCTGCCGCCTGGCTAACCACCATGAAGGTGAGCCGCCGTTCGGCGTTTTTCATTTTCACAAAGGCGCCGGCGACTGGCGCCCCCGATGCGTCTTTGACTACTCCCTGTAAGGTGCCGGCGCGGTCTTGCGCATAAATGAAATCGGGATAGCAAAGCACGAGTGCGGCGAGCGCCACAAAAACTATCTGCGCATTTATTTTTTTAAACATCGCTTCTCCTCCTGCGTCGTATTTTGCTTGCGCTGCAAGAACGATTAGAAAAAGAAAAACTCCTCGGACCTTTTTGGGCTGTGAGTCAACCTCGGCCGAGATTACCTCAGCCGGTATTATTGCGTCAAACTGATCTTTCCCTGATCCGTCGATAAGGGGCGCTTGCTTCGTTGTCACGTCGGACTCGCATCCTCACGTACTGCCGATGTACGCTCCGGTGCGAGCCTTCGCTCCGCCTCGCACCCACCGCCTTCTCGACGGCTAGGTTAATCAAATAGATACGACCTTACGCATGCATTATGATCTTCATCGTCTTGACGCCGAACTGTTGTCTGAGGTAGCTTCGGTCGAGCCCACTTAATCGCAGAGCTTATGACCGTCGTCTTATTGATCATTCACGGACTCCTGGCCGTGACCCTGCTCGGCGCCATTACCCATCAAGCCATTGGCGTTTGCTGGCCGGCGCGCGGCACCGCGGCGTCCTTCGTCGGGCGCATGCGCATGGTTTCCGCGTCGACCTATGTGAACGCCATAGTGGTGCTTTACATGCTGACCGCGATCCTTGGCGGGGTAATCTATCCGATCTATCGGATCAGCGTTAGATTCGTGCTCGAACAGTCACAGCTTTACGCCGCCAACGGCTCGTTCGAGTTGAAGGAGCATTTTGTCGCGGTGGGCCTGGGCATGCTACCGATCTATTGGTATGTCTGGCGCCAACCCCTCGCCGACGTTTTCGCGCGCACGCGCACCGTCATAACCGGAATGCTCGCCTTTATCGTCTGGTGGAGCTTCCTTGTGGGACATATTCTCAACAACATTCGAGGGCTCGAATAATGGCCGTCGCCCATTCGCATCCGGTCTTCGCCATCACCTTCGCGGTCACTTACGCGATTCTTTACGTTCTGGCCGTCGAATACAATTGGGCGCTGTTTACCTACCATCCGGTCACGGAGGAGTTTCATTTTTTGGTCGAGAGAGCGGCGGATGGACCATCGATGTACTGGTACGGTTGGATGGCCACGGCCGGCTTGGGCGCGCTGTTCATCGCGGCCATTGTTGCCCGGCTGCCGGCGGGGTTAACCAACCGCCTGGCGATCGGTCTTTCCTGGGCGATCCCACTGGCCACAATGGGTGTCTTTGTTTATCTCATGAAGGATTTCTTTTTCCGATAAAATTGGCATAACCTAAAGATGTCCCGCCGCGCTCAATGTCATCTGGAGGATAGATGAATCTGGCTTCGACACGTGCCGCTTTTCTGCTCACCCTTACGCTTGGTTTCGCCTTGATTACGTTCACGCCCGGATGGCCGGGAGGCGACGCCGGCGACCACGACCACAGCGATGATGACGGTCCGCGCTTCTTCGGCTTCGTCAAGGAAACCAGCGGGAGAATCGTTCCCGACGCCAAAGTAACGGCGGAGATCAAAGGTCTCGGATCAGTGGTAACTCGCAGCGACAAATTAGGAACCTACAAGCTGCCCGGCTTTGGCAAACATATTTCTCCCAACAACATAACCATCTCATGCAGCAAAGATGGTTATAAGCAGACCAGGGCACTCCGGCGCACGGCACCCGGAAAGGAGCCGGTCACGGCGATCGAGACCGAATGCACCATGCAGCGCGTTGGCGCGAAATAGCCGTGCCCTCTCCGCGGGACTGAGGCATGCGGATATCCGGCTTTGTCGATGAACGTTAGTTCCCGGACACTGTGACAGGCTTGAGGTTTAACATGGGTTGGCCGGGAAACGTGAAATTTCGGATTGCTCTCGCCTTCGGCGCGCTTCTTGCCGCTCTCACGAACTCGGCTGCCGCCCAGACGACGGTTCTCCGCTATGCGCAAGCTGCTTCGGCGGTGCGCAGCATTTTTTCTCTTCCGATAACAGTCGGCGACCGCGAAGGCTATTTTCGCCGCGAGGGACTGGATTTCAAAATCGTCGTGCCCATTCCCGGCGGATCGGATAAAATGATCGATGCGCTGCACGACGACACGGCGGACATCACGCATGTCGCCACGGCCTTTCTAGTTCGCGCCGCCCTTACCAAATCCGACGCGGTGGCCATCGCCGCGGAATTCAACAACCCGATATATAGTTTGATCGCCAAGCCCGATATCAAAAGCTTTGCCGACCTCAAAGGAAAGCTGCTCGGCATGGCGGACGAAGCCGGCACGATCACGTTATCGACGCGCAAGCTGCTCACGCTGCACGGATTAAAAGCCGGTGATTTCCGGGTAAAAACCATCGAGGGCACACCGACGCGATATAATTGTCTGAGGCGCGGCGAGTGCGACGCCGTACCGCTCGGGCAGCCGCAGGACCTGATGGCGATCAAAGACGGATACCGTCTGGTGGGAATATCCAACGACGCGGTGCCCGACTTTCTCTATACCGTCACCGCCGCGCGCCGCTCCTGGGCGGAAAAGAACAAGGACGCCGTCACGCGCTACCTGCGCGGATTGGCGGCGGCTTTTAAGTTCGTTCGCGACCGAGCCCATCGGCCGGCGGTCGTCAAGACCATTATCGAGTGGACCGATTCGCCCCCGGACATCGCTGAGCAGACGCTCAAATTATACTTTGAGCCCGAGCGCAACGTTTTGCCTCGGCAAGGCGAGATTAACGTCAAAGGAATGGCTCAGGTCATTGCCTTCATGGCCGAAGCAGGAACAATCAAGGCGCCGCTGCCACCGGCCGAGCGATTTATCGACCTGCAATACCTGCGCGCGGCCGGTATCCAGCAATAGGAGTGAGCGATGCTCAGTAGGGAAGAAAACGAACTGCTTACGAGGACCGGCCCCGGTACGCCGATGGGACAGCTGTTGCGCAGATTCTGGCTGCCGGCTTTGTTGGCGGACGAATTGCCCGAGCCGGACTGCACGCCGGTGCGGGTGAGACTGCTATGCGAAGATCTCGTGGCGTTCCGGGATACCGAAGGGAGACTTGGTCTGATCAGCGCCTTTTGCGCACATCGGCGGGCCCATCTCTTTTTCGGCCGTAACGAAGAGTGCGGATTGCGCTGCATTTATCACGGCTGGAAATACGACGTTGATGGCAACTGCGTCGATTTGCCGACGGAGCCCCCGGAGTCGAACTTCAAAGACAAAGTAAAGTTGACTTCCTATACGCTGCGGGAGGCGGGTGGCATCATTTGGGCCTACATGGGTCCCAAGGATTATATCCCAGAGTTGCCGCAATTCCCGCTGATTCAAGTTCCACCGGACTATCGATTCGTCATCAAGCGGCTGCAGGAATCCAACTTCGCTCAAGCGCTCGAAGGAGGAATAGACTCAGCGCACACGCGCTTTCTGCATGGCCGGCTCGACGCCTTCCGCAACACCGCCAACTACCTAAAGGCGACGGAGCCGCTGCGCAAAAGATTTACTGATGCCCCGGATAGCTTATCTCCCCGCGAGCTCGACATCCTGTTCCGCATGGCTGACAAAGCGCCGAGGGTAATGGCGAAGAGAACCCGTTATGGTCTGGCGATCGGCGCTCGCGGCACCATCAGCGAGCAAAGTTATTACTGGCGTTTCAACCAGTTTCTGATGCCATTTTACACTATGCCTCCCAGGGACCCGGGAGGACACGCGTTTGTGCCCATCGATGATGAGAATTGTTGGGTGTGGACCTTCAGAGTGAACACCAATCGCCCGCTTACGGCGGACGAGATCTACGGCATGCGCACCGGCCAGGCAGATGGACGCTTTGGCGCGCCGGTGGACAAAGAGTATAAGCCTTTGGCGAACAAGGCTAATGATTTTTTTATTGACCGCCAAATCCAGCGCACCTATAACTTTACCGGCATCATCGGCACGGGCAACCAGGACATGGCCGCGCAGGTGAGCATGGGGCCTATCACTGACCGGACAAATGAGATGCTCGGGATTACCGACGTGGGAATCATCGAGATGCGCAAACTTCTTTTGAGCGCAGCCAATGATCTTTGCGAAGGCAAAGAGCCGGCTGAGGCGCTTCACCCGGAAGTGTACGACGGCGTTCGCGGAGTCTCCATCGTGCGCGATCAAAAAGTCCCTTTTGATGATTGCGTCGCAGAGGTGCTGTGTGAGATCGAAAGGACAAAACACCGGTTTCGCGAATTGGCGGGGTCGTGATCGCACTCGTTTCTAGTGCTCGTCTTTCGAACACGAGCCACGATCACGATAGGAATGCGTTTTTGGGGGGATTATGGGTGAAACGGTTCTAGCGGCGACGCAAATCGGTCCACGGAAAATCGAGCTGAGGGAATATCCCGTCCCGCAAATCGGCGCCGACGATGCCTTGCTCAAGGTGGAAATCGCCGGCATCTGCGGCAGCGACATCGGCGGTTACGAGCAATTTGAGGGCGCGCCGCGCATCAGGGGACATGAGAATGTCGGCTTCATCGCCAAAATCGGCGCAGAGGCCGCAAAGCGCTGGGGCGTTCAGGACGGCGACCGCGTGGTTGTCGAGCAGTATTTGCCGTGCGGCAATTGCCGCTGGTGCCGCACCGGTGAATATCGCTTCTGCGATCAAACCGATAAACTCCCAGGCCGAATCATTCTGCGCTACGGCAACACGCCGGTAAACGTCGCGCCATCGCTATGGGGCGGCTTCAGCCAGTATCTGTATTTGCCGCCGAACGCGATTGTGCACAAGATTCCCGCCCATGTTCCGGCGGCCCACGCCGCGCTGTTTGTGCCGTTGGCCAACGGCATGCAGTGGGCCTATCTCCAGGGCGGTGCCGCTCCCGGCAAGACCGTGGTGATCCAGGGACCTGGACAAATGGGGTTGTCGTGCGTGCTGGCCGCGCGCGAGGCCGGCGCCCAGTGCATCATCGTGAGCGGGCTGACGCGCGATGCGCGGCGTTTCGACGCAGCGCGCAAGCTGGGGGCGCATCACATCGTCAACGTCGAGAAAGAGAGCTTGAGCGCAAGGGTCAAAGAAATTACCAACGGGCAAGGCGCCGACGTAGTGGTCAACGTCTCGCGCGGCGGCAAGAAAACCGTCCGCGACGCCCTCGATTGCGCGGCCAAGATCAGCACCATTGTACTCGCCGGTCCGGGCGATCAAGAAATTCCGACGCGCGGATTCGGCCGCAAGCTCATTACCATGAAGTGGGTCCAGGGCTCTTCTTTTGCGGCGTTCGAACTCGGCCTGCAACTGATGGCTTCCGGCAGATATCCACTGGGCGAGATCAGCACGCACCAGTTTGATTTGCGCCATGTGAATGAAGCCATCAGAACATTCGCCGGTGAAGAGGGACCGGAGGGAGTCATTCACGTCAGCATCCGGCCCGAGGTGTAAGAAGGTTATAGCGACGCAGCATGCTGCGCCCCTATAGCTAGTCCGAGAATTAGATCTTGCAACACGACCAGGCAATGGGCTTTAGTTGGAAAATCGCCGAGAGATAGCGTAAAAACAGCGGAGAAGGAGAATCAATCATGACTACAGTAGCTGAGCAAATTACCAAGAACCAGTATTTTGAACCGGGACCGGTGGCGGTGGAGACTAAAAACTATTCCTACGACCACTGGATGGAATCGGTCGGCATTCCCATCCACCGCGGCTTCTTCATCGAAGATCTGCGCACGGTGGAGTTGGGCTGGTGGGATGAGCGCCAATGCAACGCGGCGTTTATTCAATTGATGGGCCAGGAGGGCATAACTTCGGCCACCGTCATGGAGATCGCGCCCGGGAAAACCCTGCCGCCGGTGAAATTCGCTCTCGACGAGCTCATTTATGTACTACAGGGCCGCGGCGTGACCACGGTCTGGACGGACGACGGCGCTCCCAAGAAAACTTTCGAATGGCAAGACCGCAGCTTGTTTGAAATCGGCTCCAACTGTTACCAGCAGCTAAGCAATATGCGCGGCGATCAGCCCGCCCGGGTGCTGCGCTACAGTTATCTGCCGTTGGCTATGTCGCTGGTCACTGATCCGCGTTTTTATTTCAATAACCCGTTCAAGAAAGCGAGTATCGCAAAACAGGAAGGGGAGACTTACTCCGAGGCGAAACTGGTGGAAAACGGTGATCCGGCGCTCGCCTGGGGCGGCAAGAGGGTCTATTGGTTCGGCAACTTTTTCCCCGATATGGCGGCCTGGGACAAACTCAGCACCAACCGGCGCGGCGGCATGAGCGTCACCATCATGTTTCCCGATTCAGAGATGTCCTGCCACATGTCCGTTTTTCCGACGCGGACCTACAAGAAGGCGCACCGCCATGGTCCGGGGCGGGTGATCGTTATTCCGGGCGGCGAGGGATACTCGATCCTGTGGGAGGAAGGCAAGGAAAGGATTGTCTGCCCATGGCATGAGGGAAGCATGTTCGTGCCGCCCAATAAGTGGTTTCACCAGCACTTCAGCGTCGGTACCGATCCGGGCCGGTATTTGGCGCTCCATCCGCCGCGGCAGTTTCGCGGCCACGCGGAAAAGATCGAAGACCGCGCCAAGGATATGATCGAATATATCGATGAAGATCCTTGGGTCCGCCAGAAGTTCGAAGCGGAACTGGCGAAAAGAGAACTTACGAGCTTGATCCCCGACGAGGCGTATAAAGTGGCAAGTTACGACTGGCATCCCAGGAAGGCCGAATAATGAGCTAGCCATCACGAAGCTCCCCGTTTAGGGAAAAGGAGGGCCAACAATGCCTGGCTCGACCCACAGGGAGGTTACCTATTCCGTCGAGCATTTTTATCCGAAACACCCCGGTCATCCGCTCGCGCCGCTCACGGCGGAATACCACGGCTACTTCAAAAAGCACGGCATCGACCACAGCCACTTACTGATCGCGGGAGACAACACCGGCTCTATCGATCTGCTGATCGAGGGGAAAATAAACTTCAGCATGGACGCGCACCCGGCGATGCTGATCGAAGCCAACGCCCAGGGAAGAGATCTCCATATCATCGGCTCTTACCGCAACGGCCTGGCTTTCAGCGTGGCCGCCTTGCCCGGAGCGGTCAATACACCTCAGGACCTCAGAGGAAAACGATTTGCTACGAATCGCCGCCTGGGCGCGGGCGAGAGAACCATGCGCCTGGTTTTCCAAAAGCTCGGCTTCGACCCGGACCGCGACATGGACGTTGTCTTGATCGAGAATCAAGGAATCAGCGAAAAAGTGGCCGCGATCAAGGATAGCAAAAGCGACTTTCTTTTTTACCATCATAACGGCCCACAGGGGAGAGTCGTGCGCGAGCTCATCCGCAGAGGCGAGCTTGAGGAGGTTGTTGACCTTTCAACCCTCTTCCCTTTCTATGTCGTCCGCTCGATGGCGACCAACGGCCAAATGATCCGCGAACATCCCGATCTCGTCAAAGGATTTATCAAAGGAGTCATGCGCGCGCATGGCTTTCTGAAAGACGAAGATCCGACGGGAGTGGAATCGGTGAAAATTCTAAAGCGCGCCCTTAATGTGGATTCGCTCGCCGGTAGCGGCGTCGAAAACGGCATACCCAAAGCCTGGGCCGTGGCGGCGAAAAATATTGTGACCAGCGTCGAAGGCGTAGAGGTTCACATCGCCGAATTGAAAGCCAGAGGAAAGATCGACGGGTCATTCAGCTCGGAGCGGGTCGTTAACAATGAGTTGGCTCTCGAGGCACTGTCCGAGCTGGAGGCAGGATAACTTCGAAGATCATGCAGCTCAATGTTGAAGAATTCGACCAATCCCAGGCACCGAGGATCGATACCTATCAGGAGTGGCAGGCCGCTCAAGGCATTCACGTCGTTGGCGGCTTTCATGTTCCGGACATCAAACAATTGGACGTAGTTCCTTGGGATTTGAAGGGTGGACGCGGCAGCTTCATCCGTCTCGATGGCGCCGGTAAAGCGACGGATGCCTACGTCTGTGAAATCCCGCCCGGTGGAAAACTCAAACCTCAGAGGCATCTTTACGAGGAGATGGTCTATATCTCTTGCGGCAGAGGGGCGACGAACGTATGGCAAAGCGATGGCCAGAGACATTCATTCGAATGGCAGACGGGAAGCCTCTTTGCCGTTCCTCTCAACGCGTGGTACCAGCACTTCAATGGCAGCGGCTCTGAGCCTGCTCGTTACTTCGCCGTGACCAACGCTCCTTTCATGATGAATCTTTTCCATAATGCCGAATTTATTTTGCAAAACGACTTCCGTTTCACGGACCGCTTTGACGCCAACGATCAGGACTATTTCGGCAGCCGTGCCAAACTCTACGGCCGGTCATGGATGTCGGTCAACTTCGTCCCGGACACCCATAACCTAGCGCTGGGAGATCAAAGCGAGCGCGGCCCGGGCGCGCGCAACATGAAGTTCGATCTTGCCGGGCAGATCATGTGCGCGCACATCTCCGAGTTTGCGGTGGGAACTTATAAGAAGGCCCACTTCCACGGCCCCGGCGCTCATGTCCTCATCCTGAGTGGGCAAGGCTATTCTCTTCTTTGGCGGCAGCAGTCCGAGGAGAGGACGCGCGTGGATTGGGGACCGGGGAGTTTGATCGTGCCACCTGAGCTGTGGCTGCACCAACACCTTAATGTCGGCGCTGAGCCGGCGCGCTATTTGGCCCTCAGGTGGAATAACTGGCATTACCCCTTTATCAGAATGGTTGAAGGATCGCGGCGCCAAAGTATCAAGCAAGGCGGGACTCAGTTGGAGTACGAGGACGAAGATCCCAGGGTCCACGAAGAATTCGAAGCCGCGCTGTCTAAAGCTGGAGCGACCTGTAGAATGGGAACGATTCATCCCTTGTGTACTCAGAGGAGGGAAGCAATTACATGAATGCGGCAACGCGCCTTACATTAGGGTTGATCCTGCATTTATTTGTCTGGTCGTTGACTTCGGCATGGGCTCAGGAGAACACGGGGCACCAAAAGTTGATCGAAGGGGCGAAAAAAGAAGGCAAGGTAAAGCTCGGTCTCACGGTGAGGTGGGAAGAGGCGGGCAAGCCGGCGGCCAAAAAAATCGTTGAGACGTTTCATTCGCGTTATCCGTTTGTGAAGGTTGACTACGAACGCGTCGGCGGATCCCGCGAGCGAGAACGGGTCCTTACTGAGTTAGCGGCGGGAAGGGTTCCCTACGACGTAACCGTGTTGAGCGGCACGCAGGTTCCGATAGCCATACAGGCCAACCTCGCCGAGAAGGTGGACTGGCGTTCCCTGGGTGTGCATCCGAGGCAACTCCACCCGGATCGTTTCGGGGTTTATTACCGTTCGCAAATGGTGGGCATCCTATTTAACCGAAAGCTGATCCCGGATACGGTGGGATCGAAATTGACCTGGGAAGATTGCGCGAATCCTAAATGGAAGAAAAAAGTGGCGATGGACAATCGGCCGCGGTATCTGGAGATTTTTTATCAGCCGCATGTCTGGGGCCGGGAGAAAACGCTGGACCACGCGCGTCAGCTCGGCGCGAATCAGACAATATTTGAGCGCTCGCGCTCGGCTGCTGTAACCAAGTTGACATTGGGTGAGTATCCGATTATTTGCGGCGCCAATTACTCGCACTATCGGGAACAGATTGCCTATAGAGGTGTGACCCATTTAGGGTTCACTCTGGCCGAACCGGTCCCGGTTCCGCACGGAGATGTGGTTTTTATCCCGCGCGGAGCGGCAAATCCAAATTCAGCCAAGCTCTGGGTCATGTGGTCGGTAGCCGAAGAAGGCCAGAAAGTTCTGGACTCCGTGGAGTTTGACGGCAGTCCATTCATCCCTGGAACGGAGCCGGCCAAGATACTGAAGGGGAAGAAGACCGCGAATTATGAGCCTCAATGGGAAGCCAAGGCGGATGAAATACTGAAAGAAATCCTGGAGGCGGTAGGCCTTCCCGTGGTGCAGTGACGCTGGGCATGAGAGCGAAGGGCTCCCCTGCCGCTTTTCTTTTTTTTCTCTTCATTGTTGCCGTTCTGCTCTGGCTCATCTTAATCCCTCTGGGACAAATGATCGTGAGCAGCTTTCGCTCCGGACATCCGGTGGCGCCGGGACCGTTCACATTCAAGAATTATCTCGTCGCTTACCTCAATCCTCTCACTTACCGGATGATCCTCAATACTTTTCTTTTTGCCGGCGCCGGCACGGCGATCACCGTCGCCATCGCCGTGCTTTTTGCCTGGCTCATTGAACGCACCGATATGCCGCTTCGCGATCTATGTTGGAGCCTGCTTTTGGTTCCTATGGCTATGCCCGGATTGCTCTTCTCGATGGCCTATGTCTTTCTTCTTTCACCCCAGAGCGGCGTCGTCAATATTTTTCTGCGCGGCTTGTTTGGCGAAATTGGCATCGAACTTTCGGAGGGGCCGATCAACATCTACTCCCTCGGAGGGATGATCTTTCTCGACGGCATACGGGGAGTCACGACGGTTTTTCTTCTCATTGTCGGCGCTTTCCGCATGATGGATCCGTCGCTGGAAGAGGCCTCTTGGGTGACCGGCGCAAGAAATTGGACGACTGTCCGGAGAGTGACCCTCGCGGTTTTGCGCCCCGCTCTTCTCGCCGCGATCATCTATGAATTCAGCTCCTCTATGGAATCCTTCGAGGCCCCTCTGGTCGTCGGTCTTCCCGGCGGGGTCTATGTCTACAGCACGATGATTTACATCTCAACGAGGGAACCACTGCCGAACTACGGGTTGGGAGCGACCTTCGCCGGCAGCTACGTCATGATGGCCGTCGGTCTGGCCTATCTCTATCAACGCGCCATCCTGCGGCAAAGCGAACGATTTACGACTGTGAGCGGCAAGGGCTACAGGCCCCGTATCATGGAGTTGGGCCGATGGCGCTATCCGGCCCTGGCCCTTTTCTTTCTGTATCTCTTTCTCAGCGTTGTTCTGCCTCTCGCCGTGCTGATCTGGACCTCTCTGCTTTCCGTCTACCAGCCCCCGTCTATGGATGCGCTTGCTCAGGTAAGCTGGAACAACTACCGGCTGATTTTCACTGAGCCCAACGTGCTGCGCACCGCGTGGAACACGATCGTGGTCACCGTTATCACCGCTACCGCCACGGTTGCCCTCGCTTTTTCGGTCTCCTGGCTAGTGGTGCGCACGAAAGTGAGAGGAAGGTTTGCTCTGGATGGTCTTACGTTTGCGTCTCATGCGGTCCCAGGCGTGGTTGTCGCCTTGTCATTCATCCTCCTCTATCTTCAGCCGCCGTTTCGCTATCTTGGTCTCTACGGGACCCTGTGGATCGTCTCTCTGGCGTTGATCACGCAGTACGTCGCTTTTGCCAGTCGCACGACCAATGCGGCAATCACGCAGATCCATCGGGAGCTGGAAGAAGCCGGTGAGGTGAGCGGCGCGGGTCGCCTCAGAATTATCTGGCAAATCACCTGTCCACTGATTCGGCCGGCATTTGTCGCCGCCTGGATTTGGGTGGCGGCCCACGCAGTCAGGGCATTTTCCATTCCCTTACTACTGGCGAGCCGGGAAAATCGGACGCTCGCTGTGATGCTCTGGCACTACTGGGACGAGGAGGCGAACCAGCCCGCCGCCGCTGCTCTGGGAGTTGTGTTCATTCTACTCTTGACTATCTTCACGTTTGCAGGCCGAGTCTTCATCACCAAGGGATTCAGGCAGACATGATAAATTCTACGTAAACCCCGCGCTGTTGAGGCAGGAACAAAATACATTTCTGTTACGAATATACCGATTAAATACTACGCTATCTTTGCGATGGACTTTTTTCGTTGCCGGGTTGGTCCGCCGCGGATTCAGCGCGCAATAAGCCTCTGCTGGAAAACAGCTTGATGGTATCAATCAAGGATTCCTGGCGTGTTGCAGCCTCGCCGGTGTTGAGATCGGCTATAGAACTAAGAATCTTTTCCACAGAAGGCACCACCAGCGGGGCGATACCGTAGTAGGCAAAAGTTTCGCGCAGTTCGATCATCTCTTCGCTGCGCCGTCTGGCGTGCACCGGTAGAGACGCAATCGAATTGCCAATCCTTTGGAGTAAACCCGGATGGTTCTCTTCATAGTCCGCCAGCGTTTCGTCGAGCAAGCCCAGCGCGTTTGCGCCCACCAGCAGCTCTGTGAAAAGTCCCGCCAGCCCTTTGCTTAACCCGGCATGGATGATTTTGAATGCCGACGCCTGCGTAGGGTTCGGTCCAAGCACCTTGACGCGCAAGCCCGACTCGTTGAGCGCGCTAAGGCGGCTCGCCTCCGGCCCCGAGACATAAACGACCGTACCCCGGTCCAGTTTTGCCGCGCCGCCGATAATGCAGCCGTCGATGTAATGAGCTTGGGCCTGTGTCAGCGCGCGACCCAGCGATTCCGCCGTCATCGGCGATATGGCATTGGCATCCACGTAACAAAGCCCGGTTCGTCCGCTTTTTGTGAGCGCCCGAGCCACTTGTTGGGCGATCTCTTTGGCGGCCGACGGAACGACGATGGAGACGATGAGATCGACTTGCGACACCAATTCCACCAATGACGGAACAATCTCGACTCCAATGCTGCGCGCTCGCTCGCGCGTCGCCGCGCTCCTGCCGTCTACGCAGCTAAAGACTTTCACTCCATGTCCGCCTAGCACACGCGCCCAGTGATACCCCATCTCCCCGATGCTGAGAATGCCAATACGTTCAAAGCTCATAAATTCCTCCATCCCATGTCGAATTGTTTCGGACGATCTGTTGGTAGAATTTCTTCAATCTACCTTTGTTTGAACGAATTGAAAAGCTGGAGCGATTTAGACTGTTCTGATTCGTTGAACCATCTCGACGACCCGCCGCAGTAATGCTTAAAGAACACACGTTCTGATTTTCTTTGCAGGTTTCGATCCGAATGATTGGGTTTAAGTGATGGCGGGCTCGCGTGTTATTATATACCCGATGCGAACGAGTTTATCGGCGGAAAAAATATAAATATCGCTAGGAGCACCGAGTGACGAGACACAAGATCGTCATTGCCGGAGCCGGGATCGGCGGATTAACTGCCGGAGCAAGCCTTTTGCAGGCAGGGCATGATGTCACGATCTTCGAGCAAGCATCCGAGCTGAGCGAGATCGGAGCGGGTCTCCAGCTAAGCGCCAATGCGACCCACGTGCTGCACCATCTTGGGCTCGGCGCGGCGTTAGCCGAAGTGGGCGTTCGACCGGGGGCCTACGTCTTCCGGCTCCATGACACCGGTGAAGAGATTCACCGATTTGCGCTGTCCGATGAGCACGAGAAATTGCACGGCGCGCCCTATTACCAGGTTCATCGCGCTGATGTTCACACTCTGCTCGCGGCGAGAGTGCTTGAGCTCAAGCGCGACGCCATTCGACTGAACTGCCGGGTCATTGGCTTCGAAGAGAGCGGCGACAGCGTTAAGCTCCGCCTTGCCGACGGCACGATTGTCCAGGGTGACCTTTTGCTCGGAGCGGACGGTCTCAAGTCCGTCATCTGCCAACAAATCAACGGAAATATTTCCGCGACGTACACGGGCGATGCCGCCTGGCGTATTACTGTCCCAGTCGGGCGCTTGCCCGAGAATTTCATGGAACAGGTCATGATGGTTTGGATGGGGCCCGGGCGCCATGTCGTAGCCTATTACCTGCGCGCCGGCGCCTTGCTGAACTTCGTCGGGCTCGTGGAGACTGAAGAGATTTCCGAGGAATCGTGGACGGCTAAGTTTCCCTGGGAAAGGTTCAAGGCGGATTTCCAGGGCTGGCATGCGGACGTTCAGCAGATCATCGACGCAGCCGATCGGGAGGGATGCTACCGCTGGTCATTGCACTATCGACCCGCGATCAAGAACTGGAGCACCCGCCGAGCGGCGCTGTTGGGGGACGCAGTGCACCCAACACTGCCTTATCTCGCTCAGGGCGCTTGTATGGCGATCGAGGACGGCGCAGTGCTGACGCGAGCGCTGGATCAGGCGGATTCGATTGCCGATGCGTTGCAGCTTTACCAGCGCAACCGCGTCGACCGGACGGTAAGAATTGTCAATCAATCAACCGCCAACCGGACACTGTTTCATCTGCGCACCGTCGATGAAATTCGCGCATCGTTTGCGAACCGGGACGAAGGAGCGGACCGAAACGCATGGCTCTACTCCTACAATC
>CAWJBB010000092.1:0-13623 GCA_963840855.1 uncultured delta proteobacterium
GCTCGCGTTTTTTTGCCGAGGCGATGCAGGCATACGGCGTAAGCCACATCTTTTTTGTCCCGACGATGCTGTTGCCGGCGATGGCCGAGATGGAGGACATGAACATCCGCCGCGTGGTCACGCACGGCGAAAAGGCCGCGGCCTATATGGCCGACGGCTACGCCCGGGCGTCGCGCAAGCCGGGCATCTGCATGGCGCAGAACGTCGGCGCGGCCAACCTCGCAGCAGGATTGCGCGACGCCTATATGGCTTCTTCGCCGGTGATCGCGATCACCGGAGGCCCCGACTCGGACTCGAGATATCGCTATCTCTATCAAGAGGTCGAAGACTTTACGATGTTCGACCCGGTGACGAAATTTAATGCCCGGATCGACAAGCTAAGCCGCTTGCCGGACCTGCTGCGACAAGCCTTTCGCGAGGCCACCAGCGGCGCGCCGGGCCCGGTGCACCTGGAAGCGCGCGGCAGTCACGGCCAGGTGTTGGAAGCGGAAGCAAACCTCGAACTCGTCTTTGAAGAACAGTACAGGCAGTTCCCCGCTTTTAGGCTTGAGCCGGAGCTAGACCGGATTCGCGCCGCAGCCGCGGCGCTGGCAAGAGCCGAAAGGCCCGTCATCGTGGCCGGCGGCGGCGTTACCGCTTCGCAAGCCGGGCCTGAGGTGGTTGCGCTTGCCGAGATGCTGTCGATTCCCGTGGCAACGTCGCTCAACGCCAAGGGCACGATCAGCGATGATCACCCGCTCTCGGTAGGAGTGGTCGGCACCTATTCGCGCTGGTGCGCCAACCGAACCGTGGCTGAGGCAGATCTGGTTTTTTTCATCGGCAGCCACACCGGCAGCCAGGTCACCAACAATTGGAAGATTCCCCGGCCGGGCACAGCCGTCATGCAACTGGATATCGCGCCGGCTGAGCTCGGCAGAAACTATCCCAACAGTGTCAGTCTGCTGGGGGACGCCAAGGTCTCGCTTAGACGGCTGATCGAGACCCTGGTGCCGATGGAACCGCGCACCGGCTGGGTGCGGCGCGCGCAACAGCTCGTCGGCGAATGGCGCGCTGAAACTGCGCCCCTGCGTAATTCCGACGCGGTACCCATGCGGCCGGAACGCATCTGCCAGGAGATTACAGAATTTCTCCCTGCTAACGCCGTAGTGGTCTCGGATACGGGCCACTCCGGAATTTGGTCGGGCACCATGATTGATCTCAATAAACCGGGCCAGAGATTCATTCGCTGTGCCGGCTCCCTCGGCTGGGCCTTCCCTGCGTCCCTTGGAATAAAGTGCGCTCTTCCGGACACGCCGGTCCTGTGCTTCACTGGCGATGGCGGTTTTTATTATCATTTGGCGGAGCTGGAGACTGCCGTCCGTTATGGCATCAACGCGATCATCGTCGTCAATGATAATCGCTCGCTCAATCAGGAAACCAGGTTGTTTGACGCCGCTTACGGCGGACAACAACGGGGCAGATCCCGCGAGATGTGGGTGTTCGAGGATGTTAACCTGGCAAAAGTCGCGGCAGCGATGGGCTGCTTCGCGATTAGAGTCGAGCGGCCGAACGAGTTAACGAGCGCGTTGGAGCAAGCGATGACGGCAAACAGGCCGGCGGTCCTCGATGTCGCAAGCGACATCAATGCGCTGGCGGCGCGGGGATGGAGCTGACCGAGATGGATACAGACATGGAAGCACCGGGCTTTGCCCGGATCGTACCCAAGGACGCAAGCGCGGACAGGATCGCCTGCCAACTCATTTTTGGAGAAGGCCCGGTTTGGAATGCCCGTGAGGGCTGCCTCTTATGGGTCGATATCGTGGGAGATACTATTTGGCAGTGGACTCCCGGCCAAGGGGCCGCGGTTTTCCTGAGACCCTCGGGCAAGGCGAACGGCATGACCTACGACAAGCTCGGTAGACTCGTGGTGGCCGGTTGGTCGTCGCGCACCGTGTGGCGGGTCGAGCATGACGGCTCCATAGTGGTCCTCGCTTCCCATTACCAAGGCAAGAAGATCAATACGCCGAATGACATCGTGGTTAAATCTGACGGCGCGATCTATTGGACCGATCCGCCCAATGCGATGTACATCCCTGGGATGGCCGGCGAGGACTTGCAGCGCTATCTCGATTTCATCGGCGTCTTTCGTCTATCACCCGACGGAAACACCCTCACGCCTGTCGCCGACGATTTCGAAAACCCCAATGGCCTGTGCTTCTCGCCGGATGAGTCGCTCCTGTATATCAACGACACAACGCGGCGCCACATTCGTGTCTTCGATGTAAAACCCGATGGAACGCTCCGCAACGGACGGCTTTTCTATGAGTCTCGAGGCGACGAGCCAGGCAATCCGGATGGCATGAAGGCGGACATCGAGGGCAACGTCTACTGCACCGGACCGGCGGGCATTCACGTGATCGATCCCAAGGGAAATCTCCTCGGTCGTATCAAGATGCCGGGCCACGCGACCAACATGAACTGGGGCGATTCCGATTGGCGGTCGCTCTATATTACAACACGCGCTTCGGTTTATCGCTTGAGGCTGGGGATCCCGGGAGTGCAGGTGTGAATCAACGCGAGTGAGGATAGAGGATTGAAGATCGAGGATCGCTATCTTCCATCTTCTATCCGCCATCTTCGATCCTCGGTTTTTTCGGCAAGTGGAGAAAAAACGCGATGGCAGAATGGCAATTTGAATTAGTCGCGGGCCCTTTCAAAGGTGCAACAGAAGGGCCGGTGTGGGACGGAAAAGCACTTCTCTTCTCTGTGCCTGCGGAAAATCGTATCCTCCGCTATGATCCACAGAGCGGCGCCGTCGCCGATTTCCGCAAATACACCAACCGCACCAGGGGGCTGGCGTTTTCCGCGGAGGGCTTGCTCTATGGCTGCCAGAGCGGCTCGCGCCGCGTCGTCCGCTTCAACTCTGACGGTTCCACCTCGCCCCTTGCCTATACCTTGGACGGTCACTTTCATAACCATCCGTACGACTTGACGGTCGATCGAAACGGACGCATCTGGTTTACCGATCCCTACGACCCCATTCCAGCTCCAGGTCCCCAGCTTCACGGCCCGCTCGACCACGCCTCAGTCTTGTTACTCGACCGGCGCCCTGACCGCAGTTGGAGCATCAGGCGCATGACCTATGACACTCGTTCTCCCACGGCCATAGCTTTAGCTACCGATGAAGAATTTCTCTACGTGGCCGAGAGCGGCTTGGGCGAGGACGGGAGAGAGTTGCGAAGCTATCCGATTCACGAAGACGGCAGCTTGGGAACTTATAGCGTACTCCATACCTTTGGCTCGGACCATCGCGGACCGCACCGGGGCATCAGTGGGATGTGCGTCGACCGCGATGGCAGCATCATCGCCTGCGCCGGCTGGGAGAAGAGCGGGCCGGGAGCGATGATTTATTTGTTTGCCCCATCGGGACGCGTCATTGAGACGCAGTTGATGTCCGAGCGGCCGACAAATTGCGCCCTTGGAGATAGCGACCGAAGGACGATTTACGTGACCACCGAAAAAGGTCATCTGTATCGAGTCCGCCGATAGAGACCATCAGGAAAGGTCGGCGAACGAAAGGAAATACCGTGAAGATCGACGTTCACGCTCATTATGTTCCAGAGAGCTGCTTACACGACGTGGAAGTCAAGGGCGCAGACGGTCACATCCACGGCCTGCGCATGGTTCAAGAGAGCGGCCGTCAGGTGGCCTATACCAACAATGTCTTCAACATCGCTTTCGATCCGCCACAGATCTACAGCATCGAACGCAGGCTTACGGACATGGAGGCTCAATGGGTAGACATGCAGGTGCTCTCGGTTCCGCCGTTTTTGTTCTTTTACTCCACGCCCCCCGCCCACAGCCTCGAACTTTGCCGAAAAATCAACAACGCATTCGCCGATACCGTCAGCCATCATCCTAAACAGTTTGCCGCCCTCGCCAACCTTCCGATGCAGGACCCTGAGATGGCGACGCGTGAGTTGGAGCGCTCGGTCCGCGAACTCGGACTGCGTGGCGCCGAGATCGGCAGCAACATCAACGGCAAAAATCTCGATGACAAGAGCTTCGTTCCATTCTACGCCAAGTTGCATGAACTCGACGTGCCGGTCTTCATTCATTCTTCAACCGTGCTGGGAATCGAGCGGCTGCGCTCCTACCACTTGCAGAACCTGATCGGTAACCCGAGCGATACCGCAGTAGCCGCGGCGAGCCTGATCTTCGGCGGTGTGCTCAAAGAATTCCCCCGCCTGAAATTCTATCTCGCCCATGGCGGCGGCTCTTGCCCGTACATTCGCGGCCGCTGGGAGCATGGCTGGCGCGTACGGCCTGAGGCTCGGATAAATATCGACCGACCGCCGAGCGATTACTTTAAGCTGCTGTGCTTCGATTCCCTCGTCCATTCGGTGCCGGCGCTGAACTTCCTCGTCGAGACCGTTGGAGTTGGACGGGTGATGATGGGGAGCGACTATCCTTTTGATATGGGCGATAAGAACCCGGTCAACGACATCGCGGCGCTGCCCCATCTCGCGGATGATCAAAAGGAGATGATCCTTGGCGGCAACGCCGCGGCACTTTTCAAGATTGCTACGGCGGCTTGAGAGGCGTCTGGTGAGCGCTGGCCATTGCCGCCCGTTCGGAGATAGAATATTAGAATATAGTGATGACGCGCTCTCTGTGCCCGGAGGGCCAAGAGTGCGGAGCAGTTCATGAGAATTGACATCCACAGCTACACGCCACTAAAAGAGACGGGAGAAAACAATCATGCTGACTAGACAAGAGAACGAACTGGTAACTCGGGTAGGACCTGAAACACCGATGGGGCAGGTGATGCGCCGTTATTGGATTCCGGCTGTGCTCGCGAACCAATTGCCGATGCCCGATTGCCCTCCGGTTCGGGTCAGACTTCTGGGTGAAGATCTCGTTGCCTTTCGAGATAGTGATGGCCGAGTGGGTCTCCTCGAAGAGTACTGCCCGCACCGGCGCGCCTCGTTATTCTTAGGACGTAACGAAGAGAACGGTCTGCGTTGTGTTTATCACGGCTGGAAATTCGACGTTGAGGGCCGGTGTGTGGATATGCCCAACGAATCTATCGACAGCCGCTTCAAAGAAAAGGTGCAACTGCAATCGTACCCCACCAGCGAACTGGGCGGTGTGATTTGGGCCTATATGGGACCGCGTGGGACGATGCCCGACCCCGTGGGCATGGAGTGGACGCGAGCACCCGAACAGCATCGGTTTATTTCCCAGACTCACGAATACTGTAATTTTCTGCAATGCGTCGAAGGCGGCATCGATACTTGCCATGGATCCTTTCTCCATAACAACGACCTTTCGGATCAGGCCGCGTTTCACCGCATCGATCGGGCGCCGCGACTGGAGGTGGAACGGACCAGCTACGGTTTCAGATACGTGGGCATTCGCGATGTCGGTGAAATCGGGACCTATCTGCGCCTTTACCAGTTCGTCTTGCCTTTTCATCAGTTTCGATCCCAACAGATCGTCCGCAGAAAAGGCAAGGATGGCGGCAGCCGCGAAGCGATCCCGATCGAGAAAGGTCACATGTGGGTGCCTATGGATGACCACAACACCATGATTTACAACTGGATGCTCGCGGTAGACGAAGACAAACCGTTAACCCCAGAATTCATTGCAAAACAGGAAACAAGCGCTGGCAGGGGACCCGATGGCGAAACAGCCGTGCGTCACCGCACGCGCGAAAACGACTGGCTGATTGACCGCGAGGTGCAACGGCGCCAGACGTACACGGGGATCAAGGGAGTCAACACGCAGGACTTGGCGGTACAGGAGAGCATGGGCCCCGTCGTCGATCGCAGCCGCGAGCACCTGGGGAGCTCGGACAAAGCCATCATCGCATACCGGCGCATTCTACTCGACGTTCTACGAGACTTCGAGCAAGGGGTGGAACCCCTCGGTGTCGACCCTAAAACCTACCGCAAGGTCCGCTCTGCCGACATTGTGATTCCAAAGGATGTCCGCTGGCAGGAGGTCGCCGACCAAAGCGTGGCGCACTGGTAACATCGACGGTGTTCAAAACGTTCAAGCCGTTTAAAACGTTTGAAACGACTTTTTGAACGAATTGAACCGCTGACTGTTTTTCCCAAGTTTAAGCCAGGACTCACCGGTTCAACAGGACCACCGCTATTAAACCAACGATCAATCCCGCCTTTCGTATGAGCGACAGCCGCTCCTTAAAAAGCAGCATGGCAAGCAGCGCGCTCACGGCGACGACCCCAACGCTGTAAATAGGGTAAAGCTGCGAGCTTTGCCAACCCTCCAGCGCCAGCGCTTTGACCAGCGCATAGACGGCGACGTAGTTCACGACGCCGAGGAGCAGTCCGGCTATCACGTGAGTGACGGCAAAATCGGCCAATGTCAGAACGCCACGCGCCAGACAGATCACGACGGCAGTCAGAAAAGCAAACAGAAAAGCCGACATTACGTAGGCGTGATAAGACGAGTCATTGAGATAATGAGCTTGGGCGTACTTAATGACGAAGAAGTAACAGCCGAAGGACACGAATACCAACAGCGGCAGAAATTTTATCGCCAGAGGATGCTCCGGCGCGTTTCGCCTTTCCGGCGCGGTGCAAAGATACAAAGACAACAGCGCCGCCGCCAGGCCGGCGATTTTCGCAACGCTGAGCGAATCGCCGTAGACGAGGAACGCCAGGAGTGACGGAATCGCGACGGACAACCGGCTCGCTAGCGCCGCCACCGAAACGCCCGCTCGCTGGGCGGTGTACGCCAGCAAGAAAAAATTCACGGCCAAAACAATACCCTGGAGAGCGGCAAGCCAAAACCACGGCTGCAACGGCAGACCAGTCAGGTCGAGCGCATGCCCGGCCCAAACGCTGCCGACCAGAATACAAGTCAGGTAGTTAACCGGGATCGCCCACAAGACATTTATCCGCCAGTCCGAGAAGCCACGAAACAGCACGGGTATCAAGCCCGAACCCAAGATAGCGAGCGCCAGAAAGATCATCTGAAGGTTAGAAAGAAAGCGTCGCGAGCCGTTGTGTCAAGTCACGATGCTGCTGCCGAGCGTCGTCTAGGATCCGCTCTTCGTCATGCCGCGTGAGCTGGCGATCGCGCATCAAAATCTCGCCGTTCACGATCACGGTTCGCACGTCGCTCGCCTTGGCACAGTGCACGATCTGGCTGAACACATCGTTGACCGGTTGATTGTGAACCTTGTTCAAATCGACCAAAATCAGATCCGCTCGTTTTCCGGCCTCGATGGTGCCGCAGACGGCATCAAGCCCCAAGGCTTTTGCGCCGCCAACTGTCGCCATGCGCAGAACATCGTAAGGCTTGATTATCCCGGCATCTCGATGATGGACTTTCTGTAGCAGAGACGCCGCTTTCATGGTGTCGAAAAGATCCTGGGAATGATTGCTCGCCGCGCCGTCGGTGCCGAGCGCGACGTTCACCCCTTGGCGCAGCATTTCCACCACCGGCGCCACGCCGTCGCCGAGCATCATGTTGCTCACCGGGTTGTGGGACACGGACGTACCGGTCTCTTTGAGAATGCGGATTTCATCCTGCGAGACGTGAACCGAGTGGGCAAAGATTGAATTGGCCGCCGGGATACTGAATTGATGCAGGAATTCCACGACGCCATTCTTGCCGTGCTCCTTGCGCACGCATTCAACGACGGACATCGATTCCGCGACGTGGGCGCTGATACCGATCGCTTTGTCATCGGCGAAACGGCGAATTTCTTGCAACAACGCCGGCGTCGTGTTGATCGGCGGCGTGTTCGGACCGGTCATGAACGACAGGGTGTCGGCACCGGAATGCGCAGCCAAAATCGTTTCGATGCGACGAAATGCCGTATCGGCCGTCTCCTTCGTACACTCGGGAACGATCTCGCCGTTGTCCATGACGGTTCGGGCAAAGACCGAACGCAGTCCCGACTCGCGCATGGCGCGTAGGGTTGCAAAAGCGCACTCGGGACTGGGGTTGAGAAAGTTATGTTCGCAAACCGTCGTCACGCCGCTGCGGATTGCCTCCACGCAACCCAACAGCGATCCCGCGTAAAAATGTTCAGGCCTGAGCAACTCAGCGCAGCCGTAGACGCGCTTGAGCCAGGGCATCAGCTCCAGATCCTCCCACACCGCGCGCAGTAAAACCTGATAGAGATGCGTATGCGCGTTCACCAGGCCGGGCATCAAGACGCAGCCGGTCGCGTCGATGACCTGTTCGACTCCCGGCGCCGCGCCGGCGACCCCGTCACCGACCTCTTGAATGACACCGTCCATCACGCGCACGTAACCGTTGAACGACCTGCGCGCTTCGGTCATCGGAATGACAAGCGCGTTCTGGATAAGAATGTCGCTCATCTTGCCTCGTTCACCCTGCGATAATCGGACGTCGTTGTTTACTTTAGGTTCAATTCTTTCAACGCTTCCCTAGCGAACGAAAAATCTCGCACCTCATCCAGCGGGCGTTTTTTCTCCCCGACACGCGCGATGATCGCCTCAATTTCGCCATCCGTCATCGTACCGTCGCGGTTGAGCGCCTTTAATTCACCGTCGTAGGAATGTTCCGCAATTTCAAGGTCCTGCGGCAGCCATTTGATGGATAGTTGTATGGTCTCCTGGCGGTTCTCAATAATGTAGTAGTGCGCCCGCAGCAGCGACTTCAGCGTGCGTCTGACGAGCAGGGGGTTTTCTCGAATGAGCCGATCCGACGTCAGCATACCTGCTGACGGTAAGCCGACTTCCGGCGGACCGGCGAGCGCCGTGTAACCCAGCTTGCGCAGCATGAAATCATGGGGTGGCGCGACACAAATAGCATCAACGGCCCCGCTGACCAGTGCTTGCATTCTTACCGGACCGTCCCCGATGGCTACGGCTTGCAGCAGGTTGGGATTGAAACCTTTGGCCTGCAGCATCTCTTCGGCGACCAGTTGATCGGTGCCTTTGATCGTGGCCACACCTAGCTTCTTGCCCTTGAGTTGCGGAACGTCTTTGATCTCCGGCCGCACCATGACGTAGTAGGGGCCTTTTTTGATGTGGACAAAAACCAGCTTCATCGGCAAGCCCTGGAGGATACCGCGAAACGTGCTGGTGAACGGAGTCGCGAAAGTAACGGCGCCGTTGACAACCGCCGTAGCGCCAAGGCGTGGATTCATTTGAATCAGTTCGACATCGAGCCCCTCGGCTTTGAAGAAGCCCTTGCTCTGCGCCATGTACTGCGGCATGGCGGAACTACTGCGGCTGGCATAGGCGATTCTGATTTTTTGCGGCGCGTCGGCGGCTAAAGCTCGAACGCCTAAGGTCAATCCAAGACCGGCACAGAAAATGCCCAGCGAAGAATAAATCGGTTTCTTCATAGGAAACCCTCACCCCGGAGTGTTGGGCCGGAAACCCAATCACTCCACCACTGCATTACTCCATTACACCAATCTCATTACAGCCCGTAGAACGCCCGCGGGTTGTCATACATGATTTTTTGCCTCAATGGCGGCGACAAATCCTCGCGAGTATTGAGCACGTTGACAAACTGGTCTTCTCGCGAAGGATCGCTGTGGGGATAGTCCGAGCCGATGAGCAAATGATCCGCGCCGGTATATTTCGCGATGTACGGAATATCCTCATCCGCCTCGCAAGCGATGTAAAGCCGGTATTCGCGAAACAGATCGGCGCTCGTCCCGTGCTGCCATTTTTCCTTCAGCAGCCGCCGCAGAATGTGAATCAGAAACGGCGCCCAACCGGCGGCCGCTTCGATAAAACCGAAACGCAGGCCGGGAAATCTCTCCGGAATCTTGTTAGCTACGAGATCGCGAAAAGCCAATAGCGGCATTACGCGCGTGTGGCCGAAGGTGTGATTGCGCGCGAGATCGAACATCTCGAGAATCTGTTTGACGCCGCAGCCGGTATGCACGCAGATGGACAGATTTTGTTTTTGCGCTTCCTCGTACACCGGAAACAGATATGGACTGTCCAGCGTATGCTCACCCTCGATGCCTCGGAAAAACACTCCCACCGCCCCATTCGCTTTGGCGAAACGAATCTCATCGATGGACTGTTTGATCGACTGGAGCGGCAACACGACGACCCACTTTACGCGCTCCTGCGCATCAGCGCAGGCTTTGGCGAGAAACCGGTTGTACGCCTGGCACAACGCCAGCTCGAGCCCGGCATCCTTCGTGTTGTAAACTAGGAAAAGCGTCGGATAAACGACCTGCATCGCTGTGTTGAGTTTGTCCATATCCGCGAGCCGAGCGGTCATGTCGATCATCTCTCGCGTCGCCACGGTGGAATCTTTGCGGCCGATTTGCACGCTTTGATCCGAGGGAGTGACCAGCGCGAAGCTCCCCTTCCCCGCGGGCTTCGGAAAGATCTCGCCGTCGATCAGCCAAAAAGCATCGCGGTTGCCATACCAGGTATCCTGAGGAACTTTGAGCATGATGGGCCGCCGCGGCAAAAAATCAGCTCCCATCATTTTCCACATCGCTTCCCCTTCCGAAATATGCGTGTCCGCGTCAATGATTCCGTCCATATTACGCCTCTCTCCCGGCTGAGCCGTTTTTCTTAATCACTTTGAACCTTGAACATTGAACCTTGAACCCGCGCGTCGCGCGCTAATTCCACAACGAAACTCCCATCCTGAGTTTTCCATGCTCCAAGTCGTTTAATGCTTCATTGATCTCATCGTAGCGGTAGCTTTTGGTAATCAAGCTTTTCAATTCGATCCGACCCGCCGAGGCCATCTGAAAAACCTCTTCGACGTCGTTGGCCTGCCGGCTCGATACGCCGGTAATGGTGATTTCGCGGGTGACGAAATTGCCGCTGCTGATGGTAAATGGCCCGCTGCCCAGGACGTCCTCGTCGCCGACGGCGGGCATTTCGAGTTCTTCGATCTTCAACGGCTGGCGCGCTTCGTAAAGAATCGCGGCTTTCATGGGCACTCCTGACTACTTGATGTTAAATTAACCTTGAGTCTAATTACGCTAGCCAAGCGTGACCCGTCAAGGGACGCGGGTGGTGAGCAAGGCGCCGTGAAATACGCCTTGACAGATTTTTTACTTCTGACTAGTGTCCTTGAACTAAAGTTCTTAAAAGAAGTCGATAAAGGGTCAATGACGAGTGAATTTTGTAACGAACTTCGGATACGGGACCCTAGTGTCGATTAGACTTCGAGCGAAGGAGATGAAAAATGCCGAACAAACCCATACCCCAGGAAGTCGCCGTCGATGCCAAAACGACCGCGTTGCTGGTTCTGGATTTGAACGCCCGTTGCGAGAATCCCGAGGAAGCGTGCCACAAACTGATCGAGCCCGTGGCGAAGTTCTTAGAGCGCGCCCGCCAGGCGAACATGTTCATCATGTACACCGCTGCCGACCGCTACAAAGGCACGCCGGAAGCGCGCATGCCGCACGCGTTCAAACAGCGCGCCGACGAACCGACGATCTTTCCTGCGGCCTTTGACAAGTTTTACAGCGGCGAGATGCAGCCCATGCTCCAGCAGCGCGGCATCAAAACGGTGATCTGCTGCGGCGCAGCAAGCAATCAGGCGGTGATGTACACGGCCACGGCTGCCGTTCGCCCGTTTGGTTACACCTGCGTCATTCCCGTCGATGGCCTCATCGCCCGCGGCGATTACGAGCACGAATTCACCCTGCACCAGTTTACGATCCTACCCGGCGGCGCCGCTGAAAAGTTTCGCATCACCGAATTCGACAAGATAAAGATTGCGTGAATCGGCAGGGGGGTGATGCGAAATTTTTCTAGCAGTGCCGGCTGCCTCCTTTAACGAAGCACGCCCGCAGCTTTTGCAGTATGCGTCGCAATTGCATCCATGAGCGCCGGGGACAGGCAATCATAGGGCTCCAGGCCAAGTTCCCTCAGTCTGGCCCTGACCGCGCTCATGTCATCCGGATTGGCCCCGGACTCAATTATGGAGGAGACAAATGCCGCGAATTCCGGCGGTGCCCAGCCTTCATCTGACGATAGCTCGGTATGAACGAAATCAAAGCCGAAGAACGGATGCTTTTGATTGTCGATGCGTCCGTACATATGCACGCCGCACTCCTGGCAGGCGTATCGCTTGATAGCCGCGCTCGGGTCCACGACCTTTAACTTGCCCTCATTCGCAGACACCTTGAGCTTGTCACGCGGCACCACTGCGACCTGTGAGAAAAGCGCGCCAGCCGGCTTCCAACACTTGGTGCATCCACACACGTGGTTATGGGCGCACTGGCTTGCAACCGACACCGCAACTTTCCCATCCGCGCAGCGGCACACCAGCGTACCGCCCGCGAAGTTCGCAGCGCCGGGTTTCACACCTTGGTCGACCCTCGGATGTATGGAAAATGCATTGGCCATTTCTAGTTCTCCCCCTTTCCGTAGAATTTCCCAACTAAAAATCTTCGAAGCCCAGTGATAAAGCGCCCCGGTGTGTTTATACCAACCGGCAGATTCGTTTTCGAGATGGATTGTAAATTCTTTTTTGCCACTAAACAACAATAATTATCGCGACGCCACAGGGTTTAGGTGCTTCGATGAATCAACCCGATCGTCAAGACTTTTCTAACTGCCTTTTTTCCCTTGACTCGACTCAACACTTTGCCTTACTTTAGCCGCAACTTACGTTGTAGAGCTTCCGGTGAGGAGAATAAAAAATGGCAGCCACTGTGAAACCAAGTCGGCGAATTTTGGGCGCGGTGAAAGATTCGTTATTGAAACGCGAACCCCTGCGAGCCAGGCACTCCAATTATTACCTGCAAGAGGATGTTTTTACGCGCGGCAAGAAACTGCCCGTGCCGCGGCAAAGCGTTCAGGTCACTCGCCCCACCATCATGGCGTTTGCAGATGATGCGCCGCTCTTCAATTGGGCGCATTCCTGCGTTATCTCCTCCACGATGCCGAAACCGGGGAACTATACGGGAAATTCCGGCGCAATTTCCGCCTTATTCCGCCGAGCGCGATACCCCTCGGAGCTTTCGGGCATTCCATAAATCAGTCACCACCGCGGCGTATGCACCCCTATCGTATCCGCCCGGATCTGCTTCTACGCCCGCGCTTTACCGGCACCAGATACGCAGTTTTATTTTCAGGCATGTCCAACAACCGGCACACCAACGACCTCGAATTTCTCTATCGCACTCTGCGCGATGTCTACCAGGTTCCGCCAAGAATATCTACGTACTGAATCACAATGGTACAGTCAATTATGACGGCGATCCTCATCCGGTCGGCAATTGGCCAGGCGACAACACTCCTATCGCATGCCGGTTCACGGCAAGGGCAGCAAGACCGACCTGCTTAGCCGCGTTGAACAATCTCAAGAAAAAGCTCCAACCCAAGGACAGTCTGCTGATCCATACCAACAATCATGGCGGCCACAATGGCACGGAGTCTGATTTTATGCTGCTACCCCAACTGGGATAGCCTGGGCGTCAAGGCGTTCACCGACAAGGTGGCCGAGTTGCCGAAATTCACCTGCCTGATGGTCATGATGGAGCAGTGCCATTCAGGCGGATTCAACCAGTCCGTCATCGGCAAGAGCACGGCTGACCACACGAGCATCGCTTCAGCGTGCGAAGAACTGAAAAGCTCCATTGGCGGCGCCGAATTCGACCCGTTTGCCCGCGATTGGATCGCGGCCATGACCGGC
>CAWJBB010000093.1:0-39218 GCA_963840855.1 uncultured delta proteobacterium
AGGGCGCCCGGGCGCTGCCATAGAGACATTTTAGAGACATTGACGGTCTTTGGTGAAGGGTAAGGTGGGATAAGTGCTTGAAAAGTAATTGCCCCCGGCGCTATTATCCGCGAATGCCCCAAGACATGCGCACGTGGATCAGCCAGTTGGATGAAGCAGGACTGCTGGCGCGTATTAGCAAACCGGTCGACCCGCGCACCCAGATGGGCGCGTTGCTTTGGCAGGCGCGCGACCGCGGCCTGCTATTTGAAAATCTGCCCGGCTATCCGGGTTGGCGCTGCCTGGGACAGGCGCCTGGCGACGTGTCTTTGGCGCCTGTGGCGTTCGGCACACCGCGTGACGAAATGATACCGGAGTTCGTGCGTCGCACCGAGAAGCTCGGTAGGACGCGCTTGGTAGAAGCCGGACCGGTTCAACAAACGGTTATCGTCGGTGATGAAGTCGATATCACCAAGATGCCGATCCACCAGGCAGGAATTCGCGATGGCGGCCCGTTCATCGGTTCGGGTTTGATGATAACGAAAAACCCCGACACCGGGCGGCGCAACTTGAGCTTTCATCGCCTGCAAATGAAGGGGCCGAAGAAAACCGGCATCCTGCTCTATCCCCGCCACGCTTGGGCGAACTATCAGATGTATGAGGCGCAGGATAAAGCGATGCCCGTGGCGATCATGATCGGGCACCATCCCATGTATTACTTCGCCGCGGCGACCACGACTCAGTACGGCGTCGACGAGCTCGAGATCGCTTCGGCCTTGTTAAAGGAGGATGTGGAGCTGGTCAAATGCCGAACCGTCGATCTGGAAGTGCCGGCCTGGGCCGAGATTGTTCTCGAAGGCGAAATCCCGCCGAAAGTTAGGGAACCGGAAGGACCGTTCAGCGAATTCCAAGATTACTATCTCACCGGTTCCGGCATGAATCCCATTGTCAATGTCAAAGCCATTACGATGCGGCAGGACGCGATATTTAAAAACGTCCAGAATGGCACCGAGGTTGAAGGTTGCGTTTATCACAAAGTGCCGATGTCAGCGCAAATCTTGCGCCGGTCGCGGACCGTCGGCGGTTTGGCGGATGTGAAAAACGTGCTGGTGCTGCCGGGAATTTTCGGCGTCGTGGTGCAGATGAAGCCGCGCTACTACGGTGAGGCGAGAAATGTGCTCATGGCGGTGCTGTCGAGCGAGTATCAACATCCCAAAGTCGCCATTGCCGTCGACGAAGATGTCGATATTTTTAATTACGCCGAGGTGCTCTGGGCGCTGAACACGCGCGTAAACCCCGCCGAGGACATCATCGTGATTAACGGTGCCAAGATCCACGCCATGGATCCATCATGCCCGGAGTTCGGCCATCCCGGCGCGCCCGGTTGGCATCGCATCGGCGGCAAAGTCATCATCGACGCAACCAAACCGCCGGAGTGCGATCCCAAGCGCCGCGATGAATTCGAGCGGCTCAGGCCGGTGGGTTGGGAAACGGTGCGCTTGGAAGATTTTCTCCCGCAGGGAGCGCCGCCATTGAGGATTAAACCGAAGATACCGGGAAATTAGACTGTTCAAGGTGCAATGCGATTCGATCCGGATTCCTCTAAACGTTGAACCTTGAACGGCACGTAGGCGTTGAGCCGCAGTGGGGCTTATTCATCCGTGTCGCCAAAATAATCGCGCAGGATCCGTTCCTTGATGTATTCCAGGGCGCCGAGGTCCTGGATGATGTCGCCGCCGGTGTCGTAGAAGAAAATATCTCCCTTTTTGTTGCGGCCGATGGCCACGAGCCAGTCCAACTCGTCGCGGTCTTCCAGTAGATAATTGATCGTCTGGTGCGCGCCTTTGTTGGCGATGATCGTAACTTTGGGGTTGGGAGATTTTCGTGCCTCGCTCATCAGCCTGCCTCCTGCCTGCTCAAAAACCTTATAACAGAACAGTACCTACCACAACATTGCGGCAGGGCCGATTAGCCCGGTTCATTCTCCTTCGCCGAATACCTCGTAGCTTGCTGCGAGGATGAAGGGGAGGAGAATAAACCGGGCTAGCGGAGCGAGAAATCAACCCGGCTCAGTTTGGCTTTAGCTTTTTCTTCCGAAGAAACCGGTTTTGCACCCACGATGGAAAGGCGATCGCCGGTGACCTGTCCGCTCGCGAGTAAGCGCTCCTGTACCGTTTGAGCGCGCCGGTTGGCAAGATTGCGCAGATCGTCGTCGGTGGCCTGCGCATGTTTGAGCATCAGGCTCTCCATCTCAGCCACCGGCAAGTCTTTGGCAAGACCGATGACATTGCGCGGTTTTGGAAAGCTCTCATCGCCATAGGCTGCCTTGAGGTAGCGCTCGTATTCACCTTTGTCGACCTGGACATCGTCCACTGATTTAGGGGCGGCCCCTTGCCGCACCAAATCTTTCATCTTTTGCGCTTTCACCTTGCGTTCGATCGACGTTTGCTTCAGACCCTCAAGGTCGTTGACGGGGTCGACGCGACCGCTGATGTCGAGTTTGAGGGCAGGCCGGTTGTTCATCGCAGTCGCGATCGATTTGATTTTGGCTTCCGCGCTCTGCGACAGATTAGAGCGGCCGTAATCGAATTCGATATAGCTCAACTCCCCGCCACTTCCCCCGCCGAAAGCGGCGCCAAGCAGAGCAAAAGGGGACGTTACGGCCCGGGTGATAATATTGATAATGATCCTCAGGATGATTCCGCCAACGCTGAACTCAGGACTGTCCAGGGAGCCGCTGATAGGAAGATTGACGTCGATGACGCCGTTACGATCCTTGAGTAACGCAACGGCGAGCAAGACCGGCAGCTTCGTGGCGGTTGGACTCTCCACTTTTTCTCCGAAGGTTAGCTGGTCGAGAATAATCTGGTTTTGCGCGTCCAGCTTGCGGTTCTCCACTTTGTATTTGACTTTGAACGAGAGCTCGCCTCTCTCGATGCCGTAACCCACGTACTTAACCGAGTAGGGGGACATGGGATTGAGCTCGATTTCCCTGGCATCCGCCGCAATGTCCAAATAGAGATCTTTGGATAGCGGGTTGATCTTGCCCTGGATGTCAACGGGGGCGGCGTTGTCGAGCTTCGCCTGGATCGCAAGATCACCCGGAGCTTCCGGTTTGAGTTCGGAAATCGAACCCTGTACGCCGGTCAGGTTAGCCGAGTAGTTGGGCTTGACGAAAAAGTCGCTGAAATAGACATTGCCCGCTTGCAAGTTGATCTTGCCGATGGAAATTTGTTTCTCGGCGGAGGGCGCGGCTGCTTGGGGTTCCGGTGGTTTTGCCTCCTTTGTCTCCTCTGGATCGCTTGCCTGGGTTTTTTGGGCCGCCAATTTTTGCAAATTGAGCCTCCCGTCAGCGCCGAGGATCATCCGCGAATAGAAGTCGGCGAGATTGATCTCGTTAATCCGAAGCTGCATGGGCTGCAGGGCAAATTGGATTCCACCGAGATCCAATGACTTCCATTTAAGAAGATCTTGGGAAGCATCCTTCTCAACCGAGGCGAAATCCGTCACTTGAACGCCGCCTTCATAGTTGACCTTGAGGGCGCCATCGCCACCGGTTTCTATGGTGAGAACACCTTTGCTGCCGACTTCTCCACCCGTTAACGAGAAGTTAACCTGATCCGCGAGATAGGGCTGGAACGGGACAACAGCGATGCCCTGAGCATCGACATTTAGGCGGCCCCGAACCGGGCGCGTCCCAAGGCCACCCGCCAGCCTCAAGCGCCCCTTATTGTTGATCGTGGCTTGGAGGCGGACTCTGGCGCGCGCATTCTTGGCATTGGAATGATTTTCTCCCCGGAACGACAGGGCGGAAACCGTCATGCGCGCCGGCGGACTCAGCATGCGGTCTTCAAACGTGACTCGAAAACGATCTAGAGCGGAGCGTTTTATTTCAACGGACCATTCTGCCGTGTCTTCTTTCTCCGGCTTCTTGGCCTCGCTTGCGCCAGGCTGCGTTTTGATAAGCCTGGCGTAGCTGAAGATCCCGTCTGGATTACGATGGATAGAGCCGTTGCCGTCGCGACTTTCAAAGGAACCCACCACGATGGATTTTTTTTCAACGTCCACTGTGGTGTCTTTTATCTCCAAGAGCGGAGCGCGCCAAAGCGGCTCACGGTCGCCCGGCACGTCTAGCCGCAGGGTCCGTAACGCGGCATTCAGCTCTGAGAGTTTTGTCTCCAGTTGCTTATTCTCTTTCTGCCCGGCGACAAAGTGAGTGGTGAGATCCAGCAGCCCTTCCGTGATCTCCAGCCCAACCACGCTCTCGTAGTATGGACGAAGTCCTTTGAGCTGGAGGCTTTTAACCTCAATCTGGCCTTCGGCCGCAAGCGGTGTAAGCTGAAGCATCCCCGTGTGGTTAAACTGTTCTTTAGCATCGGTCTGGAAGGATATTTCAGTGGTGGCTTTCTTGTCGGCCTCGTTGGTAAGCCCCTTGACGCCGGCGTGGATATTTTCCACTCGCTTTTCAAAAGGCCGCTCTGGGCTACGATCGGTAAGAAACAGCTTGCCTTGATCCACCAGAATTTCATCGACACGGTAACCGAAGGGCTTCTCATCTCTCTTCTGCTCCGAAGCTTTTTCGGTTTTGCTTTCTGCGATCAGCGAAGCGAGATTCAGCGTCCCGTCGCGGTTGTGGGTCACATGCAACTCCGGCGACTCTACCTTGACCGATTTCAGACTTGCCTTCTGTGCAAAAACCTCAACGGCATCGATGACGACATCGAAGCTCAGCAGGTTCAGAAGCGGCGCGTCATTTTTTTCCTGCAGCTTTAGCTCCTTGATCCCGACGTTGCCGGAGATCGACAGCTCAGCCGGTTTGTCTTTGCTGGTTCTGAATGAGGCCGTGAGTTTGCCATCAAGTTGTCCGGACGGAACTTTGAAATTCAGCTCCACGGGCGAGTATTCGAGATACTTAGGAATTTGCAGGTTGTCGATGTCGAGTTGAATAGTGCTCTCTCGCGAATCCTTGAAGGGCTTGGTCTCGCCGTCGATTTGAACGGGAGCGTCGTTTACCAACGCGTAGAAAGCCGGTTGGACATTGATCTCTACGTGAGAGGGTATGCTGGAAACGAAGGGCACGCCGATTTTGATGGCGGAGATCGTGTGTTTCGTTTGTTCCGGCCGATCGTCGAAGTCGATTTTTCCATCGAGAACTTGAATATTGTTCAGGGCGAATCGCGGCGTGGGTCCCGGCGGGCCTTTGGTAAACTCGTCAATCAGGTCAGTGAAATTATACGTACGGTCTTCGTTCCTGATCAGGTTGACGTAGGGTTTGACAAGTCGGATTTGATTCAAGACCGGTCCCCAACGGAATAGCGATTGAAGCTCCAAGTTTGCGTAGAGCTCGTCAAAGGAAACCGCAGTTGCCGATCCTTGGCGTTCCTTCATAAGAAAGCCACGGACGGTGACGGACATCGCAAAAGGATTAATGCGAATTTGTTGGATGGAGACTTGGCGGTGAAGCTTCGCGGTTAACTGGTCGGCGAGCACTCCGCGCAGTAGGTAAGGGGCAACCAGCGCGCCCAGGATACCGATGGCTACGACAATCGATATAACCCAGATTGCGATTTTGCGAGTCCGCGGCGCCCGCGCAAGTGCCGTGGCGCGCGCGCGGATTGTTTGGGTGGGGTTAGCCATGAGCGTCTCTCACTAAATGCGCGCTAGATTTTGATCATATCTTGCGATTCGGGCTGCGTCTACCCGCGAAACGTGGGGTTGGAAAAGTTCCCTTCGGCGTGCTCAGGGCCTGAGCTTATCTAAGGCAAACCGTTCCAGCCGTTCAAGATGAACTTCGGATTGTCCGACGGCATGAACGGTTTGAACGTCTTGAAGAGTATGCGCGATTAACTTGTCGCGGCCTGGATCTGTTCCAGCATGAGACAGTATTCGGCGGGCAACTTCCAGTAATGCGCGCCTTCGAGCATGAGCCGCTTGTACTCGGCATTAGGCAAAGGGACGCCAGTCTCTTTCGGCGCGATGTAAACGATGACTTCCAATGGAGATGCGTTACCGTTGATATTATGGACCAAAACTTTCTCCCGGCTATATCCATCTTCAAATCTGTCCATGGTGCCCATGTCGTTCTCGGTTACGTCGTAGACGATGCCCCATACTTCGCTTCTGGGGTCCGCATAGATGTTGGCCGTGCCGCAATCGCGCAACCGCGAGTGGCGCGCGATGCCGAAACCATAACCGGGCAAGCGAGCGACGCAAGCAAAGCGTGCAGAGGGACAACGCAGCTGCATCTGTGACCAGTTCATGTTCGAGCCATAGGCGAAATAGAACATTTAAACACCGCTCCTAATCAGCTGAATATATTAAAAACTATGACGATAAATACAAGGAGCGGGATGCCTCGCCAAAGCTCCTAACGCCGCTGTTTTGCAATTCCGCGCGTCCAAGTATACATTTAAATCTTCAACGAAACTCATGGTTGGACGAAAGGTGGCTTCTGTGACTGCCAAAGTGACTGTCAGGATCCTAGCGTTGGGTTTATTCTTGCTGCCGCATTCGTCCTTTGGCGGCCAGGCGACCGAACAATTGCAGGCAACGATCAGCGAATTTGTAAATATTTTGTCCAATACACCAGTGCCTGAACTCCAAGCAGCCGGTTTACCCGAAGCGGCGCGCCAGTTGGTGTTTGCCCGTTTTGATTTTCCCGAAATGACAAGGCTTTCACTGGGGCGGCATTGGAAATCGCTTGAAGTTAATGAGCAGGCGGAATTCGTCGCCGCTTTGGCCCAGAGGATGCTCGTTACCTACGGCCGGACCGTCCGCTCGGGAGCTGAAAAGATCCAGTTCAAAAGAGAGGTGCAGGACGGCAGACAGGTCAGAGTCGAGACTGAAGTCGTTGATGATGGCCAGCCGGTGGCGATCAATTATCGGTTGCATGACATCGAGGGCCAGTGGAAAGTGTTTGACGTGGTCATCGGCAACGTCAGCATCGTCAAGAATTTTCAAGCGCAATTCGAGCGTGTTATCGCGAAGACCTCGCTTAAAGAGCTGCTGCAAAAGATCAAACAAACCGATTCCTAATCGCTTGCGCATACCCGGCGCGAGCCTAAATTGCGTTGCAGCGCCGGAATCTTTGTTCGTCCGTTCTTCAATTCAATCGTTGGCTGAAGCGTTGATCGAATCCGCATCAACGGCCCGGCATATTTCGACCTGCATTTGGTTAAACTGCCGTTCGATTGACGGCAGAAGCGCAATTCGTGTAGGTTTTGCTTATCGTCGCGGGACGAAGGCCAACGAAACCAGGCAAGGAGGGATTTCGGTCATGAACCAGACTGTGACTGCTGAATATTCCGTACACCATCGACACGGGGGAAAAGCTCGTTAACGAGACGTTCGGCCCGAACAATATTCGCCGGCGAAAGACGGGAACACATGAGCTGATGCGGATGGAGGTTCGTAATGGCCGCCTGCTCGCCGATAGAATTTCGCTGGAGCGCGAGGGGTTTGTGCTTGTCGAGCACAAAACCAACGTTGCGGATTTCTTCGACCCCGAACAGCTGAAATCAGTTTATTATCCGGAGGTCGAGCAATTGATCAAGAACACTTCCGGTGCTTCCAGAGTAGTGATCTTCGATCATACGCTACGCTCGGGCGACGAGACCGAGCGGGAGGCCAGGCTCATCCGTGAACCGGTGCTCTCTGCGCACAACGACTATACCGAATGGTCCGGGCCAAACAGGGTGCGCGAGTTTCTCCCCGAGGAAGCCGAGGAACTGCTCGCGCGGCCGTTTCGCAATCATTCAGGTGTGGCGCGCAATCAATCAGCCGATCCAGAAAAACCCCCTGGCCGTTGCCGATGCGACGAGCATTGCGATGGAAGACTTGATGGTCGCCGAGCGCCGCTACCCGCACAGGGTGGGGCAAACTTATCGATTAAAGTATCGTCCCAATCATCGATGGTTTTACTTTCCGGAAATGCGGCGTGACGAAGCCCTGGTGTTCAAAGTTTACGATTCGGAAAAAGATGGCCGGGCGAGGTTTACGCCTCATACTTCGTTTGAGGATCCTAATTCACCGCCATCGGCGCCGCCGCGGCAAAGCATCGAGGCGCGCGCTTTTGCGTTTTTTTTGCCGTAGCTTGCAGGCGGTGGGTGGCCTGATAGGTTTACTGAATGAGAGAAGAGCTGCCGGCGACGGAAAACTCGTCTCAACAGTCAAAACAAAATCCGCCGACCAAGGCCCGGCCTCGCGTGCTATCCCCTGGCTCGGATTCGGTTGTTGGTCGAATACTCACTCTGCAACGCGCCATCGGTAATCGGGCGGTGCAGCGGTTTTTTAGTTCCGCGATAGATCGGGGAAGACTCAATATCTATCCGCCAAGTGCAGTTAACGAGGTGGAAACTGGTAGCTCGCGTAGGGGTTTGATACGCTGGTCCAGTAACGAGCGGGCAGGTGCTACCTTGCGGGGCGCTCCAGGGCATCATGCCAACGTTGCTGCCACGGGACGTGGGCCCTCAATCCAAAGACTCTGTGCAGACCGTGCCGCGGAAGATGACAAACTGCGGCGGCGCGGGACTTCAGAATCTCTTGCGTCGCGTGAGCTGTTCGCCTTGAATCACCTCATCGATGAGCAGTTTGCGTTTTCCACCCGAGAACCTACAATTCAAAAACAGAACGATGAAGAGCAAAGCTGTGGGCCCCTCGGACGCATCAAAGTAGATGAGATGTATCAGCTGAGGGCAACGGGCGGCACCGAACGGTATCGAATTGCGATTATCGGCCGACGAGGCGAGCTACCTATATTTGCCAAAGTCTATCATATTGGCGATTGGTTGAATGATGAAATGGTAATTGTCGATATTCCCTGGGATTCGATCAGTGTTATCGTCGTCCACTGTGATCATCAAGAAATTCTCGTAGCTGATCCACGGGAGCTTCCGTGCGCGGCGCCGGAGATCATCGTCCATGTGGAAAATGGAAAATTAGGCCACGGGACCGTCAAAATCGCGAGGCGTTGCCAAGAGGTCTGTTTTGACCCCGCAGATAAGCTCAAACCTTCGCTCGCTTACACCCTGGATGCTGGGGCAGGGCTGTGGGTTCTCCAGGATGGCAAAGGCGGCGTAACGGCCTATCCCACCTCGCAACTTGAGGATATGCTGGGGGTGCATTTACAGGACGAAAACTGTGGGAAGCCGAAAACAGAAGAGGAAGTCGTGGAGCCGGCGCCAAGTCCTGAGGAGGACTGGGAACAGATTTTCGGGCCATAACGCGACCAGCAAATTGGCGTCATTTGTCGTCGAAAGTGTCGGGCTTCCCGGCTAAATTCGACCGTCCAACATCCAGTAACGTGGCTCCGTCTTTAAATTGGAAGCCTTCCTCTGAGCGACCGCAACTGCTCAAAATTGACAATTCGAACCGCAAAAGCTCACGCAATGCTAAAGTTTCGCTCGTTCCCGCCGACTGGAAGTATTGCGGACTTATGAAGCTAAAATTAAAAGACGAGAGCGAAATCCACGTCCTGAATAAGGCCCAGTTCCACGCGCGAGGGCTTCGGGCCATTGGGCATGATCTTAGTAATTTGTTTCCGCAAACTCTCGAGATCACACTGCAGGGAATGAACTTTCAGGTCATTGGGCGATATCTTCCGCGAGACCCTAGCGGGATGGGCGCTCAAGGCAGCAGGCAATTGCTGGACAAGCTGAAGAGCAAACTCCTGCGGGATCAATCTCCTGTCCCGCCGGCTGAAAACTCTACGGTGCCCATCAGTTTTGATCGCACCTACACGCCCGTCGATATCGACCGGATGGAGGAGAGCGGCGCCAATCGCAGAAATGAAATCGATAAGGTGCCGGATATCTATAGTCTGGGCGAGATGTTGCGCATGGTGGGACGAATCGTGGATTCCGACGGACGGCGATTGCTCAGCCTATCGAGGGACAAGTACGGTGTGGCATTCGAATATGAAGACGGCGCCGGCCAGAAACAAAAACGCGAGTTCAGTAACTTGCAATTATACAAGCTGCAACAACAATATTACGCTGAACGAGGCACCTACGTGCCGATCGATGACTGGAAAGGTTCCTTTTGAGCGGCAGAACGGGTTGCGCTCGCTTTCATGGAATTTCCGACGCCTGATCTACGCACTTCTTGATCAGAAATCTCGCTTTGTTTCCCGACAACTTTCCGCCCTCTCATACGCCCCGATAACCAAGGGCAAATAATCTTCAGCTCTGCCACCTGCAGCCGGACCCGAGACTGTTTCAGAAGTTTCTGCCGCCCCAAAGCACCTTCAGAAAACCGCTCTGCTCCAAATGCTCGGCAAAGCTGTTGTCGACGAAGTCCCAGGCTTTCTTGGTGATCTTGCCGCCGGCTTCACGCGCCACTTCCACCGAATCCGCCACGGCATCGAGCGGCACGACGACGCGGCGGTTCACATGTTTTTTGGCATAGGCGCCCTATAACAGGAATCGCACCGCCGGCTGGAACGCGCGTGTTTTTCGTGACAGCCCTCTGGTCGAAGGTTTCATGAATCGCGCCGTTCTTCGGCAAGATAAGCTGACGCTCAGCCCAGTGGTTGGGCGCCCGCGCCGTTTCCCAGCACCCTGCCGGGATAGACGCCCGTATGTTCGCCGTCCTCGACCAATACCTTGCCGTTTACGACGGTCAACTTGACTCCTATAGCTTTTTGTACGAGGCGCTTCTCGCCGCCCGGCAAGTCGTTGACCATCTCGGGTTCGCACTCGCGCACAGTGTCGGGGTTGAAAAGCACCAGATCCGCCGCCATTCCTCTGCGGATGAGGCCGCGGTCGTCCAGGCCAAACAGCGAAGCAACCATAAATGTAAGCTTGCGGATGCCTTCCTCCAAGCTCATCACTTTTTGCTCGCGAATCCAGTAACCGAGAAAGCGGGTAGCGTAGCCGTACCCCGCGTGGTAAATGAGGTGCGCTCCCGCGTCCGACTGGCCCACCAGGGTGATGGGACTCTTGAGGATTTCCTTTGTCGCTTGTTCGTCTCTGGCGCCGGAGTTTTGGAACATCGTCTCCAGATTTTCTTCCAGGGCGATGTCGAGGAAAGTATCGATGACGTCCTTGTCTTGAGACCGGGCGATTTCCTGCAAATGTTTTCCTTCGAATTCCTTATGCTTCGGCAACGCGGCTTTGATCAGAAAGATCTGGTCCCAGCGCCGGGTAAAATTCACGGAGCGCGTGTCGTCCACCGCTTCGAAGCGGAGCTTTTGGCGCATTTCCGGATCGCGAAACAGCTCCGCGCGGTTTTCTACGGGCAAAAACATGATCTTCTTCCAGGTTGGCAGCTCGTCGAAGGTCTGCGCGTTCTTGAGCGTAAAGCGGCCATTGAAAAGCCGGGCATTGCAGAGAGGGTAAGAAGGCACGCCGCTGGCGAGAGAGTCCTGGGCGAGGCCGAGGAGTCGCTTCCAGAGATCCGGCGCATTCAAGCGATGAGCGATGCTCTGCCATATCACGGGCCGGCCGGATGTTTCGGCCAGACGGTGAAACAGGTTGACATCTTCCTCGGCGGGCCGGGCTATGCCTAACGTGCCGCGCGAAATCTGCATGGAGCCGCGATTGACCTCGCCAAGCACGCCGGCCAATTCGAGAATCTCCTCATCGGTTGCCAGACGGCTTGGAATCGGCCTGCCGTCCTCGCGCATGTGGCGGCGATTCTGGTTGGTCGAAAAGCCGATGGCGCCGGCGCTCAAGCCCTCGCGCAGGATATTTTTCATCTGTTCGATTTCATCTGGAGTAGCGGCGCGCTCCGAGGATTCTTCCCCCATGACGAATTGGCGCATGGCACAGTGCCCCATGAGAGCCGCGACATTGACGCCGAGTTTTTGCCTGAGCCGCGCCAGGTATTCCGGGAAGGTTGTCCATTCCCATTTTACTGCTTCGCGCAACACCTGAGACGGCATAGCCTCGACTCGTACAAAGGAGCCGATGACGTTTTCGCGATCTTGCGGATGACAGGGCGCGAGAGAGAGGCCGCAGTTCCCTGGAATCAGGGTGGTCACGCCGTGAAAGCATGAAGAAGTGGCAAGCGGATCCCATAAAAGCTGGGCATCCATATGAGTGTGGAAATCGATAAAACCTGGTGCCACAGCCAAGCCATCCGCGTCGACGACTCGATGCGCGCTACCGCTCACCCGCCCGACCTCGGCAATCCGATCACCGATGACGGCGACGTCTCCCATCCGGGACGGCAGGCCGCTGCCGTCGTAGATCCGGCCCCCCTTGATTATCAAGTCGTAGGTCATAATCGAGCTCCTTTTATTCGCTGCGCCTCACTGGCTACTGCTAAATTTACACTCGTTTGTTTATAACCAACATGCTTCGTGACTGTCAATGCAAATAACGCCCGCATGCAAATAACGGCCGCATCGACGAGCGCGGTTTTTCGTGCTACCGGTTGAATATTTAATCCCCACGGGAAATGGAACCTTCCACGACTGAAGTCCCGCGTCCCAACGTGGCGCGCAACGCCGGAGTCATTAGCCTTGCCGTGATGGCGAGCCGAGTGCTCGGTTTGGTGCGGGATCAAGTGTTCGCGATTTTCTTCGGCGCCGGCTTTCACTACGACGCCTTTCTCACCGCTTTTCGTATTCCCAACCTCCTGCGCGACCTATTCGCCGAGGGCGCTCTCTCTTCGGCGTTCGTGACCACCTTCACGCAGGTGCTGGAGAAAAAAGGCGAGAAGGAAGCGATCCGTCTTTCCAATCGCGTTGCGACGTTGATCATCATCGTTATCACCATCATATCGGTGTTCGCCTGGTTCGAAGCGCCGGCGATCGTCGGCGCCCTCGCTCCCGGGTTTTTCGCGCTCCCCGGCAAGGCCGAGTTGGCCACTGAACTTACACGCATCATGATTCCGTTCCTGCTGTTTATCGCGCTGGCGGCGCAGGCGATGGGAATCTTAAACGCCCATGGTCGCTTTGGCGTTCCTGCTATGGCGTCGGCGTTCTTTAACCTCGGATCCATCATCGGCGGTCTTTTGCTCGGCTTCGCGCTGGGCCCTCATATCGGCCTTAGTGCTATTGCGGGAATGGCGTATGGCACGGTGATCGGTGGTTTCCTGCAATTCGCCGTTCAATGGCCGAGCTTGAGGCGCGTTGGTTTCAATTATCGCCCGATGCTCAGTCTGAGCGATCCCGGTGTGCGCCAGATCATTGGCATGATGGGGCCGGCCATCATTGGCACGGCGGCGGTGCAGATCAATATATTCGTCAATACTAACTTCGCCTCGTCGATCATCGATCCGGCCACCGGCGCCGTGGCCAACGGGCCGGTGTCGTGGCTGAATTATGCTTTTCGCTTCATGCAATTTCCCATCGGCGTCTTTGGCGTCGCTATTGCGACGGCGGCGCTGCCGCAACTTTCGCGCGACGGCGCGCGCGCCGACTACGATAGTTTTCGCCGCACGCTGGTCCATGCGCTGACCTTGGTTTTCGTGCTGTGCATTCCGGCCGCCGCCGGGCTCGCGGTATTGGGACGGCCCATCATCGCATTGATCTTCGAGCATGGGCGCTTTACCGCTTTCGACACGGTGCAGACGGGTAACGCCTTGGCAGCTTATGCGATCGGTCTGGCGGGTTACGCCGCGGTGAAGGTGTTGTCGCCGGCATTTTACGCCTTCGGCTCGGCGCGCACGCCGATGCTTATCAGTCTCGGCTCGATTGCGGTCAATTATCTGATGAATGCAGTTCTCGTCGGTCCCTTCGGTCACGTCGGCTTGGCGGTTTCAACTTCCAGCGTGGCGCTGGTCAATTGTCTACTACTCGGGGTTTTCATGCGCCGCAAGCTCGGCGGTATCGCGGGGCGCGAGTTGAGCCTGAAGGCGCTGCGGATTGCCGCTGCTTCGGTGCCGATGGCCGGGGTGGCGTGGTTGGTGAACGATTTCGCCACCCTGCTGCCGCTGGTGGGATTGGCGCTCAATTTAGTGCGCGTTCTCCTGGCCATCGCGCTCGCGGCGATTACCTTCTATTTTGTCTGCCGTTGGTTTCGGATCGCCGAGGTGGACGAGGCCGTGGGCGCCGTCGGTGGGCGATTGCTTCGGAGGTTACGGCGAAAGTAGTGGAAGTAATTTATCGTGTCAGTCCAAGATGGGCGAAATTTTTCGTCTCGAAGACTGCTTTCCGATTTCGTCATTCTCGCGGAAGCGGGAAGCGGAATCCAGACTTTACCGCATTGCCCCTCTGTCGTCGCCTGGATGCCCGCTTGCGCGGGCATGACGGACTTTCAGTGCGACAGTTTTGAACCTCTGGGCTTGGATCCCAGGGCGATTCAGTAACTCCTAAATCGTATTTTCGTTTAAGCGCCGGATTAAGGCGCCTTGACGCCCTTTAAAGTTCCCGTGTAATGTCCGGCTGTCAAATAAGTGTTTGAGGGCATTGAGGAGTGATTTATGACTGAAAAGAGTAGAACGGTTCCCGTCGGCAGTGGAGCGGAGGCGTTTTTAGCGCAGGCGCAGGCGCTTGGTTGCGTGCGCTATCTTTTTGCCAATACCGGCACCGATCACGGGCCGCTCATCGAAGCGCTGGCGAAAGCGGCCAAGGAAGATCCCCGTGATATTCAACCCATCGTCGTGCCTCACGAGTTGGCGGCGGTGTCAATGGCGCATGGTTACTACAATGTCACGCAGCAGCCGCAGATGGTGCTGGTTCACACGTTGCCCGGAACGGCCAACGCGCTGGGCGGCCTTATCAACGCCAATTCGTCCAATGTGCCGCTGTTTCTGCTCGCGGGGCGGACGCCGATCACCGAAGGCGAAGTGCGCGGCGGCAAGAGCCAGAATATTCACTGGCGGCAGGAGTCGCGAGATCAAGGCGGCATTGTCCGCGAGTTCGTCAAATGGGACTACGAGCTTCGCACCAATCAAAATCTTCCAGCGGTGGTCGCGCGGGCGTACAAAATTGCCATGAGCGAACCGCGCGGGCCGGTTTATCTGACCCTGCCGCGGGAATGGCTGTGCGAAGTGATGGAGTCCACCCAGGTGATATCGGAGCCGCTGGTGCCCGCCTCCAAGGCGCAAGCGGATCCCGCGGTGCTGGAGCAAGTCGCCGAGTTATTGCTCGGCGCGGAAAGCCCGCTCATCGTAACCAAGTACCTCGGCCGCAATCCCGAGGCGGTGGCGCACTTGGTTACGCTCGCCGAGGCGCTATCGATTCCGGTTGTGCAGAATCTAAATTATGTCAATTTTCCAACCGATAACCCGCTGTACGTTGGCAACCAGACACTCAAATATGCCAAGGATGCCGACGTGCTCTTCTTCATGGATATCGATGTGCCTTGGGAGCCGCCGCGCCGCGACGCGATCAGGTCTGACGTGAAAATCATTCATCTCGAACGCGATCCGCTGTTTACGGGGATTCCAGGCTGGGGTTTTCCGGCTGATCTGCCGGTGACGGCCTGTTCGGAGATCGCGCTTCCCGTGCTGAATTCTATCGTCAAAAACAAATTGGCGGCTGGCGCAGGCGATAAAGGGAAACTGGCGGAGCGCCGAAAAAGGACCGAAGCCGAACACAACGCGTTGATGCGTGAAATTGCATCGAGCATCGATGCGGCGAAGAACCAGAAACCGATCAATCCACTATGGGCGTCGAAATGCATCGGCGACATCATGGATGACAAGACGATTATTTTCAACGAAACGGTGACATCCAAGCTTGCCGAGGTGATTCCTCTCAACCGGCCGGGCGCGCAGTTCAGCACTCCGCCGGCGGGCCATTTGGGCTGGGCCCTCGGCGCCGCGGTTGGCGCCAAGCTTGGCGCCCCGGACGCGACGGTGATCGCCGCGGTGGGCGACGGCTCCTATATGTTCTGTGCGCCGACGGCCTGTCATTTTACGGCGCAAAAATATCGCATCCCATTTCTCACCGTCGTCTACAATAATCAGGTCTGGAACGCGAGCATTGCGGCGGCGCGCGGGCTTTATCCCGACGGCGTGGCGCGAAAGACGAACAACTTTCCGGGCACCGATTTGAGCCCGTCGCCGCAATTTGAATTGACTGCGCAGGCGTGCGGCGCTTACGCCGAACGGGTCGAAGACCCGGACCAATTACCGCGGGCGCTGGAGCGCGCCTTGAAAGCGGTGAAGCAAGACGGGCGCCAGGCATTGCTGAACGTGGTCTGCAAAAATCCCATGGGGGATCGGTAGATGGAAAGACGGAAACATTTGGCGGTGCAATAGAATTGTAGGGGCGACCCTGCGTGGTCGCCCGTCCCAGAAGGCAGACACATAGGTCTGCCCCTACAAATTCATACGGCATGTGGAGGAATAACGATGGCGCAAAACAAACCGAAGATTACTTTCAGCACGAATCCCAACCCGCGTAACCGCGCGCTCATCGATGGCTTGATTCCAATCGACGGTTACGATCTCGAATATGTCGGCGACAAATATTCGCCGGGAGAAATGCATTATCGCTTTGTGCAGGGCGAGTTCGATGTCGCCGAGATGTCGACGGCGACCTTGATGCGCGCCAAGGAGAAGGGCAAGCGCTTCGCCGCGTTGCCGGTGTTCTTTCAGCGCGGCCCGCGGCAGCGTAATATTTTTTATCGCGAGGGCAGCCTTAAACATCCAAGCGAGCTCAAGGGTAAACAGATTGGCGCATTCCGTTATGGCGCCACAGCGGTATCATGGGCGCGCGGATACCTTTTGGATGAACATGGCATCAAGACGACCGATGTCGGCTGGTTCGTATCTGGCCAGGAAGTTTACATCGGCACCGAGCTGCCGGTGAAAGTCGAGCGGCTTGATCCGCCACCGCCCTTCGGCCAAGAAAAAGCGCAGCTCTCAAAGCTTGTCAGCGAAGGCAAGCTCGCGGCGGCTTTGGTTGCCGGCGACTCGGGATACCCGGCGCTCTTCGGCGGCGGAACTTTGCCGGCCTCGATGGGGAAGTCTCCCGGTGTGAAACCGTTGTTCGAAGACGCCGATGAAATCATACGCTACGTGAAACGGACGCAGATTTATCCAATCATTCATATCGTGACGATCAAAGAGGAAACGGTAGAGCAATATCCCGATCTGGCGGCGAAATTGATCGAAGCCTTTCGGGAGGCGAACCGGCTCGCACCGAAATACTTCAAGGAAGGCGATGCCGCCGGTTACGCCAAAGAGCGCGACGTGCTCGGTTACGATCCCTACGCCTGCGTGCTCACCGAATCCGACAAGAAATCTATCCAGGCGTTAAACCGGTACCAGATCGAGCAGGGGTTGGTGAAGAAAGAACTCCCTCTCGAGAGTCTGTTCGTGAAGGAAGCCTTTACGATGTAAAGCTCGGCCGGCACGAAAAAACCGGCCGTCCTCTACATGGACACGCTCATACAGCTCAGACCCACCACACGGCAATAAATTCCCAGGCGGCGTGACAGGCGTGGGCGACCGGTTTTTTCGCCAACGCTGTCCGCCGGAGTGGGTATTTCTAGAACTTGTTGCTCAAGGAGTGAAGTACGGCAATGAAAATCGTTGTTACAGGGGGAGCAGGAAGACTTGGACGATATGTCATAAGAGAACTTCTAGGACACGGTCATGAGGTTTCATCCATCGACATGGTTGTGCCCGCGGAACAGGCCTGCCCCTCATTCGCCGTGGATTTGGCAGAGGTAAAGGGCCTTTTTAGTGTCTTTGAAGGCGCGCAGGCGGTTATGCATCTGGCGCGAATACCGTTTCCTTACACGGCCAATGGCTTCGATCCTGCGAGCAGGCGTTGGAATACTCCGGATGTCGCGGCAGACACAGAGAGATTTTCTCGCAATGTGACGATTAGCTACAATGTCCTGGTTGCGTCGCTGGAGGCGGGAGTAAAAAGGATTGTTTCCGGTTCGAGCCTTGCGGTCTACGGGCTTTACTATCCTTCCTGCCCGAATGCGCCTGATTACCTACCCATTGACGAGACTCACCCTCTCATTCCGCAGGATCCCTATGGAATGACGAAGCTCGTGGGAGAAAAAATCTGTGATGCATTCGCCAGGAAGAAGGAGATCCAGATTGCCAGCCTGCGCTTTGCCGGTATCGCGACGGATGAGCAATATCCAATTTTGCTGGAGAGACGAAAGGATCCTCTTTGGCGGGGGACGGGGGCGTTGTGGAGCTACATCGACGTGAGAGACGCGGCGGCAGCTTGCCGATTGGCGGTGGAGCGGGATTTTTCCGGCCATGAAGCGTTCAATATATGCGCGCCCAAGACGATCATGCAGGAACCCACCAGCGAGCTTGTTGAGCGCTATCTGCCTCAGGTTAAGCTCATCAAGTCAAGCCTGAAGGAAAACTGGTGCGGCTATGATGCCGGTAAAGCCGAGAGCATCTTGGGTTTCCGCGCCGCACGCCTCCTCGTGGTTTGACGTATTGTATCTAGCGGAAGGAGAATTGATATGAAATCGCAAGGCTCTCTTAGACAACGCCTCGAGGCTGCGGTCATGGAGCGTCACTGCGCCAACCATCCACTTACCGAGAAGTGGGTTGGGGGCCAGATCAGCCGCAACGCCATGATGGGATGGGCCATTGAGCACTGGCATTGGGTGAACAAGATGCCGGAGGCAGCCTTCTCTATCTGCGCTAAGGCGCCAAAAGACGTGATCGCCATGGAACTGGAGAATCTCCGTGAAGAGACCGACGAGGCGCGACCTCATCTGGACATCGTGCTCAGATTTGCCCAGGCTAACGGCGCCGATATCGAAGCGGTTAAGACGGGTCGCGGATTGCCAACCACGGAAGCATGGGCCAACTGGCTTATCCGGGCGGCGAAAGAACAACCTTGGATTAAGGGTGTTGCGGCCCTTCGCATCGGTACCGAATCGCAATCTCCTCTCCTTTACGGGCGCATGCTGCCAGCCCTGCGAAATATCTATCGCTTCAAAGAGGAAGACATTGAACATTTCTGGCTGCATGTCGGGGCCGATACCGAACACGGAGGTCGCGCGTTCGATCTCCTGGAACGACACTGCACGACCCCAGAGCTCCAGGAAATGGCGATCCATTACGCCCGCGAAAGCGCCAAGATGCGCTGGTTCTATTTCGATGGTATTTATCTACACTATGAGACGGGCTATAAGTTGGCCTGACGAAAGGGCGGGGTGATGCCATGAGTCCAAAATTTTTGGGATTAATTGGCTCGATCGCAGGGATCGCGCTGGCAGCGACCCTGGCCCGCGGCGCGGATGAGCTGTTTTACAAGGGCAAAACAGTGCGCCTCATCGTCGGGGCTCCGGCCGGCGGCGGATTCGACGCCTATTCGCGCAGCCTGGCGCGCCACATGGTCAAGCATATTTCCGGCGCTCCCACTATCGTTGTGGAAAATATGGCTGGAGCAGGAACCCTTGTGGCCGCCAACTATACTTACAAGGCGGCAAAACCCGATGGCCTATCGATCGGGAACTTCATAGGAGGACTCATTATAGGACAGATTCTGGGCCAGCCTGGAATCGAGTTCGACGCGCGCCGGTTTGAATGGATCGGCGTGCCTTCGAAAGATAACGTCGCCTGCGCCTTCACCAAGGCCAGCGGGATCACAAGCATCGAAAAATGGATGGCCTCCAAGACCCCGGTCAAAATCGGCGGCACCGGAAGGAGCACGGCGCCCGAGGACGCGCCAAAAATCCTCAAAGCGGCCTTGAACCTGCCTGTGCAGTTGGTCTCCGGTTATAAAGGCACCGCCGACATCCGTCTGGCGGCTGAGAGCGGAGAGCTCGCCGGCGGTTGTTGGCAATGGGAGTCTATCAAGGCGACCTGGCAAAAGGCGCTGGAAACAGGAAATGTGATCGTGGTGTTGCAGGCCACCCCGAAGCCCCTCCCGGATCTCCCGGAGGTTCCCTTGGCGCTTAGCTTCGCCAAGACCGAAGAGGCGCGCAGGTTGATCCAGATAGGCATTCAGGATCAGGGCGCTATCACTCGCCTCTACGCTTTGCCTCCGGGAACTCCCAAAGAACGCACCCAGATCCTGCGCAAGGCCTTTATGGATACGCTAAAAGATTCCGAGTTTATTGCAGATGCGAGAAAGGGTAGACTCGACATAGATCCTACCCCGGGTGAAGAGTTGGAGACGATCGTGAACGACCTCTTCAAGCTAGAGACTGGTTTCTCCACAAGACTTAAGGAGATCCTTAAATAGAAGAGTGCTTTTCTTGCGACGACTTTTGTAGGCGTTAAGACGTGGATAACGAAACGTTGCCAGTGAGTAGACGGGCGCACTTGATCAGTCTGCTGCGGCAAGATGTTCATCCTGACCAGGGCCAGATTCCGGCCTACATTTTTTCCAGCCCTGAGGTCTTTGGGTTGGAGATGGAGCGTATTTTTCCGCGCTGTTGGTTGCTCGTGGCTCATGAATCGGAGATCTCGGAACCGGGCGACTATGTGACCCGGTCTTTAGGTCAATACCCAGTTATTGTAGTTCGCGGCGAGGACGGCAAAATCCGGATTCTCTTGAATGTCTGCCGCCATCGAGGAATGCGGGTTTGTCGTACGGATTCAGGCAAAAGCTCGGATTTCCTGTGCCCCTATCACGGCTATAACTACAAAAACACCGGAGAGCTCATCGGCGTGCCCTTTGAAAAGGACTCCTACGGTACGTTGGACAAATCCAAGTATGGTCTATTAGAAATGAGGACAGGCAGTTTCCAAGGACTTGTTTTCGGCGCGCTACCCGGACGGGAGGAGTCCTTGGATCAATACTTAGGCGGAATGAAATGGTACCTCGATCTTTATCTGAAGAGGGCCGAAATGACTGTGATGGGACCTCCTCAGAGGTGGGTTGTTCAGTCGAATTGGAAGCTTCCCGCTGAGAATTTTGCCTCCGATGCGTATCACGTAACCAACACACATGCGTGCATGCCCAGCTTGGGACTTTTTCCAAACATCGCCTATGCGAAGTTCGGCTACCATATTCATGCGGGTAACGGCCATGGTATCGGCATCGGCACTGGAGTTGCCGATTCTCCCAGCATCTGGCCCGAGACATTGCTTGAGCAGTTTGAGAAAAATTTAAGCCCTGAGCAGTTTTCCCTCCTCAAGACAGTGAAAAATGCGCACGCGACAGTTTTCCCCAATCTATCTTTTCTTATCTCTTCGATGACCTACGAAGGTCAACCGATCTACCACACCACGATGCGGCTTTGGCAGCCCGTTGGATACGATACCATCGAGGTGGTTTCGTGGGTTTTGGTAGAAAAGGAGATTCCGGAAGAATGGAAGAAAAAAGCGCAAAGAGCTTATATCCACACTTTCGGATCTTCCGGCATGCTCGAGCAAGACGACACGGAAAACTGGGTCAACGTCACGGAAAATAGCCGCAAGGTTAGCCAGCTCCCCGGCGTGACCTTTAACTACCAGATGGGTTTGGGCCGCAAGCCCATGGATTCTTTTCCCGGTCCCGGGGAGGTTTATGAGTGTAAATTTCACGAAGCCAATGCCCGAGCCTTTTACCGGCGCTGGCTCGATCTGCTTCTTAGGGATGAAGGAGATGTCTGTATTTGAGTTAGAGCGAGAAGTTGCGGATTTTTTTTATCGTGAGGCGGAGCTGCTCGACTCCAATAGCCTCGCGGAGTGGCTCGAGCTTTTGACTGAAGACATAAGCTATGAAATGCCAGTGCGCATAACTCGCGAGCGGGGCCAGCGCGATATCTCCTCTCAAACGGGGCATTTCTCCGAGGATCGCCGCTCTCTCGAGCTGCGCGTTAAGCGCCTCGGCACCGACTTTGGCTGGGCCGAGAATCCGCCCTCCCGCACGCGCCGTTTCATTTCCAATATCCGCGTGGAAAACACCTCGAGCCCAGATGAAGTGAAAGCCTGCAGTTATTTTCTCCTGTACCGGAGTCGCGGCAGCTCTATCCAGGCGGACCTGATTTCCGGACAACGCCAGGATCTATTGCGAAAACTTGACGGCAAATGGAAACTTGCCAGCAGACTGATCATCGTCGATCAGTCTGTATTGGGGACGAGGAATTTAGCGATTTTTTTCTAAAGAAGCTCACTTATTCTCGGCCAGAGAGAGCCCTCGTGCTCCCAAGCCTCCGTCACTGTGGATGATCTCGCCGGTCATCGTCCGGGTTTGGTCGGATGCCAAGAGCAAATACGCCGCTACATGGTCTTCGGCGTGCATTGCCAGCCGCAAGGGGTTCCGCGACCGACTGCGCGCTTCCCGCGCTTGAGCCTCCAGCGGAGCGGGCGCCAAGGACTTCAGACTGGCAACGACACGAAGATTAGTCACCGTCCCCCCAGGGGCCACGCCGTTAACCCGCACTCGGGGGGCCAGCTCATAGGCGAGTTCCTGGATAAGCCCTACGACAGCGTGCTTGCTGGCGGTGTAAATAGGGCCTCCGCCGTTCGGATAGAACGCCGCGCTGGAGACCGTAAATATTATATTGCCTGAGGTTTTGAGAAGCTCAGGCAGAGCGGCTTTGGCGCCTAGCAAATAACCTTTCACGTTCACGTGGAAGATCTCATCGAACGCCTCGCTTATCTTCTCGTCGGGGAGCTTCTCGATGGTGACGGAGCCGTCGAATAGCCCCGCGTTCCCCACGAAAACATCTAATCTGCCAAATGCATCCACAGCGGCCTTGACTGCCGCGGCGGTTGTCTTCCAGTCGAGTAACATCTCCTTGTACCGTGACCACGGCACCGCTCGGCAATAGCCGCGAGAGCTGCTGGAGCTTCTCGGCATCGAGGTCACAAATGCATACCTTCGCGCCCTCTTGGATAAAACGCTCAACTATAGCCCGGCCAATCCCCGAAGCGCCGCCGGTAACAATTGCTACTTTTCCGTCTAACCATCCTGCCATAGAGCTTCTTTCCTTCTAGGAAACCAGGTCTACCATTCAGTGTTCAAAGTTCAAAGTTCAATGTTCAAGGTGGGGAGAGGAGGTTGAACGTTGAACATCCTCGCGGCTATTGCGGCTTCCAGTTCTTGAGTCTTTCGTTGGCCTTGCGGGCAAAGCTCAGGTCAAAGGGACGCTCCGGCGGCGGCAGTTCCTTGAGGCCCAGGGCGGCGGCTTGAATCTGCGCTTCGCTGCGCATGAAATCTTCCCCGCGCGTGCCGTCGGCAGTGAAGGTTTGAATCGTCGTGTCATAGACTTCCTTGACCCTTTCTGTATCCATCCTCATGTATTTCACCAATATCGGCATGACGCCTTCACGGTTGGCTATGAAATATTTAAGCCCCTTCACTGCGCCGGTCACGAACTTTAGCACTGTTTCCGGCCGCGTCTCGATCATCTTGGCATGGGTGACCACGCCGCCGCTCAGGGCATAAACCTCATTGCCGAGAAAGACTATCTCTTTCAATCCCTCCCTGCGGGCCCTTATGCTTGTGGGAGTGTTGAAGACAGCCGCATCCACGGCGCCGCTCTTTAAGGCCAAAAAACGAACATCGTCGGTGCCGGCGGCGATCATGGCGACCTCTTTGTCGGCCTCCACGCCCAGCTTTTTGAGCCCAAGCCTGGCGAGTGTATGGACCAGCGACCCAAAGGTCGAAACGGCAATCTTCTTGCCCTTTAGCTGCGACGGGTTGAGATTCTCCCGGGCGAAGATCCAGAAGCCCGGCTTGAAGGTATGGATGAGCAGGACCTTCAGAGGGACGTTGCGGGCGATGGCCGTCGACGCCGAGCCGCCTGCGGCGCTGAAGTCGAAGCTACCGGCGATAAGGCCGTTAATGCCAACGCCGGGAGTCGCGAGAATAAACAACGGCTCCAGTCCCTCCTCACGAAAATAACCCTTCTCCTGCGCGACGAACAGCGTGATGACGCTGATATCGAAGGACGGGTTATGGATCTTCAGCTGTTCCTGGGCAAGGCTGGTCTGAAACCCAAAAATGGTGCCGAGCAAAACAGTGAGGAGCGCGAGCTTTGCGGGTCCTTTCGGTTTTCGTTTCATATCGCTCCACCTAATCTTGAACTGATCGAGGCATTGGAAAGCCTTACGGTTCCATAGCCCCGGTAGAAAACTCTTTTCTACGCGGCGGCCGACGGGGACTCTACCGGCCAGACCAAGCACTCTTGGCTGGGAGCAATGCGTTTTTCCTCTCGCTGTGCCAGAAATGCTTTTTTGATGCGCTGGCGGACTTCATACATACTCTTGTCCGGCTCGAACAGGTGCTCGTGGTTGCGCGCCGTCACGAGGTCTCCCTGCGCGCAGGCGATCATCGCATCCTCGCGGGAGATTCCCTCCAGCCGCGGCCTGACGACATCATGAAAGAGTTTTTCCCAGCGCTCTTGGGCCTCGGCTCCGGTGGCGCGCTGGACCACGAAGCGCTGCACGATGGTTCGATGCGCGTCGAGGGGAAATTGCCACAGACGAGCGACGTACGGTTCGGCGCCCGGTACCGGGCTGATGACGTTGGTGGTGATGCACGGCAGAATGAACCGGTCGCCCTTCACAGCCAATAAGTGGCCGTGATGGATCGGCTTGCCCTGCCGATCGACGGCGATACCGCGGACGCCGTAGGTTGTCTCGACGATCTTGACTCGGCGCTCCGCCAGAGCGGCGGAAGGGCGTTGAACTTTTCCGCCTTGCCAGGTTTTGTCCGCCACCGCCTGGGTGTCGGAATGCAGGATCACTGCATGAAAGCCGTCTCCACCATCTACCGTTAGCAGCCAGTTGGCGTCCCAAATCTCCGTCGGCATCCTGAAACAGCGATACTCTTGTTCGCGCAAGATCTCTTCCGGCACCTCCTGTTCGAGGGGCGGCGGCGGAAAATGCGTCGCATCGCCGAGATAGGCCCAGATATAACCTGCCAGCTCTTTGGCGGGGTAGGCCTGAGCGCAAACCTCCTTTCGGGTCGGGCTCTCCTCGGGCTCCCAGGGGATGAGCGTGCATTGCCCGGTCTTGTCAAAGCGTAATCCATGAAACGCGCACTGAATTTGCCCTTCCAAGACGCGGCCCGCGGAGAGCTTCGCCGCCCGGTGCGGGCAGCGATCGAAAAGAACTCCGGGATGGCCTTCCGCGTCGCGCCAGACAACCAGGCTCTCACCGAGACAATTGATTGCCACCGGGCTTCCTTGCGTTAGGTCCTCCGAGAGCAAGATGGGGTACCAGTAGTTCCTGAGCCCGCTCTCAAGCCCTGCCGGAACGTCCGGTGCTATCTCGGCAATGTCCATTGCGGCCATGAATGCTCCCTCCTCTGACGGCTTTTCCTTAGCACTGGGGTCGGTATTGGGCAAGACTAAACGGCGAGATTAGACGGGTTGCCAATTCCATGCTTCGTCTATTCGATCGCCGCTTGATGTGTTATGCGTATTGCGTTTCGGCAAAACTGACCTTGGAAAACGGCAGTCGTAGCTCGGAAAGCAACTTCAAAACGGAGGGAGCTTATGAGAGTCTGTCGGATCGCTTAAAAAAGTTTTCGGCGGGTTTTGTTTAGCGCTCGCGATCGCTGCTTTGGATTTGAGTCTTGCTGTGGAGGCAGCAAGGGCGGGTGTCCCGTCCGCTAAACTTACCGTAGCTTACACGACGGTGGGAGCAATCCTTACGCCCGTGTGGATCCCGCTTGAGAAGGGCATCTTTCAGAAATACGGCTTGGATGTGGATATGAAGCTCATCTCCACAGGGCCGGTGGTGGTCAGCGCTTTAATCGCCGGCGAGATTGACATAGCCGCTGCCAGTGGAGAGCCGATCGTCAGTGGCATTTTAGGCGGGGCTGACCTGACCATAATGGGCTTTGGAACCACCACGACCCCTGTGAGCTTGTACGTGATCCCATCGATAACGCAGGTCGAGCAGTTGAAAGGAGCCACGGTGGCCGTTTCGCGCCTGACCTCCAGCGGCGCCTACATACTGAAAGTTGGACTCAAAAGAGCGGGCCTGGAAGCGATCAAGGATGTTACCTTGATCCAAGCGGGCGGCATACCCGAATCATTCGCCGCACTCCACGGTGGCAGGGTCCAGGGGGCGATGCTTTCGCCGCCGACCACCTACAAGGCTGAAGCGCTGGGCTTCAAACGCATATGGAGTGGTTTGGGCGTGGAGTATCCATCCTTGGTCTTCGCCGTCCGGAAGGCATTCTTGAGGGATTCCGAAGGGGTGGCGCTGAGATTTTTACAGGCTATGGCCGAAGGCATCCACATTTTTAATACGGATAAGGAAGAAGCTCTAAAGGTGATGGCTAAATACACTAAAGTCACGGACAGGAAAATTCTGGAAAATAGCTACGCCGACAATAGCGGGGTGCATAGCCAGACTCTCGAGCCGACTCGGAGCGGAATAGGAAATATCCTGGAAACCATGGCTGGCACTAGTCCCAAAGCGGCGACGGCAAAACCCGAAGATTTTATCGATTCCCGTTTAGTGAAGAAGCTTGAAGAGAGCGGCTTTTTCAAAAAACTCGCAGGCCGATAGGAATGCTAACGAGGTGAGCGCGTTCGGGATCTTCCATCCACCGCTCCTCTTTAGATACTTACCGCTTAAATGTTTCACATAACGTCTTTAAGAAAGTTTATCGCGCCAAGGCGCCAAGCACGCAAAGTAAGACATTTTCCTATCCCTCAGAACTTGGCGAGCTTTGCGCCTTTGCGCGAGTCACAGCGTTTTTGATTTCCTTGATCTAAAATTCGGCCGGAAATTACAAGTATCTATGCCTAAGTTTTTTTCGTGATCGGAAAGCCGTCGATTTCAGAGCCGAGATTTTTCTCGCGGGCGCGCTCGAAGATGCGCGCCGCGATGGCGACATCCTGGTGCGCCGAGCCCACCGATTTGAATAACGTAATCTGTTTCTCGTCGCTACGCGCCGGCGCGCTGCCTGTGACCAGCTCGGCCAGTTCGTATACTTGCTCGGGCGAAACAACGTCTTTGGCAGCGATGGCATCCCCGGCTTCGCCGAACACGCCTTCGCGCGTGTCCACGACAATCACGGCGCTGCGCTGGAATGTCGCCGCATCGATCTCTCGCTGCTCCGGGCGCGCCGTGCCCACTGAATTGACATGGGTTCCGGGCTCCAACCATTCACCCAACAGCGCCGTTTCGGCTGACTTGACCGCGGCAACAACGAGGCCGCAGCCTCGCACTGCGTCTTGCGCGTGGCCTACCGGCAACACCTCTATTCCCAGAGACCGACTGTAATCGGCGGCGAACTTCTCGCGATTCGCCTGAGTCGGGCTGTAGACACGCGCCGAGCGCGCCAGACCCAAGGCGTGCATCGCTTCGAGTTGCGCCCGGGCTTCAATCCCGGAACCGATCACCCCTATAGTCGTCGGCTCACCACCGGCGAGGCGCCGGGTCGCGACGGCGCTGGTGGCGCCGGTGCGCAAAGTGGTGAGATGGAGCGCGTCCATAATGGCTAAAAGTTCGCCGTCAGCTATCCGATAGAGATGGACTTGATAACGGACTCCGTGGCCTGGAGCTAAATTCATCGCCTTGAAGCCCATGTAGCCGGAGCCTTCCAGCACCGCGGGTCCGACGCGGAGCCATCCTTTGCCGGCCTTGAGGTTGAGTCTGTGCGGTTGGATGACTTTGCCCTCGGCCTGTTCGCGGAATGCGCCCTCCATCGCGTCCATCGCATCCAGCATGGTTACGCTGGCCGAGACATCTTCGTGGGTAAGAAACAGCGCCATGTGTGATTCTTTAGGCCGGATTGCGGCCGGCGAAGAATGCCGCGGGATCTTCCTCTGCGATTTCCACTCCGGACCGGCTGAGCGCTTCTCGAAGGCGCCTCATCTGGCCGTTGTTGAGCTTCATGACGGGCTGGCGCACGGGGCCGCCGTTATAACCATTGAGCCAAGCCTGGTATTTCCACATATAGCGATGGATGAAATTGGCGCCGCCGAAAGAGTTCTGCTCGGCCATGCGCGCGGCGCGCGCCGGTTGGATCTGCCAGTAAATCTTCATGGCCTTATCGAACTGGCCTTCGCGGAGGAGCTTAAAATATTGCGGCACCATGCCGCCCCAGTATTCGTAATTGCTTGTTCCCATCCATTGCTGGCCAAACATTTCTACGGTGAGCGGGGAGTTGGCCTCGAGGGGATCGGAAAAGAGGACCCCTTTGTCCCGGATCGTTTTCCAAAACTCATAGGCCGCGCCGAGCCCCGGCCGCCCCACCTCGTGCTTGATGGCGACGACATTGGGGAGTTTCGCGGCCCGCAACAAAACCTGGGGCGGATAGCCGCTGGGATGAAGTCTTTCAAAATTCCAGTGATGCGCGGCAAATAACACGGTGGCGAGATCCGTGCGGTCGCAAACGTAGGCGAGGTACTCGTAGAGCTGATCCGCGTCCTTCGGATAAAACGAATTCGGGTGACCGAGCAGCAAGCCGTCCACGCCTATGGTCTGTCCTTCTCGGGCCATCTGCACGATGTCATCCGCGGTATCAAAGGTGCCATGAAGCAAGAAACGGTGGCGCCCTCTGGCTTCGTCCACCGCGATCTCCATGAACTGCTTCATTTCCGCCATGGTTGTTCCCGCCTCAGATACGAGCAGCGCGCCCCAGAAGCCGAGTTCAATGTTGCGCTTCACGTCGTGGCGGATGGCTTTTTCGTTGAGCCGTTTGAGGTCCGCAGTATAGCTCGGGATAATAACGTTGCAGACGCCGTGAAAATCTCCCTTGGCCCACTCCTTAGCCGTTGCCTTGGTATATTCCATCGAATAAGCCCTCCTATGTCGTGAGACAATTTCAAAACGCTGCGTCGATTTTCCCGGAATAACTGTCTCCTGAATTGATTATATTCGCTTATCTCTAACTATCGGTTTTGTAAAGCCGATCTACATAGGATGTTCAAGGTTCAACGTTCCGGGTTCAACGTTCTGTCATTGAACCTTGAACTTTGAACATTGAACTGAGGGTCGCCCGTCGACGGTGGAACGGAACAAACATCTGTAGTACGGTCCGCAGAGAATGCATTTGGCCGGCGCGTCGTCTTCGGGCGATTTCACGCCGGCGGAACCGAGTTACGTCAACATTAGAGGAGACCATCATGATCAAAAGAGCTAAAGGATGCATTGTCACTAGCGTCTTCGTGGCGATGGCAGTCAGTCTCGGAGCGGCGCACGCGCAAGAATTCTATAAGGACAAGACGATAACGTTTATCGTCGGCTATTCGCCAGGCGGCATCTACGATCAATACACCCGGTTGATCGCCCGCCATATCACCAAGCATATTCCCGGCCAGCCGAATACGATCGTCGAAAACATGACCGGAGCCGGCGGCATCATCGCCGCCAATCATCTTTACAACCGAGCGAAACCCGACGGGCTCACCGTTGCGGCGTGGGCCTCGCCGCTGATCCTCCAGCAGATCATGGGCAACGACGCGACCAAGTTCGACGCTCGCAAAGTCGGCTGGGTTGGCATACCGGGTCCTTACGATACGGCCTGCCACTTCAACCGGGAGAGCGGCATCAAAACAGTGGACGATTGGTTTGCCTCCAAGAAGCCCGTGAAGATTTCATCGATCGGCCCGGGCACGGGCCTGTCGGATGTTCCCAAGCTTCTTAAAGCAGCGCTCGGTCTTCAGTTGGAAGTCGTCGAGGGATACAAGGGCGGAGCCGAGGCTCGGGTGGCGGTAGAAAATGGCGAAGTCGACGGTCTTTGCGCCTCCTGGCAAGCGACCAAGATTACCTGGCGCAGTCAAATGGACTCGGGAAAGATTCGCGTGGTGCTGCAGGCTACCTTGAAATCACATGCCGATTTGAAAGACGTTCCCCTGGCCAACGACTACGCCAAAACGGATGAGGCTCGAATACTTCTAAAAGTCGCGGACAATGTTCATGTCTACCAGTTTCCTTATTCTGTTGCTCCGGGCACTCCGCCTGAGCGGCTACAGATTCTTCAGCAGGCTTTCATCAAAGCGCTGCGGGATCCCGAGCTGGTCGCCGAAGCCAAGAAGGCGCAGTTGGAGGTGAACCCCATTGATGGCCCGACAACGGCAAAGACTTTCGCGGGTTTGTACGATCTCAGTCCTGCACTCGTAGCTAAACTGAAGGAGCTTCTCGTCCCGAAGCGATAGAAATTTACGGATCGGTTTGCATCACGTCGGAGCAAAGCCTTAGCGTTATTTCAGGCTCCGCAAGGGTTAGCCTAGCTTGCGGAGCTTGTGCTCAGTCTGGACTACGGTTTTGCGAGCTGCTGCTTTTTGGCGAGCGGTAACTTCGTCAAGTGGATCACCAACCGCAAGGCTTCGTTGACCGCTTCGGCGTTATTCTCCTTCGCCGAATACCTCGAGCATAAATCTCTTGAATGTTTTCTCAAGTTTCACATAATGACAACGGGCGTAGCCCTATTTGTTGATGGCATTCAAACTTCGGAGAAATCACCAAAGGAGCAACCGAAAATGACGTGTTGGACTAAATTTCGGAGTGGCAACGTTAATTAAGGGTCAAAACATCTTTTTTGAAAACCTCTTGAACTGCGTTTTTTCAAAAATATAATAAAAACTAAATTCGAGGAGATGTTATGCCAGAGACAGTGTCTCGTACGACAGCGAAAAAGAAATCACCGCCTGCCAAAAGCCGAAAACATCCCATTGCAAATAAAACCGTCCCAGAATTCCCGGACGGGTGGGGGTTTGCGTCGCGGCCTACTATATCTGGGAAAAAGATGGCCAGCCGGACGGCCAGGACTTCGGTCATTGGATCGCAGCCAAGAGACAACTTAGTAATGTCTGGAAGGAAGGTAATCTCTTGAGAATCGAATAACTAGATTTTCGGTTTACCAGATTTGCTGATTTTGTTTCGGCGTTGCTTCTTCGAAGCTTTGCGGACTTTTTTGGTTCCCCGAGTCTTTTTCAATTCTTTTTGTCCTGCCATGCTCGTCTCCTACGAAACTGTTATTGTTCCTTTCCGGGGGCGAAATCAATATTCGTACCGGAGATCCAGATGCTGATACGCAATCATCCCGAGCTTATAGTGTGGAATCCCGACATGCTTTCATCCAGCGTAACAAAACTTGCGTAAATTGTCCCGATGGCCATAGACGACTACTGGTTCAAGAACTCCGTTATTTACTGCCTGAACGTCGCCACCTACATGGACTTCAACGGCGACGGCATCGGGGACTTCGAGGGACTGAGCCGGCGGCTCGATTACCTGCACGGTCTCGGCGTCACCTGCATCTGGCTGCAGCCGTTCTACTGCTCGCCCAACCGCGACAACGGCTACGACGTCAGCGACTTCTACGGCGTGAGCCCGCGCTTCGGCACCTCCGGAGACTTCGTCGAGCTGATGAACCACGCCGAGGCGCTCGGCATGCGCGTCATCGTCGACCTTGTCGCCAACCACACTTCCGACAAGCACCTCTGGTTCCAGTCGGCGCGCGCCGATCCCGAGTCGCCTTTCCGGGATTGGTATGTCTGGAGCGACAAGCGGCCGCGCAGTCACGCTACCGGCACGGTGTTCCCGCCGGTGCAGAAGACCACCTGGACATGGGACAGCAAAGCGCGCAAATACTACTTCCACCGCTTCTACGAGTTCCAGCCCGATCTCAACACCCATCACGTCGTCTATCGCGACGAGCTCTACAAGATCATGGGCTACTGGCTGCAGCTCGGTGTATCGGGCTTCCGCATGGATGCGGTTCCTTTTCTGGTGGAGCGCAAGGGCGCGGGCGTCAAGCCGGTGAAGGATTTCGAACTGCTCCAGGAGATGCGGCGGTTCCTGCAATGGCGCTGCCGCGACGCCATCCTGCTCGCCGAGGCGAACGTCCCGGCCCGCGAAAGCATGAATTACTTCGGCGACGAGGCCGACCGCCTGCAGATGATGCTCAACTTCCCGGTGAACCAGCGGCTGTTCTATGCGCTAGCCACCGCGGATATCAGGCCGCTCGCGCGAGCGATACGCGAGACGCTCGACAACATCCCGAGAGACGCGCAATGGGTACAGTTCCTGCGCAGCCACGACGAGTTGGATCTGGGGCGGCTCACTGAGGCGCAGCGCGAGCGGGTATACGCGGCTTTCGCTCCCGAGCCTTCGATGCAGCTCTACCACCGCGGTATCCGCCGGCGCCTCGCTCCGATGCTGGGCAACGACCGCCGGCGCATGGAGCTTGCCTTCAGCCTGCTCTTCGCGCTGCCAGGCACGCCGATGCTCCAGTACGGCGACGAGATCGGCATGGGCGAAGACCTGTCACTGAAGGAGCGCGAGGCGACGCGCACGCCCATGCAGTGGACCGACGAGCTGAACGGCGGCTTCACCCGGGCGAAGAAGACCGTGCTGCCCCTCGTCAACGACGGCATTTTCGGCTTTCGCAAGGTCAACGTGAACGCGCAGCGGCGGGACCCTAACTCGTTCATGAACTGGACCGCACGCGTGATCCGCGCGCGCAAGGAATGCGTTGAGCTCGCGTGGGGTGACTGCGAGGTATTGGAGTGCGACGCACCAGCGGTCTTGGTACTGAGCTACCGGTTCCGCAAGGCCTCCATGGTCACGCTCCACAATTTCAGTGATACCGCTCAGACCGTGCGCCTCAGGCTCAAGGAACCCGGCGGGCAGCGCCTCGTCGACATCCTCGGCAAAGAGCACAGCCACGCGGACAGCCGCGGCACCCACGAGATCGCGCTGGACGGCTACGGCTACCGCTGGTACCGCATAGGCGTGGCCGACGAAACTCTGACTCGCGAGACCTTCTGACAGCCAACGTCCCGGTTTCGGCACGAACTACGCGTTCGCGCAAACCCCCGTGCGCCTTTCTTAGGATCGAGAGCTCAGACAGAATTTGTGGGAAGGACGTTCGATCAAATAGACGTCGCTGTCATCCAACTACCGACTCTTTAACGACTCTGCCCTGGGGAAACCGAAGGCTTCGACCGTCATCTCCACCCAGCGGTCGATGTTTTCATAGACGCTCCAATCGCCGACCAGAAGTTTTTTCCCTCTGGTGATTTTTTCCAACTCCGAGCCCGGCGCATAGATGGAAGATTTCAAAGGCTCGTATTTGTCGATGATTTTCTGTCCGGCTGGGCTCGCCTGAAACTCGAGCCATAGAAGAGCGGCGTGCGGGCGCGGCGCATTGTGAAGAATTCCCTCTTCTTCGCTGAGGCGAACAGGGATTGGCTCGACCACCTTGCAGGCGATGGATTTGGTTGGGTCCTTTTCCGCAATCTGCATGCAAGAATGAAAGTTCGCCTGCTGGTGAAGAGCGTATTCTCCCGCCGCAATCGCTGTCAGCGTTCGCGAGTAGCCGCGGACCCAAATAGGCTCCTGCTCCTTTAGCTTGCGGGCGTAATTCTGCACCCACTCTATCCCAAGGCCGGCCGCCATGGAGCCGAATCCATGAGGTCGAATGTCCATCATGAATTTCCTTCCCTTAAATTCAAGCCTTAGAAAGTCCTCCCAGGTGTTGGGTACTTTTCCCGCTGAGATTAGCGTCTTGTTATAAGCGACCGCCTGAATGGCGCTAGCGGGAGCTATAATGTTTCGATTTTTTGGATCGATCATCTTGACGGGAATCGCGAGAATGCCCTGCTGAGCCATGCCAAAGATGTCAATTTTCCTTGCGTGCGGAGTGAACTTGCTGAAGAAATCGCGGGGCAGATGAAAAATGTCCCAGTCCTTTGTTTGCCCGGCTTGCATCTCGAGCAGGAAACGCTGCGCTCCCTCTGTACCTGCAACTTCCTGGCCTTCGACGCTGATGAACGGGTACTTTTCTCTGAATGCTTTGATAAGCTGGTTTGTCGTTTCGGCATCAAGCGTATTGAGGACGCGCAGTTTTCCTTCACGTTTGGCGCCGGCCAGAATTTCATTGTGACTGCCGATAAAAGTGTAACCCAGATTTTGAGCGTTGGTCTTGGCCTTTTCCAACTCCGGATTACCAGAGGCAGGGTAGATCGATCGCAAAATTGTCAAAGACACTAATGCAAAGAAAAAAACGGCGCGTCCGAAAAGGCGAGCATTCATTCTAGATCACCTCCGTAATGTTATCTGTCGTTGAGGCACACCGGAGCTATGTCAAGCCAGCTACTTGTCGTCCATTTGCGGCTCATTTCGGGCGCTGTCTGACGTCTGGGTTAACCACAGCCAAACTTATACGGAAGAGCGAAACGGGAACTACATTTGGTCGCCGCAAGCGAACCGCCAGCTCGCGTATGGTCATAGTCCTGCATCTCCCCCTTTGTGATGATCTTACCGTCGGCTTGCTGAAATCTCCCCGTTCACCTTTCGACAACCTCAAGGCCAAACGGGGGAAGGGGCCAGGAACCCGCGTTATTTCAACATCGCCTGGGGGAGGCCGAAAGCGTTGAGCGCATTCTTCTCCCACTTGTTGCTGTTCGGCAGAGTGTCCCAGCTATTCACCGCGAGTTTCTTTCCCTGCGTCACTCTAGCCGCTTCGGAGCCGGGCACAAAAACCGATGTCTTGGGCTCGAGGCTCTCGATGATCGTCTGCGCCGCCGGCGAGATCTGGAACTCGAGCCACAGTAGCCCCGCGTGCGAATAAGGCGAGACCTGCGCAATCGTGGTCATTTCCTGGGTGCGCACCGGCACCGGCTCGATCAGCTTACACTCCAGGGACTTGGAGATGTCCTTTCGTTTTGCCCGGATACACGAGTGATAGTAGGACAAATGCAGCATGGACTGTTCGCCGGTCGTGATCGCGGTAATTGCACGGCTGATGCCGCGCACCCAGACCGGGTCCTGATCTTTGATCTTGCGCGCATAATCCAACATCCATTCTTCGCCGAGCCCGGCCGCCAGGGTTGCCATCCCTGTCGGGCGAACTTCGACCATGAACTTTCGGCCCTTGAATTCGGGCCTGAGGAAATCTTCCCACCGGTTGGGCACCCTTTCCGGGGCGACCAGGTTCTTGTTATACGAGAGGCTGTAAATCGTGCTGGCAAGACTGATGACGTTGCGGTTTGTCGGATCAATAATTTCGCCCGGGATCTGGAGCACTCCCTGCTTTGCCATCCCCAAGATATCGAATTTCTTAAGGTGCGGCAGGAAGTCCTGATACAATTCCTGCGCGACTTCAAAGACGTCCCAGTTGCTTCTCCCGGCCTGCAGTTCGAGCGCAAACCGCTGCCCTCCTTCAACCCCGGAAATCCTCTCCGCACGCGCGTCAATGAACGGGTACTGCTTCATGAAAGCTTTGCGCAGCGCTTCAATATTGTCCGGGTCCATATTACTCAACACCCGCACGCGACCTTCCTCTTTCGCCTTGGCAACGATCTCGTCCCGGTTGGCATAGAAGACGTACCCTCTGGACTCGGCTTCTTTCTTCGCTTTAGCCAGTTCTGCGCTTGGCGCCGTCGCCGCTCCCGCGCTATCGGCAAACATCCCTAGGGCTACCGCGCAAAACACAAGCCCGGCCGTCATGAACTTAACCTTCATAAAATAACCTCCTCAGTTATTTTCTCTGCCTTTTAAAGATTCAACTAATACGCACGTCAGAATGTTTGTTACATTCACTTCCCTGTCCAGTCCATTAGCTTAGCTAATGGGTAGCATTTTGGTGGCCCTGGACTGCGCCCCTCCCGCTGGAAACTTTTCACCGAGATTTGAGGGGAGTACGATCGGCGGTTTTTGCCTTCTGAATCTTCATCTCGTATTCCTCCGCGGGTAAGGATCCCAGAGCCGAATGCAATCGTTTCTTGCGATTGAACCGAAGGAGAATTCAATTCAATCCTAGCATCGCGCCGTCGTTATTTGATCACCCGGTCCGCTCTCGCCAGCACATTCGGCGTTATCGTCAGTCCGATTTGCTTGGCGGTTTTGAGATTGATCACAAACTCAAACTTCATCGGCTGCTGCACCGGCAGGTCAGCGGGCTTGGCGCCTTTGAGAATTTTGTCGACGTAGACAGCGGCGCGATGCCATAAGTCGGCATTGTCCGTTGCATAGGACATTAAGCCGCCAGCAACTACCCACTCTGAGCGCCAGTACATTGTTGGCAGTCTTGTCTTTGCCGCTAGTTCGAGGACTTGTCTTTGATGGCCGTTTAATAGTTGACCACTTCTGAAAAGAATGGCCTGGGCTTTACTCCGTATCACTGCTTCGAATGCCCCTTCCAGTTCATTCGCATCCCAGATTCTTAAAGGTTGAAGCTGCACAGCTAAGGTCTTTGCCGCAGCCTCTGCTGCCGTATCCGAGCATACAGTACCGCTGCACAGAATGGCCGCTTGTGTGACTTTAGGAAAACCCCCCTTGATTATCTCCAGCCTTTTCCCAGTTAAATCCGTGGAAAGGGTAGACAGCCCTGTAACATTGCCCCCTGGCCTCGCCAGACTTTCGACAAGTCCGCTCCCGACCGGATCACTACCAGCAAAGACAATGGGAATGATCCGAAATGCCTGTTTGGCAGCCCTGGCTGTCGATGTGTTACCGGTAACAATGACGTCGACCTTGAGCGTGGCTAGTTCCCTTGCAAGCTCAAGCTCCCGGTCCAGCTGGCCTTCCGCGAATCGGTACTCGATATGGATATTCTGCCCCTCGATATAGCCGAGTTTTTCTAGACCTTGACGGAAAGAGTCAAGGTTAAATGTTCCAAAGCCCCCCAGGAAAGCTATCCGAGGGACTTTCTTCGGCTCGTGCTGTGCCTCGGTTATGGCCGCAACAACGAGCAGTACCACTACAAGCAGGATTGATGGTGTTGCACGTGTCTTCATTGGGCACCTCGATTCGAGCGTTATTTATCACGCCGAACGCAGGGATTTGTCAAATAAGAACTGCTCGCGGACCCATAGGATTGAACTGAACGACGAACGGCCAAACTCACAGCCCGGATTGGGTCGTCGGAGAATTCAATTCAATTACACGCTAACTAACGCAGAAAAGGGCTGGAGCCGTGCTTGAAAGCATCGGTTCTCTCAACGGGAAGGTTAGGTGGACCGTCTGACGCTTAGGCAGGCAGACTCAAGGTGCTGTCTATGCTCCCTATCGAGTATTCCAGTCCGCCTTTCGGCGAACTTCGCTCTGGATGATGGGCTTGAACTCAAAAACATGGAGTGTAATTCCCCCCCTTGCCGTTCTTCGATGGCACTGGATCGAGTCGAGATTCCTGTCGTATAAGCGTCCGTCTACGTTCCATCTGGACCCCTCTCGGGCGGTAAGGGGCCCGAGAGCGACTGCCAGGACCCGGAAGAATCTCGCTTATTTGGTGTTACGCAAAGCTCGACCTCACCTTTCGCCACACGTTACACATAACGCCACCACCAAGCACTGGCCTTTTCCTTGATGGCCTTTATATTCCCAAGCGCTCGATGACTTCGGGAGATAATGCATTCGCGGATGCGCCTCCTCCTGCAGGGTTTGATGTTAAGCGATGTCTAATTTTTCGGCGGATAACAGATGTTTTGCTTGAAAGAGTATCAGTACTCGAGATGTCCCGGCTTCCGGTGCGCCTTCGCGGACACCCACCCCGACTACCACTCGGCCAATAAACACCTACGCGCTCACATCGGTAAATAAACCTCCGAAGATTTCTTCACCTTCGACATCTGCTCCATGGCCTCTTCGGTTACGATTAAACGATATCTGTTCGCTTCTCTTCTGTATCCCTCTCGGGTTCTTTTTTCCACCGCTCCCGTCGAACCGAAGGTGAACCGCACTTGAGTGACCCAGTCTCCCGTCTGAAAAGGCCCCTGCTAAGTGCGGTGAGCTGTACCGACTTTCACTAGATGTTTGTGACCTCTCAGGACCGCAATCTTCCGGTGCGCTCGGCCACCCAGGGGAACGTGGAGTCGCAGCTGGCCCGTGGCAACATGTGACGATCGCTAACCAAATATCCGATAGGCGTCGTTTCATGAATACATCCTCTTTCTACTCTTCTCTTTTTTTCAAGGGGAGGACAAACTTGTCTTAGCCGCCTATTAGCTTCAGACCGTTTACGGCTTTTACCAGTTCTTGGCTGCGCGAATGGAGATATCGAGCTGTTGTAGCAAGGCTCTTGCGGTTCATTAGACTCTGAATAACTCTGATATTTTCTCCCTGACTTAAAAGCAAGCGTCGCAAAAGTATGCCGCAAAACGTGTGGTCCCATTCCGCTCGTTCTTATGCGAGATTTCTTAAAATATTTCTTCACCAAATACCAAACCGTCCACGCGAGATTCTTCGATTCCGGCAAGAAATAAATAGTGCCCTTGCCCGGCTCCTCTTCCGCCTCTGCTTTAGTACGCCTTGATCTCTATTTTTGCAGAGTCGGCCAGCGGCAGAATGTTAATGTCTCCACCTTTGCGATGCAACCGTATCGTCGATTGATGAAGGTCGATGTCGGCTTTGTCCAGCTGCACAATTTCACGCAATCGCGCGCCCGTTAAGAAAAATGTCGAAATTATTGCCCTGTCCCTGAGTTTTTAATGCATTTCTGATTCATTTCCACGACTTTAATGAGGCGGGCACATTCATCCTGGGACAATGCGCGGATTTCACCCATCCTGATTTTTGGAAGGGGGATATCTCAGCGGGATTATCCCTCAGAAGCCCTGCTCGATGAGCATACTTGAAAAACGATCGTATCGCTGCCAAGGCCCGTGCACGAGCGGATGGCCCGTTTGGCTTTTGATGACCGACTTCTGAGAGCCACATGAGGTAATCTCGTATGTGGTCGCGGGAAACGTCACCTGGTAGGAACCTGCTTCCCAGTCGATGAGCCAGATAATCGTCGAATTTATTGAGATCGTAGCGATACGTATCTATCGTGGATGCACTTGCGTTTTTCTCCGCGTCGAGATGCTTTAGAAATCGTCTAATGACCTGTCGCATAGCAATTCTCCTCTCCATTGGGTTTTGGAGAGCAAGATACGACAGGATCAGACCGCTAATGTACTGGCGGAGAATTCAGTTCAATCACAGGGCTACCGCCTTTTTAGCCAGTCGGTTGGTCGTGAATGGTCGACCCCGCACCGACACGGGATGACGTTGCCCGATCGACCCTTCGAGAAACGGACCTCCGGGGCCCGCGCGGAGGAGATCGAGACCGCGGCGCCTCGGTAGCCACTCGGTCGAGGGCGCCACCGAAAACGTTCATGCCTCAGCGCATCGTTCAAACGCTGCCGGATAGCACGGTCCCTACTCTTTCACGTGGAGCCCTCGGAAAGCGATTTGTGGGCTTAAAAAGCACATAGTGCCGGGCACCTGCGCCGTGGAGACAGCAAAAATATGTCCGCGACCGTACAGGATCAAATCTACATTCCTGTGGATAAGCGGAGTTTTGGTTTACCTTGTCGCCTTGGGGAAGCCAAATGCCTCTACCGCCTTCGCCATCCACTCGCTGGAGTGATGGGAAAGGTCTCAAAGCTGTTGACACAGATTTTCTTTCGCTCGACCAGCTTGGCCACGACGCTCCCCGGGGAGTAAATGGATCCCTTGAGCGGTTCGTATTTGTCTATAATTTCTTGTCCCTCGGGACTCGCCTCGTGCTCGAGGAAGAGCAG